>NZ_JBVJSX010000013.1:0-247640 GCF_055606225.1 Streptomyces sp. NPDC037100 | reverse complement strand
GACCGATACCGGATCTTGTACGAGTGAGAGCACTTCGACCACCGCGACCGCGGATGCTCACACTCCTTGAAAAACGACCCCATCCCACGAACCAAGACAGCGGAACCCATGGTTGCTGACTCCTCCACGACCGATGCTGGCAGCTTGCTGACCCTCACCGGTTCGGAACATCGCTGACCTGCACTGATGCGCGCAGGATCCGCTATGTTCTGGAACTGGATCGGGCGATCTCAGGAAGAGATCGTTCAGGCCCGTCAGGACTGGATGGAAGGCTCCCGGTTCGGGGAGGTGAAGGGGTACGACGGTGCCCCCCTGCCCGCACCGGAACTTCCGCCGGTGCCGTTGAAACCGCGGGGAAGGGTGCGCTGACCTTGTAAAACGCGTCAGCGTCGGTGGCTGCTGATTGGCAGGCAGTCGGGTGCTTTGCGGAACAGTGGTGCCGCTCACGCTGTCGCCTTGTGGAGATCCCACACGTTTCCGGTGTGACCGCTGTCTGTCACCGGCGCTGGTCGCGTCCGGTCCGAGAAGTGCTGCGCCGGAGGGTGGCGCGCGGTTGGCCGAGGCGTCGCGGCGGCGGGTTGATCCGTGCCTACCAGGGCCTTCCACCCCTGTGACACTCCCGGGTCATGGCCCCAGAACCACGGTGCGAAGGGGCGGCTCCGGCGCACCATGGCTACGAGTGCGCTTCCGCTGCTTTTCGCCATTCGTCGGCAGAGCTCCGCTCGGCGTAACCGGGGGCTGTCTCCGCAGGTGATAGACGGACGGTCACGCGCCGCGTGAGGGCTGGCGGAGAGGGGCATGGTGAACCGCTCGGGAGCTGAAAAGGGTGTTCGCCCAGCTGAGCTGCCTCGGGCTCGCTGCCCTGTGATTGCCCAACAACGTGGGCGCTACTGGCCTGGTGGCGACTCGACCGGGGCGTAGCGCCATGATGACCCATCAGCTGCTGTCAGTGCCCACTGCTACATCCTTTCGTTGGGATGAGCCGCGCTTCGCGGCCCACCGACGAGAGGAGGTCGTACGTCGGCAGGGACGCCTGCCGGTCAGGTCCGGTCGTCGTCCGTGTGCAGGGCGAGGACGGGGCAGGCGGCGACGGCACGGCGGGCATGGGTACGCAGCCGGCGGACGTGCGGTGCGGGCTCACCTGGCCGAGAGTGGAACTCAGAGGCACATCGCATACCCCCCCCGCCCGGGGCCGGGTCGTCACCTCCCCACGGCAGGTGCTCGGATTCCCGAGGAGTGAACGTGACCATGCGCATCGGAGTGGAGGAGGAGTTCCACATCCTCGAGGTCGAGAGCGGCCTGCTCGTACCGCGAGCCGACGCGATCCTGCGGAGGGCTGCCGGAAACACCTTCCAGACCGAACTGCATCAGTGCACGGTCGAGTCGAACAGCGCAGTGCACACGTCCCTGCACGAGCTGTACACGGATCTCACCACGATGAGACGGCGACTCGACGTGGCCGCCTCCTCGCTGGGGCTGGCCGTCGTGGCCGCCGGCACGGCCCCCCTGGCCCCCGGGGTGTCGGCGCACCTGACCTCAGACCCCCGCTACCGCCACATGGCCGAGGAGTACCGCAAGGTCGCCGACGAGCAGCTGATATGCGGTGCCCAGGTCCACGTGGACGTGCCCGACCGCGACACCACCGTACGCGTCATGTGCGAGGTCTCGCCGTGGCTGCCCGTCCTGCTGGCCGTCTCCGCCAGCTCGCCCTTCTGGCAGGGCACCGACACGGGATACGCGAGCTGGCGCACCCTGCTGTGGCAGCGCTGGCCCACCGCGGGGCCGGTCGGCTGCTACTCCGGCGCGGCCGAGTACGACGCGGTGGTGGACGAGTTCGTACGGTCCGGGGTCATCAGCGACGCCGGGATGATCTACTACGACGTCCGCCCCTCGGCCCATCTGCCGACACTGGAACTGCGCGTGTGCGACGCCTGCCCGCGCCCCGAGACCGTCGTGCTCATCGCCGGGCTCTTCCGCGCCCTGGTGGCCACGGCGCTCGAACGGCTGGACGGGCACGCCGCCCCGGCCTGCGGGGGCCGGCACGAGTGGCTGCGGGGTGCGTCGTGGCGTGCGGCCCGCTCGGGCCTGGAGGGCGTGCTGGTGGACCCCGAGACCCACCAGGAGGCGCCCGCGCCCCGGGTCGTACAGAAGCTCCTCACACGACTGCGGCCCGCGCTGGAGGGTCAGGGGGACTGGCAGACCGTCCGGGCGCTGGCCGAGGCGACCCTCGCGGACGGAAGCGCCGCGCATCGCATGCGTCGCGCGGCACAGGGGGAGGATCTGCTGCGCTGCGTGGACATGCTGATCGCCGAGACCCGCGGGAAATGCGTACACCGCGAGCCTGGCGCCCACGGACACCGCAGGACGGTGTCGCCGGGGCGCAGGTTCAGCTCCGCCGTCGTACCGGGTCGTTCCTCCTCCCGCACCGACCCCCGGTCGTCGGTCGGCGTGTCGCGTCGGCCCGGGCAGTCGCCGCCCCCCTGAGACGAACGGCGTTCGAGGAGAGGCTTCGTCGTCAGAAGGGGTTTCGTGATGTCTCGTACCACCACCCAGCCCCCGACCGGTGGCCGCGCCCCGACGCCCGTGCCCTCGCACGTCGTCGCCGGTCCGCGGAGGGGAGGCGAGACGTCGTGTGTGGCTTGAGCGGCGAGATTCGCTTCGACGGCGGGCGAGCCGACCTGGCGGCCGTGGCACGCATGACCGATCGGGTCGCCGACCGCGGACCCGACGGGCAGGGCACCTGGGCATGCGGCCCGGTCGCGTTGGGGCACCGGCGACTGAAGGTCATCGACCTCTCGGACCGCGGGGCCCAGCCGATGACCGACGCCCAGGGGGAGGTCACCGGCGTCTTCAATGGGTGCGTGTACAACCATCCGGAACTTCGCGAGGAGTTGCAGAAGCTGGGGCACCGGTTCGAGTCGACGTCGGACACCGAGGTGGTGCTCAAGGCCTACCAGCAGTGGGGCGCCGTGTGCGTCGAGCACTTCCGCGGCATGTTCGCGTTCGCCCTCGTCGAGCACCGCACCGGCCGGGTCGTCCTCGCCCGGGACCGGCTCGGCATCAAACCCCTGTACCTGGCCCGGACACCGGGCCGGCTGCGGTTCGCCTCGACGCTGCCCGCGCTCCTGGCCGCCGGAGACGTGGACACCTCACTCGATCCGGTCGCACTCCACTACTACATGAGCTGGCACGCCACGGTTCCGGCGCCCCACACCGTCCTCAACGGGGTGCGCAAACTTCCGCCCGCCACCGTGCGGGTCGTCGAACCCGACGGCATTCATCGGGACCACTGCTACTGGCAGCCGTCCTACAGGCGTGGGGCCGAGTACGCCGCCATGGGCGCGGACGAGTGGCGTGACGCGGTACTGGACGCCCCCCGATGAGCCGTATTGACGCGCTCCGTGTCCCGCTGCTCGCCGTCCACGGGGAACACGACACCAACGTGCCGCCGGAGGAGTCCCGGCAGTTCGTGCGCGCCGCACGTGAACGGGGCATCGACGCCGAACTGCTCACCCTGCGCGACGAAGGCCACGACTTCCTGCGTGCCGAGAACCGGCGCCTGTTCCGCCGGGCCGCCGCCGACTGGCTGGAACGGCACCTGTACCAGGGTCCGGCCGGCCCGGTCCGCCGGGGCGCCGCGCGCACCGGACCGCCATCGCGCCACTGACGGGCACCGGCGGGTGCCTCCCGTTCTCGTGGACGTCAACTCTTCCGACGCAGCGCGGACTCCGAGCAGCCGAGCCCTCATGGCGCCTGCGGGCACGCACGCACCGCTCCGGGCGGTTGATCGCGTCTCGTCCGTACGGACCACATACCGCTGTGCGCGAGCTATTGGGGGATCCGGATCCCTGTCGGAGTAGCCGACATTCCGGGGTGAGCAGGGCTGAAGTCACTCTTTCGGCGGGCCATCGGGAGCGAGATGGCGTCGTTGGGACGGTATGGCACTACGGCACGTTGATCACTGTCTGCGGCAGAGGAGGGCACGTGGTGCAGGTGTCCGTTGGTGATCAGCATTGTCGGGGTGAGGGGGCTCGCCGCGAGCTGAGGCTTTGGCCGGATGTCGCCGCCACACAGCGCCTGGGCATGTCCATCGACAGCGGGACAGACAAGATTCGGGGCAGGCGTGCCCGGCGGAGGCGTGTATGAGCGGTGCAGTCAGACCGGCCTGGGATCCGGAGGTGCGGGCCGGGCTCTGCCAGATGCTGCGTGACCAACTCGTCGAGGCGATCAACGCCATCCGCTCGCAGGCGGTGGTCGTGCCGCCGGCCCCGGACCCTGAACCGGTGGGTGAGAGACCGGTCCATGAGGGCCAGCGGTTCGAGGAATGATCCGGCGGGCGGGACCCGTTCGAGGACACCAAGGCCTCCGGAGCCGAGCGCAGTTGATGTGGCATGCCTTTCGGCTGGCTGGCTGACTCGGCGGCGCGGGCGAGTCTGCTGAGGAGCCTGACCGCCATCAGCAGCCGGGATGATCCGTCTGAGCAAGGGGCCTTTATGTCCGTGGGAGGGGGCCAACGGGGGGCCGAGGGCAAGGCCGACCCCGGCCAGGGAGAGCGCGACGGGCAGCATCCGGATCACCGTGAGGCTCAGCACGGCACAGGTGGTGATTCGCCGGTCGAGGTCTTCCAGCGTCGGCTCCAGCAGGACGGCGCCGTTAGACCAGGAGGAAGCTCAGGGAGGCGAGAAGTGCTGCGAGTTGTCCGGCGAGATCGCCGGTGTCGGCGAAGGCTGTCGGTGCGCCCGCCGGTGCAGGGAGACGCCGAAGGCGAAACCGGCCACCCGGCCGCGACGCAACCGCTCCCCTCGGTGAACGAGCTAACCCCATCCCCACATTGCTCCCGATCAGGAAGGAGCAGGCCGGCCGCTCGTCATGAGGCACCCCACAGCATCCCGTGCCGATCCGGAGTGTTCGGCACTCAACCTGCGACCTGACAGGCGCAGTGGTCCGGCGGGGTACTTTCCGCCTGCAGCCGGAAGTGAGTCACGGCGCGTCCTCGATGACCAGAGAACACCATGGGTGACGGTTCTGTACGCCGGGTTGGCGAAAGAGCCCGCTGCCGTCACAAGCTGCGTGGGCTGCTGTTCGCCGCCCTTGGGTTCTACCGCCGACCCGGCCCCGAGCCCAGCCGACTCCCTGTCTCGTCATGCTCGGGCGACGGGCGCCGCACGAAATAGCGCGAGCGCACCCGCCGGTGTAGGACCCCGGTGGACTGCCTGTGAGTTCCAGCCGAAGGCAGGGGGGACTCAGAGGCGGCACCGGTCGCGTTGGCGCTGTTCGTCCTCAGTGCTGAGTTCGAGCCCGAAGGCTTCGCCGATGGCGCGCGGCGGACACCACCCGGGCACGTCCCATCACTGGGGCGATCGCCACGAGCGTTCCCTGGACCTTCTACGTGTCTTCCTTCGGTTTGAAGCATTACTACGCCCGGGCCAAGACCCGGGCGACCGCAGCCGTATCGCCACATGGAACGCGAGTGACCAGCCCCGGAAGTCCGCCGCACCGACGTCTTCCGGAAAGCGGCACCGGAACGGGCACCGCGCCCTCATGACGGGGCCGCCCAGGTGACCGCAGGTGTCCGTGGTGAGCGGTGGCCCGGTTCTGTGGCGCGCTGCTCCTATCGTGGGGCATCAGCAAAGTGACGGTCGGCACCGAGGCGGGCAGTGCATGAGGAAACCGCAGATCGACTACGCGGCGGTCTTTCACGCCCTGCCGGGCATGGTGGCTCTGCTCACCCCCGACCTGGTGTACGCCGACGCCAACGCGGACTTCCTCCGGCTGGCCGGGCGCACGCGCGAGCAACTGCTGGGCCGTTACATTTTCGACGTCTTCCCCGAGAACCCGAACGACCCGGCGGCGGCCGGGATGCGCGAGACCCGGGAGTCGATGCTGCGTGTGGTGGCGACCGGCGAGCGGGACACGATGGCGCTGCTGCGCTACGACATCGAGGATCGCGAGCGGCCCGGGCACTGGGTGGAGCACTTCTGGAGCCCGGTCAACGCACCCGTGCTGGGCCCGGACGGGCGCGTGGTGCTGATCGTGCACCGGGTGGAGGAGGTCACCGAGCTCATGCGCGCCCGTGGCGAGGCGGCCAGCGACAGCACCCGGGCCCGCGTGCTGGAGGCCGAGCTCTACACCCGCTCCCGCGAACTGAAGGAAGTCAACGAGCGCCTGCGTCTGGCCCATGCCCGGGAACGCGAGGTCGCCCTGTCCCTGCAAGCGGCGATGCTGCCCGCCCCGATGCCGGTCGGGCACCACAGGGCAGCCGTCCGCTACCGGCCCGCCGTCGGCACCCTGAACGTGTGCGGCGACTGGTACGACCTGGTCGACCTGCCCGGCGACCGCATCGCGGTCGCCGTCGGCGACGTCGTCGGCCACGGCCTGGAAGCGGCCGGTGTCATGGGGCAGTTGCGCAGCGCACTGAGCGCGGCCGCCCGCGTCGCCGACGGCCCGGCCCGGGCGCTGGAAGCCCTCGGCCTGTACGCCCGCCATGTCGACGGTGCGGAGTCGACCACGGTGGTGAAGATCTACATCGACTGGGACACCCACACCCTCACGTACAGCAGCGCGGGCCACCCTCCACCCGTCCTGCTCCACCCCGGTGGCACCGTGACCTTTCTCGACCGGGCGACCGATCCGCCTCTCGGCGCGCGCCCCGAGCACGTCCCGCGGCCGGAGGCCCGTACGGCCTTCGTCGAGGGCGCCACGCTGGTCCTGTACTCCGACGGTCTGATCGAACGCCGTCACGAGGACATCGACACCGGCCTGTCCCGCCTCGCCGCGTCCTTGACCCGCCACGGCCGAGCCGCCCCCGAGACCCTGGCGGACGCCCTCCTGAACGACCTCCTCCCACCCACCGGCAGCACCGACGACACGGCCCTGGTCGTCATTCGCCTGTGACCGTGTCGTCCGAAACCTGAGCCGCGCCGCGGCGGAGTGGAGGAATCGAACTGCCTCTCGATTTGACTCCGCGGGCAGCTCTGCCAGTGTGGTGAGTGTCATGCCCTCCATGTCCACCGGCTCTGCCCTCGAGGGCGCTGCCGAGGCCCTGACGCCGAACGGCGATCCCGTGCTCGCAGCTCGGTTCGCCATCCCCCGTGTGCCGAAGACGTTCATCCGCAGGCCCGCGTGGCCGAGTGCATCAGCCGGGCTCTGGCCGGTCCGGGCCGTTTGACACTGGTCAACGGGCCGGCGGGCGCGGGCAAGACGTTGCGCTGGGCCTGCACGTGGTACTTCATCGCTCCGACGGACTGGGGGCGGCGCACAGTGCCCAGATCACGAAGCCGTTGATCGCGATCAGAACGATGGCCCAGAACGGCGCGTAGGGAATCCACAGGAAGTTCGCGAGCATGGCCAGGCCGGCCACTGCCACGCCGACGACCCTGGCCCAGGTGGCGCCCTGGAAGAGGGCCGCACCGGCGAGTGTGATGAGCACGCCCACGATCAGATGGATCCAGCCCCATGAGGTGAGATCGAACTCGTACGCGTAGTTGCGGGTGGTGACGAACACGTCGTCCTCAGCGATGGCCGCGATGCCCTCGAAGATCATCATCAGGCCGCCGAAGACCATCAGGACGGCGGCGAAGACCAGCCAGCCGCTCCCGATACCGGTCTTCGAACTCCGCACCGCCCCGCCCGAGCGGGCTCCACTCGCATGATTGACCATCGTCGACTCCCTCGGGTCGTACTGCCCCGCACCACCGCATTCGCGTTCGGCCGGGCGCGCTACTTCCAATGTCGGACCACCAGGGCACTTCCGCACCTGGGGGGTCTGACCGACGGTGCTTGTGACTCCGCCAACCGGTCGACCTCCGAGGCGAGTCGGGATCCGCGCCCCGGGGCGGCTGGGACGATGCCCGCATGGCACCTAGGACAAAAGCCGCCGAGAGTCCACCAAAGGCGCGCATCGTCCTGCTGACACTCGCGGCCGGTCAGTTCCTGATGGCGCTGGACAGCTCGGTCATGAACGTCTCGATCGCGACGGTGGCCGAAGACGTGGGCACGACGGTGACGGGTGTCCAGGGCGCCATCACGGCCTACACCCTCGTGATGGCGATGTTCATGATCCCCGGCGGCAAGGTGGGGGCGCTGATCGGCCGCAAACGCGCGTTCATGATCGGCTGTGTCATCTACGGCTGCGGCTCCCTGACCACGGCGCTCTCACCGAACCTGACGGTGCTGCTGATCGGCTGGTCGTTCCTGGAGGGAATCGGGGCGGCACTCATCCTGCCCGCGATCGTCGCGCTCGTGGCAGGCAACTTCGTCACGGAACGCCGTCCCGCCGCCTACGGTCTGGTCGCGGCCGCGGGGGCCGTGGCGATCGCGGTCGGGCCGCTCATCGGGGGTGTCGCGACGACCTACTTCTCCTGGCGGTGGGTCTTCGCCGGAGAGGTCCTGATGGTGCTCGGCATCCTGGTCCTCGCCCGCCGTATCGCCGACGCGCCGGTCGGCGAACGCCCCCGCATCGATCTGGTCGGCGCCCTGCTGTCCGCGCTCGGGCTCGGAGTGTTCGTCTACGGTGTGCTCCGCTCCGACGAATGGGGCTGGTTCAAGCCGAAGCCCGACGCGCCGTCATGGCTCGGGGTCTCGCTGGTCGTGTGGCTGATGCTGGCCGGTCTTCTGCTGGTCTGGCTCTTCCTCCGCTGGGAGGCCCGCATGGTGGAGCGGCGCAGGGAGCCGCTCGTCGACCCGGCCATGCTGCAGAACAAGCAGCTCACCGGCGGACTGACGATGTTCTTCTTCCAGTACCTGGTTCAGATGGGCGTCTTCTTCCTCGTACCGCTCTATCTGTCGGTGGCCCTGGGCCTGTCCGCGCTCCAGACCGGTGCTCGCCTGCTACCGCTGTCCGTGACACTGCTGGCAGCCGCCGTCCTGATCCCCCGATACCTCCCGCACGTCTCGCCGCGGCGGGTGGTGCGGCTCGGGGTCTTCGCGCTGTTCGCGGGCGCGGTGGTCTTGATGGCCGCGCTCGACGCGGACGCCGGTGCGGAGATCGTCACCATCCCCATGCTGCTGATCGGGCTGGGCATGGGCGCGCTGGCGTCCCAGCTCGGGTCGGTCACCGTGTCCGCGGTGCCGGAAGCACAGAGCGCGGAAGTCGGCGGCGTCCAGAACTCCGTCACCAACCTGGGCGCCTCGATCGGTACGGCGCTCGCCGGGTCGATCCTGATCGCCGCGATGACGACGTCCTTCCTCTCCAGCGTGGAGCAGAATCCGGATATCCCGGCCGAGGTCAAGAGCCAGGCAACTGTCGAACTCGAAAGCGGCGTACCGTTCTTGTCGGACGCCGAGCTCGAGTCCGCGCTCGACGAAGCGGGCACGAGCGAGGAGGTGGCTCAGGCGGCACTCGACGCCAACGAAGATGCCAGGATCGACGGTCTGCGCGCCGCAGTCGCCATCCTCGCCTTCGCCGCGCTCCTCGCGATGTTCTTCACCTCACGCATCCCGAAGACCCAGCCCGGGTCGACGAAGCCGTAGCTGCAGGGCGGCTGGATCCGACCGTCCTCGTTCCATCGCTCCGACGGGCAGGGGCGCCGAGTGCTCAGGAAGGGCCGACGTCGCGGCCCGGGTAGTCCCTGCGCCGCACCGGAGCCGGCGCGGCCATCGCGGTGGACAGTGCGTGCAGGTGGCGTACGACTGACACGGCCGCCGATCCCGGCCGGACGGGACATCCGGAACGCCGGACCGGGACGTGGTGCGCGGCCGACCCCGCTGAACTTGCGGCAGGTTGTGGCGTCAGGACGCCGTTCGACGGGGAGGGTGCCGGGGCCCCTACACGGGCTGTGGGGCGAAGGGGATCAGGTTGTCGCCTTCGGGCTGCAGGATGCCGTAGCTGCTCTCGGGGACCTCGTTCCAGACGCCGGGCAGATCGCCCAGCGGCTCGGACACGATGAGGCGGGTCGCGTCGGACACCTCCCGCAGGAACGGCACATCCGGGTGGAGTGCTCGCAGTGCCTCGACCCGGGTGCTGTAGAACAGCGAGCGGGAAGCTCCCTGGCTGGAGTAGCGGAATGCCCACACCTGCCGGCCGTCGGTCACTGCGACCGTCATCTGCAGGGGGAACTCCACCCCGTGCTCATGACCGGTCCGTTCCACCATGCCGACCATGCGGGCGACGGCACCCGGGGGGTCCTGCTCCAGGCCGAAGGTGAGGGCCAGGTAGAACATCATCTCGGAGTCCGTCGAACCCTCGATGTCGAGGAAGAGCTCCGGATCGACCGCCAGGGCGAGATCACGCCGTACCTGGTGGAAGTCGGTGATCCCGCCGTTGTGCATCCACATCCAGCGGCCGTGGCGGAACGGGTGGCAGTTGGTCTGCTGCACCGGGGTACCGGTAGAGGCCCGGATGTGGGCGAAGAACAGCGGGGAGCTGACATGGTCGGCGATCTCCCTCAGATTGCGGTTGCTCCATGCCGGGCCGGTGTCGCGGACGACCGCTGGGGTGCCGTTGTCCGGTGTGTACCAGCCGACGCCGAACCCGTCACCGTTGGTCGTCTCCACGCCCATCCGGGAGTGCAGGCTCTGGTCGATCAGCGAGTGGACCGGCTTGTAGAGCACGGTGTCGAGCAGTATGGGCGTTCCTGTGTAGGCGAGCCATCGGCACATCGGCTACCACCTCCCTGACGTAAGGAACCACGCCGCAGGAGTGTCGTCCCCCGACGGAGGCGCGACGACAGCCGTTCCATCAGGGTGATCTCCACTGTGAGCCCGCGAGTGCGGTTCGGCATCACCCGGGACGGGTGATTGCCCGCCCCTTGTTCCAACTGGCGGCAGGTGGGCGTCGGAATGCCGTTTGACGGAAAGGGCGTTGGGCCCTACACGGGCTGAGGGGCGAAGGGGACCAGTTTGTCCCCTCCGGGCCGCAGGATGCCGTAGCTGCTCTCGGGGACCTCGTTCCAGACGCCGGGCAGATCGCCCAGCGGCTCGGACACGATGAGGCGGGTCTCGTCGGACACCTCCTGAAGGAATTCCACGTCGATCTGGAGTGCTCGCAACGCCTCCACCTGAGTGCTGTAGTACAGCGAGTCGGAGGCTCCCCAAGAGGCTCCCCAACTGGAGTAACGGAAGGCCCACGTGTGCTGCCCGTCGGTCACGGCCGCTGTCATATGCAAGGGAACCTCCATCCCGTGCTCATGACCGGTCCGTTCCACCATGCCGGCCATGCGGGCGACGGCGCCCGGCGGGTCCTGCTCCAGGCCGAAGGTGAGGGCCAGGTAGAACATCATCTCGGAGTCCGTCGAACCCTCGATGTCGAGGAAGAGCGCCGGGCTGACCGCCAACCCGAGATCCTGCCGCATGTGGGGGAAGTCGCTGATCTCGCCGTTGTGCATCCACATCCAGCGGCCGTGCCGGAACGGGTGGCAGTTGGTCTGCTGCACCGGAGTACCGGTAGAGGCCCGGATATGAGCGAAGAACAGAGGAGAGCGGACGTGCTCGGCGATCTCCCGCAGATTGCGGTTGCTCCATGCCGGGCCGATGTCCCGGAAGATCGCTGGGGTGCCGTCTTCCGGCGTGTACCAGCCGACGCCGAACCCGTCACCGTTGGTCGTCTCGACAACCATTCGGGAGTGCAGGCTCTGGTCGATCAGCGAGTGGACCGGCTTGTAGAGCACGGTGTCGAGCAGTATGGGCGTTCCTGTGCAGGCGAGCCACCGGCACATCGGCTGCCAGCTTCCTGGTGTTCCGAACCACGCCGTAGGAGTGTGGTCTCCCGACGTGGGCGAGGCGACCGCTGCTCCGGCCGGGGTGATGTCCACTGTGGCCCGCCGATGGTGATTCGGCATCACCCGAGGCGGGTGATGCCGGCACTCGTCTTCCCGGCCGTTGGCCGGCTTGCGGCGAACCCGAAGCCCCGGGAGCTGGAATTCAGCGGCAAGCGGGTCCACGGACTCTCGGTCGGTGTACCGGACGCTCCCGTGAACGAGCCGAGCCGTTCCGCCCGCCGCTCTTCGACCACAGTGAAGGCGGGGGCGGACCAAGGGCTCACCGAGGACCTTGCACCGGATACGTCCAGGTTCGGCGGCCGGTGCCACCCGCGTGTCCTGACCCCTGACACATGCTGCTGGAGGAACGGGGGCGGACCGGCGCGCGGGTGGGACGTCACACGCCGCTCTCCGGGTGGTGTGGTGTCACCCTCTGGGCGTCGAGGGCGGTGGCACGGCCGGAGGCGGCGAGGAGGGCGAGCAGTGCGAGCACGGCCAGCAGAATGATGACCAGCAGCAGGATGGTCAGAGCCGTGGGGTGGTTCCAGAGCGCGAAGACCAGGGCCACGATCAGCAGGGCGGCCAGGGCGATCCACCGGCGGTGGGCCTGGGTCCAGGTGCCCACCCGGCCGGTGCGGACATGGTGGCCGTACGCCCACGTTGCCGCGGAGTCCGCGGCGCGCTCCGATGTGCCCCGGATGGCACGCGGCAGCCGCCCGGGGCCGATGAGGTAGGCGCCGAGCGCAATGACGACACCGAGCACGATCGCCGTGCGCAGGCTGACCTTCAGGAAGTGCAGCAGGGTGTCGAAGACGGCTGCCGCGGCGGCCTCCGACTGGACCTGGGGCGGGAGGTGGTCCAGGTAGTAGCGGCGGGCGACGACCAGGACGACGGCCACGACCAGGCAGGCGAAGGCCGCGCCGAGAGCCGTACGGGCCAGGGCGCGGCGGCGCCGGTGGGCCAGCAGCACACCGCACGCGCCGATCACCACGACGATCACGGGAAGCCAGTTCCCGATCACGTCCAGCAGATGGGCGCCCTTGCGGATCTTCTCCAGTTGGTCGGACTGGAAGAGCACCATCTGCTTGTCCACGTCGGGGATCTCGGACGCCGGGGACACGCCGGCGTCCACGAGCTCCTGTTTGACCTGGTCGACGGCTTCGCCGACGTCGAGGGTGACCGTCCCGCCGCTCACGCCCACGGCACCGCGGCCCTCGCCGGTGAGCGCGTCCACGACCGCGGCGTGTGCGGTCCGGTTGGCGTTCGTCCAGATCCGCTCGAAGCGGTCGCTCTGCACGAAGCGCGTGGTCACCTTCTCGACCGTGTCATTGACCGCGGAGTCCAGCTGCGGACCCAGTCCCTTCACGGCCTGCGCGGCGCGGGGCGGCAGCCCCTGTGACTGCAGCCAGGCCGCGATGTCCGAGGCGGCCTGTTCGCCGTCCACCCGTACGTCGGCGGCACGGGTGATGCGTTTGACCGCCGCGTCCTCGATCGCCGGATCCGAGGCCAGCGGCGAGACGGTTTCCACGTACCGGTCGGTGTCCAGCGCGATGTCGTGCACCCACACGGTGAGCAGTGCGACCGGCACCAGGATGCAGGTGAGCACGATGAGCACCGCCGAGGAGGCGCTCCTCGCGATCCGCGCGGCCGCCGAGCCGTGCTCGTGCCCGCTCCTCGCCCCATCACGCGCGTCCCCGTTCGGGGCCGGGCCGGGCTCGGGCGGCTCGGGCGAGCTGGTCATCGAGGGCTCCGGGGATCCTGGGGGATGGACCTGCCTCCATTTCGGCAGCCGTAGGGCGAGACGGCACACGCAGGTAGGCCATGTGGACGAGGCGCCGCCGGCGGCGCAAGGCGGTGATGCCGGGCCGCCACGGAACCAGGTCTCACGGGGCGTACGCAGGGTGCTTCGTGGTCCGTCACGCCGTTGCGGCCGTGGAAGGCTCGCAGCGTCAGCCCCGGAGCACTCTCACACACTCTCCGAGTTCCGTCGGCGCCGGCCGGCCTCGACGGCCCTGACCACCACCCGGGCCGCGATCCCGACGAGCAGAATCCCGCCGACGATCTGGATCATCGTCATGACGCGCGCCGTCTCGGTGGCCGCGGTGATGTCGCCGAAGCCGACGGTGCTGACCACGGTCAGCGTGAAGTACAGCGCGTCGGTACGGGTGAGGGGCTCGGTGAAGCTGCCGGGTGTGCTCCGGTCCAGCAGGAAGTACGAGGTGGCGAAGAGCAGCACGAACAGGGGGAGGACGGCGGCGAGCGACTCCACCGCCCGCAGTTCGGGGTTCGGGGACCGGGCGATCGTACGAACCTGCCAGAGGAACAGTGCCGTCACCGCGAGCAGACCGAGGACGAGCCCGGTCACCGTGCCGCCGTTGAGGGTGTGTCCATGGGCAGCAGGTAGTACGCGAGGACCAGCCCTGACGACACGACGAGCGAGCGCGCCACCGCCGACAGGGCCGCGCGGCGGCCGGGCCGCGCGAGGCCGTCCGTCATGTCGCCGCCCACCGGGTCCTCGTCAGGGCCAGTCGCCGCACCCGGCGCCAGTCCCTCGGGGGTCTGCCGTACGGCGCACCGGGGCGGTCGCGCGGAACCCGCACGCGCAGGGACCGTGGACGGATCCGGCACCGGACGGGGGTCTGCAGGGTGAGGGCCTCACCGTCCACTCCGACCGGGATCGTGTCGGCGTCGGCCTCGACGACGACCTCGCGGGCTGCCAGCAGCGCGAGCCCGGACGCCTCGGCCTTCTCCCGCAGCCGGAATCGGCCGACCTCGCCGCCACCCGAGCACGGATTCATGATCAGGTAGGGGCGCCGCGGCGGCGCCGGTGTGCCGTGCGGGGTCCGTGCCGGGGCCGTCCCGGCGCCTGCCGGCGCGACCCGGCCGCAGAAGACGGCCAGTACCCACAGCGCGAACGAGATGAGTACCACCCACAGCAGTCCGGACGCCACGTAGAGGACGACGACAGCGGCTGAGTCGGCGAAGGCCAGCAGCACGGCCAGCACCTTGACCACGCCGGTGTGGACAAGCGCCCACCGCACGCTCGCTGCCGTCGCCGCCGGGCCGGCGGAGCCCACGAGGACGAGCAGCAGACCGTCGAGCCCCGCGAAGAGCAGCGGCACGATGATCGCGCCGATGCCCGCGGTCACGGCCACCCGTGCGGCCCACCGTGGGGCAAGCGCGAAACGGCTACCGGACAAGTCGACCTCCCACAGGCGGGATGCGCTCGGTTCCTGCCCCCGGGCGTCGATCCGAACCGACATTACTCGCTTAAGGGGTTATCCGGACGGACCGCCCCTCGCGCCCGCGGACGAAGCGGCACCCGGCCGCCGCCGATCAGGCGACCGGTGATCAGGCGACCGGTGATCACCCTTTCCGGGTGAGGCGGTGTTCGGCCGGGCCGAGCTCTTATGGAAGGTGCGCATGACGCTCAGGAAGGAAACGTGAACCATGGCCCAGAAAGAGACAGGCGCCGAAGGTGTCACCGCCCTCGCCGAAGCGGACGCCCCCGTGTTCGAGACGCTCGTCCAGATGACCCTCGACACGTTCGAACGTTCCGGGCTGGACGAGGAGACGTACCTGCTGGCACGCATCGCCGCCCTGGTGGCCATGGATGCCTCCGCACCCTCCTATCTCCTCAACATCGGCACCGCCGCCGAAGCCGGCGTGCCACTGGAGAAGATCCAGGGAACGCTCGTGGCGATCGCCCCCGTGGTGGGGAGCGCCCGGGTGGTGTCCGCGGCCCGCAGCATCGGTGAAGCCTTCGGGCTCGACATCAGCACCGAGGACCGATAACAGCGGGGCGCCTGGGACCGCCCGTGCGCCCTGTCCGCATGCCGGTGGGACGCACGGGGGCCACCTGGGCCCCCGCAGACGGCACCCGGAGGAGAAGCAATGAGCAGCAGCGTGAACCTGGCCTACGACTTTCCGGTTCTGGGGGCTTTCTGGGCGATCATGTGGTTCTTCCTGTGGATCATGTGGTTCGTCCTGCTCTTCCGTGCCGTCGTGGACATCTTCCGTGACGACGACCTGAGCGGATGGGCCAAGACCGGTTGGCTCGTCTTCACGATCGTCCTCCCCTTCCTGGGCGTCTTCGTCTACGTCATCGCCCGGGGCGAGAACATGGGCCAGCGCGAGCAGCGCCACGTCAGAGCCCAGCAGGAGCAGACGGAGCGGTACATCCGCGAGACCGCGGGCAGCGCGGAAACCAGCGAGGTGGACGAACTCGCGAGGCTCTCCGAGATCCGCGCCCGGGGCGACATCACCGACGACGAGTACCGCCGTGCCAAGGAGAAGGTTCTCCACTGACCCGTGCGTGCCCGTCACGGGCGCGGAACACCGTGGGCGCCGCCTCGGATCGGTCGGCAGACGACCGGGTACCGCGCGGTACCCGCGGTGCGGCGCCCGGCGGCCTCGTGGAGCCCCGCACGACGCCGCCCGCCCCGCAGTAAGGATCTGCAATGATCGACAACCGCCTTTCCGGCGTCACGACTCGGGGCCTCAACCCGAGGGAGCGGGTTGCCCGCGGCAAGGCCGCACGTGCCGACGCACCCCGGTCCAGTCACGCCGAGTTCATGCCCCCGGCGAAGCGCACGGACCCCGTGGAGATCATCGAGAGGCAGTCCGCGACGCGGGTGCCGGAACTCGTACCGATCCGCTACGGCAGGATGAGCGAGGCGCCGTTCCGCTTCTACCGCGGAGCCGCCGCCATCATGGCCGCCGACCTCGCGGAGACACCGGTCAGCGGGCTCAGGGTGCAGTGCTGCGGCGACGCGCACATGCTGAACTTCCGGCTGCTGGCCTCGCCGGAACGCCACCTGATGTTCGACATCAACGACTTCGACGAGACGCTGCCGGGACCGTGGGAATGGGACGTGAAGCGGCTGTCGGCCAGCTTCGTCATCGCGGGCCGGGCGAACGGCTTCAACGCCAAGGAGCGGGCGTCGGTGGTGCGGGCGACCGTGCGGTCCTACCGCGAGCGTATGCGGGCCTTCGCCGGAATGGGCAATCTCGACGTCTGGTACACCCGCTTCGACATGGACGAGCTGCGGCAGCAGTTCGGCCCGATGCTGAGCGCCGGGCAGCGCGACCGCTTGGCGCACACGGAGAAGCAGGCCCGGGCTCATGACACGCTGCAGGTCTTCGACAAGCTCACGCACGTCACCGACGGAAGGCGCCAGATCGCCGGCGATCCACCGCTGCTCGTGCGGCTCCAGGATCTGTTGCCGGACAGGGAACGCGGCGGCCTGGAGAATGAGATCAGCCACCTGATCGAGCGCTACGGCCGGACCCTGCAGACGGACCGCCGGTTCCTGCTGGAGCAGTACCGCCTCGCGGACATCGCCCGCAAGGTGGTCGGTGTGGGCAGTGTGGGAACACGCTGCTGGATCATCCTGATGCTCGGCAAGGACGACGAGGATCCCCTGTTCCTCCAGGCCAAGGAAGCCGACGAGTCCGTCCTGGCGCCCTACGTCGGCGGCAGCACCTTCCGCACACAGGGCGAGCGCGTCGTCGCCGGTCAGCGGCTCATGCAGGCCACCAGCGACATCTTCCTGGGCTGGGAACGCGTCCAGGGCATGGACGGCAAGAGGCGGGACTTCTACCTGCGCCAGTTGCGGGACTGGAAGGGCATCGCCGTGGCCGAGAACATGTCGCCCAAGCGGATGATGCTGTTCGGCCGGCTCTGCGGTGCCACACTGGCCCGCGCCCACGCCCGCTCCGGGGACCGGATCGCGATCGGCGCCTACCTGGGCGGCGGCGACACCTTCGACCGCGCACTGGTGACCTTCGCCGAGCTCTACGCCGACCAGAACGAGCAGGACCACCAGGCCCTGGTCGACGCCATCCGAACGGGCCGAATCCTGGCAGATGCTTCCTGATGCGCGGTGTGTCATCGGTTGGTGGTCCGTTCGACCAGGAGCGTCCAGCAGGCGAAGCAACCCCTGGCCGGTGATGCGCCGAGACCCGTCATGCACGAGTACAGGACAGGCGACACCCACTTGGGCCCGCGGACCGGACACACGGGCCCGAGGCCCCGCCCGCACGTATCCGTCTGGATTCAGTGCTGAAGGGGCTGCTGTCGTGTCATGACGTGGCGTCGGCCAACTGCTGACGCGCCACGGACAGTGCCGCATCCAACTGGCGGGTGCCGGTGACCACGCACAGCGTGTACGTCGCATCCTCCAGTCGGCGCGCGATCTCCGGGCCGCCATCGGACCCCGCGTGCCGCCTGAGCGTCTCGCACCGCTCGATCAGCTCCCGCAGAAGCGAAGGGTGTGCCGTCACCGTCATGGCCACCTCCAGTGCCGAACCGTGGAATTTTGTTCAGCGCATCACTCATACGGTCGCAGCCGCCGGCGCCCGCTGCACCTCGGGACCACGGGGGCCCGGCCCAGCCGTCCGCCGACGCCCGCCGGCCGACGCGACAGCAGAGCCGTTCGCATCCGGATCAGACGGTCATCCCCGGGCGAGACCTGCCCGGCTGTCCGCGCCACCACCCGGCGCGTTCGGGGTCCCGCTCCGGAGCCTGAATCGCCGGCCGGGATGCGATGTGGTTCCCCCCGTTGGAGGGTGGAGTCATGAACCATCACCACCACTCCCCACGGACGATCGAGATCAACACCCGGCTTGTGACCACCGGTGTCGTGCTCACCGCAGCCGGTGCCGTGGTGGCATGGGTCGGCATTGCCATCGCGGCCTCCGCCGTGGTCGCGGCAGGCCGGCGCATGATCCGCGAGATGGACGTGCCCCCGGCCCAGCAGGCGGCCATGAAGTTGCGGCAGGCCAAGGAGGCGTCCCGAGCGGGCATGGAGGCGTGGCACTCCACGTCCGACGCCCAGAACTGATCACCCGCCCGCCGGCTCCGCCGCAGCCGCCCCGGCACCCTCAGCACCGCCGGTGCGTCGGGTGCGTTCGGCCGCCGCCACCGCCTCCCTTCTCCGTGTGCGCCAGGACGCCGGGCTTGCCTTCCCGATCACGCCCCCACAGATCGGCATAGCCCCGACGTCCAGTTCCTTCATCCTGCGCGCCGCGTCCTGAAGTGTTTCGTTCTCCAGCCGTGGGGGGCTCCGGGATGAGGCTGGGGTCGGTGGCTCATGGTGTGTTGCACCGAGTACGTCATCGACTGCGTCGACGGCGGCAACGCCGGTCACCCGCCACCCGCCCTGGTGCACGCCGACGGAACCTGTGAACTGCTGGACCAGGTCACGGCCCCACCCCTCGGAGCGCGGCTCCAGCACGTCCCCCGACCGCAGGCGACCATCAACTACGGCCTCGGTGACACCCTCGTCCTGTCCGATCGAATTCCCCAGCATGGACGGACTGGCCGCGAAAGGACTCGGCGGGAAGGGGGCGCGGGTCTAGTCGGGCTCCATGTAGGGGCGGCGGAAGACCGGGGCCTGGCTGTCGGCGTGCGGGCGGATCGCCGCCAGCGCCTGGAGCACCGCGGCCTCCAGTGAACCGCTCGTGTCGACCTCGACGGCCTCGGGCCACGGCTGCTGCGTTGCGGCCATGACACCGGCCACCTCGACGTCGGCGTCGGACGCTCCGGGCGCGCGCGTGGCGAGGCGGGCCGCGGTCACCTCGCCGGGGACGATGCAGTGCAGGGCGACGAGGTCGGCGTGGGCACGTTCGGCCACGGCCCAGGCGGCTTCACGCTGTCCCGCGTCGTGCCAGGTGGCGTCCAGGACGACGGACTCACCCTGGGACAGCAGGGCCGACGCGCGGTCGAGGAGGGCGGCGTACGTCCTGATGGTCCATTCGGGGGAGTACAGGCCCTCGCCGTAGGCGGCGCCGGCCGGCTGCTCCGCCGGGATGCCCGCCAGTTCCTTGCGGAGGCGGTCGCTGCTGAGCAGGGTGACGCCGAGACGATCGGCGAGCGCCCCGGAGAGAGTGGACTTGCCGCTGCCCGGGAGCCCGCCGACGAGGGTCAGCCCGACGGCGGAGAGGCGCAGATGCCGCAGGGTGGTGGTGATCAGCCGGCGCGCCGCCGCCTGCGCGCCGGGCGTGCCCTGGCGCGCCTGGATCAGGGAGACCTTGGCCCGGACGAACGCGCGGTACGCGACGTAGTGGTGGCGCAGGGAAGGAGGCGCCGGGTCGCCGGAGTACGCGCCGTACTCGGCGAGGAAGAACGCCGCGGCTCCCGGGGCGCCGAGTTGCTCCAGGTCCATGGCGAGGAAGGCGGCGTCGTCGATGCCGTCGACGTAACGGAGGTGGTCGTCGAACTCCAGGCAGTCCAGGACGCGCGGACCGTCGTCGAGGCAGAAGATGTCCTCGGCGAGCAGATCTCCGTGGCCGTCGACCACCCGCTGCTGCGCGATCCGCCGGAGGAACAAGGGCTCGCGGCCGGCGAGGTAGCGGCGCACCAGGTGCTCGATCTCCGCCACGCCGCCGGGCACGGTGCCGTCGTCGGACAGGGCGCGGACCTGGGCGAAGCTCGCCTCCCAGCGCGACGACAGGGCATCGCGCGTTCCCTGCTCGTCCACCTCCCGGCCGCGGGGTGCGCTCGCGTGGTGAGTGGCGAGCAGCCGGGCGACGGCCCGCAGGGCATCGTCGACGGCGACGCCCTCCCGCACGAGCCGGGAGAGGCGGCGCTCGTCGGGCATGCGGCGCATCACCACGACGGGCTCGGGCACATCGGTGTCCGGGCTGCTGAACGCGCCGACACCGAGGTAGACGTCCGGGGCGAACCGGCGGTTGAGGAAGACTTCCCGCTCACATGTGGCCCGCCGGGCGGCCACCGAGGTGTGGTCCAGGAACGTCAGGTCCACCGGCTTCTTCACCTTGTAGGCGCGGTCCCCGATGAAGAGCACCACCGCGGTGTGGGTCTCGCGCACCTCGGCACGCGGAAGCGACGAAGACCCGGGCGTCTCCTCCCGCTGGACCGATGCCGTCGGCTCACCGGTGTGGCCCGGCTCAGTCATGGGGGACGACGGCGACCGGGCAGGGTGCGTGGTGCGCGGCCGCCTGCGCCACGGGGCCCAGACGGGGTGTCAGGGGACGGTGGTGCTTCCGCCTGCCCACCACCAGCAACTGGGCGCCCGCGGTGGCTGCCACGACGGCCTTGGCGGGGCTGTCGATGCGGACACTGTCGGACACGGTGACGCCCGGGAACTTCTCGCGCCAGGGGCGCAGGAGCTGCCGCAGGCCTTGGTGCGCCGCGCGCCGCTCCTCCTGGGTCACGGTGTGGTCCACGCCCCAGGGCGCGTACGCGTGCAGCGGCATGCTGCGGCCATGGACCGCGCGCACCGGTACCCCTCGTGCCGCGGCGGTGGTGAAGGCGAATTCGAGCAGCTCGTCGCACGGGCCGTGCAGTTTCAGGGCCACCACGACGTCGCCCGGGGCACCGGACAGGGGCCTGTGCTCCTCTTCCTGCCGCTGGGCACGCACCAGGACGACGGGCCGCTCGGCTCGCGCGACGACGGCCAGGCTGATGTCGCCGAGGAAGTAGCTCTCCACGGGAGCCAGTCCCTGCGACCCGAGCACGAGCATCTCGGACTCCGACGCGGCGTGGAGCAGCGCGTCCTGGGCGTCGTCGGCGACCAGGCCGCCCACGACGGTGAGACCCGGGTGCCGCTCCTGGAGCTCCGCCTGGGCGTTGTGCACGAGCCGATTCGCCCAGTAGTTCTGATCGACATCCGCGGGGGTGTGGGTCGGCTCGGGCGCGACCATGGGCCACGCGTGCAGCAGGCGCAGAGTGAGATTGCGGCGCCGCTCGGCCTCGTCGGCGGCCCAGCGGGCGGCGGCGAGGCTTTCGGGTGAGCCGTCGAGGCCCACGGTGAGGACTCGTTCCATGGCGACTGCCTCCGTCTCGTTCGAAGCTGGAAGGACGGTGAGCGTGGTGACCGCCAGGACTGCCGCCCCACAGAACACGGCGCTTCCACATCGAGGACTACCCCAGATCTCCTCGCGGCGCATGTGGTCCCGGCAGACGGGGCTCGCACGAGCGCGAAGTCCCGGGAAAAGGAGGTGGGAGCGGTGGCGGTTCCCCTGGAGGACGCGACGGCCGCCCTGGTCGACAGGGGGCGCAACGTTATCGCGCCGGTGCTCGGTTCGAGAGAGCTGGGAGATCGCGACCTGCTCGTCGTCGCGGCCCGCAGGCGCCACGGTGGCCTGTCCGGACTGGCGTGCGCCCTGCACCTGCTGGGCGCCGGACGGCGGGTCACACGTCGGGCCGCAGCTCGGTCTGGTCAACCACGCGGTGCTGCATCACGCGCCGTGTCCGATCGTGGTCGTTCCCCAGATCTGAACCGGCGACGGGCGACGAACACGCTTGGGCCGAGTGGCCGGTTGCAGGGACCTTCGGCCCCGTGATCGGGCGCCGCCGACGTTGCAGGGTGTTGAGGGAGACGGACGAGAGCGGGAAAGCACCAGCAACAGCTGGAGGCGAGACCATGAGCACACAGGATCCGCCGCAGGGGTCCAGCCCCGGACCACGCCGGCAGAAGCATCCGGCCGTGGACGCGAACCCTCTGAGGCGCAGGTCCGATCGGGTGGAGACCTGGTGCTCCCGCTTCCTGTTGGCCGTGCTCGTCCTCGGGCTGCCTGCGGCTTCGGTGAGCGCGGGAACGGCGGTCCACGAGTCGACGACGCGGACGGTCCGAGCCCAGGCCGCAGAGCGGTCCCAGGTCACCGCACAGGTGACCTCGGCCCCGGACGCGGCACCGGGCAGCGCCGCGGACGAGAAGCAGCAGGCCCAGCTCCGGTGGACCGATGAACGCGGCCGGCAACGGACGGGAACCGCACCGGTGTCACCGGACGAGACGGCGGGCTCGACCGTACGGATCTGGGTCGATCGCGACGGAAAGGTCACGGAGCCACCGATGGCCGCAAGCAACGCGCAGGCCTCCGGCTGGCTCATGGGCGGCATGACGGCGGCCGGTGTCTACGCCGGCTTCCTCGCGGCGCGCAAAGGGGTGCGCCTGGCGCTGGACCGCAGAAGGTACGCCCAGTGGGACGCCGAATGGGACCGGGTGGAGCCCCTGTGGTCCGCGCGGTTCCACAGGTGACGGGCCACAGGCAGGCCCCGTCGCCGGGCGGTCGACGAGGAGGTGACGCTCATGTCCTCGGGTTTGCCGCCGTATCGAAGACTCCGCGGGTCCGCCGCCGTATCGAAGACTCCGCGGGTCCGCCGCCGTATCGAAGACGCGGTCGCGGCCTCGGCCCTGGACGCGGACCCGCGCAACCACCAGCGGAGCACGACCACATTCCGGCGCTCCGCACGGAGATGGGCCGGCGGACGATCTCCATGAAGGGGCGCCGCGTCTCGACGGCCACGACCGTCCGCGTCATCCATCGCCCACGACGTGAGGGGTCTCAGGTACCGGGGTCTCCTCGTCCCGCCTCGTCAGGGCACCTCGCCCGCCCCGTAGGGCCCGTACAGGTCGAGCAGCCGCACCCGGGCGGACCTGAGCCGGCGTGCCAGTACACCGAGCATGTAGGTGCTGAGTTCGTGTTCCAGCTCCGGGTCGGCTGCGCACATCTCACGGACCGCCGCCGCGTCGAACTCGTAGGCGCGTACCGGGCTGCTGGCTTCGGCGCCCAGGTGCCAGTGGTGGGGAGGGAGCAGCCAGGACCAGCCGAGCAGCCGTCCGGCGCCCAGGGTCTCGATGACCGCCGCATGCCGGCCGGGCACGTGGAGGTCGAGGTCGACCGTGCCCGTGTGGATGATCCAGAAGCGGTCGGCCCTGCCACCTTCCTCGAAGATGCGCTCGCCCATCGCGAACGACACCTCGCGAGCCAGCGCCATGAGCTGCTCGCGATGCTCCTTGGTCATGGCGCCGAAGACGCCGGTCCTCGCAACCATCAGGGACTTCCCTTCTCCGAGACCTCGAAGCGGAGTGGGGTTCGTATGCGAAGGCCGACGGCGATGGGGAGTGGCACCCCGCGCTGTGTTCCGGGCCGCATGACTCCACGATCGTCGCAATTCAGCGGGGTGCAACCCGGGCCGGGACGTCCCGCGGGGAGCCCGCCCACGTGTAGCGACGGGCCGGGGGCGGTGGGACGGTATTCACAGGGGTGTCCCGCAGTGGCCACGCAGGAAGGCGGTGGGAACCGTGGAGCTCCCGCTGGTCGTGGGTGTCGACGGATCGGATTCCAGCCTGGAGGCGGTGGACTGGGCGGTGGACGAGGCGGCGCGCCACGGGCTGTCCCTGCGGCTGGTCTTCGCCTCGCTGTGGGAGCGCTACGAGGGAGTCCGCCCGTCCTTCAGCACCGACCGCGCGGCCGACAAGGTCATGGCCGAGCACCTCACGGCGTCCTGTGCGGAACGCGCCCGGCTGCGCAACCCGGAGGTGAAGGTGTCGAGCGAGGTATTGCCCGACGACCCCGCCTCCGCGCTCCTGCACGCGGCTCATGCATCCTTCGCCCTGGTCACGGGCTCCCGGGGGCGTGGCGAGATCGCCGGGATGCTGCTGGGGTCGGTCAGCCTCACCGTGGCCGCCCGCGCCGTGTGCCCGGTCGTCGTGGTCCGTGGCCGGACGTCGCACCAGCAGGGTTCCGGTGGCGGGGTGGTGCTCGGCGTCGGTGACGCGACCGACGGCTCGGCCGCCGTACGGTTCGCCCTCCGCGAGGCCGAGGCGCGCGGCTGCGCCCTGCACGCCGTCCGCGCCTGGCGCCACCGCGCGCATGAGCACACGGACAGCCCTTTGATCGCGGACGACGCCGTCGCGTCAGGGGACGAACGGGCCTCCGCTCTCCTCACCGAAGCGCTGCGCGACACCGCGAAGGACCATCCGCAGGTCGAAGTGGAGCGCCAAGTGGTCGAAGGCCCCGCCCACAAGGTCCTCCTGGACGCCTCGACCGGTGCCGACCTGGTGGTCGTGGGTGCGCTGCGGCGGCAGGGGCACTTCGGCCTGCAACTCGGCCGGACCGCCCACGCTCTGCTGCACCACGCCGACTGCCCGGTGGCCGTCGTCCCGCAGCGAGCCTGAGCGCCGCCGCGCGGACTGGCGCTCCCGCACATCGCGTGGGGGAGAAGGGGAGGGCGCCGCACACTGACCCGTACCTTCCCGTACCGGGACGACGAGGCGGGCGTGCCGGGGCGTGGAGCAGAGTCGCAGGCCTGCCGCCCCCCGCGCGGCCGGGCCGGAGCGGGGCCATGTGCACGTGGCAGAGCGGCAGTGACGGGCGGGAGGAAACCCAGGGGCTGCACCTCGACCCCCGTTCGGGCCGCCGGCTGCCCGACAACTCCCGGCTCCAGCACCACGTCGGCTCCGCCATCGCCCTTCTCGCTGCGCTACCGCGGCCACCGGGGCGTCGGCGTACGGCCGCAGCGCGGACCGTTGCGGCTCGGCGTGCCCGACTCGGAGGAGTCACCGATCCGTGTGGTGCTGCCCGACCGGGCCGTGACCGTGGCGCCGGGAGAGACCCGCACGTTTCACCTCGCGCAGGACTGATCCGCCCGGTGCGCCGATGCCGCGGCGTGAGATGTGTTGCAGACTTTCAGCATGCCCGAGCAGCAGTCCCATCCGTCCCCTCCCCAGTCGCTGCTGCAGGTGATCGACAACCTCGCACGGTTCCATCGAGAGCATGAGGAGTACTACTCACAGGCCCCGTTGCGGCAGGCCGGTGAACTCCAGGCGAGTTCCCGGGCGCTGAAGGCACTGGCCGACCGGTGGAGCGTGGTCGAGGCAGGTGAGCAGACGTCGGCGATCCCGTTCGCCGGGGCGGAGGATCTGAACGCTCCGGGGCTCGTGGCGGAGTCGGGGATCCTCTTCATGGAGGGGGAGAACGAGCCCGCCGAGCTCCGGAGGCTGAAGCGTGAAGTCGGCCAGGTCGCCGACGAGACCGAGCAGGGCGGCGCCTGGCTGGCCCGGGCGATGGAGCAGGCGTGGGAGATCGCCGGCGGTCTGGCCGCTCACCCGGCGCTTGCGGACCTGCTGGGGGAGCGGCACCGGATCATCGCCAATGACTGGCAGTCGGCCGGCCTACAGGCCTTGGTGGCGCGCCTCCTGCGGCGCGCACTCGACCTGCTGGCCCGCGTCGACTTCTCCCCGGCGGCGCTTCGGGCCGACCTGCGAAGCGAGCGGAAAGCCCCGGCCTACCTCTATTCGGCTTCCGAGCTGTTCGACCGGGCTTCCGACCTGATGACCCAGTCGGCGACGCTCGTGCATGAGAACGAAAGGCGCTGGCGTGTGTTCCGCGCGCGGGTTCGCGAGCTGCAGTCCGAGTGAGCCGGCGGCCGGGCTGTTCGACCGGGCTTCCGACCTGATGACTCGGTCAGCGACGCTTGTGCAGGAGAACGAAAGGCGCTGGCGCGGGTTCGCGAGCTGCAGTCCGAGTGAGCCGGCGGCCGGGCTGTTCGACCGGGCTTCCGACCTGATGACTCGGTCAGCGACGCTTGTGCAGGAGAACGAAAGGCGCTGGCGCGGGTTCGCGAGCTGCGGTCCGAGTGAGCCGGCGGCCGGCGGAGGCTCTCATCGCGAGGGCCGGTTCGGGTGCCCATGGCCGAGTGCCTCGGACCGTCGCCTCACGGGGCGGCCACGCGGACCGCGGTGACCTTGTATTCGGGGCAGGACGTGACGGTGTCCGCATGGCCGGAGGTGAGCCGGTTCACGCCGCTCGCGGGAAAGTGGAAGGAGCAGAAGACCTGGCCGGGAGCCGTCTGTTCACTGACGCGGGCGATGAGCCGGGCCCTGCCGTGCCGGCTCTCCACGGTGACCCGCCCGCCGTTCCGCAGCTCGTACCGGACGGCGTCGTCGGGGTGGATGTCGAGGAAGTCGACCGGATCGAGAGCGAGATTGCCGCCCCGCCGGGTCATGCTGCCGGAGTTGTAGTGCGCCCAGCGCCGCCCGGTGACCAGGACCAGCGGATAGCCGTCGTCGGGCTGCTCGCCGGGAGGCAGGTAGGGGACGGCGGCGAGGTGGGCCAGGCCGTCCGGCGTGGCGAACCTCTCCAAGTACAGCTTGGCTTCTCCCGGCCGGCCGGGGGCGCGGCAGGGCCAGGGGACGGCGCCCTCGCGGTCCAGCCGGTCGTGGGAGAGCCCGGCGAAGACGGGTACGAGCCGTGCGCACTCGGCGAGGGCGTCGGCGGGTGTCGCGCAGCCCAGGCCGACTCCCATCGTGGTGGCGAGGGCCCGGACGATGTCGAAGTCGGTCCGGCTCTCTCCCGGCGGGGGAACGGCGGGGCGGACCCGCTGGAACCGGCGGTCGAAGTTGACGAAGGTTCCGTCCTTCTCCAGCCAGGAGGCAACCGGCAGGACGACGTCGGCGTGCCGGGCGGTCTCGGACAGGAACAGTTCGTTGCACACGACGAGCGGGCAGGCGTCCAGGGCCTCGGCCACCCGGTTGGCGTCGGGGTCGGTGGCGCAGACGTCCTCGCCGATGACCCACAGAGCCCGCAGGTCTCCCGACCGGGCAGCGGCGAACATGTCCGGGATCCGCAGACCGGGCCGTGCCGGGACCGGAACGCCCCAGACGTCCTCCGCCCGTGCGCGGACGGCCGGGTCGGTGACCTTGCCGTACCCGGGCAGCAGGTCCGGCAGGGCACCCATGTCGGAGGCGCCCTGCACGTTGTTCTGGCCGCGCAGCGGGTTGACCCCGTACCCCCGGTCGGTTCCCACGGCGCCGCGCAGGATCGCCAGGTTGGCCAGCGACCGCACCCCGTCGGTGCCGTGGAGGTGCTCGGTGACGCCCAGGCCGTAGACGATGGCCGGCCGCTCGGCCCTGCCGTAGAGGCGGGCGGCTGCGACCAGGTCCGTGGCGGGCACGCCGGTGATGTCCGCGACCCGGTCGGGCGAGTAGTCGGCCAGGAGCCCGGTGAGCTCGCCAAGCCCGGTGGCCCGCTCGTGCAGGAACTCCTCGTCGGTCAGCCCCTCGGCGAGCAGGACGTGCGCCAGTCCGTGGAACAGCGCGACGTTGGTGCCCGGGCGGGGCCGCAGGTGGACGTCGGCGTGCAGGGCGAGCCCGACCGCGCGGGGGTCGGCGACGACCAGCCCGGCTCCGTGCAGCACGCGCCGCAGCAGCCGGGCTCCGACCACCGGGTGGGCCTCGACGGGGTTGGCGCCGACCACCAGCAGACAGTCGGCCCGCTCGACGTCGTCGAAGGTGTCGGTGCCGCCGGAGAGCCCGAAGGACGCCGTCAGGCCGGCGGCTGAGGGGGAGTGACAGAGCCGGGAGCAGTTGTCGACGTTGTTCGTGCCGATGACGACCCGCATGAACTTCTGGACGAGATAGTTGTCCTCGTTGGTGGCGCGCGCCGAGGAGATCGCCGCCGCGGCGTCCGGGCCCCCGGCGTCGACGGCGGCACGCAGCCCCCGGGCCACATGGCCGAGCGCCTCGTCCCAGCCGACCGGCTCCAGCGTGCCGCCGCGCCGGAGCAGGGGCCGGGTGAGCCGCTCGGGGGACGTGCGGAAGCCGTGGGCGAAGCGGCCCTTGACACAAGCGTGCCCGTGGTTGACCGGGCCGTCCGGGGCGGGCAGCACCGCCGCGACCTCACCGTCCTGGGTGACCACGTCCAGGGCACAGCCCACGCCGCAGTAGCCGCAGGTGGTGCGCGTCCTGGCCGTTGGTGGGGACGCGGACGTGATCCCGCGCGCCGGTCCGGGCTGGATGATCGCTCCTGTGGGGCAGGTGTCGACGCAACCCCCGCAGGCCACGCAGTCCGACTCGGCCCAGGGCCCGCCGGTGCCCGGGGCCACCACCGTGTCCGCGCCTCTGCCGACCAGAGTGAGGGCGAAGGTCCCCTGCACCTCCGAGCACATCCGCACACACCGGCCGCAGGCGATGCACAGATCCCGGTCGAGATGCACGTACGGATGGGAGTCGTCCCCGCCCCGGCCCCCGGGACCCTGGGCCGTCTCGGGACCGATGCCCATCGACCGGCAGACATGCGCCAGTTCACTGAGATCGCCGTCGGCCAGCGCCCGGGGCGGCAGAGCGGAGACGATGAGCTCCACCGCGTCCCTGCGCAGCTGTACAAGATCCTCCGTCGCGGTGTCGACGCGGGTGCCGGGGGACGACGGGGTGACACATGCGGCCGCGACGCGCCCATCCGCCCGTACCAGGCACGTACGGCAGGACCCGGCAGGACTGAGCCGGTCGTCGGAGCAGAGCGCGGGCAGCTCGACCCCGGCCGCCCGCACCGCCGCGAGCAGCGAAGCCCCCTCGGGCACCTCGACCCCGGCCCCGTCGACCTCGACCGCGATCGTGGTCACGGGCCCCACCCCGCCAGTTGATCCCCGTAGACGCGGGCGAGACTCCGCAGGGCCGGCGGGATCCGCCGTCCGAAGGCACACAGACTGGCCTCGGCCAGGACCCGCGACAGCCGCTCCCACTCCCGACCCGGCGGACTCCCGGCGTCTGCCAGCTCCAGGCCGCGGCGCGAGCCGACCCGGCAGGGCGAACACGCCCCGCAGCTCTCGGCCGCCGCGAACTCCCAGACGTGCCGCAACACGTCCTGCGGCGCCACGCGCCGGTCGAAGGCCACCAGACCGGCATGGCCCAGGGCGGCGCCCCGAGCCGACAGGCCGGCCTCCGACAGAGGTACGTCCAGGGCATCGGCGGCGAGGAAGCCGCCCAGTGGCCCGCCGACCTGGAGAGCGGCGAGCTCGGCACCGTCCTTCAGACCACCGCCCAGCTCCGTGACGATCCGCAGCACGGGCGTGCCGATCTCGACCTCGTGGCAACCCGGCCGGGCGAACCGTTCGGAGAGACACACCAGCTTGGTCCCCGTCTCGGTGGGCGTGCCACGCCGGGCGTAGGACTCGCCGCCCCGCCGGACGATCCACGGCACGGCCGCCAGGGTCTCCACGTTGTTGACCACGGTCGGCGCGTCCCACAGCCCCCGCTCGGTCGGGTACGGCGGGCGCGGCCGGGCACATCCCCGGCCGCCCTCCAGCCCCGCGATGAGCGCGGTCTCCTCACCGGCGACGTAGGACCCGGCGCCTTCGACGATCCGGATGTCGAGCGCGGTGGCCGTACCGTGCACGGACGGCCCGAGATGGCCGTCGGCATACGCGCGCTCCACGGCTTCCCGCATCCGTGCCAAGGCGGCCGGGTACTCGGAGCGCACCAGAACCACGCCCTGGCGGGCCCCGCAGGCGAAGCAAGCCAAGGCCAGTCCCTCCAGCACCCGCGCCGGATCGGCCTCCATCAGCAGCCTGTCGGCGTACGATCCGGGATCCCCTTCGTCGCCGTTGGCCACGACCACCGCCTCTGGGGCCCGGCCGGCCGCTTCCCACTTCGCCGCCACCCGGAAACCCGCGCCGCCACGGCCTCGTAGCCCGGACACCGCGACCTCGCGGAGGACCTCGTCCGGGGCGCCCGTCACCGCCGCCGGCCACACCTGCCAGGAGGGCTCACCCGAGAGCACACCGCTCAGCAGAACGGGGTCACCGGTGTTGTCGGACGCGGGGATAGCAGGTGCTGACGGTGGCTCCCGCCCGCTGAGCTGCACGGCGAGCGTCGGACCTGTGCAGGGCGTGTCGCCGTCGAGCGCGGCGGGCCCCGCGTAGCAGTAGCCCAGACATCGGACGCCCTGCACCGACACGTCACCGTCCGGCGAGGCCGTGCCGGGGCCGGTGCCCAGCGCGTCCTCGACGTCTGCGAGATGCCGTCCGGCCTGGGCCGCGAAGCAGGCAGTCGCCGCGCACACCCGGACATGACGGCGGCTGTGCGGGGTGGCGAGGTCCGCGTAGTAACTCGCGGGTCCGAGCGCGGCGGCGGCAGCCAGTCCGACTCGGGTGGCGACAGCCGGAGCCCAAGCCTCGGGACCGTCCCCTGTTCCCGCCCTGGCCTCGGCCAGGGACTCGATCAATCGGTTTCCGGGCCGCCCGCGACGGCCGGCCAGGGCCCGGAACGCATCGAAACGGTCGGCAGGACCGACGGGAACCATGTCTTCATCGTGGAGCGCGCGGGGCGAGGGCGCATCCCGGCACCCGCCCGTCCCGGCTCTGCTGAAAGTCCGCCGAACCGATGACACCGGGCTCCCGCGGACTGAGCGGAACGGCGGGTTTTCTGCTCGGTTCCGCCTCCCATGCCGTCCTGGCCTCGTGCGAGCGGCCCCTCGTCCTCGTCCGTGCTGCCGAGCACGGCCAGGAGACGGTGCTGCCGGAGCCCTCGGCACGCGAAGTTCCCGACGTCACCGACCACCGTGACGTCGTCCTCGGCCTCGAACCGCACAAGCCGATGCCGCTCTCGTGGTGGTGGGGCGGAAGATCCGCCGGGCGGCGGCCGGCGCTCATATCGGGCCGGTGCCCCAGGCACTGCAGCATCATGGCGTCGCTCCCCTGCCCGCGCCCACCGCCCCGGGTTCGAGCCCGTGGCGGTGATCTCGCACGACTGACCGGAAGGAGTGGGTTTTCGTTGCCGTGATCGGGCCCTGTACGCGGGCTTCCTCTCGCGTATCCGACACGGTGTGCGCGACAGGGCCCGGTCGGCCCTGTCGTGCGCCCGGTGAACGGGGGAGGGTGGGACGCAGACCCGGCAGGAGCCCCCGTCGGCCCGAATCCTCGATCCGCAAGGGAACCCAGCATGCCCGTCGATTCGCAACAGGTGTCCGGTTCGCTCACAGACGAGGAGTCGAGGACGCTGGACGCCCATTGGCGTGCCGCGAACTATCTGTCCGTCGGCCAGATCTACTTGATGGCGAACCCGCTGCTCACCGAACCGCTGCGCCCGGAGCACGTCAAGCCGCGGCTGCTCGGTCACTGGGGCACTTCGCCCGGCCTGAATCTCGTGTACACGCACCTCAACCGGCTCATCCACTCCCGGGGGCAGGAAGCCCTCTGCATCTGGGGCCCCGGCCACGGGGGCCCGGCCGTGGTGGCCAACTCCTGGCTGGAAGGGTCGTACACGGAAACCTACCCGGACGTCACCCGGGACGCCGCCGGGATGGCCCGGCTGTTCCGGCAGTTCTCGTTCCCCGGAGGCGTGCCCAGTCACGTGGCCCCGGAGACGCCCGGTTCCATCCACGAGGGCGGCGAACTGGGTTATGCCCTCTCGCACGCTTACGGCGCGGCCTTCGACAACCCCGGCCTGTTGGTCGCCTGTGTCATCGGTGACGGTGAGGCGGAGACCGGGCCGCTGGCCGCCTCCTGGCACTCCGACAAGTTTCTGGACCCGGTGCACGACGGCGCCGTCCTGCCGATCCTGCACCTCAACGGCTACAAGATCGCCAATCCCACGGTGCTGTCCCGGCTGCCGGAATCCGAACTCGACGACCTCCTCAAGGGGTACGGCCACGATCCGATCCATGTCACCGGCGACGAGCCGGCCGCCGTCCACCGGGCGATGGCCCACGCCATGGACGCCGCCGCGGACCGTATCGCCGGTATCCAGCGCGCCGCTCGCGAGGACGGGGCGACCGAGCGGCCCCGCTGGCCGATGATCGTGCTGCGCACCCCGAAGGGCTGGACCGGCCCCGCCGAGGTCGACGGCCTTCCCGTGGAGGGGACCTGGCGAGCCCATCAGGTCCCGCTGTCCGCCGTCCGGGACAACCCCGACCACCTGCGGCAGCTCGAGGAGTGGCTGCGCTCCTACCGACCGCAGGAGCTGTTCGACGAACACGGAGCGCCTCGCCCCCACGTCCTGACGTGCGTCCCCGACGGCGCCCGCAGGCTGGGGTCCACGCCGCACGCCAACGGCGGCCTGCTGAGGCGCGAACTTCCCCTGCCACCACTGGAGCGGTACGCCGTCCCGGTCGACAAACCGGGCGCGACTCTGCACGAACCCACCCGCGTACTCGGTGACCTGCTGGAGAACGTCATGCGCGCGACCGCCGACCGGCGCGACTTTCGCCTGGTCGGCCCGGACGAGACCGCCTCCAATCGCCTGCAGGCCGTCTACGCCGCGAGCGGCAAGGCATGGCAGGCCGGCAGGCTCGACGTGGACGAGCACCTGGACCGCCATGGCCGGGTGATGGAGATCCTCTCCGAACACACCTGCCAGGGCTGGCTGGAGGGCTACCTCCTCACCGGCCGGCACGGGCTGTTCTCCTGCTACGAGGCGTTCGTCCACATCGTCGACTCCATGGTCAACCAGCACATCAAATGGCTACGTGTGACCCGCCGCCTGCCCTGGCGCGCCCCCATCGCCTCCCTCAACTACCTCCTCACCTCCCACGTGTGGCGCCAGGACCACAACGGCTTCTCCCACCAGGACCCCGGCTTCGTCGACCACATCCTCAACAAGAGCCCCGAAGTGGTCCGGGTCTACCTGCCGCCGGACGCCAACACCCTGCTCTCCGTGGCTGATCACGCCCTGCGCAGCCGCGACTACGTCAACGTGATCGTCGCCGGCAAGCAGCCCTGCTTCGACTGGCTGACCATGGAGCAGGCCAAGGCGCACTGCGCGCGCGGCGCCGGCATCTGGGACTGGGCCGGCACCGAGAGCGGCAAACACGAACCGGACGTGGTGCTCGCCGCAGCCGGTGACGTCCCCACGCAGGAGGTACTGGCCGCCGCACAGCTGCTGAGGAACCACCTGCCGGAGCTGGCCGTCCGGGTCGTGAACGTCGTCGACATCGCCCGGCTGCTGCCGAGCGCGGAACACCCCCATGGAATGACCGATTTCGAGTACGACGGCCTTTTCACCCCCGACAAGCCGGTCGTCTTCGCCTACCACGGCTACCCGTGGCTGATCCACCGGCTGGCCTACCGCCGCACCGGCCACAGGCATCTGCACGTGCGCGGCTACAAGGAGATGGGCACCACCACCACACCGTTCGACATGGTGGTCCGCAACGACCTGGACCGCTACCGGCTGGTCATGGACGTCATCGACCGCGTCCCCGGCCTCGCGGTGCGTGCGGCGGCCGTACGTCAGGAAATGGAGGACGCGCGGCTCCGCCACCTCGCGTACATCCGCGAGCACGGTGTCGACCTGCCCGAGGTCGCCGACTGGTCGTGGGACGGCTGACAGGAGCCGGGCGGGCCCGGGCCGCGGACATCGGATCCGCTGTCCGGCCGCTGCCGTTCGGCGGACCGGGTAAGGGGCCAGTTCCGCGGGCACGGTCTCAAGGCCCACTGACGCGGCCGGGAACGGGGCCGACCGGCCCTGGACCGCGGCCACCCCGGGCAGAAAGGATTCCGACACGGGCCGAGGCATTGCGAGGGGTGTTCGATGACGCACAGCGAGCAGGACGGCAGTACGGGAAGTCCGATCAAGGTCTTCCTCCTGGACGACCACGAAGTGGTGCGACGCGGGGTGCACGACCTGCTGGACGACGAACCGGACATCACCGTTGTCGGAGAAGCGGCGACGGTGGAACAGGCGCTGGTGCGGGTCCCCGCCCTGCGCCCCGACGTGGCCGTCCTCGACGTGCGCCTGCCCGACGGAGACGGTGTGACCGTCTGCCGTGAACTGCGGTCGCAGATGCCGGACCTGGCCTGCCTGATGCTGACCTCTTTCGACGACGAAGAGGCCCTGCTGGACTCGATCATGGCGGGCGCGGCCGGCTACGTCCTGAAGCAGATCCAGGGCTCGGACCTTGTCTCGGCCGTGCGGACGGTGGCCCGCGGCCAGTCCCTGCTGGACGCCAGCGCCACGACCAAGCTGATGGCACGCCTGCGCGGCGGCGGACAGCAGCCGGCCGAGGAGCCGGAGGTCCTGCCGGGTCTCACCGACCGGGAACGCGAGATCCTGGAACTGATCGGAGAGGGGCTGACCAATCGGCAGATCGGTCAGCGGCTCTACCTGGCCGAGAAGACGGTCAAGAACCACATCTCCCGGCTGCTCGCCAAGCTCGGCGTGGAACGTCGGATCCAGGCCGCCGTCATCGCCACCCAGGCACGGGACCGCATGCGGTCGGAAGGCCGGTAGGGGAATCGGCCCGCCGGCGGCCGCCGTACCCGGCATCCCCAGGGGGCCGAAGGTCCCGCAGTCCATCCCCGCCCGGCCCATGCCCGGACGGACACCCCTGGCCGGTACGACAACGAGTGGGGCTGCACCGACCGCCTGCTCGACCTGACCTCGTACGTGACGGCCCGACGGCCCCGGTACTGACGGTTCCGGCCAGCCGGCCGGCACAGCGGCGCCGATTCCATGGGGTCCCCCTGTTCAAGGCGCTACCGTGGCGGTCGAACTGTACGGCCGCCGGCACGGGGCAGGGCGTTGGAGGATCAGCCTTGGAGAACGCCGAAGGAGCGCGCGAGGCGCGGGTACGACTGCCACAGCTGCGGCTGGACGAACTGCTGGAGGAGCTGCAGGCTCGGCTGGACGCGGCGCGCGGCACCCGGGACCGGGTGCACAACCTCCTGGAGGCCGTGCTGTCGGTCGGCCGTGAACTGGACCTGGAACAGGCCCTGTACAGCATCGTGGAGGCCGCTGCGGCGCTGGTCGACGCGGAGTACGCGGCGCTCGGCGTCATCGGCCCCGACGGCAAGCGGCTGTCGGCCTTTCACACGGTGGGCGTGGACGCGGAGCAGATCGCGCGGATCGGACCCTACCCGGAGGGCCACGGCATTCTGGGCGAGCTGATCCGCCACCCCGAGCCGCTGCGCCTGGCCAAGCTCTCCGAGCACCCCGCCTCCTATGGATTCCCGGCCCACCACCCACCGATGAACACCTTTCTCGGTGTTCCGATCCGGGTACGGGACCAGGTCTTCGGCCACCTGTACCTGACGGAGAAGCGCGGCGGGCAGCAGTTCGACGAGGACGACGAGTCGGTGCTGGCGACGCTGGCCGTGGCGGCCGGCGTGGCGATCGACAACGCCCGTCTCTACGAGGAGTCCCGGCTGCGGGAGCGCTGGCTCCAGGTGAACGCGGAGATCACCCACACGCTGATGTCCGGCGCCGACCAGGGCGGGGTGCTTCCGCTGATCGCCGAACGGGCCAGGGAGATCACCGCGTCCGCCCTGAGCGTGGTGGCCATGCCGGTGAGCGGGACCAAGACGCTGGCCGTGGAACTCGCGATCGGCCAGGAGGCCGACGTCTGGCGCGGAATCGTCCTGCCAGTGGAGGACACTCTCATCGGGCAGGCGTTCGTCCGGCGGGCACCTGTCAGTAGCCCGGACATCTCACGCGACTCCCGGGTTTCGACCGGTCCGCCACGCTTCGATGGGCTCGGGCCGGCGGTCGCGGTGCCGATCGGCTCGGGCGACGAGGCCCGCGGTGTCGTTCTGCTGGTACGGCGGTCGGGCGGTCAGGAGTTCTCCGGGAAGGAGACCGAGCCGCTCCAGGTCTTCGCCGCGCAGGCCGCCGTCGCGATGGAGCTGGCCGAACGCCGGGAGGACGCCGAACAGATCGCCCTGCTGGAGGACCGCGACCGGATCGCACGTGACCTGCACGACCTCGCCATCCAACGTCTTTTCGCCACCGGCATGACCTTGCAGAGCGCCGGACGCCGTGTCCAGGACGACATGGCCTCCGAACGGATCCTGCGGGCGGTCGACGACCTCGACGAAACCATCAAGATCATCAGGTCGACCATTTTCGGGCTGCGCTCCCGCGACGACGACCCGGCGCCCGGCCTGCGCTCCCGCGCGGTACGCGCGATCGGCGAGGCCGCCCCTCTCCTGGGCTTCGCTCCCAGCGTCCGCATGGAGGGCCTGCTCGACACGCACGTGCCCGGTCAGATCGCCGACCACGTCATGGCCGTCCTCACCGAGTCCCTGACCAACATCGCCCGGCACGCCGACGCCGACCGTGCCGACGTCGTACTGGACACGGACGGCAAGCAGGTCCGCCTGACGGTCACGGACAACGGCGTAGGCATTCCGAACGGAGGCCGCCGCAGTGGTCTGACCAACATGGCCGAGCGAGCACAGAAGCTGTGCGGCGGCATGGAGCTGGAAAGTCCCGGCGGAAAGGGAACACGACTGGTGTGGCACGCGCCGCTGGCGCAGTCCCCGGGCACCGCGGAAAGCGGCCGGCCCGCCCGGTGACGCACCGCGTCGGCGGGCGAGCCGGTACCCGAGGGCGTCAGCGCCCTCGACGCCGCTCCGCTCACCTGTGCGGGCGTCACCACCTGCCAGGCGCTCAAGGTCGCCGACGTCCGGCCCGCCCAGCTCGTCGCCATCTCGGGCGTGGGCGGACCGGGCCACCTCGCGGTGCGGTACGCGAAGATCGGCACGTCCGAAGAGACGAGCGGCCCGTGAGAGAACCCGCATGAAGGACGACCCGTCGCACGGACCTCCGGCTCACGCGCTGCCCAAGGACGGCACCACCGTGAAAGGAGGCGGACGGGGCGAGCCCCACCGAGGCGAGGGCCGTTCCGCGACAGGTCAGGGACGGTCGGCCCTCGCCGCCGGCCGCTTTCCACGTGAAGGATGGGAGGCCGCGCACCGGACGACACACGGAAAGACGACCGGCTGATGTACCGCAACGACGGATTCCGCGAACTGAACCGGCAGGAAAGCCTGTGCCGGCTGGCCGATGCGTCCGTGGGCCGCATCGTGCACACCCGCAATGCGCTGCCCGCCGTCCTGCCGGTCAACTTTCTCCTGGAGGAGAGCGGTGCCGTGCTGCTGCGCACGTCGGCCTCCTCGGAGCTGGTCCGCGCCATCGACGGGGCTGTGGTCGCCTTCGAGGCGGACGAAGTCGACGCTGCGGCGCACTCCGGCTGGAGCGTCGTCGTCACCGGCCTCGCCTCGGTGGTCACCGATCCCGAAGAGCACGCGCACCTGGTCCGTACCGGTCCCCGTTCCTGGGTGCCCTGGCCCGTGGAGGTCTTCGTGCGCATCGAGCCGGAACTGGTCACCGGCCGGGAGCTGTTGGGCGGACGCACCCTTTACGGACTGAACCTGCCGTCGTGAACCGTCCTCCGCGCGAGCCGCCACGGCGCAGGGGGCGGCGGCGCCTCTCCGTGCCCGCCTCCAACCGCCGTGAGTGCCCGGCTGAGACGGCCCGTTCGGCCGGCCCGAGCGAGCCGTTCGGCCCACCCGGGGAGCCCACGGGCAACCGGGCGGACCGGAGGGAGCGGGCCGGGGCGTGCGGGGAGTCGCGCCCCGGAGATCGTGGGCCCCGCTACTTGACGGCGCCGCTGGTGATGCCGGCGACGATCCGGCGCTGGGCGATGACGAAGACGGCCACCATCGGGAGGCTCATCATCACGACGTAGGCGAAGATGAGGTGCCAGTTGTTCAGGTACAGCTGGGCGCTCGCGACCTGGTAGAGGTTGAGCGGGAGCGTGGCCTTCTCCCCGCCGCCCAGCACGAAGAACGCGTAGAAGATGTCGCTCCAGGCGAAGAGCATCACCATGATCGTCGCGGTGGCGATGACGGGGCGCAGGAGCGGCAGGATCACCTGGTAGAAGACCCGGGCCGGACCGGCGCCGTCCATGCGCGCGGCCTCCTCCAGTTCCTCGGGGAGGTTCCGGATGAAGCCGGTCATGAAGAAGATCGATGTGGACAGGTACATCCCCGTGTAGACCGCGATCATGCCCGGCCGGGTGCCCGCCAGGCCGAGCTGACGCAGTTCCATGACGATGGTGATGACGGCGGGCGGCAGCAGGAGGCCGCTGATGCTCAACGCGTACAGCGTGCCGGCCAGGCGCCCCTTGCGGCGGGCGAAGACCCAGGCGGCGCCGGCGCCCAGCAGCAGCACGAGGACCACGGAAGGCACCACGACCAGCAGGCTGTTGACGAGACCCTGGACGACCTTGCCCTGGTCGAAGGTCTGCTGGTAGTTCTCCGCGGCCTGCACCTGGTGCGGCAGCGTGAGGTTGGGCTTGATCGCCTCCGCCTGGGGCTTCACGGAGGTCACCGCGACGAGCCAGAGCGGGATGCCGATGGTGACGGCCGCGATGAGCAGGACGGCTGCCGGCTGCAGCCGGCGCGGGGCGCGCCGGCGGGCGGGAGCGAACACGCTGGCGGCGGTCACTGGTTGTTCTCCCTCCGGCGCAGGCCGACGATCACGGGCACGGCGAGGACGACGACCACGAGGAAGAGCACCAGGCTCATCGCGGACGCCTGGGCGTACAGGCCCTGGCCGAAGATGCGGAACATGTAGATGTTGAACACCTCCGTCTCGCTTCCCGGACCACCCCCGGTGGTGGCCTGGACGATGTCGAAGGTGTTCATGGAGCCGATCAGCGCGGTCGTCACGTTGAACGTCACCGCGGGCGCCAGCAGCGGGAACCGGATCGACCAGAAGGTGCGCCAGGCGCCCGCCCCGTCGATCCGGGCGGCCTCCAGCACGTCGCCGGGCATGCTCTTCAGGCCCGCGAGGTAGATCAGCATGGCCAGGCCCATCCACTTCCAGCCGTGGACGAGGGTCACCACGACCAGGGTCCAGGTCGTCGACCCCAGCCAGGGCGTGTCGACCTGGTGCCCCGCGAGGGTGGACAGCACGCTGTTGAGCGCCCCGTCCTGCGCGAGCAGGGCCCGGAAGATGTAGCCCACGGCCAGGGCGGAGATCAGTACGGGCAGGAAGAACACCGCCCTGAAGAAGCGGTTGAAGCGGGTGTCCCGCTCCAGCAGCAGGGCCAGGCCCAGACCGAAGCCGTTCTGGAACACGGCCACCAGGACCGCGTACTCCAGCGTGATGCGGATGTCGCGGGCCATCGAGCCGTCGTCGAGGATGGTCTCGAAGTTCGACAGGCCCACGAAGCCGATCTGCGGATGGAACGCCGACCAGTCGGTGAACGGGTAGACGAAGTTCAGCAGGTTCGGCAGCAGGAAGAACGCTCCGAACACGGCGAGCGCGGGGAGCGCGAACCACCACGGCTGGTCGGCCCTCCTGCGGACGCGCTCGCGCCGGCCGCGGCGGGGCGATGCGCTCAGGTCTTTCGGGCGCATGGCGTCGATGGCGCCCCTGGTGGCGGTGTCCACCACTTTCTCACCTCCGAATGCGGACCCCGGGCGCACCGCCGACGGCGGCCCGGGAAGCGGGCTGGCGGAAGGGCGCCGGTCAGAAGCCGGAGACGCCGCGCGCCTTGAGTACCTGCTCGAACTGGTCCTGGGCGGCCTGGGCGACCTGCTGGGGCGACTTCTTGCCGTAGATCATGTCGGCGAGGGCGAGGTGCATGTCGGGCGCCGTCAGTGCCTTGACCTGGAAGACGCCGGTGGCGGAGGACAGCGCCTCGGCCTGGGCGATCGCGGTCTGCGGCAGACCGCCGGGGTCGGGCACCGACGGCTGCACCGAGACGAGCTTGTTCGCCTTGATGTAGTCCGGGTAGTCCGTGCCGAGCCAGAAGGAGAGGAACTGCCGGGCGGCGTTCTGCCGCTTGGTGTCGCCGGTCTTGAAGGCGACGACGCCGTTGGTCTGGTCGGGCGAGTACTCGGCCTTGGCGGCGCTGTTGGCGATGGGGAACCAGCCCAGCTTCCTGTCCATCTCCTCCGTACTGGAGGTGGCCTGTATCTGGGACTGGAGCGAGGTGACGTTGAGAGCCATCGCGGCACTGCCGTCCATGATCGCCTTGCCCTGGTCGACGAACGTGGCCGTCTTGTAGTTCTTCTGCGCCAGGCCGCCGTCGAGGACCTTCGTCTTGTACGTGGTGATGGCGTCGACGATGGTCTTGTCGGTCCAGCTGTCCTTGTTCTCGTTCAGCTTGTCCCAGAACGTCTGCGGCAGATCCGTCATCTGCACCTGGACCTGCCACTGCAGGGGCCACTTGTCGCCGCCGACCTCGAAGAAGGGGGCCACGCCCGTCTTGGACTTGATCTTCGACGCGGTGGCGAGGAGGTCGTCGTAGCTCGTCGGCATCGTGGTGATGCCGGCCTTCTTGAAGACGTCCTTGTTGTAGTAGACGCCGAGGACCGCCGGGCTGGTGACGATGGCCGCGTAGCGGTGGCCGTCGACCCGGCCGAGGCCCTGCTCCGTCTTGCCGAGCTTCGGGACCCAGTCCTCGTTGTCGAGCCGGAGCAGGTTCTGCTGCGGCTGGATGAACGGCAGTGTGCTGCCCGTGGGCTGCCAGAACATCAGGTCCGGCTTGACGCCCGAGGCGAGCTTGGTCGGGACGTTCGACTCGTAGGGGTCGGGAATGACCTCGGTGTTGATCTTGGCGCCGGTGGCCTTCTCGAACGCCTCGATGGCCTGCTCGGGCTGCCCGACGCTGTTCTGGGCCGTCCACATGGTGAGTTCCACACCCTTGAGGTCGGCGGTCGGGTCGACCGATCCCTCGGGAGCGGCACCGGTTCCGCCGGCGGTGCTGTCGCTGCAGGCGGTGGCGGTCAGGCCGAGCAGACAGGCGGTGACAAGGACGGAGACGGCTCTTCTCATGGCGAGATCCTCGGTCGTAAAGAGCGGGAAGGCGGTGCGGTGCTGCGGAGAGGGGCGATGGCTGCGGGGAACGGGAAGGGGGCGGAAGGAGACGTGGGGCGCGGGTGCGCGGTCCGGCTCATGTGCGGCGTGGGCCCGAACTCTCCCGGACGACGAGGGTGGGTTCGGCGGACGGTGCTGCGGGTGCCTGCTGATCGGTGTCGAGCCGGGCACCCAGCAGCCCGAAGGCGGCGCGGCCCAGCCCCTGGAAGTCCATGCGGACCGTCGTGGGGAGGGTGTGACGTAGGCGGAGTGCGGAGCGTCGTCGAATCCGGGGAATCGCCACGTAATGGGCGGTGGGGTGCCCCAGCGCCAAGAGGTGTTCGGTGGCGGCACGGGCCGCCTCGCGGTCGTCGGCCCACACGGCGGGCAGCCCGGGTGAGCTCCCGGGCGGCGGCGCCTCCACCACGGCCGCGCACGGCACGTGTGCCGGTACGCGGTCCAGGGCGGCCGCGCCGAGGCGGTCGAAGCCGATGACCACCAGGCCGCCACCGGCGTCGGCGGCCGAGGCGATCGTGCGGTCCAGGTCGTCCTCGGGAGTCAGGACCCGCACGCCGAGCGTGTGGCCCGCGGCGCGGGACGCCTCCTCCAGGCCCTGCAGGGTGGCTGCGTAACCGTGGAGCGCAGTGTTCGACGTGAGGACGGTGATCGACCGGGTCACGCCGCTGGCCAGCGCGAACGCGGTGGCGTTGCGCCTGAATCCCAGGGCGGTGATGGCCTCCTGCACCCGCTTGCGCGTCTCCTCCCGGCCAGGCTGATGAAGTCCCGGTAGGTCGGCGGCAGCACCCCGCGGTAGGCGTGCCACCAGTGATGCCGGCCCCCGCTGTCCTCGGCGCCCGCCAACGCCATGACGGGTGGCCGTTGATGCCCCTCGAAACGGTCTGGTGGGAGACGCCCGCCGCCCGGGCGACATCGCGGATGCTCTTGGCCTTCCGCTGTCCCTGAGGGGGGTCGGCGGAGCTGTCCGACCTTGTGTGACCGGTCACAAACATGCGAGGATTGTGAGCGGTCACAACGCGGGCGTCAAGAGACCGTGAGCGCGGAATCAGCTCTCCGGCACATCCGCCGCCGGGGCCCGGTCTCGTCGGCATCGGTGAATCCCCAGATCAGCCCCACACAGACCGCCGCAGGACCGAATCATCCCGGAAGGGGAATCGCGTTGACCGCTACCGCCGAAACAGCCGAGGGCTCCTGGGTCTGGTCGCATCCGGAATCCGGTCTGCATGCCGTCAGGGATGCCACCGGAGCGGTGAGGCTGGGAAGGCCCGGTCAGGACTGGGCCCGCCTGGTGCCCCTCGTCGAGGTCACCGCCACCGGCCATGGACGCATGTGGTCGGGGGAGCGATTCATCGAGACGGCCATCGGCGAGCGCCTGACCTATGGGGGGCACGAGACGGTCCAGCGTGGCGGCGGGGAGCGTACGACGATCCGGCTCACGGATTCCGAGACCTCTCTGGCCGCCCACGTCACCCTGGAAACCCGTGCGGGCAGCGCTTGTTTGCGGGCCCGGGTACGCCTCGTCAACGAGGGCGGCGCGGCGCTGCGGCTGGAGAGTGTCTCCACCCTGGCCCTCGGTGGCGTCGTCGACGGGGAGGGCGGCCTCGACGACCTGACCCTGCACTGGGCGGACAACGACTGGCTCGCCGAATGCCGGTGGCGGCGGGACGGGTTCCGCAAGCGGGTCGTCCCGCTGAGCCGCGCCGCCCACGGCCACGAGGGCCGGGGCTGCTTCGAGCGGTACTCGCAGGGGAGCTGGTCCACCGGCCGCCACCTCCCCGTGGCCGGCCTCACCGACTCGGAAGGCCGCGCCTGGCTGTGGCAGATCGAGTCCAGCGCGGGCTGGCGCTTCGAAACGGGTGAACGCGAGGGGGCCGCCTATGTGGCCCTGTTCGGCCCCGACGACGCGCACCACCAGTGGCGGCACACCCTCGCCCCCGGTGAGGAGTTCCACACCGTCCCGGCCGTTCTCGTCCACACGGAGACCGGCGGACTGGACGCGGCCTTCGGTGAACTCACCGACCACCGCCGGAGCATCCGCCGTGATCACCCCGACCACCGCGCCCTGCCGGTGATCTACAACGACTACATGAACACCCTGATGGGTGACCCCACCACCGAACGGCTTCTGCCGCTGATCGAGGCGGCGGGTGCGGCCGGTGCCGAGGTGTTCGTGATCGACGCGGGCTGGTACGACGACGACGCCCAGGGGTGGTGGGACGCCGTCGGCGCGTGGGAGCCCGCTCCCCGCCGTTTCCCGGGCGGGCTGCCGGAAGTCCTGGACGCCATCAGAGCGCAGGGGATGACCCCGGGGCTCTGGCTCGAACCCGAAGTCGTCGGCGTACGCAGCCCCCTGGCCCGCACTCTCCCTCCCGAGGCGTTCTTCCGGCGCGGCGGTCTGCGCGTCACCGAACACGGGCGGCACCACCTGGACCTGCGTCACCCGGCCGCCCGCGCCCATCTCGACGAGGTCGTGGACCGGCTGGTCGGTGAGTGGGGCGTCGGCTACCTGAAGCTCGACTACAACATCAACATCGGTCCCGGCACGGAGAACGGCCCCGAGAGCGCGGGTGCCGGTCTGCTCGGACACCACCGTGCCCACCTCGACTGGATGGCCTCGCTCCTCGACCGGCATCCCGGTCTCGTCCTGGAGAACTGCGGATCGGGCGGCCTGCGCATGGACTACGCGCAGTTGGCCGTGGCCCAACTGCAGTCCACCAGCGACCAGCAGGACCTCCTGCGCTATCCGCCCATCGCCGCCGCGGCCGCCACCGCCGTGACACCGGAGCAGGCCGCGGTCTGGGCCTACCCCCAGCCGGACCACACCCTCGACGAGATCGCCCTCACCCTCACCGGGGCCCTGCTCGGCCGCGTCCACCTCTCCGGCTTCCTCAACCTGATGAGCCCCGAGCAGTCCGGCCTCGTCCGCTCGGCGATCTCCGTGTACAAGGAGCTGCGGCCGGAGCTCGGCGGGGCGAGGCCGTTCTGGCCCCTGGGGCTTCCCGGCTGGGAGGACGAGTGGGTCGCTCATGGACTTCGGGGCCGAGGAGCCACGTTCCTCTCCGTCTGCAGGAGGGAACCGGGCGACGGCGGAGCACCCGCCATGAGCAGCACCCTTGCCATCCCTCACCTGCGGGGTACGCACGTCCGGCCCACGGTGCTGTATCCACCGACAGCCGATGCCATCGCGGAGTGGGACGCGGACGCGGGGCGGCTCACCGTCTCGCTGCCGCGCGGGAACACCGCCGTTCTTCTCCGGCTGGACCCGGTGGCGGCGGATTCGTAGACATGACGCGCCGCGGGACGGCGGCCTTGGCGGTACGCCCTCGAAAACGTCAGGTGACCCCGGTGCTCATGGACTGTCCGAGAGGCCCTGGGCCCGAAGGCCGAGGGACTGCAGGTGGCGGCGGAGCCAGTGCTCGGTGTTGCTGACGTGCAGCAGGGCGGCGGCCTGGCTGAGGGCGGGGTCGCGGGTGCACAGGGCGTCGAAGATCGCCTGGTGCTCCGCCAGGGTCCGCTCGGACGACCGGTCGTCGACCTGTCCGCGTCGGATGCGAGCGCGCAGGGTGCGGCCGGATATGCCCTCGAGCAGGGTGAGCAGGGTTTCGTTGCCGGTGGCCGCGACAACCGCCCGATGGAAGGCGGCGTCGTGCGCGTTGAGCTGCTCGACATCGTCGCGTGCCTCGCGCATGGCGTCCAAATGCCGCTCGACCTCGGCCAGTTGCTCGTCCGTGATCCGGCCGGCGGCGAGCCCGGTGGCGAGCGGTTCGAGCAACCGCCGCACCTCCATCAGATCCAGCAGCGCGCCCTTGTCGCTCTGGAGGAGCTCCACAGCGCCGCCCAGGCCCTCCAGGAGAAGGCTCGGCTGGAGACTGGTCACGTACGTGCCGTCTCCTCGTCGGACCTCCAGCACCCGGGCGACGGACAGAGCCTTGACCGCCTCGCGGGCGAGGTTGCGCGAGAGCCCCAGCTGCGCCGCCAGCTCCGGCTCCGGGGGCAGCTTCGCGCCCGGGGGAAGCGCCCCCGAGCGGATGAGCTCACGGATCTGCTCTATGGCCTTGTCCGTCAGGGACAACCTGAGCTCCCCTCCATGAGCGCGCCGCTCTACGGGGCCCTTACGCGTAACCGGCGGGATGGCCGTCACATGTGACGCTGATGATACCGGCAGGCCCGGTCGGAGATCCCTGGCCGTGTCCCGGGCGGGGACGTCCCGTCGGGCCCGGTCACCCGGGACGTACCGACGGTTCGCACCCGGCGTGGGGCGGCCCTGTTCCGGACGCGGGTCCGCCCGGCGGGCCGCTCTCGGGCGAGCCGCTCGTGGACTGCAGGTGCTCCCGCAGCCACCGCACGGTGTGGGGTCAGAGTCCTCTCAGCGCGGACGCCGATGGTCAGCAGCAGGTCGGCGCAGGTACGGATGCCGGCGGTGACGACGGCCAGGGCCAGGTCGGGCGGGACCGGGGTCCCCAGCGTGCTCAGGCCTGGTTGCCGGAGCGCTTCTCCCGGATCCGCTGGGCGACGTCGCGCAGCTTGATGTTGTGGTGCTGGGAGATCTTGCGCAGCACGTTGAAGGCGTCCTCGTCACTCATCCCGTGGCGCTCCATGAGGATGCCCATGGCCTCACCGATGGCGTGCCGGGTCTCCAGCGCGTGTTCGAGCTGGTCGATGGTGCGGGCGTCCGCGAGGGCGACGGCGGCGTGCGAGGCCAGCAGCCAGCCGGCGGTCGCGATGTCCTCGGTGAAGGTGCCCGGGCGGCGGGCGTACAGGTTGAGCGCGCCGAAGTCCTCTTCGTGGGTGTAGAGCAGGAGCCCGGTCATGCTGCCGATGCCCAGCTTCCGCGCGGCCTCGGCGTAGCGGGGCCAGTCCGGCTGGGGACGGTTCATGTCCACGATCCGGAACACGCGCTCGTCGTCCGTGCGGCGGGCGAGATCGAAGCACGGCCCCTCGCCCAGCTCACCCTGCAGACGGTCGGACTCCTCGACCATGTCGCCGCACGAGGACAGCGTGATGGCACGGCCCTTGCGCACCGCGAGGATCCCCGCCGCGTCACAGCCGTCCACCAGCCTCACGGCCGACGCCGCGATTTCGTCCAGTGTCTGCTGCACGGAGTCCTGCTTCAGCAGGGTCCGCGCGAGCACGGCCATTTCCTCGGCGAACTTCTGCCACTCCATGTCGCACCACCCACGTCGATCACCAGTGCGGCCACCCTACGCACAGCCTTGTCCCTCACCGTCGAAGACGCCAGGAGCACGGGGCGTGGCGCGAGCCGCGGCGCCTTTCCGTCCTGCCGTGGGCCGAGTGAGCGTGAACAGTCACCGCGGCAACGAGATCGCCCATCACCAGGGTTGCCGACGACTCCGTCCCATAACCTCGTGTCCGGAGGCGTCAGAGGCCGGTGTATCCACTGTGAGGAGGCCATGGTGCTCGACAGGCGCACGGGCGCACGGTTGCTCGCGGGCGTCATGCTGGCGGTCTGCATGGTGCTGCTGGGTCCCAGTGCACCGAGCGGTGCCCTGTTCGCCGGGGCGCAGCCCGCCGCGGCGGCCAGGGACGTCGTGCCGAACCGGGTCATGACGTGGAACATCTGCAACCCCTGCGAGGCGAGTGACGTCGACAAGGCCGCGGAGATCGCCGCGTACGCGCCCCAGGTCATCGGCCTGCAGGAAGCGTGCGTGCGTGACGTCGAGAGGATCCGGGAGTATCTGGAGAACCTGCACGGGCTGGCCTACCACGTCGAGTACGGGTCGGTGCTGCGCAAGTGGGGCCGCTGCGGGGGGACGCCGTGGAGCCCGGGGGCCTTCGGCCAGGCGGTCCTGTCGGCCGCGCCGATGACGGACCCGGTCACCGTGGAATATCCCGAGGGCGGCTCCGAGGACCGTGGGTACATGGCCGTCACCACCACCGTCGACGGCCGGTCCGTCCGGGTCTTCAACACCCATCTCGCCCAGCGACGACAGGAGGCGGTCCGGGCGGAGCAGGCCCGCGTGCTCGCATCGGAGGTCGCCCGGCCCGACCGCGCGATCCTCCTCGGCGACTTCAACGCCGTGCCGGACGCCCCCGAACTGTCCGGCATCTGGGCGCTGGCCACGGATGCCGACCCGCAGTGCCGTCCGTCGCCCACCGGCAGCTGCCGGCCGACGACCGACTGGCAGAGCAAGTTCGACTACGTGTTCCTGCGAGGCGTCGTCCCGCTCGGGCACCGCGTGCATCCGACCTCGTACTCGGACCACCACCTGCTGCACGCCGACCTCGACCTGAGCTGAGGGCGGTCACCGGGCGGTACCGCCCGGTGACCGCCACGCCCTGCCGGGCTCGTCCCCCGACGGACGGTCCCTTTTCCCCGGGACCGCAGGTCAAAGGCCCGCACGGGGTGCACGAAGCAGCGACGTCGCCCCGTCACGTGGAATCTTCCCTCGTATGGGCATACGGGGAAGGCAAGCAAGCAGGGGACGTCGGCAGCGGGAGGCCGGCCCGATCAGCAGGGAGGCCGCGATGACGGGGCCGGAATACACGGAGACCGTTCACGGGCCGTCCGTGCCGACAGCGCCCGTCGAGCCGGCCGCGCCCCTGGAAGCCCTCGGCGCCGGCGCCTACATCGTGGACGAACAGGGCTGCATCATCGCCGTGAACGCCCGTGCCGAGCACCTGCTGGGCCGCCCCGCCGCCGACCTGATCGGACATGACGCGCACGACCTGCTGCACCGCGGCCCGCAGGGACAGCCCCTGCCGAGAACACAGTGCGCCATGAGGCAGGCCTTCCACGCCGGGCGCACGGCCCAGGCCGACGAGGACTACTTCGCCCGCGCCGACGGCACCGTGTTGCGCATCTCCTGGCTGATCACGCCCTACGACATCGACGGCCGGCACGACACACTCGTCGTCTTCCACACCCCCGACCACCCGCAGGTCGCCGAGCCGCGGCCGGAGCCGACGGCGCAGCTGTCGGAGCTGGCACGACTCGCCCTGCTGGCCGAGACCACCACGCAGCTGACCTCCACGCTCGACGTGGACGAGGCGCTGCAGCGGCTGGTGACCCTGGTCCTGCCCCGCCTCGCGGACTGGGTGGTCGTCGACCTGATCACCGAGCGCGACGAGGTGTGGCGCACCCTCGTGGTCCACGCCGACGGCGAGACGCTCACGCACCACGAGGACCTGCAGGGACCGATGCCGCCGATCCCCGAGGAATCCCCGATGCCCCTGTCCAGGGCCTTGCGCGGGGTCGCCTCCAACCTGGCCGGCCCGCAGACCTATCAGGGAGCACCGGACTCCGGCATCGCGGTCGAGCAGCGTCGCCTGTTCGACGTCACCGGGATGCGCTCCGCGGCCATCGCGCCCATCCGCAGCACCCGCGCCGTCCTGGGAGCACTGACCCTGGGCCGCGACGAGAAATCGGCGGCCTTCACGTCCGTGGACCTCCCCCTGATCGAGGACATCGCGCGCCGGGCCGGCCTCGCCCTGGACAACGCCCGCCTCTATCAGCGCCAGCGCAAGGTCGCCGAGACCATGCAGAACCATCTGCTGCCGCAGATGCCGGGCGTCTCCGGCCTGCAGATGACCGTCCGCTATCTGCCCGCACCCGACGCCTCCCAGGTCGGCGGCGACTGGTACGACGCGTTCCCCCTGTCCGACGCGTCCACCGCCCTGGCCATCGGAGACGTCGTCGGCCACGACCTGGAGGCGGCGGCCGGTATGGCGCAGGTCCGCAACATGCTCCGTGCCTACGCCTGGTCCCAGCACGAGCCTCCCAGCCGGATAGTCGAACGGCTCGACGAGGCGATCCAGCACATCACCGACGTCACCATGGCCACGACGATCTTCGCCCGGATCGAACCGGCCGACGACGGATGGCAGCTGTCCTGGACCAACGCCGGCCACCCTCCGCCGCTGCTGATCAGCCGGGACGGCCTGGCCCGCTACCTCACCGACGGCCACGGCATCCTTCTGGGCACCCAGACCGGCACACGGCGCCCGGACGCCACCGCGCAGCTCCCGCCCGGTTCCACCCTGGTGCTCTACACGGACGGACTCGTCGAAGCGCCCCGCCGCACCCTCGACGAGGGACTGGACCGACTGCGCCAGCACGCCGCCGCCCTGGCCCACCGGCCCCTGGCCTCGTTCACCGACCTGCTCCTGCGCCGCGTCCGCCCCGCGGGCAACGACGACGACGTCGCCGTCCTGGTCCTGCGCGTCCCCGACGGCTGACCGGAGGGGGCGGGGGCACACGCCTCCGGCCGAACGCCTCCAGCCGCCTGCCACGTTCCTCCAGAAGAGACCCCCCACCCCGCGGCAAGTGATCGATATTCGTTGGCAGTAGGCCCGGTGCGACGCCCATACTGACGCGGTGGATCCAGTGACGCTTGAGACCGGACGGCTGGTGCTGAGGGCTTTCGAGCCGGGCGATGTGGACGCGGTGCACGACGCCTGCCAGGACGAAGACATCCAGTTCTACACGCCGGTGCCCGTGCCCTTCGGACGGCAGGACGCCGAGGAGAGGGTCCACGAGGAGTGGCCCGAGGGCTGGGCAGCCGACAAGGACTACGTCCTCGGGGCGTTCCGCAAGGACAGTGCCGCGCTCGTCGGCTCGTACTGTCTGACCAAGGTGAGCGCGGGCGTCTACGAACTCGGCTACTGGGCGGTCAAGGAGCAGCGCGGCCGGGGCTACTCGGTCGAGGCCGCGCGGGCGTTGTGCGACTGGGGGTGGGCCACGCTCGACGTCCACCGCATCGAATGGTGGGCCATGACCGGCAACACCGGATCGCGTGCCGTAGCCGAAAGGCTGGGCTTCACCGTCGAAGGGACGCTGCGCAGCCGCGGCATCGCCAACGACGGCAAGCCCCATGACTGGTGGGTCGGTGGACTGGTACGGCCTGACGCGACGGTCGTCGGCTCGGGGCCTGAACGCCGTCACGGTTCCTCGTAGGGTGCCCTCCGTGACGGTGGGGACCGAAGAGACCCGGCTCATCGTGCTGCGGGGCAACAGCGGAGCGGGGAAGTCGTCTGTCGCGGCCGGAATGCGTGAGAGGTTCGGGCGGGGGCTGGCGCTGGTGGCGCAGGACAATCTGCGCCGCGTCGTGCTGCGGGAGAGGGACCGGCCCGGCGCGGCGAACATCGGTCTGATCGACCTGACGGCCCGCCACGCCCTCGATGCCGGGTACCACGTGGTGGTCGAGGGGATCCTGTACGCCGACCACTACGGCGAGATGCTCACCCGGCTGCGCGCCGACCACCGCGGGCCGACCCACGGGTACTACCTGCATGTGCCGTTCGAGCAGACCCTCGTCCGTCATGCCACCAAGCCGATCGCGAACGAGGTCGGCGAGCCGCAGCTGCGCGAGTGGTACCGGGAACTGGACCTGCTGCCCGGCGGCATCGAGACCGTCGTCGGTGCCGACAGCACCCTGCCGCAGACCGTGGACCGCATCATGCTCGACACGGGCCTGGCCGGTCTGCCCGAGATCGACCGCTAGCCCCATCACCCGTCCGTACGCGCCGGGCAGGGCGTGCCCGGCGCGGCGCGGTGAGGATGGGCGGTGCCGGGCGCCCGCACCGGCAGCTCGGTGCTGCCTGACGGGGCGTGCGGCTGTCGCTGCCGGTACGCGCGAGGGAGAGGTATGACCGAGACCGACGAGGCCGGGGCCCTCTCTGCCGGGACCGAGTGGCCGGCGGCGCACCGTGACCCGAGTGCGGACCTGGTCGATCTCCGGCGCGTGGGGGCGAACCCGGACTTCTGGTATCCGGTCGCCCTGTCGAAGAACGTGCGGCGCGAGCGGGCGTTCGCGACGACGTTCGCCGGCGAGCGCATCGCGCTCTACCGCGGTCGGAGCGGCACCGTGTACGCGCTGGAGGACCGGTGCGCCCACCGGCAGGTGCCGTTGAGCATGGGCGTCGTGGAAGGCGAGACGCTCCGCTGCTGCTATCACGCCTGGACCTATCGCGGCGACGGACGCATCTCGCAGATCCCGTACCTCTCCAAGGGTGACGGCCGGCCCCCGCGCGGCGTTCGCGGCTACCCCGTGCGCGAGGCGTACGGCCTGGTCTTCGTGTTCCCCGGCGACCCGGACGAGGCGGCCGCCGCTCCGCTGCCCGACCTGCCCGCGTTCGGCTCGCCGCTGTACAGGACGATGACCTACTCCCGGACCGTGCGCTGCCACTACTCGTTCATGCACGAGAACCTCCTCGACATGAACCACCAGTTCCTGCACCGGGGCGTGGTCGGAAAACTCCGCCCCGAGCTGCTCGACTCCCGCACCGACGAGCGGTCGGTGGAGGCCAGGTACCTGTTCAGCCACGCGGGGGGGCAGGCGGAACCGCGGGGCCAGCCTGCTGGCGGCCGAGGGGATCGGCGGCACCAACTCCCGCGACGTCATGACGATCCGCACCGAGTACCCGTACCAGACCCTCGACCTGCTCCCGGAGAACGCCGAGCGGCCGGCCTTCCGCCTCTGGGCCGCCTACGTGCCCGAGGACGCCGAACAGCGCCGCTGCCACACGTTCGGCCTGCTCATGATCGAGAAGCCGCGGATTCCCGGTGCCCTTCAGCTGGCCTGGCCTCTCATCAGGCGTTTCACCGAGCGGGTGTTCGCCGAGGACCGGATGGCCGTCGAGGCCGAACAGCGGGCCTGGGACGAGCAGGGCGAGGACCGCAATCGCGAGGTGTTCTCCCTGATCCTGGACGTCCGCGAGGTGCTTCGCACCAACGGCGTCCCCATCCGCCCCCGGACTTCCGCGTGCGGCGCCGCCTCGGTGTGCACCGGGCAGGACCGCGATCCGGCGGCGGTGCCGCGGCACTAGCGGTGCGGACGCGGACCTGCGGGGTTCAGCCGAAGAACTTGCGCAGCAGTCGGTTGAGTTCGGCGGGTTGCTCGGTGGGCAGGGAGTGGTGGGAGGCGCCGGGCAGGGTGACGACGCTCGCCGGGGGCAGCAGCCGGCGTGCGGCCGCCGCCGCACGCCGCGGATCGTGGGCGCGGCTGCGTTCCGCCAGGACCACCAGGGTCGGGACGGTGCACGCCGCCAGTTCCCGCGCCTTGGGGCGCCGCATGGCCACGACCTTCGACCGGCGGGCGCCGGCGGTGCTCCCCAGGAACGCCCGCCACACCGGATCCTCGGGGTCACGGCCGGTCTCCCACCGGTGAAAGGCGCGGACCCGCTCGGCGCTGGGACTCAGCAGCATCGGCAGGGCGTGCGCGAGGTAGCGCGGGCTCATGCCGGCGAAGCAGTTGACCGGGTCGAGCAGCGCGAGCCTGCCGAGCCGGTGGGGCGCGTGCAGCGCGTAGCGGAGGGCGATCCAGGCGCCGTAGGAGTGGCCGCACAGGTGCGCGCCGTCCAGGTCCAGCGCGTCGAAGAGGGCATCGAGCCAGGCCGTCAGGTCCGCTGCGCCGCGTAGCGCTGCTCCGTCGTGGACGCTGCGGCCGATGTCGCCGATGAGATCGACGGCATGGATGCGATGGGCGGGGGCCAGGGCGCCGACGGTGGCGAACCAGGTGGTCGAGGTGGTTCCGCCGCCGGGCAGCAGGACGAGGGGGACACCGTCTTCGCGCCCGCAGACCTGAACCCGGGTGCTGCCGTAGGGGGTGGGGACGTCGACGCCGTGCACCTCTCCGGGCCACTGTCGCAGGACGTCGTCGTACGCCCTGAAAAACGCTGCCGTGTCATCCATGTTCCCCGCTCCGTATGACTCGTTCACCGATATTCTCGACCAACGAGATATTAGGGGAGTGAAGCATGGACGACCAGGATCCCGGTCTGCGACTGGTGCATCTGCTGCGGGCCGTGACCATGGAACTCGACCTGTTCGCAGCCGAGTTCGCAGGTCGCAACGGGCTTCATCCCACGGACGTACGGGCGTTGATCCATCTGCTCGACGCCGGCCGGGAGGGCGTGCGGGCCACCCCGGGGTGGCTGGGCGCGCAGCTGGGGGTGAACTCGGCGTCGACCACGGCCCTGGTCGACCGGCTGGAGCGGCTGGAGCTGGTGCGCCGGGAACGGGACACCGAGGACCGCCGGCGCGTGCTGCTGGTGGTGCGGGACGAGGCCGTCCGGCTGGGCTGGTCCTTCTTCGGGCCGCTGATCCACGAGATGGTCGGCTCGATGAGGTCCTTCGACGAAGCGGAACTGGCCGTGGTCCGGCGCTTCCTGCTGACCATGCGGGACGTCGCCGCGGCCGGACGACGCGCCCAGCGGGACGGCTCCGGGGGAAAGTGACGCGCGTTTCCGGATGCCTCCCGGCTTGGCTCGGCGGACGTTCGAGGGCTCGGTCATCGCCTCACCGGCCTCGCCTCGGGGGTCGTAGCGCGCGCCGTGTTCCCGCTCCGCCCCGACCCGACCGTGAAGGCCCCGCCCGGTTGCGGACGGGGCCCTTCTCATCGGTCAGAACCTGGGCTGAGGGGACTGCGCCTGGACGAGTTCCTCCGCCTCAGCCTGTGTCTCCACGGACGGCGGGGAGCCGGCCAGGGGCTGGTTGGCGGTCTCGCGCATGCACAGCACGGCGATGACACCGATGGCCGCGGCGCCCATGGCGTAGTACGCCGGCATCAGCGTCGAGTCGAAGGCGCTGATCAGCGCGGTGATCACCAGCGGTGTCGTACCACCGAAGATCGAGGTGGCCAGGTTGTAGGCCACCGAGAGCGAGCCGTAGCGCACCTGCGTGGGGAAGATCGCCGGGAGCGCCGCCGACATGGTGCCGAGCATCGCCACCAGTGAGAGCCCCATCAGCAGCAGCCCCAGGGTGATGAGCACGACGCTGCCCTGCCGGATGAGCAGGAACGACGGCAGGGAGAGGAACAGGAATCCGAGCATCCCCGTCATCAGCAGCGGCTTGCGCCCGAAGCGGTCGGAGAGCCGCCCCACCTGGTTGATCACGCACATCTGCAGCACCATCACGACGAGCAGGATCAACAGCCCGTGGTTGGTCCCGTAGCCCAGTTCGTCGGACAGGTAGGTCGGCATGTACGACAGCAGCATGTAGTCGGTGATGTTGTACGCCGCGACCAGTGCGAGGCACAGCAGCAGCGGCCGCCAGTACCGGGTGAAGATCTTGCCGAGGTCGGCGGCCGCCGAGGTCTCCACGGTGTCGGCCGCCTCGCTCGCCTTGGCCTGGCCGCCCTCCAGCTTCCGGAAGGCGGGCGTCTCGTCCAGCTTGAGCCGCAGATAGAGGCCGATGAGGCCCAGCGGGGCCGCGACGAGGAACGGCACGCGCCAGCCCCACGACAGCATCTGATCGTCGCTGAGGAGCATCTGCAGGACGACGACCAGGCCGGAGGCCCCGACGTAACCGGCGAGCGTGCCGAGTTCCAGGAAGCTGCCGAAGAAGCCGCGCCGCTTGTCGGGCGCGTACTCCGCGATGAACGTCGAGGCACCCCCGTACTCCCCGCCGGTCGAGAAGCCCTGCACCAGCCGGAAGAAGATCAGCAGAGCCGGGGCCCACAGACCGATCGCGGCGTGCGAGGGCACCAGGCCGATCGCGAAGGTCCCCACCGCCATCATGATCATGGTGAGGGAGAGGATGCGCTTGCGGCCGACCTTGTCTCCGAGCGGCCCGAACACCATGCCGCCCAGCGGACGCACGAGGAAGGCCACCGCGAAGGTCGCGAAGGAGCCGAGCAGCTGGGCGGTGTCGTTGGTGGACGGGAAGAAGACCCGACCGATGGTCGACGCCAGATAGCTGTAGATGCCGAAGTCGTACCACTCCATCGCGTTGCCGAGGGCGGCGGCCTTGGTGGCGCGCTTGACCGCCGCATCGTCGGTCACCGTGATGTCGCTGCGGCGCAGCTTCGGGTTGCGTCGCTTCTCGATCGCCCGGAACAGCACCCGGTGTCGTCTCACCGCCGCGGGATCCACCGACTCGTCGTTGTCGGTCTCCGCCATCACGTGGTTCCTTTCGCCGTTCGCATTCCAAGGACAACGCCTGCACAGATCTCGCACGCTCAAACGGACCCCTTCGCGCGGCGCCCGGTTGATCACGGAACGTGATGCACGGGTGCTCAGGGCGAGAGGCGGGGCGCCGCGCCGTCCGGGAGGATCTCCGGGGCGGGTGTGTGCCCGTGCCCCGGCGGGGGAACTTGAGTCGCCGGGTGCGTTCCTGGTGAGAGGAGCCCAAGTGACGGCGTCAGCGGCGGGCGGCCACGACCGGGGTGCGCGGGAGGACGGGTACGAGCCCGACCCGAAACGCTGGCGGGCCCTGTGGGTCACGCTGGTGGCCGGCTTCATGAGCCTGCTGGACGTGTCGATCGTGGCCGTCGCCCTGCCCACCATCCAGGAGCAGCTGCACGCCTCCGCGGCCGAGGTCCAGTGGGTGGTGTCCGGCTACGCCCTCTCCTTCGGCCTCGCCCTCGTCACCGCGGGCCGCCTCGGCGACGCCCTGGACCGGCGCCGCATCTTCCTCATCGCCCTCAGCGGCTTCGTGCTCTTCAGCGCGGCCTGCGGAGCGGCCCCGAACATCACCCTGTTGGTGGTGGCCCGGCTCGCCCAGGGCCTGGCCGCCGGCTTCATGGCACCGCAGAACTCCGCGCTCATCCAGCAGATGTTCCGGGGCGGTGAACGCGGCCGCGCCTTCGGCTTCTTCGGTGCCACCGTCGGCATCTCCTCCGCCGTCGGCCCCCTCACCGGCGGCCTGATCCTCGCCCTGGCCGAAGGCGCCCAGGGCTGGCGGTGGATCTTCTACGTCAACGTCCCCATAGGCATCCTCGCGGTCCTCCTCGGCCGCCGCCTGCTGCCCCGCACCCGGCGCTCCGGCCGGGAACACGTCGACCTGCCCGGTGTCCTGCTCCTCGGCCTCGGCGTCCTCGCGCTCATGTACCCGCTGGTCCAGGCGGAGAGCGGCGGCCTCGCCCGGCTGTGGTGGATGTTCCTCGCCGGTGCCGGGCTGCTCCTCGTCTTCACCCGGTGGCAGCGCCGGCTGCTGGACCGCGGCACCCAGCCGCTGCTCGATCCGCGGCTGTTCACCACCGTGCGCGGCTATGCCGTCGGCGCGGGCGTCGGCACGCTCTACTTCATCGGCTTCAGCGGCGTCTGGCTCGTCTTCGCCCTCTTCTACCAGCACGGCCTGGGCTTCTCCCCGCTTCAGTCGGGCCTCGCCGTGACCCCCTTCGCCCTCGGCTCGGCCCTCGCGGCCGCCATATCCGGGCGACTCGTGGACCGGCTCGGCCGGCTGCTCACCGTGGGCGGACTCACCGGCGTGATCCTCGGACTGGGCGGCACCGCACTGCTGCTGCGCTTCGCGCCCCTCGACAGCGCGCCCTGGATCGCCGCCCCGGTCTTGTTCCTCGGCGGCGTGGGCGGCGGGTGCGTGATCTCACCCAACATCACCATGACGCTGCGCGACGTACCCGTGCACATGGCGGGAGCGGCGGGCGGCGCCCTGCAGACCGGGCAGCGCCTCGGCGCCGCGGTGGGCACCGCCGCCCTGCCCGGCCTCTTCTACCTGGTGCTCGGCAGCAGGAGCGACGACTACCGCGGCGCCCTCTTCGTCGCGATGGTCGCCGGGCTCGTCGGGATGGCCGCGTCCCTGGCCCTCGCGGCCTACGACTGGCGGCGCGACCGGCGCACCCCGCAGCCGCACCGCCGGTGCCCGGACGATGTCGCCCACAGTCCCGTGCACGCCCGGCAGACCTGAGCGGTCACACCCTCACGAGGTCTGCGGCCGGGACTCCCGCGGGGCGGGCGCGTCGTCTTCGCCCTCGCCACGCAGCGCGCCGAGGGCGACGGCCGTCATGGACGCCAGGATCAGCAGCGCGAGCGGCCCCCAGACCGCCGGGATGGCCCACAGCGGCCAGTCGTTGGACGGTGATGCTGCCGGTGGTGCCGTCCAGGTGGTTCACTTACCGGGCCTCGATACCGCGACGTACCCGTCCTTGACCACGGTGCGCCCGGAGCTGCCCGCCATGGCGGACAGCTCCTTCGAGCCGGCGGTGGACCTCCTGCTGGAGGCCCTGGCGGTCCGCGCTCGGGCGCTCTCGGACACAGGTGAGCGAGCCTGCCCTACAGCACCTCGGCCCGCCCGGAGGTGTCGTCGAGGAACCCGCCCGACTGGTGCTGCCACAGCTTCGCGTAGGCACCGTCGATCGCGAGCAACTCCTGGTGGGTGCCCTGCTCGACGATCCGGCCGCGGTCGAGGACGACGAGCTGGTCCATGCCGGCCACCGTGCTCAGCCGGTGCGCCACCACCAGCGCGGTCCGTCCGTCCATGAGCCGCCACAGCGCCTCCTGGACCAGCAGTTCGCTCTCGGAGTCCAGGGCGCTGGTCGCCTCGTCGAGCAGCAGGATCGGCGCGTCCCGCAGGATCGCCCGCGCGAGAGCGACCCGCTGGCGCTGACCGCCGGACAGCTTGACGCCCCGCTCGCCCACCATGGTGTCGAAGCCGTCCGGCAACGCGTCGGCGAACTCCGTGACATGGGCCGCCTCGGCCGCCCGGAGGATCTCGGCGTCGGTGGCGTCCGGCCGGGCGAAGGCGATGTTGTCCCGCAGGCTGCGGTGGAACATCGCCGGGTCCTGCGGCACGTACGCGATCCGCCCGCGCAGGTCGGCCTGGCGCACTCGGCTGATGTCCTGGCCGCCGACCAGGATGCGGCCGCCGTCGATGTCGGTCATCCGCAGCAGCAGCCGGGTGAGTGAGGTCTTGCCGCCGCCGGACCGGCCCACGAGCCCGATCTTCGCCCCGCTCGGCACGGCCAGGTCGAGTCCCTCGAACAGCGGCCGGCCACCCCGGTGGGCGAAGGTCACCTTCTCGAAGCGGACGTCGGCGGCCCGGGACCGCAGCGGCTCCGGGGCGGGCGGGTCGAGCACGGTCGGCGGCGTCAGCAGCAGCTCGGTGAACTGCGCGGCCTCCGTCATCGAGCTCTCCAGCCGGCGGTATATCTGGTTGAACTCGAACATGATCCGGGTCGCGTTGTTGTAGTAGGCGAAGGCGACCACGACCGCCTCCACACCGTGCGCGCCACCGGCCAGCGTCACCGCGAGCAGCAGACCCATCGCGCTGGTGAGGACTGACATCGGCGCGACCAGTGTGTCGATGCGCAGGTTGCCGTAGTCCCACGACCGCATGGTGAGCCGGCGCGACGTCGCCACCCGGGAGCGGTGTTCGGCGGCCTCGCGCTCCTCCGCGGCGAACGCCCGCACCGTGTCCATGTTCATCAGGCTGTCGGCGACATGGCCCGACACCCGGGCGATCGCCTCCTCACGCCGGTCGACGAGCGCCTGGCGCCGCCGGATGAGCGGCACGACCAGCACCGCGGTCAGCGCGATCATCACCAGGAGACCGACGACGAGCAGCGGCTCGTAGCGCCACAGCACCACCGCGCCGAACGTCAGCGGCACGAAGCTCCCCACGATCTGGAACGTCAGCGTGTCGACGAACTGCTCGAAACGGGAGGCGAAGCTGAGGACCCGCTTGGTCAGCGAACCGGCGAAGTTGTCGTGGAAGAACGCGGCGTCCTTGGCGAACAGCTCGTCCATCCCGATCACGTACAGATGCTCGATGCCCAGGGCGTCGAGGCGGTTGAGGCAGTGCAGGGCGACGCGCCACAGTGCCTCCGCGACCAGCAGGACACCCGCGAAGGCGAGTACGTACGGCAGCGTCGAGCCGGCCGTGACGTCCTTGTTCCCCGCGATGTCTGCGACGAGCTTGGCGACGATCAGCGGCGCGACGTAGTTGATTCCGATGTTGCCCAGCGCCGAGAGCAGCATCGCGGGTGCCGTCCACCGGCGCAGCCGGGACAACTCCCGTCCGTAGTGGCGAAGTGCGAGAAGCACCGAGCGCTTGCCCGGTAATACCCTGTGTGTTTCCGGCGTTTCCATCCCACCCCTGTGTCGTTCTGTGGCCGCCCGCCACGTCGTGCGTGCAGGGGCCGTCGCAGCAACGGATGTGTGAGGTCTCGGGTCGAGTCCGGAAGTGTCCCGCGATGCCGGCCGCGCAGTCCAAGCGTTTTCCGGCCGGGCGGAGGTGTGCGGGGAGCGCCAGGAAGCGCGGCGGCCGGGCGTCCGTACGCCGGGGCGAGGCCGCAGAGCCCTCCGGAGGTGAGGGTGGTCGACCGGGGACCGCGCCGCCGGAGAAGCAGCTCAAGCCGGTCGTCCGGCCCGCCCTCCGGCACGGGTCATGACGCGGCGCTGGAGTCCGGGCGCAGGGTGAAGACCTGGTCGAGGCCGACGAGATTGAGGACGCGCAGCAGGTTCGCCGGGACGGCGGCCAGGGCGATGTCGGCATCGGCGGCCAGGGCGTGCTGGCGCGCGGCGAGCAGGGCGGTGATGCCCGAGGAGTCGCAGAACGCGAGACCCGACAGGTCCAGGACCAGGCACTGCCCCGGCGACAGGGGCAGATGGTCGAGCCGGCTGCGCAGGACGGGGGCCTGGTCGAAGTCCAGGTCGCCGGCCACGTACAGAACGGGTCCCGTGGCGGTGTCGAGCTGTCTGACGGTGAGCGGGTTCATGAGGTGTGATTCGTTGCCGGGGCTATGACGGAAGGGGCGGCGGGAACGCCGAGGGCGAGCAGGGCGGTGTCGTCGTCGAGACCGTCGCCGAAGCTCTCGAGCAGCCCGGTGAGGGCGGTGATCACCTCGTGCGGTGCGGCGGGGGCGTGATCGGTGGCGAAGGCGTGCAGGGCTTCCTCGCCGTACAGGTCGTCGCGGCCGGGGCCGATGCGGGCCTCGGTGAGGCCGTCGGTGTACAGCACGAGCGTGTCACCGGGCGCCAGCACGGTCTCGGCCGTGCCGATCGGAGCGCCGGGGACGACGCCGATGAGCAGACCGCCCGGGGTGGGCAGGTACTCGGCTCGGCCGTCCGCCCGCAGGACGAGTGCCGGCGGGTGGCCACCGGAGGCCAGGCGCACCGCGGTCCGCCCGTGTTCGCCTCCCGGTTCGACGATCCCGAAGATGCAGGTGCAGTACCGGGGGTTGCCGTCGCCGGTGTACCGCTCGTGCAGGACGGCGTTCAGGGTGCTCAGCGCCGAGGCCGGATCCGGGTCGTGGTGGGCGGCCGCGCGCAGGGTGTAGCGGGTCAGCGAGGTGAGGGACGCGGCCTCGGGGCCCTTGCCGCACACGTCGCCGAGGAAGAACGCCCAACGGTCACCGGTCACGGGGAACAGGTCGTAGAAGTCGCCGCCCAGCTGGTCCGGGGACGCGGTGTGGTAGTGGACGGCCGTCTCCAGGCCCGGTACGGCGGGCAGCGAGTCCGGCACGAGGGAGCGCTGCAGAACGGCCAGGGCGTCGGCAAGCCTGGCCCGGTCGGCCTCGGCCTGGCGCCGGGCCGCGTCCGCCTCGGCACGGGCCCGCTCGGCCTCCTGGCGCCGGCGCAGGAGCTCCTTCTCGTAGGCGCGGCGGTCGGAGGCGTCGAAGACGGTGATGCGGATGAGCAACGGCTCGCCCTCGGTGCCGTGCTTGATCACGGCGGAGACCAGGACCGGCAGCGGGCCACCGCTCGGGCGCCGCATGTCCAGGGCGATGCCGCGCAGCTCGCCCTGCATGCGCAGCAGTGGAGCGAAGTGCGTCTCGTGGTACAGCTTTCCGCCGATGGTGAGCAGGTCCACGAAGCGCTTGCGGCCCGCCACAGCCTCACGGTCCAGGCCGAGCCACTCCAGCAGCGTGTTGTTGATCTTGGCGATGGTGCCGTCCATCATCGTGGACAGGTAACCGCAGGGCGCGGACTCGTACAGGTCCTCCGAGCTGTCCTCCAGCAGCGCGGAGAAGGCCGCGTCCGTGCTCGCCTCGTCCCCCCTCCCGGCCGGCTCCGGCACGCCGCCCGTACGACACATCACTTCAGGGACTCCAGGAATTCGAGGATCGCCTCCGTGGTGGCCTGCGGCGCGCTGAGCTGCGGGCAGTGCCCGGTGGCGTCGAGCGTGACCAGGCGGGAGGCGGGGACCGCCGCGTGCACGTAGGCGCCGACCTCACGGGGCGCGATGGCGTCCTGCTCGCACTCCAGCACGAGGGTCGGCACGGCGACGCCCTGCAGGTCCTCACGGCTGTCGGTGAGGAAGGTCGTACGGGCGAAGACCCGGGCGATGTCGGGGTCGGTGGCGCAAAAGCTGTTCGTGAGTTCCCGGCCCAGCTCCGGCCGCTCCGGGTTGCCCATGATCACCGGGGCCATCGCGGACGACCAGCCCAGGTAGTTCGCCTCCAGGGAGGCGAGCAGTTCGTCGATGTCCTCCGTGCTGAAGCCGCCGCGGTAGCCCTCGTCGTCGATGTAACAGGGCGAGGGAGTCACCATCACGAGCGCCCCGATCCGCTCCGGCGCGGCCTGCGCCGCCAGCACTCCGACCATGGCACTGACCGAGTGCCCCACGAACACCGCCTGCCGCAGGTCCAGCTCCTCGCAGACGTCGACGACGTCGGCGGCGTAGCCCTGGAGCGAGGAGTACCGCTGCTCGCTCCACGACCCGAGGTCCGAGCCGCCGGAACCGACGTAGTCGAACAGCACCACCCGGTAGCGCTGCGCAAGAGCCGGCACCACCAGCCGCCACATGTTCTGGTCGCAGCCGAACCCGTGGGCCAGCAGTAGCACCGGCGCGTCGTCGGGCCCGACGACGTTGACGTTGTTCCTGCGACGGATGTCCATGGCGGCCATGCTCCCACCCCGGCCGGAGCGGGACGACGGCGGCCCGCGGACAACGGCTTCGCCACCGTGAAGTCAGCCCAGGTACAGCGGCACCCTGGAGGCCAGGTCACCGAGCTCGGCCTGCTCCGCCTCGGTCGGCGCACGCCGCCCGGTGCCGATCAGCAACGCGTCCGCATCGGGGAAGGAGGACGGGAACGAGCCCGCGGCGATCAGCTCCAGCATCTCCCGGGACCGGGCGAGCCCCTCCGCGGGAGGCAGCTCCGCGCCCGGCAGGTGAGCGATCAGGTCGAGGTGGTGCAGCGTCCACTCCATGACATAGGTGGAGAGGAAGTCGCGCACCGTGAGGATTTCGTCACGGGTGCCGACCCGGCTGCCCGGATCGGCGAGCAGGGCCGCACGCCCGGCGGCGGAGCCGACGTCGTCCAGATGGAACTTCAGCAGGTGCGGATCCTCGTACGCGGCGGCCAGCCGGACGGTCAGCGCGTCGAGCGGGTCGTCACCGGTCGGCGGAGTGCCGGAGACGTCCCAGTACGTCAGCGCGTCACGGGTCGGGGCCCGGTCGGAGGGGGTGGCCAGGGTGATCAGCACGTCCTGGGCGTCGACGATCAGATGGCACACCAGGTCCCGTACCAGCCAGCCCGTACAGCCGGAGGGCCGCCCGAAGTCCTCGTCGGAGAGATCCGCCACCGCCGCGCGCAACGCCGTCCAGGTGCGTGAGAAGAGATCCACCTCGGCAACGTAGTGCGGCGCGGCGACGCCGGACAAGCGTGTTCCGGCCGACCGTGCTCACCGCCGCCGGGGCTCTCACCCTCCGGACGCCCCCAGCCGCCCTCCCACGAGCACGGCGAGCTCGTCCGGTGTACGCGGGCCCGGCTCCGTTTCCGTCAGCAGCCCCTGGGACCGCAGACATTCCGTCACCGCGGCACCCCACGGCAGTCGCAGACCCGCCTCCCGGAGGAGATCCGTGCGGGCCAGTGCCGCGGCCGCGGGCCCGGTGCGGACACCGGACGGCGTGAGGAGCGCCGCGTCGTCGGCCCAGCGCAGCGCGAGGTCGACGTCGTGGGTGGCCATCACCACCGTGGTGCCGGCGGCACGGAGTCCGTCGAGGGTGGTCAGGAGCCGCTCCTGGCCGTCGGGGTCGAGTCCGGCCGTCGGCTCGTCCAGGATCAGGACGCGCGGCCGCATGGCGACGGCGCCCGCGATGGCCGTGCGTTTGCGCTGTCCGTAGGAGAGCAGATGGGTCGGCCGGTCGGCCAGGGCCGTGATGTCCAGGGCGGCGAGTGCCTCCGCCACCCGCGCCCGTACCTGCGTGTCGTCCAGGCCGAGGTTCAGCGGACCGAACGACACGTCCTGCTCGACGGACGCCGCGAACAACTGGTCGTCAGGGTCCTGCACCACCAGCTGCACGGTGGTCCGCAGCCGGGTCAGCCCCTTGCGGTCGTACGCCACCGGCTGCCCCTCGACCGTCAGCCGCCCCTCGTGCGGTTTCAGGCCGCCGCTGAGCAGCCGCATCAGCGTGGTCTTGCCGCTGCCGTTGCGGCCGAGCAGCGCCAGCGCGCGGCCCTCGTGGATCTCGAAGTCGAGGCCGCTGAGCACGGCCGGGCCGTCCTCGTAGGCGAAGGACGCGCCCCGCAGGGCGACGAGGGCGGGCTCGCTCATGTCAGCGGCCTTTCCAGTACGAGGGTGAGGACGGCCAGCGCGACGAGCAGCGCGCAACTGGCCGCCGTGAAGCGGACGGAGACCCGGGCCTCGGGCACCAGGACTCGCAGGGTGCCGTCGTAGCCCCGCCCGGCGAGCCCGGCCTGGAGCCGGCCGGCCCGGTCGAAGGCCCGGACGAACGCGGTGGCGCCGAGCCCGGCCAGGGAACGCCACTCCGCGGCCCGGCCGGTGTGCCCGAGCCGGGCCGCCTGGGCCTCCCGGATGCGCCGCATCGAGTCCAGCAGCAGGAAGCTCATCCGGTACGTCACGAGCGCGACGTCGACGACCGCCGCGGGGACTCCGGCCCGGACCAGTCGGGGCAGCAGGTCGGACATGGGCGTGGTGAAGGCGAACAGCAGCACCCCCAGGGAGGCCGCCGAGGTGCGCAGCAGCAACTCCCCGGCCCGGAGCGGCCCGTCGGCGGCGAGGGAGACGAACCCCCCTGGTCCGCCCACCTGGACGAGCAGCGTGAGCGCGCCGGTCACGCAGAAGCCCAGCGGCACCCGGTAGGCCCGCCACAGCCGACGCCGGGGCACCCCGGCCGGACCCAGCAGCACGACCACGGCCGTCAGGAGGACCAGGGCCGCGCCCGGCCAGGGCGGCAGGGAGATCGCGAGCACGGTGAGACCCAGTCCGAGCACGGCCTTGTCCACGGGATGGCGGCGGCGCCAGCGACTGCTGTGCGCCGCCGCGTCGATCGGCAGCACCCGGGCTCAGTCCTGTTCCGCGGTGGACTTCCCGGCGGTGCCGGCGAGCGTGCTGTCGGACTCCCGTTCCAGCGCCCGCCGCTCGCCCTGCCGACGTCCCCGGCGCAGGCCGAAGTAGTAGGCGAGGACCCCGGCGCCGAGGGCCGCCTGGAGGGAGAACAGCGCCGACTCGATCTCACCGGAGGGCGGTTCGTACAGCGGCGAGAACCACGGCTCGTAGTCCGGCTTCAGCTCGGTGATCGCCGTCTCGGCCTCGCCGTCGGATCCCGTGAACGGCTCCTTCTTGTGGTCGCCGAGGCCGAGTGCCAGGGGCAGCACGGCGAGCGCGGCCACGGCGAGCAGCAGCACCAGGTTGATCTTCGTGTTCCTGCTCATCGGGCCACCGCCTCGGTCTCGGTCCGGGTCTGCTTCTTGGCGAGGAGCACGCCCAGCCGGGTCAGTTCGCCCTTGCTGGACTGCACCAGCAGCCGCATCACGAGCACGGTCAGCAGGCCCTCGCTCACCGCGAGCGGGATCTGCGTGACGGCGAAGATGGAACCGAACTTGCCGAGCGCGCCCAGGAATCCACTGCCCGGGTCGGGGAACGCGAGCGCCAGCTGCACGCTGGTCACGCAGTAGGTGGACAGGTCGGCGACGAAGGCGCCGAAGAACACCGCCACCATCAGCGGCGCGTTGGAGCGCCGCAGCAGCTTGTAGACGGCGTATCCGGCCCAGGGCCCGACGATCGCCATGGAGAAGACGTTGGCGCCGAGCGTGGTCAGGCCGCCGTGCGCCAGCAGCAGCGCCTGGAACAGCAGGGTGATGGTGCCCAGCACCGCCATGATGGGCGGCCGGAACAAGATGGCTCCGAGGCCCGTGCCGGTGGGGTGTGAGCAACTTCCGGTGACGGACGGCAGTTTCAGGGCGGACAGGACGAACGTGAAGGCACCGGACGCACCGAGGAGCAGAGTGCTCTCGGGGTGCTCGCGCACTTCACGGGTGAGCGACCGGACCCCGTGGACGACGAACGGCGCCGACGCGACACCCCAGGCGACCGCGTGCGCCGGAGGAAGGAAACCCTCGGCTATGTGCATGGCTCAGCAGACCCTCTCCAGCACCTCGTGGATGGTTGACGCGCCTTGGCCGGTCTCCTGGCTGACGGGTACCACCGCCCGGACTCCGCCTTCCCGGGTCACGAGGACCCAGTGGCTGCCCGTGAGGGCTGGAGCCGGACTTCCCGATTCACAGTGGCGAGGGCCGCACCGGCATCACACCGGATTTCCCGTTCACCAAGGCCTGGTGACAATAAGGCCGGGGTAAGGGCGATGACAAGCCACCCAAGGGGCGCGCGAGGGGGCGCCCGTTCGCACACCGGCGCATCCCCCGGCTGGTCCACGCTTCTCCACGCAGGCTCCCGCCGCGTGACGTCCGGGCCGTGTCAGTCCTCGTTACCGTCGTCCCCGCCGGCGTCGCTCCCCCCGTCTTCCCCGGCCTGGCGCGGCTTCTCCGGCTTCGGCTGCTCCGGGCCGCCGTCGACCGCTTCCTCCGTCGGTGTCGCGGCGCCCGGCGCGGATGCGGAAGGTGTCGGGGCAGGGGGCGGTGGGGACGGAGTGACATCGGCCACGGTGCCCGTGGCCGGCGTGTCGGCTGCCCCCGGGCCGCCCGCGGGGCCGCCCGCCGGGCCGCCAGCCGGGTCGGCCTGCGGATCGGAGGAGTCGGACGTGGCGGAGTCGGCGGACGGCGTGGCGGCGGGGCTGCTCGCGCTCGGGGACGCGTCGGGTTCCGTGCCCTCCGTGGTCGTGTCGGGCGAGAACCAGCGCATGCCGATGAGCATCGCGGCGATGAACAGTGCCGCGGCGGCGGCCGTCGCGGCCAGCTTCGACCGGTTCCCGCGACCGTCGCGCCCGCGCGAGCGGCCCGAACGCCCCGCCTGGGCCGCCCGGGCGGCGGTGCGATGGCCCGTGGTGGCGGGCAGCGCGTACGTGGTCGGGCTGCCGGTCTCGGCGGTCGCGTACGGTCCCGGCCTCGCGGGCATCGCCGCGGAGGCGGTGTTCGGCCGCAGCGGCGGCGAGACCTCCGGCAGCGGCTCGGGCAGGCCCCGCCAGGCGCCCCCGGCGAACCACTCGGCGGCCTGCTGGGCGGTGGGACGGTCCTCGGGCTGCTTGGCGAGCAGACCGAGGAGGAAGTTCTCGAACGCCGGCGGAAGTCCGGCGACACCGAGCTCGCGAGGCGGCACGGGAGCGGAGTCCAGGTGCTGGTGGAGCAGGGCGACGGCGGTGTCGGCCTGGAACGGCGGGCGTCCGCTGAGGAGCTGGTAGAGCACGCAGCCGAGGGAGTACATGTCGGAGGCGGGCCCCGCTGGCTTGCCCAGGGCCCGCTCGGGCGCGAGGTAGAGGCCGGTGCCGATGATCTGGCCGGTGGCGGTGAGCGCGGCGCCGGGGTCGTCGAGGAACCGCGCGATGCCGAAGTCCCCGATCTTCAGCGTGCCGGCCGCGTCCAGCAGCAGGTTGGCGGGCTTGACGTCCCGGTGCACGATGCCCTGCGCGTGCGCGGCGGCGAGCCCCGCGGACGCCTGCGCGGCGAGCAGGGCCACCCGCTCGGCGGGCAGCGCGCCGGAGGCGGTCAGCACCCCGGCGAGACTGTCGCCCTCGACCAGTTCCATCACCAGGTACAGCCGGTCGTCGTACTCACCGAAGTCCAGCACACCGACCACGTTGGGGTGGTTGAGCCGTCCGGCGGTCTGAGCCTCCAGACGGAACCGGGAGGCCGCCGTGGCGTCGGTGTCCTGGGGCAGCAGCAGCTTGAGGGCCACCGCTCTGGCGAGCGTCTCGTCGTACGCGCGCCAGACCTCTCCCATTCCACCGCGCCCGATCTCCACATCCAGCCGGTAGCGGCCCGCTAGCAGCACTCGTCCTCGTCTCACGCATAGGGGAAGGTCGTCGCCGCAGGACGCCGAACTCCCCGCTTGTGCACGAGGATTGATGAGGGGTGCCGCAGCCGACCCAGGATACTGGCGCGGCACGACCGCCGATCTCCGCGGCGCTGTCCCCGGAGGGCCCCGGCACGGAAATCCCGGAGCGAAGGAGTCGCCCGCCGGGGTGACACTCCCGGCGCCCGGTTGCCGCGGGAGGCCGGCAGGGTGTCAGGCCGCCGCGCCCGTACGCTTTTCCCGGTGCGGCAACAGGGCCACCGCCAGGGCCGGCACGGCCGCCAGGACCAGCCACGGCACGGCGGCCGGCAGGCCCAGGTCGAGCAGGAGGCCGGTGGCGGCGCTGCCGGCCAGGACGATCAGGCCCGAGACGGACGACAGCGCACCCATGTAGAGCCCGAGCCGGCCCTCCTCGGCGAGGTCGGGCACCCAGGCGCGGGCGGCGGGCACGACCAGCATCTGCCCCACGGTGAGCAAGATCACGAAGCCCGCGGCCGGGAGCAGCCCGGCCGTGCCCGTCCAGCCGGCGGGGCGGGCCGCGGCCACGACCGCGAAACCGGACGCGATCAGCAGCAGCCCCGCGGTCATGGAGCGGCGCAGATCCAGCCGGTCGCCCGCCCAGCCGGTCACGCGCAGCTGGGTGAACACCACCAGCACCGAGGACAGCGCGAAGAGCCAGGACAACGGCGCCTGGGACCCCGACGCGCGCTGCACCTCGTCCGGCAGGGCCAGATACAGCTGGTTGTAGGCGAGCAGGTAGGTGCCGTACGCACAGCACAGGGCGAGGAAGCGGCGGTTGCGCAGCAGGGCTCGGACCCCGCCCCGCTCCCGGACGCGGATACGGCCGGGGATGTGCTGCGGCATCAGCCACAGGTGCCCGGCGAGGACGAGCACGAAGACCCCGGCACCGGCCATACACGCGGTGCGGAAGTCGACGGCGAGCAGCAGCGCTCCGAGCAACGGCCCCACGAACGCCCCCGCCTGGCCCGCCACGCTGAACAGGGCGAGGACCCGGGTGCGCGGGCCGTGCCCGTCCTCCTCCCACCCGACCGCCTGGCGGGCCACCTCGGACTCCACGGCGGGGGAGAAGAGCGCCGCGGCGAAACCGATCACCAGCACCGCACCGATCACGGCCCCGCTCGTCTTTGCGAAGCCCAGCCATGCGAACCCGGCGATCCGCAGGCCGCAGCCCGCCAGCACGACCGGCCGCACCCCGAACCGGTCGACGAGCCAGCCGCCGACCACGAACAGCCCCTGCTGGCTGAAGGTACGCAGCCCGAGCACGAACCCGACCAGCCAGCCCGCCATGCCGATCGCGGTGCCGAGATGCTCGGCGAGGAACGGCAGGACGGCGTAGAAGCCGATGTTGAAGGCGAGCTGGGTGAGGATCAGCAGCCGCAGCAGCGGCGACAGTTGCCTGATGAGGCGCCAGGTGCCGGCGTGGCTTCCGGCGCGGATCGTGGGGGCGGCCTTACGGGGCGGCACCCGGGAGGCGGGGTGGGTCATCGTTCCTCTGTCTGTGAGGCGGACACGGGCGTCAGGAGGTCGTCGGAGAGCTCCGGGTGCCGTCGCGGCGCCGGCACGCCCTGATCCACGGGCGGCGCGGCGGGGCCCGCGGGCCGTGTGCGCCGCCGGGGCAGCCGTACCCCGCCCGCGGCCGTCACCGCGAGTGCCCCGAGCAGGGCGAGTACGGCGGCCGGGAAGAGGACGGCCCACGGGGCCCGTTCGGCATAGGGCTGGTTCTCGGCGAGCAGCAGGCCCCACTCGGGGGAGGGCGGCTGGGCGCCCAGGCCGAGGAACCCGAGCGCGGCGAGGCCCAGCGCGACGCCCGGGAGCCGGAGAAGGGCGTGCCGGACGACCGGGGGCACGACGGCGGGCAGCAGTTCGTGCCGGAGCAGGTACCAGCGGCCGGCCCCCAGCGCCCGGGTGGCGGCCAGATGGGTCGTCGCACGCTCCTGCCGCAGCAGGGAAGAGGTGTGCGCGGCGAGCGGGGACCAGGCCACGACGGCCACGGCGAGCGCGGGCGTCCAGGGGCCGCTCCCGGCGACGCCGGTGACGAGCAGCCCGGCCAGTACGGGCGGTACGGCGCTGAGCGTGTCGGCCAGCGGCCCGGACAGCCTCGGCAGCAGCCCCAGCAGCAGCCCGGCGACGAGGGCGGCGGCACTCACCGCGAGGGCGGTGCCGAGGGTGGTCACCGCCCCGTGGGAGATCCGGGCGAGGACGTCCCGGCCGAGCGCGTCCGTGCCGAAGGGGTGCTCCGCGGAGGGGGCTTGCAGCCGGGCGAGCGTGTCCAGGGCGAGCGGGTCGCGGGGGAGCCCGGCCCCGATGACGGCGGCGAGCAGTCCCCCGTAGAGCAGCGGGAGCGTCCGGGGCGCGGGGGGCCGGGGCCGGTGCAGGGACTGCAGGGCGCCGTCGCGCAGCGCCGGTCCGATCAGCAGCCGGGCGGCGATCCGGGCGAGGAGCCCCGCGGCCGCCGCGAGCAGGACGAGGGCGAGTGTGCCGGTCTGCAGGGCGGGCAGGTCCTGGGCGAGTGCGGCGTGCAGGGTGAGCCGGCCGAGGCCCGGGATGTCGAAGATCTGCTCGACGGCGACCGATCCGCCGGTCAGCCCGACCACGAACAGCCCCAGGTTCGGCAGAAGTCCGGGGACGCAGCGGCGCACCGCCTGCCGGGCCAGCGACCTCGGCGGAACACCGCGTGCCGCGGCCGCCATGGCCCAGGGTTCCGCGAACGCGCCGGGCAGCAGGTCGTCGAGCATGCGGCCCAGGACCGCCCCGGCGGGCAGGCCGAGGGCGAGTGAGGGCAGCACCATCCACTGCGGGCCGTACCAGCCCAGCGCGGGCAGCCAGCCCAGCTGCACGGCGATCACCGAGGCCAGCACCGAGGCGACGAGGAACTCGGGCAGCGAGGCCAGCACGGCCGTCACCGTCCCGCCGGGACGGCGCGCACCGAGACTGCCCCGCGCGCCGAGCCGGAGGGTGGGGGCGCAGACGGCGGCGGTCGTGCCCGCGGCGACCACCAGAGCCCCGCACATCAGCAGCAGTGACACGCCGAGCGCCTGCACGACACCCGGCAGCACCTGGGCGCCGGACACCCAGGACGAGCCCGCGTCTCCGTGCAGCAGGCCGCTCAACCAGCGGCCGAGCAGGACCGATGGCCCGTCGTCCAGGCCGAGTTCGGCGCGGATCGCGCGCAGGGTCTGCGGTGTCGGATCGCGGTCGGCGGAGCGGGCCTTGAGGACGGTCAGCGCCGGGTCGGTCCGCGACAGCCACGGCAGCAGGCCGATCGCCGCCACCAGGGCGGTCATGAGCACGGCCCGCCACGCCAGCGTCGGGCCACCGCCCCGCGCGAGGACGCGCAGGGTGGTGAGACCCCGGATCAGGAGGGAGGTCTTGGCGTTCAGGGTCGCGTCCCCACGCCGACGAACTCCCGCTCGTACGGGTCGAGTCGAGCGCCCTGTACGGACGCCCGGATCCCCGTGACGGCCTTCAGGTGCACCAGCGGAATCACCGCGTCGGTACCCAGGATCGCGGCCTCCGCCTTCATGGCCGCGTCCTGCCGCTTCGCGGGGTCGGACTCGGCCCGGGCGGTCGCGACGAGCCGGTCGACGTCCCGGTCGCACAGGAACGCCAGGTTGTAGGAGCCGTCGCAGGTGAAGTCGCTGTCGAGCACGGTGACCGGATCGCCCGTGTCCGTCATCATGTTGCGGGCGACGACGGCGGCGTCGAACTTCCCGTCCAGCAGATCCCCTTCGAGGCGCGCGTACGTCCGCACCTCCAGCTTCACCTCGAACCCGGCCTTCTCCAGCTGCTGTTGCAGCACCTGCGCGGTCTCCGCCAGTTCGGGCCGGTCGTTGTAGCTGCCGATGGTGATGCTCTTGCCGTCGGGGTCGGTCGCCGCGGCCCGCCCGGACGGCTGGACACGCTTGCCGGCGGCCCAGGTCAGGGCCGGTCCGTAGATGCCCTGCGCGGGTTCGGCCGACCCCTCGTAGACACCCTTGGCGACGGTCGCACCGTCGACCGCCTCACGCGCGGCGGCCCGCAATCCGGCGTTCGTGAAGGCGCCGGACCGGGTGTTGAGGTACAGGCTGGTGTTGCGGGCGGTGTTCGATGCGTGGACGGTGCCCTTGCCCAGGGAGGCGGCCTGGGCGACGGGGACCGCCTCGGCGATGTCGACGTCCCCGGTGCGCAGGGCGTTGGCGCGGGCCGTGCCGTCGGAGACGTACCTGACGTCGACGCCCGAGGCCTGGGCCCGGCCGCCCCAGTAGCCGTCGAAACGGTCCAGTGCGGCCGACCGGTCACCGGTGACCTCGCTGAGCTCGAAGGGGCCGGTGGCGGTGCCGACCGCGTTCACGGTGCCCTTCTTCCCGTAGGCCTTCGGGGAGAACACCGCGAGGCTGGGGTTGGTCAGCCGCAGCGGCAGCACCGGGTCGGCTCCGCCGGTGGAGACCCGCACCCGGTTCTCGCCGACTGCCTCGGCGGTCAGCTTCACGCCGGATATCGCGGTGGGTGCCGGCTTCGCCGCGGCGGCGTGGGTGAGGGCGGAGGCGGCGGCTTCGGCGGTGACGTCCTCGCCGTCCTGGAACTTCGCGTCCCGGAGGGTGAACAGCCAGCTCTCGCCGCCCTTCTCGCTGCTCCAGGACTCGGCGAGCGCGGGCACCGCCGTGCCGTTGGCGTCCAGGCGGGTCAGCCCCTCGGCGACACCCAGCCGGGACAGGTTGTAGGCGTCGTACCCGTAGGGCGAGTAGTTCTGCGTCGGCGGGAAGGCAAGGGCCACGCGCAGCCGTCCGCCGTCCTCGGAGCCGGAGGAGTCCGAGGTCTCGGCGGAGCCGTCACCGGAGGACGCGAAACAGCCGGAGAGCAGCGGCAGGAGCAGCAGACCGGCTGTGAGCCGGCGGCGGGGGATTCTCATAGTGTATATGAATACCATTTTCGTTAAGCGAATGGTATTTCGAAGTGCAAGACGCCGCTGCCCCCGCCGGGCATCTCCTCGCGCTCGTCGCACAGCACCTTGCCCAGCGCCTTCCATAGGCCCATCGCGCCGGGGGAGTGCGGGTAGGTGTGCAGGTAGGCTGACCGGTAACCGCCGTCGGCCCGGGCGAACTCCAGGAGGCCGTCCACCAGTTGCCGGGCGAGCCCGCGCCGCCGGTGTTCGGGGCGCACGTACACCCGCCGGAGCTGTGCCGTCTCGCCCGAGGGGAACCGATCGGCCAGCCAGCGGGGGTTCGGCGGATGGGCCGGTCCGCGCGCGTCCAGTGCCGCCGTGGCCGCCACCGTCCCGTCGCGCTCGTCCACGGCGACCAGGAGGGTGTGCCGGGGCGGCGTGACGTAGAACGGCACCGGATCGATGATGTCGGCGTGCCAGCGCGGCACGTAGCCCGTGCCGAAGTCGCGGTACACGGCGTCGAGCATCACCGCCCGGGCCCCGTCGATGTCGGCCGTCCCGGCTTCTCTGATGCTGTACTCACGCATTTGCGCATCATATGCAAGAAGGCGTCGGGGCCGGTCGGGGGTGCCGGTGCCGCTTCCGGCAGACCGGCGGTGGCGGCAGGCCCGCGGGCAACCGGGCCGGGTCTCCTGGACGGTCCGGGTGGATCGGGCCGGGTCTCCTGGACGGTCCGGGTGGATCGGGCCGGGTCTCCTGGACGGTCCGGGTGGACCGGGCCGGGTCTCCTGGCCGGTCCGGGTGGACCGGACCGGGCGCGACGTCCCGGTTTCAGCCCTCGGACGGGGCGAGCACCACGAAGTCCGCGTTCGCCGGGTCGAGACAGACGGCGAGCCGCCCGACGCCCTCCATGTCCGCCGGGCCCATCTGCACGCTGCCGCCGTTCGCGGTGACCTGGGCCACCGCGGCGTCGCAGTCGTCGACGGCGAAGACCGGGTGCCAGTACGGCCGCCCGCCCGTCAGCGCCAGGTCCTCCTTGCCGAGCTGCATGAGCCCGCCGTGCATCCGGTCCTCGGAGAGCCCGGAGGGGGTGATCAGGGTGTACGTGCCCGCGCCGCCCGGCAGTGGCATGTCACTGAACTGCCAGCCGAAGAGGGAGCCGTAGAACTCCCGCGCGCCCGCGGCGTCGGTCGTGTACAGCTCGGTCCACGACAGTGAGCCCGGCTGGTCGACCAGCTCCATGCCCTTGTTCGTGCCCGGCTGCCAGACGGCGAACTGGCCGCCCAGCGGGTCGCTGTACTGCGCCATCCGGCCCCAGTCGTCGAGGTCCATCGGCGCGACCCGCACGGTGCCGCCCGCCTGCTGCACGGCCTCCGTCGTGGCGTCCGCGTCGGTGACGCTGTAGTAGAGCATCCAGGCCGGCCGCGCGCCCTCCTCGGTGAGCTTGCCGAGTCCGGCGACGGTCTTGCCGTCCTTCTTGAACATCCCGCCCTCGAAGTCCTCGCTCTCGCCCATGGACTCGTAGTCCCACCCGAGGACGGCGCCGTAGAAGCCGGCGGCGGCGCGGACGTCCGGAGTGCCCAGATCGAGCCAGCAGGGAGAACCGGGGACGTACTCCGTCGTGATCATGGCGATGCTTCCCTTCCGCGGGTCCTGTGTGCCCAGCGTGACACCGAGCACCGGCCACCGCCCGTCGGCGGCTCTCCCCCGGGGGCATCCCGTCGGTGGCTCTCCGTTCGGGCACCCCGTCGGCGACTCTCCGCCCGGGGCCACCCCGCCGACGCGGGGCCTCAGTGGACGGACAGCCCGCCGTCGACGAAGACCGACTGCCCGGTGACGTAGGCGGACGCCCCGCTCGCCAGGAAGACCGCCGCGCCCGCGAAGTCCTCCGCGAGTCCGTTGCGGCCGATCATCGTGCGGGAGGCGAGGGCGGCCACCTTCTCCGGGTCCGACGACAGCCGGGCGTTGAGCGGTGTCATGACGAACCCCGGCACGAGGAGGTTGCAGGTCACCCCGCGTGGTGACCACGCCTCGGCCTGGGAACGCGTCAGCGCCTCGAGGCCGCCCTTGGAGGCGCCGTAGGCCCCGCTCTGGACGAACGCGCGATGGGCCTGCTGTGAGCTGATGTGCATGATCCGACCGTGGCCCCGCTCCGCCATCCTGGGGCCGAAGCGCTGCCCGAGCAGGAACGGCGCCTCCAGGTTGACGGCCATCGTGGCGTCCCAGACGTCCTCGCCCAGTTCGTCCATCGGTGGACGCAGGTTGATCCCGGCGCTGTTGACGAGGATGTCGGGCTCCCCGAACGCCTCGGCCGCCCGCTCGGCAGCGGTCCGCACACCCTCGCGGGTGCTCAGATCCGCGCTGACCCATGCGGCGCGGCAGCCCTGGGCCGTCAGCTCCTCGACCGTCGCGGCCAGTCCGGCCTCGCCCCGGGCCACGACCACCACGCTCGCCCCGGCGCGCGCGAGGGCGCCGGTGATGGCGCGGCCGATACCCGAACTGCCGCCGGTTACCACCGCGGTCCTGCCCTCGAGCGAGAACAGTTCGCAGAGGTAGGCCCCGGTCGCCCGGGACGGCGTGGGGGCCCCGTCCGGCCGGGTCGGTCCGGTGGCTGGGGTCGGGTGTGTCGTCATGGCGACCACTCTAAGTCGATCATGGGACGGGCCAGGGCCCTCTGCGACGGTTAGTCGTAGGCCACCGGTATCAGGACATGAGCGAATGCCGGAGACCGGAAACCGAGGTGGGCCGGGCTGCGGGCAGGATCTCACCGGGTCGTCGGCGGCAGAGGGCTTGCTGCGTGAGGCCGAGCGGACGGCGCGGGCTGCGGCGGGCCCGGAGGCCCCGGCCTTCCGTCGCGAGGTCGTCGTGCAGGTGAACGAGGTTGTCGGCGGTGGTGCGGGCGGTCTCGATGTCGAGGAGCCGTCGTCGGGTCCGACCTCTCGTTGGATACCCGTGTCACCCCCGGCGCGATGGACGCCCACCTGTCCGACGGCCTCTTCTGGTCCGCCCTCCTCGGCGGCTTCGCGGTCGCCTTCCTGATCACCGCCCCGGTCAACAAGTGGATGATCGGCCGCGGCCGGGGGCACGCGGTGGTCCACGCCCACCACTGACACGACGTCACACAGGTGCGCATGCGGGGGGCGGACGAACGAGCGGACCGTGCCCGGCCGGACTCAGCCTCTGAACAGGCGCACCTGGCCCTTGGGGAGTTTCGGCCACCAGTGGTGGTAGCGGCGGTAGACCTCGGTGTCGCGGCCGGCCGCCAGCGCCGTCAACGACGCGGCTTCGGCGGCCAGTTCGTCCCATACTGCGGCCGGCAGGTCGTGGAACGCCGTGGCCTCGACACCGCCGTCGACCGCTCGCCACACGCCGGCGACCCGGCCGTCGACCAGGAGCGTGGGGAGCACGTCGCCGTTCACCCGGATCACCAGACGGCGATACGCCGGGGGAATCACACGGCTGCGGTCGGCATGAGCCAGCAGAACGCTGTCCCACATGGCCATGAGCCGGGGCGGGGCCGGTGTGTCTGCCGGTGGGCGCAAGGCGCCCGGCACGTCGTAGAGAATCGTCCCTTCGGGATCCCGGAGCTGTTCCACAGCGTCGTCGAGGGCGAGCAGAGCCTGGCGTACGAGTGCCCGCGGCACCATGGCGAACTGGGCGACGTCCGCCACCGAGGAGGGCCCGAAACCCGCCAGATAACGCAGGACGAGATAGCCCAGCGCCTCCACCGCGGTCGCCCGCCCTCGAGGTGCGGGGCCGGTCCGCGCCGCGACGAACGACGACCGGGTGCCGAACGCCCAGGGCCCGCCGGTCGGCACGTGGTGCAGCGGCGCGTAGGCCTTGAGCCCCCACCACGCCCCGGCCTTCTTCTCCGCACCGACCCGCTCCTCCAGCCAGTCCTGCACCTCCGCGGCCGTCCGGGGGCGGCTCGCGAAGTCCAGCAACTCGGGCACGAGTGCCTCGCCGTCGGCCGGCGTCAGCCCCGCCGCGGCGAAGCGGTACCCGAGCCGGGAGGCGTACAGCGTCTGCTGCATGGCCTCCCGGAAGACCTGGTACTCAGCCGCGTGGACCACGTGCAACGTGATCCGCATCAACGTCGCCTTGACCACCGCACGCTCCGCGAACGCGGCGTCCAGCTTCTCCGGCGCGAACCCCGCCAGACGGTTCCACAGCGCCACGTACGGCGAAGCGGCGTGCTGGGCCTGCAGCGCCACCACACGCCGCACGGCCTCCCCGGTCTCCATCGCCTCCCGCTCCAGCAGCAACTGGCGTGCGAGGGTGGCCCGATTGAGTTCCTGCGCGGTGATCTCCACGCCGGGATTCTGCCGTGCCCCCACCGGAGGCGCCGACTCCGTCGCAGTGGCCCGGATCACATGGCTTGGATTGAGTGTGCGGCGGGGGAGATGTCCGTACCCATGGGTGTCGGAGCGGGGCCGGATGCGAGGATGAGGCGCCATGACAGTCGGGTGGTGTGCTCGCACGATACGGGCCGCGGTGTTCGCGGCCGTCTGTGTCGTGCTCGCCGCCCTGGGGCACGTCATGATGTCCGACGACCACGTGCCCTTGTCGACGCTGCTGGCCGGCTGGGCCGTGACGGCCATGGCGGGCTGGTGCCTGGCGGGCCGCGAGCGCGGACTCAGCCTGGTCGTCACCGTCGCCGTCGCCGTCCAGACGGCGCTGCACTCGGTGTTCTCCTTCGGGCCGCCGCCCCCGGCCGCATCCGGACCCGGGGTCATGGGCATGCCGTACATGAGTCACGGCACGGGATCCATGAGCCACGGCATGCCTCACGACATGAGTCACGGCACGGGCCCGGACGCCATGGCCTCCATGTCCCCGCACGCGGGGCACCTCCCCGGCGGTGACTCGTCCCTCGGCATGCTCGCCGCCCACCTCCTGGCCGCGCTGCTGTGCGGCCTGTGGCTGGGGTACGGGGAACGGGCCGTCTTCCGGCTGCTGCACGCCGTGGGCAGCCGGCTCGCCGCACCGCTGCGGCTCCTGTCCGCCCTGATCGCCCCGCCGCCCCCGCCCGTGCGCGAGCGGCGGCGGCCGTCGCACCGCAGGCCGCACCGACTCCTTCTCGTCCACGCGATCACGACGCGCGGACCGCCCGCGGGGGCCGCTGCCGTCTGACGGCAGCCGGTGACACCGGGGCAGCCCCTGCGCTCCCCGGTCGCGGTCGTACGTCCCCGCACCCGCGCACCCGCAGGCGCTCACGCCCACGATGCTCCGTGCCGGACGCCCGCCCGCCTCCCCGCTCACGGGGCCACGCACCCGCACGCGTTCGCCGGACCTCACGGTCTGCCCACCCGCGTGTCCTCGTGGTCCCGCATCCCGAGAAGGACATCAGGTGATCACTCCTGCCCTGCCCCTTTCCCCCGCGCACGAGAGATCGGCGTCGGCCGACGAGTCGATAACCGCCTGGGCGCTGGCCGCCCGCGGCGGGGATTCCGCGGCCGTCGACCGGTTCGTGCGCGCCCTGCACCGTGACGTGACCCGGTACGTCGCCCATCTGTGCGCCGACCCCCAGGCCGTGGACGACCTGGCGCAGGACACGTTCCTGCGGGCGCTCGGCAGCCTGCACCGCTTCGAGGGCCGCTCCTCGGCACGGACCTGGCTGCTGGCGATCGCCCGGCGCGCGGTGGCCGACAGCATCCGCCACACCGCCGTACGCCCCCGCCCGGCCGACCTGCCGGACTGGGAACCGGCGGCCGAACTCGCCCAGCCGCGTGGCCTTCCCGGCTTCGACGACGGCGTGGCGCTGCTGGAGTTGCTGGCCGGTCTGCCGACCGAACGCCGCGAGGCGTTCGTCCTCACGCAACTGCTCGGTCTGCCCTACGCGGAAGCCGCCGAACTGAGCAACTGCCCCGTCGGCACGGTCCGTTCCCGCGTGTCCCGCGCCCGGGCCACGCTCCTCGCCCTGCTCGCCGCGGCGGAGGAACCGGGCCCGGCCCTCGTCGCGGCCTGACACGTCCGGACCCTCTCCTCGTCACGGCCTGACACGTCCGGAGCCTGCCCTCGTCGCGGCCTGACACGTCCGGAGCCTGCCCTCGTCGCGGCCTGGCCGGGCGAGGCCGACGGTGCCCGCCGCTCCTGCCGGCGGGCACCGCTCACCCCGCCCCCGGGTTCCGGAACCGGTCGTCAGGCGCGCGCCGGTTCGATGTTCTGGTTGGCGTGGAAGAGGTTGTCCGGGTCGTAGGTCCGCTTGATCCCGGCGAGTCGGTCGTAGTGGTCGCGGTACGTCGCCCGGACGCGTTCCCGGCCCTCGCCCGCGCCCATGAAGTTCACGTACGAGCCGCCCATCGAGTACGGGTGCATGGCCTCCTGGTAGTCCACGCACCACCGCCTGATCGTGCCGGCGTTGGCCGGGTCGGGATCGACACCGGCGAACACGCCGGACCAGAGCGCGTCCCGGTAGCCCCACGCGGTGTCGTCGGGGCCGACCCGGTGGGCGGCCCCGTCGATGGGGTAGAGGTGCATCAGCGACAGCGGCGTGGGGTTGCTCCGACCGTACTCGAGGTGCACGTCCAGGGCGGCGTCGGGGATGTGGTCGAAGAAGTCGCCCCGCCAGTACCACTGGTAGCCGGTCGGGATCAGCTCGTCGAACATGCCCTGCAGCGCGTCGTACGGCATCGGCGTCGTGAAGTGGAAGGCCGGCCGGCCCGCGTCGTTCACCACGGAGAGGGTCTCGTCGAGCCCGTCCAGGTCACCCGTGCGGCACCACACGATGGCGCACACCTTCTTGCCGTGCAGCTCCTCGGGGAAGGGCGGGCCGGGCGGGACGACGAGGACGGCGAAGAAACCGTAGACGTCCTCGGGCGCCTGCGGGAGGAACTCGCGGTACCAGGCCAGCACTTCACGGGTGCTGTCGACCGGCCAGACCGTCACCCCGACCCCGACCGCGCCCACCGGGTGCAGCCGGTAGGTGAGGGAGGTCGCGATGCCGAAGTTGCCGCCGCCGCCCCGCAGGGCCCAGAACAGGTCCGGGTGTTCGGTCTCGCTCGCGGTGACGAAGGTGCCGTCGGCCAGCACCACGTCCGCGGCGAGCAGGTTGTCCACGGTCAGCCCGTACTTGCGGGTGAGGTAGCCGTGGCCGCCGCCGAGGGTCAGGCCCCCGACGCCCGTCATGGAGATGATGCCGGTGGGGGTGGCGAGACCGAAGGCCTGCGTGGCGTGGTCGAGGTCGCCGAGCCGGCTGCCGCCGCCGACCTCGGCGGTCCGCGCCTCCGGGTCGACCCGTACCCAGCGCATCGGCGAGAGGTCGATGGTCACGCCGTCGTCCACCAGGCACAGGCCGGGGCCGCTGTGCCCGCCGCCCCGCACGGCGAGTTCCAGACCGTGGTCACGGACGTAGGTGACGGCGGCCATCACGTCGGCGGCGTCCGCGCAGGGCACGAGGGCGGCGGGCCGTTTGTCGATCATCGCGTTGTAGATCTTGCGGGCCTGGTCGTATCCGGCGTCCCGCGGGCCGATCACCGGCCCCCGCAGCGTGGTCCGCATGTCTTCCAGGGTGGCGGTGTCCATGACGATCTCCTCGGGACGGGTGCCCGTGCTGACATCACCAGCCTCCCGCCGACCGAGAGACGACGCATGTCCGGAGCGTGCGCCGCCGCCGGGGGCCGTACCGGCTTCCGGCCGTGCCGGGTTCCGCTCCCCACCCGCTCGTGAGCTCGCGTCAGGCCAGGGTGACCTCCACCGGCAGCTTCTTGATGCCGTTGACGAAGTTGGAGCGGACCCTGGGCACGTCTCCGGTCAGGCGGATGTCCGCCAGGCGCGGGATCAGTTCCTCGAACATGATGCGGATCTCGGTGCGGGCCAGCAGGTTGCCCAGGCACAGGTGCGGGCTGCCCTTGCCGAAGGTGACGTGGTCGTTGTCTCGGCGCGTGACGTCGAAGTCGTAGGGGTTGCCGAAGACCTCCTCGTCGCGGTTGCCGGAGGCGAACCACATCACCACCTTGTCGCCCGCCTTTACCGGCTTGCCGCCCAGTTCGACATCGCGCGTGGCGGTGCGGCGGAAGTGGTAGACGGGGGAGGCCCAGCGCAGGAACTCCTCCACCGCGACCGGGATCAGCGAGGGGTCCTCCTGGAGGCGGGCGAGCTGCTCGGGGTGCTGGAGGAGGGCCAGCATGGAGTGGGAGATGGTGTGCCGGGTGGTCTCGTTGCCGGCTACGACCAGCAGCAGGAAATAGTTGTCGAAGTCCTGCGCGGAGAGTGGCACACCGTCCCGGGGTGTGGTGTTGACCAGGCGGGAGACCAGGTCCGTGCCGTCACCGCCCCGGCGCTGCCGCGCCAGCTCGCGGCCGTACTCGAAGACCTCCAGCGAGGCGGGGGAGCGGAAGGGCAGGTCGCGGTACTGCTCGCTCTCCTCGCTGTGCAGCAGCACGTCCGCGTAGTCGGGGTCGGTGTGGCCGATGATGCGGTTGCCCCAGTCGATGAGCCGCTGGTTGTCCTCCGGGGGCACGTCCAGCAGCCGGGCGAGCACGTTGATGGGGAAGTCCGCCGAGACGTCCTCGACGAAGTCGAAGCGGCCCTTGGCGAGGGCGGCGTCGAGGGTCCTCGCGGTCAGCCCGCGCAGGAAGTCGGTGTAACCGTTGATCACGTTCGCACCGAACTGCCGCTGGATCAGGCTCCGCAGTGCCCGGTGGCGCACGCCGTCCAGTTCGAGGATCGAGGCGCGCTTCTTGATCTGGTCGTCGTCGACTTCTTCGAGGTTGACGAACTTCGTCGACGTGAAGGTCTCCGCGTCGCGGTCGACCCGCACGATGTCCTCGTGCCGGGTCAGCGACCAGAAGCCGGAGTTGGGCGCCTCCTCGGGCTGCCAGTGCACGGGGTCCTCGTGGCGCAGGGTGTGGAACATCCGCCAGGGCGTGACACCGTCGGTGAAGTGGTCCAGGTCGGCGAGGTTCACGTCCGCCAGGGGCAGCGGCTCGCGCACGGCGTCGGTCGGGGTCTCGGTGGTCATCGGCAGCTCCTCGGCGTCACAGGTGGTGTCACAGGTGGTAGGCGTACTCGGTGAACTCCCAGTCCGTGACGTGCCGGTGGAAGCGTTCGACCTCGTCGCGTTTGTAGGAGAGGAAGGACGTGGTGAACCCCTTGCCGAGCAGGTCGGTCAGGGCGGTGTCCGCCTCCAGCGCGTCCAGCGCGGCGGACAGGGTCTGCGGCAGGACGGCAGAGCGGGCGGCGTCGTAGCCGTAGCCCTCCAGTGGGGCGGGCGGCTCCTCGCCGGCCAGCACGCCCAGCAGCGCGGCCGCTGTCGTGGCGGCGATCGCCAGGTACGGGTTGGCGCTCGCGTCACCGAGGCGCAGTTCGAGCCGGGCGCCGCTGCCGCGCTCGGGCGGGATGCGCACCATGGCGCTGCGGTTGTCCAGCCCCCAGTCGATCAGCCAGGGCGCGAGGGTGTCCGGGCCGAAGCGCTTGTACGAGTTGACCGTGGGGTTGAGCAGCGCGGCCAGGGCGGGCGCGTGGGCGAGGACGCCGGCGACGGCGTGCCGGGCGGTGGCGGACAGGCCGTAGGCGCCCGACGGGTCGTCGAAGGTGTTGCAGCCCTCCTCGTCGTCGCAGGACAGGTGGAGGTGGAAGCCGGAGCCGCCCGCGTCGTTGAACGGCTTGGCCATGAAGGTGGCCAGCCGTCCTTCCTTGCGGGCCAATTCTTTGATGGCGGCCTTGAAGCGGAAGGAGCGGTCGGCGGCCGACACGGCCTCCGAGTGCACCAGGTTGATCTCGATCTGGCCGCCGTCGAACTCGTGGTTGCCGCTGATCGCCCCGACCTTCAGATCGCGTACGTGGCGCAGGGTGCGCAGCAGGTGGTTGTCCGGGTCGGCGCGCAACCCCGCGGTGTAGACGACCCCGGCGTCGGGGGCGTAACGGCGCCAGCCGCCGGACGGGTCCCGCTCGCACAGGAAGTACTCCAGCTCGGGCCCGACCACCGGGCGCAGGCCGTGCTCGGCGCATCGTGCGAGGACGGACCGCAGCAGATCGCGGGGCGACTCGGGGGCGGGCGCACCGGTCGCCGGGTCGACGACCTCGCCCAGACAGGCGGCCACCCCCGGTTCCCACGGCAGCGGCACGAGAGTGCCGAGGTCGGGGCGGACGCAGATGTCCGGCAGCCCCGCGTCGAGCCCGCCGCTGACCGGGACGACGTCCCCCTGCGGGCTGGTGTGGTAGACGGCGCGGCAGAACGCCAAGCCGTGCTCGCAGGCCCGGGGCAGCTCTTCGAGCAGCACGTCACGCGCCCGGTCGGTGCCGATCAGGTCGGGATAGGTCACCCGGACCACGTCGATGCCGTCGGCGGCGAGCCGGTCCATGTGGCGGCGGACTTCTTCGGAATCGTGAGCGCTCACCGTTGTCTCCTCGGGCGGACGTCGGGACACCTCCGGGACACGGGGCCGGGGAGGCGGGTGGCGAGAGAGCGAGCGTCCGGGCGCGGCGAAGCCAGGACCGCCCGGTGCTTGTTTGATGCCAAACGGTAGAGGTGGGTGCGGGGCCCCGCAAGAGGGTCGGGGCAAGAATTTATCCATCCGGATAGCTCTTGACCAGACCCCTTCCCCTGCCTACCTTGTTTGAAGCCAAACGAGTTCGGGGCGCGTTCGACCGCACCCCGTTGGCCGGGGCCCGGCCCCTTCCGGCCGGGCCCCTCTTTTCCTTCCGTTTCGACGCCCTCACATTCAGGAGGACCGGCCATGAAGGTCGTCGTCGACATGAACAAGTGCCAGGACCACGGCCAGTGCGTCTTCTCGGCCCCGGACGTCTTCCGGATGGACGACGTCGGCCGCCTGGCCTACGTCCCCGACCCCGACGACGCCCTGCGCGACGAGGTCGAGGAGGCCGCGGACGTGTGTCCGCTGCAGGCCATCCGGATCGAGGACTGAGATGGGCGGGCGCATCGTCGTCGCCGGTGCCTCACTCGGCGGACTGCGTGCCGCCGAGCAGCTGCGCGCCGCGGGCTGGTCCGGCGGCATCACGGTGATCGGCGACGAGCCGCACCCCCCGTACAACCGGCCCCCGCTGTCCAAGGAGGTCCTCGCGGGCAAGGCGGCCTTCGAATCCCTGGCCTTCACTCCGAAGGCCTCCGCGACGGATGTGGAGTGGCGGCTCGGCGCGAGAGTCGTCTCCGCACGGCTCGCCGAGCGGACCGTCTCACTCGACGACGGCGCGGTGCTCTCCTACGACGGCCTGGTCGTCGCCACCGGGATGCGGCCCCGCCGACTGCGCTGCCCCGGGCCCCTCGCCGGCCGTCATACGGTCCGGACCATCGACGACGCCCAGGCGCTGCGGGGCGAGCTGACCCGGCCGGGAGTGCGGGTCGTCGTGGTCGGCGCCGGATTCATCGGCTGCGAGGTGGCCGCCACGGCGGTCGGGCTCGGTGCCGCCGAGGTGACCGTGGTCGACCCGCTGCCGCTGCCGATGGTCGGCCCTCTCGGGGAACTGCTCGCCCGGGAGCTGCGCACGCGGCACGAGCAACGCGGGGTCCGCTTCGTACTCGCCTCGGGTGTCACCGGGTTCGAGGGTGGCGACCGTGTCACCGGTGTCGTACTCGGCGACGGATCCGTACTGCCCGCCGATGTGGTGGTGGAGTCCGTGGGCTCGGTCGCCAACACCGAGTGGCTGGAGGGCAACGGACTCGACCTGAGTGACGGCGTGCTCACCGACGGGCAGCTGCGCGTCGGCGGCCGGCCCGACGTCGTCGCGGTCGGCGATGTCGCCCGCTTCCCGAACGCCCGCTACGACGGGGTGCCCCGGCGGGTCGAGCACTGGTCCGTGCCGACCGACTCTGCCAAGCACGCGGCGAAGGTGCTGGTGGGAGGCGCCGCCGGCCTGCCGCCCTTCGCGCCCCTGCCCACCTTCTGGAGCGACCAGCACGACTTCCGCTTGCAGTCCTTCGGCGCGCCCGGCCTGGGGCTCGGCGACGTCCGGGTCCTGGACGGTGACCTCTCGGGGGATGTGCTGGTCGGCTACCACCGCGACGGGCTGCTGGTCGGTGTCGTCGCCCTCGGCGGACCCTCCGCGGCGCGGGCCGCCGCCCGATATCGCGCCGATCTGCTGAAGCAGCCCGCCCTCACTGCGCAAGGAGCCCTCTCGTGACCGGACTTCGTGGTTACTTCCACCCCAAGACGGCGACGGGCGCGTCGTCGCTGATCCCCTCCCCGCCCTGGCGCTACTCCGGTGACCTGCTCACCGTGGAGTACCGGACGGACCCCGCCCGCGTGCGCGAACTGCTGCCCGAGCCAATGGAGTTGGAGAAGGAGGATCCGGGGGCCGTCGCCCTGATCTGGGCCGACTGGCAGTCGTGCTCGGCCTCCGGGGAGGAACTGCTGGATCCCGTGCGGGCGCAGTACAAGGAGGCGTTCGCGGTGGTGCGGTGCCGCTTCCGGGGGCGGACGTACTCGCGGTGCGTCTACATCTGGGTGGACAAGGACTTCGCCATCGCGCGGGGGCTGCACCAGGGGTATCCGAAGAAGCTCGGCTCCATCCACCAGACGAGGCCGCATCCCTACGGGCCCGCTCCGCGGATCGAGGCCGGGGCCCGGTTCGGGGCGACCCTGGCGGCCGCGGACCGGCGTCTGGCCCAGGCCGTGGTGACACTGCGGGAGCCGTCCGAGAGCGGCGGGTTCGTCAACGCGCACCCCATGGCCCATCACCGGTGGCTGCCGTCGATCGAGAAGGGCAAGGGGCTTGCTCTGGACGAGTTGATCGAGTCCGGGGCCGCGTCCTTCGAGGGTGGTCAGGCCTGGGTGGGGGATGCGGAGCTGGAGCTGTTCGAGGCGCCTACGGAGGAGCTGGCCCGGCTGGAGGTGCGGGAGCCGATCGCTGCGTATTACCGGCAGGTCGGGGTGGTTTGGGACGGGGGGCGGCTGCTGGAGGGGGGTATGTCCGGAGCGGTTGCCGAGTAGTGCCGGTCGGCGGGTGCGGGCTCGTTGTGGTTGCTCGCGCGGTTCCCCGCGCCCCTTGGGAAGTGCAGTGCCCCTCGTTCGAATGGAACTCTTCCTATGTCTGACAACATCACCGTCGCCGGAGTGTCCGTCGACACCCGGCACTGGATCGGTGGCGAGCGTGTCGCCTCCGCCGGGACCTTTACCGATCACTCTCCCATCGACGGAAGTGCCCTCGGCGAGATCGCCCGAGGCGGGCCCGCCGAAGCCGAAGCCGCTGTCGCCGCCGCCCGGGACGCGTTTCCCGGCTGGGCCGCCACCTCGCGCGCCGAACGCGCCCGCATCCTGCACGCCGTCGCCGACGGTGTCGAAAAGCGGATCGAGGAGTTGGCGATCGTCGAGACCACGGACAACGGGGCGCTGTTGCGATCCCACCGGCGGGGTGTCATGCCCCGCGTCGCCCACAACTTCCGGTTCTTCGCCGACTGGTTGCTCCGGCTCGGACACGAGGACTTCGAGACGCGCGGTCACACCAACCACGTCAGCTGGGATCCGGCCGGGCCCTGTGTGCTGATCACGCCGTGGAACGCGCCGCTGATGCTGGCCACCTGGAAGGTCGCCCCGGCCCTCGCCGCCGGGAACACCGTCGTCCTCAAGCCCGCCGAGTGGTCGCCGCTGACCGCCTCCCTGCTGGCCGACATCGCCGCGGAGGCCGGACTGCCCGCAGGTGTCCTCAACGTCGTCCAGGGGTACGGCTCCGAGATCGGCGACGCGCTCACCTCCCACCCCGACGTGCGCCGCATCAGCTTCACCGGGTCGGTGCCGACGGCCCGGCGGATCGCGGAGTCCGCCGCCGCGAACCTCACGCCTCTGAGCCTCGAACTCGGCGGAAAGTCACCCCTGTTGGTGTTCGCCGACGCCGACCTCGACCTGGCCGTCGATCTCGCCGTGGAGCAGTACGACAACGCCGGGCAGGTCTGCCTCGCGGCCACCCGGCTGCTCGTCGAGGAGCCGGTCGCCGAGGAGTTCACCCGCCGGTTCGTCGAGAAGGCCACCGCCCTGCGGCAGGGCGACCCGCGTGACGAGGACACCGACGTCGGGCCCAACATTCACCCGCGCCAGCTGGAGAAGATCGACGGCTTCGTGCAGCGGGCCCTCGCGGCGGGGGCGCGGGCGGTCGTCGGCGGGCACCGCAAGGACGGGCAGCACTACGCGCCGACCCTGCTGACCGACGTCGCCCAGGACTCGGAGATCGTGCAGGAGGAGGTCTTCGGGCCGGTCCTGACCCTCCAGACCTTCGCCGGCGAGGACGAGGCCGTGCGGCTCGCCAACGACACGCGGTTCGGGCTGGCCGCCACCGTCGCGACCGGCGACCGGGAACGGGCCGGGCGCGTCACCGCGCGACTCGTCGCCGGCACCGTCTGGGTCAACTGCTTCTTCGTGCGTGACCTCCAGGCACCCTTCGGCGGCTCCCGGCAGTCCGGGGTCGGCCGCGAGGGCGGCACCTGGAGCTTCGACTTCTACTGCGACCTGAAGAACACCGTCACCGCCCCCAAGGGATGGGACCAGGACCATGGGTGAGATCGTCGGGGCCGGGCTGCTCGCCCACGTGCCCACCATCGTGCTGCCCGAGGCCGACCGGCTGGAGCTCAACGAGGGCAAGGAGATCACCCTCGTCACCGGGCTGCGGGAACTGCGCCGGGACGTCTTCGAGCGGGATGCCGCCAACGATTACGACACCGTCGTCGTCCTGGATTCGCACTGGGCGACCACTGTCGAGTTCGTCGTGACCGCGCAAACACGCCGCGCCGGGCTCTTCACCTCCGAGGAACTGCCGCGCGGCATGTGCAGGATGCCCTACGACTTCCCCGGCGACCCGGAACTCGCCCACAACGTGGCCGCGTTCGCCGACAAGCACGGCACCTGGATCACGCCGATCGACGACGAGTACCTGCCCATCTACTACGCCACCCTCAACCTCTGGAAGTACCTGGGGGAGGGCCTGCCCGACAAGCGGTGGGTCACCATCGGCGTCTGCCAGACCGGCGACATGGAGGACCATCTCCGGCTCGGGCGGGCCCTGGCCGACGGGATCGCCGCGACCCCCGGGCGGCGGGTGCTGCTCATCGCCTCCGGTGCCCTCTCGCACACCTTCTGGCCGCTGCGCGAGCTGCGCGACCACGAGGCGAGCGACCCGGTGCACATCCGCACGCCGGAAGCACGTGAGGCAGACTACGAACGCATCGCCTGGTTCAAGGAGGGCCGCCACGACAAGGTCCTCGACACGATGGAAGAGTTCTGGAAGTTCAAGCCCGAGGCGAAGTTCTTCCACTACCTGATGATGGCCGGCGCCCTCGGCGAGCAGGCCTGTGTCGCCAAGGCCCGCCAGTACGGCGCCTACGAGAACTCCGTCGGCACCGGCCAGGCCCACCTCTGGTTCGACCGACCCGCCGGCGGCTGGACCGCAGATGACCCCACTACGCAGGAGCCCGCCCATGCCTGAGTACCGCCGCATCCTCCTCGACGGCGCCGCCGTCCAGGTCACCGTCGACGGTGACGAACTCGTCGCCGGGGACGGCCGCCGCGTCAAGACCGAGGAGGCCCAGCACCTGCCGCCGGTCGTGCCGTCCAAAGTCATCGCCGTCCACCTCAACCACCGCAGCCGGGTGGACGAGTTCAGGATCGGGCTGCCCGACACCCCCACGTTCTTCCACAAGCCGACCTCGTCCCTCAACGCCCACCGGGGCGCGATCGTCCGCCCCGAGGGCTGCAAGTGGCTCAACTACGAGGGCGAGGTCGCCATCGTCATCGGGAAGACCGCGCGGAACATCTCGCCGGCCGAGGCGGGGGAGTACATCGCCGGATACACCGTCGCCAACGACTACGGGCTGCACGACTTCCGCGACACCGACGCCGGGTCGATGCTCCGGGTGAAGGGCTCCGACACCCTCTGCCCGCTCGGCCCCGGCCTGGTCACCGACTGGGACTTCCACGGCAAGCGGCTGCGGACGTACGTCAACGGGGAGGTGGTGCAGGACGGTTCGACCGACGAGATGACCTGGGACATGCACTACCTCGTCGCCGACATCGCCCGCACCATCACGCTGTACCCCGGGGACGTCCTGCTGTCCGGCACGCCCGCCAACTCGCGGCCCGTCCAACCGGGCGACGTCGTGGAGGTGGAGGTCGAGGGCCTCGGGCGGCTCACCAACCACATCGTCACCGGGCCGACCGCCATCCGCCCGGACGTGGGCGCCCAGCCCACGGAATCGGAGGAGGTGCTCTCGACCGCCCTCGGCGGCGACTGGGAGTTCCGTGGCATCCGGCCGCCGCGCCGCTGACGCGGAGGCCGGGAGCCATGGTGCCGACGTGCTCCCCGGCCGGGCCGTCGCCGAGAGGGAGCGCCCCGGTAGGGTCACGGGCATGACTGAGCCCGCCGGGCCCCGCCCCCGCAAGCGCGTGAACTACGGCACGGGCCGTGAGGCCCTGCTGGAGGCCGCCGTGCGGGTCGTGGCCCGGGGCGGGCTGCGCAGGCTCACCTACCGGGCCGTCGCGGAGGAGGCCGGCGTCACCCACGGCCTGGTCGTGCACCACTTCGGTTCCCGGGACGCCCTGATCGAGGAGGCCGTGGCCCACGCCATCCGCTCCTCGCTGAACAGCAGCGCCCTGGAACCGGGCACCGGCAGGGCCGCCGATTTCTCGGTGGGGCTGACGGACATGGTGGAGACCGGGCCGGATCTCCAGGCGTTCCAGTACGAACTGCTCCTGGAAGCCCGGCGGCGCCCCGAGCTCCTGGCCCACCTGCGGTCGCTGTACGACGAGTACTTCGACGCGACCCGGCGAGAGCTCACCCAGATGCTGCCCGGCCCGGTCGGCGAAGGCCTGTCCCGGATGGTGTTCGCCACGTTGGAAGGGCTCGTCCTGCACCAGCTGGTCTTCGGTGAGCGCGAGGTCATCGACGAGGCCCTGGACGAGCTGCGCTCGGTGCTGAGCCTGCTCGCCGAGCGGCCCGGCGACGAAGCCTGACCCGCGCCGGCCCCCGCCGTCCCGCGGCGCCGGAATTCCTCGTCCTTCACCCCTTGCCAAACGGATAGTTCCGCCCCAGGATGAGGCAACTCGTTTGGCCTGAAACGATCCTTCCTCCCCTCTGGCAGGTGATCCGAGTGGACAGTCAGACGGTCTTCCAGCACACAGCGGAACCGGACGCGCCCACCGCAGGCACACTCAAGCCCAACGCCCTCGGCGTCCTGGGCATCCTCTTCTTCGTCCTGTCCGCGCAGGCCCCGCTGACCGGCATCGCCGGCGCGGCCCCCATCGCCGTGGCCCTCGGCAACGGCCCCGGAGTACCCGCCGCCTACCTGGTGGCGGGCCTGGTGATCCTGCTGTTCTCGGTGGGCTTCGTCGCCATGGGCCGCCACGTGGTGGACGCGGGCGCCTTCTACACGTACATCGGCAAGGGCCTCGGCCGCACCACCGGCACCGGCAGCGCGGGCCTCGCCCTCTTCGCCTACTGCACCATCCAGGCCGCGATGTACGGTCTCTACGGCGCCATCGTGAGCGGCCTGGTCGCGAGCCACACCGGCCTCGACCTGCCGTGGTGGGTCTGGACGCTGGCCACCATGGCCGTCGTCCAGGCGCTCGGGGCGGCCGGCGTCGAGATGGGCGCCAAGGTCCTCGCCGTGTTCGTCCTCGCCGAGTTCAGCATCCTGTCGGTCTTCGCCCTGGTCACCCTCGTCAAGGGCGGCGGTCCCGAGGGGCTCGGCCTCGCCGACAGCTTCTCCCCGTCCGCCGCCCTGGACGGCGCCCCGGGCGTGGCCGTGATGTTCGCCGTGGCCTCCATGTTCGGCTTCGAGGCCACCGCCATCTACGGCGAGGAGGCGCGCGAGCCCAGGAAGACCGTGCCGCGGGCCACCTACCTCGCGGTCGCCGTCGTCACGGGCTTCTTCGCCCTCGTCTCCTGGATGCTGATCTCCTCCTACGGCGCCTCCCGGGCCACCGCGGCCGCGGGCAAGGCCCTGGAGGGCGGCGACGGCGCCGGGTTCGTCTTCGCGCCGATCGCGGCGGACTTCGGCGGCTGGGTGGGCGACGTGCTGCCGGTCCTGCTCGCCACGTCCCTCTTCGCCGGCATCCTCACCTTCCACAACTCGGCCAACCGTTATCTGTTCTCCCTCGGCCGCGACCGGCTGCTGCCGCTCCGGATGTGCCGGCTCAACCGCCGTCACGCGCCCTGGACCGCCGGGTGCGTCCAGACGGCCCTGGCCGCCCTGCTGGTGGTGCCCTTCGCGCTGGCGGGCAAGGACCCGGTGCTGACCCTGTTCTCCTGGTTCAGCGGCGTCGCCGTCCTGGCGATGATGCTGCTGTACCTGCTGACCTCGGTGTCCGTCGTCGTCTTCTTCCGTCGGGCCCGCCTGGACACCCGCCTGTGGAACACGCTGATCGCACCCGCCCTGGGCGCACTCGGCATCGCGGGGGCGATCTGGCTCATCCTGGTCAACTTCACCACCCTCATCGGCGGCGAACGCACCACCGCCCTGTGGCTCACGCTGTCCGTCCCGGTCGTCATGGGACTCGGCCTGGTCGCCGCACGGGTGCGGGGCAGGGCCGTCGCGGCTGCCGACGGCTGACCGCGGGCACGGCCGTCCGTGCACAGCCCCGCCCATATCGTTTGAGATCAAAGGAGGATCACTCATGCCGGCCGTCCCCCACGACGAGTGGCTGCGCCGCGCCAAGGCGTTCCAGCTCTCCGGTGCCCATCACATCGACGGCGCCGAGGAGGCCGGGACAGGGGCGACGTTCCCGGTCGTGTCCCCGCGCGACGGCCGGGTCCTCGCCGAGGTCGCGGACGGCGGGGCCGCCGAGGTGGACGCGGCTGTCGCCGCCGCGCGGCGGGCCTTCGACACCGGCCCGTGGCCGCGCCTGGCACCCGCCGAGCGCGGCCGGGCCCTGTTCCGCCTCGCCGATCTGCTGGAGGAGCGGCGCGAGGAACTCGCTCTCACGGTCAGCCTGGAGATGGGCAAACCGATCTCGGACGCCTACGGCATCGAACTGCGCGCCGTCATCACCACCTTCCGCTGGTACGGCCAGCTCGCGGACAAGCTGACCGACGCCGCTCCGCACACCGCCCCGGACGCCCTCGCCCTGGTCACCAGGGAACCCGCCGGGGTGGTCGGGGCGGTGGTTCCCTGGAACTTCCCACTGACCCTGGCCGGCTGGAAGGTGGCCCCGGCCCTGGCGGCCGGCTGCACGGTCGTCCTCAAGCCCTCGGAGAACTCCCCGCTCTCCGCCCTGCTCCTCGGGCGCCTCGCCACCGAGGCCGGCCTCCCGCCCGGTGTCCTCAACGTCGTCAGCGGCGACGGCCCGACAGCGGGCCGTGCCCTCGGCCTCCACCCGGACGTCGACGTCCTGGCGTTCACCGGCTCCACCGCCGTCGGCCGTCATTTCCTGCGCTACGCCGCCGACTCCAACCTCAAGCGCGTCTGGCTGGAACTCGGCGGCAAGTCGCCCAACATCGTCCTGCCCGACGCTCCCGACCTGGAGAAGGCCGCCGCCACCGCCGCCTGGGGCATCTTCTTCAACCAGGGCGAGATGTGCACCGCTCCCTCCCGGCTCCTCGTGCACTCCTCGATCGCCGAGCGGGTCACCGAGGCCGTGGTCCGGCGGGCCCGTGAACTGAGGGTGGGCGACCCGCTCGATCCTGAGACGGAGATGGGCGCCCTCGTCGGCCGGGCGCACCTGGACCGCGTCCGCGATCACATCCGCCACGGTGTCGACGAGGGCGCCCGGCTGCGCACCGGCGGCGACCGCGTCCTCGCCCAGACGGGCGGGACGTACCTCGAACCCACTGTCTTCGACCGCGTGGACCCCGGCTCGCGACTGGCCCGGGAGGAGATCTTCGGCCCCGTCCTGTCCGTGCTCGCCTTCGACGACCTCGACGAGGCGGTCCGGCTGGCCAACGCCACCGAGTACGGCCTCGCCGCCGGACTGTGGACCTCCGACCTGTCCACCGCCCACCGGGTGTCGCGCGCCCTGAAGGCCGGAACGGTCTGGGTCAACTGCTACGAGGAGGGCGACCTCACCGTGCCCTTCGGCGGCATGAAGCAGTCGGGCAACGGCCGCGACAAGTCCGCCCACGCGCTGGAGAAGTACACCGAGCTCAAGACCACCTGGATCCAGCTGTGACCCGCCCCCTGATCGCGATCCCCGCCCGCTTCTCCGCCACGACCTCCGCCCTTCGGTACGCCGCCGAGGTCAACGCCCGCGCCCTGATCGAGTCCGTCTGGCGGGCCGGCGGCGAACCGGTGGGCATCCACCCGGCCGACAGCGGCACGGCAGCCCGGCTGGCCCGCTTCGACGGCGTCCTGCTCCCCGGCGGCGGCGACCTCGCCCCCTCCCGCTACGGCGCCACCGACACCCACGACACCGTCTACGACGTCGACGCCCTCCAGGACACCTTCGACCTCGACGTCGCCCGCCACGCCCTGGAGTCCGGCCTGCCCCTGCTCGCCGTATGCCGCGGCCTCCAGGTCGTCAACGTCGCCCTCGGCGGCACCCTGGAGCAGGACATGGGCGGCCCCGAGCGCGAACACCGGCACCTCGTGCACCCCGTCTCCCTGGAACCCGGCTCGCTCGTGGCGCGGGCCGCGGGCGCCGAGAAGACCGACGTGTCCTGCTACCACCACCAGCGCGTCGACCGCCCGGGAGCGGGCCTGCGCGTCACGGCCCGGGCGGCCGACGGCACCGTCGAGGCCCTCGAAATCCCCGGCGCCCACGGCTGGTTCACGGCCGTCCAGTGGCACCCGGAGGACACCGCACACGAGGATCCCGCCCAGCAGGGCCTGTTCGACGCGCTCGTGCGGGCCGCGACCCGGTGAGGCCGCGGCGGTTCTCAGGCCCGGGGCCGCCGCCCGCTGCGCCGCGGGGCGGGCTCGGCGCCGCCCAGCAGGGACTGCCGCCGCTCCTCGCCGTGCTCCTCCACCTGGAGCACCACGCTCCGCAGCCCCTCGGCGAGGCTGCGGCACTCGGCGTCGCTGAGCCCGGCGGTGACGAAGGCCTCCTCCTCGTTGAACGCCGGGAACACCCGCGCCATGAACTTCTCGCCCTCGGCGGTGAGGCTCAGCAGCACCAGGCGCCCGTCGCTGGGATGGCCGTCCCGCCGCAGCAGGCCCCGGGACTCCAGCGTGCGCACCACACCCGTGAGCGTGCCCTTGGAGATCCCCGCCTCCTCGGCCACGTGCCGGGTCTCCGACTCGCCCCACACCCAGACCACCCACAGCACCACGAAGGCCGTCCAGGTCAGGTCGGAACCGCGCAGCACCGAGTTCTCCAGGTGCTGCCGCACGGCGGACGCGGCCCGGTAGATGTTCGCCACCGCCGCCATCTGCTCCCGGCGGATCGGAATACCGCCGAGCTTCGCCGCGGCGAGCTTCTCGGCTTCGGTGATGGATCGGTGCCCCGGCACGAGCGGCTCCTTCGTCTGGTCGCGGTTCCCTTTGTCCGGTCGCGACGCGTCACACACGGGCGGCTCAACCCCGCCGCCCGATCGTTCGGACTCAAATTGTACGAGCCGAAAGGAACACCCCGTCATGCCCGGCCCTCCCCGCATGCTCCTCGTCCTCAGCGAGAACTGGACCCTCACCGGCGGCCGGGCCGATCTGCCCGCCGCCGTCCGCTGGGCCCGCGAGGCCGAGGACGCCGGCTTCGACGCTGTCATGGTCAGCGAGCACATCGTCCTCGGCCCCGACGCGGCGGCCGCCGGTGTCATGGGAAACCCCCGCGACTACGCCCTGCCGGGCAACCAGGACCCCTGCACCCCCTGGCCGAACTCCCTGCTGCTGCTCGCCGCCATCGCCTCCGTCACCTCCCGGTTGCGTCTGGCCGCCGCGGCCGTCCTCGCCCCGCTGCGTCACCCCCTGCTGCTCGCCCGCGAACTCGGCACCCTCGACCTGATCAGCGAGGGGCGTCTCGTCGTACAGCCCACGGTGAGCTGGAGCAAGGACGAGTACGACGCCCTCGGTGTGCCGTTCGCCCGCCGTGGGCGGCTCCTCGACGAACACCTGGAGGTCTGGGCGAAGGCCTGGGGGCCGTCACCGTTCTCCCACGCCGGACCCCACTACTCCTTCCGGAACGTCTACTTCGAGCCCAAGGCGCACCGGCCGGACGGCCCCCGGCTCTGGTTCGGCGGCCAGCGCCTGCACGGCCCTGTCCTGCGCCGTCTCGTCGAGTACGGCCACGGCTTCCACCCGCTCGGCCGACCCGCGCCCGAGGACCTTCAGGGGCTCAAGGAGGCGATGTCCGCGGCCGGGCGGGACATCGCCGACCTGGAGATGATCGGCGGCACCCAGGCCGTCTTCCCCGACGACCGCTCACCGGCGGACCTCGGCGCGGCGCTGTCCGTGATCCCGGAGCAGGTGGAGCAGGGTTTCACGACGTTCTGCGTCAAGCCGAACCAGTTCATCGACGACCCCGACGGTGTGGGGGAGTTCTGCCGTGAGGTCATGCGGCGCGTCGAGACGCTGACGTCCTGACCGCCCCGCCCCGGATCACCGCTCGACGAACCGCGCGAGGTGATCCGGGTCGGGTCGCAGCACCCCGTCGCGCACCGCGAGCGCGGTGGCCTCGGCCCGCGAGGCGCAGCCGGTCTTGCGCAGCAGGTGCTCGACATGGCTGTGCACGGTCCGCGGCGACAGGAACAGCGGCAGGATTTCGCGGACGAATGGAAGGGCACCCTCGAAGCGGGCCGGGCCGCCGACCTGTGCGTCCTGGACCGGCCGCTGCCGGGTCTCGACCCGCACGAGATCACTCAGGCGCAGGTGGATCTCACGGTGTTCGACGGGCAGGTGGTCTTCGAGCGGTGAGGCCCAGCCGGGTTGGAGCGGTGGGGTCCGGTCGGGTGCGAGCGGTGAGGCCCAGCCGGGTTGGAGCGGTGAGGTCCGGTCGGGTGCGAGCGGTGAGAGCCGCTCGGGCCGCCCGCACCGCCGTGCGTCGCACCCCCCACCGCCGGTTGCGGTACCGGCCGGCCACCCGGCACACCGCGTAGAGGGTGAACGAGATCGTCGTGACGTAGGGGCTGATGGGGATGCTGCTGCCCAGGGCGAGCAGGATGCCGCCCTCGATGGAGAGCACGGCGAACACCACGCTCAGCGCGGGCAGCAGGACCGGCGACGGGGTGACGCGGGCGGCCGCCGCGGCCGGGGTGACGACCAGGGAGAGCACCAGCAGCGCGCCGACGATCTGCACCGACAGGGCGACCGCGAGCCCGAGCACCACCATGAACGCGAAGGACAGCGCACGCACCGGCACCCCACGGGCCTCCGCCACGTCCGGATCCGTGCTGGCGAAGGCCAGCGGACGCCACATGACCGCCAGGGCCACCAGCACCAGGGCGGACGTGCCCAGCAGCCACGACATCTGCGGGGTGTCCACGGCGACGATCTGCCCGGTGAGCAGCCCGAACTTGTTGGCCGCCCGGCCCTTGTACAGGGCGAGGAAGAGCACACCGAGTCCCAGGCCGAACGGCATGATGATGCCGATCACCGAGTTGCGGTCCCGGGCCCGGGACCCGAGGACGCCGATGGCACCGGCGGCCAGGAGCGAACCGGCGATCGAGCCGACCACGATGTTCGCGTCCAGCAGCAGGGCGGCCGAGGCGCCCGCGAACGACAGCTCACTGATGCCGTGCACCGCGAACGGCAGGTCCCGCATCAGGACGAACACCCCGGCCAGTCCGCCCACCAGGCCCAGTGCCACGCCGACGACCAGGGAGTTGCGGACCAGGGCGAGGAGTTCGCCGTAGTCGGTGAAGTCGAAGATCTGGTGCCAGATCCCGTCGGCGAGTGTCATGCGCGCCCTCCGTCCGTCTCGTGGGCCTGCTCGGGGTGGTGAGGCGGGCCGGCCGTCTCGTCGGGAGCTCCCGCGACCACCACCCGGCCCCGGACGCGGAGCACGTCGACCCGCGTGCCGTAGAGGCGGGACAGCGACTCCGAGGTCAACACCTCCTCCGGGGTCCCGGCCCGGTGGCCGCCGGGAGCCAGGTACAGCACCCGGTCGGCCATGCCCAGCACCGGGTTGATCTCGTGCGTCACGAACACCACGGCCGTGCCGTCAGAGCGACGCCGGGCGTCGATCAGCTCGGTGACGGCCCGCTGGTGGTGCAGGTCGAGCGACAGCAGCGGCTCGTCGCACAGCAGTAGGCGGGGGTCGGTCGCCAGGGCCTGCCCGATGCGCACGCGCTGCCGTTCGCCGCCGGAGAGCATCCCGAGCGGGACGTCGGCGTAGGCCGAGGCGCCGACCGACGCGAGGATCTCGTCCACCCTGCGGCGGACGCCGCCGGTGCGTGGCCGCGGCCCGAAGCGGTGGCCGTCGATGCCGAACCGGACGAGATCCCGGGCGCGCAGCATGGCCTGCGCGGACAGCGCCGCCTGCTGTGGGACGTAGCCGATGTGCCGGGCGGCCTCGCGGGCCGGCCGGCCGAGGACGGTCAGCGTGCCGGCGGACAGCGGCTGACGGCCCAGCAGCGCCCGGACGAAACTGGTCTTGCCCGCGCCGTTGGGGCCCAGCACGGCCAGGAACTCCCCGGGCCGCACGTCGAGATCGAGACCGCTCCACACCTCGCGGTCGCCGTAGGTCAGGGCGGCCGCGCGCAGGGCGATGACCGGTGTGCCGTCCTGCCGGGGTGTCGGGGTCACTTGGCCAGAGCGCTCGAGAGCGCGTCGATGTTGGCGGTCATCCAGCCGAAGTAGTCCTTGCCCCGAGGCAGGGTCTCGGTCACGGGCACGACGGGGATGCCGGCCGCCTTGGCCGCCGCCTCGGCCCCCTCGGTCTGGGGTCCGGAGGTCTGCTCGTTGTAGACGAGGGCCTTCACCTTCTTGCCGCTGAACAGCGCGAGGCTCGCTTGGAGGACGCGCGGGGAGACGTCGTCGCCCTCTTCGATCGCCTCGCTGAACTGCGCGGGCGTCCGGTTCACCAGGCCGCTCGCCTCGGTCATGTACAGCGGTACCGGCTCGGTGATGGCGATGCCCTCACCGTCGTGCGCCTTCTTGATCCGCGCTTCCCCGGCCTCCAGCGGTGCGAGCTTCGCCTTGAAGGCGGCGGCGTTCCTCGTGAAGGCGCCGGCGTCGCCCGGGTCGGCCTTCGCGAGGACGGCGGAGATCCGGTCGGCGACCTTGGCGACGGTGGGGAAGTCGTACCAGACGTGCTCGTTGAGCTCGCCGCCCTTGGGCGCGGTCCTCCCGGACACCTCGACCGCGTTGATCACCTCGGCGGAGCCGTTGTGGCCGCTCTTGAGCATGCGGTCGACGAAGTCGTCGTAGCCGCCGCCGTTCTCGACGACGACCTTCGCCCTGGCCAGCGCCAGCTGGTTCTGGGGGTCGGCCTCGTAGGAGTGCGGGTCCTGGTCGGGGTCGCTGATGACCGACGTGACGTCGACCCGATCGCCGCCTATGCGTCGGGCGATGTCGCCCCAGACGTTCGTGGAGGCGACCACGGTCACGCGAGCCGGTGTGCTCTTGCCGCCGGAGGAGTCCGACGAGCCGCCGCAGCCCGCCAGCAGGGCCAGTGACGCGCTGGTCAGCAGCGCGATGCGGCGGGACGTGGACAGGGGCATGGCTCCTCCAGGAGGGCGGGCGCAAAGGTCATCGGCGGACAGCACGCTAGATGGGAATGAATGTCAGAAGCGGCTTGCGGTCGAAGTCATGTGAAAACCATTGCCAATTGTTGGTGATTCTCTGGACTCGCTATCCAGGCGCTGGACTCATGGTCTAAGGTGATCGTGATGAGAGGGGGCGGAGATGAGCAACGCTCTGAATGCCGAGCGGGACGCGGTCCTCGCCGCGCTGAAGCCGGTCGTGGACGGGATCGCCGCGACCTTCGGGCCGGTCTGCGACGTCGTGCTGCACGACTACCGGAACCCGGAGCGATCGGTGGTCGCGGTGGCCGGAGCGGTGACCGGGCGTACGGTCGGCGGCGCGATGAGCGAGATCGGCATGCGTGTCCTCGCCCGCGGCGACGAGGCGTCCGACGAGCTGAACTACGTCAGCCGCGCCCGCAACGGCACGCTGGTGAAGTCCTCCACCATGGTGCTCCGGGATTCCACGGGAGCGGTGTTCGGCGCCCTCTGCATCAACGTGGACGTCGGCGCAGTCACCCAGGTCCACGACCTGCTCGGCGCGCTCGCCGGAGTCGGTGCCGCCGCTCCGGCGGAGCTCCCGACGACCACCTTCGGCAACGACATCGACTCCGTGGTCGACGCCCTCGTCGACGCCCACCGGTCTCAGCAGCGGGGCAGCTGGGCGGAGCTCGACCGCGCGGAACGCCTGGAGCTGTTCGGCGGCCTGGACGGCCGCGGGGTCTTCGCCGTGCGCGGCGCCGTCGAACAGGTCGCCGCCCGGCTCGGCATCTCCCGTGCGTCCGCCTACAACTACCTGTCCCGGGCCCGGGCCGCCCACGACACTTCCACCGGAGGATCCGCGTGACGACCACCACCCCACCGGTCACCCTCGACGACGTCCGGGACGCCGCCGCCCGCCTCAAAGGCGTCGCCCACCGCACGCCCGTGCTGCGCTCCCGCACCCTGGACGCGCTCGCCGGAACCGAGGTCTTCCTCAAGTGCGAGAACTTCCAGCGCGTGGGCGCCTTCAAGTTCCGCGGCGCCTACAACGCCGCCTCCCGCCTCACCCCCGAGCAGCTGTCCCGGGGCATCGCCGCCTACTCCTCCGGCAACCACGCCCAGGCCGTCGCCCTAGCAGCCCGGGAGCTGGGCACCACCGCCGTCATCGTCATGCCGGAGGACGCTCCGCCCTCGAAGCGGGCCGCCACCGCCGGCTACGGCGCCGAGATCGTCACGTACGACCGCTACACCGGAGACCGCGTCGCCCTCGCCGAGGCCCTCGCCGCCGAGCGCGGCCTCGCCCTCATCCCGCCCTACGAGCACCCGCACGTCATGGCCGGGCAGGGCACGGCCGCTCTCGAACTCCTCGAAGAGGTAGGGGAGCTGGACGCGCTGCTGACGCCGGTCGGCGGTGGCGGGCTGATGGCCGGCAGCGCCACGGCGGCCAAGGGGCTGCACCCCGGCATCCGGACCGTCGGTGTCGAGCCGGAGGCCGGGGACGACACCAAGCGTTCGCTGGAAGCGGGCCGGCGCGTCAGCATCCCGGTCCCGCACACCATCGCCGACGGCCAGGCCCTGCACACCCCGGGAGAGCTGACGTTCTCGGTCAACGCACGGCTCCTCGACGAGGTCGTCCTGGTCACCGACGACGAGATCCGGGACGCGATGCGGTTCGCCTTCGAGCGTCTGAAGATCGTCGTCGAGCCGAGCGGCGCCACCCCGCTGGCCGCACTGCTCACCGGCCGGGCGGGCACCCTCCCCCCTCGCGTCGGTGTCGTCATCTCCGGCGGCAACATCGACGCCGGACGCTTCGCCGAACTCTGCGGCGGCGCCACCCCCTGAATGGCGCCGCCCGGAGGGCGGACGGACGATGGAGGCACACCCCCACCGAGGAGGAGCGTCATGCTTGAAGTGAAGACGCTCGACAAGCCGGACGAGCGGCGCGACTACCCCCGAGGCCACCTGGAAGCCGTCCACATGACAGGGCTGGACTTCGCCGTGGCCACCTTCGAACCGGGCTGGCGCTGGTCCGAGTCCGTGGCCCCGATCGCGGGGACGGACAGCTGCCGGATCCACCACAACGGCTACGTCGTCTCGGGCCGTATGCACATCCGCATGGACGACGGCGCGGAGAGCGAAGTGGGACCCGGCGACGTGTTCGTCTGCGCGCCCGGCCACGACGCCTGGGTCGTCGGCGACGAGCAGTGCGTGGTGTACGACTTCGCGGGCAGCATGGCCAAGGAGTACGCCAAGAAGGACTAGCGAGGCCGCTTCAAGTCCACGGCCCGCTCCGTCGTCGCCCAGGCCCTCGACGGCATCGCGTCGGGCGCCTACGAGGTCCTGGCCGACGACCTCTCACGGCAGGTCAAGGCGGTCTCGCGGTCGGCCCGCACACCCTCTGCCCGCATCTCGCCGCCGTCTGATCACACCGGCAGCAGCCGGGCCACCAGGGCGCTCAGCTGCCGGGCGTTGCGGCACTCGTGCATCTCGACCAGCTCGGCGTAGGCGGGCGCGACGGAGTCGCCCGTGCCCCAGCGGGAGCGCTGCTCGGGGTTCAGCCAGTGGACGCGGCGGGCGCGCTCGGCGATCTGCCGCAGGGCGGGCAGATTCGGGTCGCTCCGGTTCGTACGGGCGTCACCGAGGACGAACACGGTCGTACGGGAACCGGCCGCGTCCGCGTACCGCTCCGCGAACTCGCCCAGGGCCATGCCGTAGTCGCTGCTTCCGTGATAGCCCGTGACGGCCGCCTCCGCCTGGATGCGGGTGCCCAGCCCTTCCGGATCGGCCCGCCCGTGCTCCAGCAGCCCGGTCACCTCGTCGATCCGGTTGACGAAGGCGAAAACGCGCACCTTGCTGAACTGGTCGTGCAACGCCTGCACCAGCAGCATCGTGAAATCGGAGAAGCCGGAGACCGAACCCGACACGTCGCACAGCAGCACCAGTTCGGGGCGGGCGGGACGCCGTGCGCGCAGCACCGGCTTCATCGGCACTCCGCCCGTCGACAGCGAACCGCGCAGGGTCCGCCGCAGATCGATCGTGCCCCGGGAGGCGCGACGGCGCCGGGCCGCCAGCCGGGTCGCGAGCTTGCGGGCCAGCGGCTGCACCGTTCTGCGCAGCTCGGCCAGCCGGTCCTGCCCGGCGAACAGGAAGTCCACCCGGTCCGCGGTCGGGGCCACAGCCCGCCGGGCGATCTCGTCCCGGCCGCGCCGCTCGGCGACCCGCCGCCGTGCCTCCGCGGCCACCAGGGCGCGGAAGGCGTCAATGCGCCGCCGGATCTCGTCCTCCAGCAGCCGGTCCGCGAACCCCTGCCTCCCGCCCTGCCCCCGGACGGTGTCACGCACCCGGGCCAGCAGTGTCTGCGGCCGCAGCCGCTCGAGTGCCTGGTACGACGACCAGCCGTCCGACTCCGGCGAGGAACCGTAGCCGCCGAAACCGTCGACCGCCTCGATCGCCAGCCGGCCCAGCATCTCCCGGTCGTCGGCGGCCAGGGCGTCGGCCAGCCGGTCCCGCAGATCCTCGCGCCCCGCCGCCCGGTGCTCGGGGCCGCCGACGCCGCGCGGGAAGTACAGGTCGAAGACCGGGTCGAACACCTGCCGTTGCGCGGGCCCGTGCAGCAGCGTCGCCGCGAGCCCCTCGCGCAGCAGCTCCCGGTCCGCGAGCCCGAGTTCCCCGACCGCCCGCGCCGCGTCGACCGTCTCGCCGGTGCCGATCCGCACACCGTGCGCGCGCAGCGCCCCGACCAGTGACGTCAGCCGCTCGGCGACGCCCTCCGGCGTGGTCACAGGGCGTCCAGGTCCAGCTTGGCGGACGCCTTGAGGACGTCGTCCTGATGCTTGAGGAGCACGCCGAGCGTGGCCTTCACGATCGTCTCGTCCAGCGACTCGGCGCCGAGCGCGAGCAGGGTGTGCGCCCAGTCGACGGTCTCGGCGACCGACGGCGCCTTGCGCAGATCCATAGCCCGCAGCGCGCCCACGATCCGGACGACCGAGCGGGCCAGGGTCTCGTCGAGCCCCGGCACCTTCAGCCGTACGATCCGGCGCTCCAGCTCCTCGTCGGGAAAGCCGATGTGCAGGAAGAGGCAGCGGCGGCGCAGCGCCTCGGACAGCTCCCGGCTCGCGTTGGAGGTGAGGACGACGAAGGGGCGGCGGGTCGCGGTGATGGTGCCCAGTTCGGGGACGGTCACCTGGAAGTCGCTGAGCACCTCCAGAAGCAGGCCCTCCACCTCGACGTCGGCCTTGTCGGTCTCGTCGATCAGCAGCACCTTCGGCTCGTCGCCCCGGATCGCCGTCAGGAGGGGCCGGGTGAGGAGGAACTCCTCGCTGAAGATGTCCGTACGGGCCTCGTCCCACGTCTCGTCGCGGCCCGCGCTGATGCGCAGGAGCTGCTTGGCGTGGTTCCACTCGTACAGCGCCCGGGACTCGTCCACCCCCTCGTAGCACTGCAGGCGGACCAGCCGCGCTCCGGCCACCTCGGCGACGGCCTTGGCGAGCTCCGTCTTGCCGACTCCGGCCGGGCCTTCCACGAGGAGCGGCTTGCCGAGGCGATCGGCGAGGAAGACGGTGGTGGCGACGGCGGGCGAGGCGAGGTAGCCGGTCTCGGCGAGGCGTGCGGAGACGTCGTCGACGGATGTGAACAACGGTGGCCTCCAGGACGGCGGCGAGGGACTGACGGGCAGGCACTATCTAAGCGCTTGTTCACCCGCGGTGTCACGGGATTCCCGTCCGGGCCGACGGCAAAACCGATCGGTTTCCCCCCGGAGGCGGCGCGCTGCTCTCCCGGTAGGGCCACAACCCACAAGGCGTCCACCCGGGACCCGCTCATCGACACGTGGCTGCGACCGCCCTGCCGGACTCGATCGTCCCTGAGTCCGAAGGCGGGGTCAGTCCTCGCCGACCAGGATCACCTCCAGCGTGCGTGGGCCGTGCACCCCCTCGACGCGGTCCAGCTCGATGTCACTGGTCGCCGAAGGTCCGGAGATCCACGTCAACGGGCGTGCCGGGTCGAGGCGTTCGAGCCCCTGCGGCACGGACGACACGACCTGGCCGGGCACCCGCACCACACAGATGTGGTGGTCGGGGACGAGAGTGATCCGGCGGCGGCCCTGGTCGGGCGAGCCGTCCAGCACGATGGTGCCGGTCTCGGCGATCGCGACCGCACAGGCCGTCACCACACTGTCCACCCGGTCCAGCTCGTCCGGAGTGCTCTCGGCCCGGTCGGCCACCCGCGTCACCCCGGTCGCCGCCAGCCACTCCTCGTCCAGCCCGGGCGGCACCAGCACCGAAGCCGCCCCGCGCCGGTCCAGCAGCCCCGCGATCAGAACGGGCAGTCCGGCGGCATCCGTGCGGTGCACGAGCGCCCGGTAGTCCGCCAGGTTCTCGGCGAGCAGCTCCACCGTCCGCGCGACGGTCCGCTGCCCGTGCTCGCGCAGGTAGTCCCGCACGATCGGCGTCTCGTCGGCCGGTGCGTCCGCCAGCGCGCGCCGCACCCGCCCCAGGATCCGTTCCCTGCTGTTCACCTGTCCGCGTCCTTCCCACCACGAGTCCGCTGCCACCAGTCCCTGAACGGTTCGGCGGGCACCGGCGGCAGATCCCGGGACCCGCTCCAGGCCTTGCCCGGGCCGGGCAGCGTCCGGGGGTGGAAGCGACGCGTCCGGGAGGCGACGCGCTGGCCGGTGCGCAGCGCCCCCGCGTGCGTGAACGCCCAGCGTGCCGCGCGCATGGCCGCCCGCTCGGCGGCATGCCCCTTCGCGGGCCGCAGCACCACCTTGTTGCCCTCCCGCGTGACCTCGCCGCCCTGCACCACCCGCTCCCGCAGGTGCACCAGCACCTCCGGGATGTCGATCGCGACCGGGCACACCTCGTAGCACGCCCCGCACAGCGACGAGGCGTACGGCAGCGAGGCGTCGATCTCGCTGCCCGTACCCCGCAGTTGAGGGCTGAGGATCGCGCCGATCGGTCCCGGGTACACCGAGCCGTAGGCATGGCCGCCGGCCCGCTCGTAGACGGGGCACACATTCAGGCAGGCCGAGCAGCGGATGCAGCGCAGTGCCTGCCGGCCGACCTCGTCGGCGAGGGTGTCGGTGCGGCCGTTGTCCAGCAGCACCAGATGGAAGGTGCCCGGCCCGTCCTGATCGGTCGTGCCGGTCCATGTCGACGTGTACGGGTTCATGCGCTCCGCGGTCGAGGAGCGGGGGAGTGTCTGCAGGAAGACCTCGAGGTCCTGCCACGTCGGCACGATCTTCTCGATGCCGACGACCGAGATCAGCGTCTCGGGCAGGGTCAGGCACATCCGGCCGTTGCCCTCGGACTCCACGACCACCAGGGTGCCCGTCTCGGCGACCATGAAGTTGGCGCCGGAGATGCCGACCTTGGCCCGCAGGAACTTCTCCCGCAGGTGCACACGGGCGGCCTCGGCGAGTTCGGCCGGTGAATCGGTCAGGCCGTCGGGGGCGGGCCGGCCCCACTCGCTCATCTCACGGGCGAAGATGTCCCGGATCTCGCCCCGGTTGCGGTGGATGGCCGGGACGAGGATGTGCGAAGGCCGGTCCTTGCCCAACTGCACGATCAGCTCGGCCAGATCGGTCTCGTAGGCATGGATGCCCTCGGCCTCCAGCGCCTCGTTGAGACCGATCTCCTGCGTGGCCATCGACTTGACCTTGACGACCTCCGACTCGCCGGTCGTCTTCACGAGCCGGGTGACGATCTCGTTGGCCTCGTCCGCGTCGGCGGCCCAGTGCACGACGCCGCCCGCGGCCGTGACCGACTCCTCCAACTGCACGAGGTAGCGCTCGAGATGGCGCAGCGTGTGGTCCTTGATCCGCTTGCCCGCCTCGCGCAGCTCGGCCCAGTCGGACACCTCCGACACCGCCTTCGCCCGCTTGGCGCGGATGGTGTGCGTGGCGTGCCGCAGATTGCCGCGCAGGGTCGCATTCCCCAAGGCCTCTCGCGCGGCCTCCGGAAACGCCGGCATGCCGAGATACGTCCCGCTCATACGGCCGGTTCCTCCTTTGTGCTCGCCAGGATCTCCGCGATGTGAACCGGCCGCATGCCGGTCCGCAGCCGGGTCATCGTCCCGCCGATGTGCATCAGGCAGGAGTTGTCGGCCGCGCACAGCACCCCGGCGCCCGTCGACTCGGCGTTGCGCACCTTGTCGGCGCCCATCGCCGCCGAGACGTCGGCGTTCTTCAGCGCGAAGGTGCCGCCGAACCCGCAGCACTCGTCCGCGCCCGGCAGCTCGACGAGCTCCAGCCCCTTCACCGACTGCAGCAGCCGCCGCGGCCGCTCACCGAGGCCGAGTCCGCGCAGCCCGTGGCAGGTCGGGTGGTAGGTCACCTTGTGCGGGTAGTACGCCCCGACGTCCGTCACGCCCAGCACATCGACCAGGAACTCCGTCAGCTCGTACGTCTTCGGCACCACCGGCGCCAGTGTGGCGGCGAGAGTGTCCCCGCGCCCCTCCGCCCTGGCCCGTTCGCCCATCCGCGGATACAGCTCCCGCACCATCGCCCCGCACGACCCGGACGGTGTCACGATCGCCTCGTACTCGCCGAATACATCGGAGAAATGCCGGGCGAGCGGCTCGGCCTCACGTCGGTACCCGGTGTTGTAGTGAGCCTGCCCGCAGCAGGTCTGCGCCATCGGGAAGTCGACATCGACACCCAGCCTGGTCAGCAGTTTCACCACGGCGCGCCCGGTGTCCGGATACAGCGTGTCGTTGACACAGGTCAGGAACAGGGCGACACGCATCGCGGCTCCTCGTGGTCGGTCATCGGATGAGTGCAGCCTAGTCCGGGCGCGGGGCCTGCGGGAGACCCCATCACTGCGCGGCGAGCCGAGCCTGCGCGGCGCGCCACCGCTCGGTTCCGCCGCGCGGCTCGTACCGGGTGAGCGGCTGCGTGTTCACGAGCAGCCGCCGCATCCCGGCCAGGTCGCCGACCAGCCCGTCCGCCCGCGCCTGCACCAGGACGTTCCCCAGGGCCGCCGCCTCGGTGGGCCCGGCCACCACCGGCAGCCCGCACGCGTCGGCGGTCAGCTGGCACAGCAGGGCGTTGCGCGTACCGCCTCCCACCACATGGACGACGTCGACCGCGTGTCCGGCCAGCCGCTGGGCGTCCTGGACGGCCTTGCGGTGCGCGAGCGCGAGGGAGTCGAGGATGCAGCGCGTCACCTGGGCCGGCGACTCGGGCACCGGCTGCCCCGAGACACGGCACGCCTCGGCGATCCGCTCCGGCATCCGCCCGGGCGCGAGGAACCCCGCGTCGCCCGCGTCCACGACCGACCGCAGCGCCGGCGCCTTGGACGCCTCCAGCAGCAGCGCGCCGAGATCCGGTTCGCCCCAGGCCCGTACGCACTCCTGGAGCAGCCACAGCCCCATGATGTTCCGCAGATAGCGGACCGTGCCGTCCAGCCCGAGCTCGTTGGTGAAGTTCGCGGCCCGGCTGTCCTCGGTCAGCACCGGCGCGTCCAGTTCCAGACCGGCCAGCGACCAGGTGCCGGTACAGATGTAGGCGAACCGCTCACCCGACGCGGGTACGGCGGCGACCGCCGACGCGGTGTCGTGCGACCCGACGGCCGTCACCGGCACGGGACCGCTCAGCCCGGTCTCCTCCAGCACCCGTGGCCGCAGTACCCCCGCCGGATCACCGGGCTGCCGCAGCGGCGCGAACAGCCCGAGGTCGACACCTAGGCGCTCCGCGACGCCGTACGCCCAGTCGCGGGTGCGCGGGTCGATCAGCTGGGTCGTGGACGCGTTGGTGAGTTCCGTGCCCTGCTCGCCGGTCAGCCAGTACGTCAGCAGGTCCGGCATCAGCAACAGCCGCCGGGCCCGGGCGAGCTGGGCCGTGGAGCGGGCGGCGATGAGCTGGTACAGCGTGTTGAAGGGCGCGTACTGCAACCCGGTCGCGGCGTACAGCTCCCCGGCGGGCACGGTCGCCCACACCTTCTCCGGGACGCCCTCCGTGCGGGCGTCCCGGTAGTGCACGGGATTGCCGAGCAGCGCCCCGTCGGCGTCCAGCAGCCCGTAGTCCACGGCCCAGCTGTCGATGCCGACGGAGGCGACCTGTCCCGCTGCCCGCAGCCCGTCCAGCACTCCGGCGTACAGGCCGAGCACGTCCCAGCGCAGCCCCTCGGGCACGCGTACCGGCCGGTTCGGGAAGCGGTGGGCCTCGCTCAGCTCCAGCGAGTCGAGTCCGACACGGCCGACCATGACGCGCCCGCTGGACGCGCCGAGATCGACCGCGGCGTACGACTTCACGGCGGCGCTCATCGCAGGAAGGCGGCCGCAACGCCGGCGTCGACCGGGATGTGCAGACCGGTCGTGTGCGTGAGGTCACCACCGGTCAGCGCGTAGACGGCGTTGGCCACGTGCTCAGGGAGCACCTCGCGCTTGAGGATGGTCCGCTGGGCGTAGAACTCACCCAGCTTCTCCTCCTCCACCCCGTACACGGCGGCCCGCTGGGCGCCCCACCCGCCGGCGAAGATCCCCGAGCCACGCACCACGCCGTCCGGGTTGACGCCGTTGACGCGGATGCCGTGCTCGCCCAATTCGGCCGCGAGCAGCCGCACCTGGTGGGCCTGGTCGGCCTTGGTGGCGGAGTAGGCGATGTTGTTGGGCCCGGCGAACACGGCGTTCTTCGAGGCGATGTAGACGATGTCACCACCCAGTTGCTGGGCGATCATCACCCGGGCCGCCTCCCGCGACACCAGGAAGGAGCCGCGGGCCATGATGTCGTGCTGGAGGTCCCAGTCCTTGGCGGAGGTCTCCAGCAGCGGCTTGGAGATCGAGATGCCCGCGTTGTTGACGACGAGGTCCACGCCGCCGAAGGCCAGCACCGCCGCACGGAACGCCTCGGCGATCTGCTCCTCGGACGTGACGTCCACCGTCACCGCGACGGCCTTGTCGGGTCCGCCCAGCTCCTCGGCGACGGCCTCGGCGTTGTCCGCGTCGAGATCGGCGACGACCACGCACGCCCCCTCGGCGACGAGCCGGTGCGCGATGGCCTTGCCGATCCCGCTCCCTGCACCCGTCACCAGAGCCACCCGGGTCGCCAGCGCCTTGGGCTTCGGCATCCGCTGCAGCTTGGCCTCCTCCAGCGCCCAGTACTCGATGCGGAACTTCTCGGACTCCTCGATCGGCGCGTAGGCGGACACGGCCTCGGCCCCGCGCATCACGTTGATGGCGTTGACGTAGAACTCGCCGGCGACCCGGGCGGTCTGCTTGTCCTTGCCGAACGAGAACATGCCGACCCCCGGGATCAGCACGATCGCCGGGTCGGCGCCGCGCATGGCGGGGGAGTCGGGCTCGGCGTGGCGCCGGTAGTAGGCGGCGTACTCCTCGCGGTACTCGGCGTGCAGCTCCTTCAGCCGGGCGATCGCCTCGTCGAGCGGAGCGGTCGGCGGCAGGTCCAGCACCAGCGGGCGGACCTTGGTGCGAAGGAAGTGGTCCGGGCAGGAGGTGCCGAGCGCGGCGAGGCGCGGGTGCTCGGCGCTCGCGAGGAAGTCGAGCACGGCCTCGCAGTCGTCGAAGTGCCCCACCTGAGGCCGGTCCTGGGAGGCGATCGCCCGTACGTACGGGGCGAGTGCGGCGGCCCGCTCCCGCCGCTGCGCGGCATCCAGCGCGGCGTACCCCTCGATCACCGGCCCGAAGGGCTCGGGCTTCCCCCGCTCGGCGAGGAACCGCTCGGCGGTCCGGATGATGTGCAGCGAGTTCCGCTCGCACTCCTCGGAGGTGTCCCCCCAGGCTGTGATCCCGTGCCCTCCGAGAACGCACCCGACGGCCTGAGGGTTGGCCTTCTTCACGGCGGCGATGTCCAGCCCCAGCTGGAAACCGGGCCGCCGCCACGGCACCCACACCACGCTGTCCCCGAAGCATTCGGCGGTGAGCTTCTCCCCGTCGGCGGCACAGGCGAGCGCGATCCCCGAGTCCGGGTGCAGATGATCGACGTGCGCGGCCTCGACCAGCCCGTGCATGGCGGTGTCGATGGAGGGAGCGGCCCCGCCCTTGCCGTGCAGGCAGTAGTCGAAGGCGGCGACCATCTCGTCCTCGCGCTCGACGCCCGGATAGACGTCGACGAGCGCCCGCATCCGGTCGAGCCGCAGTACGGCGAGCCCGGCCTCGGTCAGCGTCCCGAGGTCACCGCCGGACCCCTTGACCCACATCAGCTCGACGTCCCCACCGGTGACGGGGTCGGTCTCGGTGCCCTTGGCGGAGGCATTGCCCCCCGCGTAGTTCGTGTTCCGGGGATCGGCCCCGAGCCGGTGCGACCGGGCGAGGAGGGCGTCGGCTTCGGGATGAACGGCCATGAACGGTTCCTTTGCAACGGAGGGTGTGTATCTCAGGGGCGCGGGGAACTGCGCGACCGGCCACATGCGGCCCGCAGCCCGAATCGGACAGAACCCGGCAGACGCTCACGCTCCCCAGCCGGCCTGCTGCCCACCCACGCGCTCGGCCACGATCCGCTCGGCCCATCCCGACCGCCGATACGCTGCGACGGGGTCGGGGTCCACCCCCATCTCCTCCCGGACCTCCCGCAGCAGAGGCCGCACATCCGTGTTGTACGCGTCCATCACCACGGCGTTCGCCTCCAGCACGTCCCCCGCCCGCTGCGCCGCGGCCAACGCGTCACCATCGACCAGCAGCGCCTTGGCCGTGGCCTCCTGCACGTTCATCACCGACCGGATGATCGCCGGAATCTTCGCCTCGATGTTGTGGCACTGGTCGAGCATGAAGGCGACCTCGGGCGAGAACCCACCGCCCCGCACGACCTCGTACATGATCCGGAACAGCTGGAACGGATCCGCCGCCCCGACCATGAGGTCGTCGTCCGCGTAGAACCGCGAGTTGAAGTCGAACCCGCCGAGCTTCCCCTCACGCAGCAGCGTCGCCACGATGAACTCGATGTTGGTCCCCGGGGCGTGATGCCCCGTGTCGACGACGACCTGGGCCTTGGGCCCGAGCTTCAGGCAGTGGGCGTAGGCGGTGCCCCAGTCCGGCACATCCGTCGTGTAGAACGCCGGCTCGAAGAACTTGTACTCCAGCAGCATCCGCTGCCCGTCCCCGAGCCGCTCGTAGACCTCCGCCAGCCCTTCGGCCAGCCGGTCCTGGCGCGCCCGGATGTCGTCCTGGCCGGGATAGTTCGTCCCGTCGGCGAACCACAGCTTCAGATCCCCCGAGCCCGTCGCATCCATGATGTCGACGCACTCCAGCAGATGGTCGACGGCCTTCCGCCGCACGGAGGCCTCCGGATGACAGATGCTCCCGAGCTTGTAGGCGTCGTCCTGGAACGTGTTGGAGTTGATCGCCCCGAGCTTCACGCCCCGCTGCTCGGCATGCTTGGCCAGCGCCGCGTAGTCGTCGACCTTGTCCCACGGAATGTGCAGGGCCACCGTCGGGGCGACCCCGGTGAACTCGTGCACCTTCGCCGCGTCGTCCAGCTTCTCGAACGGGGTGCGCGGAACGCCCTGCTGCGCGAAGACCTTGAAGCGTGTGCCCGAGTTCCCGTACGCCCACGACGGCGTCTCGACGGCCTGTGTCTTGAGAGCGGCCTTCGCCGCGGCGAGCTCGGTCACGTCAGGCTCCTGTGACATCGGGTCGTGACGACCACTGAATGAAACGATTCAGGACGCGAAGCTATGGGCCCCCCGTAGGGGTGTCAACCCCTCGGGCCAAGGCGGTTTCCCGTGACTCATGCGTGACCTTCTGTCCTCGAAACTTTTTCGACCGGAACCCATTGACGTGACATGCGCGGCCCGCCTAACGTCCCGGCAACCAAGTTGAAACCTTTCACGACGCCGAGAGGGCCGACCCGTCGGCGTCGTCGAGGAGCCCTCATGACCCACCCGTCCACCACGGGTCCGGCCCCGGTTCTCGCTCTGAAGGACGTCTCCAAGTCCTTCGGCGCGGTCCGCGCACTGCGGGACGTCTCCCTGGAGCTGTTCCCCGGGGAGGTGCACGCACTCGCCGGTGAGAACGGTGCCGGCAAGTCCACCCTCATCAAGACCCTCGCCGGCGTGCACCGACCGGACGCCGGCCAGGTGCTGCTCGACGGTGCGCCGGTCGCCTTCCACGGACCCGGCGACGCCCGCGACGCCGGCATCGCCGTGATCTACCAGGAGCCCACGCTCTTCCCCGACCTTTCGATCGCCGAGAACATCTACATGGGCCGCCAGCCGCGCCGCGCCCTCGGCCGGATCGACCACAAGGCCACCCACAACGCGACCGCCGCCCTGATGAAGCGCCTCGGGGTCGAACTCGACCCCGACCGGCCCGCCCGCGGCCTGTCCATCGCCGACCAGCAGATCGTCGAGATCGCCAAGGCCCTCTCCTTCGACGCCCGTGTCCTGATCATGGACGAACCTACGGCCGCCCTCACCGGCAGCGAGGTCGCCCGCCTCTTCGGCGTCGTCCGCACCCTGCGCGACCAGGGCGCCGCCGTGCTGTTCATCTCCCACCGCCTGGAGGAGATCTTCGAGATCTGCCGACGGGTCACCACCCTGCGCGACGGCGCCTTGGTCGGCAGCGAACCGCTGGACGGCATGACCGAGGACGACCTCGTGCGCCGCATGGTCGGCCGTGACCTGGACGAGCTCTACCCCAAGCAGGACGTGACACCGGGCGAGGTCGCCCTGAGCGTGCGCCGGCTGACCCGCGAGGGCGTCTTCACCGACGTCTCCTTCGACGTCCGGCACGGCGAGATCGTCGGCCTGGCCGGGCTCGTCGGCGCCGGGCGCACCGAGGTCGCCCGGGCGGTCTTCGGCATCGACCGCTGGGACGCCGGCGAGGTCGCCGTCCACGGCAAGTCCCTGGTCAACGGCGCGCCCTCGGCCGCCATGGCCGCCGGAGTCGCCCTGGTCCCGGAGGACCGGCGCGCCCAGGGCCTTGTGATGGACATGTCCATTGAGCGGAACATCGGGCTCACCGGGCTGCGCACGACGGTGAAGGCCGGGCTGATGGACCGCGGCGCCGAGCGCAGCCGCTCCCTCGACTGGGCCGTCAAGCTCCAGGTCAAGTACGCCCGGATCGCCGATACCGTCAACACGCTCTCCGGCGGCAACCAGCAGAAGGTCGTGCTCGCCAAATGGCTGGCCACCGGTCCCAAGGTGCTGATCGTCGACGAGCCGACCCGCGGCATCGACGTCGGCACCAAGGCCGAGGTGCACCGGCTGCTGTCACAGCTGGCCGCCGACGGCGTGGCCGTCCTGATGATCTCCTCCGACCTGCCCGAGATCCTCGGCATGGCCGACCGCGTGCTGGTGATGCACGAGGGCCGGCTCACCGCCGAGATCCCACGCTCCGACGCCACCGAGGAAACCGTGATGGCCGCAGCCACCGGGAGGGCCGCCGCATGACGGTCGTGACCCCGCAAGAGGCCCCCGTGGCCGACGTGCCCAAGTCGAGCGGCACCCGGCTGGCCGACCGTGTCTTCAAGATGCGCGAACTCGCCATCCTGCTCGTCTTCCTGGTGATGATCGGCGTCACCCAGGCCGGCAACAGCCAGTTCCTGTCCGAGCAGGGCATCAAGGACCTCCTGCTGAACGCGACGATCCTGGTCCTGGTCGCCACCGGCCAGTCCCTGGTGGTCATCACCCGCAACGTCGACCTGTCCGTCGGATCCACGCTCGGCATCAGCGCCTTCGCCGCCGGCACGTATCTCCAGGGTGGGGGCGACTCCGTCGTGGCGATCGCCCTGGCGGTCCTGCTCGGCATCGGCTTCGGCCTGCTCAACGGACTGCTCGTCAGCCTCGGCCAGGTGCCCGCGCTGGTCGTCACCCTCGGCACGCTCTACATCATCCGCGGCATCGACTCCATCTGGGTCGGCTCCCGCCAGATCACCGCGGCCGATCTGCCCGGCGGATTCGTCGACTTCGGCTCCGGCGGCATCTCCGCGGTGCCGTACCTGGCGCTGATCGCGCTTTCGGTGCTCATCGCCACCGCCTACTACCTCAGGCACTTCGCCGGCGGACGCGAGCTGTACGCCCTCGGCTCCAACCCCGAGGCGGCCCGCCTCGCCGGCATCCCCGTCCGCAAGCGGATCCTCGCCGCGTACACCTTCTGCGGGGCGCTCGCCGGACTCGCCGGCGCGATGTACCTGGCCCGGTTCGGCAACGTCGACTCCGGCACCGGAAACGGCTACGAACTGACCGTCGTGAGCGCGGTCGTGGTCGGTGGCGTCGTCTTCACCGGCGGCTCCGGCAGCGTCTACGGCGCGGCCCTCGGGGCGCTGCTGCTGACCTCCGTCAACAGCGTGCTGCCCGCCCTCGGCGTCAGCTCCGTGTGGGTGCTCGCGATCAACGGCATCCTGCTCATCCTCGCGATCGCGGTCGACCGGATCGTCGCGCTGCGCGTGGCCTCCGCCCTGAAGAAGAGGAACGCCCGCCATGGCTGACATCTCCCTGAGCCGAGCGGTCCGCTGGTCCGCCTTGAAGAGGTGGGATTCCGCGGTCGGCGCCCTGCTCGTCGTGGTCCTGCTGTTCTCCTTCGGCTTCGTCGACGGGTTCGGCAACGCGCTCAACCTGTCGTTCCTGATCGGCAACACCCTGCCCATCGCGCTGATCGCGCTGCCCATGACCCTGCTGGTGGTCTCCGGCGAGATCGACCTGTCCGTCGCGTCCACGGCCGGTCTGTCCGGTGCCGTGATGGGCGCCTTGTGGAACCAGGGCATGGCCATCGAGACGATCATCCCGATCTGCCTGCTGCTCGGCGTCGTGTGCGGGCTGGTCAACGGGCTGCTGGTGACCCGGCTGGGGCTGCCGTCCCTCGCCGTCACCATCGGTACCCTCGCCGCCTACCGGGGCATCGCACAGATCGTGCTCGGGTCCGACGCGGTGACCGACTTCCCCACGCAGTACCTGGACTTCGCGGCCGGGCGCATCGGTGACACCTTCATCCCCTACGCCTTCCTGCCCTTCCTCGTCCTGCTCGCCCTCGCCGTGGTCGCGCTGCACGCCACGCCGTTCGGACGGTCGCTGTTCGCGATCGGCGCGAGCGAGGAGGCCGCGCGGTTCGCCGGCATCCGGGTCAAGCGGCAGAAGCTGGTCCTGTTCACGCTGACCGGGCTGATGGCCTCACTGACCGGGATCTTCTGGGCGCTGCACTACGCGAGTGCGCGGTATGACAACGCCACCGGCCTCGAACTGTCCGTGGTGGCCGCGGTGTTGCTCGGCGGTATCGACTTCGACGGTGGCAAGGGCACGCTCGGCGGGGCTATCGCCGGGGTGTTTCTGCTGGGGGCGTTGCAGAACGTGATGAGCCTCCAGGACGTTTCCGCACAGTCGCAGATCGTCGTCACCGGTGTGTTGCTCGTGCTTTCCGTACTCGGACCGCGGGTCGCGCGGCAGATCGCCGTCGTGCGTGCTCAATCGTCGTCCGGCTGACCGTCCGCTGTGGCTGTTCGCGCCCGCGCGGCGGAGCCGCATATCGATACAGCCCCGCGCCCCCAAGAAGACAAGGGCGCGCCTCACTCACCTTCGTCAAAGGAAACCGTCATGCGTAAGTCAACCCTGCGCCGCGGCTGCGCGGCCCTCGCCACCGCCACCTCCCTCGCACTCGCGTTGACCGCCTGCGGCGGCGGCACCACCAAGAAGGACGTCGCGAACGAGGGTGGCAGCGCCGCCACCGCCGGCAAGGCCGACCCGAACGCGGCCACCAAGAAGGGCCTCACCGTGGGGTTCCTGCCCAAGCAGGTGAACAACCCGTACTTCACCAGTGCCGACAAGGGCGGCGAGAAGGCCCTGAAGGAGCTGGGGTCCAGCTACAAGGAGGTCGGGCCGTCCAGCGCGACCGACACCGCCGGGCAGGTCAGTTACGTCAACACGCTCACCCAGCAGCAGGTCGACGCGATGGCCGTGTCCGCCCAGGACCCGGGTGCGCTGTGCACCGCGCTCAAGCAGGCCATGAAGAACGACATCAAGGTCGTCACCTACGACTCCGACACCACGCCCGACTGCCGCAACGCCTTCGTCTCGCAGGCCTCCGCCGAGGACCTGGGCCGTACCGAGGTGCAGCTGCTCGCCGAGCAGATCGGCTACAAGGGCGAGATCGCGATCCTGTCCGCGGCGCAGACCGCGACGAACCAGAACACCTGGATCGACTTCATGAAGGACGAGCTGAAGAAGCCCGAGTACAAGAACATCAAGCTGGTCAAGACGGCATACGGCAACGACGACGCCCAGCAGTCCTTCCAGCAGACCCAGGGCCTGCTCCAGGAGTACCCGGACCTGAAGGGGATCATCTCCCCGACCACCGTCGGCATCAAGGCCGCCGCCCAGTACCTGTCGGGCTCCAAGTACAAGGGCAAGGTCAAGCTGACCGGCCTCGGCACCCCCAACGACATGCGCAAGTACGTCAAGAACGGCACCGTCGAGGCGTTCGAGCTGTGGGACCCGGCGAAGCTCGGCGAACTGGCCGCCCGCACGGCTGTCGCCCTGTCCTCCGGGCAGATCACGGGCAAGGAGGGCGAGACCTTCAAGGCCGGCTCCATGGGCGAGTACACCATCGGCAAGGACGGCGTGATCAGCCTCGGCAAGCCCACCGTGTTCGACGCCAAGAACATCGACCAGTTCAACTTCTAGTCCCGGAGAATCGTTGATGCAGCGCGTGTGCTTCCTGCTGAAGGTCCGGGCGGACCGCCTCGACGAGTACCGCGAGCGGCACGCCGCGGTATGGCCCGAGATGCTGAAGGCGCTCTCGGAGACCGGCTGGCACAACTACTCGCTCTTCCTGCGCGAGGACGGACTGCTGGTCGGCTACCTGGAGACCGAGGACTTCGAGGCCGCCCAGGCCGGCATGGAAGCCACCGACGTCAACGCCCGCTGGCAGGCGGAGATGGCGCCGTTCTTCGAGTCGCTGGACGGCGCCCGGCCCGACGAGGCCATGAAACCGCTCACGGAAGTGTTCCACCTCGCATGACGATGGAGTCCACGAGATGCACAGACGTACCTTGCTGGCCGCCGCCCTCGCGGGAGCAGTGGTGACCCCCGCCCTGACCTCAGGCACGGCGCGGGCCGCCGACCCGGGCCCTTCCGTCACCCGGACCGGCACCACCACACTCGACGGTCGGGCCATCTTCTTCGTGTCGTACGACGGGCTGGTCAACAACAACGCATTCCAGAAGAACGGCCTGCTGACCTACAAGGGCTACCAGTACGCCGTCTGGTACACCGCCGACCGGGGCGCCGTCGTCGGCCGCCGCGTCCTCGGCGGGAGCACCTGGTCGACCGTGAAGGTCGGGCACACCCTCCGGTACGACGACTCGCACAACGTCATCTCCATGGGCGTCTCCAAGGTCGACGGCCGGCTGCACCTCAACATGGACTCCCACAGCGACGGCTTCACCTACGTCAAGTCGGTGGCCGGGCTGATGGACAACCCCGGCGGGCTGAGCTGGACCGCCAGTCGCTTCGGGGCGCCCCAGTCCACCCTGGACGGGCTGGCGCTCACCTCCCAGTTCACCTACCCGCAGTTCGTCTCCACGCCCGACGGCAAGCTCCAGCTGAGCTATCGCGTCGCCGTCTCCGGCAACGGCCGCAACGCCCTCGCCGAGTACGACGGAACCAGGTGGACCGACCTCGGCGAGTGGTCCGCCTCCACCGGCACGTACACCAGCGAGCACGGCTCCTCGACGGCCCGCAACATGTACCTGCACGGCATCGACTACGACCGGGGCGGCCGGCTGCACTCGTTCTTCACCTGGCGCGAGCAGAACGGCGCCGTGATGTGCAACGGCGGAGGCATCACCAACCACGACACCGGCTACGTCTACTCCGACGACCGGGGCCGCACCTGGCGCAACAACGCCGGCACCGTCGTGGGCGTCACCGGCGGCTCCGACAAGGTGTCCGTGACCGACGCCGGCCTGGTGATCGACCCGCTCAACCCCGACCACTCCCTGATGAACCAGGAGAGCCAGTTCACCGACTCCGCGGGCCGGCCGCACGCGATCATCTCCTACGTCCCGGGCCGCTTCGGCCAGTGCACCACGAACTACGTCGCGGACCGGACCGCCAACGGACGCGCCTTCCACGTCCGCAAGAACGCCTCCGGCACCTGGCAGAAGACCGAGATACCGGTCCCTCTGAACTCCAGCCAGCGCACCAAGCTGATCCTGGACAAGTACGACAACGCGTACGCGGTCTTCCCCTTCGGCCGGATCGCCGGTGCCTCCGCCGCCTCCGGGTACACGGACTGGAAGACCCTTTTCGACGGCAGCGGCCTCAACGCCTTCGGCGAGGTCGTCATCGACGAGACGCGGGTCGCGCAGGACGGGGTGCTGTCGTTCATGTACCAGGAGAAGTCCAGCGGTACGACGCCCTCGGCGCTGCACGTGACGGACTTCCGCCTGCCCGCCTGACCGTATCCGGTTCCCGGGGCGGCGTGCCGGTAGTGTGAAGCCGCCCCGGACGCCGCCCCCCCTCGTCTCCCCTCTGGAGGTCCCTGCCCGATGGCCCAGTCGGTGGGTATCAAGGACGTCGCCCGCGTCGCCGGAGTCTCCGTCGGCACGGTCTCGAACGTGATCAACCGCCCGGACACGGTCGCGACCGAGACCCGGGCCCGGGTGCTGTCCGCGATAGACCGGCTCGGCTACGTCCGCAGCGAGTCCGCGCGCCAGCTGCGCGCGGGCCGCAGCCGCATCATGGGACTGCTCGTCCTCGACATGGGCAACCCCTTCTTCGTCGACGTCGCGCGCGGAGCCGAGCGCGCCGCCCGGCAGGCCGGACTCGGTGTCATGGTCTGCAACAGCGCCCAGAACCCGGGCGAGGAGGCCGAGTACCTGTCGCTCTTCGCCGAGCAGCGGGTGCGGGGCGTGCTGCTCACCCCGGCCGACGCGACCGGCCGCAACATCGAGACGTTCCGCCGGCACGGCATCCCGTTCGTCCTGGTCGACCGGGTCGCCGAGGGCACCACCGAGTGCTCGGTCTCCGTCGACGACGTGGCGGGCGGCGCCCTGGCCGTACGCCACCTCGTCGACGCCGGACACCGCTCGATCGCCTACGTCAGCGGCCCGCCCGGCCTGAACCAGGTCCGCGACCGCCGCACGGGTGCCCTCGAAGCGCTCGCCGAGGCCGGTCTGGGCCCCGACGCGCTGCGCGAGCTGCCGACCGAACGGCTGGACGTCGCCGCGGGACGGGACGCCGGGGCCCGGCTGCTCGGGATCGCCGACCGGCCCACCGCCGTGTTCTGCGCCAACGACCTGCTCGCCCTCGGTGTCCTGCAGGCCATGTACGCGGCCGGAGTCGGCGTCCCCGACGACCTCGCCATCGTCGGCTACGACGACATCGAGTTCGCCGCCGCCGCGGCCGTCCCGCTCACCTCGGTGCGGCAGCCCGCCGTCACCATGGGCGCCATGGCCGCCGACCTGCTCCTGGAGGAGACGGAGGAGGAGGGCGCGGCACGCACACACGAGCACCGCAGGGTCGTCCTGCAGCCCGAGCTGGTGGTCCGTCGCTCCAGCCTGTCCGCCCGCTGAGCCTGAACGGCCGTTCAGCAAGGTTTCATGATCGAGGGGCTCACCCACGGGCGATCCTTGTGATGAACTGGGACGCGGTCCGAAATCCCTCCGTCCCGGGAGCCCTGTTGACCGTCAGCTACCGCCAGCCCGGAGTCCTCCTCACCGACCGCCGCTTCACCGTCCCCCTCGACCACGGCCGACCCGAGGGCGAGACGATCGAGCTGTACGCCCGGGAGGTCGTGGCGAGCGACAAGGCATCCCAGGACCTGCCGTGGCTGCTCTATCTCCAGGGCGGACCCGGCTTCGGCGCCGACCGGTCCGTCGGGCGGCCGGGCTGGCTCGGCAGGGCCCTGAAGGAGTACCGAGTCCTGCTCCTCGACCAGCGCGGCACCGGCCACAGCACCCCCGCGAACCGCCAGACGCTCCCGCTGCGCGGCGGCCCGGCCGAGCAGGCCGACTACCTCACACACTTCCGCGCCGACTCGATCGTCCACGACTGCGAGGCCGTCCGCGCGGAACTCACCGGAGGCAAGCCCTGGACCGTCCTCGGCCAGAGCTTCGGCGGCTTCTGCGCGACCACCTACCTGTCGCTCGCCCCCGAAGGCCTGGCCACCGCCGTGATCACCGGCGGCCTGCCTTCCTTGGACGCCCACGCCGACGACGTCTACCGGGCCGCGTTCGCGCGCATCGAACGCAAGGTCACCGCCCACTACGACCGCTACCCGCAGGACGCCGAACGCGCCCGCCGCATCGCCGACCACCTGCTCCACCACGACGTGGTCCTGCCGAACGGCTACCGGCTCACCGTGGAGGCCTTCCAGTCCCTCGGCATCGCCCTCGGCACCGGAGAGGGCACCCACCGGCTGCACCACCTCCTCGAGGACGCCTTCGTCCGTACCGCGCAGGGCTCCAGGCTCTCGGACGCCTTCCAGGAGCAGGTGCAGGCCCTGCTCTCCTTCGCCCGTCACCCGCTGTACGCCCTGATCCACGAGTCGATCTACGGCCAGGACGCCCGGCCCACGGCCTGGTCCGCCGAGCGGGTCCGCGCCGAGTTCCCGCAGTTCGACGCCGCCAAGGCCCTCGCCGGTGACGAGCCCCTGCTGTTCACCGGAGAATCGATTCACCCCTGGATGTTCGACTGCGACCCGGCCCTGCGCCCGCTGCGCGAGACCGCCGAACTGCTCGCCGCCCGCACCGACTGGACGCCCCTGTACGACCCGGCCCGCCTCGCCGCCAACACGGTGCCGGTGGTGGCGGCCGTCTACCACGACGACATGTACGTCGACACGGCCCACTCCCTGCGCACCGCCCGCACGATCCGGGGTCTGCGCACCTGGATCACGGACGAGTTCGAGCACGACGGCATCCGCACCGGCGGCCCCCGCGTCCTCGACCGGCTGCTGGCGCTGGTGCGGGGCGAGGCATGACACGGTGCGCGGGGCGAGGCATGACACGGTGCCGCACCCCCCCCTGTGATGCCGGCGGCGCGGACTAGTCTGCGGACATGACGACCACTCAACTGCAGCCCATGCCCGGCGACTGGCGGCGTGCCCTCGCGGTCGTGGCACATCCGGACGACCTCGAGTACGGCTGCTCGGCGGCGATCGCGGCCTGGACCGACGAGGGGCGCGAGGTCGCCTACGTCCTCGCGACCCGGGGCGAGGCGGGCATCGACACACTGGAGCCCGAGCGATGCGGGCCGCTGCGCGAGCGTGAGCAGCGGGCCAGTGCGGCGGTCGTCGGTGTCTCGGAGGTGGAGTTCCTCGACCACAAGGACGGTGTCATCGAGTACGGCACCGCCCTGCGCCGCGACATCGCCGCCGCCATCCGCCGCCACAAGCCCGAGCTGGTCCTCACGCTCAACCATCGCGACACCTGGGGCGGCGTCGCCTGGAACACCCCGGACCACGTGGCCGTCGGCCGGGCCACGCTCGACGCCGCCGGCGACGCCGGCAACCGGTGGATCTTCCCCGAGCTCGTCGAGCAGGGCCTCGACCCGTGGGACGGCGTGCGCTGGGTCGCGGTCGCGGGTTCCAGCACGCCCACGCACGCGGTCGACGCGACAGCCGGGATGGAACGGGCTGTGCGCTCCCTGCTGGAACACCGTACCTACATCGAGGTGTTGACCAGCGAGGACCCGGAGACGTATGCGCGCGGCTTCCTGACGCAGCACGCGGAGAGGACGGGGGAGCGGTTCGGGGGCCGCCCCGCGGTGGCGTTCGAACTGTTCAGCAGATGATCAGCGGTTGATCAACAGACGACGGGGGAGACCATGACAGGCAATGAGGAACTGGCGCACCGCTTCGAGGAACAGCGCGGACACTTGAAGGCGGTGGCCTACCGCATGCTCGGATCGCTCTCCGAGGCGGAGGACGCCGTCCAGGAGGCCTGGCTGAAGCTCAGCCGCACCGGCACGGACGACATCCACAACCTCGGCGGCTGGCTGACCACGGTGACCGGCCGCATCTGCCTGGACATGCTGCGCTCGCGCACCGCCCGTCGCGAGGAGCCGATGGGCGACAGCCAGGACACCGTGCGGGCCTACGTCCCGGACCCGGTGCTCCGGCCCCTGTCCCACATCGATCCGGCCGAGGAGGTGCTCCAGGCCGACTCCGTGGGCCTGGCCCTGCTCGTCGTGCTGGAGAACCTGACGCCCGACGAGCGGCTCACGTTCGTCCTGCACGACATGTTCGCGGTGCCGTTCGACGACATCGCGCCGATCGTGGAGCGCAACCCGGCCGCGACCCGGCAGCTCGCGAGCCGCGCCCGGCGCCGGGTGCGCGGTGCCACCCCGTCGGGCGAGCCGGACCTCGGCCGGCAGAAGCAGGTGCTCGACGCCTTCCTGGCCGCCGCGCGCGCCGGGGACTTCGAGGCGCTGGTGGCCGTACTGCACCCGGATGTGCTGCTGCGGGCCGACTCGGGCGCGCTCGTGCGCGGCGCGGCCGCCTCCAAGCTGGTTCAGGGCGCGAAGGCGGTGGCGGAGCAGGCGCTCATGTTCGCCCCGTTCACACAGGCCGCGGAGCTGGTCCTGGTCAACGGCTCGGTCGGACTGGTCAACGCGCACGGGGGCCGCGTCCAGTCGGTCATGGGCGTCACGATCGTCGACGGCCGCATCACGGACATGTACATCCTGGCCGACCCCGAGCGGCTGGAGCGTCTGGAGGTGCCCCGGCCGGTGATGTGACCGGAACGGGCCCGTCAGTTGTCGTTTCGTATGCTGAACGGCATGCGAGATCACCAGGCCGGGCAGCCGGAACTGCGCGGCGACTGCGAGCAGTGCTTCGGGCTGTGCTGCGTCGCCCTGCCCTTCGCCGCCTCGGCCGACTTCGCGGTCGACAAGGCCGCCGGCACGCCCTGCCGCAACCTCCGGGAGGACCACCGCTGCGGCATCCACGCCCGGCTCCGGCAGCAGGGATTCACCGGCTGCACGGTCTACGACTGCTTCGGCGCCGGGCAGCAGGTCTCGCAGATCACCTTCGGCGGACAGGACTGGCGGACCGGTCCGCCGGAGCGGGCCCGCCGCATGTTCGAGGTGTTCCCGGTGGTCCGGCAGCTGCACGAACTGCTGTGGTACCTGACCGAGGCGCTCACCCTGCCGGCGGCCCGTCCCGTCCACGCCGACCTGCGCAGGGCCCTGGAGAAGACCGAGGAACTGACCGGCGGGACACCCGAGGAGATCGCCGCCCTGGACGTGCCGGCACACCGCCAGGAGGTCAACGTCCTGCTGCTGAGGACGAGCGAGCTGGCCAGGGCCGGCTTCAAGGGCCGCAAGAAGGACCGCCGGGGCGCGGACCTCATGGGCGCCCGTCTCAAGGGCGCCGACCTGCGCGGTGCCTGCCTCCGCGGCGCCTATCTCATCGCCGCGGACCTCACCGGAGCGGACCTGCGGGGAGCCGACCTGATAGGTGCCGACCTGCGCGACGCGGACCTCACCGACGCCGACCTGACCGGGGCGTTCTTCCTCACCCAGCCGCAGCTGAACGCGGCCCGGGGAAGCGCCGGGACCCGGCTGCCCGGGTCAGTCACCCGCCCCGGGCACTGGACAGCGCAGGTCTGAGTCCGGCGCCCGCACCGCCGTGCGGCGCTCCGGGTGCAGCCGCAGGCCCTCCGGCATCAGCGTCAGCCGTTCCGTCACGCGCAGCCGGTAGGCCGGGTCGGCCCGCAGTTCGTAGCGCCGCAGCAGCAGCCCGAGCACCAGCGTGGCCTCGTGCAGCGCGAACTGCCGCCCGATGCACGCCCGCGCGCCCGTCCCGAACGGCTTGAACGTGTGCGGGGGCCGGGACCGTACGGCGCGGGCGTCGAAGCGGTCGGGGTCGAACCGCTCGGCGTCCGCTCCCCACACCTCGGGGTCCCGGTGCAGCATCGGGGTCAGCACCAGCGCCCAGGCGCCGCGCCGCATGGGATGCTCCCCGGCCAGCACCGTGTCCTGCCGGGCCTCCCGGGAGAACGCGGGCGCGGTGGGCCACAGCCGCAGCGACTCGTCCAGCACCCGGCGGACGTGGCGCAGCCGGGCCACCTGCTCGTAGGCGGGTTCCGCCGTGTCTCCCCACACCCGGTCCACCTCGGCGCGGGCCCGGGCGGCGATCTCCGGGTGGCGGGCGAGGTAGTGCAGGGCGAAGGAGAGCGCGCCGGAGGTCGTCTCGTGGCCGGCGACGAGGAACGTGATGACCTGGCGGCGGACGTTCTGCGGCGCCAGCCTTTCCCCGGTGTCGGGGTGGGCCGTCTCCAGCATGCGGTCGAGCAGATCGCCGTCACCGCCGCCGGTGGCGCGCCGGGCCCGCACCAGTTCGTCGACCGTCTCGTTGAGGTGGGCGATGTCGGCCGCGTTGCGGCGGCTCGCGCTCCGCAGCAGCAGGGGTGCCAGCGGGAAGGGCACGGTGTTGAGCCGCTGGGCGTAGGTCAGCGTGCCCACCATCGCGGTGACGAAGGGATGCGGCCGGGAGCGTTCGAACGAACCGAAGTCGTGCCCGAAGCCGGTGCGCGCGATCGTCTCCAGCGTCAGCTTGGTCATGTCGCCGGGCACGTCCACCGCCCGGCCCGTCGCCGCCGCCCGGTCCCAGTGCTCCGTCAGCCGCTGCGCGACCGACAGCATCATCGGGTGGTAACCGGCCATGGCGTCTCGGCTGAACCCCGGCGCGAGCACATCGTGGGCCAGCTGCCAGTTCGGCTCGTGGTTGTACGCCGTGAACAGGCCGTCCCCGGCGACCGGCCGCAGGTTGGCCACGCCGAGCCCCACGTGCTTGGCGAACCGCGACTCGTCCGCGAGGTCGGCCGCATGCCGGGCACCCCACACGAACACGAACTCCTTGCCGAACGCCTTCCGCCGGAACACCGGCCCCAGCTCACGGGCGTAGCGCAGCGAGTCCTGCAGGGGAGTGCGCCGGTTCACCCCCACCACGTCCCCGAGCAGCGGGATCCGGCGCGGCGGATGCGGGATGCGGTCCAGCTCCGGCCAGCCCAGCTCGGCACTCCGGAAACCCTTGGGCTCCCCGGTCCGTGTCGGCGCCTCCGTCATGACGCGATCTCCCTTGATCCGACGGTGGGTTCGCAGTGTTGTACGTGGGTTCAATAGCGCGGTTCAGTGTGGTCCCGTTGTTGAACCGACGTCAAGTAAAGTGCGGGCATGGCTGCGAACCAGGGCGGGCGCACGCGCCGCCGGCTCAGCACCGAGGAGCGCCGCGAGCAGCTCCTGTCGGTCGGTGCGCGGCTGTTCTCGGAGAGCCCCTACGACGACGTGTGGATCGAGCAGGTCGCCGAGATCGCCGGGGTGTCGCGCGGGCTGCTGTACCACTACTTCCCGACCAAGCGGGACTTCTTCGCGGCGGTCGTCGAGCGCGAGAGCGAGCGCATGCTGCGCATGACGGCGGCGGTGCCCGGCGTCCCGGTCCGCGAGCAACTCGGCGCAGGTCTGGAGACGTTCCTGGAGTACGTCCAGGCGCACGCGCACGGCTATCGCGCCTTCCACCGCGCCGACGCCGCCGGGGACCAGGCGGTGCGGCGCGTCTATCAGCGGGCCCTGGCCGCGCAGGAGCGGCAGATCCTCGCCGCGCTCGCCGCGGATCCCGAGTTCGGCCCCGCCGTCGAGGGGCGGCCGGAGGTCCGGCTGGCCGTGCGCGGCTGGCTGGCGTTCACCACGGCCGTGTGCCTGGAGTGGCTGCGCGGTACGGAGTTGGGCCGCGAGCAGGTGCGCGAGCTGTGCGCACGCGCCCTGCTGGGCGTTCTCACGCCCTGAAAGGTCCCGCAAAGGTCGTGTGACGCGGTTGGCGTGCACCCCGATCTTCGATAGGTTAGGTGAGGCTTACCTAAGGAGGTCTGGGATGGGTGACGACAGCCACAGCTGGACAGCGGCTCCCGCCGCCGCGGAGCGGGCGCGCTCGGTGCTCGCCGCCGCATGGTCCTGCTCCGTGACCGCGGAGGGCACACGGGAGGAACTGGTCGGCGCACACGGCGTGGACGAGGGCGGCCGGGTGTTCGTGGACGTTCCCGAGGACAGCGCCCTGCTCGCGGCCGCGATCTGCGCACCCCGCGGCGAGCCGTCCGCGGTACTGGAGTTCGCCGATGTCGCGCCCGTCCCGGTCCGCAACCGGATCCGCGCCCGGCTGTGGCTCGCGGGCTGGTTCGCCGTCGAGGGGGAGAGGCTCGCCTTCACGCCCACCCGTGTCGTGCTGCGGCAGCCGTCCGGCTCCGTGGTCGTCGACCTCGCCGAGTTCGCGGCCGCAGTGCCCGACCCGCTCACCACGGCCGAGGCCCGGCTGCTGACCCACCTCGCCGATTGCCACGCCGACGCCGTCGAACGCCTCACGCGGCTCGTCGACTCCGACAGCCTGCACGGCGCGGTGCGTGTCCAGCCGCTCGCCGTCGACCGGCACGGACTGACGCTGCGCATCGAACGGGTCCGCGCCCACGGCGACGTACGCCTCGCCTTCCACGCGCCCGCCGACGACGTCGCGCAGCTCACCGAGCGCATGCACGTCCTGCTCGGCCAGGCCACCGCCGCGTCCTGCCCACGGGCCCTACAGCGGCAGCGCACAGACGGCGACGGGTGAGGGGAACGACCCGCCCGCGCGCCGCAGTGCGCCGTTGCCCTCGTCCACATGGAAGACGGTGACGCTGGAGGACTTCTGGTTCGCTGCGAACAGCAGCGTGCCCTCCGGGGAGAACGCGATCTGCCGGGGGAAGTCGCCGCCCACCGGCACCGTGTCGAGCAGCCTGAGCCGGGCGCCGTCCGCCTCGACGGCGTAGCGCGTGAGGCTGTTGTGGCCGCGGTTGGCGAGATAGGCGAACCGGCCGTCGGCGGTCACCAGGATCTGCGCCGGGTAGTTCGTGCCCGAACCCGTGCCCGTCGACTGCGCCTCGCCGACGGTCAACCGGCCGGAGGCCTTGTCGTAGGAGCAGACCGCCACCGTGTTGTCGACCTCGTTGGCGAGGTACGCGTACCGGCCGCCCGGGTGGAACGTGAGATGGCGCGGTCCGGCGCCCGGCCGGGTGTGTGCCTGTGCGATCTCGGTGAGCGTGCCCGCCTTGTCGTCCAGCCGGTACGTGTAGACGGTGTCCGTCCCGAGGTCGACGGCGAGCACATGGCCCCCGTCCGGGCTCGTGACGACCTGGTGGGCGTGCGGGCCCTCCTGGCCCGGACCGGGCGGGGGAGTGGAGTGCCGGACGAGGGCGGTGCGTTCGCCGAGGGCGCCCGAGGCGTCGATGGGATGCACGGCGACGCTGCCCGTGCCGTAGTTCGCACTGAGCAGCCAGCGCCCGCCCGGGTGCACCGACAGATGGCAGGGGGCCGCGCCGCCGGTGCTGCGACTGCCCAGCACCTTCCGGTCGGACAGCCGGACGGCGGTCACGGCACCGTCCGCACGCTCGTCCACCGCGTACAGCGTGCCGCGGTCCGGGTGGACAGCGAGGTACGACGGGTCACCGACGCCGCCGATCGTGCCGGCACCGGTGATCTCACCCGTCGCCGCGTCGTACGTGGCCAGGCCGATGCCCTTGCCGCCGCCCTCGACGGACGTGTAGGTGCCGAGGTGGAGCGGACGGGGCCCGGAGGGGCGCCGGGCCTCGCGCGACGGGCTAGTACCCGCCTCGGGCGTTGCGGCCGGGGTCGACGGGGTCGCGGGCGCGTTGTCGCAGGACGACAGCGCCGCCGCCGCGGCCCCGCCCGTCAGTACGCCGACGAACCGGCGCCTGCTCCAGCCACCACTGTCCATGTCGCCCCTCAGGTCGTCACTCGTCCCCGTCGTGACTGCCACCTTGGCGTTTGCCGGCCTTCGAGTGCAACAAGCGGCAGCGGGTGTTGCGTGCGGCGCAACGCACCTGAGGGGGAGTTGGCCGACGCTTCCCGCCCTTGACGCGCCAGCGTCGCCCCCCGGGTCCCCGTCCTTGACGCGCCAGCGTCGCCCCCCGGTCCCCGTCCTTGACGCGCCAGCGTCGCCCCCCGGTCCCCGTCCTTGACGCGCCAGCGTCGGATCACCGGTATCTGTCCTGGGTGCTCCCGGCGGACCTCCGGTCTCTGTCCGGGGCGCTTCCGGCGGACCCCGGGTCTCCGTCCGGGGCGCTCCCGGCGGACCACCGGTCCCGTTCGCTGCGCTCCCGGCCGACTACCAGTCCCCGTCCGCGACCGGTCGGCCCGGGGCGTCCTTGAGCTGCTGTGTCTGCCCCGGCGTGGGGGGCTGCCAGGGCTCGTGGTCGTCGCCGAGCCAGTCGCCGACCGGCTTGACGGCCTGGAGCGTGTCCGTGGGGGCGAGGTCCTCCGCGTCCTGGTCGAAGTAGTCGAACCAGGGCAGGCCCGCCCGGGTGTAGGCGGCCCGGTCCACCGGCGACGGCGGTGCGGCCTCGCCGGTGATGCGGCGCCACTCCGGTGGCGTCAGCAGGTGCACGAAAACCCGTCCCGCAGGCTTCTTCGACCAGTCCGAGAGAGGCCGGTCGTCCTGGTAGACCTCCTGCCGCATGGAGCCGCCGACACCCAGGCCCATCGCGGCGGCCGCGCGCTGCGGGCTCGCCGGAGCGCCCGCAGCGGCGGGAGCCGGGATCGATCCGCGGGCGGACGGGGCAGGGGCCGCCCCGGGCGCCGGCGGGGCCGCCATGGGCATCGCGGCGCCGTAGCCGCCGGACGCGGCGGTGGGCAGGCCACCCGGCAGCCCCGCGCCGTAGCCACTCGGCGGCGCCATGAACCGCGTCCGCTCCGCCCGCTCCCGTTCCTCCGCTCGCCACCGCGCCAGTTCCCGGTCGTTCAACGCGAAGGACTGCAGCTGCACGCCGCCCCACACCTCCTCGCCCGTGACCTGACCCTCGACGGTGGCGCCCAGACCGAGCGGGACGGCCACGAACTGCCGGACCGTGCCCGTGCCGGAGTTGATGCCGTCCAGCCAGGGCTGGCGGGGGAGCACCACGTAGTTCTGCGGGCCGCGAGCCGGCCGGTCGCTCCAGGGCCGGCCCGATACCGCGCACACCTTGCCGACGCCGACCTGAAGCGCGGCCGGCTCGGAGGTGCCCGCGAAGCTCAGCCACATTGCCTCGCGCAGATACACCGGCAGCATCACACCGCCGCGCGCCCGCATCGCGTCGGGAACCCGGTCCGCGTAGTCCGCGACCCGCCGCACCGGGAACTCGCCCAGGCCCGGCGGCAGCGGATGGGTACCGGTCTCCGGCAGGCGCAGGGTGCGGATGAACCGCACCGCGACCCCGCCCGGCAGCCGCAGTGTGTTCCCGTCGATCCGCACGGTCGTGTCGGCCATCGGCCCGCTCCTCGCATCCGGTGCCGGCCCCCTGCCGGCGTTCCCCTCAGCGAGAACGCCCGTCGAACCCCGCGCGGTTCCGCCACATCTGCTCCGTGACGCCCAGCCGCTCCCGCAGCCGCGTCAGACGGGGCATCCGGGCGCGCTGCTCGCGCGAGACGCGGTCCAGTTCCTCGAACAGCCGCCGGGTGCGGTGCTCGGTGTCGAGCTCGTCGAGGATGCGGTTGACCTCCGTCAGGACGGCCCCCGGAAGCTGCCAGTACCCGGGGTTGCGCTCGGCCTCCTGGCGCAACAGCAGGTCCAGCTTGTCGCGGGTGCCCGCGGCGGTGCGCAGTTCCGCGGCGAGCCGCTCCTCCGCCGACTCGGCACTCGCGCTGAGATGGGTGGTGACCAGCACCGCGAAGCTCACCACGGCGTCGGCGATCTCGGACAGCAACTGCTCCAGAACGGCGCCCGTCTCGGCCTCGAACAGCGGCTTGGGCTCACGCTCCTTCGCGAGGTCGGTGAGGGACCGGGCGAGCACCCGCAGGACGACCGTGCAGATCTCCAGCGTGTCCAGACCGGTGCGCATCACCACCCGGTGCAGCACGCTGTCCTGCACGCGCGGGTTGAGCCGCAGACTGTCCTCGGCCTGCCGGAGGGCCGCGTCCACCTCGACGATGTCGTGGTCCAGCCGGCGCGCCTCGTGCAGCTGCTTCTCCGCGCGGTCCACGGGCGTGCCGGCCGCCGCCTCCTCGCCCATGCGCAGCATCAACTGCCGCAGGCGGCGCGCCAGGTCCTCGATGGACTCGCCCGCCTCCTCCACCCACACCGGCGGGGCCAGCAGAAGGTTGCAGGCGAGCCCGACGACCGCGCCGATCAACGTCTCCACCACCCGGGCCCAGGCGTAGTCCCCGACGCTGGTCACGCCGAGGACGAGCATCGCGCTGATCGCGACCTCGGGTACGTACTCCTCCACCCGGACCAGCCGTCCCACGGCCAGCGAGGCCACCAGGAGCAGCGCGAGGCTCCACCAGGTCAGGCCCACCAGCAGGCTGAACGCGATGGCGACGAGCACGCCCGTGACCACGGCGTTCACCCGCCGGAAGCCGTTGGTGATCGTGGCGTACAGCGTCACCTGGACGACCAGCAGTGCCGTCAGGGGAGCGGTGAGAGGGGCCGGCTCGGGGCTCAGCCGCAGCGCGATGACGTACGCGATCGTCGCCGCCGTCGCGGACCGCAGCGTCTGGACGACCACCGGATCACGGCGCTTCCTCACGATTCGCTCGGCGTGCGCCGTCCACTCACGTACCTCTCGCATCCTCGGGCTGTTCCCCTTCCCCGGCGCATCGAACGCATCCGTCGAACACATCCATGAAGGACGCTCATGAAGGACGTTAATGCCGGGGCAAACCAGGGGCGACCGAGGGGCTCAGGTGTACACCTTGTCGAGGAAGGCGGCCAGATGGCCCGTGGTCCGCGCGATCTGCTCCTCCAGGGTGAGGCTCTCGTCGAGCCGGGACCCCGCCTCCGGCGCCTTCTTCCCGCGTACGTACAGGGAGCAGGCGAGGTCGGTGCACATGTACGCGCCGACGGAGTTGCCCTCACGCCCGGCCGGCCCCGCCTTGCGCGCGGTCATCAGTGAGACCCCGCCCCTCGGGTGGGTCGTCAGGCACAGCGAACACATGCTGCGGTGCAGGAACCCGCGCTGCGCGGCCTGGAACCGCATCGCCAGCCCCACGAGCCGCCCGTCCCGCTCGGCCACCAGATAACTCCGGTCCGGCGCTCCCGGATCCCGCCACCCGAGGAAGTCGAGATCGTCCCAGGGCCGCCCGTCGAGATCCCTGGGCACGGCGAGGCGCTTGGCCTCGCCCTTCGAGCAGTTGACGAAGGAGGCGCGGATGTCCTGCTCGGTGAGCGGCTGCATGGGGGCTCCTGGGAGTCGTGTCCATAAACCTAGGGGTCCTAGGTTTTGGGGGCGAGGTCAGATTAGACAGTCGCGACGCGAGGGGCGACCGGATTTCCGTCAGGCCTCGGCGCCGGAGACCTCCGGCGGCCACACCCCGGGTCTCAGCACCCCCAGCGCATAGGCCCGGGCCACCAGTTCCGTGCGGTTGGACGCGCCCCAGCGGGACGACAGGCGGCGCAGGTGGTAGGTCACGCCGTCGGGGGTGAGACCGGTCTCCCGGGATGCTCGGGCCGTGGTGGCGCCGGCGGCCAGAAGCGTCAGGATGCGGGCCTCCGTCGGGGTGACCCGCGCCGGTTCGGCGGGTGCGGCGGGGGAGGGGGCGCGTTCGGGGTCCACCTGGAGCATCACCAGCAGGGCAGGGGGGTCCTCCGCCGTGTCGCTGACCGGATCGGCCGTCAGTTCGCCGGTGCGCTCCGCGCCGCCCGGGGCCCGCCAGCGCACCGACACCTGGTAGCGCGAGCGATGCCGCAGGCGCAGGGCCTCGGCGATGCGTTCCACCTGCGTCGCCTCCCGCGGGCTGAACAGGTCCAGCACGTCGCGGCCGCGCAACCGCCCCGGCGTCCTGCCGCACTCCGCCGCCATCGCCGGATTGGCCAGCAGTACCGCCCCGTACACGTCGCACACCGCGACCGGCATCGCGACCCGGTCGAAGAGGAGCAGGGCGCGGTTGCGCCACGTCACGGCCTCGTGCCGGGCCAGGTCCACGAGCCTCTCCTGCCACGCCGGGCCGCTCCCGCGCAAGAGCGGCGCATCTGCTCCTCCTACACAATCATGTAGGGCCGGGGCGCCGCCTCCCGGGCCCGGTGGATCACGCTGGAGCGCAGTACTTCCGTACCGCGAAAGGCAGTTGCCGCGTCATGCCCCCCACCGGACAGACCCCCCTGACCACCGACACCCTCCCCGGCGTCCCCGTCGCCGACATCTCCGCCACCGGACCCGGCGGTGCGCCCATCCAGCAGGTCATGGACCTGATGCGTGAGCACGGCCCCGTGCTCGTGCGGCGGCTGTACGGGCGGGACACCCTGTTCGTGGGCGAGCTGGACCTCGTGGCAGAACTCGCCGACGAGCAGCGGTTCGCCAAGCACATCGGGCCCGGTCTGGGCAACGTCCGCGAGTTCGCCGCCGACGGCCTGTTCACCGCGTACAACGACGAGCCCAACTGGGCCAAGGCGCACGACATCCTCATGCCCGCCTTCGCACTCGGCTCGATGCGCACCTACCACCCCGTGATGCTTCAGGTGGCGCGCCGGCTCATCGCGTCCTGGGACCGCGACGCCCGCGCCGGGCAGCCGGTGAACGTGCCCGACGACATGACCCGCATGACGCTCGACACCATCGGACTCGCCGGCTTCGGCTACGACTTCGGTTCCTTCGAACGGGCCGAACCGCACCCCTTCGTCCAGTCGATGGTCCGCTGCCTGGAGTGGAGCATGACCCGTCTGGCACGCGTCCCCGGCCAGGACTACACGGAGCAGGACGCGGCCTTCCGGGAGGACTCCGCCTACCTCGCACGGGTCGTCGACGACGTCATCGCCTCGCGCACCGGCACCGACCAGAGCGACTCCGAGGACCTCCTCGGCCTGATGCTCACCGCCCGGCACCCCGCCGACGGCGCCACGCTCGACACAGCCAACATCCGCAACCAGGTCATCACGTTCCTGATCGCCGGCCACGAGACCACCTCCGGCGCGATGTCCTTCGCGCTGTACTACCTGGCCAAGCACCCCGCCGCGCTCCAGCTGGTGCAGCGCGAGGTCGACGCGCTGTGGGGCGACCGGGCCGACGTCGAGCCGACGTTCGACGAGGTCGGCCGGCTGGCCTACACCCGCCAGGTCCTCAACGAGGCGCTCCGGCTGTGGCCCACGGCCGCCGTGTTCTCCCGGGAGGCCCGCGAGGACACCCTGCTCGGCGGCCGCATCCCGCTGCGCGCGGGGCAGGGCGTCCTGGTCCTCACGCCGATGCTGCACCGGCAGCCCGTGTGGGGCGACAACCCCGAGCTGTTCGACCCCGCCCGCTTCACGGCCGAGGCGGAGGCAGAACGGCCGGTGCACGCCTTCAAGCCGTTCGGCACCGGCGAGCGCGCCTGTATCGGACGGCAGTTCGCGCTGCACGAGGCGACCATGCTGCTGGCCATGCTCGTCCACCGCTACCGGCTGAGCGACCACGCCGACTACCGGCTCGACGTCAAGGAGACCCTCACCCTCAAGCCCGAGGGCTTCACCCTCACGCTGACGCCGCGCACCTGCGCCGACCGCGTCCACAGTCCGCTGCCCGGAGCCGCCCCGGCCCAGGACACCGCCGTGACCGAGCCGCAGGATCTGCCGGCCCGCGTCCGCCCCGGCACCGCCGCCCTCTTCCTACACGGCAGCAACTACGGCACCTGCCGTGACTTCGCGGCCCAGCTCGCCGACGAGGCCACCGCCATCGGCTGCGAGACCCTGGTGGCACCCCTGGACGCCCACGCGGGCGGCCTGCCCACCGACCGGCCCGTCATCATCACCGCCGCCTCCTACAACGGCCGCCCCACCGACGACGCCACCGCCTTCGCCGCCCGCCTCGAGGAGACCCACGACCTGTCGGGCGTGACCTACGCCGTCCTCGGCGTCGGCGACCGCAACTGGGCCGCCACCTACCAGCACGTCCCCACCCGCATCGACGAGCGGCTCGCCGAGTCCGGCGCCGCCCGGCTGGTGGACCGCGCAGCCGCCGACGCCTCCGGCGACCTCACCGGCACCGTCCGCGCCTTCACCGCGTCCCTGCGCACCGCCCTCCTGGAGCGTTACGGCGACCCGGACGCCACGACCCCGGACCCCGAGCCCCGGAGTGCCTACGAGGTCCGCGCCCTGACCGGCGGGCCGCTGGACGCGCTCGCCGAACGGCACGGCCTCGTCCCCATGCGCGTCATCGAGGCGCGCGACCTCACCGCCCCCGGCTACGCCCGGCGCAAGCGGTTCCTCCGCGTCGCCCTGCCGGACGGGGTCACCTACCGCACGGCCGACCACCTCACCGTGCTGCCCGCCAACGCCCCCGGCCTCGTCACCCGTGCCGCCGCCGCGCTCGGCGCCGACCTCGACACCGTCCTGGACATCCGGGCCACCCGCCCGCGCCGCGACGGCATCGCCGTGGACCGCCCCGTGACGGTACGGCAGCTCCTCACTCACCACGTGGAGCTGCAGGAGCGCCCGAGCGCCGGGCAGCTGGCCGCGCTCGCCGCCGCCAACCCGTGCCCGCCGGAGCGCATGGCCCTGGCCGCCCTCACCGACGACCCGCGCACCCTCGTGGAGATCCTGGAGGACCACCCGGCCCTGCGCGGCGCCCTGGACTGGCCCCGGCTCCTCGACCTCCTCACCCCGCTGCGCCCGCGCCACTACTCCATCTCCTCCTCGCCGGCCGTCGACCCCGGCCACGTCGACCTGATGGTGTCGCTGCTTCAGGCACCCGCCCGCTCCGGCAGGGGCGTCTACCGGGGGACCGGCTCCGGCCACCTCACCACCGTCGAGCCCGGCGACACGGTGTACGCGCGCGTGCAGCCCTGCCGGGAGGCCTTCCGGATCGACGTCACCGGCGACTCGGCGCCGGTCGTCATGGTCGCGGCGGGCACCGGTCTCGCCCCGTTCCGCGGCACCATCGCGGACCGTACGGCCGCCCTCACGACCGGCACCGAACTCGCACCGGCCCTCTGCTACTTCGGCTGCGACGCCCCCGACGCGGACTTCCTGCACGCCGAGGAACTGCGCGCCGCCGAGACCGCCGGCGCCGTCTCCCTGCGCCCCGCCTTCAGCGAGGCGCCCGAGGGCGAGGTGCGGTTCGTGCAGCACCGGATCGCCGCCGAGGCCGAGGAGGTCTGGGGCCTGCTGGACTCCGGAGCGCGGGTGTACGTCTGCGGTGAAGGTTCCCGGATGGCCCCCGGGGTGCGGGAGGCGTTCCGTACCCTGTTCCGGAAGCACACGCCGGGCGCCGACGAGACGGCCGCCGAGCAGTGGCTCGACGGACTGATCGCGCAAGGGCGTTACGTCGAGGACGTGTACGCGGCCGGCTGACCGATGCGGCAGGGGAGGGGTGGGCACACGGTGGTGGACTCCTGGGAACGGGCCCGGCACATCCTGGAGGGGGCGGGCCTGGACCCCCGCCGCCTCGCCCACCTCGTCCCGCTGACGGGCGGCACGTACAACACCGTCGAGGAACTCCGCCTCACCGACGGCGGCCGCTACGTGCTGAAGATCCCGCCGGCCGCCGCCGTCCCCGGTCTGCGGCACGAGAAGCGGCTGCTCGTCTCGGAGGCCGAGTTCTACCGCTCGGCCTCCCGGGCAGGGGTCCCCGCGCCGCGGACGGTGTCGGCGGGGGACGACTTCCTGCTCATGACGGCCCTGCCGGGCGACCCGTGGGACGGCACGCTCACCGACCCGGAACAGACCGCTCTGCGCACGGAACTGGGACGCCAGGTGGCCCGCCTGCACGGTGTGACCGGCCCCGGTCACGGCTACCCCTCCGGCGCCCTCGGCCCGCTCGCCCCCGACTGGCGGACGGCGTTCACGGCGATGTTCGACGCCGTCCTCGACGACGCCCGGCGCTACGGGGCCCGGCTGCCCCGCCCCGTCGACTCCGTGGCCCGTACCGCCGCGTCCGCGTACGGCGCCCTCGACGAGGTGACCCGGCCCTGCCTCGTCCACTTCGACCTGTGGCGGGGCAACATCCTCGTCGACCGCGTGGACGGACGGGCCCGCATCGGCGGCCTCATCGACGGGGAGCGCATGTTCTGGGGCGACCCCCTGGCCGACTTCGTCTCCCTGGCGCTGCTCGGGGACATCAGGAGGGACGAGGACTTCCTGGCCGGCTACCGGGAGGCCGGCGGCCGGGCCCGCTTCGACGCCCCGGCCCGTCTGAGACTGGCCCTGTACCGGGCCTACTTGTACCTGATCATGCTCACCGAGACGATTCCCCGCGAGGCCGGCGAGGAGCAGCGGCGCTGGGTGCGGGAGACGGTCGCCCCCGAACTCGTCGCCGCCCTGGACGAGATCGAGGAGACGTCCTGAGCCCACCGACCGGACGCGGTTATCTCACACCGTGAAATAAGGGGTGGAGGAATGTCGCCCCGGGCCCCTCCTCGACGGTATGTTGCAGGTCGGACAGGGGACGCGAAGGGGGAGCCACATGGCTGCGCGGAACGGGCGCACGGTACGCGATCTCAGGCGGGCCAACCGCACGGCCGTGCTGCAGAGGCTCTACTTCGACGGCCCGCTCAGCCGCTTCGAACTCGGCCCGGCGACCGGCCTGAGCTCCGGTTCCGTCAGCAACGTCGTCGCCGACCTGGTCGCCGACGGGCTGGTCGAGGAGGCCGGCAGCGTCGACTCCGACGGCGGCCGCCCCCGCACCCTGCTGCGCGTCGCGCCCGGCAGCGGCCACATGATCGGCGTCGACGTCGGCGAGACCCGGGTCCGGGTCGAACTCTTCGACCTCACCCTCACCGAACTCGCTCGCACCGAGCACCAGCCGTCGCCACAGCGCTACGAGGTCGAGGCCGTCGTCGGCCACATCCGCCGGGGCATCGCCGAGGTGCTGGACACCGCCGGCCTCGCGCCCGAGCGGCTCCTCGGCGTCGGCATCGGCGTGCCCGGCATCGTCGAGCGCACCGCGGACCGTGGCGCGCTCGTGCACGGGCAGACCATCGGCTGGGACGCCGTCCCGCTGGAGGCCCTGCTCCGCGCCGGTTCCCCGCTGCCGGACACCGTCCCGTACTTCATCGACAACGGCGCCAAGACGCTGGGCCAGGCCGAGATGTGGTTCGGCGCCGGACGCGGCGCCCACAACGCCGTCGTGGTGCTGTTCGGCTCCGGCGTCGGCGCGAGCCTCGTCACCCCGGACGTGGAACAGGGCCGCGCGGTCGAATGGGGGCATCTGACCGTACGGGTCCGGGGCCGCCGCTGCCGGTGCGGGGCGCTCGGCTGCCTGGAGGCGTATGCGGGGGCCGAGTCGCTGCTGGCCCGCTGGCGGGAGGAAGGCGGCCGGTTCCCGGACGGCGCCGACGAGGAGACCGCTCTCACGGCGATGCTCGCCGCGGCCTACCCGCCCGCGGGCGGTGCGGCCGACCCCGTCGCGCTGGCCGTCCTGGAAGAGACCGCCGAATACCTCGGGGCGGGGTTGTCCGATCTGATCAACCTCTTCCAGCCCGAGCGCGTCCTCATCGGCGGCTGGGCGGGCCTGGCGCTCGGCTCGCGCTTCCTGCCCGCCGTACGCCGTCACGCCATGTCGTACGCGCTGCGTCACCCGGCCGGGAAGGTGACCGTCGACCTTGGCCGGCTCGGGCCCGACGCGGTCACCGTCGGCGCCGCGATCCTGCCGCTCGCCGACTTCTTCGCCCGCGGCGGACGGCGCCCCGACCCGGCACCGGAGTATCGGCTCCCCGCCTGGCGCACGGCACTTCGGGAGCGGACCCCGCACTGAGGTTTCGCCGATCACCGCGGAGGTACTCGCGTGGCGCCCGGACCACAGAAGGGAGCACGCCGTGACCGACCACCGCCTCGAAGGACCCGGCGAGAACGGTGAGCCCATCCCGCGGGACATGCCGGACCAGCAGGCCGACGACGGCGAGGACCCGTGGGAGGTCGCCCCGCGCTTCACGGGCACCGGCGAGGGCGAGAAAGCGGAGCGTCGGAGCGACGACGAGACCGACGAGCCCACCGGTGACGTCCCCGACACGGACGAAGCGGGGACGGGCCGGCAGGGAGCACCGCACTCGGGAACGGTTCACCCCGAGCATCCGGTGCCGGACGAGCCCTCCGCCTGAGGAGGGCATCCCACCGAGGGCCGCAGCCGGCTGTGGGGGTCGGCTGCGGCCCTCGTGCATGTCTTGCCCGGGCACGTCCAGGGCCGCTCGCCAGGTCGTGCAGAGGCCGCGATGCCCCGCGCGATGTCCAGGGCCGCTCACCCGGTCGTACACGGCCCGCCCGGGGCTCGCCGGGGTCAGCCCACCTTGTGTCCCCGCAGCGGCGGGCTCGCCGGGGTCAGCTCGCGTCCCCGCAGCGGCGGGCTCGCCGGGGTCAGCTCGCGTCCCCGCAGCGGCGGGCTCGCCGGGGTCAGCCCACCTTGCGTCCCCGCAGCGGCTCCGTCGGCGCCCCCGCCCCCTGCTGGAGGCCCAGCAGGAACTCCTCCAGCACCTCGGGAGCCGTGTGCTCCGGCCGCCAGCCGAGCTCGGTACGCGCACGGCTGCAGTCCATGAGCGGCAGCCGCAGCACCGCGTCGAACAGGTGCGGGGAGGCGGGCAGCAGATGCAGGCCCCAGGCGGCGGCGATCGCCGACCGGGCCGCGCTGCGCGGCAGCCGCACCGGACGTGCGTCGAACATCTCGCCCAGCAGCCGCGCGTCGACGGGCGGGTCGGCCGCCAGGTTGAAGGCGCCCCGGACGTCGGAGCGCAGCGCCAGCCGGTACGCGTTCGCCGCGTCCTCGGTGTGCAGCGCCTGCATCCGCAGCCCCGGGATGTCCGGCAGGAACGGCAGCAGCTCCGGGCGGGCCAGCGGGCCGGGCAGGAACCGGCCACCGAAGATGCGGCGCTGCTCGCTCGCGGACTCCCGCTGGAAGAGGAAGGCGGGCCGCATCCGCACCACCCGCGTCCCGGGACGGTCCCGCTCGAAGGTGTCCAGCGCCCGCTCCAGATAGGCCTTCTCCCTGCAGTACGCGGCGTCCGGCCAGCCGTGCGTCGGCCACGACTCGTCCACCGCCTCGTCCTTGGGGCCGGGCGAGTACGCGCCGACCGACGAGGCGTGCACCAGAACCGGCACGCCCGCCTCGGCCACCGCCTCGAAGACCCGCATGCTGCCGAGCACGTTCGTGCGCCAGGTCGCAGCCGGATCGTGCGTCGGCTGGAACGCCCAGGCCAGATGGACCACCGCGTCGGCGTCCGAGAACCGCTCCATCAGATCGGACCGCTCCGAGGCCAGATCGACGGCGGCCCAGTCCGTCTTGGGCGGCGACCAGTCGGGGATCCGCCGGGCCAGACCCAGCACCGAGGCGACCTCCGGGTCCTTGGACAGCAAGCGCACCACGCTCGTGCCGACGTTGCCGGTGGCGCCCGTGACGACGACCCTCATGCCCGTTCCACTGCTCACTTCGTGCTCCTCTCGGCCGCCTGGTTCCACGAGAGGTGACCGAGTACCCGGTACACAGGTCTTGCATGTGGGAAGAGGAAAGCCCCGGCCGGACGGGGGAATCACGGCCGGGGCGGCTCAGGGGCCCGGAGCACTGTCCGGACTCACGCCTTGTTCAACGGACAACCACCCGCGAGTGTTCCGCGCCCGGAACCCCTGCCCGGTGAGACGGGTCACTCCTCCTCGTCGTCCGGGAGGGTCTCGGCCCAGAGGTTCTCCGCCTGGAGCAGCAGCGTGCCCAGAACCGCCGTGTGGGCGGCCCCCTCCCCGGCGTGCCGGCGCAGCTTCTCCTGCAACTCCTCCTGCAGTTCCCGCATGGCCTTCTGGGTCTCCTCGTCCGGCCGGGCGGTCGTGCCGCCGTCGAGCAGGCTGTCGGCCTCGGTGCACAGGGCGTCCCCGACCAGCTCCAGCAGACGCGCGTACGAGCGCAGGGCCGGGCCCTCCGGCGGGGCGGGAGTCCGTTTGTCGTCCACGGACACCGCGAGGGCCCGAGTGAGCGTGGCGACGTGACCGGTGACCCGGCCGAGCCGCTCGTCCTCGTCCACCGCCGGCAGCGCACCGTCGTGCGGTACGCGGTGCAGGGCCCGCAGTGGGGCGTAGGTCAGGCGCAGGCTCTCCTGGCTCCACCGGCGCGCCGAGCGCAGCGCCTTCAGGCGGTGGTCCAGCCGGTTCGAGGCACTGACCCAGCCGGCGGCGGTGTGGCCGTCCCACTCACCCTCGCGCAGATCGCGGGCGACGGTGTGCAGCACCTCTCCCGTCTCCCGGGCGAGTGCCGCCAGGTTCTCCCGTACGTCCCGCAAGTGGATCGGGGGCAGGACGAGCGCGTTGACGGCGACGCCGATGACGGCGCCGATCGCGGCCTGCTCCACCCGGTGCCCGACGGCCGACAGGCTCACCATGCCCGAGGAGATGGTGAACAGGGCCGTGGTCGCCGCGTAGATGCCCTGGTCGCCGAAGCGGGGCCAGTTCGCGAGCAGCATCAGCACCGGCACCGACAGGGCGAGCGCGCCGGTCGTGTCGTCCGTGACCGCCTGGGCCCCCGAGGCCACCAGCGTGCCGACGCAGATCGCCCCGAACTGCCGCGCCCCCTGCACCACGGAGCTGAAGACGGTGGCCTGCACGAGCACCAGCGCCACCCAGGGCGCCATCAGCGCCAGCGGATCGCCCATCCAGACGCCACCCACCAGCCAGGCGAGCACGGCCGCCCCGGCCGCCTTCAGCGACTGGACCACCAGATCCCGCTCCCGCCCGGGCCGTCGCCAGGCCGCCCGCACGGCCTCCCACGCCGACTGCGACTCCCGCCGCACGGCATCCACCGGACGCACGGATCGCGTTCTCTGCTGCAGGTTCCCGATCCGCCCCTGAGCCGTCGTGGGTGCTCCCTGGGGCCCCGCGTCCGAGGCCGCCCCCCGGTCTCCGTCCATGTCCCTCCGCCCGCGGCGGGCTCCCGCCTTCCGCCGTATCTCACTCGTCTCACGCGTCATGCGCTGTGGGTATCCGTCTGACCGGCGGTTTCACTTCCACTCATGCCAGCGGGCTGTCGCCGAGGGCGGCCAGCAGGTGCGCGGGGTCGGCGTAGACCGCGTCCGCGCCGGCCTCCGCGAGGTCGGCGCGCGGGATGCCGCCGCACAGGACGCCCACGCAGCGCACCCCGGCCCTGCTGCCCGCCCGCATGTCCCACACGGTGTCGCCGACGAACACCGCCCGCTCCGCCGGCACCCCGGCCAGCTCCAGGGCGTGCTCGACCGGCTCGGGGGCGGGTTTGCCCTCGTCGACGTCGTCGGCGCTCGCCGTGGCGGCGATGGCCTCGTCCGCGTCGATCGCCCGGCGCAGCGCACCGAGCTCCGCGCCGCTCGCCGAGGTGGCCAGCACCACCGTCCAGCCGTCCCGGTGCAGCCGCCGCAGCAGCGCCCCGGCCTCCGGCAGCGCGGGCAGCCGGTCGAAATACTGCCCGTACAGCGCCTTGTGACCGGCGCTGATGTCGGCGTCCTGGTCCGGGTCCCGGTCGTCGCCCAGCAGATGGGCGACCAGGTCGGTCGACGGCAGGCCCACGGCCCGGTGGACGGCGTGCATCGGCACCTGGTGGCCCGCCTGGCGGAACGCCTCCCACCAGCTCACGACATGCAGATGGTTGGTGTCGACCAGCGTGCCGTCGACGTCGAACACGGCCGCCCGTCCCGCGCTTCTCATAGGTACAGTCCCTTCCTCTCCGGCCGCGCGGGTACCACGTCAGCCGCCCGCCACGCCGGACGGCATCCGCCGCTCACGGGTCCAGGCCAGCAGTTCGTCGAGGGACCACGTGGTCACCACCCGCTCGGGCGGCACCCCGCACTCCTCCGCCCGTGCGCACCCGTTGATCTGCCAGTCCAGTTGCCCCGGCGCGTGCGCGTCGGTGTCGATGGAGAACAGCACCCCGGCGTCCACGGCCCGGCGCAGCAGCCGCCGCGGCGGGTCCAGCCGCTCCGGCCTGCTGTTGATCTCCAGGGCCGTGCCCGTCTCCGCGAGCGCGGCGAACACCTCGTCCGCTTCGAACTCCGACTCGGGCCGCCCCCGCCCGGTCACCAGCCGCCCCGTGCAGTGCCCGAGCACGTCCGAGTGCGGATTCCGTACGGCGGCCACCATCCTCCGGGTCATCGACCGGGCGTCCATGCGCAGCTTGGAGTGCACCGACACCACCACCACGTCGAGCCGGTCCAGCAGCTCCGGCTCCTGGTCGAGCGCGCCGTCCTCGAGGATGTCGCACTCGATGCCGGTCAGCAGCCGGAACGGTGCCCAGGTCTCGTTCAGCTCCGCCACCACGTCCAGCTGCTCCCGCAGCCGCTCGGGAGACAGCCCGCGAGCCACCGTCAGCCGCGGCGAGTGATCGGTCAGCGCCGCCCAGTCGTGGCCCAGTTCCGCAGCTGCCCGCCCCATCTCCTCGATCGGGCTGCCGCCGTCCGACCAGTCGGAGTGCAGATGGCAGTCCCCGCGCAGCAGCGACCGCAGCTTCTCGCCGCCCCGCACGGCGGGCTGTTCTTCCGCCTCGCGCTCCAGCTTGTCCAGATAGCCGGGGACCTCGCCGGCCAGCGCCTCCCGCACCACCTGGGCGGTCTTCGGGCCGACGCCCTTGAGTTTCTCCAGCGAGCCGTCCGCCGCCCGCCGGCGCATCTCGTCCCCGCCCAGGTCCTTCAGCACGCGGGCCGCCGTACGGAAGGCGCGCACGCGGTAGGTCGGCGCAAGGGACCGCTCCAGCAGAAAGGCGATCCGGTCCAGTGCCTCGACGGGATCCATCGCCACCTCCACCTCAAGGGTTCCCCAGCGCCCGGCGGGCCGCACGACGGGCGGCCGGTTTGCCCGGTATCCCCCCGGGTACTGCGATGCCTCGCCCCGACCCCTCGACGAGGAGGACCGTCATGTCCGACCCCACCGCGCCCATCGGCAAAGTCGCCGTGATCACCGGCGCCGACTCCGGCATCGGCCGTGCCACCGCCGTCCACCTCGCGCGGGCCGGCATGGATGTCGGCATCACCTATCACACCGACCGCAAGGGCGCGGAGGAGACGGCCGACGAGGTGCGCGCGCACGGACAGCGGGCCGAGGTCGCCCGGATGGACCTCACCCGGCTGCCCGACGCCGCGGACACCGTCGACGAGCTGTGCGAGCGGCTGGGCCGCATCGACGTACTGGTCAACAACGCCGGCACCGGCACCATGACGCCCTTCCTCGACCTGGAGCTGCCGGACGTGCGCGAGGTCCTCGACGTGGATCTCGTGGGGCCCTTCCTGTGCGGGCAGAAGGCGGCCCGGCACATGATCGGGCACGGCGAGGGCGGCCGGATCATCAACGTGACGTCCGTCCACGAGCATCAGCCGCGGGTGGGCGCCGCCCCCTACTGCGCGGCCAAGGGCGGTCTCGGACTGCTCACCCAGGTCATGGCACTCGAACTGGCCGAACACCGCATCACAGTCAACGCCGTGGCCCCGGGCGAGATCTCCACGCCCATGACCGGGCAGGAGGACACCGACCCGCACACCGAGAACCGCCCGGGCATCCCGCTCGGCCGGCCCGGTGACGCCCGGGAGGTCGCCGCCGTCATCGCCTTCCTCGCCGGTCCGGACGCCTCGTACGTCACCGGCGCGTCCTGGAGTGTCGACGGCGGCATGCTGCGGATGGGCCCGCAGGCCGGGTCCCACCTGACCGGCCACGACTGGCGCCGCCCCTGAGCGGCCGGACGGCCCGGCGGGTGCTCCGGACCCGCGCGGGCGCCGGTTGCGTTCTAGGCTCGATGCATGACCGAAAGCGCGAGCCCGTACATACCGCACCCGCGGATCCTGGTGCTCGGGGTACAGCCCGGCACACCGCCGTTCCGGATCGTGCAGATCGACGGCCAGGTGGTCGGGGAGGCCCGGGCCGTCACCGACGTGCTGGCGGCCGCGGCCGCGTTCGGCATCCCCGTGCACGACATGGACGATCCGGACGTGGTGCGCTGGGTGGGCGGAGACAAGTTCACCTGGACCGTGCATTAGTGCCGCACACGGCGCGTGCCGCTAGACCTCGCCGGCCGACGGCTTCTGCTCCGCCCGGGCCTGGCGGGGCCTGCGCGCGTGGACGGCCCTGCTCAGGCGGCGCCCCAGGAGCAGGTAACCGATGAGCGCGCCCGTCGTGTTGAGGATGACGTCGTCGATGTCGAAGGCGCGGCCGGTGACGAGGGCCCCTTGGGCGAACTCCACCAGGAGCATCACGACCGCGGTCAGCAACAGCACACGCAGGATGCCGCGGGTGCGGGGGGCGACCACGGGCACCAGGACGCCGAAGGGAATGCCGAGCAGGATGTTGCCGCCGATCTGCTTGAACGCGTCGCGCAGTTCGGGCTGGTCGAGATAGGCCTTCAGGGAGCTGCCCGGTTGCAGATTGCTGTGGGTCAGCGCCTCCGAGGCGGGCGAGGGCTGCAAGGTCAGCCGGGCCAGCACCACGGCGAAGGCGACCATGAACGTGAACGCGCACAGCATCGCCAGCAGCCGGACGGGCCACGGGAGCGGGCGTCGCTCGCTCCCGGGCCCGGTGGTCCGGGGACGTGAGGCAGCACTGGCCATGGGGGGTCCTCCACTCTTCAATTTCCCTGCGTGACAGGGCGGTTACCCCCGGCCGCGCCGACGATGCCGTGGGGGGGGGCGTTCCAGGCCACGGTCCCGGGCGGTGTCGCCCGGGACCGTTCCCACCCTCGGTTGCCCCGCGTTCGGCCCGGGCACTCCCCCATGGCGTGGCGCCCGACGAGCACTACGCCGCCGGGCGCACCTGCTCCGGCCCGGCGCCCCGCAGGCAGGTCAGCTCCCGTACGAGACGCGCACCTCCTTGAAGCCCAGGGAACGCAGCAGCCCTTCGAGCATGCCGGTGGTGTTCGACTCGGCGCGTGCGGTCAGCTCGCTCTCCTTCGCCGCGTCGCCGATGTGCCGCACCGCGAGCTTCTGCACGGCCTGTTCTCCGTTGGGGTTGTCCGAGAAGAGGTCGCCGAGACGGTCGAAGAGACCGCGTTGCTTGGAGACCGCGTAGGAGCGGTCGGGGTCGAGGGCGGGCTTGCCCAGTTGTGCGTGGGGCAGCCGGAGCGTGGCGGACGTGCGGTCGCCGTTGACCTGCACGTCGTTCTCGCCGACCTTGCCCAGGTCGACGTAGGCGTCGACGGTGCCCGCGCCCACGTACAGGGTGCGGGTGCCGCGGATCGCGTCGGGCAGGAGCTTGGCGTCCTTCTCCAGGTCCACGACGACCTGGAAGTTGCCGGAGGCGGCGTCGTAGCGGCTGATGTCCTGGATGGACTTCAGCAGCGCGGGGCCGGACCGGTCCTGGGTCTCGGTGCCGAACAGGTCCTTCAGGCCCGGGATCACGCTCAGCCGGAGCCCGGCGAAGAACACGACGAGCAGCAGCACGAGCGCGGTCACCACCTTTGCCCAGCCGGGCATGCGCCTGGGGAGGCGCTTGACGGGAGTCGTCATGCGACGGCCCTCCTTCCTACTGACCGGATGCCCGCCACACCTCCTGCCAGACCGCCGGGTTCACGCTGAGGCGATCCCGGCGGAAGCGCGCGGGGCGCAGACCCGTCAAGGGCGGGACGTCGCCTCCGGCTGCTCCAGCGCCGCGTCGAGCGTCGGCTGCGGAGGCAGCAGCCGGGACAGGCCGGTGATCCGCAGGACGCGCAGCGTCAGCGGATGCGCACAGACGAGGAGCACCTGGCCCCGCCGCTCGAGCACCCGGCTGCGGGCGCGGTACAGCAGCCGCAGTCCGGAACAGTCGAAGAAGTCGATCCCGCTGAGGTCGATGACGACCCGGGCGGCCGGGCGGTCCGTCTCCCGGTCCAGGTGCGGTGCGATCTCCGAGGCCGCGGCGAGATCGATCTCGCCGCGGAACTCCAGCACCGTGTGTCCCCGTTCCCGGCGCACGCGCAGATGCCGGGTGAGCGGTGCAGGTTCCTGCCGCACGACGAGATCGCCTCCAGCCTGCTCCGTGCGTGGGGTGGGGCTACGGCCTCAACACCGGTCCCCGCCCTGCAAGTTACCCTCCATCGAGTGAATTTGAGCATGTTCGATTGACATATGTCTTTGAATTCCCGCCGAGTTGGCCGAGGTTCGCGCCGGGGCGTGCGCGGGTGTGACCCCGGGGGCGCGTCGCGACCGCCCGGTGGGCTACGACAGGGCGTGCCAGGCCTGGGTGAGTGCCTGGCGGAACTGCTCGGTCTGGCGCGTGGTGAGGTCCCGCACCATCCGCTCCTCCAGCTCCCGGACCGGGCCGGAATGCCGGGCGAGCAGCTCGCGGCCGGGGTCGGTGAGCAGGATCAGCAGTTCCCGGCGGTTGCGGGGGTTGCGCTCCCGGCGCACCAGCCCGCGGCCTTCCAGGGAGCGGACCAGATCCGCGATGGACTGGGCGGTGACGAAGGAGTCACGTGCCAGCTGGGCCGCGGACAGCCCGTCGTGCCGTTCCAGCACGGTCAGCGCCGTGTACTGAAGTGCGGTGATCCCGGAGGGTCTGACCAGCTCGTCCAGATGGGACCGCACGACGAGCTCCACCTGCTTGACCATGTAGAGCAGGGAAGGGGGCGCCTTGGTCACCTGTGCGTCCAGCATGGAGGAAGGCTAGAGCATTGACAGGATTCCTGTCTCTCATGAGACTGCGCACAGACAGGAATCCTGTTTGTTGAAACTTAGTAAAACGTGGCGACGATGCTGAGGAGTGGCGATGACCACCTTCGAGAGCACACCTGGGCAACTGTTCATCGGGGGCCGATGGCGCGAGGCCGCCGACGGGGCGCGCGCCGAGGTGATCGACCCGTCCCGGGGCACGGTCGTCACCACCGTCGCCGAGGCGGGCCCCGCCGATGTCGACGCGGCCGTACGCGCCGCCCGTAAGGCCTTCGACGACGGTGCCTGGTCCGGTCTGAGCGGCCGCGAGCGCGGCCGGGTGCTGCAGCGCGTCGCCCAGCTGATCCGGGAGAACGCCGACGAGCTCGCCGCGCTGGAGAGCCTGGACGTCGGCAAGCCGATCACGCTGTGCGGCGCCGTCGACGTCACCAACGCGGCCAACGACTACGAGTACTACGCCCACCTCGCCCAGAGCCAGGACGGCGCCCTGCGCGACCTCCCCATGAACGCCCTCGCCTACACCAAGCGCGAGCCCCTCGGCGTGGTAGCCGCGATCACCCCGTTCAACTTCCCCCTGATCCTGGCCGGTTCGAAGATCGCCCCGGCGCTGGCCGCCGGCAACACGGTCGTCCACAAGCCCGCCGACGAGACCCCGCTCAGTGCCCTGTACATGGCCAGGCTGCTCCAGGACGCGGGTGTCCCCGACGGCGTGGTCAATGTCGTGACCGGCAGCGGCCCGGTGGCGGGCGAGGCACTGCTGCGGCACCGGGGTGTCGACAAGGTCGCCTTCACCGGCTCCACCGCCATCGGCCGCCACGTGGCGAGCGTCGCGGGGGAGGCGCTCAAGCCCGTCACCATGGAACTCGGCGGGAACGCCGCCCACATCGTCTTCGAGGACGCCGACCTGGAGAAGGCGGTCGGCGCGGTCATCAAGGGCTTCGTCTTCAACACCGGCCAGTTCTGCATGGGCGGCCCGCGCCTGCTGGTGGCCCGCTCGGTGTATCCGACGCTGCTCGGCATCCTCGCCGAGGCCGTGCCCGGTGTGCCGGTCGGCGACCCCCGCGACCCGGACACGGTCGTCGGCCCGATGGCGGCCGAGAAGCACCTGAAGAAGGTCGAGGAGTACGTCGCCCTGGCCCGCAAGGAAGGCGCCCGCATCGTCTGCGGCGGCGAGCGGCTCGACCTGGACGGCGGCTACTACTACCGGCCCACCGTCATCGCCGACCTGGCGAACGACTCCCGCGTGATTCAGGAGGAGATCTTCGGCCCGGTCCTCACCGTCCAGCCCTTCGACGACGAGGACGAGGCCGTCGCCCTCGCCGACTCCACGCCCTACGGCCTGGCCGCGGGCGTCCAGACCAGCAACCTCGCCCGCGCGCACCGCGTCGCCGGCCGGCTCCAGGCCGGCATCGTCTGGGTCAACGACTGGGCGATGCTCGACCCCGCTGTGCCCTTCGGCGGGGTGAAGGACTCCGGCTACGGCCGCGAGTACGGGCCCGAGGCCCTCGCCGGTTACACCAAGGTCAAGTCCGTCGTCGTCTCGCTCGACTAGACACCGTCAAGGAGCATCGCGATGCCCATCACCACCCGTGCCGCGGTCGTCGAGTCCGGCGGCGCCCCCTTCACCCTCTCCGACGTCGTCCTCGACGCACCCGGCCCGCACGAGGCGCTGGTCCGCATGGTCGCCACCGGTCTGTGCCACACCGATCTGGGGGTGGCGAGCGGCGGACTGCCCTTCCCGCTGCCCGGGGTCCTCGGGCACGAGGGCGCGGGCGTCGTCGAGGCCGTCGGCTCCGCCGTCACGGGCGTCAGGCCGGGCGACCACGTCCTGCTCTCCTTCACCTCCTGCGGGGACTGCCGCAACTGCCGGGGCGGGCACCCGGCGTACTGCGCGACCTGGCTGCCGCTGAACCTGATCGGCGGCAGCCGGGCCGACGGCACCAGCACCATCAGCCGGGGCGGCGAGGCGCTGGGCGGCCACTTCTTCGGCCAGTCCTCCTTCGCCGAGCTGGCGCTGGCCGACGAGCGCAGCCTCGTCAAGGTCGACCCGGACGTGCCGCTGGAGTCGATCGCCCCGCTCGGCTGCGGCGTACAGACCGGTGTCGGGGCCGTGTGGAACGTCCTGAAGCCCGAGACCGGCGGCACGGTCGTCGTCCTGGGCGCCGGAGCGGTCGGCCTGTCGGCCGTGATGGCGGCGGCGCTCACCCCGGCCACCAGGATCGTCGCCGTCGACCGGGTCGCCGAACGCCTGACCCTGGCGAGGGAGCTGGGCGCCACCCACACCGTCGACACGAGCGGGACGGACCTCGCCCCGGCCCTCGCCGAGATCACCGCGGGCCAGGGCGCGGACGGGGTCGTGGAGACCACGGGCAACGTCGGCGTCCTGCGCCAGGGCGTCGACGCGCTCGCCGCCCGCGGCACTCTGGTGGTGGTCGGCGCCCCGCCCTTCGGCACCGAGGTCGCCCTCGACGTCAACGGCCTCCTCGGCGGCAAGCGCGTCGTCGGCCTCACCCTCGGCGACAGTGAGACCCAGACCATGATCCCGGCCCTGGTCGCCCTGGTGAAGGACGGACGGCTCCCCCTGCACCGCCTGATCGGCACCTACCCCTTCGTGGACATCGACCGGGCGGTCCAGGACATGAGGTCCGGCAAGACGATCAAGCCGGTCCTGACGTTCTGACACCGCCCGCGCGATGCCGGCTCAGTCGTTCAGCAGCACCAGCTTCCCCGTCGTGCGGCCGGTGTCGCCGAGGGCGTGTGCCTCGGCGGCTTCGGCCAGCGGGAAGGTACCGGCGATCGTGGGGCGCAGCTTGTCCGCCTCCACGAGTTCCGCGATCGCCTCCATGCCGCTGCGGTCGGCGTCCACCAGCATCCGCAGCGCCCGCACACCGAGCCGCTCGGCCTCCTCGTAGAGCTCGTCCGAGCCGCCCGGGAGGATCGAGACCAGGACACCGCCGGGGCGCAGCACGCGCAGCGAGCGCAGGGCGTTGTCGCCGCCGATCGTGTCCAGGACGACGTCGGCGTCCTTCACGGCCTCGGTGAAGTCCGTCTCGCGGTAGTCGATCGTCTCGTCGACGCCGATGTCGCGCAGGAACCCGTGCTTGCCCGCGCTCGCCGTGCCGATCACATGGGCGCCCCGCGCCTTGGCGATCTGCACCGCCACGTGCCCGACCCCGCCGGCCGCGGCGTGGATCAGCACCCGCTGCCCGGGCCGGAGACCCGCGTGTTCGGTCAGCGCCTGCCAGGCGGTCAGCGAGACCAGCGGCAGCGCGCCCGCCTGCGTGTGGTCGACGCCGGCCGGCTTGCGGGCGAGGGCGCGGACCGGGGCGATGACGTACTCGGCGTGCGAGCCGTGCCCGTAAGGGTACGGCAGCATGCCGAAGACCTCGTCACCGGGCGCGAAGGCCACGACGCCGATGCCGACCGCCTCCACCACCCCGGAGACGTCCCAGCCGAGGACGAAGGGCGGTTCGCCCAGGAACCCACCGGTGGCACGGTGCTTCCAGTCGGTCGGGTTGACCCCGGCGGCCCGCACCCGGACCAGTACCTCGTTGGGCTTCGGCGCCGGGCGCTCGATCTCCACTTCCTTCAGGACCTCGGGGCCGCCGAGGACGTCCTGGCTGATGGCCCGCATCGTGTTCTGTGTGCTCATGGTCAACCAGCGTGCCGGTCCGCGGACACCGCGCCAATGGCAAGATTGCCAACATTCGATACGATCGTGCCATGCGACGTGAACGAGTGGTGGTCCTGGCCCTGGACGGGGTGTACCCCTTCGAGCTGGGTATCCCCAGCCGGATCCTCGGTGCGGCCGACGGCCGGTACGAGGTCCTCACCTGCTCGGTCGACGGCCGTCCGGTGCGCACCAACGCGGACTTCGGCGTCACCGTCGAGCACGGTCCCGAGGTCCTGGCCACGGCGGGCACGGTCGTGATCGCACCCGTCGCACCCGACCGTCTGGCCGACGAGGTGTCCGACGACGTCCTGGCCGCGCTCGCGCTCATTCGCCCCGGCGCCCGCATCGTCTCCATCTGCACCGGCGCCTTCGTCCTCGCCGCCGCCGGTCTGCTCGACGGACGCCGGGCGACCACCCACTGGCAGGTCGCCGACCACTTCCGGCGCCTGTTCCCGCGCGTCGACCTCGACCCGGACGTGCTGTTCGTCGACGACCACCCGTTCCTGACCTCCGCCGGGGCCGCCTCCGGCGTGGACATCTGCCTGCACCTCGTCCGCAAGGACCACGGCAGCCGGCTGGCCAACAGCGTCGCCCGCCGCTGTGTCGTCCCGCCCTTCCGCGACGGCGGCCAGGCCCAGTACATCGAGCAGCCCGTCCCCGAGCAGGGCGCCGCGAGCACCGCGGCCACCCGCGCCTGGGCTCTGGAGCGCCTCGACGAACCGCTCACGCTCGCAGATCTGTCCGGCCACGCGCGGATGAGCCAGCGCACCTTCGCCCGCCGCTTCCACGACGAGGTGGGTCTCAGCCCGGGCCGCTGGCTGATCCAGCAGCGCGTGGTCCGGGCCCGGCATCTGCTGGAGTCCACTGACCTGACAGTCGATCAGATCGCCGGCCGGGTCGGCTTCGCGACCGGCGCGTCCTTGCGTCAGCACCTGAACGCGGCGATCGGGGTCTCCCCGCAGGCCTACCGCCGTACGTTCCAGACCGCCCGCTGACCTCCACGGCTTCCGCGCGACGTGATGCTCCACCGTCGAAGCGGCCCCTGATGTATGCCCAAGTCCGGTGACTGCAAAGCCATTTGTCGACCTGTTGCCCTCTGTCGGAGCGTGATGGAACCCTCACGTTCGGAGGGGGTCGGGATTGATCCTTTCGGGTCCAAACCCGATAGGGTTCCGATCGGCGCTGCGAGTTGACGCGATCGCGTCCAGTCGACTCGCGGTGCGTACTCATGAGTGCGATCCACACACCCCCCCGTTCGATCGTGTTGCTTCGAAGGATGCAGATGGAACTCGCCACTCCGCCACCGGCGGCGCGGGCCCCTGTCGCCTGGTACAGCTGGTGGTTGATGCCGCTGGGCTTGGGAGGCGGGACCGTTGCCGCCACGTTCATGAGCTCGGATCGAATAACCGCGGCCGTCGCCGGAGTCGCGGCGACGGCGGCCGGTGCCGTGTGCGTACGGCTGTTGCTGCGCACCCGGGCACAACTGCACCGGGCGGAAGGCTCCTTCCGCACCACGCAGGCCGAGCACAACCAGCAGTGGCAGCAGCATGTGGCGGGCCTGGAACGCAAGTTCGCCGCCGATCGCGCCACCCTGGAATCCCAGCTCAACGAGCAGAACTCGGCGTACGAGCGGCGCCTGGCCGACCAGAGCGCGACCTACGAGGCGCAGCTCGCCGACCAGAGGGCCACGTACGAGACGCAGCTCACCGACCGGTCCCGGGCCTATGAGGAACGGCTGACCGAGCAGGCCACCTCCTACGAGGCGCAGCTCGCCGACCAGGCCGAGGTCTGGCAGGAACAGCTCACCCACCAGCTCGCCGCGGTCGCCCGGCTCGCCGACGAGCAGCTGCCCGACGCGATGGAGAAGCTGCGCGCCGGCGATGCCATCGACGACCTGCTGCCCACGGTAAACCAGTGCGCCAAGGTCAGTTCGGAACTCCAGACCGAACTGCGCAAGCTGCTGCGCACCTCCCTGATCGGCCTGGAGGCGGAGTTCGACCGCTCCACCTCCGCCGAGCAGGCCGTGATCAGCATCGGCAACCGCATTCACGTGCTGACCAGCAAACTCCGCGGTCGTCTGCACGAGATGCAGGGCGAGCACGGCCGGCTGCCGGCCGTCGCCCGGGGTCTGATGGAACTCGACCAGGAGCTCGGCCCCGCCGACTCCCTCGCCGCGAGCATCGGTGTGCTCGGCGGCTCGGACCGGCCCGGCCGGCAGTGGCAGGAGCCGCAGCGGCTGCTGAGCGTGGTGCGCGGCGGCATCGGCCGGATCAAGGACTTCCACCGGATCCAGGTGCGCCACCTGCCCGAACTGGGCGTCGACGGCGGTCTCGTCGACCATCTCACGCTGATCCTGGCCCACCTCCTGGACAACGCGGCCCGCTACTCGCCGCCCACCGAGCCGGTGCTCATCTCCGGCAAGGAGGTCCCCAACGGTGTCGGCATCGAGATCCAGGACTCCGGCAAGGGCCTGAGCGAGGAGAAGAAGCGCGAGGCCGAGCACGCCCTCGCGGGCACCGCGCCCGGCGCGGGCCTCGGCGGCATCACCGAGGACGCCAACATCGGCCTGCGCGTCGTCGGTACCCTCGCCCGCCGCTACGGCATCCGCGTCACCTTCGCGGACTCGCCGTGGCTCGGCACCTCAGTGGTGGTCGTGGTCCCGCACAAGTACTTCAGCCCGCTGCCCACGGCCGCGACCGCACCGGCGGCGCTCGCCCCGGAGGTGCGCACCACCACCACGGCCCCGGCCCGCGAGACGGCCACCGTGCCCGAACCACGGGCCGCGCGGGCAGAGACCGTGGAGACCACGCCCGGCGGACTGCCCCGGCGCCGCAGCAAGCGGAACGAGACGGAGGCGCCCAAGCCGGCCGAGCGGACCGACCGGGGGACCGTCGCCGCCGTTCCGCCGGACGCGTCCTTCTCGGGTCTCGCCGCCTTCGCCACCGCCGGACGCGACGCGGCGAAGGCCTCCGAGCCGGCCGACGACCGCGACTCCCTCGCCGGCCGCGAGTACACCGAGCACCGCACCGAAGAGAGCGACTAGTCCCATGACCCAACAAGGAACAGATGTGAGCTGGGCGCTCCGCGATCTCGTCGAGAGCATCCAGGAGATCCGTTTCGCCCTCGTGGCCTCCAGCGACGGCAAAGCCATCACCTCCTACGGCGCCGAAGACCCCGACGACGTCGACCGCTTCGCGGCCGTGGTGGCCGGCCTCCAGGCCCTGGCCCAGCCGGTCGCCGAGCAGTTCCCCAAGTACGCCGGGCAGCTGCGCCTGGCGATGATCGAGGTGGACGGCGGGCACCTCTTCGTCGTGCGCGCGGGTGTGGAGACGTACCTCGGTGTCCTCGCCAGGGAAGGCCTCGACCAGGGCCTGCTCGGGCACCAGATGAGGGACCTGGCCCGCAGGATGGGTGAGCTCCTCGGCACCACTCCGCGCCTGGAGGAGCACTCTGGATGAGTGCTCCCCGCAGACCGTCGGACCCGTCCGGTCTCGAGCGCTACTACGTCCTCACGGGAGGGCGCAGCGGACCGGGCGGTTCGGCGTCGAGCCTCGACGTGGCGACCCTCGTCGTCTCCCGCGCCGCCCCGTTACCGGGCATGCAGCACGAGCACGAGGAGATCCTCCGCCGCTGCCGTGACCCGCTGTCGGTCGCCGAGCTCGGCGCTCACCTCGGGCTCCCCTTCAACATTCTCGCGGTGCTGCTGTCGGACCTGCTGGACGCAGGTCGCGTCGAAGCCCGTAACCCCATCCCGGCGCACGACGCCGGCCGCGGGCCCGACCTCGCGCTCCTTGAGGAGGTACTCAGTGGACTTGAAAGGCTTTGACCAACCCGGAGGCTCGGCGGGGGACACCCGCTCGGTGAAGGTGATGATCGCCGGCGGGTTCGGTACCGGGAAGACCACCATGGTCCGGTCGGTCAGCGACATCAAGCCGCTCACCACCGAGGAGACCCTCACCCAGGCCAGTGCCGACGTCGACCACCTCATCGGCGTCGCCGACAAGACGCAGACCACCGTCAGCCTGGACTTCGGCAAGATCGGCATCAACGAGAGCCTGGTGCTGTACCTGTTCGGCACGCCCGGGCAGGAACGGTTCTGGTTCCTGTGGAACGGGCTGTTCAAGGGGGCCCTCGGCGCGGTCGTCCTGGTGGACACGCGCCGCCTGGAGTCCAGTTTCCGGGCGATCGAGGAGATGGAGCGGCTGGAAGTCCCCTTCGTGGTCGCGCTGAACGTCTTCCCCGACTCGCGGAACTACCCGGCCGAGGAGATCCGGGACGCCCTGGACATCCCCGAGCACACCCCGGTCGTGGCCTTCGACGCCCGCGACCGGGCCTCCAGCCGGGACGTCCTGGTCGCACTGATCCACCATCTTAAGGAACGCTCGGCCGTGGCCCTGGAGCCCCGATGAACGACTCGACCGAATCCGGACTCCCGGCCGTGCGGGGCTGCCCCGTCGCCCACCACGGCGCCGACCTGACCAGGCTGTACGGCCCGGACGCCGCGACCGACCCGGCGGGCATCTACGAGCGGCTGCGCAAGGAGCACGGCTCGGTCGCGCCGGTTCTGCTGGAGGGCGACGTGCCCGCCTGGCTGGTGCTCGGCTACCGCGACAACCGGCGGGTGCTGGACAACCCCCGCCAGTTCAGCCGGGACGCGCGGATCTGGCGGGACTGGCGGGAGGGCCGGATCGAGGAGAGCTCGCCGATCATGCCGATGGTCGGCTGGCGCCCCGACTGTGTGTCCCAGGACGGCGAACCGCACCGCAGGCTGCGCGGCGCCGTCACCGACGGCTTGCAGGCGGCGGCGGCCCGGGGCATCCGGCGGCACGTCACGTACTTCGCGAACAAGCAGATCGACGCGTTCGCCGACGCCGGGCGCGCCGACCTCGTGGCCGACTACGCCGAGCAACTGCCGATGCTCGTGCTCACCAGGATGCTGGGCCTTCCCGCGGCGGAGGGGCAACGCCTGATCGAGTCGTGCGCCGAGGTCTTCAAGGGTGGTGAGGGCGCCCTCGAGCACAACGAGCGGATCATGCAGATCCTCGCGGAACTCGCCGAGCGCAAGCGGGCCGAGCCGGGCTCCGACTTCGCCACGGCCCTCCTGGAGCACCCGGCCGGCCTCGACCACGACGAGGTCGTCAGCCATCTGCGCCTGGTGCTGATCGCCGCGCACACCACCACCAGCAACCTGCTGGCCCGGGTCCTGCAACGGGTCCTCACCGACTCCGCCCGGCTGTCCGGTCTGGTCAGCGGGGAGCTGAACATCTCGTCAGCGGTGGAAGAGGTCATGTGGGACACCCCGCCGCTGTCCGTGCTGCCGGGCCGGTTCGCAACCGCCGACCTGGAGCTCGGAGGCCATCACGTCCAGGAGGGAGAACTGCTCATCCTGGGCCTGGCCGCCGGCAACCTCGACCCGGATGTACGACCCGACTCGTCCGTTGCCGTGCAGGGCAACCAGGCGCACCTGGCGTTCAGCTCCGGACCGCACGAGTGCCCGGGTCAGAACATCGGGCAGTCCATCATCGAGATCGGCGTGGACGTCCTGCTGCACCGGCTGCCGGACCTGCGCCTGGCTGTACCGCCGGAAGAACTAAGCTCGACCGCCTCCACGTGGGAGTCCCGGCTGGACAGCCTGCCGGTCGAGTTCGCCGTCTAGGCCACGCCGGCAGACAGTTGCCCGGCCGGCTTCCGGCCGGGCAACGCCGTGCGCCTCGGCTCGACGGCGCGGTGGGGTCCGTGCGCCTCGGCTCGACGGCGCGGTGGAGGCCGACGCCGCGCTGCCGACGGCCACCTTCAGCAGGGGCCGTTCGGGGCGCGGCCCGGGCCATCAGGGTTGAGGCGTCAGCCGTCGAGCCAGTCGCCTGCGACGCCCGTGGGGCGGTAACCCGTGGCGTTCCAGAGGAAATGCGGGTGGGCACCGCCGAACATGTAGGCGAGCAGTGCGGTGTCTTCCCTCCCGGTCTGAGGGTCGTGCAGGGTGTGGAACCTCTCGGACCCGACCACGCCGGCGTCTTGTTGGACATGACGGGCGCGGTCCGGCGATGGCGCGGCGCTTGATGCCTCCACGGCGGCGATGTAGGTGCGGCGCAAGATCTCCCATGTGCTGTCCGTGTTGCCGTACCAGGGGCCGTGCAGTGCTTCGAAGGCATGGAGCTCGGCGTCGAAGAGGGCCCATGTCCGGGGGAATTGGGCTCGACAGCGTGCGGACAGCTCGGCGGCCCGGGTGCTCAGTGCCGGTGCGGTGGCCCGCGGGGCGATGGTGAGGGTGGTGCCGTCGGTGAGGATGCCGGTGCACGGGTTGGGCTGCAGGTCGCACAGCGGGCACTCCTCGGCCGGGGGGAGGCCCTGGGTGATGCCGTCGAACCACAGGGCGTGGCGGCCCGTCAGCCCCATCCAGACGATGGTGGTGGTCATCAGCCAGGTGTTCCACATCGGGCTGTGGGCCTCGGGCATGCAGCCGTACTTGACGAGGGCTATCGCGCAGGCAGCGTAGAGCGCCTTGGTGTGGGTGGGCATGTCGGCGAGCCAGAAGTTGCTGATCTCGCCGGTGAGGGCGTCGGCCCGTACATCGGCCATGTCGTCGATGACGCGGCACAGCAGCAGGGAGGCGAGGTTTTCCTCCTGCCAGAGTTCGGTGTCGGGGGCGACGTGCCAGAAGAGGCAGTCCAGCATCTGCAGGGCTGAGTAGGCGCTCTGGGTGAGCGGGTTGGTCTGGGGGAGCATGACGCTGCCCGCGTCGTGCTGTCGGAGCCAGTACTCGTCGACGGATCGCTTGTGCGCTGCGAAGAGTCCGGAGACCAGGGCCCGTGCGCTGTTGGTGCTGAAATTCTCGGCCAGGCGGCCTTCGACGTGTTGGGTGAGGCGCGTTGTGTCGATGGTGTCGATCACGCGTTTGTATTCGTGGAAGACGAGGATGTCGTCCTCGAAGCGGTGGCGGTGGCCGAGGTCTCGTTCGAGGTCGTTCATCTGCCGGGTCCAGGACCATCCACCGGTCAGGACGCTGTCGAGTTCCCGGCGGTGTGGCCAGGTCTTCACGGTGAGGGGACGACCGGCGCTCTGCCGCCAACTGTAGTCGTCCAGCGTGCGTGCGGGGGGCGTGGGCAGCCGACGGCACAGAGCGCAGGCGCAGACGCTTGTCTGCTCCTCCTCGCGCGCCGGGGTGAGGGCCCGGCTCCTCCAAGCCCCTTCCAGCATCGTGCAGGTCAGTCTGCAGACCTCGATGTCGGTGCTGACTTGAGGGAAGGCTGCTTCGATCATGCGCAGACTGGTGTCGAGGTGCCTCAACCTGGCGTAGCCCTCCTCGTCGGGCGGGAGGAACGCGGGCCGCGCCAGGTGGAGGGCTCCCTCCACCTGCAGCGTGGTGCTGGAGAGGGGGGAGCCGAATGCGCTCAGCCGCTGCTGAGCGGCGTTATGGGACCTTCGGTACTGCTCCGTGCTCCCCTTGATGTGTTTCACCAAGAGGCGGGCCAGAGTGTTCCCCGCCTCCGTGGGGTGGAGCGGGGCGCTTGGCTGCGCCGGGATCGAGCTGTCGGCGGACGCCTTCGGAACAGCACCTGCGACTCGAGATTTCACACCGGTCTCCCAATGAGCTGTGGTCCTGGCAACGGAATCGGTCGACCGTGGTCGTTGACCGGCCGTGTCCGGGAATCTTCTGAACTTTCCGCGACGGCCTCGCCGGACAGCCGGACTCACGCGACCGGCTCTGGCTCCTGCTGTGAACGTCCGCGAGGGGCACGACTGCTGCGATGACGGCACTCCTGCTGCGAGGCGAGCACCTGCATCGCCGCCTCAGCTGTGTTGATCAGGAAGCACGCGCGGCCCGTCAGGCGTAGCGCGACCCCTGTATCCGGGACGCGCTGCTTCGCCCGAGGCGTGTGGGGAGCTGGCCGGGGTGTCGAAGGGCAGGTCGAACCGGAGGTCCTGAGGCATGCGTTTCCTTTCGGGAGACGGAACGCGGAGTCCCCCCACCCCTGCTGGCGGACGGTGCCGTGACCGCCCGCACACTCGAACTGGGCTTCGCAGTCCGAAAGTTGAACCGAGAAGCGGTACGAGGCTGCCCAGGGCGTGAATAAGCCATTCCGTGACCCTGCCGTGATCTCCGTTACTGCCCGAAGCGCATGAGCTGCGTATACTCCCTCGTCCCTCACCCGGTACCGGCTCGTCCACCGAGCCTCCGGAGCCGCGGAACGCCACACTGGTCGAAGTCCGTTCGACGACCGACCAGGAGGCGCACCGACGATGACGTCCGCACCCGCACGCAGCGCTGAGCAGCGCAAGAAGGACACCCTGCACCGGCTGGACCACGACGTGGACGCCTGGGTCGCCACGGCCGACGGCGCGTCGGGGACGCCCTACCTCGTCCCGCTGTCCTTCCTCTGGAACGGCTCGTACCTGCTGTTCGCCACGCCCGCGTCCAGCCCCACCGGACGGAACCTGGCCGCGTCCGGCCGGGCCCGCGTGGGCATCGGGCCGACCCGGGACGTCGTCATGGTCGAGGGTGACGTCGAGACGGTCCAGCCCGGCGAGCTGACCGAGCAGGACGCCGAACTCTTCGCCGCCAAGACCGGGTTCGACCCCCGCCGGCTCGCCACGCCGTACCTCTACTTCCGCGTCGTACCGCGGCGGATCCAGGCCTGGCGGGAGGCCGACGAACTCGACGGCCGCGAACTCATGCGCGACGGACGGTGGTTGAAGACCGACTGAATCGGCTGGACCGGGATATCCGCACAGGAGAGGGCCGCGGGGCACGACCGCCCCGCGGCCGCGATCCTGCGGAGGAGACATGGCACTGGTGAAAGCGGGGGTCCTCGTGCTCGACTGCGCCGAGCCCGAGAAGCTCGCCGTGTTCTACAAGGAACTGCTGGAGGGGGAGGAGTCGGACGCCACCGCCAACCGGGTGGAGATCAAGAGCGCCGACGGCTTCCGGATCGCCCTGCGCCGGGACGTCAACGCGACCCCGCCCAGCTGGCCGCGTCCCGAGAACTCCCTCCAGGCCCACCTGGAGTTCGTGGTGGACGACCTCGACGCGGTGGAACGCCGCGTCATCAGCCTCGGCGGCCGCCCCCTGGAGGCCAAGGAGCCCTCGGGCCCTCTGGAGGAGCGCGGCTACGCCGACCCGGCAGGCCACTCCTTCACCCTGCGCCGCACCGCGCCGACGGCACCCAAACAGGGCTGAGCGAGGGCAGAGGGTTACCGCCGTCGCGGGAGACCCGCTGAGGGCGGACCGGCCTCCGAGGCCCCGACCGGCCCCGTCCGGCAGCTGCCGGACGGGGCCGGGTGGCCGTGTCAGTCCCGGCCGCCCTTCTCGCCGACCGGCCAGGTGCCGGTCGAACGCTCGATCGCCTTGGCGCCCGCGCGGTCCACGGCGCTGCGCACCACCGCGAAGATCGCGCCCTGGATCGCGGCCGCCAGCAGGACTTCGCCCCAGCCGCGGTCCTTGTCCAGTGCGTCGGGCGCGTCCTCCTCGTGCCGGATCGCCATCCACGTCTTGCGGAAGGCGAGCCCGGCCAGCCAGCCGCCCGACCAGCCGAGTACGAACCCCACGGGCTGGTACGCGAGGGACATCTTCTTCTTCTTCTTTGCCACGGGAGCTCCTTGATTGCTGAGGGGGGTGAATGTGGTCAGGGGGTGTGCGCCGCGGGGATCCGTTCCCCGGCGCGGACCGGCCCGGGCGGTGTGCCGTCACCGAACGGCCTGCCACCCAGCTCCTCACGGTGGTGCGGGGTGAGCCAGCCGGCCAGGTCCGGGCCGAACGGCACGATGCGGGTCGGGTTGATGCCCGTGTGCACCTGGTAGTAGTGGCGTTTGATGTGGTCGAAGTCGACGGTGTCTCCAAAACCGGGTGTCTGGTACAGGTCGCGGACGTAACCCCACAGCACCTGGTTCTCCGTCAGCTTCCAGCGGTTGCACTTGAAGTGGCCGTGGTAGACCGCGTCGAAACGCACCAGCGTGGTGAACAACCGGATGTCCGCCTCGGTGATCGTGTCGCCGACGAGGTAGCGCTGCCGCTCCAGCCGCTCCGCGAGCAGCTCCAGCCGCCGGAACACCCCGGCGCAGGCGGCCTCGTACTCCTCCTGCCCGGTGGCGAACCCCGCCCGGTAGACGCCGTTGTTGACGTCCTCGTAGACGTCCGCCATCACCTCGTCGATCTCGTCGCGCAGCTTGTCCGGGTACAGGTCGGGCGCGCCCTCCCGGTGCAGTGCCGTCCACTCGGTCGCGAGGTCGAGGGTGAGCTGCTGGTAGTCGTTGGTCACCAGCTTGCCGCTGGCCACGTCCACGATCGCCGGCACGCTCACACCGCCGGGATAGCCGCTCTCCCGGCGGTCGTAGGCCTCGCTGAGATAGCGGATGCCGAGGACCGGGTCACGGCCGTCCTCGTCCAGCGTGAAGCGCCAACTGCGGTCGTCCTGGATGGGGTCGGCGACGGCCAGGGACAGGGCGTCCTCCAGGCCGAGCAGCCGCCGGGAGACCAGGGACCGGCTCGCCCACGGGCAGGCACGGCTGACGACCAGACGGTAGCGCCCGGCCTCCACCGGCCAGCCGTCCCGGCCGTCCGCGGTGATCCGGTCCGCGAAGTGGGCCTTGGACCGTTTGAACGCCCTCCTTCCGTAGCCGGTGTTGCCGTCGTCGCCGTCGTCGCGGCTCATGGGGGTGACCTCCTTGCCGTACGTGGACCCTGGTGAACGCGTTCCCCGTTTTCCGTGGACGGCACGGTGTGAGTACACCCGACCGGGGCAATCGGCGTGGGTGACTGATGAAGGAAGTGATCACAGGACGCGCGTCACCGTGCTGGTGGCGCTCGCGGCCAATCTGGTGATTGCCGTGGCCAAGGCCATCGGCGGCCTGGCGGCGGGGTCACCGGCCCTGCTGTCCGAAGCGGCCCACTCGGTGGCCGACAGCATGAACGAGGTGTTCCTGCTCGCGGCGCTGCGCCGCAGCCGCCGCCCCGCCGACCGGCGTCATCCCTTCGGCTACGGCAAGGAGCGGTTCTTCTGGTCGCTCCTCGCGGCCGTCGGGATCTTCGTCATGGGCGGCTGCTTCTCGTTCTTCCAGGGCTTCGAGGCCCTGACGAGCGAAACGGAGGAGGAGCTCAGCGGCTATGTGGCCGGCCTGATCGTGCTCGGTGTCGCCCTTCTCGCGGAGGGCGGTTCGCTGGTGCGGGCGCTCTACCAGGTACGACGGCAGGGCGGCGCGGGCTCCGGGCTGCGCGATCCGGCCCTGCGGACGGTCGTCGCCGAGGACGGCACCGCCGTGCTCGGCGTCACCCTGGCCATGGTGGGCATGGCGCTGCACATGGTCACCGGCCAGGCGGTGTGGGAGGCGTCGGCCTCGCTCGCGATCGGTGCGCTGCTGGTCTATGTGGCCTTTCGGCTGGGCCGCGAAGCCCGTGACCAGCTGATCGGCGAGGCGGCCGACCCCGAGTCCAGCGGGCGCATCTGCGCGCTGCTGCGAGCCCAGCCCGAGATCGACAGCGTGGAAGCGTTGTTCACGATGAAGACCGGACTCGACACGGCCCTGGTGGCCGCCCGCATCGACCTGGTGCCCGGCCTGGACAGCGAACGCGTCGAGGAGGTCGCCGTGCGCATCAAGCGATCCATCGCCCGCACGGTGCCCGAGGCCGACCAGATCTTCCTCGACGTGACCGACCGTCCCGCCCGCGAGGCAGCGGAAAGCCCCGCCGCGACGGGGGAGCGCGGCGGGGCCTGAACCTCGCATGCCCCGTCGAGTCCGGTTCACACACGCGGGGCGGAAGATTTTTCCGCCGGCTGTCCGCACGGTCCGCCGGCTGCCCGCACGGTCCGTCGGCGGTCCGCGCCGGGCAGCCGGCTCGCTGTCAGCCCGCTTCGGCCGGCTCCAGGACGAAGACCGGTATCTCACGGTCCGTCTTCTTCTGGTAGTCGGCGTACGCCGGGTAGGCCGCGACGGCCCGCTCCCACCACACCGCCTTCTCCTCGCCCGTGACCTCACGGGCGGTCATGTCCTGCTTCACCGGCCCGTCCTGGAGCTCCACGTGCGGGTGGGCCAGGATGTTGAAGTACCAGACGGGGTGCTTGGGCGACCCGCCGAGGGAGGCCACCGCGGCGTAGCGCCCCTCGTGCTCCACCCGCATCACCGGTGTCTTGCGCAGTTTCCCGCTCCTGGCACCCCGTGAGGTCAGCAGGACGACCGGCATCTTCGAGCCCTGGAGCGTCGTCCCCTCCGTACCGCCGGAGCTTTCGTACAGCTCCACCTGCTTGCGCACCCACTGCGTCGGGCTGGGTTCGTACTCGCCTTCCAGAGGCATGGCATCCGTCCCATCGTCTCGTCCGCGGCTCATCGCCACCCGTCTTCAACACCCGTGCCCCCGGGAATCATCCGCACCGGGGTGGATCGGGCCGGAAAACGGCCCTCACCCCGGCGCGAGCGCCATCCGCACGGCCAGGGCCGTCATCACCCCGCTCGCGACCAGTGCCGTCGCCAGCCTTCCCCGGTGGCCGGTCAGCGCGCGGCCCAGCAGGGCGCCGCTCCCGGCCAGCAGCACCTGCCAGCTCGCGGAGGCGGCGAACGCGGCCGTCACGAACACGCCCTGCTCCAGCGGGCCGGCCGGTCCGGCGGCCTGGGAACCGAGCACGAGGGCCGCGAAGTAGATGACGGTGGTGGGGTTCAGCAGGGTGATGCCCAGCAGGCCCAGATAGGCCCGGGCGGGGCCCGGGGGAGCGGGAGCGGTACGGGTCGCGAGCCGGTGGCCGCGGTACTCGCGCAGCGCGGTGACGGCGCCCCATGCCGCCAGCGCGAGCAGCACCAGCACGCACACCCAGCGCAGCGGCCCGAGCACGGGCCGCAGCGCGGAGGCCAGGGCCGTGCCCCCGAGGGTGGCCGCGAGGGCGTAGAGCCCGTCGGCGGTGGCGACGCCCAGCGCGGCGCAGACACCGGTGCGCAAGGTGGTGCGGGCGGTGAGGGAGACGAGGTAGGTCCCGACGGCGCCCACGGGTACGGCGATGCCGTACCCGGCGAGCAGCCCCGCGACCAGCGCGGCCGTCATGACCGGGGCGGCGTCGGTCCTCCGCGGCGGCCGGACTGCTGCTGTCGGCGCGCGGTGGCGGCGGCGGACAGCGGCAGGAGAACAGTGAACGCAGGCATGGCCGGATCCTGCGGCCTGCCCCGCCGTGCCGACAACCGGTTTTCGCGGCGGCGACCCCCGTCGGGCCCCGGGCAAGGGCGGCGACCCCCCACCACAGGCCTCCCGCCCCCCGTCGTTCGAACGGGAGGACGGCATTCCCCGGCCATGTTGCCGGCGTCGGCGATCTGGCCGAAGTTCGCGTCGCACCATAGATGCCTGGGGCATCTAATGAAGATCGGCACGACGCACTACACGTCTGCGAGGTCTTCATGACGGAAACGACCGCACCCGTCGCCTTCCCCCAGAGCCGGACCTGCCCCTACCACCCGCCCGCCGCCTACGACGCGCTGCGCACCGAACGCCCCCTGACCCGGATCACCCTCTTCGACGGCCGCGAGGCCTGGCTCGTCAGCGGGCACGCAACCGCCCGCGCCCTGCTGGCCGACCCGCGTCTGTCGTCCAACCGCGACCGGCCCGGCTTCCCCGCCCCCACCGAGCGCTTCGCCGGGATCCGCAACCGCAGAACGGCCCTGCTGGGCGTCGACGACCCCGAGCACCGCGCCCAGCGGCGGATGGTCGTCGGGGACTTCACCCTCAAGCGGGCTGTCGAACTCCGGCCACGCATCCAGCAGATCGTGGACGAACGGCTCGACGCGATGATCACCCAGGGCCCGCCCGCGGATCTGGTGAGCGCCTTCGCGCTGCCCGTGCCGTCCATGGTGATCTGCGCCCTGCTCGGCGTCCCCTACACCGACCACGACTTCTTCGAGACCCAGTCGCGACGGCTGCTGCGCGGCCCGGAGACCGCCGACGTACTCGACGCCCGCGAGCGGCTGGAGACGTACTTCGGCGAGCTGATCGACCACAAGCAGCAGGACCGCGGCACCGGCCTCCTCGACGACCTGGTCCACCGGCAGCTGCGCGAGGGCGACCTCGACCGCGAGGGTCTGATCGCCATGGCCCTCATCCTGCTGGTCGCGGGCCACGAGACGACCGCGAACATGATCTCGCTCGGCACCTTCACCCTGCTCCAGCACCCCGAGCGGCTCGCCGAGCTGCGCGCGGACCCGGGGCTGCTGCCGGCCGCGGTCGAGGAGCTGATGCGCATGCTGTCGATCGCGGACGGCATGCTGCGCCTGGCCGTCGAGGACATCGAGGTGGCGGGGACGACCATCCGCGAGGGCGAGGGCGTGGTCTTCGCGACCTCCGTCATCAACCGCGACGAGACGGTCTACCCCGAGCCGGACACGCTGGACTGGAGCCGCCCGGCCCGTCATCACGTCGCGTTCGGCTTCGGTATCCACCAGTGCCTCGGCCAGAACCTCGCCCGCGCCGAACTGGAGATCGCTCTGCACGGCCTCTTCGACCGGCTGCCCGGCCTGCGCCTGGCCGCCCCGGCCGAGGAGATCCCCTTCAAGCCGGGCGACACGATCCAGGGGATGCTGGAACTCCCCGTGACCTGGTAAGGGCCTGCGCACATGCACATCGACATCGACAAGGACGTCTGCATCGGCGCGGGCCAGTGTGCCCTGACCGCCCCGGCCGTGTTCACCCAGGACGACGAGGGCTACAGCACCCTGCTGCCCGGCGGCGAGGACAGCGGCGGCCCGCTGCTGCGGGAGGCGGCCCGTGCCTGCCCGGTCGGCGCCATCACCGTGTCCCGGACGGTGAGCTGACCCCGCATCTCACCCGGCCTCAGGAGCCGCCGGGCCGCCTCGCGCGCCTCGGCCGCGGGTTCGGCGCTCCTGGTGACGCCCGCCGTGACCATGGCACCCTCGGCCGGCCAGAACAACTGTCCGGCGGGGTCGGAACGCGGAGGCACCTTCCCCGTCCGGTGAGCCCGGGGAGTCGCTAGGGTTTCCCGGATGACCGAACAGGCCACCCGCAAACCCTTCCTGTACGTCGTCGTCTGCGCCGCCGGCATCGCCGCGGACGTCGGTGAACTGATCACCGCCGCGCGGGAACGGGACTGGGAGGTGGGCGTCATCGCGACGCCCGTCGCCATGAACGGCTTCTTCGACGTCGCCGCCGTCGAGGCCCTGACGGGCCGCCGCATACGCTCCGCCTGGCGCACGCCCGGCGAGCCGCGCCCGTTCCCGGCGCCCGATGCCGTGGTGGTCGCGCCCGCCACCTTCAACACCGTCAACAAGTGGGCGGCGGGTATCGCCGACACCCTCGCCCTGGGCACCCTGTGCGAGGTCGCGGGGCTCGGGGTGCCGATCGCCGTCCTGCCGTGCGTGGCGGCGGCCCTGGCCGCCCACCCCGCCTACCGGGACAGCGTCGAACGGCTGCGGGGGATGGGCGTGCGGTTCGCAGAGCCGTACGCGGGAGAGCCGGGGGAGGACGGCGGGCGGCCGGAGTTCGGGTGGAAGCGAGCCCTGGACCTGGTCGAACGCCGCTGACGGACCGGCCCTGCCGCACTCGGACGACCCGTCAGGCGGCCCGCCCGGCCGCGTCTTCGAGCGCACACGAACACGTACGCTCCCCGTGGAACCCTCCCGAAGGCAGGAGCAGCAACGATGCAGTACGTGAAGCTCGGTTCGACGGGCCTGGACGTCTCACGGATCTGTCTGGGGTGCATGACCTACGGGCTGCCCGACCGCGGCAGCCACGAGTGGACCCTCGACGAGGAGGCCTCGCGCCCGCTGATCCGGCAGGCGGTCGAGGCGGGGATCAACTTCTTCGACACGGCCAACGTCTACTCCGACGGCACCAGCGAGGAGATCGTCGGCCGGGCCCTGCGCGACTTCGCCCGCCGCGACGAGATCGTCCTCGCGACGAAGGTGCACGGCCGGATGCGGCCCGGGCCGAACGGCGGCGGACTGTCCCGCAAGGCGATCATGACCGAGCTCGACCAGAGCCTCACCCGGCTCGGCACCGACTACGTCGACCTCTACCAGATCCACCGCTTCGACCCGCACACTCCGGTCGAGGAGACGATGGAGGCCTTGCACGACGTCGTCAAGGCGGGCAAGGTCCGCTACATCGGAGCCAGTTCGATGTACGCCTGGCAGTTCTCCAAGGCCCAGTACACAGCTCGGCTGAACGGCTGGACCCGCTTCGTCTCCATGCAGAACCACTACAACCTGATCTACCGCGAGGAGGAGCGCGAGATGCTCCCCCTGTGCGCGGACCAGGGGGTGGGCGTCCTGCCCTGGAGCCCGCTCGCCCGCGGCCGTCTCACCCGGGACTGGGACACCACGACCGAGCGCAGTGCCACCGACGCCTTCGGCGGCACCCTGTACCAGGAGGGCGACCGCACCATCGTCGAGGCGGTCACCCGCATCGCCGGCGCGCGGGGCGTCCCCCGTGCGCAGGTCGCCCTCGCCTGGCTGCTCCACCAGCCCACGGTGACCGCCCCGATCGTCGGCGCGTCCAAGCCCGGGCATCTGCAGGACGCGGTGGCCGCGGTGGAGATCCGGCTGAGCGAAAAGGAGCTGGAGGAACTCCAGAGCCCTTACGGTCCCCACCCCATCGCCGGGCACTGAACGCGACGTCCCGAAGGTCAGTGGGGCCCCTGCGGCGCGAACTCCGTTCCGCAGGGGCCCGCCCCCTCGCTCTCCGCCAGCTCCACCCTCGACCCGCTCATCGCCAGCGTCCGGTAGAACCGCCCGATCCGCTCCGCCGACCGGCCCACGTAGTGCCCGATGAACGACCGCCGGAACCGGTCCGCCGCCCGGTTCGGCTGCGACCCGTGCACCAGGCTCCCGTTGAAGAACAGAACGTCCCCCGGCGCCATGTCCACCGGCACCGGCGTCAGCCCCGCCGGCGGCGGAACGTACTCCCGGGCGAAGGACACGTCCGCGTCGGCCTGCTCCGGGCAGAACAGGTCCATGAGATGCGTGCCGGGCACGACCTCCAGCCCGCCGTTCTCCCGGTCGATCACATCGCAGGCCACCCACGCCGCCACACACGTGCCCGGCTCCACCCGGAGGTAGAAGTTGTCCTGGTGCAGCGCCTGCCCCCGGGCCCCCGGCGGCTTGAAGTAGAACATGCTCTGCGCGGCCAGCACCTCCTCCCCGAGCAGCACCTCCAGAACCGTCCGCAGCCGGGCGTCGAGCAGAACCTCACGCGCGAGGTCGTTGATCTCGTGCGGGTGCATCACCCGGGGCCACACGTGCAGGGGGTCCACACCCGGCCCGTCCACCGCGCGCGGCTCGAAGTGCCCGGGCACTCGACCGGCCGCCCGCAGTGCCTCGAACTCCGCGCACAGCCGGTCGATCTCGTCGGCCCCGAAAAGCCTGCGCACCACCGTGAAACCGTTCTCCTCGAACCCCTCCCGGTACCGCCGAAGCCCTTCGCGGTCCAGGATGGAGGCGCCGACGGCGCCGTTGCCCGTGACTGTCATCAATCCACTCCTCGGTCGGGTGCCCTCGGTGGGAAACGCTAGGACTTCAGGCCACCGAGGAGGATGCCCGTGCGTGCTGACGGATTGCCCGGGACTGCTGCGCCCGGAAACACCGGCAGGGCCGGGGAGACCGGGAACGCCGAGGGCGCCGGGGAGACCGGGGAGACCGGGAACGCCGAGGGCACCGGGGAGACCGGGAACGCCGAGGGCACCGGGAACAGGGGCAACACCGGGAACACCGGGAACAGCGGGAACACCAGGAACACCGGGGATCCCGCACCGCCGCCCGGGCTGGTCGTGCTGGGCCACTTCGACCAGCCGCCCGGGTACGGCGTCAACCGGCCGCACGGATCCGCGAGCTGGCTCTTCACCTGGACCACCGCAGGCCGGGGCCGGCTGTGGCAGGGCGGTGCGCACACCTCGGCCGGAGCGGGCGCACTGGTCGTGCTCGCCCCGGGCGTCCCGCACGGCTACGGCGTCGAGCCCGGCGCCCGGCACTGGCGGTTCTGGTGGGCGCACTGCCAGGCCCGCCCGTCCTGGACCGCGTGGCTGCGGCCGTACGAGACAGGTCACGGGATGTACGTGGTCACCTCCGCCCCGGCCGGGGTGCACGGCCGCGTCGGGGCGGCGTTCCGGCGGATGCACGCCGACGCCCGCTGGACCGGCACCGAAGCACCGCCCGACGGGCCGCCCCCGCAGGGGCAGGTCGCCGTGGCCCACGGCAGCGCTGCCCGCGAACTGGCCCTGTGCGCACTGGAGGAGATCGTCCTCCTCACCACCGCCGGCGCCCGGCCGGCGGCCCCCCGGCCCGGCATCGACGCACGGATCCGTCGCGCACAGGAGCTGATCGACGCCGACCCGGGCGCCCCGCACACGGTCCGCTCGCTCGCGGAGGGCGTCGCCCTGTCGCCGTCCCGCTTCGCCCATCTGTTCAGCAGTCAGCTCGGCCGCTCGCCCATGCGTGCCCTGCGCGAGGCGCGGCTGCGCCATGCCGCCCGGCTGCTGGAGAGCACCGACCTGCCCGTGGAACGCGTCGCCGCGGCTTCGGGTTTCGTCAGCCCCTTCCACTTCAACCGCGCCTTTCACCAGCGCTACGGGGCGCCACCCGGGGCGTACCGCACGACGCACGGTGGTCCGCCCGGCTGAGCACCGCTATTGGTTTCGCCGCAGACCTCGAAAGGCCGGCTCGGAAACGCCGCCCACCGTGTGAGCTGCTGCTCAGGGGTGATTCAATGGTTTCCCGGCGGCCGGCCGGGCGGGTAAATGGAAGTCGTAAAAAAGGGGGCAGACGGCACGGAAATGCCTTTCGCTTCACTGGCTGACTTCTTGTCAAAAGGCGCTGCCGGTCCGCGCAATGCACGAAACCGCTCGATGTCTTGTTCCTTGTCCCTGACCTGTGCAAAGGTGTGCCCTGTCGGCGTGCCCCCACACGCCTTTTCTTCGTATGCGCGAGGCCGCCGGCCGGCATACCCCTTGGTACGGACTTTACTCCGCATGTCCTTGAGAGGAATGCAGCCGTGAAAGACGCAGGCCCGTCGAATTCCCCGGCCTCGCCGGGCGGGTTCGGCGTGACGGACGAGCAACTGAGCGCGGAGCTCAGGAAGTGGACCGGGGCGACGCCCGCTCTCCACCCCGTCGGCGAACTGCTGGACCGGCACTGGGAGGCGGCCTTCGCCTACGCCCGGCTGTGCACCGACGGTCCGCGCTCCGCGGGCATGCTCACCACCGCGGCTTTCACCCGGCTCTTCGGCGAGACCCTCCGGCAGAACGGCCCGACCTCCGCGTGGCGGTCCCATCTGCTCGTCACGGTGCGGCGTATCGCGGCCGAGTGGGCGGGCGACCACCGATGCGACATGCTCCATCCGGAGCTGCTGGCCGGGACCGGAGAGGGGGAGCGGCCCGCCTCCCGTCTGCTGCCGTCGCGGCACCGGCGCCTGCTGTCCGGGGCTTTCCAGCGGCTGCCCCAGTCCGCCCGGTGCCTGCTGTGGCACGTCGAGGTCGAGGCCGAACCGCTCGCGTCCCCGGCCGCGTTGCTCGGCCTGGACGAGGAGGGCGCGCGCGTCGAACTGGACCGGGCCCGGGACCGGCTCCGCGAGGAGTGCCTCCAGCTCCACCGTGAACTCGCCCCCGACGAGGAGTGCCGGCGTTATCTGCGCCTGCTCGACGTGACGTACCGGCGTGGGGGGCTCGACATCGACCCCGATCTACGCGCGCATATCGAGGGCTGCGGGCACTGCAGCGTCGCCGCGGACCAGCTCGACCAGTTCAACCACGGCCTCGGCGTCGCCCTGTCGGAAGGGGTGCTGGGCTGGGGCGGGCGGGGATATGCGGAGAGCCGGATCAGCGAGTCGGGGGGCCGCGCCGGGGGCGGGCGTGCCGCGGAGCGTGAGCGGCCCGGGGGAGCGGCCGGTGCGGCCGCCGCCGGGGCCCCGGCCAGTGCGGCGCGCGAGCTGTTCCCGGATCCGGTGGCCTTGGCGCGCGAGGTCTTCCCGGAGCCGGCCGGTATGGCCTACGAGATCATTCCGGACCCGGTCCGGGCGGCGCGTGAGGCTTTCCCCGGGGCGAAGGGTGAGGCGCGCGGAGGGTTGTCAGGGCGGACGGGTCAGGAGCGCAAGGGTTTTCCGGGACCGGCGGGTGAGGCACGCGGGGGCTTTCCGGGTCCGGCGGGTGAGGCACGTGGGGGCTTCCCGGGGCCGACGGGTCAGGCGCGCGAGGGCTTTCCGGGACCGACGGACAAGGCGAGCGAGGGCCTCCCGGGGGTGACGGGCGGGGCGCGCGATGCCTTCCCGGCCGCGCCGGGCGCGGCGCCCGAGGCCTTCCCGGCTCCGCCGGGTGTGGCGCGCGAGGTGTTTCCGGGTCCGGCCCCTGCGGCGGGCGAGGGCTCTTCCAGCCCGGCCGGCACGGCGGGTGACGGCTTCCCCGCCCCGCCGCGCGCAGCGCGTGAGGCTTTTCCCGGGCCGGCCGGGGAGGGGCGTGAGGTCTTCCCCGACCCGGTCGCCCTCGCCGGCGCGGTCGGGGAGTCGTTCACCGAGCCGGGCGGCCCGGCGGCCGTACCGCCGCCTGTTCCCATGACGGAGAGCGGCGACCCGGCCGGGGACACGGCACAGGCTCCGGCCGACGCGGGCCGCTCCCTGCCGACTGCCGCCCCGGCCCCCCGGCCCGAAGGCTCGCGAACCGCCGCCCGAAGGTCGGCCAGATCCGCCCACCGGGCGGCCCGCCGTGTCGCCCGGCGGCGCAATCTCACCGCGGGCATCCTGACCGTCGGCGGCCTCGTCGTCCTGCCGCTGGTCCTGTGGTACACCGGCGACTCCGGCGACAGCGCACCGGCCGGCGCGGACCGCTCCGCCGGGGAGGCTCCCGACCCGGACGCCGGCGAAGGGAGCACCGACCCGTCCCGGACCGGCGCGGGCGACGCACGGCAGGGCGCTCTGCGTGGCCGGCTGCACAACGTCGCCTCGGACCTGTGCGTCGGCCTCGACGGCAAGAAGGCCGTCGAGGGCGCGGAGGCCGAGCTGACGACCTGCTCCGCGGACACCGCCCAGCAGTGGACGTACGAGACCGACGGACTGCTGCGCAACGGCGCCGCGCCGGACCTGTGCCTGGACTCGCAGCTCGGCTACTCGCTCCGGCTGGCCCCCTGCGCCGGCGCGACCCGGCCGGACCCCAAGTACGTCCGCTACGACTTCACCCTGCAGGGCGCCCTGGTGCCCCGCTGGGACCAGGACCTCGCCCTGGCCCCGGCCGCGACCGACGGCTCGGGAGCCCTGGTCCTCAAGGCCCGGACGGACGACGAGGTCCAGCGCTGGGTGATCGACACCTCCAAGGCCGACCTCAAGATGAAGGCCGTCACCTGGAACGCCGGCGTTCCGTCAGCCCGCTCGGCACCCACACCGCCCCCGACCCCCGCACCGTCGAAGAAACCCGAGCCCACCCCGACCCCGCCCCCGGCCACCTCGGCCCCGGAGCCGACGCCGAGCAGATCGGCCGCCACGGACTCGTCCTGCTACCGCTACGGCTACTACTGCGACTCCGACGGCCGGTACGGCAACCCTGGGTACGGTTATCCCGGCTACGGCTACGGCCACGGCGGAGACGGCCGCCGCTGACCGGGCGTGGGCTCAGGCGCCGACGACGGTCAGTGACAGCCACAGGGCGGCCACGGCCGACACCAGCGCAGCCGGTACGGCGAGCAGCCCGAGCCGTGTGAACTCGCCGAGCCCGACCCGGTGCCCGTCCTGCTGGACGATCCGCCGCCACAGCAGGGTCGCCAGCGACCCGGCGTAGGTCAGGTTGGGGCCGATGTTCACACCGAGCAGCACCGCCAGCACGGCACCGGGACCGGACCCGGCGGTCAGGGGCAGCAGCACCAGCACCGCGGGCAGGTTGTTGATGAGGTTCGCAAGGACGGCGGCCAGCGCGGCCACGCCCAGCAGTGTGAGCAGCCCCGAACCGTCGGGCAGGACACGCCGCAGCGCCTCGGCCAGCCCGTGGTCGACGACCGCGCGCACGACGACGCCGAGCGCGAGCACGAACGCCAGGAAGGCCGGGGCCGCCGACCGCACCACCGTGAGCGGCGTGGCCCGGCGTCGCACCAGCGCCCGCCCGGCCAGCACCAGCGCACCGGCCGTCGCGGCCCATGCCGGCGCGATCCCCACGGCGGAGGCAACGACGAACCCGGCGAGCGTGCAGCCGACGGTGACGAGGGCGAACAGCGGGAGCGGTTCGGGACGCGGGGCGGGGTCGGGGGAGGGGAGGGGCGCCTTGAGCTCGTCGTCGAAGAAGAGCCGGAACACCAGGTACTCGGCGGCGATCGCGACCAGCCAGGGCAGCGCCATGAGGGCCGCGAAGCGGGTGAAGCTGAGCCCGCTCGCCGCGAAGGCCAGCAGATTGGTCAGGTTGGAGACCGGTAGCAGCAGCGAGGCGGTGTTCGACAGGTGAGCGCACGCGTACAGGTGCGGCCGTGCCTGCACGCCCATGCGGGTGGCGGTGGCGAGCACCACCGGAGTCAGCAGGACGACCGTGGCGTCCAGACTGAGGACGGCCGTGATGACGGACGCCAGCGCGAACACCGCGGTCAGCAGCCTTGTGGGGCGCCCCGCCGCCCAGCGGGCCATCCACCCCCCGCACGCGGTGAAGAGCCCTTCGACATCGCAGAAGTGGGCGAGCACCAGCACGGCGGCGAGGAAGCCGACCACGGGCCCGAGCCGCTGGATCTCCTCCCAGGCGTGCTCCGGCGAGATCACCCCGAGGGCGATGGCGAGTCCGGCGGCAGGCACGGCCAGCACGGCCTCGGGCAGGCCCTTCGGACGGGCGACGGCCCAGATGAGCACGGCGACCAGCAGCGTCACGGACAGGACTTCGGCGAGCGGGGTGTTCAGGGCGGGATCCTCCGGAGCGTGATCTGGTCGTGCGCGCCTATGAAACCAGGCGCTGGTAAGAGATACGTTCGCGGGCCTGCCGCCCTGGCCGTGGCCCGCCCGCCGCGAAGACCGACAGGAGCCACCGCCCGACCCCGGCCGCCCGCCTGCCGGTGCGGATTACGCGCTCGGTTCTCGCTGGAGCGGGCCGACCCCGGCCGCCCGCCTGCCGGTGCGGATTACGCGCTCGGTTCTCGCCGTGGAGCGGGTCGGTCGTGTCCGGATCGTCTGTGGGCTCGTGATGGTGCGCTCGGTTCTCGGCGTCGAGCGGGGTCGGTCGTGTCCGGATCGTCCGTGGGCTCGGGAGCGTGCGCTCGGTTCTCGGCGTCGAGCGGGGTCGGTCGTGTCCGGATCGTCCGTGGGCTCGGGAGCGTGCGCTCAGAGCTCGTCGCCGAGCAGGGCCAGCTCCGCCCAGATCGTCTTGCCCTCGCCTGTGTGCCTGCTGCCCCACCGCTGGGTGAGCTGGGCGACCAGGAGCAGACCGCGGCCGCCCTCGTCCCAGGTCTTCGCCCGGCGCAGGTGCGGTGCCGTGTGGTTGGTGTCGGACACCTCGCAGATCAGCGTGGCCGTGTCATGGATCAGCCGGAGCCGAATGGGCGGGGCGCCGTAGCGGATGGCGTTGGTGACCAGCTCGCTCACCACCAGCTCGGCGGTGAAGGTGGCTTCGAGCAGCCCCCAGCGTTCCAGCTGGTCGACGACCTGCTTGCGGATGGGGGCCACCAGTGCCGGGTCGGCCGGGATGTCCCAGGTGGCGACCTGGGTGGACGGCAGGCCGCGGGTGCGGGCCAGCAGCAGGGCCACGTCGTCGCTGGAGCCGCCCGGCGGGAGGAGGGTGTTCAGCACGCGGTCGCAGGCCTCGTCCAGGGAGTCGGAGGAAGCCGACAGGGCCTCGCGGAGCATCCGGCCGCTCGTGTCGACGTCCCGCTCCCGGCTCACGAGCAGCCCGTCCGTGTGGAAGGCCAGGATGCTGCCCTCGCGCAGCTCCACCTCGGCGGCCTCGAACGGCAGCCCTCCGACGCCCAGCGGTGGCCCCGAGGGCAGATCGAGCTGGTGCGCCGGGCCGCCCGGCGGCACCAGCAGGGGCAGGGGGTGCCCGGCCCGGGCCAGGGTGCAGCGCCGCGACACCGGGTCGTACACCGCGTACAGGCAGGTCGCGCCCACCTCTCCGGTGCCGCCGTCCCCGCCGGACTCCTCCGACAGCCGGACGACGAGGTCGTCGAGGTGCGTGAGCAGTTCGTCGGGCGCCAGGTCGATGTCGGCGAGCGTACGGACGGCGGTGCGCAGCCGGCCCATGGTGGCCGAGGCCTGGATGCCGTGGCCGACGACGTCGCCCACGATCATGGCGACCCGCATCCCCGACAGCGGAATCACGTCGAACCAGTCGCCGCCCACGCCGGAACGGGTGGCCGGCAGATAGCGGGAGGCCGCCTCCACCGCCGCCGTGCGCGGCAGGGTCCGGGGCAGCAGGCTGCGCTGGAGCGTGAGGGTCGTCTCGCGCTCACGGGAGTAGCGGCGCGCGTTGTCGATGCAGACGGCGGCCCGGGCCGTGACCTCCTCCGCCAGCAGCACGTCGTCGTCGGTGAACGCCTCGGGGCGCCGGAAACGGGTGAAGACCGCCACGCCGAGGGTCGTGCCCCGGGCCTGGAGCGGGACGGACATCGTGGAGTGGATGCCGTACTCCTGTATCCGCTGGAAACGCATCGGGTCCCAGGCCAGCCACCGCTCGAGGTCGCCCGACGCGCCCGAGGCCACGACCGTGTGCCCCGCGACCAGGGAGGCGGCCTGCGGGGAATTCTCCGGATAGACGTCCACCTGCCCGGGCTTGGCGACGGCCTCCGGGCTGCCGTTGTTGACCGACTGGTGGGCGGACCGGCGCAGACTGAGCGGCGGGACCGGTGGCCCGGCGGACTCGCCGGCGAGCTCTCGCGGGTCGAGCAGGTCGACGCTGACGAAGTCGGCGAGCGCCGGCACACACACGTCCGCCAGTTCCTGGGCCGTACGGGTGACGTCGAGGGTGGTGCCGATACGCACGCTCGCCTCGTTGACCAGCTGCAGCCGTTCCCGCCAGCGGTACTGGTCGGAGAAGTCGTGGGCCGTCACGCACACGCCGCGTACCCGGCCGGTGTCGTCGGTGAGCGGTGCCATCCGGGCCAGCCAGGCGTGTGCCCCCCGGCTCTCGCCGGTCGCCTTCATGTACGTCTGCATGTCCTGCCGCCGGCCGGTGCCCAGCACCCGGCGGAGATTCTCCTCGAGCTCGGCGTTCGGTGGCCGGCTGCCGATGTCGGTGGGCTTCAGGCCCAGCATCCGCCCGGCGGGCAGTCCCAGAAGGTCGGCCATCGCCTCGTTGACGCCGCGCAGCCGCAGCCGCTCGTCGAAGATCATCGTGGCGCAGGGCGACTGCGTCAGGGCCATGCGCACCAGTGGGTCGTCCGGAAGCCCCTGGTCGGCGGCCTCCGGCGGGGACACCGCCAGCCAATCGGTCGCCTCGGCCCCGTCGGGCGGTCTGCGGTGGGCGAGCACCCACAGGGACACCGGGTGGCCGTCGCGGTGGCGCAGGGTGAGTGTGCCGCTCCAGCGGGAGTCGTCCGGCACGGACGGCGGGTCCGCGCCGTCGGCCAGCAGCGCGGCGGCCGGGCGGCCCACGACCTCGGCGGCCGTATGACCCAGCAGACGGCGGGCGCCCTCGCTCCACTCGGTGAGCGTGCCGTCGACGGCGATGACGGCGCGGGCGGCCATGCCATCGTCGAACGCCTCGTCCGGACTCATCGTCGCGACTCCATACGGACACTCACAGTGAACAGGGAAGTCAGTTGAGTTCCAGCGTAGTCCGTAGGCGCCCGGCGTGGACCGGTAACCCCGGTGCCGCCTCACCGGCAGGGGCCGGGGCACACATCCGGCCGAAGTGATCGCCGGGACAGAAGGGCCCCGCCGCACCCTTGACGGCCGGGCATGACGCCTCGACAGAATCTGTTTGTTCGCGATCAGTTGTGAGTACTTCTGGGCCCTCGTGAGGGAGAGTTCCATGTCGGTCACGCGCAGATCGGTCCTGTTCGCCTCCGCGGCCACGCCCGCGGCCGGAGCGTTGCTCGGTGCCCCGGAGGCATGGGCCGCCGGGCAGGCCCGCGGCGCGCTCGGCCGCCGGACCGTCGCACTGCGCGACGGCTGGCGCTTCGCGCTGGTGAACCCGGGCGGCATCACCGACCCGACCGGCGCCTACGCCGACGCCCACCTTCCCGGCCACGACGACTCCGGATGGCGTGAGACGACCGTCCCGCACGACTGGAGCATCGAGCAGACCCCCACCACCGAGCACGGCACCACCAGCGGCACCGGTTTCCTGCCCGGGGGCCTCGGCTGGTACCGCCTGGCCTTCACCCTGCCGCCCACGCTCGCGGGCAAGCGCGTCTCGGTGGAGTTCGACGGTGTCTACATGGACTCCACCGTCTACTGCAACGGGACGGAGGCCGGCCGCCACCCCTACGGCTACACCGGCTTCGCCCTCGACCTCACCGACCTGGTGCACACCGACGGCACCACCGAGAACGTGATCGCCGTCGAGGTCAGGAACCGGCTCCCCAGCAGCCGCTGGTACTCGGGCAGCGGCATCTACCGCGAGGCCCGCCTGGTGATCACCGAGCCGGTGCACGTCGCCCGCTGGGGCACCCGCGTCACCACCCCCGAGATCTCCGCCGAACGTGCCCTCGTACGGGTGGCCACCTCCGTCGTGAACGCCTCCGGCGAGGGAACGGACGTCGAGGTCGTCTCCCGGATCGTCGACCGCAAGGGACGGACGGTCGCCCGTACCTCCACCACCGCGGCCGTCACCGGCGAGCACACCGAGACCCACGAACTCACGGTCCGGCGACCGAAGTTGTGGGACTTCGAGACCCCGCACCGCTACACCCTGCACACCGAACTGCGCGTCGGCGGCCGAACCGCCGACACCTACCGCACGGTCTTCGGCTTCCGCACCTTCCGCTTCGACCCGGACGAGGGCTTCTCCCTCAACGGCACCCACCACAAGATCAAGGGCGTCGACCTCCACCACGACCTGGGCGCACTCGGCGCCGCCGTCAGCATCGACGCCGTCCGCCGGCAGCTGGAGATCATGCGCTCCATGGGCGTCAACGCCCTGCGCACCTCACACAACCCGCCCGCGCCCGAGGTGATCGAGGTCTGCGAGGAGCTCGGCGTCATCCTGCTGGTGGAGGCGTTCGACTGCTGGCAGACCGGAAAGAACCGGTACGACTACGGCCGTTTCTTCGACGAGTGGTGCGAGAAGGACGCGACCGAGATGGTGCTGGCGGCCCGCAACTCGCCCGCCGTGCTGGCCTGGTCCATCGGCAACGAGGTCCCCGACTCGACCTCGACCGCCGGTCTCGCCATGGCCGACCGGATCATCGGGGCGATCAGGGCCGCCGACGACACCCGCCCGCTGGTCATCGGCTCCGACAAGTACCGCCGCCTGCCCGCCAAGGGCTCCGCGGCCGATCTGATGCTGGCCAAGCTGGACGGCCTCGGCCTCAACTACAACACCGCCAAGTCGGTGGACCAGCTGCACGCGGCCTACCCGCACCTGTTCCTCTTCGAGTCCGAGTCCTCCTCGGAGACCTCCACCCGCGGCGCCTACCAGCAGCCGGAGCACCTCAATACCGGCGAGAACCACACGCCGGGCAAACGCGCGACCTCCTCCTACGACAACAACCTCGCCTCCTGGACCATGAGCGGCGAGTACGGCCACAAGAAGGACCGGGACCGCAAGTGGTTCGCCGGGCAGTTCCTCTGGTCGGGCATCGACTACATCGGCGAACCCACGCCCTACGACGTCTTCCCGGTCAAGGCGTCCTTCTTCGGCGCGGTCGACACGGCGGGCTTCCCGAAGGACATGTACTACCTCTTCCGGAGCCAGTGGACCGGCGAGCCGATGGTGCATCTGCTGCCGATGACCTGGAACCACGCGCAGGGCGACACCGTCGAGGTCTGGGCGTACGCGAACGTCGAGACCGTCGAGCTGTACCTCAACGACAAGTCCCTGGGCGTACGGCGGTTCGACACGAAGAAGACCGTCGACGGCCGCGCGTACCTGGAGACGACCGAGGCGACCGGCGACGACAAGACCTTCACCGACGGCCCCTACCCCGGCAGCTACACCAGCCCGAACGGCAGCGCCGGCAAACTCCACCTGACCTGGCGGGTTCCCTTCGAACCGGGTGAGCTGAAGGCCGTCGCACGGCGGGGCGGCAAGGTGGTCGCCACCGACGTGCTGCGCACCGCGGGAGCCCCGCACGCGATACGCCTCACCGCGGACCGCGAGTCCGTCGCCGCGGACGGTCGTTCCCTGGTCTTCGTGACCGCCGAGGTCGTCGACCGGCACGGTGTGGTGGTGCCCGACGCGGAGCATCTGCTGTCCTTCACGGTGACGGGAGGCTCCCTCGCCGGACTCGACAACGGCCGGCAGGAGAGTGCCGAGCGCTACCAGGCGAGCACCCGGACCGCTTTCCACGGCAAGGCCCTCGCCATCGTCCGGTCCGGTACGAAGGCCGGCGAGGTGAAGGTGACCGCTCGCGCCGGGGGACTGCGCGCCGGCACGGCGACCGTACGGGCGAACCGGGCGCAGGACCGGGCCGAGACGGCCCCGGCCGGCTTCCGGCCCGAGCACCCGGCCCCCGTCGGCCACCCGCACGCGGACGCGAGCTACTCCGGCCGCCCGGACACCCTCCCCGCCGCCATGCTCGACGGCGACCCGGCCACCGGCTGGTCCAACGGCTTCTTCAAGCAGGCCACGGCCCTGCTGCCGGCCTTCGACGGCGCGCGGACCGAGGACTGGGTCTCGGTCGACCACGGGCGCACCCGCGGCTTCGACCGGGTGGACGTCTCCTTCACCGTGGACGCCATGCACAGCCTGCCGGCGACGATCGGGGTGGCGGTGTGGGACGGCCGCGCGTGGCAGGCGGCGCGGGACACCGAGATCGGCTGGGCGGCCGCCTCCGGCACCCCCACCGTGATCACGTTCAAGGCCCTCCGCGGCTCCCGGATCCGGCTCATCCTGACCAGCCGCCACCCCGGTGAGCCCCGGGGAGCAATCCGTATCAGCCGGCTGGACGCCCCGCCCGTCTGAACCCCCGGGCGCCACGGTCCGGACGGGCGGCGGACAGCCAGTCCTGTCCGGACCGTTGACGGGGCGTCACATCTGCCACAACCATGGCCTGCGTCCGCATCTGGGAGCGCTCCCACGCAGAGCGCCACCCGCACCTCCCGGAGGAGCCCAGACGTGAAACGACGCAGAACCGCCCTGCTGTCCCTGACGGCCCTGCTGGCCACCGCGCTCACCGCGCTGCCGACGGCGCCTGCCGGGGCCGACGAGGTCGAGCAGGTCAAGAACGGCACCTTCGACACCGACACCGCGCCCTGGTGGACGACCAGCAACGTCACCGCGGGCGTCACCGACGGCCGGCTCTGCGCCGACGTCCCCGGCGGCACGACGAACCGCTGGGACGCCGCCGTCGGGCAGAACGACATCGCCCTCGTGAAGGGGGAGTCGTACCGCTTCTCCTTCAGCGCGACCGGGACGCCCGCCGGGCACGTGGTGCGGGCGATCGTGGGCCTGTCGGTGTCGCCGTACGACACCTACCACGAGGTGTCGCCGCAGCTCAGCGTCTCCGGCGACACCTACTCCTACACCTTCACCTCGCCCGTCGACACCGCGCAGGGCCAGGTCGGCCTCCAGCTCGGCGGCAGCGCGGACCCCTGGCGCTTCTGCATGGACGACGTCTCGCTGCTCGGCGGGGTGGCGCCGGAGCCGTACGAGCCCGACACCGGTCCCCGGGTCCGCGTCAACCAGGTCGGCTACCTGCCGTCCGGGCCCAAGAACGCCACCCTGGTCACCGACGCCACGGCGAAGCTGCCCTGGCAGCTCAGGAATGCCGACGGCACGGTGGTCGCCCGGGGCACGACCCTGCCGCGCGGCGTCGACGCCTCCTCCGGGCAGAACGTCCACTCGATCGACTTCGGCGCCTACCGCACGAAGGGCTCGGGCCTCACGCTCGTGGCCGACGGCGAGACCAGCCGCCCCTTCGACATCGACGCGAGCGCCTACGAGCGGCTCCGTCTCGACTCGGCGAAGTACTACTACACCCAGCGCAGCGGCATCGCGATACGCGACGACCTGCGGCCCGGATACGGCCGCCCGGCCGGACACGTGGGCGTGGCGCCCAACAAGGGCGACACCGCCGTGCCCTGCCAGCCGGGCGTGTGCGACTACACCCTCGACGTCAGCGGCGGCTGGTACGACGCAGGCGACCACGGCAAGTACGTCGTCAACGGCGGCATCTCCACCTGGGAGCTGCTCAGCACCTACGAGCGCGCCCGGCACGCCCGCACCGGGCAGGCGGACAAGCTCCGGGACGGCACGCTCGCCATCCCGGAGAGCGGCAACAAGGTCCCGGACATCCTCGACGAGGCCCGCTGGGAGCTGGAGTTCCTGCTCAAGATGCAGGTGCCCGACGGCAAGCCGCTGGCCGGCATGGCCCACCACAAGATGCACGACGAGCAGTGGACCGGCCTGCCGCTGATGCCGAGCGACGACCCGCAGAAGCGCGAACTGCACCCGCCGTCCACCGCCGCCACCCTGAACCTGGCCGCCACGGCCGCGCAGGCCGCCCGGCTGTTCCGCTCCTACGACAAGCCCTTCGCGGCCAGGGCACTGGCAGCCGCACGCAAGGCCTGGGCGGCGGCGCTCGCCCACCCCGACCGCCTCGCCTCCGAGAGCGACGGCATCGGCGGTGGCGCCTACGCCGACAGCGACGTCACCGACGACTTCTACTGGGCGGCGGCCGAGCTGTACCTGTCCACGGGGGAGAAGCGGTACGAGGAGTACGTCCTGAAGTCCCCGGTCCACACGGCCGACCTCTTCAAGCCCATCGGCTTCGACTGGGCCCGCACCGGCCCGGCGGGACGGCTCGACCTCGCGACCGTGCCGAACAAGCTGCCCGGCCGGGACGCGGTGCGCCGGTCCGTCGTCGAGGGCGCCGACCGCTACCTGGCCACCCTCAAGGCACACCCCTACGGCATGCCGTACGCGCCCGACGGCCACACGTACGACTGGGGCTCCAGCCACCAGGTCCTCAACAACGCCGTCGTCCTCGCCACCGCGTACGACATCACCGGTGCCTCGAAATACCGGGACGGCGCGCTGCAGAGCATGGACTACATCCTGGGCCGCAACGCGCTGAACATCTCCTACGTCACCGGCTACGGCGAGGTCAGCGCGCAGAACCAGCACAGCCGCTGGTACGCCCACCAACTGGATCCCGCTCAGCCCAACCCGCCTGAGGGCACCCTCGCGGGCGGGCCGAACTCCAGCATCCAGGACCCCTACGCACAGAGCAAACTCCAGGGCTGCGTCGGCCAGTTCTGCTACATCGACGACATCCAGTCCTGGTCGACCAACGAGCACACGATCAACTGGAACGCCGCTCTGACCCGCATGGCCTCCTTCGTGGCGGACCAGAGGTAGGGACGGGACCGGCAGCCGCCGCGTGCCGGGGGAGTCCGCCAGGAGGACGCCTCCGGCACGCGCGCGTAGCCTGGTGTCATGCCAGCGGTGCGGGTCGACGGCATCGAGGTCGCGTACGACCGGGTGGGCCAGGGCCCGCCCCTCGTGCTCGCGCACGGCGCCACGGCGGACGCCCGCCTGTTCCGCCCCCAGGCCGAGGACCTGGCCGACGAGTTCACCGTCGTCGCCTGGGACGAACCGGGCGCCGGGCGCTCCTCCGACGTCCCGCCCGCCTTCACGCTGGCCGACTACGCCCGCTGCCTCGCGGCCGTCATCGAGGACGTGGACCTCGGCCCCGCCCACGTCCTCGGCGTCTCCTGGGGCGGGACCGTCGTGCTGGAGCTCTACCGGCACCACGCCGAAGTCGTCAGGACGCTGCTACTCGTCGACACCTACGCGGGCTGGAAGGGCTCGCTGCCGGCGGCGGAGGTGCGGTCCCGGGCCGAGGGGGCGGAGCGGATGCTCGCGGTCCCGGCCGAGGCGTTCGCACCGACCGTGCCGGGCCTGTTCGCCGGGCAGCCACCCGCCGAAGCCGTACGCCTGCTGTCCGTGATGTCGGCCGACACCCGGCCCCAGAGCATGCGGACCGAGCTCACCGTCATGGTCGAAGCCGACCAGCGGGACCTGCTGCCGAAGATCGCGGTGCCGACGCTCCTGCTCTGGGGCGAGCTCGACACCCGCTCGCCCGTGGAGCCCGTGGCCCACCAGTTCCTCGAAGCGATCCCGCGGGCCACGCTGGTCGTGCTCCCGGGCATCGGGCACCTCAGCAACATCGAGGCGCCGGAGCCGTTCAACCGCACCGTCCGGGAGTTCTGCCGCGCCCACTCCTGACCGGCGGTGCGGTCGGTCAGCCCGTGGCCGACGCGTCTTTCCGGGGGTTCACGCATCCGCCCTCGGCAGGTGGGCGAGCTTGTCGGGGTTGGCCACGACGTAGATGCCGCGCACCCGGTCACCCTGCGGAGTGAGATCCAGGACCAGTACCGCGAACGGCGCGTCACCGTCGAACAGCACGGCCGCGTCGTCGCCGTTGACGCGCCGGTAGCGCCAGACCGGGTGGTCCGGGCCGCCCCGCCCGGCGGTGAGCAGACGGGCCACCTTGTCCCGGCCGTGCACCGGGCGCAGGCCGGCCCGCCGGCGCTTGCCGCCCGCGTCGGTCCACGCCGTGACGTCCGGCGCGAGCACCTCCATCAGCTCGGCGATGTCCCCGCCGAGCGCCGCCCGCACGAACCGTACGGTCGCCTCCCGCCGCACCCGCGGATGCGCCTCGTACCGCGGCCGTCGCGCGTGCACGTGCTCCCGGGCCCGGTGCGCCAACTGGCGTACGGCGGCGGGGGAGCGGTCGATGATCTCCGCGATCTCGGCATGCGGGTAGCCGAACACTTCTCCCAGGACGAACACGGCCCGTTCCAGCGGTGTCAGCGACTCCAGGACCACCAGCATCGCCAGCGACACCGACTCGGAACGCAGGGCCGGACCCTCGGCGGTCTCGGCGTCCTCCGCGGCGACCAGCGGCTCGGGCAGCCACGGGCCGACGTACGTCTCCTGCCGGCGGCTGATCGCGGCACGGCGGCGCAGCGCGTGGTTGACGGCCACCCGGACGAGATAGGCGCGCGGGTTGTCGACGCCGGCCAGGGGGGCGCCCCCGCCGCGGGCCGTCCAGGACAGCCAGGTCTCCTGCAGGACGTCCTCGGTGTCGGCGACGCTGCCGAGGATGTTGTAGACGACGCCGAACAGCAGCTCGCGGTGGTCGACGAACACCCCGGTCGCCGCGTCGAGCGGGGCGTCGGTGCCGGGTACCGAGATCCGGGTCATGCTGGGCCTCCCGTGGATGTGCTCGTCACTGCGAGCCGGACAGGGCACCGGAATGTGACATCCGAGCGCCCGTTGTGACCCACATCTCAGGTCGATCGTTTCCCTGGTACCTTCCAGAAGCCGCCCTGACCTGGTGGTATTTACGAGTCAGTACCCGAGCGGTACCGTGATGGCATGCCAGCTCTCAACGTGGAGTTCAGCGACCGCGAACTTGAGGACCTCAGGCAGATCGCCAAGGAGCGCGGTACGTCCATGAAGGCGCTCGTGCGGGAAGCGGCCGCGGCCGACATAGCCCGTCACCGGGCCCTGCAGGAGGGCGCGGAGGCCTTCCGCCGGTTCTTCGCCACCCACGCCGACGAGTTCGCCGCCGCGTTCCCCGACGACGAACCGCCCGCCAAGGGTGAAGGGCGGGCCGCCTGACTCATGGCGCCCGTGATCCATATCGACGTGCCCTGGCTGCTTCAGCGCCATGAAGAGGTCCTGCCGGACCAGCCCACCGTCAACGACTTCTCCGCACTGGTCGCCGCCGTCGCCCGGCACCGCGTCGACCCGCCCCGCCTCGGGGTGAACTCCGACCCGGCCTGGCGGGCCGCCGCGCTGCTGCACACCATCACCGTGCTCCGGCCGCTGCCCTCGGCCAACGCCCGCTTCGGCTGCGCGACCGCCGTGGCGTACATGTTCGTCAGCGGCGTCGGCATCGACCCGCCCTACGGTGCCCTCGTCGACCTCGCGCGCGACCTGCTGTCCGGTACCACCGATGTCTACGGCGCGGCGGACCGCCTGCGCTCCTGGCAGATCTGAGGAAGCGGGCCCGGTGCCCGATTCACACAGGCCTCAGAGAAATGTCGAAAACGGGTGCGAGACGCGTGCATCCGTTCCCTGTTTCTGACTTCCTGTCAACGGTGGGGATGTTGTCCGGGCGCCTTGTTGGCCGTGTGGGGGTTGTGCAAGAGTGAAACGCGCGTGCGGGGGGAATGGCCGGGTGTCGCACGTGATTTGTGGACCGCGTCCGATTCGCCGTCGGTGAATTCTCGCCTCCCGCGCTGCGCCGAAAGGTACGCACCAACCGGGCCTCCTTTTCGGCGACAGAACTTCTGTATGTCACATGCGTGGGAAGGAACCATCTCAGTGCCCACCCCCCACCCCCCTCGTCCTCCGTATCCCCCGCCCGGCGGGGATCCGGGGGAATCCGATGAATCACTCGCCGCCCCGCTGAGAGGCAGTCCGGAGGGCGAGGTCGCCGCCCATTCCGTGGCGCTGCTGATGGCGCGGCACTACCAGCCGGTGCACGACTACGCGGTCATCTGTCTCGCCTCGTCGGCGCAGGTCGCCGCGATGGTGACCGGGACCGCCTTCCATCGGACCCTCAACCGCCTCGCTTTCGGCGAGTCCGCCGTCGCGCTTCGCCCGGCCCTGCTGGTGACCGTGCGCGACACGATCCGCGAGTGGTCCGCCGACGATCGAATATCAGCCGTTCTGCCCGCCTTGCAGAAACCGGCAGGAGGGCGCGGGCTGCGCGCGGCGACGTCCATGACGCCCGAAAATCGAACACTCGCGGAGCGGGCGTTCCAGGCACTTCCCGCGGACTCGCGCTGTTTGCTCTGGCACGTCGAGGTCGAGGCAGATCCTTTAAGCGTCCCGGCCGGACTGCTGGGCATGGACACCGACATCGCGTCGGCGGCCCTCGAACAGGCGCGGGACACATTTCGCCAAGGTTGTGTACAAGCCCATCGCGAACTCGCACCGACCCATGATTGCCGGTTCTACAACCGCCTGCTGGACGTCCCGATCCGCCGGGGCGGCGCACTGCTGCCCGACGTCCAGCAGCATCTGGACGAGTGCCGCTACTGTCGGAACGCCGCGGAACAACTGAGCCATTTCGAGGGCCCGCTGGGGCCGCTGATCGCCGAGGCGGTGCTCGGCTGGGGCGCCCGCCGCTATCTCGACTCCCGTCCGGGACGCGCCTCGCACGGCACACGGGGCGCGCGCACGAACCGACGAGGCGGCGGACGGCGGGGCGGCGGGCGGCACGGCCTGCTGTCCCGGCTCCCCGTGCCCGCCCGACGGGTTCCGCGGGCGCTGCGCTCCTCGCGAGCACTGCTCTCGGGCGTCGGCGCGGTCTCGGCCGGGGTGCTGGCGACGGTGCTCATCATCAGCGCGTCGTCCTACGACGGCGGGGAGGCCGACCCGGCCGGCTCCGACAGCGCCGCCGGCGGCAAGGGCTCCGCGTCGGTGACGCCCCCCGGCACCGCCGGGCTTCCCGCGGCCCAGGGCGTGACGCGGCTGCGCAACGTCGGCGCCGATCTGTGCCTCGACCTCCGCGATCTGCCGGAGGAGGGTTCGGGCACGAAACTGGCGGAGTGCTCGACGGTGTGGACCCAGCAGTGGACGTACGAGGACGACGGGTTGCTGCGCAGCGTCGCCGACCCCGGGCTGTGCCTGGACTCCCACAAGGACGCCGGTGTCGTCGTCCTCGGCACCTGCGCCGACGAGGATGCCGAGCGGGGCGAGGACGTGCGCTACGACCTCACCGTGCAAGGTGAGTTGCTGCCCCGCTGGGACGAGCGGCTGTCCCTCACCCCGGCCGACGACGACCCGGACGCCGACATCGTCGTCAAGGTCCGCGACCGCGCCTCCGATGCCCAGCGGTGGCAGGCCGAGCCCCTGCCGACGACATCCGGTTCCCTGTCGATCGAGGAGCAGGACGACCCGGCGGCCCGCCAGGTGGGACTGACCGACGGCCGGACCGCGTGACGAAGGGCCCCGGGGCCTGAGTGGGGGCTGCGCGGCGAACGCGCCGCGCAGCCCACCCCTCACGCCGGATCCTCGACGAGGTCGGCCGGGCCGATCGTGTCCGGCGTCGCATGCCCCGACAGGGCGAGCGTCAGGTCCAGTTCGGCGAGCAGGCAGCGGATGACGTGCTCGACGCCCGACCGGCCGTCGAGGCCGAGGCCGTAGACGTACGGGCGGCCGACGAGGACCGCGCGGGCGCCGAGGGCGAGCGCCTTGAAGATGTCGTCGCCGGTGCGGACGCCGCTGTCGAAGAGGACGGTGAGCCGGTCGCCCACCGCCTCCGCCACGCGGGGGAGCGCGTCGGCCGCCGCGACGGCGCCGGCCACCTGACGGCCGCCGTGGTTGGAGACGACGACACCGTCCATGCCGGCGTCGGCGGCCAGGCGCGCGTCGTCCGGGTGCAGGACGCCCTTGAGGACGATCGGGCCGTCCCAGTTCTCCCGCAGGAACGCCAGGTCCGGCCAGCTCTTGGCCGGGTCGGAGAACATCCCGACGAAGTGCATCACGGCCGCGTCCGGATCCTCGTGCACCGGCTTGGCAAGGCCCGCCTGGAACGCCGGGTCCGAGAAGTAGTTGGCGGTGCCCACACCGTGCAGGAACGGCAGATAGGCCTGGTCGAGATCGCGCGGCCGCCACGACAGCAACGGCGTGTCCAGCGTGACGACCAGCGCGGTGAACCCGGCCGTCTTCGCCCGGTCCAGGAAGCTGCGGGCCACCTCCGGGTCCTTCGGCCAGTACAGCTGGAACCAGCGCTCGGCGTCGCCCATCGCCTCGGCGACCTGCTCCATGGGCGTGCTGGACGCGGACGACAGGATGTACGGCACGCCCTGCGCGGCGGCGGCACGGGCCGCGGCCGGCTCGGCGTCCGGGTGCATGATCGACAGCACACCGACCGGGGCCAGCGCGAGCGGGGCCGGGAGGGCACGGCCCAGTACGTCGACCGACAGATCCCGTTCGTGCACGTCCCGCAGCATGCGCGGCACGATCCGGCGGCGCTGCAGGGCCGCCCGGTTGGCGCGGGCCGTACTGCCGTTGCCCGCGCTGCCCGCCACATAACCGACCGGGCCGGGCCCGAGCCGCTGCTCGGTGAGCTCCTCCAGCCGGGTCAGATCGGTGGGCAGCCGCGGTACGGTGCCCGTCATCCCGTTCAGATAGATCTCGTACTGGAAGTCCGCCCAGTGCTTGCCCACCGTACGCCCCGCCTCTCGTCGTCGCCTCGTCGAGACCGTGCCGTACGGGCGACGATACCGAGCGGTATGCGGTCCGGCGGATCAGGGGCGGGGCGATCTGCTCGTCCGTCAGTCCCGCCCCGCGCCGTCCTGCGGGCCGAGCGGCGGCCAGTACCCGACGTGGCCGAGGGGTCCGACAACGCCTCCCGGACGCGGGGCTGTCGGTTCTGTGTCACTCCTTGTCGTCCGCGCCGGAGGTGTGGTCCGGCTCGGCGTCCGGACCCTGGGCCCGGACGCGCTGCACGTGTTCGAGCGAGTCGCGCAACTCGGCGAGCCAGTCGTCCGTGTGACGCTGCACCAGGCGCACGCACCAGGCCAGCGCTTCGCTGCGGCTGCGGGCGACGCCGCCGGCGATCAGGGTGTCGAGGACCTGGCGTTCCGGCTGGCGCAGCCGCGTCATGACCGGCGCGGCCACGTGTGTGAAGAGCGTCCGCCGTCCGCCGCACTCCACACCCCAGGACACCTTGCGGCCGAACCGGTGCTCGGCCTCCCGGGCCACGGCCATCCTGTCCTCGCGGGTGCGCTCCCGGAACTCCTGCGCCCGGCTCTCCAGTGCCGCGTCCCGTTCGGTGGCCGGGGCGTCCTCGGCCAGCCGCGGTGCGGGGATGCGGCCGATGACGGTGATCTCCTCGCGGTCGACCGTGATCTCGGTCAGCTCCTCGAAGAGGTCATCGGGCAGGCGGCCGGCGAACCAGCCGCGGAGCTTCTCTCTCTGCTCATTCGTAATCATGTAATGACGATTACTCGACCAGTCCATGAACACAAGGGGTCACGAAGTAGTCGGCCGAGAGCAGAACCGGAATGTTTCAGGCCTATTAACGAACACGCGGAAATCCGCCATCTGGCGGCTTCGCGCCCCCGGGAACCGCGCAGTTACGGGCTTCACCCGCCCGGATTCCGTAACTTCGCGCCACTGATTCAATACGCAATGTTACTGAAACCCGTGGGGTCGATGTGTGTTTCCGCGGCGGACTCGGCAGACTCGCGGTCGCCGCTCCGGGCACCGATCGAGCACGGGACGGCACACCCTGTAATCGATGCGGAAGGATGCACACAATGCGGACCACCGCGCGCTGGGCCATGACCATCGGCATGACGGCCACCGCCGTCTGCGGACCCCTCTCCGGGGCCGCGCTCGCCACTCCGGGTCAGGCCCCCACCGCGCTCTACGCCCCGTCGGCCCTCGTCCTCACGGTGGGCCACGGCGAGAGCGCGATCGCAGCGACTCCGGAACGCGCGGTCACCCTGACCTGTGCCCCGACGGCCGCCGGCACGCACCCGGCGGCCGGGGCGGCCTGCGCGGAACTGCGCGGCGTGGGCGGCGACTTCGACGCCCTGACCGCTCGGGACGGCGTGATGTGCACCAAGCAGTACGACCCCGTCGTCGTCACCGTCGACGGCGTGTGGCAGGGCAAGCGCGTCTCCTACGAGCGCACCTTCTCCAACGACTGCATGAAGAACGCCTACGGGACGGGCGTCTTCTCCTTCTGAGAGGGCTGAACCCACAGACCGGGATCGCGCTGGAACCGTGAAGCGCAGCGGGCCGTGGCTGGGGAGCCGGGCCGTTGTCACGAGGAGTCGCGATCTCGCGCAAGGGGGCCGGCGGGCGGAGTGGGGCCGCCCGCCGGCCTCTGGGCGACTCGCCGCTGGCGAGAAGGTCAGCGGCCCGGCCGCCGACCGTTACCGTGCCGCGGTTGCCGAGTTCTCCGACCGCTACGCCGGGACCTACCTCGGACGACGCGAACTGCGCGCGCTGGTCGCCAACCCCCGCCTGCAGGTCTACGAGGAACCCAAGGCATTCCTGACCTGCAACCACGATGCGTTCACCGCGCTGTGCAACCCCGACCGCGACCGGGCGCGCGACGGCGGCCGCAGCACCGCCGACCACTCCCGCTGCCACCCGGCGTGCGCGAACATCAGCCGCACCGACAGCCAGATCACCGCCCTGCGCACCGAGGTCGCGCGGATCGACGCAGACTCCGGCGCCGGCCTCAACCCCTACCCCATCGCCGCCCGCGAACAGCAGCGCAAGACCCACCTCACCGCCATCATCCGCCGCCACGACGCCCAGCAGCTGGCCGACACCGAACCCACGGAGCGACGATGAACACCCCGGCCGAGGCCCCGCCCGTCGCGCGCAACGGCGCGGCGCTGGCACAGCTCGTCGGCGAGGCGCTCACCCACGCCCAGGGCCACACCGACACCGAGGACGCCGCGGAGATCCGAGCCATCACCGATGCCGTGGTGCGCCTGTTGATCGACACCCCGCTGCACTCCGACGGCAAGCTGACCATCGTCTCCCTGGCCACCGAAGCCGGCCTGCGCCGCAACAAGCTCACCCACAAGCACACCGGCCTCAAGGACCTGTTCTACGCCCTGGTCAAGGCTCGCGCCCCCGTCCCCGAAGCGCTGCCCGACTCGGCGCGGGCCCGCGCGGCCAAGCAACGAGAGGACCTGGCCCGCGTCCGCGCCGAACGCGACGATCTGCGCGGGCAGACCCAGCTCCTGGCCCGGATCGTCCACGTCCTGGAGATCGAGAACAGCAAGCTCAGAAAGACCAACGCGGCCCTGGAACAGCAGGTGGCCGCCGAGTCCTCCGTGCCCGACCTCGCTCGCATCGCCGGCATCGGCTGTGCCCCGCCGACGAGCTCGTCTTGGTCGAAGACGGAAGCGCGCGAGTTCGTGTATTCCCGAGCGGAAGCCCACATGAACCCGCGCGCGGAGTCCAAGACCGCAGGGCTTCGAGTACGGGTTCTCAATGGACGTCAGCCACACTCAGCCGGGGCCGACGTTTCTGAATCTTGACGCGCAGGGGCGTGACCGACGCGGTCTGTGGTTCGTTGCCCTTTCGACTGCTAGACCCAGCGAGCGCCGGCTGTTGCCTTGCGCCAATTCTCGAACTAAGCGGGGTTTCTCGTGCCTTCGTGGCGGCGATGTCTAGATGCGGCGCACATCGAGGGGCCGCAGCTGCGCACCGACTACGTGAGGGCGGCGCGGTTCTTGGTGCGCACGGAGGCGGCGGCGTATGCGGCCATGCGCGTGCTGGCCCCAGCGGAGCTCCAGCCTCACCTTCTCGCCGGTTTCGCGTTCGCCTCATTCACCGACGATGTCTGCGATCAAGGGGCTCCGGAGGAACGGGCACGGCGCTTCGGTGAATGGGCCGGCCAGGTACGGGCGGGGCTGGACACCGGCCGCGCGAAACATCCGCTGCTGCGTGCCTTCCTGCACTCCTCTGAGGCGTGCGGTCTGCCACAGCGCTGGGTGGATGCCTACCTGATGGGCACGCAGATCGATTTCGACTTTCCCGGTTTCACCACCGAGGCCGACTACCAGGCTTACGTTGACCAGCTCTCGTGGCCGATCATGATGCTTTCCTGCGGCCTGGGGCTGCCCGGCGGTGGGGACGAGCGGTTCGCGGACTCCTGCCGTCTGCTCGCTGACGCCATTCAGCGCACCGACTTCCTTACCGATCTGGCGGAGGACCTCAAGGGCGGGCATCTCTATCTGCCGACCGATGACTTGGCGCGGCACGGGGTGACGCGAGCTGACCTTGAATCGGGCCGGGACACTCCCGGCGTCGTGGCTCTCATCTCGGCGACCGCTGAGGCTGCCCGGGTCACGCTTGGGGAGGCGGATCGGATCGTCGAGGAACTGCCCGACAGCCACCGGCCGCTGGTCCGTTGTGTGCTTCGTCTGCATCACCTGCGTCTGCAGACGATCACGGATATGGGAGCCGCTGTCACACGGCGCCCCGTACGGGACAAGCCGGTGGGCTGTCTGCGTCTGCTGATCCAGGAACGTCCTCCGCGCTCCGCTTCCCAGCGAGCCGGGCGGCGTAGCGCCGCCGCGCGCGCCGATCAGCCTCCGGCGTGAAGCATCTGGCCGGTGCGGGCGCCACCGCCGCTTACGGACGAGATGGCTGTTCGCCTTGTGGCGTGCCCTGAACGGCCGATCACCAGTTAGCTCTCGAGAAGATCGTTTGCCGAGTGTCTCGGTGCGGGCCGTGGTGAACCTCGCCAGGGCAGGGCGGTTCACCTAACCGCGACCTTGCCACCGTCCCGCATGAGCGAGGAAGAGTTGGTCATGTCTGTTAAAACTACGCCGGATGTCGTGGGCCGGTCACGCGAGGTTCCAGGCACGCTGCCGGCGGTGTGCGCGGCCCCGGCTATTGCGGCTGAGGTGCTGCCGCGCCATGTCGCGCTGGTCCTGGACGGCAACGGCCGCTGGGGTGTGCAGCGTGGCCGTGCTCGTGCCGCAGGGCACCAGGCGGGCCAGCACCGCATCTTCGAGACGGTCGACGCCGCACTCGACCTCGGCATTCCCTACTTGAGCATCTTCGTCTTCTCCACAGAGAACTGGAAACGCGAAGCGGACGAAGTCCAGGCAATCCTGTGCTTGGTGGAGAACTTCATCCACGAACGGCTGCAGGGCTTCATCGACCGCGGCGTGCGGGTGCACCGGCGGGGCCGGCCCGACCGCCTGCCGCCCTCATTGCTCCAGGCTTTCACGCACGCGGAGCAGGCCACCGCACACGGCACCGCCCTGACCTACACCGCGTGCGTCGACTATGGCGGCCAGGCCGAGATCGCCGATGCTGCCCGCCTCATCGCCCAGCAGGCCCGGGACGGCTTGCTCGACGCGGACGCCGTCGATGAAGCGACTCTCAACCGGTTCCTGGACAGCAACGCCCTGCCCCCGGTCGATCTGTTCATCCGGCCCGGCGGCGAACAGCGGCTGTCCAACTTCCTGCTGTGGCACAGCGCCTACGCCGAACTGATCTTCCCGCGCCAGATGTGGCCGGACTTCACCCGTCAGGACTTCTTCCAGGCCATCGAGACCTACGCGGCCCGGGCCCGGCGATTCGGCACCGCATGACGCGCCCGGCCGCAATCCGGTCAGGGGCCACGGACAAGAACAGAAATGAGGGCTGAGCACTGATGCGGGACGACGGGCCCGTGCTGCGCATGCGCGGCGTATACAAGGGCTACCGGCGCCACTCGGTGCTGCGCGGCGTGACGCTGGACGTCCGGCCCGGGCAGCTGGTGGGGATCGTCGGCGAGAACGGGGCCGGCAAGAGCACCCTGCTGCGGGTCCTGGTGGGCGACCTTGCCTCCGACAGCGGCATGGTGGAGTGCCGGGGCGTCATGGGCCACTGTCCCCAGGCCAGCGTGCTCCACGACGCCTTCACCATCGAGCAGCACCTGCGCCTGTTCCAGGTCGCCTACGACCTCACCAGCCTGACGCGGGCCTACGAACTGCTCGACCTCCTTCAGTGCAGCCAGTACCGCCACGCACGCCTGGACACGCTCAGCGGCGGCACCCGGCAAAAACTCAACCTCGTCCTGGCCCTGATGCACGACCCAGCCGTGCTGCTCCTGGACGAGCCCTACCAGGGCTTCGACTGGGACACCTACCTGCGCTTTTGGGAACTGGCCCAAGACCTGCGCGACCGGGGCTGCGCCGTCATCGTCGTCTCCCACCTGGCCTACGACGCCACCCGCCTGGACACCCTGTACCGGCTGCAGGACGGAACCCTCACGGCCGCAACCACCCGGGTACCGGACACGTGCGAGGTGATCTCGTGAAAAGGGCGTGGACCTCCTTCGGTACGGCGCTGCGTTTCGCGCTGCTGGAGCAGGCACGCAACCGGCTCGCTCTGGTGATCGTCGTCATCTTCATCCCGGTGTGGACCTCGCTGGCCTTCGAAGTGGTGGCCCGGACCCCGCTGCGATTCTTCATCCGCCTGGCGAACCGCACGGTGATCATGGACGGCAACGCCCTGGCACAGATCACCGGAGCCCTTCAGGCCATCGCGCTGATCGTCGGTTTCATGATGTTCGTCGCCACCGCGCGTTCCGCCCTCTTCGACCGGCGCCTGGCTCTGGCCGGCTATCCCCGCCTGTGCCTGGCGCTCGCCAAGTTCGCCACGCTCGTCCTGGTCGCCGCAATCGTCGCCGTCTACACCACCGCGTGGATGCAGATCTTCTGGCAGCCACAACAGCTGCCTCTCCTGGCAGCCGGACTCTTCATCGGGGCCCTCGTCTATGGCGGCATCGGCATCCTGCTCGCGGCCGTCCTCCGTAGCGAGCTGGCCGGCATGTTCCTCGTCATCATGATCAGCTTCATCGACCTGATCCTCCAGGCCCCCTTCATGAACCCGGACGCGGACAGTGCCCTGCTGCGCTACCTTCCGGCCTACGGGGCGATGCAGACTTCCGTCACCGCCGCCACTCTGGACCTCGTGCCCCGCGCCTACCTCGCTCTGGGTTTCTGCTGGGCTCTGGCCACAGCCTCAGTGGGCATGACGGCGTTCGCGCTACGCACCAGCACCCGCCGCCTCACCACAGGCCCGAAGCCAGCAGGCGGGGAAGGTGCCTCGTGCAGAGGATCGTCTTTTGACCAGGCATCGACGTAGAGGGGTGGCGGGAATGACCGCTGGTGGTCTTGCAGTGCACGGTTTCCCGTCGGACCGGGCACCGGTCTTCTCGGGTCTCGCTGTGGAGAGTGAACGCTGGTCGTTCGAGGCGTTATTGGCCGACGGACGAGGGCAGGAGATCACGGTCGGCATGTCGTTCGTGCGCGGGTGGGCGGGAGCGGACGATGGCCGGGCATGGCCTTGGCACACGTTGGGCTGCACTCTCAGGGCCCCTGCCTCCAAGGCCCGGGTGGCCCGGTACTGGATGGACACCCGGGCCGTGACGGCAATCCGTAGGGCGGTGGCGGCTGACACGGTGATGGACCGGCGCATCCGGGATGCCCTGGCAGAGGCGTTGGCCGACGGCACTCCTGTTGCGCCCGACCGGCTGCTGCCAGGGCCTGTCTCGATCGGTGCCGACGGGCTGGACGCCGACTTCGGCGGTGTCGGCGTGTTCCACGCGGATGCGCACGGCGCCTATCGCCTCACCTGGTCCGACGAGCGCGGCGCGGGCGCCCAGTTGTGCTTCCTTACCAGCAAGCCCTGGATGCAGCGGGAGACAGCCGTAGGTGGCTCTCACGACTACGTCCTGCCCCGGTGCGTGGTAGACGGCACGCTGATCCTCCCCGGCGGCAGCAGCCCTGTCGCGGTGTCCGGGACAGGCTGGTGCGAGCGGTACGCGGGCCAGGCGCCCAGCCCTGAGGCGAGCTGGGGCCGTCTGGCCGTGACGCTGGACAACGGGTGGGACGTCTCCGTCAGACACGGCCTGAGCGCCGTGCGCGTGATCGCATCGGGGCCGGACGGAGCCGCGGCTGCTGGCGCCGGGGCCGGGGCCGGGGTGAGCGAAGGCGCGCCGTGGACGTCTCCCTCCTCTTTGACCACCCACCCCTCCCGCTGGGATGTACGGCTGCCCGGGCTCAGTGCCCAGCTGCAGGTGATCGTCGGCACTGCTGAGCGCGAGGTGCTGACCATGGCATCGGGGCGGCAGGGGCATCTATGGGCGACAGCACAGGTGAGCGGCACGATGGCAGGCCGGCCGGTTGCCGGACATGCCTGGGCCGAAGCGGTCCCCAAGCGCCAGCATTGCGCTCTTGAGGACTACATCGGTCAGCTTCGCGACGCGACCCGGCGCGAGATGGCCCGCCTCTACCCCGACCGGCCCAGCACATCGGCGACAGCTTCGCTGATGGGTGGATGTGACGTCTCGCTGGAGGGGATCCCCGATGACGTGATCCACCAGACCATGATTCAGCCCATCCGCCACCTGACGGACGCCGACGGAAAGGGCTGGCGGGCCTACGTGTGCCGCGCCGCCATGGAGATGCTGGGGGTCTCCAGCGCCCCCTACACCGCGTTGCTGGCCGCTGTGGAGGTCATTCACAGTGCGAACCTCGCCATCGACGACGTCCAGGATGGCTCAACGCATCGCCGGGGCGTGCCGGCCGTCCACACCGTCTTCGGGACGGCCACGACGATCAACGCCGCGACGGCCGCCTACTTCGCCCTCGACCGGGTAGCGCAGGAGGTTCTGCCCGACGACGACGCGCTGCGTCTGCGTTTCTACCGCACCTATGTCGGCATGCTGCGTGCCACGCACGGCGGGCAGGCCATCGACCTGCACGGACACACCGCTGCGATGGACCAGGCACTGGTGACGGGCGATCCCGCCCAGATTCTCGCCCGGATCCGGGCCGGCCATCGCTTCAAAGCAGGTCTGCCTGCCCGTGCCTTCGCCGAAATGGGGGCGCTGATCGCCCGAGCAGACGAGGAGCAGACAGCGGCAATCGGCCGCTACTTCGAGGCGGTCGGCACCGCATATCAGTACACCGATGACGTGCTCGATCTTCTTGGCGCCACCACAACAACGCGCCGCAGTCACAAGCACACCGGCGAAGACCTGAAGGCGGGCAAGGTCACCCTGCCGCTGGCACACGCAGTAGCCCTGATGCCGGACGACCGGCTGGCAACAGTATGGAAAGCCGTGCGTGAGGGCAACGCCTGCCCGGACAGCGTGCGCGAGGCCGCCGCCGCGATCGTCGAATGCGGTGCGGTCCAAGCGTGCTACGCAGAGGCGAAGACACTCGTCGAGGATGCCTGGCGGCAACTCGACCCGCTGATCCCAGCTTCCATGACCAAAGTGGTCGTGCGGGCACTGGGAACTCACGTGGCCCTGCGGGAATGAAGGCTTCCTACGGGCCGGTCCACCACCAGCTCGGGTCCCACCACGCGATCCGCCAGCACCCACCGCTCGATGACAAAGTTGACACTGAGTGTCACTTCGTCCGTGGGTGCCACCTTACGAAGAAATTGAAGTCCGGACTGCGTGAACGCACGCCACTGGGGGTGCAGCGTGAGATCACGGGAGGCTGCCAACCCCCTCTTCGGCGCGCGCGGCTCTGAGGCGACGACGATGGATGGTTCGCCTCACTGGGTCGCCTGCGCGCGAACGGTACGAGTCAGTCCATGCTCAGCCACGATTCGTAGAGGCTCGAGGTCGGGCAGCGGCAGGGTCAGCACGGCAGCCCTGACCGACGTGACGGAAAGAGTGCCGTCGACCGTTCCACCGCTGGCACCACTCGGAGGCTGTGGGGATCTCGGCCAAGACGTCGAACGGAAGGGTGTCTTGGAGCGTAGCCATCAGCCGCGAGCCCGTCGCCCTGGTAGCGTCGTCAGCAGCGCGGCAACACGCGAGACTGTCCGCAGAAGCGGTGGTTGCCCGGGTGCGGCTGGCGCCGGGCGCCGATCTGGACGAGGGCCTGATCCAGCCAATGCCTCAGCGCCTCACCGGGTCCCGGGGGCGGCGGTGGCGCCCCCATCTCCTCAAGGCGCCGTGCGACGCCGGCTGCCCCCGATTCCTGGCGCAGCAGCTTGGACCGCGCCCGTGCTGTGAACGTGCTGCCGTCCGGGAGCACGGTGAGCGTGCGGGCCGTCCCCAAGCCCGTGTACGTCGCGGACAGCGCCTGATACACGATGCCCAGGTGGCCTCTGGTCTGGATGACGCGGCCGTGCTCGGTGCGCCGCCATCGTGGGACGGGATCGCTGAACATGACCGCGCCGCGCAGTCCGGCGTTCGCGGCGGACCTCAGCGCGGCCGAGGTGAAGAAGCTCTCGCCGTTGCTCGGCACGGACTCGCTGAGGACGAGACGACCTCGGCACTCTGCCGGTAGGGGAGTTTCTGCGCATCGAGAGTGGCCATCGTCGCAGGTGAGCACTCCACGACCAGTGAGTCGATGCATCGCCTGGTTGTGTCGCCGAAACCTACCTTGATCGCGTGTTGTCGCAGCTTGACCAGCGCTGCCTGAAAGCCTCCCGGAGCAGGAATATTGGGGGCGCCGTCCTAGGCTGACGGTGGCCCGGTTGATCCGGGACGTGCTCGGAGGAGGGAGAGGCGGTGCGCGACGGCGACCAGGGGTTGGCGAGGGCTCAGCAGGAGCACTGGGAGGAGACCTATGGTGCTCACCCAGGGATGTACGGCGACGAGCCGTCGGAGCCGGCGGTCCGGGCGGCCGAGGTGTTCGGTGCGGCCGGTGCGGTTCAGGTCCTGGAGCTGGGTGCCGGCCACGGGCGGGATGCGCTGTTCTTCGCCCGCTCGGGGTTCTCGGTGTTGGCCACCGACTTCAGCCCGGTGGGTCTGGAGCAAGTGCGCGAGCGGGCTTTCGCCGAGGGCCTCGCCGAGCGGGTGAGCACCGCGGTGCACGACGTGCGCGAGCCGCTGCCGCTCGCGGACAGCTCGGTGGACGCGGTGTTCGCGCACATGCTGCTGTGCATGGCCCTGTCCACCGAGGAGCTGCGCGCCCTGGTCCGCGAGGTGCGGCGGGCGCTCCGGCCGGGCGGCACCTTCGTCTACACCGTCCGGCACACCGGCGACGCCCACTTCGGCGCGGGAGTTGGGCACGGTGACGACATCTGGGAGCACGGCGGCTTCGCCGTCCACTTCTTCTCCCGCGACCTGGTCGACGAGCTCGCCGACGGCTGGACCCTGGCGGAGGTCCACCCGTTCGAGGAGGGCGGTCTTCCCCGCCGCCTGTGGGGCGTGACCCAGTCCCTGCCTCGGTGACCGGCATCCCGGAGCCCGGGCCCGACGTGCCCGACGGGCCCGACGTGCTGGTCGACGGAACCGGCCTGCTCTGCTTCACCCTCCTGCTGCGGCTGCGCAGGGAGATCGACGGCCGACCGGCGGGCACCGTCGTCCACGTGATCGCCACCGACCCGGCCGCCCCGCTCGACCTGCCCGCCTGGTGCCACCTCACCGGCCACGCCTACCTCGGCCCCGTCCCCGACCCGGACGGCAGGGACGTGTACGGGCTGCGGCTGGCGGCCGTCGTGCGGGCGACTCGGCCCGGGGCGCCCTGGCACACCGCCACGACCTGACCCGGCCGAAGCGGTCCCGGTCCGAGACCGGTCAGCTGATGGCCTGGGCCGCGTAGAGGGCGCCGACGGCGATGGCGAGGGTGCCGAGCACCAGTCGCAGTGCCGTTTCGGGCAGGTGCGGCTGGAGGCGGGCGCCGAGGTAGCCGCCGAGCAGGCCGCCCAGCCCGCAGGCCGTGCCGAGGGCCCAGTCGGGGGCGACCTCCCCGGGGCTGACCAGCGCGAGCGCGGTGTAGGTGGCAGCTCCGGCCAGGGAGGTCACGAAGGTCGCCGCCAGCGCGGCCGGGGCGACCTCGGCCACCGGCCGGCCCCGGCCGACCAGGACCGGCCCGATCAGCGAGCCACCGCCGATCCCGTAATCGATGTCCTAGCGGCCACAGCCGATCGAAAGTCACATGATCGACCCGACAAAGTCCTAAGCAACTGCCCAGAACCAAGGGTGGAGTCGTGAGATCAGCGGGGCCGACTGGCGGCACTCGCGAAAGCTTCCCATTCACTCCGGAGCACCTTCTCAAAGGTGCTCTCCATCAGGCCCCCGACGCCGAAGACTCGCATCTCCAGGGCGACATCGATGGTCATCTCGCACCCGCCACCGTCGACCGACTCGATCCGAACAGTTGCCTCCTCATCCCACTTGTCGGCGAGCGTGGAAGGGATACGCCGCCACGTGCCCGTGCGGGTCGTCGGAATGAACGTGCCTTCCTCGGTCTGCCGGAACCCCGTCCCGAGCACCTTCGCAATCGGCCCCGGGAGCTCGCGCCGCGGCGTCATCGCCACCTTCCGGACGACCTCTTCACCGGTGCTGCTCTGCTCCTCGACCGACCACTGCGGCCACCCGAGGCCCTCCTGGTAGAACTCCTCGTTGAACCCGCGGTCCAGCAAGAGCCCCCAGACCCGCTCCGGCGTGGCGTTGAAGCTGAAAACCATAGTGAATTTGCCCATGTCGACACGATAGAAGCGGAACCAGCACTCGAACTGGCAAGGGGCAACGAATCCACCCAAACGGGTACACGAACGTCAACGCCACGGTGGCACCGTGCACGAGTGAGGCACGTGCCGCCGCCGGGCCGAGACACCACAGCCCACCTGTCAATCAACGGGGGACTGACCCGGTTGATTCACTCGCTCCTCAGCGTCGATCGGTACGAGTGAGTCCAAGCCGGATCCCGGTGCGCAGAAGGCTCCAGGTGCGGGAAGGCGGCCGTGAGGACCCGGGGGTTCATGGGGCTGGCCAGCACCAGGACACCGACGAGCGGCAGCCCCTCGACCGCGAGCTCGCCGGCGCCCAGCGGCGCCTCCTGGTCGAGGAGTCCGTAGGGGCGGTGAAGGACGGCGGGCCAGCCGGACAGGTAGTGGTGCCGCTGCACGAAGGCCTTCGCGGTGGCCTCCGGGATGGCCGTCACTGCGTAGCGCTGGGCGCGGAACCCGCCCTCGGAGACGTGGCGCCACGTGGGCGTGCCGTAGCGCCATCGCTGGGTGAAGCCGCGGGGGTCCCCGGACTGCATGGCCCGCAGGTCGGCGGGTCGCGGCGTGATGATCGGGGTCATGGGCACCTGCGCTGGGCGTCGGCGATGTGGTCGAGCAGGTCTTGGCGCCACCACAGGGCGTGGCGCATGCAGTTGTTCTCGCGCTGGTGAGACTCACTGCATCCGCGTTCGTGACGTCCGCCGTAGGACCAGGCGGGGCTGTCGGCCGAGACCACGCTCTTGTGTGCGATCTTCAGTCCGGCCTTCTTGAAGCCGAACGCGTGGATGCGGATGCCGGCCTGCGCGAGGTCCGCCAGCAGCATCACGGGCAGGTCCAGGCGCGGGCGGCGGCAGATGCTTCCGACACCGACCAGCGGTTCGTTCGTCAGGTCCACTCCGGCCTTGTCGAACATGTCGACGCACCGAAGTGGCTGGCGGCCGTCCACCCCTGGATCACGGGAATGATCGGCAGGTCGGGTGCGAGCGAGCGCAGTTCGACGAAGTTCGCGACGGTCAGCTCGAGATGCTGCTTCAACGTCTTGCCCGTCTTGCGGAGAACATCCCATTCGCACATCCAGTCCTGCTGGGCAGCGGCATGGAGCTGGCCCACCTCGGGCTTTCCTGCGCCCGGGGCTTTGCCCCCTGTGCCTTCCTGAGCCCGGGGCTTTACCCCCGGTCGCGGTGGCTCGTGTCGCACCACGGGTAGCGGCGGCTGCGGCGGCAGGTGCACAGGGCCACGCGGAAGCGGTCGGAGGTGACGACGGAGCCGTCCTCCAGTTCCACCTCCACCGGGCCTTCCATCAGCAGAGGGCCCTTGCGCTGGACGGTGACGCGGCGCGGCGCGGCGGGCCGTTCAGACGGGGAGTTCGGCACGGACGACCACCAGCTCTTCCTTGTCATCGGCGGCGGGCAGCAGCCCCCGCTCCCGCAGCCAGCGTTCCCGGCCGCGCAACACGGGCCCGAGCGCGATCCGGCGCCGACGGGTCACCGCGGCCTTCAGACCGGCCGTGCGCAACTGCCCGACGGTCAGGTCCGGGCCGCTGAGCGCCGACTGCACGAGCAACAGCACCCCGCCCGGCCGCAGCAGACCGGGCGCCTCCCGGCAGATCCGGTCGACGACCAGGCGCCCGTCGGCGCCCGCGTCCCAGGCCCGGGCCGCGCCTCGCGGCGGCCCGCGATGGCCGTCCGGCGCCGGCACGTACGGCGGGTTGGCCAGGATCATGTCGAAGATCTGTCCGCGCACGGGATCGAAGAGGTTCCCGCGCCGGATGCTGACCGGGAGCCCCGCGAGCCGGGCGTTCAGGCGCGCGGCCCATACGGCGCTCCAGGACACGTCCACGGCGGTCACCCGGTTGCCTCGGCGCGCGGCCTCCAGGGCCAGGGCGCCGCTGCCCGTGCCCACGTCGAGGACTTCCGCGCCAGGCGGCAGAGGCTCGTCATACAGGGCACCGGCCAGCAGCTCGGTGTCCTCCTGCGGGGCGTACACGCCCGGGGGTACCAGTGCAATCACGGACGCCGAGTACCCCGACAATCAGGAGATATGAGCTACTTCCTGGGCAAGCGGCACACACAGTGACGAACGGGAGGCACGCCAGTCGGTGAGCAGCCGGGCGCCGAAGCGTTCCTCGACGAACTCGGTGGCGCCGACGCCGAAGGCGATGTCCGGGGCGAGATACGGCTCGCGCTCCAGCAGTCCGCCGATGACGTCGTGGCGCACCACCTGCTCGTGGACCGCGTCGGCCTCGACGTGCTCGTCGTAGAAGTGTTCGGCGGCGGGCCCCGCGCCGGTGCGGCGCATCGCCTCGGCGAGCCGTCGCGACCCCGGTGACGAGGTGATCTCGACCGTCGCGAAATGACCGACCAGGGCGCCCCTGAGGGCCCGGTGCAGCCCGAAGAGGGACATCATGTTCACGGTGACCAGCGCCTCGGCGGACGCCGCGTCGAGATAGCGGCCGTACGCGGTGTCCAGGCCCAGGTCCGCCATCAGGTCGGCGAACAGGCGGGCGTGGACACGCTCCGCGCGGCCGCCGCCCCACTCGTCGAACTCCACCGCCGCCATCGCCGCCTTGGCCCGGCCCGACAGCCGCGGCAGAACCCAGGCGTGCGGGTCGGCCTCCTTGAGGTGGTACAGGGAGCGCTGGGCCGCGTACTCGCGCACCTGCCACAGCTCGCCCTCGTCACGCAGGAAGTGGCTGACACCGGTGCCCTCGACGGGCTCGACCAGCAACCCGGCCAGTGCCTCGTCCACGCTGTCGTGGACGTGTGCGTCGGTGCGCAGCGCGGACAGGAAGCGGTGCTCCATGGCCGCGCGGACGCGCAGCAGGTCCGGGTCCCACTCGCGCTCCGGGGGAACGTCCGCGAAGCCGCGGTAGTGCAGCTCGTAGCACAGGTACAGGGCGAGCTGGAGGTCGTCGCCGTACACCTCTGCGCGGGCGATCTCCTCAAGGCGGGGCAGGCGGCCCGCGCCCCGGAGATACGCGTCGACAGCCCTGCTCAGCGGGCCGCGCGGGGTGGGCAGTCGTGGTCCTTCGTGCTCCATGCGCGCCGGGTACCCACCCGGCGACCGGGGTCACCCCTCGGGTGGCACCCCTCAGGGGGCGCGATCGACAAGATCGCGGACGGCCCGGGCCGACCGGGCAGGCCGTGGCGGCCGGGCGGGCTGTGGCGACGGGGCGGGCCGTGGCGGCGAATGCGCTCGGCGGGCACGAGCCCCGGCGGTGGCGGGCGCTCGGACCGCCGCCCCGGTGGCCCGGGCCCGCCCGGTTCCCCTCAGTCCCCCTCGGACTCCTCCTGCGCACGCGTGTTGGGGGTGATGGCCTCCCCGGCCTCGCCCCGCTGGCGGCGCTCCTCGGCGGAGTCCCTGGTGCGGTTCTCGGCGTCCTCGACCTCGCGCAGCACCTCTTCGAGTGCCGTCTCGGCCGGCTTGCCGTGCTGGTCCTCGGCGTGGTCGTGGTTCCTGTGCTGGGACACGGGGGTCTCCTTTCCCTGTGCGGTTCGTCCCGTCACGGCGGGGGTGTTCAGTTTCCGGCGCGGGCGATGCGCAGCGGCACCGGATCGGCAGGGGCGGCCTCGTCGCTGCGCAGGGCGACCTCCGCCCACCAGGAGGGGCCGTCCTCGATGTGGCGCAACAGCACGCCCTCGCGGATCGCCCAGGGGCAGACCGTGACGGCCTTGATGCCGGTGAGCTTCAGCGCGGTGTGCCCGACCACCGCTCCCGCCAGGCTCTGGGCGGCGCGGGGGGCGGATATGCCGGGCAGGTGCGCGCGCTCGGCGGCGGGCAGGGCGGCCAGCCGTGCGATCGCCGCCCGCAGGTCGGAGCGGTGCATCTGCCGGTCCACGAACGGGCCGTGGCGTCCGGGCGCCGCACCGCACAGCCGCCCCAGCTGCTGGAAGGTGCGGGAGGTGGCGACCGCGGTGCGCGGGCCCTCCCAGCGGATCCGCGCCGCGACATCCCGCAACTGATGGCGGACCTTGCGGCGCAGGGCCCGAACCCGCTCCGGCGAAGGCGGGTCCTCGTCCGCGAAGAACTCGTGCGTCAGCCGCCGCGCGCCCAGCGGCAGCGACGCCACGAAGTCGGGCAGCCGGCCGCGCCCGAAGGCGACTTCGAGGGTGCCGCCGCCGATGTCGAGCAGGGCGAGCGGTCCCGACCGCCAGCCCATCCAGCGACGGGCCCCGAGGAACGTCAGCTCGGCCTCGACCTCGCCCGGCAGGGTGCACAGCTCGACGCCCGTGCGGGCGCGGACGGTGTGCAGCACCTCGTGCCGGTTCGGCGCGTTGCGCACCACGGCGGTGGCGAAGGCCAGTGGTTCCGTCGCGCCCCACTTGGCGGCGGTCCTGCTCGCCTCGGTCACCGCGTCGACGAGTTGTTCCACGGCCTGCTCCGGGATGGGTCCCCCCGGTGTGACCTGCTCGGACAGCCTCAGTCGCCATTTGGCGGTGTGCACGGGCAGCGGCACCCCGTCCGCCGCGTCCGCGACCACAAGTCTGACCGTGTTCGATCCCACGTCCACCACGCTGATTCGCATGGCCGGTGGGTACCCGTTTCGGGGTCCGCCCAACAAGTCGTAGGCGGCGGACCGGCGAGGATGCGCCACCGGCGGCGGAGGCGAAAGGGCAGAGGGGGAACAGGGCCGGAAGGGAGGGGGAAAGGGCAAAGAGAAGGGCAAAGGGAAAGGGACCGCCGTGTCCCTGCGCACGACGGTCCCCGGCACTTCCGTCGGTCACATGTGTATGACCGGCGCCGCCTCCGCGTCCTGCTGCGGCACCCCGCGCCGGTGCAGGACGAGGGTGATCAGCGCTCCCGCGGCGAAGAACCCGGCCGACCACCAGAAGGCGGTGGTGTAGCTCTCGATCGTGGCCTGGGCCTGTACGAGCTTGCTGCTCGGATCCCTGCCGGCCAGGTAGTCGGTCGCCGCGCTCGCGGCGAGGGTGTTCAGCAGCGCCGTGCCGACCGAACCGCCCACCTGCTGCATGGCGTTGACGGTGGCGGAGGCCACGCCGGCGTCCTCGGCCGCGACGCCGCCCGTGGCCAGTTGCATCGCCAACGGCATCACCAGGCCGAGACCCACGCCGATCACGACGAGCTGCGGCAGCACCGCGCTCGTGTAGGAGGAGCCGGCGTCGATACCGGTCAGCCAGGCCATGCCGGCGGTGGCGACGGCGAAGCCCAGCGGGACGACGGTCTTCGGGCCGAGGCGCGGCAGCAGCACGGTGGTGCCCAGCTGGGCCGTCACCATGAGGGCGCCGACCATCGGCAGGAACGCCACACCGGTCTTGGTGGGGCTGAATCCCAGGTGGAGTTGCAGGTAGTAGGTCAGGAACAGGAACACCCCGAACATGCCCGCGCCGCTGATCAGCACGGCCAGGAAGGACGCCCCGCGGTCGCGGTCGAGCAGGATGCGCAGGGGCAGCAGCGGGTGGGCGGCGCGGGTCTGCCACCAGGCGAAGGCCGCCAGCAGAACGGCGCCGGCGATCAGGAAGCCCCAGGTCAGCGGCGAGCCCCAGTCGTGCGTCTCCGCGTTGGAGAAGCCGTAGACGACGGAGAACAGGCCGCCGGCGACCAGGATGGTGCCCGGCACGTCCAGCTTGGCGGTCGTGGCGTCGCGGTGGTTGCTGAGCAGGAGCCAGCCGCCCGCGAAGGCGGCCATGGCGATGACGACGTTGACGTACAGCGTCCAGCGCCAGTCGAGGGCATCGGTCAGGACGCCGCCGAGGAGCAGGCCCACCGCACCGCCGGCACCGGCGATGGCGCCGTAGACGCTGAACGCGCGGGCGCGTTCGCGCGCGTCGGTGAACGTGGTGTTCAGCAGCGACAGCGCCGCCGGTGCCAGCAGTGCGCCGAAGACGCCCTGCAGGGCGCGGGCGACGATCAGCATCTCGATGCCGTTGGCGGCGCCGCCGAGCGCCGAGGCTGCGGCGAAGCCGACGATGCCGACGAGGAAGGCCGGCTTGCGGCCGAACAGGTCGGCTGTCCGGCCGCCGAGCAGCAGCAACGAGGCGAACGCCAGCGCGTACGCGGTGACGACCCACTGCCGGTCGCCGTCGGAGAAGTGCAGGTCGGCCTGGGCCGAGGGCAGGGCGATGTTCACGATGGTCGCGTCCAGCACCACCATCAGCTGGGCGAGGGCCACGACCGCGAGGATCCACCACCGCTTCGGCGAGGCCGAAGGGGGCGTCGTCCGGGCGGCGGCGTTTTCGGGCGCGCTGTCGGTGAGGGATTTCTGTGGCATGGGAGCACCCGTTTCCAGGGACGGCATACGAGGAAGGCGATGAGTACGTAAACGAAACAGTTTCGTACACATGGAGGCTAGACCAGTCTGAACGGAACGGCAACGTTTCGCTCGGGTCCGCTCGAGCGGGGCGCTCATATTCCTTGACGCGCATATAACGTGGGAGGCATATTGGAGCCGTGCCCGACGCCGCCCTCTGGACCGCGCTCGCCGACCCCCATCGGCGGGCCATCGTCGCCCTGCTCCGGGAGCGGCCCCGGTCCGTCGGTGAGATCGTCGAGGCGTGCGGACTGAGTCAGCCGAGCACCTCCAAGCACCTGAAGGTGCTGCGCGAGGCGGGTCTGGTCCGGGTGCGGCAGGACGCCCAACGCCGCGTCTACGCCCTCGACCCCGGCCCGATCGCCGCACTGGACGCCTGGCTCGCCCCGTACCGCGCGCTCTGGAACAAGAGCCTCGACACGCTGGGCCGTCGCCTCGACGAGAGGCCGGACACCCCCGAACCGCCCGCAGCGAAGGACTGATCCACCATGACCGCCGACCTCACCGGCACCTATCTGACCCTGGAGGACGGACGCCCCGCCGTCCGTTTCAGCCGCGTCTACGACCACCCTGTCCACCGCGTCTGGCAGTTCGTGACCGACCCGGACGAACTGGAACGCTGGTTCCCTTCCCGTGCCGAGATCGAGCTGCGCACCGGCGGCACGATCAGGTTCAGCCAAGACCCGAACATGGCGGACTCCACCGGCCGGGTCCTCGCCGTCGACCCGCCCCGGCACCTCTCGTTCGACTGGGGTGGCGACGAAGTCCACTTCGACCTGGAGGACGTCGACGGCCGGCGCACCCGCTTCACCCTCACCGACGTTCTCGCCGCCGAGGACACCGCCGCCCGCAACGGCGCCGGCTGGGAGGTGTGCCTGACCATGCTGGACGCCCGGGCACGCGGCGAGCGCACCAGCGGTCCGCACGCCGGGCCCGACGCGCCCTGGAAGGACCTCTACGCCGCCTATGTCGCGGCGGGTCTGCCCTCCGGCGCGCCCGTGCCCGGACTGGACTGACGGCTCAAGCCATCTGACGCCGCACCAGCTCGTGCAGCCGCCCGTTCGTGTCGGCGAGGAGCTGGGCCGGCGGGCCCTGCTGGATGACCTTGCCGTCCTCCATCACCACGACCCGGTCGGCGTCCATCACGGTCGACAGCCGGTGCGCGATGACGATCCGGGTGGCGTTGAGGGCCTTGGTGCTCTCGATGACCGTGCGCTGCGTCTCGTTGTCGAGCGCGCTGGTCGCCTCGTCGAAGAAGAGGATGCGCGGCCGGCGGATCAGCGCCTGGGCGATCATCAGCCGCTGGCGCTGGCCGCCGGAGACGGCTCCGCTGCCCGCGACGATGGTGTGCAGCCCCATCGGCATCCGCTTGATGTCCTCGGCGAGACCCGCCATCTCCGCCGCCGCCATCGCCTCCTCGGGCGTGTACGGCTCGGTGCCGCAGATGACGTCCAGGATCGAGCCGTTGAACGGCTGCGCGTGCTGGAGCACCACACCGCACTGACGGCGCACCGCCGACTGGTCCAGGGCCGCCAGGTCCTGCCCGTCGTACAGGACGCTGCCCGACACGGGCCGGTCGAAGCCGATCAGCAGCCGCAGCAGCGTCGACTTCCCGCAGCCGCTCGGGCCGACGACCGCGACGAACTCGCCCGGCCGCACCTCGAACGACACGTCGTCCAGGACCAGGGGACCGTCGTCCGCGTAACGGAAGGAGACCCGCCGCGCCTCGATCGCCCCGGTCAGCGGACCGGGCCGGGTGCTCGCCGTGCGCACCTCGGGCGTCGCCTCCAGCACCGGCTTGATCTCCTCGAACAGCGGCAGCGCGGCCACCGCCGAGACGAACGAGCCCGTCAGCTGGGTGACGGAGGTCAGCACCATCGTCACCGAGGTGTTGAAGGTGAGGAACGCCGCCGCCGACATCGAGCCCCGTGCGGGACCGGCCAGCAGCATGAACATCAGCAGGGTGCACAGCGGCAGGTACACCGCGCCCAGCACCGTCGTCAGGTTCTTGATACGGCCGACCTTCTGCTGGAGCTCACGGCTGCGCGCGAACTCCGAAGCCCACGCGGCGTACGCGTAGTTCTCGGCGGCGGCCACCCGCAGCTTGGGCAGACCCCGCAGCGTCTGGAACGCCTGGTTGTTCAGCTTGTTGGCGAGCACCACCAGCCGCCGCTGCCAGCGCACCTGCCACAGCCCGAGCGCCAGGAACACGGACGCGATGACGACCAGCATGCCGATCGCGGCCATCGCCATCGGCACGCTGAACCAGAACAGCAGCCCCAGGTTCATGGCGCCGACCGTCACCGACTGGGCGACCGTCGGCCCGACTCCCGCCAGCAGCCTGCGGATCGAGCTGATGCCCATGGCCGCGCTGGCCAGTTCGCCGGTGGAGCGCTCGGTGAAGAACTTCGTCGGCAGTCTCAGCAGCCGGTCCCACACCGCCGGCTGGAGCGTGGCCTCGATCCGGCCCTCGATCCGCAGGATCGTCAGGTTCTGCAACAGCATGAAGGCCGCGGCCACCACACTGCTCAGCATCACCGCGAGGCACACCTGCACGATCAGACCGGTCTGCGCCTTCGGCACGAACTCGCCCAGCACCTTGCCGGTCGCGACCGGCACCAGCGCGCCGATCGCCACCGTGACCAGACCGCTGAGCAACAGGCCCGTCAGGTCGCCGCGCATGCCCTGCATACAGAACCGCAGCAGCCCCAGTGGACTGAGCCCCCGCTCCGGCAGCGGACGGTAGAACATCACCGCCCGAGGCTCGAACTCGTCGGCGTTGGCCTTCTCGATCGGCGTCTCGCGCCCGGTCGACGGATGCACCGCGACGTAGCCTCCGCGCCGCCACAGCAGCGCCACCGGCGCGCCCGACAGCGCCCTCTGGCCGACCAGCGGCCCCACGTCGTCCCGCCACCAGCGGCCGTCGAGCCGTACCGCCCGGGTGCGCACCCGCGAGGCCAGGGCGACCTGCTCGACCGGGTCGAGGCGGTCGCCGCCGGTGCCCTTCTGGGTCGGCTCGGTGATCCGGATCCCGGCCGCCTGCCCGACCAGCTTGCAGGCCGCGTACGTGGCGTCCGCGTCGGCCGAGGTGGTGCGCTGCGAGGAGCGCTTGCCGATGGAGGCGAGCAGCGTCCGGTCGGCCTGGGCGCGCACCGCCTCACCGGCCTTGATGCCCTCGGCGGTGCGCGTCTCGTGGGTCTGCTCCAGCTGCTCGATCCAGCGGTCCAGTGTGGTCAGCAGCCGGTACTGCTGGTCGACCACGGACTGCCACAGCGCGGGGTCCATCAGCAGGTCGGCCGCGGCCTCCGCGCCGTACAGCGAGCCGTACTGCACGCTGCCCGGCGGCACCTGCATCCAGAACACGTCGTCGTCGGTCGGCGCGGCGGCCCGCTCGGTGGCCATCGGCGCCTGGAAGAGGATGGACAGGCTGCGGCCGATCCCGAGGGCGAGCGCGTACTCCAGCGGACTCGTCGTCGGCGGCACGTACTGCGGGTTGCCGTACTCGTCGTACGACCAGGTCGCCGTGTTGGCGGGCTGGTACAGCTCGCGCAGGCCGATGCGGTGCACCACGCAGTCCCGCAGCGGCCGGGCCACCAGGGTGTGCTGCGGGCCGGGCACCGGGCCGAGCACCAGCGAGCCCGCCTCCAGCCGGCCCAGATGGTGCCAGTGGCCCTGCTGTCCGGCGTCGACCGCGAACAGGTCCACGGCGCCGGACGCGACCAGCCACAGCACCTGCGGGCCTTCGAGGTCGAGCCGGTTGAACCCGGCGCAGTCGATGCGCGAGCCCAGCTGCCCGAAGGCGCCCAGCACGAGGTCGCCGTCGTGTCCTTCGTGAACGGCCGTCATCTCACCGCTCCCTGACCAGTGCCGCGTACGCTCCGCCGCGGGCCACCAGGTCCTCGTGCCGTCCCCGCTCCACGACCGTGCCGTGCTGCAGGACGACGATCTCGTCGCTGTCGCGCACTGTGCTCAGCCGGTGCGCGATGACCACGCAGGCGCAGCCGCGCCGGCGCAGGTTGTCCATCACGACCTGCTCGGTCTCCGCGTCCAGGGCACTCGTCACCTCGTCGAGCACCAGGATGCTCGGCCGGCGCACCAGCGCCCGCGCGATCTCCAGGCGCTGGCGCTGCCCGCCGGAGAAGTTGCGGCCGTCCTGCTCGACCTTGCTGTGGATACCGCCCGGGCGGCGCGTGATCACGTCGTACAGGGCGGCGTCGCGCAGCGCGTCCTCCACGGCGTCGTCGGGGATCGACGGGTCCCACAGCGCCACGTTGTCGCGGACCGTGCCCTCGAAGAGGAACACGTCCTGGTCGACGAAGGAGACCGAGGCGGCCAGCGCCCCACGCGGGATGTCCTCGATGCGCTGCCCGTCGATACGGATCACGCCCTCCCACGGCGCGTACAGCCCGGAGATCATCCGGGACACCGTGGACTTGCCGCTGCCCGAGCCGCCCACGAGCGCCACCTGCTGCCCGGGGCCGACCGTCAGGTCGAAGCCGGTGAGCAGGGGCTTGTCGAGGGGGCTGTAGCCGAATGTGATGTTCTCCAGCTCGACATGCCCCTGCAGACGGCGGGTCGACTCGCCCGCGCCGGGGCGGCCGTACAGCGGGTCGGCCTGGAAGTTCTCCACGTCCTTGAGCCGGGCCACGTCCGCGGCGAAGTCCTGGATGCGGCCCGCGACGCCGTTCAGCCGGGTCAGCGGGGCCGTGAACCGGGTGACCAGGGCCTGGAAGGCGACCAGCAGACCGACCGAGATGTGCCCCTCGACCGCTCGCATGCCGCCGATCCACAGGATCAGCGCGCTGTTGAGGGTGGCCAGCGTCGGCGCGACCACGCCCAGCCAGGCGCTCGGCACGCCGAGCCGCTGCTGCTCCTCCAGGGTGGTGGCGTGCTGCCCGGCCCACTTGCGGAAGTAGCCGTCCTCGCCGCCGGTCGCCTTCATCGTCTCGATGAGCTGAAGGCCCGTGTACGCGGTGTTGGTGAGGCGTGCCGTGTCCGCGCGCAGCTTCGCCGTGCGCGTCGCCCGCAACCTGATGACGATCCGCATCGCCACGATGTTCAGCAGGGCCACACCGATGCCGACGAACGTCAGCTGCGGGTCGTAGGTGTAGAGCAGCACCGCGTACAGGACGACCACGACCGCGTCCACGCCCGCCGCCGCGAGGTCGCGGGACAGGGTCTCGGACACCGCGTCGTTGGACTGCAGGCGCTGCACCAGGTCGGCCGGGCTGCGCTGGGAGAAGAACGTCACCGGCAGCCGCAGCAGATGCCGCAGGAAGCGGGCACTGGAGAGAGTGGAGGAGATGATGCGGCCGTGCAGCAGGTTGGCCTGCTGAAGCCAGGTCAGCACCACCGTGAGCAGCACGCAGGCCGCCATCGACGCGAACAGCACGCCGAGCAGCGAGGTCTGGTTGCCGATCAGGAACTCGTCGATGTAGGTGCGGCTGAGCGCGGGCACCGCCGCGCCGACCGCCACCAGCAGCAGACTCGCCAGGACCGCGGCGGGCATGGTGCCCGCGGTGCCGCGCAGCCGTGCGGGCATCGCGCCCAGGACGCCGGGCTTGCGGCCGCCCCGGGTGAAGTCCCCGCCGGGCTCCATCACCAGCACGACACCGGTGAAGCTGCCGTCGAAGTCCTCCATGGGGACGAAGCGGCGGCCCTTGCCCGGGTCGTTGATGTAGACGCCGCGGCGTCCGAAGCGCCGGCCCATTCCGTCGTAGACGACGTAGTGGTTGAACTCCCAGAACAGGATGGCCGGCGACTTCACCTCGGCGAGGGCGGCGAGGTCCATCTGCATGCCCTTGGCCGTCAGGCCGTAGGAGCGGGCCGCCTTGAGGAGGTTGCTGGCGCGCGAGCCGTCCCGGGAGACGCCGCAGGCGATGCGCAGCTCCTCCAGCGGGACGTGCTTGCCGTAGTGGCCGAGCACCATCGCCAGTGAGGCGGCGCCGCACTCCACCGCTTCCATCTGGAGCACGGTGGGGGTGCGGACGGCCTTCGCCCGGGCCTTGGGAACCTTGCGCTTGGGCGGGGCGGCGCGGCGCCTGCTCCGCGGCTCCTGTGCGGTCGCGCTCATGGCAGCAGCCAGTCGACGGGGCGCTGGTCGGCCAGCCGGATCGAACCGAAGGCGAGCGTCATGGAGGTCAGCTTGTAGGGCGGCCCGTCCGCCGACGACCACCGGTAACCGCTCTTCGTGGCGGAGGACTTGTCCAGCCGCACCGTCACGGCCACCGGCCTGCCCTTCTTGGTGAACTGCTCGCCCAGCTGGCTGTCCCCGAGGAACGCGGCGATCGTCTGCGGGGACTGGGCGGAGCGGTCCACCGACTTCACATGGCCGCGCAGCACGCCGTACTCCTGCGTCGGCACCGACTGCACGGTCAGGTCCACGGCCGCGTCGTCGGGGATCGAGGCGGCGTTCTCGGCGGGGACGTACACGGTGGCGTACAGCGGGTCCCGGGTGTGGGCGACCTTCTCCACGGCGGCCACGTTCGCGCCGGTCTGGATGATCTGCCCGACGGTCGCGGCGAGCGCGGAGACCCGGCCCGCGTCGAGCGCGCGGACGACCGCTTCTCCCTTGGGCGTACGGACTTTGAGCACGGGGGAGTCCGCGGGCACCTGCTGGCCCTGCTTCACGAGCACGGCGGTGACCTGGCCCGCGACGGGGCTCTGCAGGAGGTAACTGCCCTGCCCGTGCGTGATGATGGCGGGCGCGCTGACGGTGGAGGTCACCGAGCCGGTCATCGCCCACACCGAGGCAGCCGCCATCGCGACCACCGTCACGGAGAGCACGAGCCAGCCCTGCGGACGGGCGAAACGCACCGGGAGGTCGAGTTCCTCCGGTGACTGGAGCTTGGCGAGGGCCTGTTGGCGGAACTGCAAGGAACTTCCCTCACCCGTGGAGGAGGCTGTAACGGAACCCGAAGAACCCGGAACCGCCGGCTGCGGTTCCGGGAATCAACGGCACAAGGGCTCGATCAGAGGCCGGAGACCAGGCCGGTGACCGGGGCCGTGTTCAGGCCGGTGACGCCCTCGACGGTGCCGACGGCGGTGTCCACCAGGCCGGAGACCGGGGCGATGCCGTCGACGGTGTCGGTGACGGTGTTCACGGCGTTCACGGACAGGCCGCCGGAGATGGCGTCGAGCTGGGCGTCGGCGATCTCGACGGTCTCAACCTGGGGGGTGGAGTTCATGGTGGAACTTCCCTTCATATGGATATCTCACAAGGGGGGAGCGGCCCCCTCTGGGGACAGATGACGGCCGCGACCGCGAGCGCCGGACATCCGTTTCCGAGTGCCCTGAGCGGCCCCCGCGGTGCGATGGATCAAAGCACGCCGCTGCTCCGCGCTTCCAATCAACCACCCCTCTCACCAGGCAACTTGCGCCCCAACGGCGCCGATTGGTGGAGGTCTGCGCACTACTTGGGGGCGGGTTCTTCACATGCGCCACGGCATCGGCGCATTCCGGCCCTTGAGTCGCCGGGCGGCGAATCCGGCACTCCCGCCCCAAAGGCGTGACTGACACGGCCGGGCTGTGGATAACCCTCCTTTCGGTGACCGGGTTGAGCAGTCGATGTGCAGATTCGCTGAAGCCGGGGTTTGACTCCGTGATTGCGACAGATCGTTTCCGACCGGATACGGAGCGTTTCGTTCCGCCATGCCGGGGCGGTGCTCGATCCTGAAAGGCCGTCATCCGGCCATGGCTCGCCGCGGGCCGGTCCGGCCCGCCCTGCCGGATCGGCCCATGTGGACAGGTCGGTCGCTGGATGAGCGGTCGGCTTGCCCGCGGCGGGAGTTGGCTGATTCCGCGATGCGAAGGGATCACTTGCAATCGGAATTGAACGCCCCGTGCGGCACGTGCGTACCAACAGCCATCAAGGCGCCCCCCAGAAGCTGCCGGACGGCGGCACCTACTCCGTTCCTCAGGAGGAGAGAAGTTTGAGTCACAAGCGAATTCCGAAGCGCAAGGCCGCGATAGCGGCGGGCAGCGTGGTGGCGCTCGGCGCGGCCGCGATCCTGCTCCCCAACGCCAACGCCTCCCAGGACGGTTCGTCCGGTGACGCGGCGGCAGCGCCGAAGACCCTGAAGGCGGGCGACGCCTCGGATCTCGCCTCGCAGCTCTCCGGGCTCCTCGGTGAGGCGTTCGGCGGCTCCTACTACGACAGTGCCAGCAAGCAGCTGGTCGTCAACGTCGTGCCGGGCGACAACAACAACGTGGTCGTGCAGGCGAAGGCGGCCGGCGCGAAGGTCCGCGAGGTCGACAACAGCTGGTCGGAGCTTCAGGACGGGGCGTCGACGCTCAAGTCCGAGGCGACCATCGCGGGTACCTCGTGGTCGATCGACCCGCGCACCAACAAGCTCCTGGTGACCGCCGACAGCACTGTGACCGGTGCCAAGTGGGACAGACTGGAAAGCACCGTGCAGGAGCTCGGCTCCGGCATGGCCACGCTCAAGAAGTCCTCCGGCACCTTCAAGCCGTTCGTCTCCGGCGGAGACGCCATCTTCGCGGGCAACTCGCGCTGCTCCCTCGGTTTCAACGTCACCGCGGGCGACGGCTCCCCGGCCTTCCTGACGGCAGGTCACTGCACCCTCGGCGGCAACGAGTGGTCCGACGCACAGGGCGGCCAGCCGATCGCCACCGTCGATCAGTCGACCTTCCCCGGCGACGGCGACTTCGCACTCGTGAAGTACGACGACCCGGCGACCGAGGCACCCAGCGAGGTCAACACCGGCAACCAGACGGTCCAGATCACCGAGGCCGCCGAGGCGACCGTCGGTCAGCAGGTCTTCCGGATGGGCAGCACCACCGGGCTCAACGACGGCCAGGTCCTCGGCCTCGACGCCACGGTGAACTACCCGGAGGGCACCGTCACCGGCCTCATCCAGACCGACGTCTGCGCCGAGCCCGGCGACAGCGGCGGCTCGCTGTTCACCCAGGACGGTCTCGCCATCGGCCTGACCTCCGGCGGCAGCGGTGACTGCACGGCCGGCGGCGAGACGTTCTTCCAGCCGGTGACCACCGCCCTGGAGGCGGTCGGCGCGACGCTCGGCGCGGGCGGTGCCGCGGGCGGCGGCGCCGGTGCCGGTGACGAGGCCGGTGCGGGTGCGGGTGAGGAAGCCGGTGCGGGCCAGGAAGCCGGTGCGGGCGACGAAGCGGGCGCCGGTGAAGAGGCCGGAGCCGGTGAGGAAGCCGGTGCGGGTGCCGGAGCCGGTGAAGAGGCCGGAGCCGGTGCCGGTGAGCAGGCCGGAGGCGACGAAGCGGGCGCCGGAGCCGGTCAGGACGCGGGTGCCGGTCAGGACGCGGGTCAGGGTGTCGAGGACAACTCCGGTCTGACCGAGTCCCGCTGACCCTGCACAACCGTCGGCAGCCGGTCCGACGCAGCCGGCCCGGTCCCGCCCCCTCCTGGCGGAACCGGGCCGGCTCCCCTGCGTTGCGGACCGGTTGCCGATGCGCACCGGCCCTACCCGAGGGCCCTGATCAGCAACAGGGCGATGTCATCGAGCCGTTCCTCCCCGTCCGCGCGGTGCCGCCCCTGATGGACGAGGCTGTCGGCCAGTTCGTCCAGCGGCCGGTCCCCGGCGTCGGCCAGCCGCCGGCCCAGATCCGCGAGGGCCTCCTCGAAGTCCGTACCGGGGGACTCCACCAGTCCGTCGGTGTAGAGGACGAGCAGCGAACCGGGGGGCAGGGCGACCTCCGTCGTCGGGTACACCGCGGAGGCGTCGATGCCCAGCAGCGGGCCGCCCGCCAGATCGAGGACCCGCACCCGCCCGTCCGGCCGTCTCAGCAGCGGCGGGGGGTGCCCCGCCCGGGACATCACGGCCCGCCCGTGCTCCGGGTCGAGCCGCAGGTACAGGCAGCTGGCGAACAGGTCGGATCCGAGGTCGAGCAGCAGCCGGTTGGTGCTGCGCATGACCTCCTCGGGCGCCTGTCCCACGGTCGTGTAGGCCCGCACCGCGGTGCGGACCTGCCCCATCAGCCCGGCCGCCGTCACGTTGTGACCCTGTACGTCCCCGATCACCGCCGCCGCACGCCCCTGGGTGCCCACCAGGTCGTAGAAGTCGCCGCCGATGTCCATGCCCTGAGTGGCCGGCACATAGCGGCCGACCGCCTCGATGCCGGGCAGCGACGGCAGGGAGTGCGGTAGCAGCGCCTCCTGCAGGCCGTGTGCGAGCCGGTGCTTGGCGTCGTAGAGCTGCGCCCGCTCCAGCGCCTGGGCGATCAGCCCGGCCATGCTCGTCATCACCGCCCGCTCCTCCGTCGGGAAGGGGTGCGGCTCGGCGTAGGAGAGCACGCACGTCCCCACCGGGCGGCCCTGGGCGATCAGCGGCAGAAAGGCCCAGGCCGCGAACCCGTCGGGGGTCGCGATACGCGCCGGGTACAGGCGCTCCAGTTCCTCCTGCGACTCGAAGAAGGCGGGCACGCCCGCCCGCAGCACCTGGGTGCCGGGTGTCGGCTCGGTCAGGGGCATCCCGTCGAACCGCTCCACCACGTGCGGGTCCCGGTACCCGCGGTGCCCGAGCACCCGCAGCCGCTTGGCCCGCGAGCCCAGCACGACAAGGGCCTGGCTCCCCACCGCCGGGGCGATCTCGTCCGCGACCAGCTGCACCACGTCCTGCACCCCCACCGCCTCGGTGAGCGCACCGGCCAGGTCCAGCACCTGCGAGATGGTGACCAGCCGGGACGGCTGCCCGTCGGGTGGCGGTGCGGTCCGGTTCATCCGGGACACGGCCCTGGACCTGGTGATACGGACGCTCAGGCCCGTCGTGCTCGGGTACAGCCGGAACGACAGCCATTCCCCGGGCGGGCGCAGCGCCACGAACGACGTGACGTGCTGGCTCAGCAGCGCCGCCCGGTAGCGGTCCTCGTAGACCGGGTCGTTGAGCCAGGGCACCGACGCCCACAGCTGGGTGCCGAGCAGTCGGCTGACCGGGACGTTCAGCAGCTCGGCCGCCGCCGCGTTCACGAAGCCGACCCGTCCGTGCAGGTCCAGCGAGACCAGCCCGTAGGGCAGCCGGCTCACCATCCGGGCCGCCTCGACCGTGCCGAGCGTGCCGGCCATGCCGCCCACCAGGGGCGAGGCGAGCAGGTCGGTCTCGGGATGCGGCGGGATGCTGTGCTGGGCGGCCCGCTCCAGCCGGACCGCCAGCCGGCCGCAGGCAGCGGTCAGGTGATCACGCTCGTGGTCGGACATCTCCGCCGAATGCGCGCCCGGCCACGTCACGAAGACCGCCCCGTAGACGGTCGACTCGGTGGCGACCGGCACCGCGGCCAGGGCGAACGGGTAGGGCAGCACCACGGCGATCCGCGGATAGAGGCGGGCCATCTGCTCCTCGCCGCCGACCCACACCAGGCGCCGCTCGCGCGCCGCGTCGGCGACCGGGATCGGCGCGCTCAGGCCCACCCGCTCCCAGGGCGCCGCGAACGCCCGGGGCAGTCCGGCCATCACCGCCATCTCCAGCACGGGCTGATCCGGCGCCATCAGGTACACGGCGCCGGAGTGGGCGTGCACCTCGTCCATCATCGAGGCCAGTGCCAGCGAGAGCAGGGGCCGGCCGACCGGCGTCCTGGCGGCTGCCGGCGCCTGCGCGGACGACTGCCCGTCGGACACGCCGACCACCTCCTCGCACGGCCGCGCGACCGGGTCCAGGAACAAATCTCCCCCTTGGCGGCCCGTCCCGCACTACGAGCGGTTCCGGAACGGTGCCGGTTACCGTCGGTCACACGGGTGTCGGCCCCACAGGGGGCACTCTCGTACCCCCGTGCTCTCCGGCCCATGCCCCCGTAGTCGAAGCGTGGGCGGGCGTCGGGCGTACGGGCGCTGGGCATGCGCCCCCGCGCCTCCTGGTGGCCGGTTTCCCGTGTCCACGCAAGGTCACCGTCGCGAACTAGGGGGCACGCGCTCAACACGACGAGGGGGCGTACGGCGAGCGGAGGGGGCAGTGATCCGGGTGCTTCCGGTCCACGACGAGTGTCTGGTGCTGTCGGTGCCGGCGTGCTGTTGCCGCCGCCGTCCGTGCGCTCTTCGGCTGGTCACGGAACGCCCCCAGGGGCTGCGCAGGTGTCTCATAAGCGCTGTAATGGCCAACGTGGTCAGTCAGGGCGCCCAAGAGCGCGGAACGCGAACGCTGCGTGCCGAAGGTGCCCTCAGGGCGATCGCGATCGATCAGGAGTCACCCGAACGGCTGCGCCGCGTCCTCGAACAGGCACTGGTGTTCGCAGGTGCGGCGCTCGCCGCCGTCTACGCGCCCAGCGAGGACGGCGAGCTGCTGTGCCTGATGGAGTCGGCGGGAGTCCCGAGGACCCTGTACGGGCTGCGCGACAGCTACCCGCGCGCCGGGCGGTCCCCCGTCGCCGAGGCCCACCGCCGCGGACGGCCGGTGTCTCTGGGCCCGGCGGAACTCGCCGCGCACGCCCAGGCGCGGCGCGTGCCCTCCCGGGACTTCTTCCTGACGGCACTCCCCGTACAGACGGACGGCGGCTGCCTGCTGGCCGTGAGCGAGCACCCCGAGGGCTTCGCCGCCGACGACCTCAGATGCCTGGAGCTCATCTCCGACGCGGTCGCCTTCACCGCCCCGGCCGCACCCGCGGAGGCCGGTGAGCTGCCACCGAGTGCTTTCGCACTCGCCATGGACACCGGCCGCGTCCGGGTCGGCGACGACCTGCTGGACCTGTTCGGCCTCGACCCGGTGGAGTTCGACGGCCGGGTCGAGACACTGCTCAGCCTGACCGTCCCCGAGGATCTGCCGTCCCTGATGTCCGTGGTGGAGGCCGACCACATGTCCATCGGCGACCGCGAGCTGGAGTTCCGGGTGCTTCAGCCCGCGGGTCCGCCGAAGTGGCTCCGGCTGCGCGGGCGCCTGCTGCCCGGCGGCGAGGGCCGCCCGGCGCGGCTCGTGGGCACGGTCGTCGACGTCTCCACGCTGCGCTCCGACGTCACCGACGTGGCCCGGGTCCAGCGCCTGGCCGCCGCGCTGGCCACCGCCGTCACCGTCCGCGACGTGGGCAAGGCCGTGGTCGCCGCGCTGCGCAGGCCGCTGCGGGCCGACCGGATCGCCCTCGCCGAGCTGGAGAGCGAGCGTCTCGTCGTCACCGTCCTCGACCCGCCCGAACCCGAGGCCTGGCCCGAACTGTGGCGATCGGAGTGGCGCACCGAGTGGCCCGACGCGCCCGTGCGCGCGATGCCCACGCTCGCCGCGGCACTGCGCGAGGGCCGGGCCCGCATCTGGCCCGCCGGCAGCCCCCTGGAACGCGCCCTGGCCGAGGTGGGACCCGGCGGCCTCGCCGTCCTGCCGCTGCCCGCCGGGAACCGCATGGCCGGCGCCTGCCTGATCGGCTGGGACACCCCGCACGACTTCGGCACCGACGAACGCGCCCTGCTCACCGCCTGCGCCGGCCTCGCCGGACAAGCCCTGGTCCGGGCCCGGGCCTTCGACGCCGAGCACGAACTCGTCGGCATGCTCCAGCGCCAGCTGCTGCCGCGCAGCCTGCCCCGGCTGCCGGGCGCGGTGGCCGTCGCCCGCTACCTGCCCAGCACGGCCGGGCTCGAACTGGGCGGCGACTGGTACGACGTCATCCCGCTGCCCGACAATCACGTGGCCCTCGTCATCGGCGACGTCCAGGGCCACAGCGCCGGCGCCGCCACCCTCATGGGCCAGATGCGCACGGCCCTGCGCGCCTACGCCGTCGAGGGGCACCCTCCGGACGTGGTGGTCGCGCACGCCAACCGGCTGTTGACGGACATGGAGAGCGACCTCTTCGCCACCTGCTGCTACGTCGACGTGGACCTGGAGGAGGGCGCCGCCTGGTGCGTGCGGGCCGGGCATCTGCCGCCGGTGCTGCGCTACCCCGACGGCCGGACCGAGATCGCGGAGGCCGAGGGCGGCCCGCCTCTGGGGGTGGTCACCCGGGCCGACTTCCCCATGAGCCCGCTGCGGCTCCCGCCCGGCACCGTGATCGCGCTGGCCACGGACGGGCTCGTGGAGACGCCCGACTCCGACATCGACGAAGGCATGGAGCACCTCGCCGAGCGGCTGGCCGACGCCGCACCCGCCGACCTGGGGCTGGTCGCCGACGCCCTCCTGGGCGACGCCCCGCGCAGCGACGACGTCGCCCTGCTCCTGTTGCGCTACGACGGCATGGACCTGCGCCCGCTGCGGGAGAGCTGGACGGTCTGGCGGGTGCCGCAGGCCGTCGGGCACGCCCGCCGCTTCGCCCGGCGCACCCTGCGCTCGTGGGGCGTCACCGCCGAGTACGACGCCGTCCTCCTCGTCGTCTCCGAACTCGTCACCAACGCCCTGGTGCACACCGACGGCAAGGTCCGCATGGACCTCACCCTCGTCAACAACCGTCTGCGCATCGCCGTCGCCGACGCCTCCCCCCGCTCACCGGTCAGACCGACCAGCATCGGCTGGGAGGCGACCGGCGGCCGGGGCATCCTCCTCGTCGAGGCCCTCGCCGCCACCTGGGGCACCCTGCCGGTCAGCGGCGGCAAGCAGGTGTGGGCGGAGCTGCTGCTGGGGCGCTGAGCACCCGTCCGGGCGGCCGGGCGCGACTGCTCAGCCCAGCCGCTTCAGCAGTTCCTCCGCCAGCGGGGCCGACGACGCGGGGTTCTGGCCCGTGACCAGATTGCGGTCGGTGACCACGTGCGGGGCCCACGGCTCCCCGGCCCGAACGGTCACCCCGGCCTCGGTGAGACGGTCCTGGAGCAGCCAGGCGGCACGGTCGGCGAGGCCGCCCTGGATCTCCTCGGCGTTGGTGAACGCCGCGACCTCGTAGCCGGCGAAGACATTGCGGCCGTCGGCCCCGACAGCGGCCAGCAGCGCGGCCGGCCCGTGGCAGACGACACCGAGCGGCCTGCCCGACTCCAGGGCCCGGGCGAGCAGCCGGCCGGAGTCGGCGTTCACGGCGAGGTCCTCCATCGGGCCGTGGCCGCCGGGGTAGAAGACGGCCGCGTAGTCCTCCAGCCGGACGTCCTCGAGCCGCACGGGATGCCGCAGCTCCGTGAAGGACTCCAGTGCCTTCGCGATCCGGTCGGCGTTCTCCTGTCCCCCGTTCACCTCGGGAGCCAGGGACGCCCGGTCGACGGGGGGCTCGACACCCCCGGGCGTGGCCACGACGACCTCGTGGCCGGCGGCCCGGAACGCCTCGTACGGGGCGACGGCCTCCTCGGCCCAGAAGCCGGTGGGGTGCCCGGTGCCGTCGGCCAGGGTCCAGCTGTCGGCGCCGGTGACGACGAAGAGGATCTTCGACATGGTGGGTGCATCTCCAAGAGACGGGCCGCGGTCGAACAGTGCGGCGATGACTCGGACGATGACGACCGTAGGCAACCGGACCGCAGCTTTTCCAATGGGCGACCCGATGGCAGCCATAGGTTTCCCAATGGCGAAGCGCGCTAGGGTCGGATCACGTGAGGCCCATCGACCCCCGCGGCGCGGCCGGCACCCCGGCGCAGCCCGACCTCAACCTGCTGCGCACCTTCCTGGCCGTCTACCGGTCCGGCTCCTTCACGGCCGCCGCGCACTTGCTGGGCCTGTCCCAGCCGACCGTCACCACGCAGATCCGCTCGCTGGAGCGGCAGACCCGCCGGGAGCTGTTCGAGCGGCTGCCGCGCGGCGTCGCTCCCACCGCCGTGGCCCACGACCTCGCGGCCCGTGTGGCGGCCCCCCTCGACGCCCTCGCGGCAGCCACCGGCCACGGCCCCTCCGAGGAGTCGCACGCCGAGCCGGTCCACCTGGCCGGGCCCGCCGAGCTGCTCTCCACCCGGGCCCTGCCCGCCCTCGCCCCGCTGGTCACCGAGGGCGTGCGACTGCGCGTCACGACGGGACTGACCGAGCCCCTGCTCGACGAACTGCGCGCCGGCCGCCACGACCTGGTGATCGCCACCACCCGGCCCCGCGGCCGCACCCTGTCGGCGGTGCCGCTGACGGACGAGGAGTTCGTCCTGGTCGCCGCCCCCGCCTGGGCCGACCGAGCCGCAGAGCGCCCGGCCGCCGACGGGCCCGCCGCGTTGCACGACATCCCGCTGATCTCGTACGCCGAGGACCTGCCCATCGTGCGCCGCTACTGGCGGCACGTCTTCGGCCGCCGCCTGAACTGCCGCGCCGCCGTCTCGGTACCGGATCTGAGGGCCGTCCTGGCCCTGGTCACGGCCGGTGCCGGGTTCAGCGTGCTGCCGCGCTACCTGTGCGCCGGAGAACTGGCGTCCGGCGCCCTGGTCCTCCTCGACGCCCCCGAGGACGCGCCGATCAACACCGGCTTCCTGGTGCAGCGGCCGGGCACCTCGGACAACCCGCACGTCACCCTCGTCCGCGACCGGCTGCTGGAGGCCGGCCGCACCTGGTGATGCCGCAGGACGACCGGGTACCCGTCGGGGCGCAGGACGGAGCAACCGCCACGAGCCGAAGGAAAAGGAAGAGACATCATGGCTCAGCATGTCCGCGACATCATGACCGGCGACCCGGTCGCCGTCGAGCCGCAGACCTCCGTCGCCGAGGTGGCTCGCATCATGCGCGACGAGGACCTCGGGGCCGTCCTGGTGACGGACGGCGACCACTTGCGAGGCCTGGTCACCGACCGTGACCTCGTGGTGCGGTCGGTCAGCAAGGGCGGCGACCCGGAGCGGATCAGTGTGGCCGGCGCGTGCAGCGACGAGCTGGTCACCGTCAGCCCCGACGAGGACCTGGCCCAGGCGGTGGAGCTGATGCGCGAGCACTCCGTGCGCCGCATCCCGGTCGTCGACCACGGACACCCCGTGGGCATCGTCTCCCTGGGAGACATGGCCATGGAGCGCGACCCCGGGTCTGCGCTCGGCGACATCAGCGCCGCGCGCCCCAACGCCTGACAGGGCATCCCGTCGGACGGTCCCGTGCCCCAGAGGGGCGCGGGACCGTTGCATGCGCCCCGAACGCCCGCTGAGGGAAAGGGAGTTCGACGGGGCCGTGCAGGTGTTCCGTGCCGGGTTTGTTCGGTTTTTTGCCGGGCACTCGAACGGCAGCGGAAGTCAGAAGGAAGATGATGAGTCGTGGAGTCCATGGACACCAGTGAGAAGCCCGTCGTCCGTCAGTACGAGACCGGCTGGTCGAAGGCACGCCGTCTGCGCGGAAAGGCCGCGCTGCGGACCTGCCTCCCCGCCGTGGGGGACCGGGGCACCCCCGGGACGGTGCGCTCCGGGTCGGAGTGGAACATCGTCCGGGGTGAGGACTGACCCTTCCTGATGCCCCCGCGAGGGACCGCGCGGTGACGATCCGAGCAACTCCGCGCATCGGCAACCAAAAGAAGTGATGTTCACATCCGCCGGTTCACGACTAAGGTGAACCGAATGAAGGCTCTCGTGCTGTCCGGCGGCGCAGGAACAAGACTGAGGCCGATCACGCACACGTCGGCCAAGCAACTCGTGCCCGTGGCCAACAAACCCGTGCTGTTCTACGGCTTGGAGTCGATCGCCGAGGCCGGCATCACCGAAGTGGGCATGATCGTCGGGGAGACGGCCGCGGAGATCGAGGAGGCGGTCGGGGACGGGTCGAAGTTCGGCCTCGACGTCACCTACATCCCCCAGGAGCGGCCCCTCGGGCTGGCCCACGCGGTACTGATCGCCCGGGACTACCTCGGTGACGACGACTTCGTGATGTACCTCGGCGACAACTTCATCGTCGGCGGCATCACCGGCCTCGTCGACGAGTTCCGCGGCAACCGGCCCGACGCCCAGATCCTGCTCACCCGCGTCGCCGACCCGCGCGCCTTCGGAGTCGCCGAACTCGACCCGTCCGGCCAGGTCATCGGCTTGGAGGAGAAACCCGACCAGCCCAAGAGCGATCTCGCGCTGGTCGGCGTCTACATGTTCACGCCCCTCATCCACGAGGCGGTCCGCGCCATCGAACCGTCCTGGCGCGGCGAGCTGGAGATCACCCACGCCATCCAGCACCTGATCGACACCCGCGCCGACGTGCGCTCCACGGTCGTCAAGGGCTACTGGAAGGACACCGGCAACGTCGGCGACATGCTCGAGGTGAACCGCACGGTCCTCGAAGCCGTGGAGCGCCGCATCGACGGCGACGTGGACGACGCCTCGGAGACCATCGGGCGCGTCGTCCTGGAGGAGGGCGCGCGGATCGTGGGCTCCCGTGTCGTCGGGCCGGTCGTCATCGGCTCGGGCACCGTCGTGAGCAACTCCTACATCGGTCCCTTCACCTCCGTCGCCGAGAACTGCCGGATCACCGACAGCGAGCTGGAGTTCTCCATCGTGCTGCGGGACTCCTCGATCCAGGGAGTCGGCCGCATCGAGGCCTCGCTGATCGGCCGGCACGTCGAGGTGACACCCGCCCCCAGCGTCCCCAGCGCCCACCGCCTCGTCCTCGGAGACCACAGCAAGGTGCAGATCACTTCATGAACCTCCTCGTCACCGGCGCCGCCGGGTTCATCGGCTCCCGCTACGTCCGCGCCCTGCTCGCCTCGGACGCGCCCGACGCGCCGCGCATCACCGTGCTGGACAAGCTCACCTACGCCGGCACCCTCGACAACCTCGAACTGGCCCACCCGCGGCTGGAGTTCGTGCAGGGCGACATCTGCGACGCCGAACTCGTCGACAAACTGATGGCCGGTGCGGACCAGGTCGTGCACTTCGCCGCCGAGTCCCATGTGGACCGCTCCATCAGCGGCGCCGCCGACTTCGTCCGCACCAACGTCCTCGGTACCCAGACCCTGCTGGACGCCGCCCTGCGCCACGACGTGGGCCCCTTCGTGCACGTCTCCACCGACGAGGTCTACGGCTCCATCGAGTCCGGCTCCTGGCCGGAGGACCACCCGCTCCAGCCGAACTCCCCGTACTCGGCCTCCAAGGCCTCCTCCGACCTGCTCGCGCTGGCCTACCACCGCACCCACGGCCTGGACGTGCGCGTCACGCGCTGCTCCAACAACTACGGCCCGCACCAGTTCCCCGAGAAGGTCATCCCACTGTTCGTCACCAACCTCCTCGACGGTCACACGGTGCCGCTGTACGGCGAGGGCCGCAACGTCCGCGACTGGCTGCACGTGGACGACCACTGCCAGGGCGTCGACCTCGCCCGCACGAAGGGCCGGCCCGGCGAGGTCTACAACATCGGCGGCGGCACCGAACTCACCAACAAGGAGCTCACCGGCCTGCTCCTGGAGGCCTGCGGAGCGGGCTGGGACCGGGTGGAGTACGTCGAGGACCGCAAGGGCCACGACCTGCGCTACTCCGTCGACTGCACCAAGGCACGCGACGAACTCGGCTACCGCCCCCGCCACGACTTCACCACCGGCCTCGCCGAGACCGTCGCCTGGTACCGCGACAACCGCGCCTGGTGGGAGCCCCTGAAGCAGCGCGTCGCCCAGGAGCGGGCATGAGGTGGCTGATCACCGGTGCGGGCGGGATGCTCGGCCGTGACGTCGTCGAGGAACTGACGAGCCGCGGCGAGAGCGTCGTCGGCCTCGACCGCGCCGCCCTGGACATCACGGACCCCTCGGCCGTCGACGCCGCCGTACGGCAGCACCGCCCCGACCTCGTCGTGAACTGCGCCGCCTACACGGCCGTCGACGACGCCGAGACCGACGAGGCCCGCGCCCTGGAGATCAACGGCGACGGCCCGCGCCTGCTGGCCCGCTCCTGCGCCGCGCACGACGCCCGCCTGATCCACGTCTCCACGGACTACGTCTTCTCCGGCGAGGCCCGCATCACCCCCTACCCGGAGGACCACCCGACCGGCCCGCGCACCGCCTACGGCCGCACCAAGCTGGCGGGGGAGCGGGCGGTGCTGGAGGAGCTCCCCGGTGCGAGCGCGATCGTGCGCACGGCGTGGCTGTACGGCGTCCACGGCGCCAACTTCGTCCGGACCATGATCGGACTCGAAGCCCGCCGCGACACCCTCGACGTCGTCGACGACCAGCGCGGGCAGCCCACCTGGAGCGCGGACGTCGCCGAGCGGATCGCCGACCTCGGCCCCCGGCTCGGCCCCGAGGCGCACGGCGTCTTCCACGCGACCAACTCCGGCGAGGCCACCTGGTTCGACCTCGCCCGGGAGGTGTTTACCCTCATCGGCGCCGACCCGGACCGGGTGCGCCCCACCAGCAGCGCGGCCTTCCCCCGGCCGGCGCCCCGCCCGGCGTACAGCGCCCTCGCGCACCGGCGGTGGCAGGAGATCGGCCTGCCGCCGCCCCGCGACTGGCACTCCGCCCTGCACGAAGCACTGCCCCGCATCCGCAAGGAAGGTCTTCCTCGTGAAACGCCATGAGTTCCTCCGGGAACTGCACAAGGTCAGCGCCAATCGCAACTACCTGGAGATCGGCGTCAACGACGGGCGCAGCCTGACGCTGTCCCGCGTCCCCAGCATCGCGATCGACCCCGCCTTCAAGGTGGTCTCGGAACTGCGGTGCGACGTCCACCTGGTGAAGGCCACCAGCGACGACTTCTTCGCGCGTGAGAATCCGCTCCAGCACCTCAAGGGCGGCCGCCACCCGCTGCGCAACCTGCGCCGCGGCCGCAGCCCGATCGGCTACTGGCGCCGCACGACGCTGGACCTGTCGTTCATCGACGGCATGCACCTGTTCGAGTTCGCGCTGCGCGACTTCATGAACGTCGAGAAGTACTCGGACTGGGGCAGTGTGATCGTCCTCGACGACATGCTGCCGCGCAGCGTGGACGAGGCGGCCCGGGACCGGCACACCAACGCCTGGACCGGCGACGTCTTCAAGATCACCGAGGTCCTGGCGCGCTACCGCCCCGACCTGGTCACCGTGCAGGTGGACACCGCGCCCACCGGCCAGCTGGTCGTCTTCGGCGCCGACCCGAACAACCGGGTCCTGCACGACAAGTACGACGAGATCATGGCCGAGTACAAGATCCCCGACCCGCAGAAGGTCCCCGAGGCGATCCTGGAACGGGCCGGCGCGGTCCGCCCCGAGACCCTCCTGGAAGCCGGCTTCTGGCGGCCTCTCACCCAGGCACGCAACCGCGGCCTGCCCCGCTCCGTCGGCTGGGAGCCCCTGCGCAAGGCCCTCCAGCAGGTCGGCGTCAGCCGCTGAAACGACGGCGCCGGCCACCGCCCGGGGGCGGCCGGCGCCGACGGCCTTCCCGGCCCGACGGGACACACACCCGGACGCGGGAAACACCGGCCCGGAGGCACGCGACGCAGGCCCGGACGGACGCGACGCAGGCCCGGACGCTGCACGCGTCCGGGCCTGCGGTGTGTGGGTGAGCCGGCCGCCTCAGCCGTCGGCCGGCGTACCCGGCCCGCCCCGCAGTTGCGCGTAGTACGCCAGGCAGGCCTCGTACGACGGCAGCAGCCCGTGCCGCTCCGCCTCGGCCAGCGTCGGGGCCTGCTCGTCCTTGGGGGACAGGAGCGGGGTGATGCCCTCGGGCCACTCGATGCCCAGGGCCGGGTCGAGCGGGTGGATGCCGTGTTCGCGGCCCGGGGCGTAGCCCTCCGAGCACAGGTAGACCACCGTCGCGTCGTCCGTGAGGGCCATGAAGGCGTGGCCGAGGCCCTCCGCGAGGAACACAGCGTGGCGCGTGTCGTCGTCGAGCCGTACGGCCTCCCACTTTCCGTAGGAGGGGGAGCCCACCCGGATGTCGATCACCACGTCCAGGACGGCCCCGCGTACACACGTGACGTACTTGGCCTGGCCGGGCGGCACATCGGCGAAGTGCACACCCCGCAGCACGCCCCGCCGCGAGACCGAGCAGTTCGCCTGGGCCAGGGACAGGTCGTGCCCCGTGGCCTCGCGGAACTCCGCACCGCGATACCACTCGTGGAAGCTGCCCCGGTCGTCCGGGAAGATCTTGGGTTCCAGGACCCAGGCGCCCTCTATCCCCAGGGGTCGCATGCCGTCACCGTCCTTCGGTCCTGATACGGGAATTCACCTTCCGGCGTGCGGCGCCGAGCACGCGTCGCGCGCGCCGGGCCAGCCGCAGCGCGACACCGGGCCCCGGCGCCGGCGTCACCAGCACGCTCCCGCCCCCGGCCCGCAGCGCGAACGGCAGGCCGGCGAAGCGAGCCCCCTCGGCGCCGGGGTCCAGGCACACGGCCACCCGCCAGACGTCGCCCGAGAGGTCCTCGGCGGGCAGGTCCGCCGCCAGCACCGAGCCCGGCCGGTCGGCGTCGGGGGAGAGGGTGCCGGGAGTCTCCAGGATCCGGCTGGAGGAGACGAACCTCAGCCGCACCTCCCTGTCTCCACCCCCGACGTGCACCGGGAGCACGACTTGGAACCGGCCGCCGGAGACGGTGACGTCCCCCAGCTGCACACGGCCCAGCCCGAGCCGCTTGCCGCGCGCGCCGAGCTCCAGGGAGAGGTTGCCGTGCGGTTCGGTCCAGTACGGCAGGACCGGGCGGTCGCCGACGACTCCCGCGTGGGGCGTGGGCCGGTCCTCACGCGGCGCCGGCCCCAGCCGGCACTCCTTGGTCCAGCCTCCCGACTTCACCCGGACGAGCGCGTCCCAGACGCCCTCGCGGGGCAGGTCGGCCGGGTCGACGGTGGCGGTCGCCCGCAGTACCAGCCGGACCTCCTCGCCGTCCCCGACCGGCACCGTCTCGCGCGTGAACTCCACCGGCTGGAAGTACTGCGCGGCGCTGGAGCGCTCCCGCAGCAGCAGATCGGCCGTGGCCTGCCCGAACCGCGCGGCGGTCTGCGAGGCCACCCACCGCACCGCCTCGGTGACGCCCTTCGGCACGTCGGTGAGCGGCGCGGCCCCGGCGTCGGCGTCGGCGGGGAACAGCATCGGCTCGCCGCCGGACAGGTACTCGGCCGTGAAGCCGATCCGGAGCGAGCCGTCCCGCCACTCGATGTCCCCGGGGGCCGCCGCGGGGGCGACGCCCGCCTCCCACTCCGCGAAGGCCACCACGTCGTCGTAGCGGTCGGCCGCCGTCAGCGCGGCGATGACCTGCTGCGTCGGCTGCAGTCCGGCGGCGACACCGGGCCCGAACCGCTCGACCACGACCTCGTGGATCTCCCCGAACAGCTCCCTGCGGTAGTCGTCCGGCAGGTTCAGCAGGCGCCGTGACCGCAGCCGCTCCACCATCTCCACGCGCAGCCAGCGCCGGAACAGCCGGTCGCGCACCGGACCGGGTTCCGTGTACTGCTCGACGACGTCGAGGGCCTCGCGGAGGTTCTTGAAGTAGCCGACGGGGTCGAAGCGTTCGAAACCTGCGTTGGAGCCGTCGTCCCGCCGGATGTGGTAGTAGCAGACGTAGTCGCTGAGCACCGAGACGTTCTCCGCGCGCAGGTACGCCTCGGCGATGAAGACGTGGTCCTCCAGGCGCCTTCGGCCTTCGGGAAAGCGCAGGCCGATGCGGTCCAGGAAGGCCCGGCGGAGCATCTTGTGCGGGGTGAGACTGTCGATGAGCGGGGCGTTCGCGACGGTGGCACGCGGGTGGTTGCGGCGGAAGAGCTCCACCGGCACCGCGCGGTTCTTGCCGGCCATCTTGCCCACGACGACGTCGGCGCCGTTGGCCACGCCGTAGTCGTACATCCGCTCCAGGGCCTCGTCGCCGAGGTAGTCGTCGTTGTCGACGAACATCACGAACTCGCCCCGGGAGGCCTCGATGCCGACGTTGCGGGGCTTGCCCGACCAGCCGGAGTTCTCCTGGTGGATGACCTTCATCCGGGGGTCCTCGGCGGCGAGCGCGTCGAGCCGGGCCGGGGTCTCGTCGGTGGAGCCGTCGTCGACGAAGATCACCTCGAACTCGTCGGGAGGCAGCGACTGCCGCTGCAGCGAGGAGATACAGTCCTCGATGTAGATCCCCGGGTTGTACACGGGGACGATGACGCTGACCTTGACCGGCATCGGGTTTCCGGGCCCCTTCGGGTCGCTTGCCGTAGACGTCCAGTTGTACTGCGTGTTGCCCGATGCTAACCCGCCCGGCGAGGTCGCCTCACCTTTCGAGACCTCGCCGTGATCATCTCCGCCGGCAGGGCAACTGAGCTGCGACGTCTGTCTGTTCGCGGACAAGCGGGTTGCGGGCCTGAGCGGGATGCCAGCCCCTGGGTGTGCTGATCACGAGCGCTGTTGACACTGGCGAGTCACGTGGGTCTGCCGCGGGCGCTGCGAAGGCCGTGCCGTGCGGACCTTCGCCTGTATCGGCAGGGCGCCTGCCATGATCGTCATCATGGGGATACACATCGCACCGGCCGCGGTGGCCGACTTCCATCAGGTCCTGACCGATCACTCCCGTTACTGGGGCGAACGCGACCTCAGGTCGCTGCACCTTCTGGCCCTGGTGCAGGAGTTCGGTTCCACCTGCTCGGTCGCCCGGGCGGAGGACGGAATCCGCGGCTACATCTTCGGGTTCGTCACCCCGGAGGGCGCCGGGTACGTGCATCTGATCGCCACGCGGGACGACGCCCGTGGCACCGGTCTGGGGCGTCGGCTGTACACGGTGTTCGCTGAGGCAGCGGAACGCCACGGTGCACGGAAGTTGAAGGCGATCACGTCAGTAGAGAACACCGGCTCGATCGCCTTCCATCGCAGCCTCGGCTTCGACACGAAGATCGTCGACGACTACAACGGCCCCGGCCGGGCCATGGCCGTCTTCCACCGAGATCTGCCGCTCGACGTATCGCGGCCCTGACCCACCGACCATCACCGGTGCCGCATCAGGCGACGTTCGCCCTGGGCGGTCTGCGACGATGGCTCCATGGACGAGGAAGTCATTCCCATTTTTCGCGTTGAGGACGCTGCGGCGGCGGTCGCGTGGTACGAGCGACTGGGCTTCGCCAAGCAGTGGGAACACCGCTTCGAAGCGGGACTGCCCGCGTTCGTCGAGGTCGCCCGGGGCGGGGTGCGGTTGTTCTTGTCGGAGCACGAGGGAGACGCCCGACCCGACACGTTGGTCTACCTTCGCGTGCGTGATGTCGAGGCCATCGTCTCCGAGTTCGGGGTCGAGGCGAAGGATCTTCCGTGGGCGCGGGAGATAGAGCTGCGCGACCCTGACGGCAACCGGCTTCGGATCGGCACGCCGACGGAATGACACTCCCAGCGTGACCATCCGGTCATTCTGGATCACACATGCGCTCTGCGTCATCCTCACCAGCCACTTTCGATATATGCCCCTAGGCTGAGGACGTGCGCCTGCTTCTCATGTCGGATACCCACCTGCCCAAGCGGGCCGGAGAACTGCCCGCCCCCCTGCTCGCCGAAATCCCTCACGCCGACGTGGTGTTCCACGCCGGGGACTGGGTCGACGCGGACACCCTCGATCTGCTGGAGGCGCGCTGCCGCAGGCTCGTCGCGGTGTACGGCAACAACGACGGGCCGGCGCTGCGGGCCCGGCTGCCGGAGGTGGCGTACGCGGAGCTGGACGGGGTGAGGTTCGGCGTGATCCACGAGACGGGCGCCAAGCAGGGCCGGGAGCAGCGGTGCGCCGCCCGTTTCCCCGACCTGGACGTGCTGGTCTTCGGTCACAGCCACATCCCCTGGGACACCACGGCCCCTTCCGGCCTGCGTCTGCTGAACCCGGGCTCCCCGACGGACCGCCGTCGCCAGCCCCACTGCACGTACATGACCGCCACGGTCGCCGACGGGCTGCTCACGGACGTGGAACTGCACCGGCTGCCGCCCCGCGCACCGCGCTGAACCGCGCCGTGCCCGTGGCATCATCGCCGCACCGGGCCAGGACGAGGGCTACGTCCTGGACGACCGGCAGGCCGAGGCCGGAACGCGCTTCCACGCGCTGTCGGCCCCGATGATCTCGGCGTGGGGCCGCAGACCGGCAGGCGACGGCTCGCAGCCCCGCGCCCAGCGTCTCGCGGGGGCCGCGACCACCGGGATCCGCGAGGCGCTCCAGACGCCCCTCACCCGGGCTCCCCCCTGCCCGTGAAGCCGGTGCTGTCGAAACCGGGCTCCAGTTGCACACCGGTGGCGTTCAGGAAGAAGGCCACCATCTGGTATTGGCCCACCAGCATGACGACCTCGATCAGTTCGGCGTCGCCGAAGTGCCCGGCCAGACCCTCCCAGGTCGTGTCGGACATCATGGCAGCGCCGTGGAGCTCGTCCGCCGCGCGGATCAGGTGCCTTTGGAGGTCCGTCCAGCCCGGTGCCTCCGGCCCTTGGCCGACGCGGTCGATGTCCGCGTCCGTGACGCCCGCGGCCCTGGCCAGGGGAAGGTGCCGCCCCCACTCGTACCGCGCGCCGGTGTTCCACGCGGTGCGCAGGATCAGTAACTCGCGCACGTCTCCCGGCAGTCGGCCCCTGCCGAGCAACTGCCCGCCGAACGGCAGGAACTGCTCGTAGAGATCCGGGTGGCGCACGAGCGTGGTGAAGATGTTCGGGACCCGGCCCCCGGGGTCGTGGGGAGCGACGGCCAGCAGTGCCCGGGTCCGTGGGTCCCACTGTTCTTCGGGGAGCGGCTTGAGCCGCGGACGGGTCGGTCGGGCGGCTACGTGGCGCTGTGACATGGCTGCCTCCAGTCTCCGAGGCACTCACCCTAGGAGACTGGAGGCCGGCCCGGCAGTGGGGCGCCGCAGTCAGCCCGTCGGGTCGAGAACGATCTTGCGGACGCCGTCGGAGCGGCCCGCGAACAGTTCGTACGCCGCCGGTCCTTCGGAGAGGGCGAAGCGGTGGGAGACCACGACCTCGGGCTTGATCCGTCCGGCACGGGTGAGGGCGATCAAGGGAGGGAGTTCGTAGTGCACCGAGCACAGCCCGATGGCGAACTCCAGTTCCTTGACCTGCGCCAGGTACATGTGGAACGGGAACGCCTTGTTCTGGCTGACCCCGATCACACTGACCCGGCCGGCCTGCCTGACGGCCTTGAGGGCGAGTTCGATGGTGGCGTCGGAACCCACCGCCTCCACCACGGCGTCCGGCCCGCGGCCGGCGGTCATGTCCCGGATGGCCGACCGCGCATCGTCACCCTCGACCGGCTCGACGCCCAGGCCGGCCGCGAAGGCGCGGCGCTCCGCGACCAGGTCCACGCCCAGCACCCGGGCAGCGCCCATCGCGAAGGCGGACTGGGCGGCCATCAGGCCGACCGGGCCGAGGCCGACGACCAGGACGGTCTCACCGGGCTGGATGCGGGCACGACGGCAGCCGTACCAGGCGGTGGGCGCGTTGTCCGTGAGGACGACGGCGGCCTCGTCGGAGATGTCCTCGGGCAGGGGCATCAGATTGACATCGGCGCAGGGCACGGCCAGGGCCTGGGCCTGACTGCCCTGGAGCTTCGGGCCGACTCCGTAGCAGAGCTCCGTGCTCGACGTGGCGCGTTCGCACCGGGCGGTGAACCCGGCGGCGCACTGCCGGCACTGCGCACAGCCGACGGAGGCGGGCACCAGGACCCGGTCGCCGGGCTTGAAACGGGTGACCTGGCCGCCGGTGTCGACGACCACGCCGACACACTCGTGTCCCGGTGTGTAGCCCAGTTCCGGGCTGAACGCGTTGCCGCCGTAGATGTGCAGGTCGCTGCCGCAGATGCCGGCCGCGGTCACCCGCACCACCGCGTCGGCGGGACCGGTGACGGCCGGGTCGGGGACGTCCCCGTAACGGATGTCGTGACGGCCGTGGTAGGTCAGTGCCTTCATGGGATCTCTCCCTCCCCTCGGGCCGGTCAGTCCGCGATCTTCAGCACCAGCTTGCCGCGGTTGTCACCACGGAAGAGGCGCATCAGGGTCTCGGGGAACTCCGCGACCGAGCCGGACACCACGTCCTCCAGGGACTTCAGCCGGCCCTCCGCCCGCCATGTGGCCATCTGCGCGATGCCCTCCGCGTACCGATCGGCGTAGTCGAAGACCACGATGCCCGTCATGGAGGCGCGGTTCACCAGCAGCGACAGGTAGTTGGCGGGGCCTTGCGGCTTGGTGCTGTTGTACTGGGAGATCGCGCCGCAGACCACGACGCGGGCGCCGCGCGCCAGCCGCAGCAGCACGGCGTCCAGAACGTCGCCGCCGACATTGTCGAAGTACACGTCGACGCCGTCGGGGGCGTGCTCACGCAGGGCCTTGCGGACGTCCTCGCTCTGGTAGTCGATCGCGGCGTCGAACCCGAACTCGTCGACCACCATCCGGCACTTGGCCTCGCCGCCGGCGATGCCGACGACCCGGCAGCCGAGGATCTTGGCGATCTGCCCGACGACGCTGCCGACGGCCCCGGCCGCTCCGGAGACCACCACGGTCTGCCCCGGCTCGGGACGCCCGACCTCGATCAGGCCGAAGTAGGCCGTCAGACCCGACATGCCGAGCGTGCCGAGATAGGTCGGCAGGGGAGCGGCCGCAGGGTCGACCTTGGTCACGCCGCGTCCGTCCGACACGCAGTACTCCTGCACGCCGAACGTGCCCGACACATGGTCGCCGACCGCGAACCCGGAGTGCCGGGAGGCGACCACCCTTCCCACCGCGCCGGCGCGCATCACCTCGCCGATCTCCACCGGGCGGATGTAGGACCTGCCCGCGTTCATCCAGCCCCGCATCGCAGGGTCGATCGACAGGCAGAGGACCTGTACCAGGAACTCCCCGTCGCCCGGCTGCCCCGCCGGCTCCTCGACGTGCTCCCAGTCGGTGGGGCGCGGCTCTCCCACGGGACGTGCGGCCAGGCGTACCTGGCGGTTGATCGTGCTCATGCGGCGACTCTCCTCCGGCTGCATACCGTCCAGTCGGTACGCCGTGAGCGTACGGGTGCCCGCAGTCGGAGGCAAGAGCCGGTCCGCTACGACTTACCGCTCGTGCGGGCGGCCGGTCGACCCGCTTGACGGCGACGTGACGGGAGCGGCGCCGGCGATCAGGAGGATCGGTGCGGATGCACCGCCCCCTCCGTCGCCGTGAGCGGCGCCCCGGTGCCGCCCCAGCGCAGCGCCACGATCTCGGCGGCGACGGACACCGCCACCTCCTCGGGGGTACGGGCACCCAGGTCGAGGCCGACCGGTGAGCGCAGCCGGGACAGCTCGTGTTCCGTGACCCCGGCCTCGGCCAGCCGTGCGGCCCGGTCGGCGTGGGTACGGCGGCTGCCCATCGCCCCGATGTAGGCGGCCGGGCGGCGCAGGGCCTCCGTCAGCAACGGCACGTCGAACTTCGGGTCGTGCGTGAGTACGCAGATCACGGTGCGCTCGTCGGTGTCGGTCTCGCGCAGATAGCGGTGCGGCCACTGCGCGACCACCTCGACGCCGTCCGGGAAGCGCCGGGGTGTGGCGAAGACGGGGCGGGCGTCGCAGACGGTGACCCGGTAGCCGAGGAAGCCGCCGATGCGGGCCACGGCCGCGGCGTAGTCGATCGCGCCGAACACCAGCATCCGCGGCGGTGGTGCGAAGGACTGCAGGAACACGCTGACGGCGTCCTCGCGGCGCTGCCCCTCGGGCCCGTAGTGCCGCATGCCGGTCGCGCCGAGGGCGAGTTCGCCGCGGGCGTCGGCGGTCACGGCCGCGTCCAGGCCGCTCGTGCCGAGCGTGCCGAGCGTCCGGTCCGGCCACACGGCGAGGGCGGCCCCGCGCGGCGCCGGTCCGTCGGCCACGGTCGCCACGGTGACCGGCTCGCCCGCCGCGACCGAGTCCGCGACCACGCCGAAGCCGGGATCCCGCTCGGGCGTGACGGCGCGCACGAGCAGCGTGATCTCGCCGCCGCAGGTCAGGCCGACCGCGAAGGCGTCCTCGTCGCTGTAGCCGAAGGTCTCCAGCCGGGCCTCGCCGCCCGCGGCCACGGCCTGCGCCAGCTCGAACACCGCACCCTCGACACAGCCCCCGGACACGCTGCCCACGACCTCCTCGTCGGGGCCCACCGCCATCGCCGCGCCCGGGTCACGCGGCGCGCTGCGGCTGACCTGGACGACCGTCGCGAGGCCGAACGGGATCCCGGCCGCGTACCAGCGGCCGAGCACCGGGAGAACGTCACGCACGAGCCACTCCTCTCCGTCGGGCTCCGTCGGGCACCCCGCCGGGGTACCCCGCCGGGTACCCCGGCGGCGGACAAATTCCGTTGTGGCCCCCCGCGCCGGTCTGCTGCACTGCAAGGACAGCGACGTCGACGAGTCCCGAGGAGTTCCGAATGCGCACTGTGTGCATGTCCCCCCAGCCAGGAACGGACCTCTCTCCGAAGGACATGACGCTTCGTGCACATGCTCAACCTTGGAATTCTCGCCCATGTCGACGCCGGTAAGACCAGCCTGACCGAGCGGCTGCTCCATTCGGCCGGGGTGATCGACGAGATCGGCCGCGTCGACGACGGGAACACCCGCACCGACACCCTCGCCCTGGAACGGCAGCGCGGCATCACCATCAAGTCCGCCGTCGTCTCGTTCCCGCTCGACGGCGTGACCGTCAACCTCATCGACACCCCCGGCCACCCGGACTTCATCGCCGAGGTGGAACGCGTCCTCGGCGTGCTGGACGGCGTCGTCCTCGTGATCTCCGCCGTGGAGGGTGTGCAGGCACAGACGCGGGTGCTGATGCGGACGCTCCAGCGGCTGCGCATCCCGACCCTGCTCTTCGTCAACAAGATCGACCGGAGCGGGGCACGCCACGAGGCGGTGCTGCGGGAGATCTCGGCGCGGCTGACGCCCGCGATCGTGCCGATGGGGACCGTCTCAGGCCTCGGCACCCGCGCGGCCCGCTTCACCCCCGGGCTCGGACCGGCCGCCGCCCTGGACGTCCTGACCGGGCACGACGACGCCCTGCTGGCCGCGTACGTCGACAACACCGTCACGGACGCGGCGCTGCACTGGTCCCTCGTCGCGCGGACCCGGGAGGCCCTCGTCCACCCGGTCTACTTCGGCTCCGCCGCCACGGGCGCGGGTGTGGAGGCGCTCCTGTCCGGCATCGAAACCCTGCTGCCGGTGGCCGACGGGGACGCGGACGGGCCGGTCTCCGCCACCGTGTTCAAGGTCGACCGGGGCCCGGCGGGGGAGAAGGTCGCCTACGCCCGGATGTTCTCCGGGACCTTGCGCACCCGCGACCGGGTCCCCTTCGGAACGGACGGCGCCGAAGGCCGGATCACCGGCATCAGCGTCTTCTGCGACGGCACGGACATCCGCGAGGACTCCGTCGCCGCCGGCCGGATCGCCCGCCTCACCGGGCTCGGCGACATCCGCATCGGCGACGCGATCGGCGAACCCCGCACGGTGTACGAGCACTTCTTCGCCCCGCCGACGCTGGAGACGGTCGTCGTCCCCGGCCCGGACGTCGACCGGGGAACGCTCCACCTGGCGCTCACCCAGCTCGCCGAGCAGGACCCGCTGATCGGCCTGCGCCGTGACGAACTCCGCCAGGAAACCTCCGTCTCCCTGTACGGCGAGGTGCAGAAGGAGGTCATCCAGGCCACCCTCGCCGGCGAGTACGGCCTCGACGTCACCTTCCGCGAGACGACTCCGCTGTGCGTCGAACGGCCCGTCGGCACCGGGCAGGCCGTCGAGTTCAACAAGAAGGACCCGAACCCGTTCCTCGCGACGGTCGGCCTGCGTGTCGACCCCGCGCCGGTCGGTTCGGGCGTCGGCTTCCGGCTGGAGGTGGAGCTCGGGTCGATGCCGTACGCCTTCTTCAAGGCTGTCGAGGACACCGTGCGCGAGACGCTCGACCAGGGCCTGCACGGCTGGCAGGTCACCGACTGCGTGGTCACCATGACCCACAGCGGCTACTCGCCCCGCCAGAGCCATGCCCACCAGGGCTTCGACAAGAGCATGTCCAGCACGGGCGCCGACTTCCGCGGCGTGACCCCGCTGGTGCTTCTCGAGGCGCTGCGGCGGGCCGGGACGCGAGTCCACGAGCCGATGCACCGCTTCCGCATCGAGGCGCCCGCCGACACCCTCGGCGCCCTGCTGCCGGCCCTCGCCCAGCTCGCGGCCGTGCCCGAGACGACGCGGTACCGGGACGACCTCTGCGTCCTCGAAGGCGTCGTGCCGGCCGCCCGGGTGCACGCCCTCGGACAGCGGCTGCCCGGGCTCACCCGTGGCGAGGGCGAGCTGGAGAGCTCGTTCGCCCACTACGCGCCGGTCGTGCACGGCACCATCCCGGAGCGCCCGCGCACCGACCACAACCCGCTGAACAGGAAGGAGTACTTGTTGAACGTGACACGGCTGACGCGGCGGTCGTAGATGTCATCCGCGTGGGTGCTCCCGCGGTCCGGACTGCTGGGGCCAGGGTGTCGCCCGGTCCGGGAGCCGGGCGGTTGCCCGATCATGTCGCATCGTGCGTGGGCGGCCTCGCTTGAGGGAGGACCGTGTCACGGATAGGGAAGGGCACACAGGGGGACGACGACCTTTTGGTCGTCGTCCCCCTGTCCTGTCGTCGTGACTCAGACGCCGAGGCGGTCCATCACCTCGAAGGCCAGCGGCAGCGCCGTCGCGAAAGCCACGGCCGCCCAGCTGACGGCGAGCGGGCGGCTTGCCCCGGCGGCCCGGGCGACGAAAACGGCCGCCGCTCCAGCGAGCAGCGACACGAGTATGGCGAACACCACGATCAATGCCGCCGGCGTGCTGCCGCCGCTCTGCGCCGACGAGGCGGCGGAGGCTGTTTCGTGAGTGAAGGCTGTAGCGAAGGAGGACAGGGAGTCCACCGCCGTTGTGGCGCTGGAGAAGGGGCGTGCCATGGAGCGCTCCTATGGTTTCGGGCTGCGCGGGCCGCTCGGGACCCGGTGCACGTGGTGCTCGTTGTCGTCGACGCTCTCAACTGCGGCTGCACATGGACCCACCGTCGGCTGCCGCCGAACTGACCGACCGCTGCGTCGGCGCTGTCGCCCCTGCAGTGCGGCTGGGCCGCGGGTACGGAGCCTTGGGACATCCGAAAAGCAGTACCCCATGTATCCGCGCGTTGACAGTCAGTCGCGGCCGGATGAAACATTCGTGGTGCGCACCCGTCGGTGCCGATGCATGCGTGGCCCGGGGAACGGTCCGTGAGGTGAATCGGGGACGAGCAGCGTGACGACAGCCAAACGACAGCGCGCATCCGTACCACTGGACGCGCGCCGCTCGGACACCGAACCGGCGGCTCGATGACGCCGTGAGGAAGGAGGCCGCGGATGGAGTTCCGTGTACTGGGCCCAGTAGAGGTCGCGTTGGCCTCCGGCCCCACGGTGCCCTTCAGCGGGAAGATGGCGGCGCTCCTCGGAATGCTGGCGCTCGCCATGCCCCGAGTGGTCAACAAGGCTGTTCTGCATGAGGTCATCTGGGCCGGTGCAGGCGACGTGAACCTGGTGGAGGGAAAGGTGCGTGCGGTGCGCCGCAAGCTGCTCCTCCCCGCCGGCAGTGTGCTGATCACTCAGAACTCCTCCTATCGGCTGGAGGCCGAGACCGACGTCGAGCGCTTCATCGACCTGGGCAAGCTTGGTGATACGCGGATGCGTACTGGGGCGTTGGAGGAAGCCGTCGACGCCTACACCCGCGCATTGTCGGTCTGGCGGGGTGAGCCGGTGACGGAGTTGGCGCACCATCAGCTGGTCAGTGAGGTGACGGCGCTCAAACACCAGCGCCGGGCCGTGCAGTTGGGCAGGGCACGGGCTCTGCTGGAGCTGGGGCAGTTGAGCGAGGCGCTCACAGAGGCGGAGACGCTGCTGTCGGATGACCCGTACTGGGAGGAAGCCCATCGGCTGAAGGTCCGGGCCCTCTACGAGCTGCAGGGAGCGCACGCTGCGTCGACGGCTCTGCGTGGAGCGTCCGAGCTGCTGGCCGAGGAGGGGCTGATCGCCTCGCCCCAGTGGAACCAGCTGACCGACCAGGTCCTCAACCGCACTCTCACGACCCCCGAGCGGGTGACCGTACCTCGACAATCCTCCGGAGCCGGTTCCGCGCCTGCTGCGGGGCCGGAAGCGACTCCCGCCGCCCGGGGGGCAGTGCCGGCGGGTGCGGAGAGATGCCTGGAGAATCTGCCTCCCGCCACGTACGCGAAGTTCGTCATGCGCCCGGCTCCCTGGAGAAGGCTGGAGGAGGCGGTACGGCAGAGCCTTCCGGTCATCTCGGTCATCGGTCTCGGTGGAAGCGGAAAGTCCACCCTCACGAGGGAGTTCGCACTGCGGACTGCCGCGGAGGGAGTGCGCTTCCGAGCCGTCGTCTGGGTGTCGGATCGCGAGCGCCCCGGCACCACGACGCTCAACGCCGTGCTGGACACGATCGCCCTCACCACGGGCTACCAGGGGTTGCTCGCCCTGAGCGGTAACGTCAAAGAGCACGAGATCCGCCGCATCCTGCGCCGGACACCCACTCTGCTGATCGTCGACAATCACGAATCGATCGACGATCCCGGGCTGAACCGGTGGCTGAGCGACATTCCCGAACCCAGCAAGGCGCTGGTGACCAGCATCGTGCGAGCCCGTGACCTTGCCGAAGTCGCCTTTGAGGTTGAGGTCTGCGGCCTCAACGAGGATGAGGCCGCCTTGTTCTACACACAGTGCCTCGACCGTTTGGGACTGCTCGACCTGCTTGACCGCGCTGTCGAACTCAAGGAGCTGTGGCGGGCCGCCGACGGCAACCCCCGCCTGATGGAATGGGCCCTCGGCCAGGTAAAGCGCCGCGGACGATCACTGTGCGACATCACCGCTGAGGTCGCCGACATCGAGGACCACGTCACCTTCGAGGACCGCACGGGCGACATCGTCGTGCGTGAACTGTTGCGGGGCAGCTGGACGAGTCTGTCCGACACGGCCAGGCAGCTGCTCAGCACCCTCGGATGCTTCCCATATGGTGTGGAATCTGCGGTATTGCGCGAGGTGGCGGGAAGACCGGAGGGGTTCTGCGACGCCCTCGAAGAGCTGAGTGATCTGTGTTTCATCTCCCGCCAGAACTCGACCGGCGCAGACGGGGCTTCGTACATCGCCAACCCGCTGGCGGTCAACCGCAGAGCGGCCCGGACGGGAACGCACATGGCCGGAATCCACGACCGGTGGATCCGACACTGCCTTCAGCTGGCGGGGGCGGTGGGATTTTGTCCGCAGGACATCACCCGACTTCGCGCGCTCGACGGCCCGGGAGTCCGACGAAACATCGAATATGCCATGACCTGGTGCATGGAGAACGGTCGTCCGGCCGACGCACTCGAAATGGCACGGGAGACCCGCTATTACTATTATGTACGCGGAATGTGGGGTACGAATTTCGACGTGCATCTGTTGCGTGCCCGTGCAGCGGCGACAATAGGGGACTTGGCCGAGGAGTTCGACGCGCTCGTCTACTATCTCAACGTCACCGCGAAGCAGGAGAACACGGCTCAGGTGGACCGGTACCTGCCTCGGGTCGAGGAAATCCTGCGCGATCCGGGAGTGCGTATCTCCTCGCGCAGTACGGCGGAATACCGACACGTCGTGGCGCTGCACCTGCTCGCTGTGGGTAAATACGCTGAAGCCAGGTCCCAGTGGCGGGTCAATCTGGAAGATCCCGAATGTCTCGGGCCCGCGAACTACAATGCCAATCTGCGGTGGCTCGCGGTATGTCTGAGCCGCACCGGGCCTGAGTTCCGGGCCGAGGCATGGCAGTTGTTTGTCAGGGCTCGTGAGCATGCCCTGGAGCACGGATACGAACGCGCAGCGATCCTGATCAGCCTGCAGCTCATGGAGCTGCAGTACGTGAGCGACCCGAGCCTCGACTGCGCGCTCTCTCTCGTCCGCGACCTGGAGGAGCTTCGGGAGCGGGTGGAGGAAACCGCTGACATGCGCTACATGGCGGATCGCCTCTGGCTCCTGGCGCGCTGCCTCCACCGATGCGGGGAGACCGAAGCCGCTTTGCAGCAGGCGGGGATCGCCGCGGACTTCTACAGCCGTCTGGGTCTGGTCGAGTGGGCGGCACGGGCCCGTGACCTCACCGCCTCGTCATGAACACGCGCCGCAGAAGGATTGCAGGACGAATCATGCGCCCCGCCGTTCGGGAGGGAAAATGAGAACACTCGCCGCACCTGATGCGACTCAGTCCGAGATCTTAACTGAAATGTCCGTCACGGAATCTCTGCTGTCCCGCGTCGCGACCAGAATCTCTGGACGCGAGCGGGACGCAGAGATAATCCCGATGCCCGACCTGGGACTCCCGCACAATGTGAGGAGAATCCACGGCGGATTCTTTACGGGCGCCTATTACGGGTGGGAGTCTGATGTTCCCATGGTGCCGGTCGACGCCACGGTGAACTTATGTGGAGTGTCCGTCTTCCGTACCTCCGCAGACTTCTGCGATGCCGCGGAATTCTCGCGGCGCGTGGCCGCGGCCAAAGCGAAGCTGGGTGAAGAATCTCGCTACGTGTGGAACTTCTCCCGCGGTAACCACTTCATCATTCTGGCCGAGGTGCGTGGCGTTGGCGGCCTCTTGCCGCCCGGCCGCTACCTCGTGCTGCACGCTTCGTCGGCAGAGTTCAAGGACCAATACAACGGCCTCTATCCGACACCAGGAAACTGGTATGCCGACGCCGTCCGGCACGAGGAGGGCGAAAACGGTCGCTATCTGCGCTACATACACGGCGCCCCGGCCGAACGCTTCCATCGGCTGGTGCGCATGCTCGAGGACTACCAGCGCGACCGTCAGTGGTTCTGCGCCTCACTCGTCGTGGGCCGGGAGAACTCGCTGGAGGAGGTCCTCACTGTCCCGCACTACGGAATGCCCGACTCATGCTCCGTGGCCATCGGCTGCCAGTGGATCGATCCGGCGAAACCGATGGCACCCCTTCTCACCCGGCCAGGGGCTCCGCTGTATCTCGTCCAATCTCACTCCGGCGGAAAGAACGAGGTGACCACCGAGCGGGGAAGGCGCCTGCTGACGCCGCATGGCCTGGGGGTGAGGTCCGACGCCCCGCTCGACCTGGGCTTCCATTCCGGAGCCCTGGGCATCGCCGGACGGCGCTATGCGCTGGATGAGTCCCTGGCCGGGGAAAGCTTCACAGCCATCCGCAACTTCGATCGCGACACCGATCTGCCCCGCATTTTCGCCGACTGCCCCGGCACCGTCGCCGCCGAACTCCATCAGAAGTATTCGTACTATCGCTCAGGAGATCACCAGTGAGCACTCTCGACCCCCAGGCCCAGGCTCTGATCGACGCGGCGATCGCGAGCGGGCTCCCGCCTGTCTACTCGCTGCCGGTGGCGCAGGCCCGCCAGCGTATGCGCGACGCGTTCATCTGGGGTGACCCGGAACCCATCGAACACCGCAAGGACCTGATCGTCCCTGGTCCTGCCGGAGACCTGCCCGTCCGGCTCTATCACCCCATGCCCGGACAACGGCTGCCTCTGATCGTGTTCTTCCACGGTGGCGGTTGGGTCGTCAACGACCTGGACACCCACGACCGGATCTGCGTGAAGTTCGCTGTGGAGTCCTCCTGCGCGGTGTTGTCTGTCGACTTCCGCCGCGCTCCCGAGCACCCGTATCCCGCACCCGTGGAAGACGGCTACGCCGCGCTGCTGTGGGCTGCGTCTCACGGAGACATCCTCGAGGTGGACCCGTCCCGGATCTCGGTGGCGGGGGACAGCTCCGGAGGCACGATCGCCGCAGCCGTGAGCATGGCGGCCCGCGACCGCGGCGGACCGGTCATCCGCCAGCAGACCTTGATCTACCCGGTTACCGACTACCTCGATCCGCCGACCGTCTCCTACCGAGAGAGGGGGACCGGGTACTCACTCAACCGCGAGTTCATGGAGTGGGCGTGGCAGGCGTACCTTCCAGCCGACTGGTCGGCGACGGACCCCTACCTGTTCCCGCTCCGCGCGACTGACCTGCGAGGGCTGCCGAATGCGCTGGTGCTGACCGCCGAGTTCGATCCGCTGCGCGACGAGGGGATTGCGTACGCCGGAAGGTTGAGCGACGCCGGAGTACCCACCGAGCACTGGCACTTCGACGACCAGATGCACGGTTTCGTCATGCAGACCCGCGCCATCGAGCGGGCTCGCCTCGCTGTGGCCGACACCGCGCGCCACATCGCGGCCGTATTGCGCGAGACACCCGAGGAGGCGCTGTGACAGTTCCCCGCATCGCCACCCTGACGCTGTACCGGCATGCTCCGACCGATTCGAACGGGGCCGGCATCTACATGGGAAGGCGCGACCTGCCTCCGACGGATGCCGGCCTCGACGCGGCCGCGTCGGCCCTGCGGGACTGTGGCGATCACTTCACCCGCTTCTACTGCTCTCCCCTGCAGCGGGCGGCCCGCACCGCGGAGGTGATGTTCCCGGGAGCATTGATCGAACCCGACCCCCGGCTGGCGGAGCGCTCGCTCGGCCAATGGGAGGGAGTCGCCTATGCCGACGTCCGTGGACGGCATCCGGAGGCGTTTCTGTCGTCGGGCCACCTCGACCCGAGTTTTACCCCACCGGGCGGCGAGGACCTGACCACGTTCCTGACACGGATCGCGGATTTCCTGGCCCAAGTGTCGCGCCTGGAAGGGAGTGAGCGCATCGTGGCGGTCAGTCACAATGGCTGGATCAGAAGCGCATTGCATCTGACGGGGGGCTTCCCGATGGAGGAGATCTTCGCCGCCGGCGTCCCGTTCGCCGTCCCAGTACGGATCCCGCTGGGGCACTTTGCCACCGCTTCCGCCAACCCGTTCGGGTCTTGCCCGTGACAGTCCCTCCGCGCTGTTGCACAGCCGGGGGCGGCACAGCCACCCGCGCTCGCAATCAGCGGCCGACGTCGAATGGCGCCGCGTGAGGAGAGAACTTGCCTCCTACGACGCAGGGGTGACGGGTCGGCAACGCCTTTTCGAGTTTCATGAGGCCTGGCGGCGCTGCGAGTTCGCCCTGCTCAGACGCAGGCTCGAACGGATCGACACCGGATCGCACACCTGGCATCTCCTGCAGCACCGGCTGTCCCGCATGTCCTCGGTGGGTGTGGAGCTGAGGATGCGGTCCTGGTTCTACTCCCGGAGCCTGCCCTCGTGCGGTCCCGGTCTGTGCGTGTTTCCCGACACTGTCGTGCACTATCCAGCCAATCTGTCCCTCGGAACAGAGGTGTTCATCAACCGTGGCGTCACCATCACCGCGCCGGCCCCGATCGACATCGGGGACAAGGTGTTGATCGGCCCGTACACCGTGATCAACAGTGGCAACCACAGATTCGCCCGGATCGACCGGCCGATCCGGGAGCAGGGGCACGACCTGGCGCCCATCCACATTCAAGACGACGTGTGGATCGGCGCACAGGCCACGGTTCTGGCCGGGACCACCCTTGGCCACGGCGCCGTGGTCGCCGCAGGGGCGGTGGTGACCCGCGACGTGGCACCGCACTCGGTCGTCGCGGGTGTCCCAGCAAGGCTGGTGAGTCGCCGCGGCGCGACGCCCCTCGGCCCCGGGGCAGTCTAGGCACCGGCTCCGGGGCCGGAGGGTGCGCGGCCATGACGCTTCCCTCGGGAGCGGCTTGTGGAAGAGAGGAAGGCCTTGCGACATGCAACAGGGCCGAGAAAGAACTTACTCCGGAGTCAGGGGTGTTGACGGTGTCCTGATATCGCCGGACTGTGGTGGACATGCCGACTATCCGAGCGCGTCTGCTGGTCGTCCTGGCTGTCCTCTTCGGCTCCGTCTCGGTGGCGGGCGTACCACCGGCCACCGCCGCGCCCCCGCCCGGCTCCCTCTGGTTCGACGATCCCACCGTCACCGTGCGGGGCGGCCGCTTCACCGACGCCCACGGCCGCGAGATCGTGCTGCGCGGCTACAACGTCTCCGGCGAGACCAAGCTCGCGGAGAACAAGGGCCTGCCCTTCGCCTCGGTCGCCGACGCCCGCAGGTCGGCGACCGCGCTGCGCGCCCTCGGCGGCGGCAACACCGTCCGTTTCTTGCTCTCCTGGGCCTACGCCGAGCCCGAGCGCGGCCAGGTGGACACCGCCTATCTGGCCGCCGCGACCGACCAGATGAAGGCCTTCCTCGACGCCGGCATCCGGGTCTACCCCGACTTCCACCAGGACCTCTACTCCCGGCACCTCTTCGACGCCGACAGCTGGTACACCGGCGACGGCGCCCCCAAGTGGGCCGTCGACGCCGGGAACTACCCGGACGAGTCCTGCGGGATCTGCCTCTTCTGGGGGCAGAACATCACCCAGAACGAGGCCGTGAAGCGTGCCTCGTACGACTTCTGGCACAACGCGCACGGCGTGCAGGACGCCTTCCTCGCCACCGCCGAGAAGACCATGCGGTTCGTGCAACAGCACCTGAGCGCGGACCAGTTCAAGGGCCTCGCCGGCTTCGACCCCTACAACGAACCGCACGCGGGAGTCTACGACTCCGGGCAGACCAGCCGCGCCTGGGAGAAGGACGTGCTCTGGCCGTTCTATGAGAAGTTCCGGGCCCGCATGGACACGGCCGGGTGGCGTGACAAGCCCGCGTTCGTCGAACCGAACCTCTTCTGGAACGCCAATCTCGACTTCCAGAAGCAGGAGGGCGGCCTGCTCGACGCAGGCTCCCTCGGGCCGCGCTACGTCTTCAACACGCACTTCTACGACCAGAAGGCCATCTCCGGCGTCTTCATGTGGGGCAAGGCGGCCGACGGCCAGTACGCGGGCGACTTCCGCACCGTCCGCGACCGGGCCGCCTCCGCGCGGACGGCCGCCGTGGTCAGCGAGTTCGGGCACCCGCTCGCGGGCAACGTCTCCGACAAGGCACCGACCGTCCTCAAAGCGATGTACCAGGCACTCGACTCACGCCTCAAAGGCGCGGACTGGTGGTCCGATCCGGCGGCCTCGGGGGCCGTGCTCTCCGGCTCCCAGTGGCAGTGGGACATCTACAACGGGCGTCACCGCGAACCGATGAACGGCAACCCCGACAAGGTGCTCACCGCCGGCGACGCCTGGAACGACGAGGATCTGTCCGCCGTACGGCTCGACGACACGGGCAAGCCGGTGCTGCGCCAGGACGCCCGGCTCCTGGACCGTCTCTACCCGAGCGCCACGGCGGGTGAGACCGTCGGCTTCACCTACGAGGACCGCTCCCGGGACGGTTCGACGACCCTGACCTGGACCCCGGTGCCCGGCTCCCTGCCGAACGTGCAGCGGCTGGTGGGGTCCGGGCAGTACGGGCTGCTGCTGTGGCGCTCGAACGGCGGCCCGGCGCCCACCGAGATGCACCTGCCGGCGAGCTTCCCGACCGCGTCCACCACGGTCGTCTCCGACCTGGGCACGGTCCACGCCCCGCCGGCCTACACCTCGACGACCCGGCTCGGCGTGGCGCAGGAGCCCGGCGGTACGGGAAGCCGCCGCCTGCTGCTCACCGCGCCGGACTCGGGCGTCCTGCACTACGCGCTGGTGACCAACGGCGCGACGGCTCCCTCGGCGGATCTGCTCGCGGCGGCCCGCTCCGAACTGGCGGCGTGGGCGGCGAGGGAGGTCACCTAGCGGCCGGGCTCGTCCAGTCGGCCGCCACATGGCCCAGCCGGACGCGCTGCGGGTGGTCACCGACCGGCACGGACACGACCTTCTTGCCGGAGGCGAAGTCGATCGCCGTGACCTGGTCGGTGCCGCTCTCGGAGACCACGCAGGACTTGCCGTCACCGCTGACCGTGGCCCAGTAGGGCTTGGAGGCGGTGACGAGCGGGCCCTCCTGGAGGGTGGCGCGGTCGACGACGGTGGCGTAGTCGTCCATGGTGCCCGCCACGCACAGCTTGCGCCCGTCCGGGCTCATCGAGATGCCGTGGTGGCGCGAGTCGTTGACAAAGGTCGTGCGGTCGTCGCTGGTCGCCGCGTTCTTCGGCAGCGTCTTGGTACGGGTGATCTTTTCGGTGGCGATGTCGTACTCGAAGAAGCCGTTGAAGAAGGAGACCTGGAAGTACAGCTTCGACTCGTCCGGTGAGAAGACGGCCGGGCGGACCGCGTCGGAGTGCTCCTTGAGCCCGAGCGCGTCCAGCCGCGGACGCATGTCGATGACCTTGACCTGCTGGTACGTCGTGGCGTCGACGACGGTGATGCGCCGGTCGCCCTTCGTCCAGTCCAGCCACGGGGCGTCGGTCTGCGTGTTCACGTCGCCGATCGCCATGTTGTAGATGTACTTGCCGTCCTGGGTGAAGATGTTCTCGTGCGGCTTGTCGCCGGTGCCGAACTTGCCCAGTTCCTTGCCGGAGACGATGTCCAGCACATGCACGGTGTTGGAGGTCGACGCCGACACCGCCACCCGCTTGCCGTCGGGGGAGACCGCCATGTGGTCGGAGCGGTAACCGGACACGGGGAAGCGCCAGTTGAGCCGTCCGGAGGCGAGATCGATCGAGACGACGTCGGCGAAGCTCGGCCGGGAGACCACCACGGACCTTCCGTCCGGCGTGGAGTACATGTCGTCGACGAACTGGTCGTGGCCCTCACCGACGCTGTTGCGGATCGCCATGAAGTAGATCCATCTGATCGGGTCGGCGTTGATCGCCGCCATCCGCTCGTCCTTGTCGGGGACGACGTTGATCCGGCCGATCTTCCCGAAGTCACCGCCGGACCGGATGACATCGGCGGTGCCGTCCCAGTTGTTGCCCACGAACAGCACCTCGCGCAGCGCGGCGGAGGAGCCCGGAACGGCCGCGGTGGCGGCGGTCGCGGGAGCGGTGACGGTCAGGGCCAGGGCTGCGGCTACGGAGCACAGGTGCCGGCGTCGGAGGACGGGCATGACGGCTCCCCTCTCTGCTGTGGGGTCGCTGCTGCGGGGCGAGCAATATGAGTGGGACATGCCAAATGGGGCTGCGTGCGGAAACTGAACACGTGTGCTTTCAGAGTCAACTTACTGCAAAGTAAGGAAGGGGTGGCCTTATCCACAAGACCGCGTGCACGACAAAATCAGTGTGCGAACGACGAAGGGAGAGCCGGTGCCGGGCAGACTCAGAGCGCCGACCGGCCGCTACGGCGGCAAGACAGCCGAGGAGCGGCAGGCCGAGCGTCGCCGGCGGTTCCTCGACGCCGCGTTCCAGCTGTTCGGCGACACCCCCGGCTTCCGCTCCACCACCGTCGCGGCGCTCAGCGAGACGGCCGGGCTGTCCACCCGGCAGTTCTACGAGGAGTTCCGCACCCTCGAGGACGTGCTCGCCGCGTTGCACCTCCAGGTCAACGGCTGGGCCGAGGCCGCGGTGCTGGAGGCGGCCACGTGCGCGGCGGACCTGCCCCTCGTGGAGCGCGCCACGGCCGTCTTCCGCGCCTACGCCGGGAACGTCACCGCCGATCCGCGCCGGATCCGCATCACCTTCGTAGAGATCATCGGCGTCAGCCCGCGCCTTGAGGAGCAGCGGCTCGCACGCCGGGCCGGCTGGGTGGACCTCATCTGCGCCGAGGCCGACGCGGCCGCCGCACGGGGAGAGGCCGCATCCCGCGACTACCGCCTCCCCGCGACGGCCTTCATCGGCAGCGTCAACGGCCTGCTGCACGACTGGAGCGCCGGCTGGGTCGACGCCACGCTCGACGAGGTCGTCGACGAACTGGTCCGCCAGCTGCTGGGGATCCTGCGGCCGCCGGGATGGAAGCCGGAACGGTGAAGCCGGCCGCCGGGCACGCGGAGGGCGGGGCCAGCGGGCACGCCGACCAGGATCCGCCCGGCCGGCGGTGCATCGGCAGCACGCCACGGCGACCAGGAGCCGCCCGGCCAGCGAGCCACCAGCACCACGACCCGCCGACCAGGGTCCGCCCGGCCGGCGGTGCATCGGCAGCACGCCACGGCGACCAGGGTCCGCCCGGCCAGCGAGCCACCAGCACCACGACCCGCCGACCAGGGTCCGCCCGGCTAGCGGGTCACCAGCAGCACGAGATCCACCCCCACCAGCAGCGCGACTCCCAGCAGCACTCCCGCCAAGAGCCGCGCGCGGAGCCGGCGGTACACCGACTCGTACTGCGCACGCAGTTCCTCCCCGCGTCGGGCCGTGCGCTGCCACGAGGCCCGGGAGAGGGCGAGATGCTCCGCCGCGAACTGCGCGGCCACCTCCGCCCGTTCCGCCTCCGGGAGCCGGTCGAGCCCTGCGGCGAAGCGGGCGGCGGCCGTACGGGCCTCCTCGCGGGCGGCGGCGGCCAGGAGGTGGCCCTCGACCTCGTTGTGGAACGCCCGCAGGTCCACGGGAAGCCTCTCCTTGGCGGTCATCGGTGCGTCAGCTCCCGCTCGGCCGCCGCGACGGCGTCGTGGTGCAGGTCGAACGCCGGGGATTCACTGCGAATCCGCGGCAGGGTGAGGAAGTTGTGCCGCGGCGGCGGGCAGGAGGTCGCCCATTCCAGGGAGCGGCCGTAGCCCCACGGGTCGTCGGCCGAGACCTTCTCGCCGTACTTGGCCGTCTTCCACACGTTGTAGAAGAACGGCAGCATCGACATGCCGAGCAGGAACGAGAAGACGCTCGACACCGTGTTGAGCGTCGTCAGGCCCTCCACCGCCAGATAGTCGGGGATCCGTCGCTGCATGCCCTCGGCGCCCAGCCAGTGCTGGACCAGGAACGTGCCGTGGAAGCCGATGAACAGCGTCCAGAAGGTGATCTTGCCGAGACGCTCGTCC
>NZ_JBVJSX010000012.1:179977-275967 GCF_055606225.1 Streptomyces sp. NPDC037100 | reverse complement strand
AAACGCCCGGTTACATTCCGAACCCGGAAGCTAAGCCTTACAGCGCCGATGGTACTGCAGGGGGGACCCTGTGGGAGAGTAGGACGCCGCCGAACTCCTTTTAGAGCTCTGGCTCTTGGGCACACAGCCCAAGAGCCAGAGCTTTTTTGCGTTGAGGTAAGGTCAGGGGGCATCGTTGGCACGTTTCCCACAGGAGGCCCCCGGGTGGAGGTTCAGGAGACTCGCGTCCAGACGGACCGTGTGCTCACCATCCCGAACATCCTCAGCATGGCCCGCCTCATCGGCGTACCCGTCTTCCTGTGGCTGATCCTGCTCCCTGAGTTCGGTGGACCCCAGAGTGACGGCTGGGCCCTTCTGGTGCTCGCTCTGAGCGGTGTCAGCGACTATCTGGACGGCAAGCTCGCGCGGCGCTGGAACCAGATCAGCAGCCTCGGCCGGCTCCTCGATCCCGCAGCCGATCGGCTCTACATTCTCTCGACCCTGATCGGCCTCACCTGGCGTGAGATTCTGCCCCTCTGGTTGACCGCCGCACTTCTTGCGCGAGAGCTGGTTCTGCTGGTGATGGTGGGCATCCTCCGCCGGCACGGCTATCCGCCGCCCCAGGTGAACTTCCTGGGTAAGGCCGCCACCTTCAACCTGATGTACGCCTTCCCCCTGCTTCTGCTGAGTGACGGAAGCAGCTGGATCTCGTCACTGGCTGCTATTTTCGGATGGGCGTTCGCCGGATGGGGTACAACCCTGTACTGGTGGGCAGGAGTCCTCTACGTGGTACAAGTCCGCCGCCTGGTCCGTGCGGACGCCACGGCCGATTGAACTCTCGGATGGTCCTGCTGCCGTAGCGGAGCGATGGCCTGTACCGGATAAGTGCGGGACAATCCAGGCGGGGGAAGTCGGCTAGACCGTCTCTTCGAGGAGGACGCTTCCGACATGAAGGCCGTCGTGATGGCCGGAGGCGAAGGCACGCGCCTTCGCCCTATGACCTCAAGCATGCCCAAGCCGCTTCTGCCGGTGGCAAACCGGCCGATCATGGAGCATGTTCTTCGGCTGCTCAAAAGGCATGGGCTGAACGAAACAGTCGTGACCGTCCAGTTCCTGGCCTCGCTCGTCAAGAACTACTTCGGTGACGGCGAAGAGCTGGGCATGGAGCTCACCTATGCCAATGAGGAGAAGCCACTCGGTACCGCCGGGAGCGTCAAGAACGCCGAGGAGGCGCTGAAGGACGATGCCTTCCTCGTCATCTCCGGTGACGCTCTCACGGATTTCGACCTCACCGAGCTCATCAATTTCCACAAGGAGAAGGGCGCGCTGGTCACCGTCTGTCTGACGCGTGTGCCCAACCCGCTGGAATTCGGTATCACCATCGTCGACGAGGAAGGCAAGGTGGAGCGCTTCCTCGAGAAGCCCACCTGGGGCCAGGTCTTCTCCGACACGGTGAACACCGGCATCTACGTGATGGAGCCCGAGGTCTTCGACTACGTCGAGCCCGACGTGCCCGTCGACTGGTCCGGTGATGTCTTCCCGCAGCTGATGAAGGAAGGCAAGCCCGTCTACGGCTACATCGCCGAGGGCTACTGGGAGGACGTCGGCACCCACGAGAGCTATGTGAAGGCGCAGGCCGATGTCCTCGAGGGCAAGGTCGACGTCGACATCGACGGCTTCGAGATCTCCCCGGGTGTGTGGGTCGCCGAGGGCGCGGAGGTCCATTCCGACGCCGTACTCCGTGGACCTGTCTATATCGGCGACTATGCCAAGGTCGAGGCCGGAGCCGAAATCCGTGAGCACACCGTCGTGGGCTCCAACGTGGTCGTCAAGAGCGGCGCGTTCCTGCACAAGGCCGTCGTTCACGACAACGTCTACGTGGGGCCGCACAGCAATCTGCGTGGCTGCGTGGTCGGCAAGAACACCGACATCATGCGTGCGGCGCGGATCGAGGACGGGGCGGTCATCGGTGATGAGTGCCTGATCGGTGAAGAATCGATCGTCCAGGGCAATGTTCGGGTCTACCCGTTCAAGACCATCGAGGCCGGCGCCTTCGTCAACACCTCGGTGATCTGGGAATCCAGGGGCCAGGCGCACCTCTTCGGTGCCCGTGGTGTCTCCGGCATCCTCAACGTGGAGATCACGCCGGAACTCGCGGTGCGTCTCGCGGGCGCGTATGCCACGACGCTGAAGAAGGGCTCGACCGTCACCACGGCCCGGGACCACTCGCGTGGTGCTCGTGCGTTGAAGCGGGCGGTGATCTCCGCGCTGCAGGCCAGCGCGATCGACGTGCGGGACCTGGAGAACGTGCCGCTGCCCGTGGCCCGGCAACAGACTGCGCGCGGCAGTGCGGGCGGCATCATGATCCGTACCACGCCCGGGGTGCCGGACTCCGTCGACATCATGTTCTTCGACGGGAACGGCGCCGACCTGTCGCAGGGCAGCCAGCGGAAGCTGGACCGGGTGTTCGCGCGGCAGGAGTACCGCCGAGCCTTCCCCGGTGAGATCGGTGACCTGCACTTCCCGGCCAGTGTCTTCGACTCGTACACCGGGTCGCTGCTGCGGAACGTCGACACCACCGGGATCGCGGACTCCGGGCTGAAGGTCGTCGTGGACGCGTCCAACGGAAGCGCGGGACTGGTGCTGCCGAGCCTGCTCGGCAAGCTCGGGGTCGACTCGCTGACGATCAACCCCGGTCTCGACGAGTCCAGGCCGACCGAGACGGCCGACATGCGGCGGTCGGGGATGGTGCGGCTCGGGGAGATCGTGGCGTCTTCGGGAGCCGCGTTCGGTGTGCGGTTCGACCCCGTCGGTGAGCGGCTGTCGCTCGTCGACGAGAAGGGCAGGATCATCGAGGACGACCGGGCGCTGCTCGTGATGCTGGACCTCGTCGCCGCCGAGCGGCGCAGTGGACGGGTCGCGCTTCCGGTGACCACGACCCGGATCGCCGAGCAGGTGGCTGCGTACCACGGCACGCAGGTCGAGTGGACGACCACTTCTCCCGACGACCTCACGCGCGTCGGCGGCGAGGAAGGGACGATCTTCGGCGGTGACGGCAAGGGCGGCTTCATCGTCCCCGAGTTCAGCAGCGTGTACGACGCCACCGCGGCCTTCGTGCGGCTCATCGGACTCGTGGCGCGGACGCAGCTCACGCTCAGCCAGATCGACGCGCGCATTCCGCGGGCGCACGTCCTGAAGCGCGATCTGGCGACCCCGTGGGCCGTCAAGGGGCTCGTGATGCGTCGGGTCGTCGAAGCGGCCGGAGATCGCTTCGTGGACACCACGGACGGTGTGCGTGTGGTGGAGACCGACGGCCGCTGGGTGATGGTGCTGCCCGACCCGGCCGAGGCCGTCACCCACCTGTGGGCCGAGGGGCCGGACGACGCCTCCGCGCAGGCCCTGCTCGACGAATGGTCGGCGGTCGTGGACAGCGCCGGCCGGTAGAACGGGCTGCACGCGTGCGTGCCGGACAAGTGTCCCCAACGGGGCCTGTCCGGCACGCCGGTGGGCCCGTTCGGAGGTAGTGCTCGCGACGTGCGACGATGTGCGGCATGCCGCAGCAACCCCCCATTCGGAGCACACCCACGCGGCCCCGGCGCCCGGATGCGTCCATGTCGTTGCTCACCAACGTCATGGACCACAGCCTCGACGACGGCTACGCCGAGGCCGCCGAGCGCAAGAAGGCCGCGGGTGACAGCGGCATGCCGAAGACTCTCAGGGCGAAACTGGGGCTCGCCGCCGGACTGGTGCTCGCGGCCCTCGTCGTCACCGTCGGGGCGGCACAGGCGCGGGTCGCAGCCCCGGTCGTCGCCAAGGAGCGGGAAGAGCTGGTCGACCGCATCGACCGGGAGACCGAGGCGGCGGACAAGCTGGAGGACACCGTCGACGAGCTGCGCGCGGACGTGGGCGCACGACAGCGCGAGGCGCTGAAGCACAGCGGCGGCAGCGCCGACTCCGACCTGGCGGGGATCCTGTCGGGGGCGGTCGCGGTGCACGGCCCCGGTGTGAAGCTCGTGGTGAACGACGCCAAGGAAGCCGCCTCCGGTGGCGATGGCAACCCGCGGGAGACCTCCGGCTTCTCCGACACCGGCCGCGTGCGTGACCGGGACATGCAGAGGGTGGTCAACGGGCTGTGGGAGTCGGGTGCCGAGGCCGTCTCCGTCAACGGGCAGCGGTTGACGGCGCTGTCCGCGATCAGGGCCGCCGGGGACGCCATACTGGTCGACAACAAACCGCTGGTGCCGCCGTACACGGTGCTCGCGGTGGGGGACGGGCGGCGGCTGAGCACACGGTTCCAGAACAGCGCGGACGGGTTGTATCTCAACGCGCTGCAGGAGAGCTACGGCATCAGGACGAGCATCTCCGTAGAGGACGACCTCCGGCTGCCCGCCGCACCGAGTGTGATCGTACGTACAGCACAGCCGAGCACTGAGAAGAGCGAGAAGGGCACATCGTGATCGCCGTACTGGGCCTCGTCGTGGGAGTCGTGGCCGGCCTGTTGGTCCGGCCTGAGGTTCCGGCGGTGGTCGAGCCTTACCTGCCGATCGCCGTCGTGGCGGCGCTCGACGCCGTCTTCGGCGGGCTGCGGGCCATGCTCGACGGGATCTTCGACGACAAGGTCTTCGTGGTGTCGTTCCTGTCGAACGTGGTCGTGGCCGCTTTGATCGTGTTCCTGGGGGACAAGCTGGGTGTGGGTGCGCAGCTGTCCACCGGTGTGGTGGTCGTCCTCGGCATCCGGATCTTCTCCAACGCCGCGGCGATCCGCCGGCACGTGTTCCGGGCGTGAGGCCGATGAGCGAACACGACGAGAAGCCCGTCAAGCCGGTCAAGCCCGCCGATCCCGCCGAGGGGCGGGGCGACGCGCGGGACGGCAGCGGCGAGTCCGGGAACAGGTTGCGCAAGGAGCTGCCCCAGGAGGTTCCTGGGGCCGGGCCCGCGACGGCGCCCGCGGCCGGGAAGGCCCCGGCGGAGCCGGAGCCCGAGCAGGCACCGGAACCGCAGACCGAGCAGGCACTGGAACCGCAGCCCGACACCGAGCCGCGGCTGACCGGCCGGCAGCGGCTGGCACAGGGGGTGTGGCCGCCGCGTGTCACCCGGGCCCAACTCATCGTGGCCGTGCTGCTGTTCGGCCTCGGGTTCGGGCTGGCGGTGCAAGTGGCGTCGAACAGCGACAGCGACAGCGCGCTGCGTGGCGCGCGACAGGAAGATCTTGTGCGCATCCTCGATGAACTGGATGACCGTACTCAACGTCTTGAGGACGAGAAGCAGGGTCTCGAGAAGCAGCGCGACGAGCTGGAGAACAGCTCCGACCAGGCAGAAGAGGCCCGGAAGCAGACGGTCGAGAAGGAGAGGCAACTCGGCATCCTGGCGGGCACGGTGGCCGCGCAGGGGCCCGGCATCACCATGACGATCCAGGACACGAAGGGGACGGTCGAGGCGGACATGCTGCTCGACGCGATCCAGGAGCTGCGCGCGGCGGGTGCCGAGGCGATCCAGGTCAACGGTGTTCGGGTGGTCGCGGGCACGTATCTCACGGATTCGGGCAAGGGTGTGGGCGTCGACGGGAACAAGATCAACGCGCCCTATCGTTTCAAGGTCATCGGCAAGCCGCAGGACCTCGAGCCGGCGCTCAACATTCCCGGAGGCGTGGTGCAGACTCTCGAGAAGGAACAGGCAACCGTAACGATCGAGCGGTCCACCGACATCGTCGTGGACGCCTTGCGAGCAGCGAAGCGCCCTGACTACGCTCGGTCGTCCTCGCAGTGAACCGGGGGTGCATGGGCGGCGTTCGGCGAGGGCATGAGGTTGCGGGGGGTCGGCGCACCGAATGGGCGGTGCGTGGTGGAAACTGTCTGGTGCAGACGGACGTTGTCAGGATGTCCGGGTCGGCCAGAGTGTTCAGTCAGGGTTCGTCCTGCCCCACGGGCGGGTCTGTTTCGGTCAAGGGGAATCGCCCGTGAAGTTGTTTGCGAAGTTGTTCGGCAAGAGCGCGCGAGAGGGCAGTGACAACGCGACCGCTCGTCATCGCGCACAGCCTGACGCGGAGGGCCAGCGGCCGCTGTTCCGGGACCAGGTCGGCGGCCCGGGCGGCGATGTTTCCGGTGGTCAGGGCGCGCCGTCGGTTGACCCTGCACAGTCCGGCGGCATAGGTTTCGGGCAACCGTCAACCTCAAGTGCGGGTGGAGGGTTTTCCGACCCGTACGCGTCCAACGCCCCCGGTGGGCAGCCGCGGCAGGAGGATCCGATGTCGGCCCTGGTGTGTACGAGGTGCGGTAACCGCAACGCGGAGAACAGCCGTTTCTGCTCCAACTGCGGCGCGCCGCTGCGGGCGGGAGCGGCACCGGAGCGTCCGTCCGAGACGACCTCCACGATCTCCATCTCCGGTCTCGAGGCCTACGACAGCGAGACCACCGGCCAGACGCCGATGCCGACGCTGTCCCCCGAGGCGCAGGCCGCCGTCGACGCGCTGCCGCCGGGTTCCGCGCTCCTGGTCGTGCGCCGGGGGCCGAACTCGGGCAGCCGCTTCCTGCTGGACGGCGACCTGACCACGGCAGGCCGGCATCCGCAGAGCGACATCTTCCTGGACGACGTGACGGTCTCCCGGCGGCACGTGGAGTTCCGTCGAGCCCAGGACGGCTCGTTCACGGTGGCCGACGTGGGCAGTCTGAACGGCACGTACGTGAACCGGGAGCGGATCGACCAGGTCGCCCTGAACAACGGCGACGAGGTGCAGATCGGCAAGTACCGGCTGGTCTTCTACGCCAGCCAGCGGGGCTACTGACCGGCTGCGTCCGGGCAGACCCAGCGAAGGTCCATCCGTCAGGGAAGGTCCATGCTTCATACACCGAGCGGCGGTGCCGGGCACGGCACCGCCGCCACGGACAGTGGGCTGATGAGCATCGGCGCGGTGCTGAACGCGCTGCGCGGTGAGTTTCCCGAAGTGACCATCTCCAAGATCCGCTTCCTGGAGTCGGAAGGGCTCATCGAGCCGCAGCGGACCCCCTCGGGGTACCGCAAGTTCAGCGCGCATGACGTCGAGCGTCTCGGACGCGTCCTGCGGATGCAGCGGGACCACTATCTGCCCCTGAAGGTGATCCGGGAGCATCTGGAGGCCATGGAGCGTGGTGAGGCCGTGCAGCTGCCGGTCGTGGGTCGTCAGCGGGACGGCGAATCCGCGTCCGAGCCGCCCGAGCCGCCCACAGCGGCCAGGATCGGGCGGGATGAGCTGCTGACGGCCGTCGGCGTGGACGAACAGGAGCTCAAGGAGTGGGAGTCCTACGGGCTCCTCACCCCACTGGAGGACGGGGCCTACGACGCCGAGGCGGTCACCGTGGCCCTGCTCGTCGTGGAGCTCGGGCGGTTCGGGATCGAGCCGCGGCACCTGCGGGCGATGAAGGCCGCCGCCGACCGGGAGGCCGGGCTCGTGGACCAGGTGGTGGCGCCGCTGAAGCGGCACCGGAACCCGCAGACCAGGGCTCATGCCGAGGCCCGCGTCAAGGAGCTGGCGGGGCTCACGGTGAAGCTGCACGCCGCGCTGGTGCAGACGGCGCTCGGGGTGCGGCTGCCCTGAGACGGCCGGGCGTTCGGGGGCTGGATCAGGCGCCCTATCCCGGCCCGACTACCCAAACGTCCCGGGCACGGCCTAGGGTTGCTGTGTGAACGAGCTCGATGTCGTAGGTGTCCGGGTCGAAATGCCCTCCAACCAACCGATCGTGCTGCTGCGTGAAGTGGGAGGCGACCGTTACCTCCCCATCTGGATCGGACCGGGGGAGGCGACGGCGATCGCCTTCGCCCAGCAGGGCATGGCTCCCGCGCGGCCGCTGACTCACGACCTGTTCAAGGACGTGTTGGAAGCCGTCGGCCAGGAGCTCACGGAAGTGCGCATCACGGACCTGCGTGAGGGCGTCTTCTACGCGGAGCTTGTCTTCGCCAGCGGCGTCGAGGTGAGCGCCCGCCCGTCCGACGCCATAGCGCTCGCGCTGCGCACCGGGACGCCGATCTACGGCAGTGACACGGTCCTCGACGACGCGGGCATCGCGATCCCGGACGAGCAGGAGGACGAGGTGGAGAAGTTCCGCGAGTTCCTCGACCAGATTTCCCCGGAGGACTTCGGCAGCAGCAGCCAGTGAGCTCCTCGGCAGCGGCCTGAGAAAGCGTGTGGGCGGTCCGGCGGACGATGTGGTCCGTGGCAGGGCCGCCCGCCGTGTGTGACGGGTGAAATGCCCGCATGTGCCGGTGGCGTGTGAGAGCGTGACGCGGCCCGTTCCGGGCACATTCGGCTAGCCTTTCCCCGCGACGGGGCACGGGAAACCACTCTCAGGGTGATTATCACTCGGCGTGGCGAGTGTGGCGATCGTTGACGCACCCCTGGTGACTGCCTACCGTCGAGAAGGCAGGTCAAGGACGGAGGTCGGCGTGAGAAGCAGCGGCGACGGTACGGCTGGGGGCGGCCCCGAGCGCAGTCTCAGGGCGAGCGGTCCGTACCCTCCCCCCGGCTCACGGCCTCTCCCGGGAGGGGGATGCCCCCAGCCCGGTGGTGCGGCCGATCACGTTCCGCAGCGACCGACAGCGGTGCCGAGCAGCGGAGGGGCGACGTCCATGGCGTCCGAGCAGATCGGCTATCGCGGCCCCACGGCCTGTGCGGCCGCCGGTATCACCTACCGGCAGTTGGACTACTGGGCCCGCACCGGGCTCGTCGAGCCCAGTGTGCGCCCCGCCTACGGGTCCGGGACGCAGCGGCTGTACAGCTTCCGGGACGTGGTCGTCCTGAAGATCGTCAAACGGTTCCTCGACACCGGGGTGTCGCTGCAGAACATCCGCACCGCCGTTCAGCACCTCAGGGAACGCGGTTTCAGCGACCTCGAGCGCATGACGCTGATGAGTGACGGCGCGACGGTCTACGAGTGCACTTCGCCCGACGAGGTCCATGCCCTGCTCCAGGGCGGCCAGGGGGTCTTCGGGATCGCCGTCGGGGTGGTGTGGCGGGACGTCGAGAGTGCGCTGTCCCAGCTGCACGGTGAGCGGATCGACACCGGTGAGACCCTGGTCGGGCCCAACCCGGCGGACGAGCTGGCGCGCCGGCGGAACCGGGCCGTCTGAGCCGTCCTGCGGCAGGGGGGCGTAGTCGGCCGAAGGAGTCGGGACGTTTCCAGCGCCGGTCCGTAAGCGGTTTCCGGCGGGAGGGCGTCGCAGGGTGGTGAGCGGTTCGGCCGGGAGGGTTCTGCCGGATGGTGAGCGGCCTCTGCCAGGGGGCGCTGCCGGGGGTGTGGGCGGCCTCTGCGAGGGGGCGCCGGGGTTGTGGGCGGCCTCTGCGAGGGGATGCCGGGGTCGTGAGCGGTTCACCGTGAGGCGTTCAGAGCGGCAGGGCGGTGCGTTGTCAGTGGTGTAGGGCAGCATCGGGGGTGTGAGAACCTCGCCCACGATCCTGCATCTCGACATGGATGCCTTCTACGCCTCGGTGGAGCAGGCGTCCAAGCCGAGTCTGCGCGGGAAGGCCGTGGTCGTGGGCGGGCTCGGGCCGCGGGGCGTGGTGGCGACCGCGTCGTACGAGGCGCGGGTCTTCGGGGTGCATTCGGCGATGCCCATGGGACAGGCCCGGCGGCTCGCGCCCAACGCCGCGTATCTCGTGCCGCGCTTCACCTTCTACCGGTCGATCAGCGAGCGGGTGATGGAGTTGCTGCGTGCGCTGTCGCCGCTGGTGGAGCCGCTGAGCCTGGACGAGGCGTTCGTGGACCTGGAGGCCGGCGGAGTGGCGTGGGACGAGCGGTCGGCACGGCTGGCCGGGGTGAAGCTGCGCGCGGACATCCGTGCTGTCACGGGGCTCACGGGGTCGGTGGGGCTCGCCGCCTCCAAGATGCTCGCGAAGATCGCCTCGGAGGAGGCCAAACCGGACGGGCTGGTGGTGATCGAGCCGGGGACCGAGCGGGCGATGCTCGGGCCGATGTCGGTGCGGACACTGCCGGGAGTGGGGCCGGCGACGGGCGACCATCTGAGGCGGGCCGGGATCACCACGGTCGAGGAGATCGTCGAGGCGGGCGAGGACGAGCTGGTCCGGCTGCTGGGCAAGGCACACGGGCACGGTCTCTACGCCATGGCGCTGGCACGGGACGACCGGCCCGTGGTGGCGGAGCGCGAGGCGAAGTCGGTGTCGGTGGAGGACACCTACGACGTGGACATCCACGACCGCACGCGGGTCGGGCTGGAGGTGCAGCGCCTCGCCGAGCGGTGCGTGCGGCGGCTGCGCGGGTCCGGGCTCTCCGGGCGGACGATCGTGCTGAAGGTGCGGAGGTACGACTTCTCGACCCTCACCCGCTCCGAGACGCTGCGCGGGCCCACGGACGACCCCGCGGTGGTCCGCGAGGCGGCGGCCAGACTGCTCGACTCGGTCGACACGACCGGCGGGGTGCGGCTGCTCGGGGTGGGGGTCAGCGGTCTCGCCGATTACACGCAGGAGGACCTGTTCGCCCAGGCGGCGGGGGAGCGGGCGGTCGCGGAGAGTCCCGCCGAGGAGCATTCCGTGGCGCCGGCCGAGGAGCAGCCGCCGCTCGCCGAGCGGCGCTGGCCCGCCGGGCACGATGTGCGGCACGCCGAGTTCGGGCACGGCTGGGTGCAGGGCAGTGGCCTGGGGCGGGTCACCGTACGGTTCGAGACGCCCGACTCGGAGCCCGGGCGGGTGCGGACGTTCCGGGTCGACGATCCGGAGCTGGAGGCGGCGGATCCGTTGCCGTTGGTGTTACGTGGGCCGGACGGGGGAGGCGGGGGGCCCGGGGCGGGGTCTCAGGCCGTCTCGTCGGTACCGGCGAGCTTGCCGAAGTCACGGTCCGGGAGCGGGGGCGGAGCAGCGACGTCGAGACCGTAGTGGTGGTAGAGCTGCAGTTCCTGCTCGGGGGAGAGGTGGCGGCCCACACCGAAGTCGGGGGCGTCCTTGATCAGGGCGCGTTCGAAGGGGACGTGGAGGGCGCCCTCGATCAGTTCGCTGGGCTCCAGGGGGACGAAGGCGTCCCTGCTGAACAGGCCGGTCCGTATGGCCGCCCACTCCGGCTCGCCGGTGGCGTCGTCGAGGTAGACCTCGTCGATGGTGCCGATCCTGGTCCCGTTGCGGTCGAACGCCTTGCGGCCGATCAGGTTGCGCGGATCGATATCGGTTCGCACGGGCCCTCCACGTGGTCGCGACTCATACGTAGACACTACAAAACGGTACAAGCGGGGATGCGGCCACTCGAAGGTTCGTGCGTTGGCCTCGCTGGTACGCTGGCATCGGCTGTTGACCCCGTGCGGGAGAGTCCTCCAGACACCATCGGAGGCGCCGAAGGAGCAAATCCTCCCCGGAATCTCTCAGGCACACGTACCGCACGGACGAGGTCACTCTGGAAAGCAGGGCGGGTGTCGACGGCTTCCGCTCTCACCGACGGTGAAAGCCGGAGGCCTTCGGGCGATCCGGTGAAGCTCTCAGGTTGAGATGACAGAGGGGGAGGCCGTCCGGGTACCCGCGCCGTGGTGCCCCTCGCAGGTCGCGTCGACCAGGAGGCCTCCGCAATGACCGCCCACCGCATTCCGCTCTCCGAGCTCGAAGAGGCAGCGCCCTTCGAGCAGCGCCACATCGGCCCCGACCACGAGGCCTGCGCCAAGATGCTCGCGCACGTCGGTTACGGCTCGCTGGACGAGCTGACCGCCGCCGCGGTCCCCGCCGTGATCAAGAGCGCCGAGGCGCTGGACCTGCCGGGCGCCCGCAGCGAAGCCGAGGTGATCGCCGAGCTGCGCTCCCTCGCCGACCGCAACCAGGTCCTCGGCTCCATGATCGGCCTCGGGTACTACGGCACGTTCACTCCGCCGGTCATCATGCGCAACGTGATGGAGAACCCGTCCTGGTACACGGCTTACACGCCGTACCAGCCGGAGATCTCGCAGGGCCGGCTCGAGGCGCTGCTCAACTTCCAGACCATGGTCGCCGACCTGACCGGACTGCCGACCTCGGGCGCCTCCCTGCTCGACGAGGGCACCGCGGCCGCCGAGGCCATGGCGCTGTCGCGGCGCCTGGGCAAGAACAAGAAGGGCCTGTTCCTGGTCGACGCGGACACGCTCCCGCAGACCATCGCCGTGATCCAGACCCGCGCCGAGCCGACCGGCGTCGAGATCGTCGTCGCCGACCTCAGCGAGGGCATCCCCGCCGAGATCGCCGAGCGCGAGATCAACGGCGTGCTGCTCCAGTACCCGGGCGCCTCCGGTGCCGTGCGGGACATCAAGCCGGTCATCGACCGGGCGCACGAGCTCGGCGCGCTCGTCACCGTCGCCGCCGATCTGCTGGCGCTGACGCTGCTGAAGTCGCCCGGTGAGCTCGGGGCGGACATCGCCGTCGGCACGACGCAGCGCTTCGGTGTGCCCATGGGCTTCGGCGGACCGCACGCCGGCTACATGGCGGTCCAGGACAAGATGGCGCGCAGCCTGCCCGGGCGGCTCGTCGGCGTGTCCGTGGACGCCGACGGGAACAAGGCCTACCGGCTGGCCCTGCAGACGCGTGAACAGCACATCCGCCGCGAGAAGGCGACCAGCAACATCTGCACCGCGCAGGTGCTGCTCGCCGTCATGGCCGGCATGTACGCCGTCTATCACGGTCCGGAGGGCCTGAAGGGCATCGCGCGGCGCACCCACCGGTACGCCACGGTCCTCGCCGCCGGGCTCGCGGGCGGCGGGGTCGAGGTCGTGCACGGGGCCTACTTCGACACGGTGACCGTGCGTGTCGAGGGCCGGGCCGCCGAGGTCGTGGCCGCCGCGCGGGACCACGGGGTCAACCTGCGCCTCGTCGACGCCGACCACGTCTCCATCGCCTGCGACGAGACCACGACGCGGGCCCAGCTGCGTGCCGTATGGGCCGCCTTCGGTGTCGAGGGCGTCGTCGAGGCGCTGGACGCTGCCACCGGGGACGGACTCCCGGCCGCACTGCTGCGCAGCGACGACTACCTGACGCACCCCGTCTTCCACCAGCACCGCTCCGAGACCGCCATGCTGCGTTACCTGCGCAAGCTGGCCGACCGGGACTACGCGCTCGACCGCGGCATGATCCCGCTGGGCTCCTGCACCATGAAGCTCAACGCGACCACCGAGATGGAGCCGGTCACCTGGCCCGAGTTCGGGCAGCTGCACCCCTTCGCGCCCGCCGAGCAGGCCGGGGGCTACCTCACCCTCATCCACGAGCTGGAGGACCGGCTCGCCGAGGTCACCGGCTACGACAAGGTGTCCCTCCAGCCGAACGCCGGGTCGCAGGGGGAGCTGGCCGGGCTGCTCGCCGTCCGCGGGTACCACCGGGCCAACGGGGACGAGCAGCGCACCGTCTGCCTGATCCCGTCGTCCGCGCACGGCACCAACGCCGCCAGTGCGGTGATGGCGGGGATGAAGGTCGTGGTCGTGAAGACCGCCGGGGACGGCGAGATCGACGTCGAGGACCTGCGGGCGAAGATCGAGCAGTACCGCGACGAGCTGGCCGTGCTGATGATCACGTACCCGTCCACGCACGGTGTGTTCGAGGAGCACGTCTCCGAGATCTGCGCGCAGGTGCACGAGGCGGGTGGGCAGGTCTACGTCGACGGGGCCAATCTCAACGCGCTCGTCGGGCTCGCCAAGCCGGGGCACTTCGGCGGTGACGTCTCGCACCTGAACCTGCACAAGACCTTCTGCATCCCGCACGGCGGCGGCGGTCCCGGCGTCGGCCCGGTCGCGGTGCGCGAGCACCTCGCGCCCTACCTGCCGAACCACCCGCTGCAGCCCGAGGCCGGACCCGAGACGGGCGTCGGCCCCATCTCGGCGGCCCCCTGGGGCTCCGCCGGCATCCTGCCCATCTCGTGGGCGTACGTCCGGCTCATGGGCGGCGAGGGGCTGAAGCGGGCCACGCAGGTGGCCGTGCTCAGCGCCAACTACATCGCCAAGCGGCTGGAGCCGCACTACCCGGTGCTCTACACCGGTCCCGGTGGTCTTGTCGCCCACGAGTGCATCATCGACCTGCGGCCGCTGACCAAGGCGACCGGCGTGAGCGTCGACGACGTCGCCAAGCGGTTGATCGACTACGGCTTCCACGCGCCGACCATGTCGTTCCCGGTGGCCGGCACGCTGATGATCGAGCCGACCGAGTCGGAGGACCTGGCCGAGCTGGACCGGTTCTGCGAGGCGATGATCGCCATCCGGGCGGAGATCGAGAAGGTCGGCTCCGGCGAGTGGCTCGCGGACGACAACCCGCTGCGCGGCGCCCCGCACACCGCCGGTGCGCTGGCCGGGGAGTGGGAGCACGCCTACAGCCGCGAGGAGGCCGTCTTCCCCGCCGGGGTGTCGACCGCCGACAAGTACTGGCCGCCGGTCCGCCGCATCGACCAGGCCTTCGGTGACCGGAACCTGGTGTGCTCCTGCCCGCCGTTGGACGCGTACGAGGACTGATCGGCCGACCGGTCACAGGGAGGGGCTCCGCGGTGCGGGGCCCCTCTCGCCGTTCACGGCCGCGTCATGCGGTGGCGAGTGACACCTCGGTCGCCTTGATCAGAGCGACGACCGGGATCCCGGGCGACAGCGCCAGGTCTTCCGCGGCATCCCTGGTGATCGCGGAGGTCAGCTCGCCGCCCTCGACCGTGAGGCGGACCGACACCATCGCCTCGCCGACGGCGAGGTCCGTGACCCTACCGGGGAGCTGGTTGCGGATCGACAGGCCCTCGATGGGCGCGGTGGCCAACGAGACCTCCGTGGACTTCAGCAGGGCGCGCACGGCGGTGCCAGGAGCGAGACGGAGCTCTTCCGCTGCCTCGCGGGTGATCGCCGCGGTGAGGTCCTGGCCGCCGGTGAGGCGGACCCTGACCGTCGCCATGGCCTCGCCGGAGGTGACGGCGGAGACGGTGCCGGGGAGCTGGTTGCGGATGCTCAGGCTCATGAGTTGCACGGTAGCCCCGGTGGGCGGATCGGGACGGTATGTGGGGGCGTGCGTCGCCCTTCCCGACCCCGCCTCAGACGCGGTCGATCTTCCCGGCCCCGCCTCAGACGCGGTCGATATGGACGTTCGTCGACTTCACGCGGGCCGTCGCCTCCATGCCGACCTCCAGGCCCAGTTCCTCCACCGCCTCGCGGGTGAGCAGTGAGACGAGCCGGTGGGGGCCGGCCTGGATCTCGACCTGGGCGGCGACGTCGCCGAGCTTGATCGCGGTGACGATGCCCGGGAAGGCGTTGCGGGCCGAGGTGTACGGGGTGCCCTCCTCGACGGTGCCGGACCGGGCGAGCTCGACGGAGAAGGCGGCCAGGTCCCGCCCGTCGATGAGCCGTCGCCCGGCCTCGTCGCGATGGGTCGTGATGCGACCCGCGTCGGCCCAGCGGCGGGCGGTGTCCGGGCTGACGCCGAGCAGCCGTGCTGCCTGGCCGATCGTGTAGGACTGCATGCCGGTCACGATAGGCGCGGGGGAGGGCGGAGGGGGATGCGGGCTGCCCCTCGGTGCAACGCGTATGGCGTGACTGCTCGAAGGGTCTGACTCACCCCACGTGCACCCTCGGCCGCCGCTTACGGTCCGGCTCCGCCTCCCGCAGGACCTCGCGGGTCACCGGGGCGACCTCGCCCTGGCCGAACAGGAAGAAACGCAGGAAGTTCGCGAAGGGCCCGCCCTCGGTCCACTCGAAGTAGATGTGCGGGGTCCGGCCGGTCGTGTCGCGAACGTGCAGCAGCAGCGCGGCCAGGGCGTTGGGGATGGAGGACGACTCCAGGGTCAGGACGCGGTAGCGGCCGTGCAGCACCTCGCCGCGTACGGTCAGACCCGCCTCGAACTCGGACGGGTCGGTCACCGTCACCTCGACGAAGACGAAGTCCTCCTGGGGAGGTACGTCGTTGTCGTGCCGGATCTGCTCGATCTTGTCGCGGTACTCGGCGATGTCACGTCGGTCGGGCTCGTTGGCGATGAACCGTATCCGGCGGCTGGCCATGTCACGGATGAAGCGCTCCGCCATGTCGTCCAGCGTCACGCTGGTCACGCGCAGCTCGAACGCCCGGGCCAGGCGTGACAACAGGGAGACCAGGGTGATGCCGGCGATGAAGCAGGCTCCGATCTTCACGCCGTCCGGGCGCTCGATGACGTTGAGCACGGTCGTGTAGAGGAACACCGCGGAGATCACCGCGAAGGCGATCGTCCAGTTCCGCTGCCGGGCCTTGCGGGCGGCGATGGTCACCGCGATCGCCGCTGAGCTGATGAGGACCAGCACACCGGTGGCGTAGGCGCCGCCCTGGGCGTTGACGTCGGCGTCGAAGATCCAGGTGACCAGGAAGGCGATCAGGGTGAAGACGATGACCATGGGCCGTACCGCACGGGCCCAGTGCGGGGCCATGCCGTAGCGGGGAAGGTAGCGCGGCATCAGGTTGAGCAGGCCGGCCATCGCGGACGCGCCGGCGAACCAGAGGATGGCGATCGTCGAGACGTCGTAGACCGTGCCGAAGGTGTTGCCGAGGTAGTCGTGCGCCAGGTAGGCGAGCGCACGGCCTTTGGCCTGGCCGCCCGCCTCGAACTCCTTCTCCGGGATGAGAAGGGTGGTGATGAAGCTGGTGGTGATCAGGAAGACGCTCATGATCAGGGCGGCCGTGGTGAGCAGCTTCTTCGTGTCGCGGATGCGTCCGGCCGGCCGTTCCTCCGTGTCGTCCGCATCGCCCTTGACATGCGGCATCACGGCGACGCCCGTCTCGAACCCGGAGAGACCGAGGGCCAGTTTCGGGAAGACGAGCAGGGCGACGCCGATCATGGCGAAGACGTTGCTGTGCTGGGCGGTGAGGGCGCTCGACCAGTCGGTGATCACATGACCGGCCGTGATGACGTGGTAGAGGCCGACGACCACCACGACCGCGTTCAGCGCGAGGTAGGCACCGACGAGGGCGACCGCGACACCGATCGCCTCCAGGAAGCCCTTGAGGAACACCGCGCCCAGCAGCGCCACCAGGACCAGGGTGATCAGCAACTGCTTGTCGTGCAGCACACCCGTCAGATGCGGGTTCTCCACGAGGTGGGTGGAGGCGTCCGCGGCCGACAGGGTGATGGTGATGAGGAAGTCGGTCGCGGCGAAGCCCAGCAGGGTCAGGACGAACAGCTTGCCCTGCCAGAAGGAGAGCAGCCGCTCCAGCATGGCGATCGAGCCTTCGCCGTGAGGGCTCTCCTCGGCCACGCGGCGGTACACGGGCAGGGCGCCTGCCAGCGTGACGACGACCAGGACGATGGTCGCGATCGGCGACAGCAGTCCGGCGGCGAGGGCCGCGATACCCGGCTGGTACCCGAGGGTCGAGAAGTAGTCGACACCGGTCAGGCACATCACCCGCCACCAGCGCTGTCCCCGGTGCGGAGGCTCCGGTTCGGCGTGCGGCCCGGTGTGTCCACCGCCCTTGCCCATGTCCGACAGGCCCTCCAGCATCCAGGCGCGCAGGCGGCTGGGCGCAGAAGGCTCCCGACGGCTCGGTGCCGGGTGCTCGGTGGTGGCCATGGACGTGCTCCCGATCGTGCGGCTCAGCGTGTTTCCGGCCATCACTGGACGGCGCGATCAGCGTAAGCGGAGCGTGACGCCATGGCCCATGAACGAAGGGGCTGAGCGCGTCAAGCTTCCGTTAAGACTGACGGCCGGGGCGGCTGCGGCCCTCAAAACACGAGCTGAGCGCGCGTCGGACGGCGTTGCCGCCAAGGGTGCGGGTGCACCCTCGTCGACTCGCTGGCGGACACCCTGCGTGATCAGGACGGAGTCGACTTCGTAACGTTCGTCTTCGAACTCGAATGTTTCGTCTCCGCGTCAGGTCCGAGTGTTGCCGAGAGATTCACCTCGCACAAGGGGTTGCCACCGTTTATCCGCTGTCTCTAGGGTGCGGCAGCAGCGAAGCTTTCTGGTTCTGATCCGAAACTTTCGATACTCTTGAGGAGCGCATGATGGGCGACCCGGCACTGTCCCGCCGCGGCTTCCTGGCGGCCTCCGCCGCGGCCGGTCTGGGGATGACGGCACTGACCGCATGCGGCGGGGACTCGGACGGGGGGTCGTCCGGGACGACCACGATCGAATGGTGGAACATCTCCACCACCGAGCCGTCCAAGACCGTCTGGGCCGCTCTCGCGCGGAAGTTCGAGGCACAGAACCCCAAGGTCAAGATAAAGATCGTCCAGCTGGAGAACGACGCCTACAAGTCGAAGATGACGGCCCTGACCGCCTCCGGCAAGCTGCCCGACATCTTCCACACCTGGGGCGGCGGCGTGCTGAAGCAGCAGGTCGACGCGGGCCTCGTTGAGAACCTCACGGACCGGACCAAGCCGTGGGGCGACGCCCTGCTGCCGGTCGCCCGGGAGCCGTACCTGTTCGACGACCAGGCCTACGGCATCCCGTTCGACATCGGCATGATCGGCTTCTGGTACAACAAGGCGCTCTTCGAGAAGGCCGGCATCGCCGAGCCGCCGACGACCTGGAACGGCTTCCTCGACGCCGTACGCAAGCTGAAGGCCGCCAAGGTCACGCCCTTGGCCCTGGCCGGCAAGGAGAAGTGGCCCGGCATGTACTACTGGGCCTACCTCGCCATGCGCACCGCCGGGGCCGAAGCGTTGCAGAAGGCCTACGACGACAAGGACTTCACCGGCGCCCCGTTCGTCGAGGCGGGCGATCACCTGAAGGAACTCGTCGCCCTGCAGCCGTTCCAGAAGGGCTTCCTCGGCGCCGCCTACTCGTCGCCCACCGGCCAGGCCGCCGCCGTCGGCAACGGCAAGGCGGCCATGGAGCTCATGGGCCAGTGGGCGCCCACGGTGCAGGCCGACGCGGGCAAGGGTCTCGGCAAGGACCTCGGCTTCTTCCCGTTCCCCGCGGTCGAGGGCGGCAAGGGCGCCATCACCGAGGTGTTCGGCGGAGGCGGCGGGCACGCGCTGCGCAGGGGCGCCCCACAGGAGGCCGTCGACTTCCTCAAGTTCTTCGCGTCCGAGGCCACCGACCTGGAACTGGTCAAGAAGACCGGTGTCCTGCCCGTGGTCCCGGCGGCCGAGAGCGCCATCGCCGACCCCAACATCAAGGCCGTACAGGCCCAGTTGAAGGCCGCCACCGGCTTCCAGCTCTACCTCGACCAGGCGTACGCGCCCGCCGTCGGCCAGGAGGTCAACGACAGTGTGGCCGCGCTCATCGCGGGCTCCAAGTCGCCCGGGCAGGTCGCGCAGTCGATCACGAAGACCGCGAAGGAAGAGCAGTAGCCGGCGATGACCTCCACGTTCCTGCCGGACAAACGGACCGGCCCCGGAGCCGGTTCGCCGCCCCCGGCCGCGGCCCGGCCCACGGGGCGGACCCGGCGACGCGCGCTGCACTGGCTCACCGCGGCCGGCTTCCAGCTCCCGGCCCTGGTGCTGTTCATGGGGCTCGTGCTGCTGCCGATGCTGTTCGCCCTGTACGCCGCGTTCTTCCGCTGGGGCGGATTCGGCATGCCCTCCGACTACGTCGGCGGCGAGAACTTCACCCGCCTCTTCCAGGACGACGTCTTCCTCGGCGACCTGTGGCGCTGTCTGGTCCTGGTCGTGCTCTCGCTCGCCTTGCAGCTGCCGTTCGCACTCGCCATGGCCGTCCTGCTCAACCAGCGGATGCGCGGCCGGGCGGTCTACCGGATGCTGTTCTTCGCCCCGTACGTCCTGTCCGAGGCCATCACCGGCATCCTCTTCGGCATGATCTTCGCCCCGGACGACGGCTTCGCCGACCAGGTCCTCGGCAGGCTCGGCCTCGACGGGCTGGGCGGGGAGTGGTTCGCGGATCCGTCCACCGTCATGGCGACCGTGTTCCTGGTCATGACCTGGAAGTACTTCGGCTTCCACATGATGCTGTACCTGGCCGGGCTCCAGGCCGTCCCGAGGGAACTGACCGAGGCGGCGCTCATCGACGGGGCGAGTGCCTGGCAGCGCTTCCGCAACGTCACCCTGCCGCTGCTCGCGCCCACCCTGCGCATCAGCGTGTTCCTCGCGGTCATCGGGTCGATCCAGCTCTTCGACCTGGTGTGGGTGACGACCGCGGGCGGCCCCGACCACCACTCCGAGACCATGGCCGTGACCATGTTCCAGTACGGCTTCAAGCGCTACCAGGTCGGCTACGCCAGCGCGATCAGCGTGGTCATGTTCGGCATCAGCCTCGTCTTCGCCCTCGCCTACCAGCGGTTCGTCCTCCGGCGCGACCTTCAAGGGGCCACCACGACCATGCGGGGTGACGGAAAGTGACAGCCAGTCAGAAGACACGTGCACGCGGGAAGACCTGGAGCCTGCACCTCGTCCTGGTCGTCGTCGGGGCCGTCATGGCCGTCCCCCTGCTCTACGCGGCGCTCTCCGGCTTCAAGTCCACCGACGAGCTCTCCCGCAACCCGGTCGGACTGCCCGAGTCGTGGGTCACCTCCAACTACACCCAGATCCTCGGCTCGGGGGACTTCTGGCGGCTGATCGGCAACAGCACGCTGATCGCGGTGGGCACGACCGTCCTGGTCGTCGCGGTCTCCGCCCTGTCGGCCTTCTCCTTCGCGCGGTTCGCCTTCCGCGGCCGGGAGGTCCTGTTCACGCTGTTCACCATGGGGCTGATGTTCCCGTTCGCCGTGGCGGCCCTGCCGCTGTTCCTGCTGCTGCGCTCGCTGGACCTGCTGGACAACCCGCTCGGTGTGATCCTCCCGCAGGCCGCCTTCGGACTGCCGATGACGATCATCATCCTGCGGGGCTTCTTCCGGCAGATCCCCGGCGAGCTGGAGGAGGCGGCCACGCTCGACGGGTGCAGCTCGTTCGGCTTCTTCTGGCGGGTGCTGCTGCCCATGGCCCGGCCCGCGCTCGGCACGGTATCCGTGCTGGCCGTCGTCACCAGCTGGAACAACTTCTTCCTGCCGCTGCTGGTGTTCACCGACGCGCAGTGGTGGACCCTGCCGATCGGCGTCCAGCAGTTCCAGGGGCAGTACTCCGCGGAGTACGCCAAGGTCTTCGCCTATCTGGTGCTGGCCATGGTGCCCGCCCTCGCCTTCTACTCCGTCGCCGAGCGTCAGCTCGTGGGCGGCCTCACCGCCGGCGCCACCAAGGGCTGACGCGCGCCGCGAACGTACGGCTCTACCCACCCACCCGTTGTGAGGAGTCGCACCATGCGCACCACCCGTCTCAGACTCGTCGGCGCCGTCGCCGCGCTCCTGGTCGCCGCCGGCATCGGTGCCGGCACGCCCGCCCGGGCGGGTCACCATCAGCCCACCCTCGCCGACCTCGCACAGCGGCACGGCCGCTACTTCGGCAGCGCCACCGACAACCCCGAGCTCGTGGACGGGCCCTACAAGGCCCTGCTGGGCAGCGAGTTCGACCAGATCACACCCGGCAACGGCATGAAGTGGTACGCGACCGAGCCCCAGCAGGGGGTGTTCGACTTCTCAGCGGGCGATGAGATCGTGAACCTCGCCCGGGCCAACCGGCAGAAGGTGCGTGGCCACACCCTGGTCTGGCACAGCCAGCTGCCCGGATGGCTCACGGACAGGGAGTGGACGGCCCCCGAGCTGAGGGCCGTACTGAAGAAACACATCCAGACGGAGGTACGGCACTACCGGGGCAAGGTGTTCGCCTGGGACGTCGTCAACGAGGCGTTCAACGAGGACGGCACGTACCGGGAGTCGGTCTTCTACAAGACGCTGGGGCCCGGCTACATCGCCGACGCGCTGCGCTGGGCCCACCAGGCAGATCCACGGGTCAAGCTGTACCTCAACGACTACAACATCGAAGGCGTAGGCCCGAAGAGCGACGCCTACTACCGGCTGGCCAAGGAGCTCAAGGCGGCGGGCGTCCCGCTGCACGGCATCGGCCTGCAAGCTCATCTGGCTCTGCAGTACGGCTATCCGAGCACCCTCGAGGACAACCTTCGCCGCTTCTCCCGGCTCGGCCTCGACACCGCGCTCACCGAGGTCGACATACGGATGCAGCTGCCCGCGACCGAGGAGAAGCTGGCTCAGCAGGCCGAGTGGTACGCCGATCTGACCGAGGCGTGCCTGGCGGTCCGTCGCTGCGTGGGCATCACCCTGTGGGACTACACCGACAAGTACTCGTGGATCCCCGCGTTCTTCCCCGGCGAGGGCGCGGCCCTGCCGTGGGACGAGGAACTGCGGCGGAAGCCCGCGTACTTCGCGCTGCGTCAGGCGCTCGGGGGGAGGTAGCGGGGGGCGGGCGGCGCCCCACCGGACAGGGGGTGGTGGGGCGCCGTTCCTCGTATGGGGGGGCAGGCCAAAGGCGCCGTGCTCGCACGGACCACCAGTTCTGTGCCCAGCTCCACCCGCGATGAGTCCGGCTGCTCGTCACGGGTCAGACGGAGCACTGTGCGCACGGCCAGTCTGCCCATGTCGGCCAGGGGCTGGCGGACCGTCGTCAGAGGCGGTGCCGACCAGCGGACCTCCGGAAGGTCGTCGAAGCCGACCACGCTCATGTCCTGCGGCACCCGAAGACCGCGCCGGCGCAGTGCCTCGATCGCGCCGAGCGCCATCTGGTCGCTGGCCGCGAACAGCGCGGTCGGCGGCTCGGGCAGGTCGAGCAGGGTGTTGCAGGCGGTGAAACCGGACTCGGGGCGGAAGTCGCCGGGGACGACGAGGGAGGCGTCCATCGGGATGCCGGGCCCTTCCAGGGCCGCGCGGTAGCCGTCCAGGCGGGCCCGGGAACACAGCAGGCGGGGCGGTCCGGCGATCAGGCCGATCCGGCGGTGGCCGAGGGACAGCAGGTGCTCGGTGGCCGCCCGACCGCCCGCCCAGTTCGCGGCGCCGATCGTGGGGGCGTCGAGGGCCGCGGAGCCCGCCGGGTCGACGACCACCAGGGGCACGCCGAGGATGTTCAGCTCCTCGTGGAGTGTCGGATCCAGGGCGGACGTCACGAGGACGACCCCGTCACAGGCGCGGACCCTCAGGTTGCGCATCCACTCGCGGGCGTCGCCGGAACGCCCGTGGATGGCCGACACCACCGTGCCGACCCCGGCGGCGTGCGCGACCTCCTCGACCCCGCGGATGATCTCCACGGCCCAGGGGCTGTCGAGATCGTTGAAGACCAGGTCGAGCAGGGCGGCGCGGGTGCCGGGGGCCGCGAGACGCTTGCGATAACCGTGCCGGCGCAGCAGGTCCTCGACCCGGGCCCGGGTCCGCGGCGACACATCGGACCGGCCGTTGACGACCCGGGACACGGTCGGTACGGACACACCTGCCTGTCGGGCGATCTCCGTGATCGTGACCCTGACCCCGGCGTCGCCCCCAGCTGATCCCACCAGCCCCACCTCCGTCGACGGGTGACCGCGAAACTTCCAGGAGTCTTCCGGAAGGACGCATCCGTGGGAAGGCGTACGGGCCGGGAACGCCACGTGGCGGGAAGTGACGTTCAGTGACGGCTGTCGGACATGCGTAGGGGCCGGTGCGCAGGGTGTCCTGCGCACCGGCCCCGCATGTCGTACGGCGGGACAGCACCCCGCCGACGGCCTCAGGCGGCCGTCATCACCTGGCCGGCCACCGGACGGTGCGGGGCGATGGCCCGGCCGTCCGGCAGGAGTTCGCCGGTGTCCTCGAAGAGCACCACGCCGTTGCACAGCAGGCTCCACCCCTGCTCCGGGTGGTGCGCCACGAGGCGGGCGGATTCCCGGTCGGCGGATTCTGCTGAGGGGCACTGGGTCTGGTGCTGGCACATGGGTGGGATCTTTCGCTGTGTCGAGACGGACGGTGGTATTGACGTGTCCGAGTGGGCTGTCGTGTCTGTTCCGCGGCTAGAAGTGTCGTTCATGGCCGCCCCCCGTTGTGATAAGTCGTCGGAACCCAGTGTTGCCCCACGGGCGTCGATCCGCAGGGATTTCGCGGCACCGCTTCTCACAGGTTCAGGACGCGTCACCCGCGCGGACGGTTCATCCCAACTGGGCTGTCTCTTCGGGTGGTTCGCAGTAGCCGGATAGGGCTAGTCCGCTCGGGTCGACGTCTATTCCGGCTCGTACGAGCTATTCATCGCTCGTACGAGCGATCGTGTGAGCGATAGAGAGATCGTGCGAGCGGTCGGTGGTCGACCGGCGGTGAAAGAACGACCCCGCCGCCGGAATTCGGCGACGGGGTGGGGGAGCCGCGCGGTGCTTCAGGCGGGTGATCCGAGAAGTCTGTCGGGAGTCACTCGATGGGTGAGCACCGGGAGGAGTTCGGAGACGCGGTGCGGGCGGTGGGCCGCGATGCCGGGCGGCGCCGGCGCCAGCGGGACGAGCAGGTCGGTGGCGGCAGGGTGACCGGCGGCGGCGTCCGCGGAGCAGTCCTCGTGCAGCCAGAGCGTCAGCATGTACAGGCCGGGCACCGACAGCAGACGGGGCTGGTACGGCTGAGGCATCGTCTCGGCCTGACGCAGGGCGCGCTCGGTGGAGGTGATGTACGGGCCCTCGAAGAAGTGGGAGAAGGTCCAGCCGTCGGCGGTCAGCATGGTCTCCGCCGCCGCCACGACGTGGTCGCCGCAGCGGATCAGGAAGCGCCACCCGGCCAGCCGGGTCGCGGACACGCCCTCGGCCGTGACGTGGTCGAGGACGTGCACGGGCAGGGGCAGCTCGGGTGTGGCGGGTCCCTGGGTGCCGAGCAGGGAGGGAGTGCGGGCTTCGCGGACCGCTGTGGGCGAGGAGAGGGCGGTGAGGACGGAGCGGAGTGCGGGCGCGGGAGCCGGAGGGACATGCAGCGGCATGGTGGGTCGCCTCTCATTCAAAGGCACGGTGGCACGAGGGCGGGGGCGGACGGCGCTGTCTGCTCACGGGGGTCAGAGCGGCAGGGGCCGGGTCATGAGAACGAGAGGGGGTGGGGTCCGCGTCGCCTCGACGGCAGGACCCATCGACCGTGGGCGCCAACCTTCTGCCTTGTACGCGGAGTTTATACGACACGGGTTCAGACTGTGTTTCGTCTAGCCGTTTCCGGTGAGTAGAACAAGGGTACATTCGGTCGGCGATACGCGAGAATTATCCTGATTCCGGGAGGGCGTGTACGGCGATGACCTCGGCGAATGCCCGCGAACCGGTCGGCCCATTCTCGTCGGCGTTTTTCACGAGTTCTTAAGGCCCCCGAAACCCTCCTGTGCGTCATGCCGAGTGAATGTGCCACCGGTCACTCGTGACCAGCGTAGCGGGCGACGGGTCCGCCCGGGACGTTATCGATCGCCTTCGCTGGGCATCCTCCACCTGACCGGGACCCCGGCGGCCCTGGATCCTGGCCCGCAGCACCGAGGAAGGACGTTCGATGGGCGAGAAAGTCGCGGCAGGCAGGTTCGACCTGGCCGATCGCCAGCGCTACCGCGACAAGCTGCGTCAGTGCCTGACGGGCTTGGAGCGACTCCTGGCGGAGAAGCGGTTCGATCGGCCCAGGAACCTCATGGGGCTGGAGATCGAGCTGAATCTCGCGGGTGCCGACGGCATGCCGAAAATGTTGAACGGGCAAGTCCTCGAACGCATCGCGAGTCGCGATTTCCAAACAGAACTCGCCATGTTCAACCTGGAAGTGAACATTCCCCCACACCGTCTCGGGGGCCGGGTATTCGACCGTCTCGCGGAGGAACTCCGCACGTCGCTGGCATATGCCGACCGGAAAGCCGGCGAGGTCGACGCGGGCATTGTGATGATCGGTATTCTGCCGACTCTCGACCGTGACGACCTGGTGTCGTCGAACCTCTCCGACGTCGATCGGTACACCCTCCTCAACGACCAGATCGTGGCCGCCCGCGGCGAGGAGTTCACCCTCGACATCGACGGCGTGGAGCACCTGAGCTGCACCTCGAAGTCCATCGCGCCGGAGGCCGCCTGCACCTCCGTGCAGCTGCACCTGCAGGTGACCCCGGCCCGCTTCGCCGACGTGTGGAACGCGGCCCAGGCGGTTGCCGCCGCGCAGATCGCCGTCGGCGCCAACTCGCCCTTCCTCTTCGGCCGGGAGCTGTGGCGCGAGTCGCGGCCCCCGCTGTTCCAGCAGTCCACCGACACCCGCCCGCCCGAGCTGCAGGCCCAGGGCGTCCGGCCGCGCACCTGGTTCGGGGAACGCTGGGTCACCTCGGCGTACGACCTCTTCGAGGAGAACCTGCGCTACTACCCGGCCCTGCTGCCGATCTGCGACGACGAGGACCCGCTCGAGGTGCTCGACCAGGGCGGCACGCCGTCGCTCGCCGAACTCGTCCTGCACAACGGCACGATCTACCGCTGGAACCGCCCGGTCTACGGCATCGCCGACGGCGTCCCGCACCTGCGCGTGGAGAACCGCGTCCTGCCGGCCGGGCCCACCGTCATCGACGTCGTCGCCAACGCGGCCTTCTTCTACGGCGTCGTCCGGGCGCTCGCGGAGGAGTCCCGGCCGGTGTGGTCCCGGCTGCCCTTCGAGGCGGCCGCCGCCAACTTCGACGCCGCGTGCAAGGACGGCATCGACGCCCGCTTCACCTGGCCCAGGCGCGGCCGGTACAGCGGCACCACCGAGGTCGACGCGGTGAGCCTGATCCGCGACGAACTGCTGCCGCTGGCCGAAGCCGGGCTGGACGCCTGGGGTGTCGAGCCGGCCGACCGCGATCTGTACCTGGGCGTGATCGAGGAGCGGTGCCGGCGCCGGGTGAACGGGGCGAGCTGGCAGGCGGCCACCTTCCACAAGGCACTGGACGCGGGCCTCTCCCGGGAGGACGCGCTGGCCGCCACGACCCGGCGTTACCGCGAGCTGATGCACAAGGGCGAGCCGGTGCACAGCTGGCCGGTGGGGCTGCCGGAGCCGGCGTCGCTGGCCTGACATCGCGGCCGGCGGCGGACGCTGCGCGTGGCTGTCGCCGGTGACGCTAGCGGGGCCAACATCGCGAGGCGGTAGCCGCCGGTGACGCCGCAAGCCGGGACCGACAAGCCGGGGTCGGCATCACGAGGCGGTAGCCGCCGGGGTGACGCCGCAAGCCGGGACCGACAAGCCGGGGTCGGGCATCGCGAGGCGGGAAGTTGCCGGGGTGACGCCGTGGCCCGTGTCGCCGGGCCGACGCCGCCTCAGGGGTGAGATCCCGCTGCCGCCATACTGATCCGACAGGTCGGTGAAGTGGAGGCGGGTGTGCAGGCGGAGGCGAGCCCGGTGGGCGATTCCATTCCCCAGCAGGGGCTCTCACGGCGGATGCTCCGCAACGAGACGCTGCTGGTCCTCGCGCTGTCGCTGGGCGCGAGCGGGCTGTCGGCGCTGATCAGCTTCATCGGGTCGGTCACCAAGCCGGGCGGCCTCAAGGACCAGGCGGCCACGATGAACGCCTCGGCCGCGCCAGGCCGGCCCTGGCTCGACCTCGCCTGGCAGCTCTTCGGGATCACCACGGCGCTCGTGCCCGTCGCGCTCGTCGCACACTTCCTGCTCCGCGAGGGAGCGAGCCTGCGCACGATCGGCTTCGACCGCACCCGCCCCTGGCCCGACCTCGGCCGCGGAGCGGCCATCGCCGCGGTCATCGGCAGCACCGGCATCGCCTTCTACCTGGCGGCCCGCGGCCTCGGCTTCAACCTCACCGTGGTGCCCGAGGCGCTGCCGGCGGTGTGGTGGAAATACCCGGTGCTGATCCTCTCGGCGGTGCAGAACGCCGTGCTCGAGGAAGTGATCGTCGTCGGCTACCTGCTGCGCCGCATGGGCCAGCTGGGCTGGACGCCGACGGCCGCGCTGGCCGGCAGCGCCGTTCTGCGCGGGTCCTACCACCTTTACCAGGGGATCGGCGGCTTCATCGGGAACATGGTGATGGGCGTCGTCTTCGTGTATCTCTACCGCCGCTGGGGGCGCGTCGGCCCGCTCGTGGTGGCCCACTCGCTGCTCGACATCGGGGCGTTCGTCGGGTACGCGCTGCTGGCAGGCAAGGTGGGCTGGCTGCCGACGGCGTGAAGCAGTGAGCGGAAGGGGCGTACGACGGTGTCGTGCGCCCCTTCACTCGTCTCAGGCCAGCAGCTCGCCCTCGATGACCGTGACCGCCGTGCCCGTCAGCAGGGTGCGGTCGCCGCGCAGCTCGGTACGGATCCGGCCGGAGCGGAGTGAGGCCTGGAGGCCGGTGAGGCGGGGGCGGCCCAGGCGCTCGGACCAGAACGGGGCGAGTGCCGTGTGGGCGCTGCCGGTCACCGGGTCCTCGTCGATGCCGACGTTCGGGAAGAAGCAGCGCGAGACGAAGTCGTGGCCTTTGGCGGGGTCCTCGGCGCGGGCCGTGGCGATCACACCGCGCTCGGAGTGGGCGGCGAGAGCCGTCAGATCCGGGGCGAGGGCGTGCACCGTCTGCTCGTCGGCGACCTCGACGAGCAGGTCGCCGACGTTCGGGCCGGTGTCGAGGACCGTGAGCACCTCCGTGCCCAGCGCCTCGGCGAGACCTCGGGGCGGATCGATCCGAGTGAGCGGTGCCGTCGGGAAGTCCAGGGTGACGGAGCCGTCCGCCGCGGGCGTGGCGACGACGACGCCGCTGCGGGTGGCGAACCGCACCGGCCCCGCGTGGGCGCCGGTCGTGTGCAGGACGTGGGCGGTGGCGAGGGTGGCGTGGCCGCACATCGCCACCTCGGTGACCGGAGTGAACCAGCGCAGCGCCCAGTCCGCCTCGGAGCCCTCGGGGAGCGGGTGGGCGAAGGCCGTCTCGGCATGGTTGACCTCCAGGGCGACGTTCTGCAGCCAGGTGTCGTCCGGGAAGGCGTCCGCGCCGGACAGGAGCAGGACCCCGGCCGGGTTGCCGGAGAAGGGGCGATCGGTGAAGGCGTCGACGATTCGGATCCGCATGCCCCGACGTTAGGGCGCCCACGAAGCAGCAGGCCAAGGCCAATTCGCACCCGCTGGCCCGGTTCCGCCGGCAGGAAACCTCGGGGAGGGCCTTGTCGGGTGAGGCTTACCGATATATCGTTGAAGTATCGCGACAGATCAACGATGGAATGGAGAGTGGTTGCGATGCGTACCCACGGATTCGAGCGTGGACATGGACACGGCGGCCCGCACCACGGTCGGGGCGGCTTCGAAGGGCTGCGTGCCGCCTTCGGCCCCTTCGGGCCGGGTGGCCCGGGCGGCCCCGGCTGGGGCGGGCCCGGTGGACCGGGCTTCGGCCCGGGCCCCTGGGGTGGCCGAGGGCGCGGGGGGCCCAGGGGGAGGGCGCGGCGCGGTGACGTACGCGCCTCGATCCTGGCCCTGCTGAAGGACCGGCCGATGCACGGCTACGAGATGATCCAGGAGATCGCCGAGCGCAGCGGCGGGGCGTGGAAGCCCAGTCCCGGCTCGGTGTACCCCACCCTCCAGTTGCTGGAGGACGAGGGGCTGATCGCCAGTGCCTCCGAGGGCGGCAAGAAGCTGTTCTCACTCACCGAGGCGGGCCGTGAGGCCGCCGAGGAGGGGCCCGACGCTCCCTGGGAGGAAGCCTCCCGCGGGGTCGACTGGGAGGCTCTCGGTGAGGTCCGTCAGGCGGGCTTCGGTCTGATGGAGGCCTTCGGCCAGGTCTGGAAGACCGGCAGCAAGGAGCAGCGGGAGAAGGCCCTCGGTGTCATCAACGAGGCCCGCAAGAAGCTGTATCTCATCCTCGCCGACGAGGCCTGAACCGCGTACGGCACGAGGCGCCCCCGGAGTGGTCCGGGGGCGCTTCGGCGTGCCGGGGTGTCAGGTCACCAGCCCGTCCAGCTTGCGCAGCGACTCGTGCAGGGCTGCCGTCGCCGAGTCCTTGAGCTTGCCCGCCATCAGGGACACCGTCGCGCCCGTGAACTCGCCGTCGATGCGGACCGTCGTGGCGTCGCCGTCGGGCGTGAGGGTGTAGCGCGTCGCGACGGTCACCGCCATCGGGCCCTTGCCTCGGATGGCGAGCACCCGTGCCGGTCGCAGTTCCTCCACGGTCCACGCCACCTCGGCCGGGAAGTTCATCAGGCGCATGTTCTCCTGGAACGTCGCGCCCACTTCGAGGGGCTCCGGACCCCCCGCCGGGAAGCTCGTGTGGGTCGCGTTCCATTCGCCGTACGCGGACCAGTCGGTGAGCTTCGCCCACACCGTGCCGGCCGGCGCCCCGATGCGGGCCTGCGCGCTGACTTCGGCCATGCGACCACCTCTCCGTATCGGGCTGGGTGCCGCGGAACGTAGCCGCGACGGCCGCAATGTTCAATACTGACGAACCGTCAGAACGGGGCCGGGGTCCCACCCGGTCTGCCTGATCTCCTCCGCAAGGAGGAGATTCCGGCCGGCGGAGTCCACTTCCCGTGGGACGCGAACATGCTTCCCGCCGAGGATGACGCGGGCCCGCGGGACTGGTGGGCTAGAGGATGTGCAACCCCGTACCCCCCGGCAGTCGGCCCATGAGCACGGCATTCAGCGCGTGGACAACGATGCCAGGCTCAGTGACGAGCTGGCGTCGGTGGTCGGTGGTGCCCGGCGCCGGGCCGTCCGGGACGGCGACCGGCAGATCGACACCGCCCATCTGCTCCACTCGCTGCTGGAGTCCGACCCCGAGGTGCGTGCCGCCTTCGTCGAGGGGCCGCAGATCGCGCGCCTGCTCGGCTATCTCGTCCAGCGCAGCATCGGGTACGGCTTGCGCTGGCAGAGCGGAATCGAAGACTCCGGCGCCGTCCCCGTGGTGACGGAGACGGCGGGTTTCTCGCCGCTCGCCGCCGCGTGCATGGAGTACGCCTGCGAGCGTGCCGCCGAGCGCGGCGGTCCGGCTCGTGGCACCGACCTGCTCGCGGCGATCGTCGTCGACCCGCAGGCTCGTGCGGTCGAGGTGCTCGGACGGGCCGGCGTCGACCCGCGCGAGGTGCTCGCCCGGCTCGACGGCCGGTCCGGCGTCGCCGAGGAGTGCGGCGAAGCCGCCCACTGAGCGGTACGGCGTGGGGCCGGTCGTCACGTCCAGGCGGTGAGACAGGTGTCATAGGGGATGACGCTCCTGTCGTGGCCTGTCATCATGTGCCGGTGCGTACCACTGACAGCAGCGTGAGCGGGCGTGGCAGGGGCGTGGGGCTCGGACTCGCCCTCCTGTCCGCGGTGGCCTTCGGCGGATCCGGTGTCGCGGCCAAGCCGCTGATCGAGGCGGGCCTGGACCCGCTGCACGTGGTGTGGCTGCGGGTGGCCGGGGCGGCCCTGGTCATGCTGCCGCTGGCCGTGCGACACCGCGCGCTGCTGCGCAGGCGCCCCGGACTGCTCGCCGGGTTCGGGCTGCTGGCCGTAGCCGGTGTCCAGGCCTGCTACTTCGCGGCGCTCTCCCGGATCCCCGTCGGGGTGGCGCTGCTCATCGAGTACCTGGCGCCCGCACTGGTGCTGGGCTGGGTGCGGTTCGTGCAGAAGCGGCCCGTCACGCGCGCCGCGGCCGTCGGTGTCGTGCTCGCGGTCGGCGGACTCGCCTGTGTGGTGGAGGTGTGGTCGGGCCTCGGGTTCGACGCGCTGGGGCTGCTGCTCGCGCTCGGCGCGGCCTGTTGCCAGGTGGGCTACTTCGTCCTGTCCGACCAGGGCAGCGACGCCGGGGACGAGGCGCCCGACCCGCTCGGCGTCATCGCCTACGGGCTGCTCGTCGGCGCGGCGGTGCTGACCGTCGTCGCCCGGCCCTGGACCATGGACTGGTCGGTGCTCGGGGGCACCGCGAGCATGGACGGCAGACCCGTCGCCGCCGTCGTGCTGCTGGCGTGGATCGTCCTGGTCGCCACGGTGGTCGCCTACGTCACCGGTGTGGTCTCCGTGCGCCGGCTCTCCCCGCAGGTCGCCGGGGTCGTGGCCTGTCTCGAGGCGGTCGTCGCCACCGTCCTGGCCTGGGTCCTGCTCGGCGAGCACCTCTCGGCACCGCAGATCGCCGGTGGCGCGATCGTGCTGGTGGGCGCGTTCATTGCGCAGTCCTCGACGCCCTCGAAGGGGTCCGGGCAGCCGGTGGCGAGCGGCGGCCCGGAAAGGGAATTGTCCAGGCGGGGGCCCAGCGCCTAGGGTGTCGATCATGCCTTCGAACGCGCTCGTTCTTCCGCCTCCGGCCGCCTGAGGCGGGCCCTCCGGAAACCGCGCCCGACGATGTGCCGCCGCGCAGAACGGTGCTGCCCGCAGACGAAGTCCATGGACCCCGCTGATCACGACTGATCCGGGGCCCTTCCCGAACTTCCGCGCACCCGGCCGCCGCCCGACGCGGGCGCGGCATGCCGTGCGCGTCTGCGGAGAGAACACGTGTCGAACACTGCCTCCGGCCTGCCCGTCGGGCGAGGCCTCCTCTATCTGATCGTCGCCGGTGTCGCCTGGGGCACCGCGGGCGCGGCCGCCTCCCTGGTCTACCGGGCCAGTGACTTGGGGCCGGTCGCCCTCTCCTTCTGGCGCTGCGCCGCCGGCCTCGTGCTGCTGCTCGCCGTGCGCCCGCTGCGGCCGAGCGCCCAGGACCCTGTGCGGCAGCCGCTCGGTCGCCGGGCTTTGCGGGCCGGGATCACCGGGGTCGGGCTCGCCGTCTTCCAGACCGCGTACTTCGCGGCCGTCTCCGCCACCGGTCTGGCCGTGGCCACCCTCGTCACGCTGGGCGCGGGACCCGTCCTCATCACGCTCGGCGCCCGGCTGACCCTGGCCGAGCGACTGGGCCGTGGCGGCGCCGTAGCCGTCCTGGGCGCCCTCGCCGGGCTCGCCGTTCTCGTCCTCGGGGGCGGCGGCCCGACCGTGCGCCCGGTAGGTGTGCTGCTCGCGCTGTTGTCCGCGGCCGGATACTGCGCGATGACGCTGCTCACCCGCCGGTGGGGCCGCGACGGCGAAGGTGACGCCACGCGGACGACCGTCGAGGCCTTCGCCGTCACGAGCCTGTGCCTGTTGCCCTTCGCCCTGGCGGAGGGAGTGCTGCCGCACACCGAGGAGCCGGGCCGGCTCGTGCTCCTGCTGCTCTATGCCGCCGCCGTCCCCACGGCGCTCGCCTACGGCCTCTACTTCGCGGGCGCGGCCGTCGTACGGTCCGCCACCGTTTCGGTGATCATGCTGCTCGAACCGGTGAGCGCGGCGGTGCTCGCCGTCGTCCTGCTCGGTGAGCACCTGACGACGGCGACGCTGGCCGGGACCCTGCTGATGCTGGGCTCGGTGGCGGGCCTGGCGGTGGGGGAGACCCGGGGCGCGCGGAGGAGGGAGGAGCCGGTGACGGCCGTCTGAGGCGGGGACCCGCGGCCTACGCCTCCTGTCTGTGCAGGAGGTGGTCGCGCGCCCTGGAGTCGCCCGGACCACCGCGGGCCGCGAGATGCGCGGCGATCCGGTCCCGGACCTCGGCCGGCCTGTGGTTCGCGTACTTGAACTTCGCTCGTACGTCCGTCACTTCCAGGCGCAGGCCGCGGATGCCGGCGAGCATCCTGCCGTAGGGGGCCTCGCCCGCCGCCGCCCGTGCGGAGCCGCCCCGCGGCTGGAAGTGGTCGACCTGACGGTTGAGCAGCGCGGCCTTCTGCGCCGGGTCGTCCACGACACGGGCGCGGCAGCGGAGCTGGACGGCCGCGTAGAAGCTCGTCGGGGTGCCGTGCTCGGGCGGGACGTCCGGGGCGGCCTGCCAGGGGCCGGGTACGAACACGTAGTCGTCGACCACACTCAGCATGACGTCCGGGGCGGCCTCCAGCGCGGGCCAGAGCGGGTTGGGGCGGGCGAGGTGGGTGACGACCTCGCGGCGCCCGGCGTCGTAGGCGAAGTGGAGGGGCTGGACGTGGGGCGGTTCGCCCGGCAGGCCGTTGACCGCCAGCTGTCCGAAGTCGTGGTCGGCCAGCCATGCCTGCCACTCGTCGTCGTCGCGGGGCGCGTCCCAGGGGTGGATCAGCATCACAGGGCCGTCAGGTAGCCGGGCAGCTCGGTGCCGGGGGCCAGGCCGGGGTCGGAGAGCGGGGTGCCGTAGGTGCGCCGCACCGGGACGACGCCGGCCCAGTGGGGGAGGGCGAGGTCCTCCGGTTCGTCGTTCACACCGCCGGTGCGCAGCTTCGCGGAGACCTCGTCCAGGTCCAGGCGGATCACGGCGGTGGCGGCCAGTTCCTTCTTGTTGGCGGGGCGCGAGTCCGCGGAGCGGCCGGGCACGACGTGGTCGACCAGGGCGTCCAGGGCCCGCAACTTCTCCTCGGGGTCCGTCACGTCGTGGGCGACGCCGTGCACCACCACGGAGCGGTAGTTGATCGAGTGGTGGAAGGCCGAGCGGGCCAGGACCAGACCGTCGACGTGGGTGACCGTCAGGCAGACCGGGAGGCCGGGGTCGGCCTGACCGGCCGCCCGCAGCGGACGCGAGCCCGTCGAGCCGTGCACGTACAGCCGCTCGCCGACCCGGGCGTAGAGCGTGGGCAGCACGACGGGCGCCCCGTCGCGGACGAACCCGAGGTGGCAGACGTAGGCCTCGTCGAGTATCGAGTGCACCAGGTCCTTGTCGTACGAGGCCCGGCCCGGGGAGCGGGTGGGGACGGTGCGGTCGGTCGGGGTGTAGGCGGTGTCGGGCTGCGACGGCGTCTGCGTCTGCGCGGTCCCCTGCATGGCGCTCTCCATTGCACTAGTGCATAATTGGTTTTGTGCTAGGAGAGTATCGGATCAGTGGGCGTCGCGCAGCGGACATTTCCGCGAGCATCGAGCGCGCGGTGGGAGCCGGTGAGTTGCAGCCGGGTCAACTGCTGCCTCCCATGCGGGAGTTGGCGGAGAGGTTGGGGGTGAATCCCAACACGGTCGCGGCCGCGTACCGAACCCTGCGCGAGCGCGGGGTCATCGAGACGGCGGGCCGTCGCGGCAGCCGGGTGCGGCCCGCGCCGGCGACGACCGGGCGGGAGCACTTCCGGGTGGACGTCCCCGAGGGGGTGCGGGACGTCGCGCAGGGCAATCCGGACCCGGCGCTGCTGCCGGAGCTCGCGGGCGCGTTCGCCGCGGCCGCCGCCGAGGGGGACCGGGCGCCCGTGCTCTACGGCGACACCCCCGTCGAACCGGAGCTGGCCCGGATCGCACGGGCCGGACTCGACGCCGACGGCGTGCCGGACGGGCCGCTCGCCGTGGTCTCCGGGGCCCTCGACGGAGTGGAACGGGTGCTGGCGGCCCATCTCAAGCCCGGTGACACCGTCGCCGTCGAGGACCCCGGCTGGGGCCGCACCCTGGACCTCGTGCCCGCGCTCGGGCTCCGGACCGTACCCGTCGGCGTCGACGACGAGGGGCCGTGCGCTCAGGACGTGCGCCGGGCGCTGGAAGCCGGGGCGCGGGCTCTGATCGTCACGGACCGGGCGCAGAACCCGACCGGCGCGGCGGTGAGCTCCGCACGCGCGCGTGCACTGCGAGCCGTGCTCCGGGCGTATCCGGAGACCTTGCTGATCGAGGACGACCACGGCCACGGCATCGTCGACGTGCCTCTCCACCCTCTCGCCGGAGTCACCCGGCACTGGGCGTTCGTGCGCTCGGCCGCCAAGGCCTACGGCCCGGATCTGCGGCTCGCCCTGCTCACCGGGGACGCCGTCACCGTCGACCGGGTCCTCGGGCGGCACCGGCTCGGACCGGGCTGGGTGAGCCGGCTGATGCAGCGCGCCCTGGTCCGGCTGTGGGCCGACGGGGCGGTGGACACGGCCGAGGTGGCGGAGTCCTACGGGCGGCGGCGGGACGCGCTGATCGAGGCGCTCGAACGGCGCGGTGTCGCGGCCCGCGGGCGCAGCGGCATGAACGTCTGGGTGCCGGTGCCGGACGAGACCGGCGCCGTCGCCCGGCTGCTGCACGCCGGCTGGGCCGTGGCTCCCGGTGCCCGCTTCCGGCTGAGCGCGCCGCCCGGTATCCGGGTCACCGTCTCGACCCTCGTCGACGGCGAGATCGAAAGGCTGGCCGATGCGATCGCCTCGGCCCTCGGCCCGGGTCCCGTGCGGAGCTACGACTGAGACGCCGGGCTGGGCGGCTGGGTCCCGTGCGGGGCTTTGACTGAGACGCCGGGCTGGGCGGCTGGGGCCCGTGCGGGGCTTTGACTGAGACGCCGGGCTGGGCGGCCGGGTCCCGTGCGGAGCTTCTTCCGCGACACCGGCCCGAGCAGCCGGGCCCCGCACGGCTACTGCCGAAGTCCCGGCCCGGGCTTCGGCCGGATCTGGGTGAGTGCCGCCCCCGTCAGCACGATCACCGCCCCGACAGGCGTCGACCAGGTGAGCGCCTCGCCGAGGAGGGCGACGCCCGCGGCCGTGGCGATGACCGGGATGAAGTACGTGACCATCTGCGCGGTCGTCGGGCCGACCTCGGCGACGAGGCCGTACTGGAGGAGGACCGCGAGGCCCGTGCCCAGTGCGCCCAGGGCGGCGATCGCCAGCAGCGGCACGGCGGACAAGCGGGTGGGAAGGGTTGTGAACAGCGGGGTGACGACGGCCAGCTGGGCCGTGGCGAGCAGCAGTTGCGCGCCGGTCATCGACAGATGCGAGTGGCCGGTGCCGGCGAGGGTGCGGCGCACGTAGATCCAGCCGATCGGGTAGCTGAGGGAGCCCAGCAGGGCCAGTGCCGTGCCGGTGGCGTCCAGGCCGTTGAAGCCCTGCCAGGCGCCCAGCACCGTCAGCACCCCGAGGAACCCCAGCCCGAGCCCCGCCACCCGCACCCGGGTCGGGCGGTCCTCCGACAGGGCGACCAGCGACAACGCCATGCCCCACAGAGGCGAGGTCGCGTTGCAGATGCCCGCGAGGCCGGACGGAATGGTCAGCTCGGCGTACGCGAAGAGCGAGAACGGCAGGGCGTTGAGCAGGAACGCGGCGACCGTCAGATGCCCCCAGACGCGCGCCCCGCGCGGCAGCCGCTCGCGTCGTACCACCATCGCGGCGGCCAGCACCGCGGTGCCGAACGCCAGCCGGCCGAGTGTCACCTGGAACGGCGCGTAGGTCTCGGTGCCCACCTTGATGAGGAGGAAGCTGAAGCCCCAGATCAGAGACAGGGCGGCGAACCGGAGGCGCCAGTCGAGGAGACGGCGGGGCGGTGCGGGCGGGGCGGTGGCGGCCCGGCCGGCCGGGGTGGTCACGGTGCTCATGCCAGCCACGATGCGCCAACGAAACCTCGTAGCACAATCGAGATTTCGCACCCGGTACTGCGTAGCATTGCTTACATGTTGAACCTGGAGCGCCTGCGCACCCTCGACGCCCTCGCCCGGCACGGCTCGGTGAGCGGCGCGGCCGAGGGCCTGCACATCACGACGTCCGCCGTCTCACAGCAGCTGTCGAAGCTGGAGCGGGAGGTCGGTCAGCAACTCCTCGCCAAGAACGGCCGGGGCGTGCGGCTCACCGACGCGGGCCGGCTGCTCGCCGAACACGCCGCGCGCATCCTGTCCCAGGTGGCACTCGCCCAGTCCGATCTGGAGGCGCAGCGCGGACAGGTCGTCGGCGAGCTCCGGCTGTCGGCGTTCCCGACGGCCGCGCGGGGGCTGTTCCCGCACGCGCTGGCCGCACTGCGCGAGCAGCACCCCGCGCTCCGGCTGCGCTCCTGCGAGCTGGAGCCGGAGCACGGCATCGCCGGAGTCGTGCGCGGCGACCTCGACCTCGCCGTCGTGCTCGACTGGTACAACAAGCCGATGGCGCTGCCCGAGGGCCTGGTCAAGGCGTCGATCCTGGACGACCCGGCCGAGGTCGCCCTGCGGGCGGACCACCGGCTCGCGGGGCGTCAGGAGGTCGACCTCGGAGAGTTCGCCGACGACGAGTGGATCACCTGGGGCGACGGCGAGTTCTGCCACGAGTGGCTGATGTTCACCCTCCGCTCCAAGGGCGTCGAGCCGATCGTCGGCCATCGCGCCGCCGAGACCCACACGCAGCTCGCCCTGGTCGCCGCGGGCCTCGGGGTGTGCATCGCCCCGCTGCTCGGCCGCCATCCCGTGCCCGCCGATGTCGTGACCGTCCCTCTCCGCCAGCGGGTCCGACGGCACGTGTACGTCGTCTGGCGCGCGGATGCGGACCGCCGTCCGTCGATCCGTGCGGCGGTGAAGGCCCTGCGGGCGGCGGGGGAGAGGGTCGGCTGACGTTCCGGGGAGAGGCTACTGCCCGGACAGTTTGCGGAAGTCCCAGGAGACGATCTTCTCGGGCCTCAGCCGGATCCAGGCGTGCCGGCCGTCGTGCGGCATCTCCTCCAGGCCGAAGTTCTTCCGCGCGAACAGCATCTCGGGGACGTCGAGTTCGGCGCGCAGCTCTCCTGTGCGAGGTATCTCGCCCACGAACTCGACGGTGCCCGACAGCTCGGCGCCGCGCAGCTCGTCGTACTCCTCGCCGGTGTCGACCACGATCGCCACCCGCGGATCGCGCCGCAGGTCGGTCCACCGCTTGCTGCGTACGACCGAGTACAGCCACATCGAGGTGCCGTCCCAGGCGAACCACAGCGTGCTCACGTGCGGCGCCCCGCCGGCCGACACCGTGGCGACCCGGCAGGTGCGCTGGGTGGTCAGGAACTCGTCCAGCTCGCCCGGCGTCATCATGATCTTCCGGCCCCTGCGCTGCTGCGTGACGGTCATGCTCCCCCTCTTTCTCCCACGTCGTGCCAGAGGAGATCCTCTGACATCACGTCAGAAAAGGATGAGTGCTCTTCCGCCCATGCGCAATGGTGGTTACGCTCCCCCGCCCGGCCGCCGGCGACAGGGGGAAGACCGTGCCCTCGTACGAAGCGCTCAGCGAACTCATCGAACCGCGCACCACCGTGCTGCTCACCGTCGAGTGCCAGGAAGGCGTCGTCGGGACGGACAGCGCGCTGCCCGAACTCGCCGAACAGGCACGCGCCGGCGGCGCCCTCGCCAACGTCGCCCGTCTGGTGGCGGCCGCCCACGACGGCGGCGTCCAGGTCGTCCACGCCGTCGCCGAACGCCGACCCGACGGCCGCGGCGCCAACAGCAACGCCCGACTCTTCCGCGCCGCCGCACGGCTGCCCGTCCAGCAGTTGACCGGCACGCCGGCGGTACGGGTGGCGGCTCCGATCGAGGTGGCCGAGGAGGATCTCGTCGTGCGGCGTCTGCACGGGCTGTCACCCCTGCAGGGCACCGACGTCGATCCGCTGCTGCGCAACCTCGGCTGCCGCACGCTGATCGTCACCGGCGTCTCGGCCAACGTGGCCGTGCCCAATGCCGTGTTCGACGCCGTGAACCGCGGCTACACCGTCGTCGTCCCGGCGGACGCCATCGCGGGAGTGCCTGCCGACTACACCCCCGCGATGATCCGCCACACCCTCGCTCTGGTCGCCACGGTCGCGACCACGGACGAGGTGGTGGCGTGCCTGGAGCGTCCGCTCGGGGTCAGGCGAGCGTGATGGAGTCGCCGCTCACGCTGACCTGCTTCGCCTCCAGCGGCTGGACCGCCGGCCCCTTCTTCACGCTGCCGTCGAGGACGGAGAACTGACTGCCGTGACAGGTGCAGGAGATGATGTCGTCCTTCAGGTCCACCATCGGACACTGCCTGTGGGTACAGATCGTCGAGAACGCCTTGTAGTCGCCCGCCGCCGGCTGTGAGACCACGACCTTCTCGTCCTTGAAGATCTTGCCGCTGCCCTCGGGGATGTCGGCGGTCTTCGCGAGTGCCGCACCACCGGCTTCCGCTCCGGCGGACGAGCCGCCCCCTTCGTTCGTCGCGCCGCCGCCCGCGGCACCCTGTTCGGTGGGCGGGTCGGACGCCTTGTCCTCCGAACCGCACGCCGTCAGCGCCACGGTGAGCCCCGCCGCGCCGACCGCCGCCACGACGGTGCGGCGGCTCGGTACCGACGTCGGCTGAACTGATTCGCTGGTCATGCTGACGTTCCTTCCGGGGGAATTCGTGATCTGCCGAGAGGTACGGCCCCTGGGGACCGGCTGTTCAGACCCTGCCGAAATCCTGACCCGTCCGGGGAACGACATGGGTAAAGCGGAGCTGTCGGCTTGCTGTCGGGTGCCTCGTCCGTTCGGTCCTCGCGGGACCGCTCTTGGGGAACCCCGGCGAGGGCCGAGGCGACGAGCGCGACGGCCCGGTCGTCGTCGTGGGCCAGTTGGCGCAGGACCTCTTGCGCGGCGGTTCCCGCGAGCTCGACCAGCGCCTGGATGACGCGGATCCGCGTCGCGGAGTCCGCGGTGGGCGCGGCGAGTTCGTGGGCCAACGCGGTCGTGATGCGGTCCGCGCAGCCGGGGTCCCGGGACAGCGTTCCCAGAACCTCCGCCGCTTCCAGGTCGTTGGAGCCCTCGACCACCATGTCGACGAGTATGGGCACGGCCGCGGCCACGCCATGCCTGCCCAGAGCGAGAGCAGCGTGCCTGCGCACCGTCGTGTCCGGATCGCCGAGGGCGTCCGCAAGCACCGCGGTCGCACCCGGGGCGTCGGACATCTCGGCGATCGTCAGCACCGCGCGCCGCCGGATGTCGACGTCCTTCGAGCGCGCGCCGGCGTGCAGCGCCGCCACGCCTTCGCCGCCCGCTCGGGCGAGCGCCCAGCGCAGGGCGCCCGCCACGTGGGGGTCGGATTCGGCCAGGATCGCCCCGACCAGCAGCTCGGCGGGAACCGACACGCCCTCCGGCCGGGCCAGGGCGGCCTGCTGCCTGCGCGCGGCGTCGGTCGAGTTGAGTTCCCGCATGAGTTCGACGATGCGCAGGACGTCCTGCCAACCGGTGGGTGCCGAAGCGTCGATCGCACGGAGTCGCTCGAGCAGCTCCTGTTCCCGCGCCAGTCGGTCCTCCGTCCACCGGATGAGATCGCTGACCAAGGCGGACGGTGTGAAGGCCGGGTCTTCCAGCGCGCGCCCGATCTGCTTGAGCGAGAGCCCGAGGGACCGCAGGCTCTCCACGTGGAAGATCCGGCGGAGGTCCTCGACGGAGTACTCGCGGTAGCCGCCGACGGTGCGGCCCGTCGGCCGCACCAGCCCCAGGGCGTCGTAGTGCCGCAGCATCCGGGGACTCACCCCGCAGTGACCGGCCACATCGCCGATCAGCACTCCGCGGCCTCCGCTCCCTCTACAGCCTTGGCGGTCCTGGTCGACTCGGTCGTCTCCGTGGGCTCGGCGGTCTCCCGGGGCTCGGTGCCCGTCGACGCGGCGGCGGCAGCTCGTTCCGGACCGAGCGCGACCACTCGCTTGGCCTCTTCGACGGCCGCGTCGAAATCGGTCTCCTGGTTCTGCCGGAGCAGTTCGGTGGCACGGGCGTGCACGGCCACCGCCGGATCGGGGTGCTCCGCGGCCTTCTCCAAGGCCGGCTTGCTCACGTCGCCGAGGTCGACGAAGGCCCGGCTCAGGCTCAGCTGCGTGCTGCGGTCGCCGCGGCCGAGCTGCGGAACCAGCTCGTCGATCAGGTTCTCCTCCTCGTCCTCGGGCACGAGGACGACCGCGACACGCCACGCGGTCCGCGCGACCTCGTCGTCGGCGTCGCACAGCATGTCGCGGCTGATCCAGGCCCACGTACTCCTGTCGCCGACCTTGGAGAGCGTGTGCAGCGCCTGGCTGCGGGCCTGGTTGCGCTCGGAGTCGAGCTCTTGGCGGATCCGGGGCAGGGTGATCTCCGGCGAGAGGCGGGTCAGCACCCAGGACAGCATGTCGCGTACAAAGAAGTCCGGCTCGACCGCGCACCGCTCGACGATCGTCTCCAAGAACGCGGAGTCGGCGTTCGAGCCGACCGCCAGGGCCGCCCGCAGCCGGATTGACGGGTCCTCAGCGCTCAGGGCCTTGAGCATGCGGGCGTTGTGCGGGGTCACGTCGGTCGTGTTGATCAGGACCACCTCCTGCTCCCAAGCAGAAGCCTTGACACCGTGTCAAGGTCAAGCCCTTGACGGGTGAATCGGGTGATCAGCCGGCCACGGGCTCCGCCCGTCCGTATGCGCCGAGTGTCCCGCGATCACCCGATCGGGCCTCCCGTTTGACACGCATCTGCGGAAATCGGAACGACAACAGCTCCTTACAGCACGCGCAAAGCCTGGTCGGCGTCACGTTCACGCCTGGCGAGTGCATGTAGCACGGCCTGATCGCCGTGCCGGTCACGGGCGGCTGCCACAAGGACATCGACCGCAATGGCGAGCGTGGCTTCGGGTGCCTGGCAGTGAGCGCCCACGCTCAGGGCCAGGTCATCAAGGTGCACTGCCAATTCGACGCATCGGGTTCGGAGGTAGCCGTCGAGCAGCATCTCCTCTCCAGGCCGGTGGAGGACGGCCACTCGCCGATCGGCCGGCTCCTGGCCCAGCCGTTGTGCCAGCCTCTGTAATGCAGCGCGCGCCTGTTCAGCCACGGCGGCGGGGCCGGCGGTTGCCGTCTCCTCGCTCCGAGCGCGCACTCCGACGTTGAGTGCGGAGTCCGGCAAGGCCGTGCCGACGAGCCGCGCGTAGTAGCGCACCGGCGATACCGGCTCCGTGCCGACTGTCTCGCCGTCGAGAAACCATTCGACCTGCAGGACGCTGCGCGCGAGGTGACCGGCCAGTCCGCCCACCGTCATCCCCGGCAGCACTGACTCCTCGCCCCAGCGACGCGCCACCTCTTCCGTGGCCAGCAGGTGCACAGCCCGCTCGGCGCCCAGCAGGTATGCCTTGCGTATGTCCGTAGTCATACGAGGCATCCTGCCCACATCAAGATCGTCACGCCGAGGTGTCCACATGGTGAAGCGATGCCGGGTCGCGGTGGCTCGGGCACTCCTCGCCCGCGATCACCCTCGGTTACTATGCTCATTTCATGCCGGAGGCCGAAGTGCGGGGCGCACTGCCATCGACGGGCTGCTCGGGGGATGAGGAGACCGGCAGGACGGCCGCAACTCCCCAGATTCTCCCGGGCTCCTCGCCGGGTGGTGTGCGCTGCTGCACGCCTCCCGGCTATGCCATGGATTGCAAGATCAAGGAAACGGACGGCCTGCGAAAGTGCTGAAAGAGGTCACCGCGACCCGCTATATCACGCCCCTGCGTGAGGGCGGTTCACTGCCGGGTCTGGTCGAGGCGGACGACTTCGGCACCTACGTCCTGAAGTTCACCGGCGCGGGACAGGGCCGCAAGACACTCGTAGCCGAAGTGGTCTGCGGGGAACTCGCCCGGCGGCTGGGGCTGCGGATGCCGCGTCTGGTCACCGTCGAGCTCGACCCCGAGCTGGGGCTGGGCGAACCGGAGGAGCAGGTGCAGAGCCTGCTCCGGTCCAGCGGCGGCACCAACCTCGGCATGGACTTCCTCTCCGGCGCGCTCGGCTTCGACCCGCTCGCGTTCCCGGTGAGCCCCGAGGAGGCCGGCCGGGTCGTCTGGTTCGACGCGCTGATCAACAACGTCGACCGGTCCTGGCGCAACCCCAACCTGCTGCGGTGGCAGGGCGGGTTGTGGCTCGTCGACCACGGCGCGACGATGATCTGGCACCACAACTGGCCCGGCGTGGAGGCCTCCGCCGCCCGCCCGTACGACGCCTCCGACCACGCGCTGGCGTCCTTCGCACCGGATGTCGCCGCCGCCGCGGCCGAGTTGGCGCCCTTGGTCACCGAGGAACTCCTCGCCGATGTCACCGCGCAGATCCCGGACACCTGGCTCCTGGACGAACCCGGCTTCGCCACGCCGGACGACCTCAGGCAGGCCTACGCGCGCCCGCTGCTGGCACGGGCCGCCGACATCCACGACCGAATCCAGGGGCTGAAGTGAACGACCGGCACATCATCAAGGGCGGGCCCCGGGACCGCGACGTCTACGAGTACGCCGTCCTGCGCGTCGTCCCGCGCGTGGAGCGCGGCGAATGCATCAACGCCGGCGTCCTCGTCTACTGCCGCGCCGCGTCCTACGTCGGTGCCCGCACGCACCTCGACGAGGCCCGCCTGCTGGCCCTCGACCCCCTGGCCGACGTGGCCGGGGTCCGAGCCGCCCTGGGGGCCGTGGAGGGCCTGTGCGCGGGCGGGAGCGCGGCCGGGCAGGCGGCCTCCGACGACCCGGGCCGCCGCTTCCGCTGGCTCGTCGCCCCCCGCTCCGCGATCGTCCAGCCCGGCCCGGTGCACACCGGTCTGACCACGGACCCGGCGGCGGAGGCCGAACGGTTGCTGGACCTGCTGGTGAGGTGACGGCCGTCCCACGGCCGCCCCGCCCGGCCGTCAGCGCCGGCGGCGCTTCACCACCCAACCGGCGGCGACGGCGGCACCCGCCGCGAAGACCAGTCCGATGGCGACGTCCCAGTCGCTCGGCCCCGAGGCCACCGCGCCACCGAGCCCGCCTCGTACACCCTGGCTCGGAGCGCCGGTGGGAGTGGCGGTCACGGGAGCGGAGGGACTGACCGAGGGGCTGGCGGACGGGCTGGCGGACGGACTGACCGAGGGGCTGGGTGACGTGGGCGATGTCGTGGGGTTGATGATCCCGCGGCGGGCCAGCGCCTCGCACGCGACGCCGTCGTCGGGGCCCTGATCCTCGTCCAGCCTGTGAGGATCGCTCGGGTCCGCGTCGAAGACGGCCTGCGCGTCCTCCTGGAAGGCGAAGTCGCGGCAGTCCAGGTCCTGCCGGGCGTGAGCGGGGTCGGCCATGGGCACGATCGCGGCGATCGCGAACAGCGCGCCCGTGACACCGGTGCGACGGCGCATGGAGCGCCTCCCTTCCGGCCATGGGTGGCTCGCGCTCCGACGCTAGGCGCCGAAGGGTGCGGCGGCGCGCCGCCATGGGCCGATCGGGTGTCCCGGGGACGCCGCCGGGCCAAGGCGGGCCCGGGTGATGGATCACATGCCGCCCCCGGCCGTTGACACCGCGTGCCAGGGCTTCTAGCGTCACACCCACTGAAGGTACTAAGCGGTCGCTCACCTGAGGAGTAGCAGTCATGTCCACCACTGAGCAGCGGGTTGCCGTCGTGACCGGTGCCGCGCGCGGCATCGGTGCCGCCACCGCCGTACGACTGGCCGCCGAGGGCCGCGCGGTCGCCGTGCTCGACCTCGACGAGGCGGCCTGCAAGGACACCGTCGAGAAGATCACCGCCGCCGGTGGCAAGGCCATCGCCGTCGGCTGCGACGTCTCCGACGAGGCGCAGGTCGAGGCGGCCGTCGCGCGGATCGCAGACGAGCTCGGCGCCCCGACGATCCTGGTCAACAACGCGGGCGTGCTGCGCGACAACCTGCTGTTCAAGATGAGCGTCTCCGACTGGGACACCGTCATGAACGTGCACCTGCGCGGCGCCTTCCTGATGTCCAAGGCCTGCCAGAAGCACATGGTGGACGCGGGCTTCGGCCGGATCGTCAACCTGTCGTCGTCGTCCGCGCTCGGCAACCGCGGTCAGGTGAACTACTCGGCGGCCAAGGCCGGCCTGCAGGGCTTCACCAAGACCCTCGCCAAGGAGCTCGGCAAGTTCGGCGTCACCGCCAACTCCGTCGCCCCCGGCTTCATCGCCACCGAGATGACCAAGGCCACCGCCGACCGCGTCGGCATGGGCTTCGAGGACTTCAAGGCCGCCGCCGCCACCCAGATCCCGGTGGCCCGGGTCGGCGAGCCGGAGGACATCGCCAACGCCATCGCCTTCTTCACCGGCGAGGCGGCCGGATTCGTCTCCGGCCAGGTGCTGTACGTGGCCGGCGGACCGCTCGACTAGAGGACGAAGAACATGACTTCCGTGGAACTCTCCGGCAAGGTCGCCCTCGTCACGGGCGCCAGCCGCGGCATCGGCTACGGCGTGGCCGAGGCCCTCGTCGCGCGCGGTGACCGCGTGTGCATCACCGGCCGCAACGAGGACGCCCTCAAGGAGGCCGTCGAGCAGCTCGGCGCCGACCGCGCCGTCTACGTGGCGGGCAAGGCGCACGACGAGGCCCACCAGGCCGTCGCCGTCGAGCGCACGATGGAGGCCTTCGGCCGTGTCGACTACCTGGTCAACAACGCCGGTACCAACCCGGTGTTCGGGCCGATCGCCGACCTGGACCTGAACGTGGCCCGCAAGGTGTTCGAGACCAACGTCGTCTCGGCGCTCGGCTTCGCCCAGCGGACCTGGCACGCCTGGCAGAAGGACAACGGCGGCGCGATCGTCAACATCGCCTCCGTCGCGGGCCTCTCGCCCTCGCCGTTCATCGGCGCCTACGGCGTCAGCAAGGCCGCGATGATCAACCTGACCGTGCAGCTCGCGCACGAGTTCGCACCCAGGGTGCGGGTCAACGCGATCGCCCCGGCGGTCGTGAAGACCAAGTTCGCCCAGGCCCTGTACGAGGGCCGGGAGGAGGAGGCCGCGGCGGCCTACCCGCTCGGCCGGCTCGGTGTGCCCTCCGACATCGGGGGCGCGGCCGCGTTCCTCACCTCCGGGCAGTCCGACTGGGTCACCGGCCAGACGCTCGTCGTCGACGGCGGCATCTTCCTCAACGCCGGAACCGGCTGACGAGGACCGCGTACGCGGCTCGGCACGGGCGCCCGTCGACACGAACGGCGCCCGTGCCTGCGTAAAGAAGCCGCAAAGTCCGATGACAACGTCGTCAAAGGTTTATCGATCAAGCGGTCATGGACGGGGAGGGTCAGGGGGCGCGGCACTGCGGTATGGTCTGCCGACCCTTGGTATGGCAGATCGAGGAGCGTGCGCGTGTTCAAGCGGAAACGATGCCTGCGGCGGGTGGCGGCCATCGCGTCCATATCGGCCCTGCTCGCCGGGTGCGGCGTGCTGTCGTCCGACACCCCGGAGGACGAAGGACCGATCGTCGTGGGCACCACCAGTGCGCCCAGTACGCTCGACCCTGCCGCGTCATGGGACAGCTCCTGGGAGCTGTTCCGCAACATCTACCAGACGCTCCTGAGCTATCCGACGGGCGCGAGCACGCCTCAGCCGGACGCCGCCGAGAGCTGCGGCTTCAGCGACTCCTCGAACCAGGTCTACCGCTGTGAGCTGCGCGAGGGCCTGAGGTTCTCCAACGGCGACGCGCTCGACGCCCAGGCCGTGAAGTACTCGTTCGACCGGATCCGCAAGATCAACGTCAACGGCGGCCCCGCCGGTCTCCTGGGCAGCCTCGAGCGGGTCCAGGCGCCGAACGAGCGTGAGGTGATCTTCCACCTCAACAAGCCCGACTCGACCTTCCCCTTCGTGCTCGCCACCCCCGCCATGTCGATCGTGTCCCCGGACGCCTACCCGAACGACGGCCTGCGCAAGGGCGACGACGTGGTCGGGTCCGGGCCGTACACCCTCGACTCGTACTCCGACGGCAAAGAGGCCGTCCTCGTCCGCAACGCCTCCTACAAGGGCTACGCGGAGCGCCGGAACGACGCGGTGACCGTCCGCTACTTCCAGGACTCCGACGCCATGGTGACGGCGCTGCGGGACGAGAAGATCGACGTGACCTACCGCGGTCTGGCGGCCGGTGACGTCGTCGAGCTCCAGAGCAAGTCCTCCAAGGACGAGGAGATCCAGCTCGTCGAGGGCACCGGCACCGACATCAACTACCTGGTGTTCAACCCGAAGGACACCTGGGCGAACAAGAAGGCCGTGCGCCAGGCCATCGCGCAGGTCGTCGACCGGGCGGCGATCGCCCACAAGGTCTACAAGGACACCGTGGACCCGCTGTACTCCATGGTCCCCAAGGGTCTCACGGGCCACACCACGGGCTTCTTCGACGACTACGGCGACCCCGACGTCGCCAAGGCCCGCAAGATCCTCACTGAAGCGGGCATCAACCAGCGCGTCCCGCTCACCTTCTGGTACACCAGCGACCGCTACGGCTCCGAGACCGCCGACGAGTTCAAGGAGCTGGAGCGCCAGCTCGAGGCCTCCGGACTGTTCACGATCAGCCTGAAGAGCCGGCCGTGGAAGACGTATGTCGAGGGCTACCAGAAGGGCGAGTACCCGGTCTTCGGGCGCGGCTGGTTCCCCGACTTCCCGGACGCCGAGAACTTCATCGCGCCGTTCGTCGGCGACCAGAACGCCCTCGGCACGCCGTACCCGGCGCCCGAGATCACCGGCGACCTGCTGCCCCGCTCGCGCAGGGAGAGCGACCGCGCGAAGGTGGTGAAGGAGTTCGAGGAGGCCCAGCAGATCCTCGTGGACGACGCGCGGCTGCTGCCGCTGTGGCAGGGACGGCAGTACGTGGCGGCCAGCCGGGACGTCTCGGGCGCGGAGCGGGCCATGGACCCGTCGACGATCATGATGATGTGGGAGCTGCACCGCAAGACCGCCTGGTAGGCGGTCCGGCACCGGGCTTTCCCGGGCGCGTTGTCAGTGGTCGCCTGTAGGTTCTGAGGCCTGGAAGTGACCGCACATCGTGAGGACGTTGACGTGACCGACACCGCCATGCTGCCCGAGTCCTGGCGCGGGGTTCTGGGCGACGAGCTGCAGCAGCCCTGGTTCAAGGAGCTGACGGAGTTCGTCGAGGAGGAGCGGGCGAAGGGTCCCGTCTACCCGCCGCGCGAAGAGGTCTTCGCGGCGCTGGACGCCACGCCGTACGAGGAGGTCAAGGTCCTGATCCTCGGTCAGGACCCCTACCACGGTGAGGGTCAGGGGCACGGTCTGTGCTTCTCGGTCCGGCCGGGCGTGCGGATCCCGCCGTCCCTGCGCAACATCTACAAGGAGATGCACCAGGAGCTGGGCACGCCGATCCCGGACAACGGCTACCTGATGCCGTGGGCCGAGCAGGGAGTGCTGCTGCTCAACGCGGTCCTCACGGTCCGCGGCGGTGAGGCCAACTCGCACAAGGGCCGGGGCTGGGAGAAGTTCACCGACGCCGTGATCCGGGCTGTGGCCGAGCGTCCCGACCCGGCGGTCTTCGTGCTGTGGGGCAACTACGCGCAGAAGAAGCTCCCACTGATCGACGAGTCCCGGCACATCGTGGTCAAGGGCGCCCATCCCTCGCCCCTGTCGGCGAAGAAGTTCTTCGGCTCGCGACCCTTCACGCAGATCAACGAGGCGGTGGCGGCGCAGGGGCACACGCCGATCGACTGGACGATCCCGAACCTCGGCTGAGGCCTTCCGCTCGTACGGCCGTGCCGTGACGGGCCCGGTGCTGACCGGAGCCGCCTGAGCCGGATCGCCCCCGGCCGGGGTTAGCGTCGGCGGGAACAGCCGGCGAGTGCGCGGAGGGCGTCGTGGCGGAGCGACAGGAGCAGACGGCGCCGGATGCCGTGCTGACCCGGATCGGGCAGGTGGTCATGCTGCACCACGCGGGGGACCGGGAGGAGGCGCGGCACCGGTTCCTCGGCCTGTGGGCGGAGATCGGCGAGCACGGCGACCCGCTGCACCGCTGCACCCTCGCCCACTACCTCGCCGACACCCAGGACGACCCGGCGGACGAACTGGCCTGGGACCTGCGTGCCCTGACGGCCGCCGAGGAGGCCAGGGAAGAGGCCCTCGCGATGACCGCGGTGACCGCGCTCTACCCCTCCCTGCACCTGAACCTGGCCGACGACTACGTCAGACTGGGGCGCGGCGACGCCGCCCGCACACACCTGCGGTGGGCCCGGGAAGCCGCCACCGCCCTCACCGAGGACGGCTACGCCGAGGGCGTGTGGGCGGCCATCGGACGGCTGGAGTCCCGTTTGGGGGAGGGCGGCCCGGGGACGTGGACGCCGCCGCGTCAGCGGCCCTGACAGGTCAACGCCCGTAGGTGTGGCGGCAGATCATCGCCTCCGGGCTGTCCGCCCGCCATCCGCCGTAGCGCCTGCCCAGCGCGCACACGTCCGCGTTGTCGCCCGGGACGCTCTTCTCGATGTCCTGGCGCATCGAATCCGCCACGTCGCGGACGTCGGCGTGCGACCGCTGGGGGCGCCGCGGAGCGGGCTCGGGGCGTTCCGGACGGGCGGGGCGAGGACGGACGTCGCGGTGCCCGGCCTGCGGCGCCCCGGCGTGCCGCGAGGCCGCCGGGGGAGTGGCCGGGCGGGTCGCCGACGCAGCCGGCTCCGGGCGGCGGGACGCCTCTTCGATGAGCAGCAGGGCCTCGCGGGCCGGTGCCTGCACGATCGGGGTCTTAGCCTCACCCTCCGGCGCCGACGGCCGGGACGGTGCAGCGGAAGGCTCCGGCGCGGAGGGATGCGGAACCGTCGTACAGCCCGCGAGGGCCGAGACCGCCACGGTCACCAGGAGCGTCGCTGTGGTCGTCTTTCGATGCACCCGCGCAACTCTGGTGCGTCCGGCCCGCGTTCGGGCGGCGGACAGACAGAGGTTGCCCCGCACGGGTGATCTCGCACCCCGTACGAAGGGCGTCGGCGTGACGGGGGTGACGTGGGGTGATGGATGTGGCGGCGGTGGCGTCAGTCGCCGGTCGCGCCGTCGATGCGCTCGCGGAGCAGGTCGGCATGGCCGTTGTGCCGCGCGTACTCCTCGATCATGTGGGTGTAGAGCCATCGGAGGTTGAACCGCTCGCCGGTGCGCCGGTGTCGGCCCTCGGTGATGTCGTCGAGGCCGAAGCGGGCCGCGTTGTGCCGGGCCGTCTCGATCTCCGCCTGCCAGGTGGCGTGGGCCTCCTGCCAGGTGTCCGCCTCGGTGAGGTGGAACTCGCCGTCCGGATCCTCGTCGCTCCAGTAGATCGGCCGCGCGTCCTCGCCCGTCAGCACCCGGCGGAACCAGCTCCGCTCCACGTCCGCCATGTGCCGGACCAGCCCCAGCAGGGACAGGTCGGAGGGCTCGGCGGCCGCGGACCTGAGCTGTTCGTCGCTCAGGCCCTCGCACTTCCAGGCGAGGGTTTGGCGGTGGAAGTCCAGCCAGCCTTCCAGCATGGTGCGTTCGTCGGCCGTGGAGGCGGGCATGGTGCGCTCGTCGGCCGTGGAGGCGGGCATGGTGCGCTCGTCGGCCGTGGAGGCGGGCATGGTGCGTTCGTTCGTCATGGACGCATCCTTTCCGAGCAGCCCCTGCCGCGCCACAAGATTCTTCAGCCCCCGAGCATCCCCACCAGCAGTTCCCGCAGCCCGGCTTGCACCTCCTCCAGGCTCGGCACGTCGGCACCGAACGACCCCGCCACGCAGCTGAACATCAGCCCGTCCGCCCAGGCGATCAGCGAGAGGGTGTGCCGGGCCGGATCCGTCGAGCCCATTCCGGTGACCAGCGTGGTGAGTTGGTCCCGGAAGCGCGCGCCCGTGGCGTCGAAGAAGGCCCGCAGCTCGGGGCGGCGCGTCGCCTCCAGGGCCAGTTCGTAGCGGGCGAGGGTGAGCGCGCGCTGCTGCGTCAGGGCCCGGTGGGTCGCCAGGGCCAGCGCGTCCGCCAGGCGGTCGGCACCGGCCTCGGGGCCCGGCATCTCGTGCAGGGCCAGGACCCGGGCCTCACGGTCGGCCAGGCGCCGCACCGCCAGCTCCAGCAGGGCCTGCCGGGTCCGCGCGAGGTTCGACGTGGAGCCCTGGGGGAGCCCGGCCAGCTCGTCGACCGCCCGGTGCGTGAGACCGCGCATCCCGCGCTCGGCGAGCAGGGCGAGGGCGGTGTCGGCGACGAGGTCGGAGCGGGCAGGGCCTTCGGTGCGTACGGGCATGTGGTTCACGCTACCCCTCCAACTACACCTGTAGTAACGTCAACGGGTCACTACAGGTGTAGTCACAGAAGGAGGAGCCATGGGACAGCCCGGGCATGCCGTCATGATCGGCGGTGGGATCGGAGGCCTGGCAGCGGCGGTCGCCCTGTATCAGCGCGGAGTGCAGGTCACCGTCCTGGAGCGGGCCCGCTCGCTGGAACCGGTCGGCGCGGCGATCTCCCTCGCGCCCAACTCCCTGCGCGCGCTGGACGTCATCGGCCTCGGCGACGAGATCCGCGACCTCGCCGCCTGGTCCGGGGACGGCGGGCTGCGGACCCCGTCCGGACGATGGCTCTCGCGGTCCTCAGCCGACGCAGCCGCCGAGCGCTTCGGCGGTCCGCTCGTGCTGCTGCACCGCGCCACCCTGATCGCGAGCCTGGCCTCCCGGCTCCCGCCGGGCACCATACGCACGGACACCGCCGCGACCCTCGCCGACAGCGGGGGCACCGGTCGGCCCGCCCGCGTCAGCACGGCCGGAGGAGTGCTGGAGACCGACCTGGTGGTCGGCGCGGACGGCATCCGGTCCGGCGTCCGCCGCGCCCTCTTTCCCGCCCACCCCGGGCCCGTGTACTCCGGTCTCACCACCTGGCGGGTCGTGATCCCCGTCCCCGGCGCCGCGTTCGCCTCGCACGAGACCTGGGGCAGGGGCCGCATCTGGGGCACGCATCCCCTCAAGGACGGCCGCGTCTACGCCTACGCCGCCGCGGTCACACCCGCCGGGGGTCACGCGCCCGACGAGAAGGCCGAACTGCTGAGCCGCTTCGGCGACTGGCACGACCCGATCCCCGCCGTGCTCGCAGCCGCCCGGCCCGAGGACGTCCTGCGCCACGACGTCCACCACATCGCCGAGCCCCTGCCCGCCTACCACCACGGCCGGGTCGCCCTGCTCGGCGACGCCGCGCACGCCATGCCGCCGACCCTCGGCCAGGGCGGCAACCAGGCCATCGAGGACGCCGTCGTCCTCGCGCACCACTGCGACGACCTTCCCGCCTACACCGCCGCCCGGCTGCCCCGCACGACCGCCGTCGCACGCCGTGCCGTGCGGGTCGCCCGGCTCAACCTCATGACGAGCCGGGCCGGGATCGCCGTACGCGACACCGCCGTCGCCGCGCTGTCGAAGGCCGGGCCCGCCCTGGTCCTGCGCGGCTTCGACGGCATCGCCGACTGGCGGCCCCCGCAGGCGGACGCCGTATGCTCCGAGCAGACCCCGGCAGGCAACGCTTAGAGGAGATCACCCCGTGAAGGTCGGCTGCATCGGACTCGGCGACATCGCGCAGAAGGCCTACCTCCCCGTCCTCGCCCTCCAGCCCGGCGTCGAACTGCACCTGCAGACCCGCACGCCCGCCACGCTCGGCCGGGTCGCCGAGAGCCTCCACATCCCGCAGGAGCGACGGCACACCACCCTCGACTCGCTGCTCGCGGCGGGCCTCGACGCGGCCTTCGTGCACGCCCCCACACTCGTGCACCCCGAGATCGTGACGGCGCTCCTCCAGGCGGGCGTACCGACATACGTCGACAAGCCGCTCGCCTACGAACTCGAGGACTCCGCGCGGCTGGTGGCGCTCGCCGTGGAGCGGGACGTGAGCCTCGCCGTCGGCTTCAACCGGCGCCACGCCCCCTGCTACACCCAGTGCGCGGACCATCCGCGTGAGCTCATCCTCATGCAGAAGAACCGCATCGGGCTGCCGGAGGAGCCCCGCGCGATGATCCTCGACGACTTCATCCATGTCGTCGACACCTTGCGCTTCCTGGTGCCCGGCGAGATCGACGACGTGACCGTGCGCGCCCGCGTCCGGGACGGGCTGCTGCACCACCTGGTGCTCCAGCTCGCCGGGGACGGCTTCACCGCGCTCGGCGTGATGAACCGGCTCAGCGGTTCCGCCGAGGAGGTCCTCGAGGTGTCCGGGCAGGACACCAAACGGCAGGTGGTCAACCTCGCCGAGGTCGTCGACCACAAGGGGCAGCCGACCGTGCGGCGACGCGGTGACTGGGTGCCGGTGGCCCGGCAGCGCGGGATCGAGCAGGCGGTGCTCGCGTTCCTCGACGCGGTCCGGGCGGGCAAGGTGCTCAGCGCCCGGGACGCGCTGGAGACCCATGAACTGTGCGAACGGGTGGTACGCGCGGTTCACGAGCGGACCGCCTGATCCGCAGGGCCCGTGTGCCCTCGCCGGCGGCCCACAGGGCGAGGATCAGCATCGCCGCGTGCACCGTCCAGTCGCCGTGGCGGACGTAGGGCGTGGTGCCGTGGGCGAGGGGGATGTCGTAGACCCGCGCGGCGGAGGCGTCCGTGCCGAGCCATGCTCCGACGCGCTCGCCGCCCGGGCCGTAGACGGCCGAGACGCCCGTCAGGGTCGCGTGCACCATGGGGCGGCCGGTCTCGGCGGCCCGCAGCGCGGCCAGCGACGCGTGCTGCTCGGGTGCCCAGCTGTGCTGGAACGTGGACGTCGACGACTGGCCGATCAGCACGTCGGCGCCCTCCCGGGTGAGATGGCGGGTCATGTCCGGGAAGGCGGTCTCGAAGCACACCAGCGGACCGGCGCGCAGATCGTCGCCGACGTTCATCACGACCGGCAGCGAGCCGCGCCTGCGGTCCTCGCTCGCGGCCTTGCCGACCGAGGTGGCCCAGCCGAGCAGGGAGCGGGCGGGGATGTACTCGCCGAACGGCACGAGCCGCATCTTGTCGTAGCGCTCGCCGGTCAGGCCGTCGGGCCCGACCAGCACCGAGCTCTTGTAGATGCCGGGCTTGTCGGAGCGCCGGGCGTCCACGTTGACGAGGATGTCGGCGCCCGTCGCGCGGGAGAGGTCCGCGAGCCTGCGGGCGAGGTCGGGCCGGTCCCCGAGGTCGAAGCCCACGCTGCTCTCGCCCCAGACGATCAGGTCGACGTCCTGTCCGGCGAGACGGCGGGTGAGCTGCTCCTCGCGGTCGAACCGGCCGTCGGGGCCGGCGATGACACCCGGCTGCACGACCGCGATCCTGACGTCGCCGTCGACGGCGGGGCGGGGCGAGAACGCCCAGGCGGCGGAGGTGGCCGCGGCCGTGGCGACCAGACCGGCCACGGCGGGCATTCGTGCGCGGCGGACGGCGACGAGAACGGCGACCGCGACATTGACCGCCACGAGCAGATAACTGAGCAGCCACACGCCGCCGACCGAGGCGAGCCGCAGCGCGGGCTCGGCCTGCCACTGGCTGCTGCCGAGCATGCCCCAGGGGCCGCCGAGCCCCTGCCAGGAGCGGACCAGCTCGACGGCCAGCCAGCCCGACGGCAGCACCAGCAGTGCCACCGCGACCCGGCCGCTGGAGGGGACGCCGCCCAGGAGGCGGCGCACCAGCAGGCCCCACGGGGCCCACAGGGCGCCCAGAAGGGCGGCGAGGAGGAAGGTGAACACGTTCAGACTCGGCAGCAGCCAGTGGTGCATGGCCAGCATGAAGCCGAAGCCGCCGCACCAGCCGTCGTACGCGGCCCGCCTCCCGGTCGGCGCCGTGCGCAGCAGCAGGAGCCAGGGCACCAGGGCGACGTAGGCGGCCCACCACAGGGACGGCGCGGGGAAGGCGAGGACGGGGAGGGCGCCCGCGACCGCCGCGGCGGCCGAGCGGCGCCAGGGGGAGGCGAGCCAGTGGCCGAGCGTGTTCATAGGCGCCTCCTACCCCGCGGCTGCCTCCAGTGTGCGCGCCGTGGACGATCTAGGACACCGGGCGCCGGGTCAGCCGACCACAGGTGCCGTCCGCGGCTCGGGAAGGCGCCGCCACTTCTCCCGTACGACCACCTCGCTCAGCCGCCAGCCGTCGGCCGTGCGCAGCGCCGCGAAGGCGTACCGGCCGCCGCACACGAAGTCGGGAGCGGGTCCGGCGGTGGCCATGGGATTGACGTAGTCGGCCTGGACCTCGGCCGTGTCGCCGGTGTCCTGCTCCCAGATCCCGAAGCGCACCCGCCGGTTGACGATCAGATGCTGCCGCATCGGGAACAGCCCCAGGCTCTCCGCGAGCCAGGCGGCGACCGCCCGGGCCTCTCCCTCGATGCCGCCGGCCGAGCGGTAGTCCGCCCGCCCGCGAGGGGCGAACAGCCCCCGGTACGCCTCCCAGTCACCGTCGTCGACCGCCACCGCGTAGTCGGTGATCAGTCCGTCGACGGCCAGCCGGTCTCTCACGGTGGCGAGTTCCACGCGCTGCGTCATCGGCTCAGTGTTGGCCATGGCGGGGACCGGGCCAAGAGCCGTGCGTGCCTGATATTCGGTGGCCGCCGGGGGACGCCGGGGCCCAGCCTGTCCTTCGTGAACGAACGACATGAACCGAAGTACCGGGTGAGAGCCCGCCACACCGAGTCCACGATCACCGTGTACCAGGCCTACCGCCCGGAGATCGGCGGCCCTGCCGCCCGCCACGGCCGCTTCCCGGCCTCCTGGAAGCGGGAACGCATGACCTGGATCAAGCCCTCGTTCCTGTGGATGATGTACCGCTGCGGCTGGGGTACCAAGGAGGGCCAGGAGACCGTCCTGGCGATCGAGATCGACCGCGAGGGCTTCCTCTGGGCGCTGCGCAACGCCTGCCTGTCCCACCACGTCCCCGCTCTGCACGGCGACCAGGCCTCCTGGAAGCGGCGGTTGAGGCAGGCACCCGCGCGGGTGCAGTGGGATCCGGAACGGGATCTGCACCTCAACCCGCTGCCGCACCGGTCGCTCCAGCTGGGGCTCGCGGGGGAGGCGGCCGCGCGCTACGCGGACGACTGGATCAGGGGGATCGAGGACGTCACACCGCTCGCCACGGAGATCCACGGGCTGGTACGGGCGGGGCAACTGGAATCGGCTGCGCGGCTGTTGCCCGAGGAGCCGCCCTTCGCCGTCGACGACGAGGTGCTGGAGCGGCTGCGCGCCTAGAGGGTGCGCTACGACCAGAGGGTGCGGTAGAAGCCGGAAAACGGACTGCGGGAGCCGCTCAGGCCGCCTTGACGACGCCGCCTCGGAGCGCGGCGGCCCATTCGACGACGAGAAGCTCGTACTCAGCGCGCTCCTCGGCCGACAGGCTGCCGCCCGTGCGCTGCCACAGCGCACGGATCTCCTCGTTGACCTCGGCAGCGGACCGCACGGAACCAGGGGTCACGAAATCGGGGGACATGCGGACAAGCCTAGGGGCAGCCACTGACAGCCCGCTACCGGACGGCTACCCGATGGCTATGCGGTTGGTCACGAGACGGGGGTCACAGGACCCCGGGATCAGCCCGCCGACTCGGCCGCGTGAGGGCTCAGGGCACCCATGCTGACCAGCACGATGATGACGATGCCGAGCACGATGCGGTAGTAGACGAACGGCATGAAGCTCTTGGTCGAGATGAACTTCATGAACCACGCGATCACCGCGTATCCGACGCCGAAGGCGATGATCGTCGCGAAAATCGTGGGCCCCCACGAGACGTGGCCGCCCTCCGTGGCGTCCTTCAGCTCGAACACGCCGGAGGCGAGCACGGCGGGGATGGCGAGCAGGAAGGAGTAGCGGGCCGCGGCCTCGCGCTTGTAGCCCATGAACAGACCGCCGCTGATGGTGGCGCCGGAGCGCGAGACGCCCGGGACGAGCGCCATGGCCTGGCAGACGCCGTAGATCAGGCCGTCCCGGACGCCCAGGTCCTCGAGGGCCTTGCGCTGCTTGGGAGCCCGGTGCTTGCCGCCGCTCTCGTCACGGGCCGCCAGCCGGTCGGCCACGCCCAGGACGATGCCCATGACGATCAGCATGGTGGCGGTGATCCGCAGATCACGGAACGGCCCTTCGATCTGGTCCTTCAGCGTCACGCCCAGCACGCCGATCGGGATCGAGCCGACGATCACCAGCCAGCCCATCCGGGCGTCCGGGTCGCTGCGCAGTTCCTTGTTCGTGAGCGAGCGCGTCCACGCCGAGATGATTCGCCCGATGTCCTTGCGGAAGTAGATCAGCACGGCCGCCTCGGTGCCGATCTGCGTGATCGCCGTGAAGGCCGCACCCGGGTCCTCCCAGCCCGAGAAGGCCGCCGTCAGCCGCAGGTGGGCGCTGGAGGAGACGGGGAGGAACTCGGTCAGCCCCTGGACGAGTCCGAGGATGAGTGATTCGAACCAAGACATGAGGTAGCGGAGTCCAAGTGCCGATCGTGGGACGGACGACGGGCGCACCGGGCCGCCGTTGCGATGAACGGGGGATCATGTGTGCCGAGGGGGAAGCGTAGCGTCCCCGGAAGGACCGCCGGACACAGGGGTTTGGAAGCGCTCCCGACCAGCGGTGATCAGGCCGTGGTGGGTCCGGTCACCGTCCAGCCCGGAGTCTGGGGGCGGGCTGTGACGTCCTCGTGGCGCACCTCGTCGCCGCAGGCGCGGCAGATGACGGCCGGGGTGAGCGGCCGCCCGCAGGAGTGCTCCAGGACCATCGGGCGGTCGCCGTCCGGCCGGAGGTGGCGGTCGCCCCACGCCATCAGGGTCATCAGCACCGGCTCCAGCTCCAGTCCCGCCGGCGTCGGCCGGTACTCGAAGCGCCGCGGGCGCTCGCTGTACGGGTGCTTGGCCAGGATCCCGGCGTCGACGAGCCGGCGCAGCCGGGTGGCCAGGATGTCGCGCGGGGCGCCGATGTTGCGCACCAGCTGGTCGAACCGGCCGTTGCCCAGACACACCTCCCGCAGCACGAGCAGGGAGTACTTCTCGCCGACGAGCGCGAGGGTGTCGGCGATGGAACAGGGGCGCGGGTCTTTGCGGTCGGCCATGAGGATCAGTCTAGAAGAGGGTTGGATTTTCCAACCTTGCGGACTACGGTGAGTTCGAATTTCCTACTCACCGGTAGTCGTGGAGGCTCGCACATGCGTGACGCAGTCGTCGTCGAAGCCGTACGCACCCCGATCGGCAAGGGCAAGCCGAACGGCGCCCTGGCGCACGTCCACCCCGTGGAGCTCCTCGCCCACACCCTGCGCACCCTCGTCGAGCGGTCCGGGATCGACCCGGCCCTGATCGACGACGTCATCGGCGGCACCGTCGACCAGGTCGGCGAGCAGGCCATGAACACCACCCGCTACGCCGTGCTGTCGGCGGGCTTCCCGGACTCGGTGCCCGCGACCACCGTGGACCGCCAGTGCGGCTCCTCCCAGCAGGCCGTGCACTTCGCGGCGCAGGGCGTCCTCTCGGGCGCCTACGACCTGGTCGTGGCCTGCGGGGTCGAATCGATGAGCCGGGTGCCGATGTGGTCGAACGTGCCCGCGGGCAAGGACCCCTTCGGACCCGGAGTCGCCGAGCGCTACCCGGAGGGGCTCGTTCCGCAGGGGATCAGCGCCGAACTGATCGCCGCGAAGTGGTCGATCGGCCGCGAACGGATGGACGCCTTCGCCGTCTCCTCGCACCACAAGGCCGCCGAGGCCTGGGAGAGCGGGCTCTTCGACGCCGAGGTCGCCCCCCTGGAGGGGGTCACGCGCGACGAGTGCGTACGCCCCGGCAGCACCACCGAGATCCTCTCCGGCCTCAGGCCCGCCTACCACGACCCCGGCTTCGCCGAGCGCTTTCCGCAGATCGAGTGGAACGTCACTGCGGGCAACGCCAGCCCGATCAACGACGGTGCCTCGGCGGTGCTCATCACGTCGAGCGAGACGGCGGCCCGGCTCGGCCTGCGTCCGCTGGCCCGCCTGCACAGCTTCGCCGTCACCGGCTCCGACCCGCTGCTGATGCTCACGGGCGTGATCCCGGCGACCGAGAAGGTGCTGCGCAGGGCCTCACTGACCCTCGAGGACATCGACCTGTTCGAGGTCAACGAGGCGTTCTCCAGTGTCGTACTGGCCTGGCAGCAGGAGACCGGCGCCGACCTCACGCGGGTCAACGTGCACGGTGGGGCCATCGCGCTCGGGCATCCCCTCGGCGCGAGCGGCGCCCGGCTGACGACGACACTGGTGCACGCGATGAGGCAACGCGGCGCCCGGTACGCGCTCCAGACCATGTGCGAGGCGGGCGGACTCGCCAACGCCATGGTGCTGGAACGGGTCTGAGCCGGCCTGGCGGGGCGTCAGAGGCGGCGCAGCTGGTGCCGCTTGCGCCAGGCCACCACCACGCCCGCCAGCGCGGGCAGGGCGATGCACGCCATGGCGATGAGGAACGCGGGAGAGGTCGGAGCGGAGGCGCGGGCGCCGGCGACGGCGTAGGCGGCCGTGTTCGGGATCGAGCCGAGCCCCGTGGCCAGCAGGAACGGCACCAGGCCCATGCGGGAGACGGAGGCGCAGTAGTTGGCGGCCCAGAACGGCACACCCGGGAACAGCCGCACCATCAGCATCGAACGGAAACCGTGCCGGCTGAGCTGGCCGTCCGCGGCCTTGAGCCAGCGCCCCCGCAGCAACGGCCGCAGGGCGTCCTGGCCCAGCGCCCGGCCCAGGCAGAAGGCGATGCCGGCACCGAGCACCGTGCCCGTCAGGGCCACACCGAGGCCGAGTTGCGAACCGAACAGGGCGCCCGCCGCGAGGTTCAACAGCGGCCTCGGCACGAACGCCACGGTGCACACGCCGTACGCCACCGTGAACACCACCGCCGCAGCGGCGCCGGAGAGCTGCGGCGGCCAGCCCTCCGTCAGCAGCCGCTGCGGCTCGAACAGGAGCACCCCGCACGCGCCGGCGGCGAGCAGCACGACGAGCAGGGACAGTCGCGAGTACGGGGAGAGCAGAACTCTCGTGCAGCGAGCGGCGAAACGGGTCGGTACGGCGGACGAGACGGTCGTTGCCGGGGGAACGGCGACGGCGAGCTCCGCGGCGGTGGCCCGGGGAGAGGCCGTGGCGGTGCCCCCAGAGCGGGTGGTGGCATCGAGCATCCGGTGACACTAACCGACAAATGTGTGTGATCGCCGTATGGTTCGTCTCACGAGCGTCACATCCCCGGCTCGCGCGCCTGTGCGCAGGGCGGACGAAAACCATTCGACGTGCGGTAAAGCGTCGGCAATGATCGACGGCATGTTCCGGCACGCCTTCGCCCTCGCAGCATCCGTGGTCACGGATGCCCCGAAGGCTGCCGTCCTCGATCTCACGGCCGTCATGGACGGCGCCCGAAGCTGACCCTCTCCGGTTCGTCCGGCGGACCCCGCAAGGGGAGGGTCGGGCAGGTCCTCGGGGTCCCACTTCTTCTTCGCTGATCACACGCTTCGAGGTACAGCCATGCCCAAAACGGCTTATGTCCGCACGAAACCACATCTCAACATCGGCACGATGGGTCACGTCGACCACGGCAAGACCACGCTGACGGCCGCCATCACCAAGGTCCTCGCCGACCGCGGCAGTGGCGCGTTCGTGCCGTTCGACCGGATCGACCGGGCGCCCGAGGAGGCGGCACGCGGCATCACCATCAACATCGCGCACGTGGAGTACGAGACCGACACCCGGCACTACGCCCACGTCGACATGCCGGGCCACGCCGACTACGTCAAGAACATGGTCACCGGCGCCGCCCAGCTCGACGGGGCGATCCTCGTCGTCTCCGCGCTCGACGGGATCATGCCGCAGACCGCCGAACACGTCCTGCTCGCCCGGCAGGTGGGCGTCGACCACATCGTGGTCGCCCTCAACAAGGCCGACGCGGGGGACGAGGAGCTGACCGACCTGGTCGAGCTGGAGGTCCGCGACCTGCTCACCGCGCACGGCTACGGCGGTGACTCCGTGCCCGTCGTACGCGTCTCGGGGCTGAAGGCGCTGGAGGGGGACCCGCGCTGGACGGCGTCGATCGAGGCGCTGCTCGACGCGGTGGACACCTATGTGCCGATGCCGGAGCGGTATCTGGACGCGCCGTTCCTGCTGTCGGTGGAGAACGTGCTGACCATCACCGGGCGGGGGACCGTGGCGACCGGAGCGGTCGAGCGGGGTGTGGTGCGCGTCGGTGACCGGGTCGAGGTGCTCGGGGCGTCCGTCGAGACGGTGGTCACGGGGCTGGAGACCTTCGGCAAGCCGATGGAGGAGGCGCAGGCCGGGGACAACGTGGCGTTGCTGCTGCGGGGAGTTCCGCGGGACGCCGTCCGGCGGGGGCATGTCGTCGCCGCACCGGGCAGCGTCGTGCCGAGCCGTCGGTTCACCGCGCAGGTGTATGTGCTGTCCGCGCGGGAGGGCGGGCGTACGACAGCCGTCGCCAGCGGGTACCGGCCGCAGTTCTACATCCGTACGGCGGATGTGGTCGGGGACGTCGACCTGGGGGAGGTCGCCGTGGCCCGGCCCGGTGACACGGTTGTCATGACCGTGGAGCTGGGGCGGGACGTGCCGTTGGAGGCGGGGCTCGGGTTCGCCATCCGTGAGGGTGGGCGGACCGTGGGGGCGGGGACCGTGACTGCCGTCGGGTGATCGCCTCTCGCCGTGCGCGGGGGACTGCGGGCCGGATGTGGCTGGTCGCGCAGTTCCCCGCGCCCCTGAGGGATGCTGCCCCACAGGCACAATGAGAGGGTGAACGAGCTCATCCCCGTGACACGCGACGTCGATCACGGCACCGCCAAGCTGATGCCCGACATCGATCGGGAACGGGCCTGGTTGCTGACCGTGGACGGGGCCCCGCAGTCCTACGTCGATCTCGACGATCCCGCGCATCTGGAGTTCGAGTACACCCGGCGGCTCGGGTACGTGCTGGATGTCGTGGCCGAGCCGGGACGGGCGCTGGACGTGGTGCATCTCGGGGGCGGCGCGCTCACGTTGCCGCGGTACGTGGCCGCGACCCGTCCGGGCTCGCGGCAGGAGGTCGTCGAGGCCGATCGAGGGCTGCAGGAGCTCGTGGCGGAGCATCTGCCGTTGCCGGCAGGTGCCGCCGTCGCCCTCCACACGGCGGACGCGCGGGCCTGGCTGGAGACCGCCCCCGCGGACTCGGCGGACGTTCTCCTCGCGGACGTCTTCAGCGGGTCACGGGTGCCGGCACACCTCACCTCCGTCTCCTATGTCCGTGCGGCCGCGCGGGTGCTGCGGGGGAGCGGGGTCTACCTCGCCAACCTCCCCGACGCCGCGCCCTTCGGCTTCCTGCGGTCGCAACTCGCCACGCTGGCGCTCGCCTTCGAGGAGCTCGTGCTGATCGCCGAGCCGGGCGTGCTGCGCGGGCGCCGCTTCGGCAATGCGGTGCTCGTGGCCGGGCACCAGCCGGTCGACATCGCCGCCCTGACCCGTCTCGCCGCCGCGGACGCCTTCCCCGCCCGGGTCGAACACGGACCCGCCCTGCGGAAGTTCATCGGCGGCGCGCGGCCCGTCGGGGACGCCGAGGCCGTGCCGTCACCCGAGCCCCCCGGCGGGGCGTTCGGCATCGGCTGACGCGGGCTCGGTGCCGCCCTGGGCGACCGGTGTGGTCCGGCGGCGCAGATCGCGGACGTCCGGTACGCACAGCACGGCCGCCGTGACCAGGACGACCAGGCCGGCGCAGCCCCACAGGGCAGCCGTGCGGCCGAAGGCGTCCTCCGCCGGTCCGGCCGCGGCCGTGGCGAGGGGGACCAGTGCGACGGAGCCGAACCAGTCGTACGCCGCGACGCGGGAGAGCTTGTGCTCGGGGATCTCCTGGTGCAGTGCCGTCATCCAGGAGACGCCGAACACCTCCACCGTCGCGCCGGCGAGGAACATCACCCCGTACAGGACGCCGATCGGCACCGGGACGGCGAGGGCGGCCGAGGGCAGGGCCAGCGGGAACACGCAGAGGGTGCCGGCGAGGAGCAGGCGGCGCGGTTTCCAGCGGGTCATCAGCAGGGCACCGGCCACCGTTCCCGCGCCGAACGCGCCCAGGGCGAGTCCCCAGGGGCCCGCGCCGCCGAGGTGGTCGCGCGCGACGAGCGGGCCGTAGACCGCGTCGGCGGCGGCGACGACCGCGTTGGCGATGGAGAACTGGACGACGATGCCCCACAGCCAGGGGCGGCCGGCGAACTCGCGCCACCCGTCCCGCAGATCGGCGAGCAGACCGCCGCCCGGGACACGGGGCGGGATGTGGCCGACGTCGAGGAAGGCCCGCAGCGCGCCGGCGAGCGCGAAAGCCGCCGCGTCCGCCGCGAGCACCCAGCCGGGCCCGATCGCCGCGACCATGGCGCCGCCGAGCGCGGCACCGCCGAGGGCCGCGCCCTGCATCGCCATCCGGAACACGGCGAAGGCGCGGCCCGCGTTCTCGCCGTCGACCGACGACATGAGCATGCCCTCGGCGGCCGGGCTGAAGAAGGCCTGACCGGTGCCGCCGAGCGCGGCCAGCAGCATCATGTGCCACAGCCGGGGCTCCCCGGCCAGCACGAGCACGGCGAAGGCGGCCTGGGAGAGGCAGTTGAGGACGTTCGCCGCGACCATCACGTGGTGCCGGGGCAGCCGGTCCGACAGGGCGCCGCCGATCAGAAGGAACAGCACCAGCGGCAGGGTCCGCGCCGCCGCCACCAGACCGACGTCGCCGCCGTCGCCGCCCGCTTCGAGGACGGCGAACGCCGATGCCACCAGGGCACCGTGGCTGCCCAGGCCGGTGACGACCGCGGCCGCGGTCAGCAGGGAGTAGTTGCGGCCCGCCCAAACGGGTCTGCGGGGGCTGCGGGAGGAGGCGGCGGGGGACGTCACCGACCGACTATCGCCGCCGAGGGCCCCTCCTGCCAAACCGTTTGCGCGGCGCGACGGCACGCCGCTGAGGTTGATCTTGATCGACCTTGCAATCGGGGAAGGGAACACCTGCGCAAGCGTTCTGCGACGCTGCCGGCCCGGCGGCGCTGTGAGCCGGTCCCGCCCCTGTCGCAAGGGGCGGGGCCGTTCCGTTTCCGGGTCAGCCGCCGGTCGGCTCGCCGTGCAGGCGGACCGTGCTGAGGATCTTCATGATGGTCTTCTCGGGCACCTCGCCCTTGACGCCCTTGGCACCGAAGAAGCTCCACGCGACGAAGTCGCCGGCGGAGTTCTTGAAGCCGAACGTCACCGCCTTGCCGTCGCTGGCGCACTTGCCCTTGTCGGGCGTGTTCTCCGAGTGCGCCCAGGCGACACTGCCCTTCACGCCCGAGGCGGTGGTGTAGGGCTTGCCCTTGTCGTCGGTCTTGACGCTCTTCTTGTCCGGCTGCGTATAGCCGCCGTACACCCACCAGGCCACCTGGTTGACCGCGACCTCGTCCGTGTTCTTGGCCCCGTCGGCGCCCTTGGTGCCCGCCCCGGCCAGGGACTCGGTCTCGGTCCTGCCGTCCTTGTTGTCGTCGCTCGTGCACCACTTGGACTTGTAGAACGCCGGTGCCGACATGGTGATCAGCGGCTTGCCGTCGTCGGACTTCTCGTCCTCGAAGAACACGGACGAGGTCGGGGAGGCCACCTCCCAGTCCGCGGGGACGTCGAAGGCCGTGCCCCACTTGGGGTTGATGACGACCTTCCAGCCCTTGACGGTGGGCTGCGCCGCCTCGCCGCCGCGGGGGTTGTCGTCCGAGGCGGAGGCGCTCGGCTCCTCGGCCGACGGGCTCGTCGCGACCTTGCCGTCCTTGCGGTTCTTGCCGCCGTCGGCCGTGTCGTCCTTGTCGCCGCCCAGCACCAGGAAGCCGGTGACACCGGCCGCCACGACCACCGCCGTGGCGGCGATGATCGCGACCAGCTTCGTCCGGCTGCCGCCGCCACCTCCCTGCGGCGGCTGTGGGGGCTGCGGTGCGCCGGCCGGCCCGGGGGTGCCCCACTGGGGCTGCTGCCCATAGGGGTTGGGCTGCTGCTGGTATCCCGGCTGCTGGTAGGGATTCGGCTGCTGGTACCCCGGCTGCTGGTACGGGTTGTTCGCTTGCGGGTTCTGCTCGCCCCCGGGCGGCTGCTGTCCTGGCCACATGGGCAGCCACCCTAGCCGCGCCCCGGACACGATTCGGTCACCGCCCGTGGACGGAGACGTAGCAACCCGGAGACAGCCCGGTGCGGATGGCGTGCGGAGGGATGCGGCGGTCGTCACACCGGCCTGGCCAGGCGTCTCTACTCGTGAGTAACATTCGGGCATGAGCGCAGACCAGATGTCCATCGGCGAGATGCTCGCCGCCACGGTGCCCATGGCCCGGACCCTGAACCTCGAGTTCCTGGAGACCTCGCCGGACCGGGCGGTGGTGTCGCTGCCGGACCAAGGCGAGTACCACAACCACGTGGGCGGCCCGCACGCCGGTGCGATGTTCACGCTCGGCGAGTCCGCGAGCGGGGCGATCGTGCTGGCCGCGTTCGGGGACCAGCTCTCGCGCGCCGTGCCGCTCGCCGTCAGCGCCGAGATCTCCTACAAGAAGCTGGCGATGGGTGCCGTCACGGCCACGGCCACCCTGGGCCGCCCGGCCGCCGAGGTCGTCGCGCAACTGGACGCCGGTGAGCGCCCCGAGTTCCCGGTGGCCATCGCCATCCAGCGGGCCGACGGTGCCGTGACCGGCGAGATGACGGTGGTGTGGACCTTGCGGCCCAACGGCTGATCCGGTGGTCGCGTGCGCGTCGGCTCCGGCCGGGTGCCATGGGTCTTCGCGGGTCAGGCCGCCGCGTCCCGCTGCCCCGGGAGCACGCCGTCCAGCTCCCCGAGGAAGACCCGGAGCCACGCCACGAACTCCGGTCCCAGGTCGGGTCGTTCGCAGGCCATCCTGACCACCGTGCGCAGGTAGTCGGCCTTGTCGCCGGTGTCGTGGCGCCGGCCCTTGAAGACCACCCCGTGCACCGTGCCGTCCGCGGCCATCTCCTGCAGGGCGTCGGTCAGCTGGATCTCGCCGCCCCGGCCCGGCGGGGTGCGCTCCAGGACGGCAAAGACGGCCGGGTCGAGGACATAGCGGCCGATGACGGCGTAGCGGCTGGGCGCCTGATGCCGGGCCGGCTTCTCGACCAGGCCCGTGACGCGGACGAGGTCCTGCTCGCCGGTCGGCTCGACGGCGGCACAGCCGTAACGGTGGATCTGGTCGGGCGGGACCTCCATCAGGGCGACCACGCTGCCGAGCCGGCGGTCGCGGACGTCGAGCATCCGGCTCAGCAGCGTCTCGCGAGGGTCGATCAGGTCGTCGCCGAGGAGGACCGCGAAGGGCTGGTCGCCGACATGGCGGCGGGCGCACAGCACGGCGTGGCCGAGGCCGAGCGGGTCGCCCTGCCGGATGTGGTGGATGCTCGCCAGCCGCGCCGGATCGCGCACCGCGTCCAGCCGCACAGTGTCGCCCTTGGCCGTGAGGGCCTGCTCCAGTTCCAGGGCGTGGTCGAAATGGTCCTCGATGGCCCGCTTGTGCCGACCGGTGACCATCAGGACGTCGTCGAGTCCCGCCGCTGCCGCCTCCTCGACGACGTACTGGATGGCGGGCTTGTCGACGACCGGCAGCATCTCCTTGGGCGTCGCCTTCGTGGCGGGCAGGAAGCGGGTGCCGAGGCCGGCGGCCGGGACGACCGCCTTGCGGACGGTGCGGGCGGGGGTCATGGCGGAAGGGCGGGGGGTGGTCATGCGCTCATGCTGGCGCGGGGGGCTGAGAGCGCGCCGAGAGTCACATGGGAGCGCGCTGTGAAGTTGGAGATCGTGTGGACCGACCGCCTTTGAATGCGCACAACTTGCGGCCTCCGGCGCCCGCGTTTTCGAAAGCCGGTGCGGATACCGCCGGTAACATATCCGCATTCCCCGCGTTGTGAACTTGGGTCATCCGAACTCCTTGTTACCTGTCAGTCGCTTGTGCGAAAGTGAGCCGGCTCACAGTGAAGTCCGCGGCTGACGCGGCATAGGTATGCACCAATCACGCACCTGCTTTCCGACGGACGCGCAATTCGCCTGCCGTTCTGCGGCTGGAAGGAAATGGTTCCGTGCAATCCCCCAACCCCCCACGCCCGCCGTACGCGCCACGCCCCGGAGCGGGACCCGCGGAGTCCGACCGCAATCTCCTCGCCCGGGTCGGTGAACCCGCCGAAGGGCCACGCGCCGTCGCGCTGCTGCTGGCCCGCCACTGGCGCGCGGTTCACGAATACGCCGTGATCTGCCTGGCGTCGTCCGAGGATTCCGCGTCGATGGCGGCCGCCGCCGCCTTCCGCAGGGAACTCGCCCGGCCGGGCGGCGGAGCCCTGCGTCCGCGGCTGCTCACCGCCGTCCGGGAGACGGTCGGGGAGTGGGCCGCCGACGACGGCATTTCCGGAGTGCTGCCGGAACTTCGCAAGACCGTCGGAGCCCGCGGTCTGCGCGCCGCCCGGCCCGGGACACCCGAAAGGCGACGCCTCGCGGAACGCGCTTTCCGCGGTCTTCCGGGGGCTTCCCAATGCCTGCTCTGGCACACGGACGTCGAGGCCGAACCCATATCCGTACCGGCCGGTCTGCTGGGAGTGGACGCCGGTACCGCGTCGGCCGCGCTTGAACGGGCACGCGAGCAATTCAGGTCGGGGTGCGTACGCGCCCACCGGGAACTCGCACCGACGCAGGAATGCCGCTACTACAACCGCCTGCTGGACGTTCCCATGCGTCGCGGCGGGGCGCTGCTTCCTGATGTGCAACGGCATCTCATGGCCTGCCGCTACTGCCGCCACGCCGCCGAGCAACTCAGCCATTTCGAGGGCGGTCTGGAAGACCTGCTCACCGAGACGGTTCTCGGCTGGGGCGCCCGCCGCTATCTGGAATCGCGGCCGGGCCGCGTCGAGGGCCAGGGCGCCCTGTCCGCCGGCGGACGCCACCGGCTCCGGTCCCGGGCCCTGCGGGGGGCCGGCCGGCCCGGGGCGTCGAGGAGGAACGCGAAGGCGCTGGCCGCCGCCGTCGGGATGACCTCCCTCGTGCTGCTCGCGACGCTGCTCGCCGCCCGGGGCTGGACCGAGGAGGGCGGCACCGCCGGCCCGCAGGCCACCTGGGGCGCGGTCAGTGGCCACTCCGTCGACCCGGACAGCGCGGGATCCTCGTCCGTCGGACCGGACTCCGTCGCACCCTCGGTCGCCGCTTCCCCGTCGGCCGCCTCCGCCGGCACCGCCGCAGAAGTGGCCCGGGGACGGCTGCGCAACCTCGACGAAGGCCTGTGCGTCGACGTCCCGGGCGGCCGTGCCCGGGCCGACGCCCGCATCGTGCTGACCCTCTGCTCCGCGGGTGGGTCCCAGCAGTGGTCGTACCAGGACGACGGCGTCCTGCGCAGCGCCGCCGACCCCACCCTGTGCCTCGGCTCCGACATCGCCAAGGGCTCGGTCACCCTGGCCGGCTGCCTCGGGCACGCGGGAGTCGTCCGCTACGACCTGACCGTGCGCGGTGAACTCCTGCCGCGCGGCGGCAAGGGTGTGGCCCTCGCGCCCGGGAAGGGCCGGAACGTGATCGTCGCCGGCCGCGACGGCTCCCAGGCGCAGCGCTGGGCACTGGAACCGGCCGCCGTCCCCGGCGGGCCGGGGGAGTCCGGGAAGAAGCGAGCGGAGGACGCTCCGCGGGAGAGCCGCCGGGAGCGCGAGCAGCGGGCGTACGGCGACGCCCCGCCCGGGCAGCGGTCCGTACGTCCGCGCACCCAGCCCGGGGAATTGCCGCAGCGGTACGGGACGCGGTTCGCGCAGGTGGGCTGCTGCGAGGGGGCCGAGTCAGGGGCCGAGTCAGGGGCAGGGGAAGGGGAAGGTGCAGCGGCCGGTGGAACCGGCGGAACCGGCACGCAGCCGGGCTCCGCCGCGCTCGATCACGCGAGTGCCACCGTGGCCGACACCGTGGCGACGACTCACTCGGCCGCGCGCCTGCCCTAGCGGCGGGGTACGGGGTCGGCCCACCGGGTGACCGTGTGGGCCGGGTGACCTCGTGGGCCCGGTGGCCTCGTGGGCCGGGTGGCCTCGTGGGCCGGGTGGCCTCGTGGATCGGGTGGCCTCGTGGGCCGGGTGGCCTCGTGGATCGGGTGGCCTCGTGGACCGTGCGACCCGTGGACCGTGCCGCAGGCCGCGGGAGTGCGGCCGCGGACTGCGGATGGCCGGCAGGCGCCTGGCATCGAACCGGAACAAACTGGTACTCCTCCTGAGTCCGCCCGCAGAACCCAGGGAGTCACCCATGCCCGAGGCCCCGCGCCAGGACAGCAGGACCGCGCCGACCGACGAGGAACTGCGCACGCTGGACGCCCACTGGCGGGCCGCCAACTACCTGGCGGCCGGTCAGATCTACCTGCTGGCGAACCCCCTGCTCACCGAGCCGTTGCAGCCCGAGCACATCAAGCCGCGGCTGCTGGGCCACTGGGGCACCTCACCCGGGCTGAACCTCGTCCACACCCACCTCAACCGGGTGATCAAGAACCGCGGGCTCGACGCCCTGTGCGTCTGGGGCCCGGGCCACGGCGGGCCGTCGGTCCTCGCCAACGCCTGGCTGGAGGGCAGCTACAGCGAGAAGTACCCGGACGCCTCCCGGGACGCGCAGGGCATGGAGCTGCTGATGCGGCAGTTCTCCTTCCCCGGCGGCGTGCCCAGCCACGTCGCCCCGGAGGTGCCCGGCTCGATCCACGAGGGCGGCGAACTCGGCTACTCCCTCGCCCACGCCTACGGCGCCGCCCTCGACAACCCGGGCCTGCTCGTGGCCTGCGTGATCGGCGACGGCGAGGCGGAGACCGGACCGCTCGCCGGGTCCTGGCACGCCAACAAGTTCCTCGACCCCGTTCACGACGGTGCCGTCCTGCCGATCCTGCATCTCAACGGCTACAAGATCGCCAACCCGACCGTGCTGTCCCGCCTCCCGCAGGAAGAGCTCGACGCGCTGCTGCGCGGCTACGGCCACGAGCCGATCCACGTCGCCGGCGACGATCCGGCCACCGTCCACCGCGCCATGGCCGAGGCCATGGACACCGCGCTCGACCGCATCGCCGAGGCCCAGCGCGCCGCCCGCGAGGACGGCGTGACGGAGCGCCCGCACTGGCCGGTGATCGTGCTGCGCACCCCCAAGGGCTGGACCGGCCCCGCCGAGGTCGACGGCGAGCCGGTCGAGGGCACGTGGCGCGCCCACCAGGTGCCGCTGTCCGGCGTCCGCGACAACCCGGAGCATCTGCGGCAGCTGGAGTCCTGGCTGCGCTCGTACCGGCCCGAGGAGCTGTTCGACGCCGAGGGCCGCCCGGTCGCGGACGTCCTCGCCTGCGTCCCCGAGGGCACCAGGCGTCTCGGCGCCACCCCGTACGCCAACGGCGGCCTGCTCGTCCATGATCTCCCCATCCCGTCCCTGGACGACTTCGCCGTGCCCGTCGACAAGCCCGGCACGACGATGCACGAGCCGACCCGGGTCCTCGGCGACCTCCTCGCCCGGATCATGCGCGACACCGCCGACCGCCGCGACTTCCGCCTCGTCGGCCCGGACGAGACGGCCTCGAACCGCCTGCAGGCCGTGTACGGCGCCAGCGGCAAGGCCTGGCAGGCGGGCACCCTGCCCGTGGACGAGCACCTCGACCGGCACGGCCGGGTGATGGAGATCCTCTCCGAACACCTCTGCCAGGGCTGGCTGGAGGGCTATCTGCTCACCGGCCGGCACGGGCTGTTCTCCTGCTACGAGGCGTTCGTGCACATCGTCGACTCCATGGTCAACCAGCACATCAAGTGGCTGCGCACCTCGCGCAGGCTGCCCTGGCGGGCCCCCATCGCCTCCCTCAACTACCTGCTGACCTCCCATGTGTGGCGGCAGGACCACAACGGCTTCTCCCACCAGGACCCCGGCTTCGTCGACCACGTCCTCAACAAGAGCCCCGAGGTCGTCCGGGTCTACCTGCCGCCGGACGCCAACACCCTGCTCTCCGTCGCGGACCACGCCCTGCGCAGCCGCGACTACGTCAACGTGATCGTCGCGGGGAAACAGCCCTGCTTCGACTGGCTGTCCATGGACGAGGCCCGTGTGCACTGCGCCCGGGGCGCCGGCATCTGGGAGTGGGCGGGCACGGAGGACGGCACCGAGCCCGATGTCGTGCTGGCCTGCGCCGGTGACGTCCCCACCCAGGAGACCCTGGCCGCCGCCCACCTGCTGCGCCGCCACCTGCCCGAGCTGTCCGTCCGGGTGGTGAACGTCGTCGACCTCGCCCGGCTGCTGCCCCAGGGGGAGCACCCGCACGGCATGAGCGACTTCGAGTACGACGGCCTGTTCACCACCGACAAGCCGGTGATCTTCGCCTACCACGGCTACCCCTGGCTGATCCACCGCCTGGCCTACCGCCGCACCGGCCACCAGAACCTGCACGTGCGCGGCTACAAGGAGGCCGGTACCACGACCACGCCGTTCGACATGGTGGTCCGCAACGACCTCGACGGCTACCGCCTGGTCATGGACGTCATCGACCGCGTCCCCGGCCTCGCGGTCCGTGCCACGGCGGTGCGCCAGCGGATGGCCGACGCCCGCACCCGCCACCACGCCTGGATCCGTGAGCACGGCACCGACCTGCCCGAGGTCGCCGAGTGGAGCTGGAACGCCTGAGCCCCGAGGGACGTCCTAGAAGCCGGTAGGCTTCCCGGTCGCAGGGAAGCTGAGGGAAAGGAACCGGCGTTGCACGTCCAGGAGTGGCTCGAAACCGTACCCGCGGTCGCCGTATACGCGCTGGTCGGGCTGGTCATCGGCCTGGAAAGTCTGGGCATTCCGCTGCCGGGCGAGATCATCCTCGTCTCGTCGGCGTTGCTCGCGTCCCAGCACGGCGAGATCGACCCCGTCGTCCTGGGCGCCAGCGCCACGGCCGGCGCGATCATCGGCGACTCGATCGGCTACGCCATCGGCCGCAAGGGCGGGCGGCCCCTGCTGGCCTGGCTGGGCAACAAGTTCCCCAAGCACTTCAGCGAGGGCCACATCGCCACCGCCGAGCGCTCCTTCGAGAAGTGGGGCATGTGGACCGTCTTCTTCGGCCGCTTCGTCGCCCTGCTCCGCATCTTCGCCGGCCCCCTGGCCGGTGTGCTCCGCATGCCGTACTGGAAGTTCCTCATCGCCAACGTCCTCGGCGGCATCGTCTGGGCGGGCGGCACGACGGCGGTCATCTATTACGTCGGCATCGTCGCGGAGTCCTGGCTGAAGCGCTTCTCGTGGCTGGGCCTGGTGGCGGCGGTCCTGGTGGGCCTCACGTCCATGCTGGTGATCAAGCGCAAGGCGAAGAAGGCCGGCCAGAACCTGGAAGAGGCAGAACCGCAGGTTCCCTAGGGGCGCGGGGCCGTGCCCCTGTGCGGCTCCGCCGCGTGGCGCGACCGGTCCCCGCGACGCCGCTCCCGCCGCACCACCTACGCGTGCACATCCCGATGCGCCTTCGCCAACTCGGCGTACATCGTGCCGTTGAGGGTGATGCCCTGCCGCTCCTCCTCGGACAGCTCCCGCCGGACCTTCGCGGGAACCCCCGCCACCAGTGACCCGGGCGGCACGACCATGCCCTGGGGTACCAGCGCCTGTGCCGCGACGAGCGAACCGGCCCCGATCACGGCGCCGTTCAGGACCGTCGCCCCCATGCCGATCAGACAGTCGTCCTCGACCGTCGCCCCGTGCACCACCGCGTTGTGTCCGATGCTCACCCGCTCACCGACGCTCACGGGAAAGCCCGGATCGGCGTGGAGGGTGCAGTTGTCCTGGACGTTGCTGCTGGCCCCCACGGAGATCGCCTCGACGTCGCCGCGCACCACGGCCCCGTACCAGACGCTCGCCCCCGCCCCCAACACCACGCCCCCGATCACCGACGCCGTGGGCGCCACGAACGCCGTCTGATGGATCTCCGGCTCCCTGCCGCCGATCCCCGTGATCATCGCCCGCTGCGCCATGTCCGCCTCCAGGAACGTCGTAGACAACGCGCAAACCGTACGCCACCCGGTGGGGCGAAGATCACAGGCCTCCGACGCCGCGGGCGGAGCTACCGCTGAGTACCGTGAGGTCGTGCCGAAGCGCAAGAACACGTTCTCATCCTGGCGGCGGGGCCTCACACAGTGCGCCGTCCACGCGGGCTGGTCCTGGCTGCAGCGCACGGGCTCCGTCACCGCCGAGCACCCCGGCCGCTACCGCTTCGGCGCGATGGGAACGAGTACCAGACTGGCCTTCCCGCTCGGCACGGTCTTCGGCGAACCCTGGATCCACCTCGGCTCCCACTGCATCATCGGCGAGCAAGTCACCCTCACCGCGGGCCTGATGCCCGACCTCGACCTCGGGCCGGACCCGATCCTGCGCATCGGCGACGGGGTCGTCCTGGGCCGCGGCAGCCACGTCATCGCGGACACGACGGTCACGATCGGCAGCGACTGCTACTTCGGTCCGTACGTCTACGTCACGTCCACCAACCACTCCTACGACGACCCGCACGAGCCGATCGGCAAGCAGTGGCCGCGGATGGAGCCGGTGGAGATCGGGCCGGGCTGCTGGATCGGCACGGGTGCGGTGATCCTGCCCGGCGCACGGATCGGACGGAACGTCGTGGTGGCCGCGGGCGCGGTCGTGCGGGGCACGGTGCCCGACCACGCCGTGGTGGCCGGCGCGCCCGCCCGGGTGGTACGCCGCTGGACTCCCGCGGACGGCTGGCAGCCACCGCTGCGCACCCCCGCGCCGGTGCCGATACCGGAGGGCGTCACCCCCGAGCAGCTCCGCGCGCTGTCGGACCTGGACGAGGAGACGGCGGCCCGGCTCGCCGAACTGGACGAGGAGACGGCGGCCGATCTCGCCCAGCTGGAGCCTGGTTCCTGAACCGTCGGGCTCAGCCCGACGCCAGCAGTACCGTCCCCACCAGGGCGAGCCCGGCTCCCGCTGCCTGTACCGCCCGCAGTCGTTCACGCAGGACGCCCCGCGCTGCCACGGCCGTCACCACCGGGTACAGGGAGGCCAGCACGGCGGCGACCGTCACCGGGCCGTGCTGCGCGGCGATCGAGTACGTGCCGTTCGCGGCGACGTCCGCGAGACCGACGAAGGCGAGGGCGGGCAGGGAGCGCCAGGGGAAGCCGTCCGCGGGGAGCGCGGGCGATCCGCGCCGCACCGAGACGTACAGCGCAAGGCCGCCTGCGGCGACGTTCGTCACCCGCTGGACGAACAGGGCGAGGAACAGGCCGGTCAGTGTCGTCGACGCCTCGGCGATCAGCGCCATCACCGCGCCGAAGCCGAACGCCGCGAGCAGGGTCAGGGCGATGGCCTGGCGCTGGACCGGGGCGCCACGGAACTGCGGACCGCCGGCGAGGCACACACCGGCGACGGCCACCAGGATGCCGACGAACTGCAGCAGGCCGGGGCGCTCGCCCAGCACCAGGCCCACCCCGACCGGCACGGCCACACCGATGGAGCCCAGCGGCGAGACCACGCCCATCGGGCCGAGCGCGAGCGCCTTGTAGAAGGCGAGCATCGCCACCGGTCCGACCAGCCCGGCCGCCACGGCGAACCACAGCTGCGGCCCCGCCTCGCTCCAGCCGTCGGTCGCCGCCACGACGGCACCGAGCACCACCACCGCGATCGACTGCGAGACCACGACCACCGTCAGGGCGGGCGTGCGCCGGGTCAGCAGGCCACCGCCGAAGTCGGCCAGCCCCCACAACAGGCTGGTGGCCAGGGCGAAGAGCGCTGTCATGGGACGGATACCTCGCAGTACAGTGCAGTGAACGATCAGGTCAACCACACCATAGTGCAGTACGCTGTACTGTGTCATACAGAATATTGGACGGAACGTGTCGGACCTCGACCTGTTGACCCAGTCCCTGGCGCGGAGCGTCAAGCACTGGCGCGCGGTGCGCGGCTTCACTCTGGACGTGCTCGCCGCCCGGGCCGGCGTCAGCCGCGGCATGCTCATCCAGATCGAGCAGGCCCGCACCAACCCCAGCCTCGGCACCGTCGTCAAGATCGGCGACGCACTCGGCGTCAGCATCACCACCCTGCTCGACTACGAGCAGGGCCCGAACGTCCGCATCGTCCCGGCCGAGCAGGCCGTACGGCTGTGGCACACCGACGCCGGCAGTTACAACCGGCTCCTCGCGGGCACCGAGGCCCCCGGCCCGCTGGAGATGTGGGACTGGCGGCTCATGCCCGGCGAGAGCAGTCCGTCGGACCCGCACCCCGCCGGCACGACCGAACTGCTCCACGTCACGGCGGGCGAACTGACCCTCACCGTCGACGGAGTCGAGCACCGCGTGCCCGCGGGCGCCAGCGTCCACTTCGAGGCCAACGTCCCGCACATCTACGGCAACACCGGCGACGCCCCCATGGAGATGGTCATGGCCGTCTCGGTGCCACCCGTGACCTGAGCCCTGACCTACGCCGCCATGTGGTGGGCCAGCGGCAGATGGGGGTCGCTCTCGCCCGGGGCCGGCTCCGGGTCCGCGTGCACCAGGGCCGCGGTCAGGCGCGGTACCGCATGCAGCAGCGCGTGCTCGGCGTCCACGGCGATGCGGTGGGCCTCGCGCACCGTCGCCTCGCCGTCCACCACGACCGCCACCTCGGCGCGCAGCCGGTGCCCGATCCAGCGCAGCCGCAGTTCACCCACCCCGCGCACCCCGGGCACCTCGGTCAGGGCCCGCTCGGCCCGGTCCACCAGGGCCGGGTCGACGGCGTCCATCACCCGGCGGAACACCTCCCGGGCCGCGTCCCGCAGTACCAGGACGATCGCCGCCGTGATCGCCAGCCCGACGATCGGATCGGCCGGCTGCCACCCCAGGGCCGAACCGCCGGCGCCCAGCAGTACGGCCAGGGAGGTGAAGCCGTCGGTTCGGGCGTGCAGACCGTCGGCGACCAGCGCGGCCGAGCCGATGGAGCGGCCGACGCGGATGCGGTAGCGGGCCACCCACTCGTTTCCGGCGAAGCCGACGACAGCGGCCACGGCGACCGCCGGGACGTGTTCGACCGGGCGCGGATCCAGCAGCCGGTCCACGGCCGTCCAGCCCGCGAAGACCGCGGACGCCGCGATCGTCAGCACGATGACGAGTCCGGCCAGGTCCTCGGCGCGTCCGTAGCCGTACGTGAAGCGGCGCGTGGCAGCGCGCCGGCCCAGTACGAAGGCGATGCCGAGCGGGACGGCGGTCAGCGCGTCCGCGGTGTTGTGCACCGTGTCCCCGAGCAGTGCCACCGACCCCGAGACGGCCACGACGGCCGCCTGGGCCAGCGCCGTCACGCCGAGCACGGCGAGCGAGACCCACAGTGCCCGCATCCCGCGCGCCGAGGACTCCAGGGCGGAGTCGACCTTGTCGGCGGTCTCGTGCGAGTGCGGGGTGAGGAGGTGGCCCATCCGGTGGCGCAGACCGTGCCGGTGGCCGTGGCCGTCGTCGTGACCCTGGTCGTGGCCATGCTGGTGGGAGTGGGTGTGCTCGTGCCGTTCGCTCACGTGGATCCCCTTCCGGTGCGCGCGGGAGTGGACGTACCCCTGCCGTGGCGCCATTATGTGCGTATGAGCGCACGCATGCACCTGTCATCTGCACACGATGCGCATCCGCGCAGTCCGGGCGAGGAACAGTTCGCACTGGCCGCGGAGCTCCTCGCTCTGCTGGGGGACCGGACCCGGCTCGCCCTGCTGCACGCGCTGACCGGGGGAGAGGCCGACGTCACGACGCTCACGGAGGCATGCGGGGCGGCCAGGCCGGCCGTCAGCCAGCACCTGGCGCGACTGCGCCTGGCGGGCCTGGTGAACACGCGCAAGGAGGGCCGCCGGGTGATCTACTCACTGCGCGACGGTCATCTGCGCCGGCTCGTCGACGAGGCGCTCAACGTGGCCGACCACCGGCTCAGCGACCGCCCCCTGCACGACTGAGCACGGCTCGCTCGGTGGCGCGCCGCCGTCCCGATGAGTACGGCTCGCTGGTAACGCGCCGCGGGCCCGGCGAGTGCGGCTCGCTGGTAACGCGCCGCGGGCCCGGCGAGTGCGGCTCGCTGGTAACGCGCCGCCGTCCCGGCGAGTGCGGCTCGCTGAGTAACGCGCCGCCGTCCCGACGGGTACGCCTCGCTGAGTAACGCGCCGCCGTCCCGACGGGTACGCCTCGCTCAGTAACGCGCCGCCGTCCCGAGGTACTGCTCGGCGAAGGCGGCCGCCGCGGCGGGCGAGGTGAACAGGCGGCGCAGCCGGGCGAGCGCGGTGCCCGCGCGGAACGGGTCGCCCGCCGCCGCCCCGTGGAACACCTCGGACAGCCACTGCGAGAACTCCTGGTAGTCCCACACACGCCGCAGGCACGCCTGCTCGTAGCCGGCCAGACCGCTGTCGTCGCCCGTGGCCAGCCGGGCGACCAGGGCGTCGCCCAGCAGGAAGGCGTCGTGCAGGGCGAGGTTCATGCCCTTGGCGGCGATGGGGGCGACCAGGTGGGCCGCGTCACCGGCGAGGTGGAGCCGGCCGTGCACCATCGGCTCGACCACGTAGTCGTGCATGTCCAGCACACGCTTCTCGATCAGCCGCCCCTCGGCCGGCGGGGGCGCGCCCGCCGCCCCGAGCCGCTGCTGGAGCTCCGACCAGACGCGCTCGTGCGGCCAGTGGTCCGGGTCGTCGCCCGGCGGGCACTGGAGGTAGTAGCGGGTCACCTCCGGGCTGCGGGGCATCTGGCCGGCGAACCCGCGCGGGTGGCAGCCGAACAGTACGCAGTCGGCGGACGGTGGCGCCTCGGCGAGCAGGGCCAGCCAGCCGATGCCGTAGTCGTGCCGCGCTATCCGGATCCGCTCGGGAGGAAGCGCGGCCCGGGTCGCCCCGCGTGCCCCGTCGCACCCGGCGACGAAGTCGCAGTACACCACCCGGCGTTCAGCCGTCTCGGAGCAGGTGTACGACACCGACGGCCGGTCGCTGTCGACGTCGTGCAGCTCAACGTCCCTGACTCCGAAACGGACTTCACCGCCGCGGACGTCGGCGTACTCGCGCACCAGGTCCGTCACCAGCAATGGCTGCGGATAGACAAAGTGGTGACTGTCTGTCAGCTCGCTGTACGAGAAGCGGTAGCGCTCCCCGTCGAAGCGGAACTCGCACGCGGTGTGCAGTTCCGCGCGGTCGAGCAGGTTCCGGGCGAGGCCCCGCTTCTCCAGGCCCCGTACGGCCCATTCCTCGATGACCCCGGCGCGGGGCCGCTGTTCGATGAACTCGCGGGTCTCCGACTCCAGCACCAGGCACTCCACGGACGCGGCCCGCAGGATGTTGCCGACGGTCAGCCCCGCCGGACCGGCGCCCACGACGACAACCGGAACGCGGTGCTGGGGCGACGAGTCGGTGCGAGGGGCCGGCGGAGTCACCCGCACATTATGTCGGCCTGCGCCCCGAGCGAGGAGGGGGCCGCAGCGGTAATGTTGAGGGCCCTGACGACAGCGAGGATCGGTTGCCGCCATGACGGATCTGCTCCCCCTCGCGGCGCTGTCCGCCGCGGCCCTCACCGAGGGCGTCAGATTCCTCTACGACCAGGCGGGCGAGCTGCTCAGAGCCCGCCGTGAACGCCGCGCGGAGCGGTCCGCCGCGGACACCCCGGCCGTCGTCGCCGAACCGGCCGTCCTGCCCGCGGCCGACCCCGCCGCTGTGGAGCGGTTCTCCGGGGAACTGCGCGCGCTGCGCGCCGATCTGCACGAAGTCGCCTCCGGAGTCGACGAGATCGACCCGTCGGACGAAGCGCTGGTCCGGCGCGTCGACGCCCTGCGCCGCGTCCTCGAGGCCGTGTACGGCATCGCCGTGACGTTCGACGGGGAGACAGGGGCGCAGGACGTGCCGCGCACCCACGGGCGGATCGACGTCGACGCCGTCGCCGGCTACGTCGCGGCCGTCCGGGCCGACCGGCCCTCGGGGTGGATCAAGGGCGACATCCGGGCCGGGCGGGTCGAAGCGGGTGGCGAGGCGATCGGCGTCGACCTCCGCGACCAGCGGTGACGGCCACGGGTGCCGGCAGTAGCGGTCCCGGGCTGCACTTCCAGGACCTGATCACGGACCGCGCCACGGCGTTCGTACCGCGCCCCTGGCTGACGGGCGACATCGAGCGGGGCCTCTCGGACGCCACCACACGCATCGTGCTCGTCACGGGCGAACCGGGGGCGGGCAAGACCAGCCTGCTCGCCGGCCTGGCCCGCGCTCACCCCGAGTGGCAGCACTACTTCATCCGCAAGGACAGCCGGACCGCGCTCGCCGGCAGCGACCTCCAGTCGTTCCTGCTCACCATCGGTCACCAACTGGCCCGTTTGCGACCGGAGTTGTTCGAGCCGCAGCGGCTGGAAGTCACCGTCGACCAGCGCATCGGGACGGTGGAGGCGGGAGCCAGGGCGGTCGGCATCCGCATCGACGACCTGCGTTCCTCCCCGTTCCACCGGACCGCGTCCCTACGCGTCGAACAGGACATCCTCCGGGTTTCGGGCAGCGCCCTGGGCGTCGAGATCGGGACCACGACCGTGGAGCCGCGACTGCTCGAACCGGGGGTCCTCGCCCACCTGGCGCTGACCGGTCCGGCGCAGGTGCTGCTGTCCGACGCGCCGGACGAGCGGATCGTGATCCTCGTCGACGCCCTCGACGAAGGCGCCCACGATCCCGGCCCGACCCTGCTCGACTGGCTCGCCACGGGCCCGCAACTCCCGGCGAACGTACGGGTCGTCGTCACCTCGCGCCCGCACGCCGCGCTCGACCGGCTCCGCTCCGCCCGCGGCGGGAGCCTCGCCGAGATCACCATCGACCCGCTGTCGCCGCAGGTGCGGGACGACCTGCTTGCCTACGCCGACCAGCAATTGGCCCCGGAGACGACCGCGAAGGCGCTGCGCGCGAACGGACGTGACCCGGTGGAGTTCGCCCGCGCACTCGTGCGGCAGGCGAGCGGAAACTTCCTGTACGTGGCGATGTATCTGCAGGCCCTGCACCGGGCGATCGAGGAGGACGACTCACCGCTCACCGCCCGCCTGACCAACGCCGACGCCGTGCCGGACGGCCTCCACGGCCTCTACGCGTTCTTCGTCGAAACCGCGCGCGCGGACCTCGAACGCCTCGGCATGCTCGACATCAGCGACCCCCTGACCCCCACCGACCTGGTCACTCCCGCCTGGGAGGGAGCCGCTCAGCCTCTCCTCGGCGTCCTGACCGTAGCGCGCGAGCCACTGACACCCGAACAACTGCGCACCCTGGCCGGGATCCGGGTCTGGCCTCGGGCGGTTCACTCGGTGCTGAGCCGGATCCGCTGGCTGCTGTCGGTCCGGGACGGCCGATACGCCTTCTACCACCCGTCCGTCGCCCAGTTTCTGACGGACCCTCAGGTAACCCGGGAGAACCCCGACTGGGGCGTCGCCGAACAGGAGTGGCACGAGCGCATCGTGCGCCACTACCGCGCCGGGGCCCCGTCCTGGGCGGACGTCGACTGGCCGGCGGTGGACCGGTACGGCCTGGCCCACCTCGCTCACCATCTCGTCCAGTGCCGGCCCGCGATCGCCGCCGAGGTGCCGGACCTGGTGTGCCCGGGGCTGCGCCTGGCCGGCCGGGCCGCGTTCGGCTCCGACCGGTACTTCGCCAGGGTCGTCGAGACGGCCGCCGACCACCTGCTCGACGGCGCTCCCACACCGTCGGCCACCCCGACGGTGCTCTTCCTCGCCACGGTACGGCGTCAGTTACGGCGGGCGACCTCCATGGCGGCGCCCGCCGTGTACGGGCTGCTGGCCCGGCTCGGCCGGGTCGACGAGGCCATGACGCGGCTCAGCGCGCTGGCGCCGTCCGGGCAGCAGGTGGCCGCCCTGCTCGAGGTGCACCGCTACACCGCGCATCCGGTGCGCCGGACGGCCGTGCGCGAACTGCTGGGCGAGGCCGCGTCCGTGGCGCCGCTCGACACACACGACTCCGTGCGGGGTTTCGTGGAGGAGGCGGCACGCAGGCTCGCTCCCCACGACCTGCGGCTGGCCCTTCACCTCTGGCAGCGGACCCAGCGCGAGGCCTGGAAACCGGCTCCGCCCGACGACGTGCTGCGTGCCGCGGCCGACGAGGCCGACCACGGCGACGCCATCGAACTCGTGGCGGGGATGAGCTCCGGGCGTTGTGGCGCCTACCTCGACCTCGCGGACCGGGCCCACGGCGCTGGCCGGGACGAGCTGCTGGCGTGGACCGGGCGCGCCCTGCGCCACGCCGCTCCCGCGGAGCGGCTGACGTCCTTCGTACGCCTCGCCGGGACGCTGCGGGCCACGCGACCCGAACACGCCGACCGCCTCGCCGAGCAGGCGCTGCGGGAACTGGCCGAAGCCTGGCCCGGGGAGGACGGTGCGCTCGCCCAGGCGGTGGCCGAGGCGGCCGAACACGCCGCGGGACCGTTCCCGGCGCTGTCGCGAGAGCTGCTGCGCCGTCTGGAGGCCGTGGAGGTGACGGGCCTGGTCACCGACGCCTTCTTCCACGCCGCACGCACCTGGGCGGCCCTCGGTGACGTCCCTGCCGCGCACCGGCTGATCGACCGGGTCCTGGGCTTCGGCAACGGTGTCTGGTACACGAACAAGGCCGCGAAGGTACTCGCCACCTTCGACGGCGAGGCGGCGACGGCGTTGATCGACGCCACCTGCGCTCGGGTTCCCCCCGAGCCGTCGTCTCGGGACATGTTCAGCCGACTGCACCACGACGGGGACCTGGAGACCCTCGCCGAGGCCTTGGCCGGCCGTGCCCCGGAGCGGGCCGTGGCCTACGCCCGCGCGATCGCCACCACCGAGTGGCAGCCGCCCTTCAAGGACCGCTACTCGACCCTCGCGCTCGTCGCCCACCGGCGCGCCGACACAGGCGACCTGGCCATGGCCCGCTCGCTCCTGGACGAGGCGCTGCACGCCGCCGAGGAGGTGCCGCCCGTGGCCGACCCGCCGATGTGGGGCTTCTACCACCTGGCGGGAGAAGGGGGTGGCGTGGCCCGGGGGAACACCGTCGGCGGTCCCGTGGCCGAGATGCCCATGGTGGTCAACCACACCAACGACTGGCGCCGGCTCGTCGAACAACGCTTCCACCGCGATCCGTCGGACGTCCTGCGCGCCATGGCGCCCGGCACCTGGTCGGTCGGGCACCCGTACTCCTGGGCCCGTACGATCCGCTGCTTCGCCGAGGCCGTCGCCGTACGGGACCCGGACCGAGCCCGGACGCTCGTGCACGCCCTGACCGATCCCGGCGAGCGAGTCGTCGGACTCGCCGGGCTCTTCGGGACCGCCGCAGGAGCGGACCGGGCGGCGGCCGACCGGCTGTGGGCCGAGTTCGGACAGGCGTACGCCGAGATACCCCGGTACGAGTGGAACCTGCCGCAGGAGCAGGACGGGCCCCTGGCCTATGTGCGCCCCGACCACCGCAGCAGATTCGAGGCCGCGGTGCGGATCGTGCCGTGGGAGGCCGACCGGGCCATGGAGTTCCTCGGCGCCGACGGCAACCCGTACCTGCTGTACATGTTCCAATTGGCCTTCGGCGCCGATGCCTCCCGCCGCTACGCCTTCGACGCGGTGGCCGGCCGGCAGCCGTACCCGCCGTTCGCCTACGCGCACCGCTCCCTGCTCGGGATGCCCCCGGACATCCACGGGCCGCTGCTCACCGGTGTGATGCTCGCCCCGGCCATCGCCAACGAGTGCATCGTGACCGCGGCCGGGGCGCCCCCGGCCGTCGAGTCCCTGCCGGTCCTGGAGGACGCGCTGTACGCGGCCTACGTGGACATGGCTCTCTTCGGCCCGCAGGCCGGCGCCGCACGGGTGCGGCCGCTGCTGGACTCGCCGAGGCTTCCGGCCGTGGCGGCGCTGGTGGCCCGCGCGGCCGAGATCCACGGTGCGGGCCACCCGGCCGTAGCGGAGCTGTGCGCCGACGTCGTGGCCGCGGCGGAACGGGCCGAAGCCGCCCAGTACGCGGTGACGTTGCTGCAACTGGCCCGCTCCCCGGCCACGGCCGGCCTGGTCGACGCGGAGAACCTGCTGGAGCGGACGCTCGCGCTCTCGGACAATCCCTGGGAACGCGTGGAGCGTGACGAAGTGCTGCGCGAGCTGTTCGCCATCCTCCTGGGCAGGTCTCCCGCAACCGCGCTGCGGCTGCTGTACGACCGTACCGCGGACGGCTGGGCCATGGCGACGGCGATGCTGGAGAACGCCGTCGCCCCGCTCCTCGAAGCCCTGGGGCCGGACGCTCCGCTGCTGCTCCACCGGGGCCTGCGGCGTGCCGTGGCCTGCGTTTCGGCGCGGGGCCGCACGGACATGCCGTCGATCGACGGTGTCCGTACGGCCCTCGGCGACTGACCGGGGCGGGCCGTCAGTGGACGGCCACCTCGGTGGCGGCCACCTCCCCGATGCTCCGCTCGATCTCCTCCGGCCGGGAGGCCGACGCCCTGGCCCAGTAGTAGATCGCCAGCGAGAACACCGTGATGACCGCGCTGTCCCACCACAGTCCGATGTGTCTCTGGCCGCCGAAGCCGCCCTGCCAGGAGATGACGCCCATGCCCAGCAGGTAGACGGGCAGCCACTGGGCGGCCTTCCAGTCGAGCCGGGGAGCGTCGGGCAGGCCCTTGCTCGTGGCGTACCAGGCGTAGCCGCCGAGCAGGACGTAGCCGAGGACGATGGCCACGCCGAGCCGCCACAGGGTGTCCCAGGTGGACCAGTAGATGATGAGATCGGCCACCACGAAGGACAGCGGCGAGAGGACCTTCCCGCCGGGCAGGCGGTAGGGGCGTTCCCGGTGTGGCAGCCGGTCGGCGAAGACGCCGTAGGCCAGCGGGGCACCCGCGTACATCAGCACGCTCGCCGAGGTGATGAAGCCGACCAGCTGCTGCCAGCTCGGGAACGGCAGGAAGCAGACCACGCCCGTCACGAAGGACACGATCAGTCCGAGCCATGGCACGCCGCGCGCGTCGGTGCGGACGAACAGCTTCGGCGCGTAGCCGTTGCGGGCCAGTCCGTAGGAGACCCGGGACGTGGCCGTCGTGTAGATCAGGCCGGTGCCGCCCGGGGAGACCACCGCGTCCAGGTACAGCACGACGCTCAGCCAGCCGAGGCCCAGCAAAGTCGCGAGCCCGGCCCACGGGCCGCTGATGCCGGGGTAGTCGAGCTTGGTCCAGCCGTGCGCGAACGAGCCCAGCGGCAGGGCGGCGATGAAGACGACCTGGAGCAGGACGTAGACGGCCGCTCCGATGGCGACCGAACCGATCGTCGCGCGCGGCAGATCCCGCTGCGGGTCGCGGCTCTCGCCCGCCAGCTGGATCGCCTGCTCGAAGCCCAGCAGGGCGAAGATGATGCCGCTGGAACTGACGGCACTCAGCACACCATGGGCGCCGAACGGTGCGAAGCCGTGCTCGGTGAAGTTGCCCGGGTGGAAGTTGCCCGCCGCGATGATGAAGATCGCCGCCAGCGGCACGGCCACCTTCCACCAGGTGGCGGCGCTGTTGGTGTGCGCCAGGATCCGCACCCCGAGGAAGTTGACGACGACGAACACGGCCATCAGGACGACCGCGACGACGAAGCCGCTCGTCGTCAGCGTCCCGTCCTTCGGGTGCTGGAAACCCTGCGCCCAGTGCCAGTGCCCGGCGTAGCCGATCATGGCCTCGACCTCGATCGGTGCCACCGTCGCGGCCTGGAGCCAGGAGAACCAGCCGAAGGACATGCCGGCCAGTCCGCCGAACGCGTAGTGCGGATAACGGGCTGTGCCGCCGGCGACCGGGAACATGCCGCCGAGTTCCGCGTGCACCAGGGCCAGCAGCACGATCGCCACCGCACCGATCAGCCAGGACAGGATCGCCGCGGGGCCGGCCGCCACGACGGCCTTCTCGGCGCCGTACAACCAGCCCGAGCCGATGATGGAACCGACCGAGGCCCACATGAGCCCGATCAGTCCGACCTCCCGGCGCAGGCCGTCTCTTTCCATGGATTCAGGGGCCTCTCATAGATGAGCTCGCAGAGTCCGGCGAGCAGGAGGCCTCAGGTTAGGAATCGGTCATCCGACCGAAGAAGACGAGTTGTGCAGCCTTGACCGGGCGCGGGTATTTCCTGGCGAACGCTTCAGGGTTTCTGTACGCCGTGATGAGACAGCCGTGGGATCTCGATCGCCGGGCAGCGGTCCATCACCATCTCCAGGCCCGCCGCGCGGGCCCGGTCGTACGCCGCCTCGTCGACCACGTCGAGCTGGAACCAGACGCCCTTCGCGCCCTTGGCGACCGCCTCGTCCGCGACGGCGCCGGCGAGGTCGCTGTTCACGAACACGTCCACGACGTCCACGTCGAAGGGGATGTCCGCCAGGCTCGCGTAGCCCTTCTCCCCGTGCACCGTCTCCGCCTTCGGATGCACGGGCACCACACGCTTGCCGAAGCGCTGGAGCACGGCGGCGACGCCGTACGCCGCGCGCTGCCGGTTCGACGACAGGCCCACCACGGCCCAGGTGTCGCCGAGCTCGGTGAGGATCCTGCGGACCGTTGCCTCGTCGCCGTACACCGGCGGCCTCCTCGGAAGTCGTGGGCAAGCTGCTCTCCGTTCAACGGCGCCGGGTGCGCGGTGATTCCCCGGACGGCCCCCGTGATAGCTTGCCGGGGCCAGTCGAACCCATGTACGTGGGTCAGGGAATCCGGTGCGAATCCGGAACTGACGCGCAGCGGTGAGGGGGACGGGCGGGGCCTTTGCCACTGGACTCCTTCGCGGACGTCCGGGAAGGCGCTCCGACCCGGGTGAACCCGAGTCCGAAGACCTGCTGGCGGCCCCCGCGGCCGCGCGCGGCGGGGGAGCTCCGTACGACCGGGCTCCGCGATCGAGCCCTCGACGACTGAGGACTGGTTCCCGTGCCCCTCGCCCGACCCGCCCGTGCCGCCGTTCTGCTCGCGGCCGGCTCCCTTCTCGTGACCGGCTGCGGCGGCAGCACGTCCACCGACGCGAAGGCCGCCGTCACGCTCACCGACTGCGGGCACGAGGTCCGCGTCCCGGCCCCGCCGCGGCACGCCGTGTCCCTCAACCAGGGCACCACCGAGATCCTGCTCTCCCTCGGTCTCGCCGACCGCCTCGCGGGCACGGCCACCTGGACCGACCCCGTGATGAAGGGACTGGAGAAGGCGAACGCGACGGTGCCGCGCATCGCCGACGACACCCCCTCCTTCGAACGCGTCCTGGACACCGAGCCCGACTTCGTCGCCGCGTCCTTCGTCTCCACCCTCGGCAAGGGCGGCGTCGCCACCCGCGAGCAGTTCGAGAAGCTCGGCGTCCCCACCTACGTCTCCCCGTCCGACTGCGCCGGCAAGGACAACTCGGGCGGCGGCGACGGCGCACGCGACAAGGCCCTGGACATCGACACCGTCTACGGCGAAGTCCACGACCTCGCGACCGTGTTCGGCGTGAGGAAACGCGGCGACGACCTCGTGGCCTCCCTCCGGGAGCGCATGAAGAAGGCCACGAAGGGCATCGACGCCTCCGACGTCACCCTCCTCTACTGGTTCGCGAACTCCGAGTCGCCCTACATGGCGGGCTGTTGCGGAGCACCCGGCATCATCACCCGGGCCCTCGGAGCGAAGAACGTCTTCGACGACACCCACGAGGAGTGGCCACAGGTCAACTGGGAGACGGTCGCGGACCGCGACCCCGACGTCCTCGTCATCGGCGACCTGACCCGGGAGTCCCAGACCGCCGAGTCGGCCGCGAAGAAGATCGCCTTCCTGGAGTCCAACCCGGTCACCAGGAACATGGACGCCGTCCGGCACAAGCGGTACGTGCTGCTCAGCGGGCAGGCCATGAACCCGACGATCCGCACCGTCGAGGGCGTGGAACAGGTCGCCGCCGGGCTGCGCCGGTTCGGGCTGGTGAAGTGACCGCCCGGGAGCAGGAGCCGCCGTCCGCCCGGCCCGGGGGTGGGGCCGGGCTCGCGCTGGGCATGGCCGGGGCCGTCGCGCTCGTGGTCTCCCTCGCCGTGGCCATCACCATCGGTCCCGCCGACCTCGGCGTCGCCGAGGTGTGGGCCGTCGTGGCCGCCCATCTCGGCCTCGGCAGCTCGGGGCTGACGCCGATCCGGGACGGGATCGTCTGGCAGCTGCGACTGCCGCGCACTCTGCTCGCCGCCGTGTGCGGGGCCGGACTGGCGGTGTGCGGGGCGGTGATGCAGTCCCTGCTGCGCAACCCGCTCGCCGACCCGTTCGTGCTCGGGGTGTCCTCGGGCGCCTCCACCGGAGCGGTCCTCGTCGTCGTGCTCGGCGTGGGCGGCGGCGCCCTCCCGGTGTCCGCGGGCGCGTTCCTCGGCGCCCTGCTGTCCTTCGCGCTGGTGCTCCTGCTCAGCCACACCCTCGGCGGCACCACCGACCGGGTCGTCCTCGCGGGCGTCGCCGCCATGCAGCTCTTCTCCGCGCTCACCTCCTTCGTCGTGATGACCTCCGCCGACGCCGAGACGACCCGCGGCGTGCTGTTCTGGCTCCTCGGCTCGCTCGGCGGCGCCGGCTGGGCCGACGTGTGGCTGTGCCTGGCCGTGCTGGCGGTGGCGCTGGTGGTGTGCCTGTCGTACGCCCGAACCCTCGACGCCTTCGCCTTCGGGCAGGACGCGGCCGCCGCGCTCGGGGTGTCCGTCGCCCGCACCCGCCTGGCCCTGCTGTGCGTCACCGCCCTGCTCACGGCGGCTCTGGTCAGCTCGGCCGGGGCGATCGGCTTCGTCGGACTGGTCCTGCCGCACGCCGCACGGGCCCTCACCGGTCCCGGGCACGCACGGATGCTGCCGGTCACCGCCCTCGCGGGAGCGGTCTTCCTGGTGTGGGTGGACACCCTGGCCCGTACCGTCCTCGATCCGCAGGAGGTGCCGGTGGGGGTCGTGACCTCGCTGATCGGGGTGCCGGCGTTCGTGGCGGTGCTGTACCGGACACGGAGGGTGCGGTGAGCGGCGCGGGGGCGTCGGCGGGGGCGGGGCTGCGGGCCGACCGGGTCAGCCGCCGCGCCGACGGGCGCCTCATCCTGGACGGCGTCGCCCTCGCGCCGGAGACCGGCTCCACGGTCGGCGTGCTCGGCCCCAACGGCTCCGGCAAGTCCACGCTGCTGAGGCTGCTCGCCGGGCTGCTCACGCCGACCTCGGGAGTCGTCACCCTCGACGGCACGCCCCTGGCCGACCTGCCCCGTCGCACGGTCGCGCGCCGCCTCGCGGTCGTCGAGCAACAATCGGACACTCAGGTCGAGTTGACGGTCGAGGATGTCGTACGGCTGGGCCGCGTCCCGCACCGCCGCGCCTGGACGCCCGCCTCGGCCGACGACGAACGGGCGGTGCGCGCCGCCCTGGAGCGCACGGGCCTCGCCGACCGGGCCGGGCGGCTCTGGCACACCCTCTCGGGCGGCGAACGCCAGCGGGTGCAGATCGCCCGCGCGCTCGCGCAGGAACCCCGCGAGCTCCTCCTCGACGAACCCACCAACCACCTGGACATCCACCACCAGCTCGACCTGCTCGCCCTGGTCACGGCCCTGCCCGTCACCGCCGTCGTCGCCCTGCACGACCTCAACCTCGCGGCGATGTACTGCGATCGGGTCGTCGTGCTGTGCGCGGGGAGGGTGGTGGCGGCGGGCCCCGCACGAGACGTCCTCACGGCGGAACTCATCGCCGAGGTGTACGGGGTGCGGGCCACCGTCAGCCCGGAAGGGCCCGAAGGGCGGCCTCATGTGCGGTTCCTCGGGACACTGAACTGAGAGGAGCGGCCACCCACCCCAGGGGTGAGCGATCGCGCCACGGTGGCCGGAAAAGTCCCGGCCTGCCTGCGCGGGCCCGTCCGCCCGCCTACGCTCGCCTCGTGCTGCGCATCATCGACGCCCGAACCCGCGAGCCGGTCGACGCCGCCCCGGCCCGCCGGGGCCTGACCCGCGTCCAGGTGCACGCGTCGGACTCCGACACGACGGACCTGCGGGTGCTGCTCGTCGGGGACCTGCTCGTGCGGACCCTGGAACTCGGCGGCACACCGGTCTGGGCGCTGCTGACCGGCGGCAACCGGCAGGCGGAGCTGCGCGCGGGCGCCACGACACTCGGCATCCGCCCCTTCGAGGACAGCCCTGACGTCGGTGCCGGTCTGGGCGAGTCCCAGGTCGTCCATGTCGCCGCCGAGGGCGCGGCGGTACCCGACGGGGTGCGGATCGCCGTCGCACCGGTCGAGCCGGGCCCGCCGCACCACAGTGACCCCGCCGCCCTGCGCCTCGCTCTGATCACCCGGCACCACAGCGCCCCGGTCCGGCTTGAGCCCGCCGGACTCGACGAGGCCGGCGCCACCCTCGCCCGCTGGCGCGCCGCGGTCGCCCGCTGGGCGCGACAGCCCTCGCGGCCCGTCCCCGACGGCGTACGGGAGCGGCTGCGCGAAGCCTGGGACGACGACCTGGACGTGCCGCGGGTGCTGGAGGTCCTGCGCCAGGTCGAGACCGAGCCGGACCTCGCGGACGGCGCCCGCTTCGAGACATACGCGTACGCCGACCGGCTCCTCGGCCTCGACCTCGCCGGCGACCTGGGATCGCCGGCATGATCGCCCGCAGCAGCGCCGGCCCGCTGCGCCGCCTGATCGTGTTGCGGCACGCCAAGTCGGCCTGGCCCCTGGACGTCGCCGACCACGAACGCCCCCTCGCCCCGCGCGGCCGCCGGGACGCACCCGCGGCGGGACGGGCCCTGGCCGACGCCGACCTCCTGCCCGACCTCGCGCTGTGCTCCACCGCCGTCCGCGCCCGCCGGACCTGGGACCTGGCCGCGGCCGAGTGGGGCACGCCCCCGCCGGTCAGGCACGACCGGCGCCTGTACGCCGCCGGCCCGTCCGGCCTGATGGCCGTGGTGCACGAGGTGCCCGCCGAGGTGGAGACGTTGCTGCTGATCGGCCACAACCCCGGGCTGGAGGAACTGGTCCTGGCTCTCGCCGGTGACGGCCTCGACGACACCCTGGAGCAGGTCCGCACAAAATTCCCCACCTCTGCCATCGCCGTCCTGTCCTGGCACGGCACGACCTGGCAGGCGCTGGCCCCCGGCGCCGCGCTGCTCACGTCCGTGACGGTGCCCCGGGGCGCGAAGCACTAGTGCCACGGCGGCAACGTCCGCCCCGTCGCGGCGCGGCGCTGGCCCCCGGCGCCGCGCTGCTCACGTCCGTGACGGTGCCCCGGGGCGCGAAGCACTAGTGCCACGGCGGCAACGCCTCCCCCGTCGCGGCGCCCCGGCACGCTCCCTCGAACTCTTCGAGCAGAGGCCCTCTTGCAGGACCGCGGAAAACATGACGGGGGCCCTCACGCGCCGTACCGCCGCTCCTCGACGGGCAACCGCTGCCTGCAGCGGCATCAGCCCTGGCCTTCGCGCCGGCATGGGGCCTTTCCGGTGATGTGCGCCGGGCTTGCGCTGCGCACACGTCCCGCGGCGGGTATGGCGTCTGAGTCGAACACCGTGCCGACCCATGAGGAGACCAGCCATGCACGCAGTGATCCGGCGGTACGAAGGGGTGACCGACCCGGCCGAGGCGGGGCGCCGGGTGAACGAGGAGTTCCTGCCGCTCGTCCGCCAGGTCCAGGGGTTCGTGGCCTACTACTGGGTCGACGCCGGCGGCGGGGTGATGGTGTCCACCGGTGTCTTCCAGGACCGGGCCGGCGCCGAGGAGTCGACCGAGAGAGCCGGGGACTTCGTACGGCAGCGGCTTGCCGAACTGCTGCCGCATCCGCCCCAGGTGACGGCCGGCGAGGTCGTGGCCCACTCGTAGCGGAGCTCTCGACGGTTCCGGCCCGCCCGAGGTGTCGCGGGCCGCCCTCCGGGGCACACAGAGGCAGCCGCCCCGTCGGGACGCTCCCGACCAGGGGAATAGGCTGGCCCGATGCAGGACGAATACCGCACGGTGGCCGGTGCCGGCGTGCACGAGACCGAGGTCAGCCGCTCCCGCTTCCTGTGCGCCCTCGCCCCGGTGGCCACCGAGCAGGAGGCTCAGGACTTCATCGCCTCGGTCCGCAAGGAGCACGCCGACGCCTCCCACAACTGCTGGGCCTACGTCATCGGCGCCGACGCCTTGGTGCAGAAGGCGAGCGACGACGGCGAACCCGGCGGCACCGCAGGCGTCCCCATGCTCCAGATGCTGCTGCGCCGCGACATGCGGTACGTCGTCGCCGTCGTCACCCGCTACTTCGGCGGGGTCAAGCTCGGAGCGGGCGGGCTCATCCGGGCGTACGGCGGAGCGGTCGGCGAGGCCCTGGACGCCCTCGGCACCCGCACCCGCCGCAGGTTCCGGCTGGCCACGGTCACGGTCGACCACCAGCGGGCCGGCAAGCTGGAGAACGACCTGCGCACCACCGGCCGCGAAGTCCGGGACGTGCACTACGGCGAGGCGGTCACCCTCGAGATCGCCCTCCCGGACTCCGACGTGGACGCCTTCCGCTCCTGGCTCGCCGACGCCACCGCCGGCACGGCCGGTTTCGAAACGGGCGGGGAGACGTACGGGGACGTGTGACGGCGGCTCCGCCTCGCACGCGGCGTGCGGCAGGGAAGCTACCGACCGGCCCTGCCGAGGTCAGCGGTCGGCGACGGTTCGGCCCTCCGCGCCCTCCGCATGCCCGGCAGCCGTCCTCGCCGGGAGGGGAGTGCCCGGTCACCCGGAGCAGGGCCGAGGCCGCGCTCCCTCTCGACCGGTGGCTGCGGGAGTGCCGCATCGCCCGGAATGACCTGCTTCACGGCACAGTTACGGACATTTCCTCTGAATTGCTGCCGCACAGGCGTGACGCTCCGGGGTTCGTGGTGGACCGGGTGCCCACAGGCGTTAGCGTGGTGGGCTGACAGCGAGCCGGACCGGCTCGCGTCGCCGACGAACGAACCGTAGGGGGAGACATGCAGGTCGGAGCGGCGTCTTGAGGCTGCTGCACACCTCCGACTGGCATCTCGGCCGGGCCTTCCACCGGGTGAACATGCTCGGTGCCCAGGCCGAGTTCATCGGCCACCTCGTCACGACCGTGCGGGAGCGCGCCGTGGACGCGGTGGTCGTGTCGGGGGACGTCTATGACCGGGCGGTGCCGCCGCTCGCGGCGGTCGAGCTGTTCGACGACGCCCTGCACCGCCTCGCCGACCTCGGCGTGCCGACGGTGATGATCTCCGGCAACCACGACTCGGCCCGCCGGCTGGGCGTCGGGGCGGGGCTCATCGGGCGGGCCGGCATCCATCTCCGGACAGAACCTGCCGCGGCCGGCACTCCGGTCATGCTGGCCGACGCCCACGGCGACGTCGCCTTCTACGGGCTGCCCTATCTCGAACCGTCCCTGGTCAAGGACGAGTTCGGGGTGGACAAGGCCGGGCACGAGGCCGTTCTCGCCGCCGCGATGGACCGGGTCCGCGCCGACCTCGCCGCGCGCCCGCCCGGCACCCGCTCCGTCGTCCTCGCCCACGCCTTCGTCACGGGTGGTGAACCCAGCGACAGTGAGCGGGACATCACCGTCGGTGGCGTCGCCGCGGTCCCCGCCGGGGTGTTCGACGGCGTCGACTACGTGGCGCTCGGGCATCTGCACGGCTGCCAGACCCTCACCGACCGCGTCCGCTACTGCGGTTCACCGCTGCCCTACTCCTTCTCCGAGGCCGCCCACCGCAAGAGCATGTGGCTGGTCGACCTGGCCGCGGACGGCTCCGTCGACGCCGAGCGCGTCGACTGCCCGGTGCCCCGCGCCCTCGCCCGCATCCGCGGCACGCTGGAGGATCTGCTCGCCGATGCGGACCTGGCACGGTACGAGCAGGCCTGGGTCGAGGCGACCCTCACCGACCCCGTCCGCCCCGCCGACCCGATGGCCCGGCTCGCCGAACGCTTCCCGCACACGCTCAGCCTCGTCTTCGACCCCGACCGCGACGACGACGAGTCCGAGGTGTCATACGCCCGGCGCCTGGCCGGGCGCAGCGACCAGCAGATCGCCGAGGACTTCGTCGCCCATGTGCGCGGCGCCGGACCCGACCCGCACGAACGGGGCGTGCTCCGCGACGCGTTCGACGCGGTACGGGCGGACGAGACCGTACGGGAGGTGGCCCGGTGAGGCTCCACCGGCTCGCGGTCACCGCCTTCGGACCCTTCGGGGGCACGCAGACCGTCGACTTCGACGAGCTGTCGGCGGCAGGCCTGTTCCTGCTGCACGGACCCACCGGCGCGGGCAAGACATCCGTCCTGGACGCCGTCTGCTACGCCCTCTACGGCGCGGTGCCGGGCGCCCGGCAGGGCGGTGGCCAGGGCACGGCCCTGCGCAGCGACCACGCCGCTCCCGCCACCCGCACCGAGGTCACCCTCGACCTCACCGTCGCCGGGCGCCGCCTGGAGGTAACCCGTCAGCCGCCCTGGGAGCGCCCCAAGAAACGCGGCACCGGCACGACCCTGGACAAGGCCCAGACCTGGCTGCGCGAGTACGACGCGACGGCCGGGGCCTGGAAGGACCTCAGCCGCTCCCACCAGGAGATCGGCGAGGAGATCACCCAGCTGCTCGGCATGAGCCGGGAACAGTTCTGCCAGGTCGTGCTGCTGCCGCAGGGCGACTTCGCCCGGTTCCTGCGCGCCGACGCCGAGGCCCGTGGCAAGCTGCTGGGCCGCCTGTTCGACACCCGCCGCTTCGCCGACGTCGAAAAGCGCCTCGCCGAGCGGCGTCGCACCACCGAGGCCCAGGTGCGGGACGGGGACGCGGACCTTCTGGCCGACGCCCACCGCATGCAGCAGGTTGCGGACGACGCCATGGAGCTGCCCGAACTCGCCCCGGGCGAACCGGGGCTCGCCGAGGCGGTGCTGAGCGCCGCCGCCGTCGCCCGCAGCACCGCCCGCGAGCAGCTCACCGTCGCCGCGTGCACGCTCACCGCGGCCGAGTCCGCGCAGGCCGCCGCCGGCCGCGCCCTGGACGAGGTACGCGAACTGGCCCGGCTTCAGCGGCGGTTCGACGAGGCACGCGAACGGGCGGCGCGCGTGGAACAGGGAGCCGAGGCCTACCGGGAGGCCCAGGCCCTCATGGAGCGGGCCCGCAAGGCCGAAGCCGTCGCGCCCGCCCTCGACCTGCGGGAAGCCTCCGAAGCCGAACACCGCCGGGCGGCCGCCGCCGAGGTACGCGCGCGTGCCCTGCTGCCGGATACCTTCGCCGACGCGGGCGCGGCCGGACTCGCCGCCGCAGCACGCCGGGCCGCCGAGGAACTGGGCGGGCTCGACTCGGCCCGTCGCGCCGAGCGGCGACTGGCCGAACTCCTCGACGAGCGCGCCGGCCTGGACCGCCAGGAACGCGTAGACGCCGACCTCCTGCAGGAGGCGGAGGCCTGGCTCGACGGCTGGGAGGAGCGGCGCACCGCACTCCAGAACCGCGTCGACTCCGCGCAGCAGGCCGCCGCCCTCGCCGAGCAGCTCGGCGCACGACGTGAGCCCGCGCAGCAGCGGCTGCGGGCGGCCCGCATGCGCGACCGGCTCGCCCAGGACACGGACCGGGCGGTCGACCGGGTCCGCACGGCGCGGGACGAGACGCTGCGGGCCAAGCAGCACTGGCTCGACCTCAAGGAGCAGCGCCTGAACGGCATCGCCGCCGAACTGGCCGCGAACCTCACCGACGGCGAGCCCTGCGCCGTCTGCGGCGCCACCGAACACCCCGCCCCCGCCCGCAAGGTCGCCGGGCACGTGGACCGCGAGGCGGAGGAGCACGCCCTCACCGCCTACCAGCGCGCCGACGAGCAGCGTGCCGAGGACGAACGGCGCCTCGGCCTCGTACGGGAGGCGCTCGCCGCCGCCACCGCGGAGGCCGGTGACACGCCGACCGGGCAACTCGACGACGAATTGGCGGAGTTGGAGGAGCGGTACGCGCAGGCCCGCAGTGCCGCCGCCGAGCTGCACGCCGCGCAGGAGCGGCTGCGGCAGGCCGGGCAGGAGCACGAACGACGCCTCGCCGCCCGGCAGGAGACCGCGGTGCGGACCGCCTCCCGGGTCGGTCACCGGGAGCGGCTGGACCACGAACGGGCCGCGCTGGAGGAGGAACTGGACCGGGCACGGGGCTCCCTGGACAGTGTCGCCGCGCGGGCCGCGCAGCTGGAGCGGCGGACCGCACTGCTCACGGACGCCGCCGACGCCGCCCGTGTGGCCGAGGACACCGCCCAGCGGCTGAAGGACGCCGACGCCCGGCTCGCCGACGCCGCCTTCCGGGCCGGCTTCGAGACCCCGCAGGCCGCGGCCGACGCCCTCCTCGACCGCGCCGCCCACCGCGAACTGCAACGCCGCCTGGACGCCTGGCAGCACGAGGAGGTCGCCGTACGGACCGTCCTCGCCGAGGCCGACACGGCCGCGGCGGCCCGCGAGCCGCGGGCCGATCCGGACGCGGCGCGGCGGGCCGTCGACGCGGCGGTCCGGCGGCTGCGCGACGCCGCCTCCGCCCATGACGCCGCCGAGCGGCGCTGCGCCGACCTCGACCGCCTCTCCGCCCGGGCGACCGCCTCCGTACGCCGGCTGGCGCCGCTGCGTCAGGAGTACGACCGCGTGGCCCGGATGGCCGGACTCGCCGCCGGCACCTCGGCGGACAACGAACGCCGGATGCGTTTGGAGTCGTACGTCCTGGCGGCGAGGCTGGAGCAGGTCGCCGCCGCCGCGACCGTACGGCTGCGGCGCATGTCGTCCGGCCGCTACACCCTCGTCCACTCCGACGACCGCAGCGGCCGCGGCCGCAGCGGACTCGGGCTGCACGTCGTCGACGCCTGGACCGGCCGTGAACGCGACACGGCGACGCTCTCGGGCGGCGAGACGTTCTTCGCCTCGCTCGCGCTGGCCCTCGGCCTCGCCGACGTCGTCACGGACGAGGCGGGCGGGGTGCGGCTGGACACGCTGTTCATCGACGAGGGCTTCGGCAGCCTCGACGACCAGACCCTGGACGAGGTCCTCGACGTGCTCGACTCCCTGCGCGAACGCGACCGCAGCGTCGGCATCGTCAGCCATGTCGCCGACCTGCGGCGGCGGATCCACGCACAACTCGAGGTGGTGAAGGGCCGGTCCGGGTCGACACTGCGGCAGCGCGGCGCCGGCTGAGGTCAGCGGCCCAGGGGCGCCGGGGGAGGGGCGAGGAGTACACCACGCTCGTGGTCACCGGGCCCAGCGCCCCGGTCTTCCCCGACACTTCCTCCCCTTGCGCGCGAGGGGCCGGGATTCGAGACCTGGCAGGGGCGCGAGCGGCGGGCCCCGGGCCCCCTGACGGCCCCCCGTGGGCGCGGACGACTGCGGTTGCCGAACTCCTGATCCTTTG
>NZ_JBVJSX010000012.1:0-179879 GCF_055606225.1 Streptomyces sp. NPDC037100 | reverse complement strand
TGCCGCGAGTCAGCTCTGTAGGTTCTTGCGCCGTGGTGCGATATGCGGAGCCGGGTGCCGGCCCCCGTGGGTGCGGACGGCTGCGGTTGCCGAACCCCTGATCCTTTGCCGCGAGTCAGCTCTGTAGGTTCTTGCGCCGTGGTGCGATATGCGGAGCCGGGTGCCGGCCCCCGTGGGTGCGGACGGCTGCGGTTGCCGAACTCCTGATCCTTTGCCGCGAGTCAGCCCTGTAGGTTCTTGCGCCATGGTGCGATACGCGGAGCCGGGCGCTGTGGAATGGGTGGAGTCGGGCGGGGGGCCGCTGATAGCGGTACCGGAGACCGTCCTGCCGTTCTGGGCGGGTGCCGACGGCGAGGAGACGGCCTCGGACTACGACCGGGCCTGCGAGGTGGACGGGCACCTCGGCCTCCTCCCGGTCGGCGACTGCACCGCGCTGGTCCTGGGCGACGAGCCCGCCGCGACCGCTTATCTACGCGACCACGGCACCTTCGTCCGCTGGTGCGCCGGCGACTCCGAGGACGAACTGCTGGCGAGCGTGCCGTCGGCGATCCACGGGGCGGAGTGGGAGCCGGAGGTGCACTGGGAGGTTCCGGGGCCGGTGCTGCTGTTCGACGCGGCGTGGCCCGGATCCGACCCGTCGGGATCCGACCATGTACGGGTGGCGCTGGAGCCGGGCCGATACGGGGTGCGCGCGGCAAGGGTCCAGCCCGGCCCGGAGACCTGGCTGGGCCTGGTCCAGCTCCGGCTGCTCGCGCGGAGATAGCGCACAGCGCCACTGACGGGGAAAATCGTGTGCGGCTGCCGGCCGGACCGATCACGATGAACTCATGCCACGCCTTCCCCACCCCACCCCTGAGGAACTGCGCCGCGATCCACTGCCCCTGCGCGGCCGAACCGCGCTGGTCACCGGCGCCAGCCGCCGTGGCGGCATCGGGCATGCCGTGGCCCGCCGCCTGGCCGCCTACGGCGCGAGCGTCTATCTGCACCACCATGTCCCGCACGACGCCGGCCAACCCTGGGGCGCCGACCGCCCCGAAGACGTCCTCGCGTCCGTCCGCGACGCAGGCGGCGGTTCCGGCGCCCGGATCGTGGCGGGCCCCGGCGACCTGGCTGACCCGGACGTGCCCGCCGAACTCGTCACACGGGCCGCCGAGGCGCTCGGCGGACGTCTCGACATCCTCGTCGCCAACCACGCGCAGAGCGGGTTCGACGGCTCCCTGGACGAGATCGGCACGGAGATGCTCGACCGGCACTGGGCGATCGACACCCGCGCGGTCCTGCTGCTCGTACAGGCTCATGCCCGGCTGCGGCCACCCGGCCCCGGAGGCCGGGTGGTGATGATGACCTCCGGCCAGGACATCGCGGGCGGCATGCCGGGCGAGATCGCCTACGCCCTCCAGAAAGGCGCCCTCGCTTCGATCACCCGCTCCCTGTCGACCGCGCTCGGCGAGCGGGGCATCACGGTCAACACCGTCAACCCCGGCCCCGTGGACACCGACTACCTGACCGGCGACGACTACGACGCCGTCGCCGCCCGCTTCCCTTCGGGCCGGTGGGGCATGCCCGACGACCCGGCCCGCCTCATCGCCTGGCTCGCGACCGACGAGGCGGGCTGGATCACCGGTGAGGTCATCAACTCGGAGGGCGGATTCCGGCGCTGATCAGAGGGCGGACAACTCGTCCACCAGATCGTCCAGACCCAGCGACCCCTGCGACAGCGCCGCCATGTGCCAGGCCTTCGGGTCGAAGGCGTCGCCGTGCCGCTTGCGGGCGTTCTCCCGGCCCAGCAGCCACGCCCGCTCGCCGAGCTTGTAGCCGATGGCCTGGCCCGGCATGGACAGGTAGCGGGTCAGCTCGCTCTCCACGAAGTCGGCCGGCCGGCTGCTGTGCGCGCCGAAGAACTCCTGCGCCAGCTCGGCCGTCCAGCGCTCTCCGGGGTGGAAGGGCGAGTCGTCCGGGATCGTCAGCTCCAGGTGCATGCCGATGTCGATGATGACGCGCACGGCCCGCATCATCTGCGCGTCCAGGTAGCCGAGCCGGCGCTCCGGGTCGGTCAGGAAGCCCAGTTCGTCCATCAGCCGCTCCGCGTACAGCGCCCAGCCCTCGGCGTTGGCGCTCACCATGCCGACGCTCGCCTGGTAGCGGGAGAGGTTCTCCGCCACGTGCTTCCACTGGGCGAGCTGGAGGTGGTGGCCGGGCACGCCCTCGTGGTACCAGGTCGACACCAGGTCGTAGACCGGGAAGCGCGTCTCGCCCATGGTGGGCAGCCAGGTGCAGCCCGGGCGGGAGAAGTCGTCCGACGGCGGCGTGTAGTAGGGGGCCGCGGCGCTGCCCGGAGGGGCGATGCGCGACTCCACCCGGCGCACCCGCTCGGCCAGGTCGAAATGAGTGCCGTCGAGGGCGTCCATCGCCTCGTCCATGAGGCTCTGCAGCCAGTCGCGGACTTCGCCGACGCCCTCGATGTGCGTGCCCTGCGCGTCGAGGTGGGCCAGCGCCTCCCACGGCGTGCCGGCGCCGGGCAGGATCTTCTCGGCCTCGCTCTTCATCTCGCCGAGCAGACGGTGGTACTCCGACCAGCCGTAGGCGTACGCCTCGTCCAGGTCGAGGTCCGTGCCGTTGAAGTAGCGCACCCAGCGTGCGTACCGCTCCCGGCCCACCACGTCCGGCGCGCCCTCGATCGTCGGCGCGTACACGTCCCGCATCCAGTCGCGCAGCCGGACGACCGCTTCGGTGGCCGAGCGGGCGGCGGCGTCCAGCTCGGACCGCAGGGCCTCGGGCCCGGCGGCCGCGTACTGCTCGAACCAGCCGTGTCCCTCACCGTCCGCGTCGGCCCATTCGCCGAGCTGCTGCACGAACGTGGCCGTGGCGCGGGGGCCGCTGTACAGCTTGCGTTCCAGACCGAGCGCCAGGGACTCCCGGTAGCCCTCCAGCGCGGCCGGGACCCCCCGCAGCCGCTCGGCGATCGCCGTCCAGTCCTGCTCCGTCTGCGCCGGCGTCACGGTGAACACCTGTCGCACCGCATGGGCGATGGAGCTCAGGTTGCTCACGGATCGCAGGCTCTCGTCGGCCTCGTGCACCGCGAGTTCGGCGCCCAGCCGTTCGCGCAGCAGCCGCGCGCACCGGCGCTCGATGTCGCTGTCCGCGCCGGGCAGCCGCTCGGCCTCGTCCAGCCGGGCCAGTGTCCGGCGCGCCAGCTCGGCGAGTGCCTCCTGGCCCGCCGGCGAGGTGTCGGGCAGCCTGCTCGAGCTCTCCTTGTCGCCGAGGAACGTACCGGTGATCGGGTCGAGGGCGACGAGTTCGTCGACGTAGGCGTCGGCGACTTCTCGGGGCAGCTGGCTCTTGATCTCAGACATGCGGCCATCCTCGTACGACGGACCGCGCACGTCATGCGGATTGAGCCGAGGGCGAAGGCGGCAGGAGCGGGCCGCACTCCCACTGCTGGAAGATCAGCCGGGTCTCCACCCGGGCCACCTCCCGCCGCGACGTGAACTCGTCCAGGACCAGCCGCTGCAGATCGGCCATGTCGGCGACCGCGACATGGACCAGATAGTCGTCGGGACCGGTCAGGTGGAACACCGTCCGTGACTCCGGCAGGGCCCGGATCCGCTCCACGAACGGCCCCACCAGCTCCCGGCGGTGCGGCCTGACCTGCACCGACAGCAGGGCCTCCAGCCCTCGCCCGAGCTTGGCCGGATCCAGCTCCAGCCGGTGCCCGAGGATCACGCCCGAGCGGCGCAGGCGCGTCACCCGGTCCAGACAGGTAGACGGGGCCACCCCGACCTGCGCGGCGAGATCCCGGTACGTCGCCCGGGCGTCGTTCTGCAACAGCCGCAGCAGATGGAGATCCACCGGATCCAGTACGACAGATTCAGCCATCGGCCGAACGTAGCACGGGACGCGGCCGCGGCAGCCCGGTCGATGTTCACCCTTGCCCCTCATGGACATGGACACAACGAGCACGCGCGCCCACGACGCCGTACGCACCGCACCGCGAGCCCTCGCCACCGAGGCCGTGCACGCCGGGCGGGACGACCTCGCCCGGCAGGGGCTGCACGCCCCGCCGATCGACCTGTCCACCACCTACCCGTCGTACGACAGCCGTGGCGAGGCGGCCCGCATCGACGCCTTCGCCACCACCGGCGCCGACCCGGACGGTCCGCCCGTCTACGGGCGGCTCGGCAACCCGACCGTCGCCCGCTTCGAAACCGCCCTGGCCCGCCTCGAGGGCACCGAGGCCGCGGTCGCCTTCGCCAGCGGCATGGCCGCGCTCAGCGCCGTCCTGCTCGTCCGCGGCTCCATGGGCCTGCGGCACGTCGTCGCCGTACGCCCCCTCTACGGCTGCAGCGACCACCTGCTGACCGCCGGGCTCCTGGGCACGGAGGTGACCTGGACCGACCCGGCCGGCGTCGCCGACGCCCTGCGCCCGGACACCGGACTGGTCCTGGTCGAGTCCCCGGCCAACCCCACGCTCGCCGAGGTCGACCTGCGGGCCGTGGCACACGCCTGCGGCTCGGTGCCGCTGCTCGTGGACAACACCTTCGCCACGCCGGTCCTCCAGCGCCCCGCCGAGCAGGGTGCCCGGCTGGTCCTGCACAGCGCCACCAAGTACCTCGGCGGTCACGGCGACGTCCTCGCGGGCGTGGTCGCCTGCGACGAGGAGTTCGCGGGCCTGCTGCGCCAGGTGCGGTTCGCCACCGGCGGTGTCCTGCACCCGCTGGCCGGCTACCTGCTGCTGCGCGGCCTGTCCACCCTCCCCGTCCGGGTCCGGGCGGCCTCCGCCACGGCGGCCGAGCTGACCCGCCGCCTCGCCGCCGACCCGCGCATCGCCCGGGTGCACTACCCGCGCATCGGCGGCGCGATGGTCGCCTTCGAGGTGCACGGCGACCCGCACGAGGTGATCGGCGCGGTCCGCCTGATCACCCCGGCGGTGAGCCTCGGCAGCGTCGACAGCCTCATCCAGCACCCGGCCTCCATCAGCCACCGCATCGTGGACGCGGACGACCGCAAGGGGGCCGGCGTGAGCGATCAGCTGCTGCGCATGTCGGTGGGCCTGGAGGACGTGGAGGACCTGTGGTCGGATCTGGACTCAGCGCTGGGGCGACGCCCCGAACGGGGCGCGGGTAACTGCGCAACCAACCACAACGAGCCCGCAGCCGCCCACTGACGCACGCCCCCTACGAGGCGGAGGCGCTCCCAAGCCCCTCCGCGCTCCTCACGACCGCCTCGCCCAGCCGCGCTGTGATGACCAACGTCCCTTCCTCGACCTGATAGTCGAGAGGAAGCCCCAGCCCCCGCATGGCGGCGACCATGCCCGTGTTGGACGCCTGGGTCACGGCGTAGACGCTGGAGCACCTCGCCTCGACGGCCATGGCGACGAGGCGCGACAGCAACTCCGCCCCGACCCCCCGCCGCTGCCACGCGTCCTCGACGAGCAGCGCGACCTCCGTCTCGTCCCCGTCCCACAGGAGGTGACCGAGCCCCACGATCCGCCCGGAGGCCGTCTGCACGGCGAGCGTGCGGCCGTAGCGCGGACTGAGCAGGTGGTTGAGGTACCGGTCGGCGTCACGGACGGGCCCGTGATAGCGCAGCTTCAGCGTGCGCGGCGAGCACCGCTCGTGCATCGCCCGCGCCGCTTCGAGGTCGCGTGTGTCGGCCCGCCGCACGATGATGTCGCTGCCCTCGGCGAGCGTGAACACGTCCCGTCCGTGCGGCAGGCGCGGTCCGAGCCGGGCGTCCAGCTCCACCAGAGCCCTCGCCCGGGCGAACTCGGTCGGTGTGAACGGCAGATACGGCCGTTCCACGATGATCACTCCGCCTTCCGGGGCGCGCAGCCGCATCACCGTGTCGTCGAGGGCCCCCTCGACGGCGAGGCTCTCCGGCGCCCGGCCGTCACCGGCCGGCGCGGGCAGGGACCGGATCGTGCACCGGCCCAGCAACTGACGCAGGGCCAGCGGCAGTTCCGCCGAGTCCAGGGCGGTGCGGGCGGCGAGTCCGAGGACCCGGGTCGGTGCGTCCACCAGGTCGTGGGCGTCGGCCCGCTCGATCCAGGTGTCGGCGCCGCCGGCCGACTCGACGGCCGTGGTGATCGCGGACGCCGGCAGGCCGTCCGGGCCCCGGAGCAGGAACTCGTCGACCGTGCCCTCGGCCAGCGGGTGCGTCTGCAGGCTCAGGATGTCGACGCGCTGCCCGGCCAGGGCGCTGCACAGCGCCGCCAGCGACCCCGGTTCCTCCTGAACCGTGGTCCGCACCCGCCACAGGGTGTTCGCCCCCGGCACCGGCTCCGGTGCCGGGGACTCGGTATCACTCGTGGGCGGCGCGTGTTCCTGGCGTCGTGTTCGCCAGGCGTGGAACGCCGCCGAAACCCGCTGCCACGAGGTGGCGGAGCGGCGGTCGGCTTCAGCGTGCGTCATGTGGGTCACTTCTCGCGTCATGCACCCACTGTGACCGAACGGTGTTGCGTGATCGCGAACGCATTGTGACCGATGGGTAAAGGGCGCAGTCTGCCCCCTTTGTCGATGCTTCAAACGTTGAGTTCCGTACCTACTGGCCGACCAGGCCCGGCTGGAGTGTCTGAGTGAACAGCACGGTGCCGTCCTGCTCTCGCAGACGTACCGTCAGCTCGCCGCTGTGGCCGTCGATGTCGACCTCGCCGAAGAACTGGTAGCCGCCGGCGGGGGAGACGTTGGCGGTGGTCGGCGCCTTCACGAACACACGGTCCGGGCCGAAGGTGCCGTCCAGCGCGTTCGCGGGGAAGGCGCCCGCGTTGAGCGGACCGGAGACGAACTCCCAGAACGGCTCGAAGTCGGTGAAGGCGGCCTTCGACGGCAGGTAGTGCTGCGCCGAGGTGTGGTGCACATCGGCCGTCAGCCACACCGTGCCCGTGATCCGCCGGTGTTTGACGAACCGCAGCAGTTCGGCGATCTGCAGCTCCCGGCCGAGCGGCTTGCCGGGGTCGCCCTGGGCGACGGCCTCGATGTTCGTCCCGTCCGGGACGACGAGGCCGATCGGCATGTCGGAGGCGATCACCTTCCACACCGCCCGGGAGCGGGTCAGCTCGCGCTTGAGCCACTCCAGTTGCTCCCGGCCGAGGATGCCCTGCGGGTCGGTGGTCTGGTCGTCGGGCGAGTTCGCGTTGCGGTGGGTGCGCATGTCCAGGACGAACACGTCCAGCAGCGGCCCGTGGTGCTGCACACGGTAGACCCGCCCGTCGGGACGGCGCAGCGTGGAGATCGGGAAGTACTCGGAGAAGGCCTGGCGGGCACGCGCGGCGAGCACGTCGACGCGCTGCTCGGTGTACCGGGTGTCGGTGAGGATCTCGCCCGGGTACCAGTTGTTGACGACCTCGTGGTCGTCCCACTGGACGACGGACGGGACCCGGGCGTTGAAGGCGCGCAGGTTCTCGTCCAGCAGGTTGTAGCGGAAGTTGCCACGGAACTCCGCGAGGGTCTCGGCGACCTTCGCCTTCTCCTCGGTCGTGACGTTGCGCCAGGTCCGGCCGTCGGGCAGGGTCACGGTCTCGGTGATCGGGCCGTCGGCGTAGATGTTGTCGCCGCTGCAGAGGAAGAAGTCCGGGTCGAGGGCGCCCATCGCGTCGTAGATGCGGTAGCCGCCGACGTCCGGGTTGATGCCCCAGCCCTGTCCGGCCAGGTCGCCGGACCAGACGAACCGCACGCCGTCACGGCGCTTGGCGGATGCCGTGCGGAACGTGCCCGTGACCGGCTCGCCGGTGCGGCGCGGGTCGTCCGGGTCGGCGAGCAGCACGCGGTAGTGGATCTGCTCGCCGGACGGCAGGCCGCGCAGCCGGGTCGTGCCGGTGAAGTCGGTGCCCGGACCCAGCAGCGGCCCGTGCCATCTGCGGGTGTTCCGGAACGACTCGGTCGCCGACGTCTCGACGATCATCCGGGCCGGCCGGTCGGAGCGCACCCAGACCAGCCCGGAGTCGCAGGTCACGTCGCCCGCCTGCACCCCCCACCCCGCCGTCGGGCGCCCGGAGCGCGCGAAAGCGGGCGCCGCGCCGAGAGCGGGGGGCAGAGAGAGGGCCGCCGACGCGGCGAGGGAGCCACGCAGGACGCTGCGGCGTCCGGGCAACGGACGGTGTGACATGGATACGCCTCCGGGGGACGGGATCCGGCCAAGTGTGCAGAGCCACACCTACTGGCACGTCGCGGCGCACACACGAACCCCAAGTGAACAACTGACCGCAGGGTGAGGGAACGCGCGAACCGGCCGCCTCACCCGGTCGCGGCCTGCGCCATCAGCCGCACGCCCTCGGTGATCCTCGCGGACGGCACATGGGCGTAGCCCAGGACCAGCCGAACCTCCCCGGCCGTCTCGGGCCCGGCCGGCGTGTGGGCGTAGGCCGAGAGCGGACGCACCGCCACCCCCGCCTCCGCCATGCGCGCGAGGAACCGCTCCTCGGGCCCACAGCGCTGAGGCAGAGTGACGATCACGTGCAGGCCCGCGGCGATCCCGGACACCTCCGCTCCGGGGAAGCGGGCGTCCAAGGCCGCGACCAGCGCGTCGCGCCGTTCGCGGTAGGCGCGCTGACAGCGGCGCAGCTGACGGTCGTAGTCGCCGCGCTCCAGGAAGCGGGCGAACACGGCTTGGTCGAGAGCCGGGTGGCCGAGATCCATCGTGCGCTTGCGTTCGACGATCTCCTCCGTCCAGGACTCCGGCACCAGCAGCCAGCCCAGCCGCAGGCCCGGCGCGAGGGACTTGCTGACCGAACCCGTGTAGGCCACGTGGTCCGGATCGAGGCCCTGGAGCGCCCCGACGGGGGCACGGTCGTAACGGAAGTCGCCGTCGTAGTCGTCCTCCAGGACGATGCCGTCCACGGACCGCGCCCAGTCCAGCAGTTCGGCGCGCCGCCGGGCCGAACAGGCGATGCCGGTGGGGAACTGGTGGGCCGGGGTCGTCACCACGGCCCGTACGCCGGACGCCCGCAGCGGCTCCAGCGCGACGCCCTCGTCGTCCAACGGCAGTGGCACGGCGGCGACCCCGGCCGAGGCGTACAGCGCGTCGTGCTGGGGACTGCCCGGGTCCTCCACGCCGACGGTGCGCATCCCGCGTGCTTGCAGCGCGAAGCCGAGCAGGGCCGTCGCCTGGGCCACGCCCGAGACGACCACGATCCGCTCGGGGTCTGCCACCACACCCCGTCGCCTGGCGAGCAGTTCGGCCAGCGCGGTACGCAGCCTCGGCAGCCCCCGCGGATCGGGGTAGCCCAGCTCCTGGTGCGGCAGTTCCGCGAGCACAGCGCGCTGCGCCGCGGCCCAGGCCGCGCGCGGGAACAGCGCGAGGTCCGGCGTCCCGGGCACGAAGTCCGCGCGGGCACCGGGCGAGCGCGGCGCGAGATCGTGCGCCCGCGGCCGCGCGGCCCGTACGGCCGCGCCCACCCACGTTCCCGCGCCCCGGCCGCTGCGCAGATACCCCTCGGCCGTCAGCTGCTCGTACGCCTCCGTGACCAGCCCGCGTGACACCCCCAGGTCCGCCGCGAGGTCCCGGCTCGACGGCAGCCGGGTGCCCGGCGCGAGGCGGCCCGAGCGGACCGCCTCGCGCAGTGCCGCCTGCAGGGAACGGCCACGCGTGCGTGCCGGGGCCGAAGCGGCGGGGAGCAGCAGCTCCCAGGCGGCGGACGCCGCACCTCCGCCCGGGTTGCTCCGCGTCGGCCTCATGAGGGGAGACCTTAGAGCCTCCGCAGCCCCCTGAGAGTCTCTGCAGCCCCTTTGCGGGGTCAGCGGCTGCCGTCGAGCACCACCCGGGCCACCAGCGCCGGATCGTCGTTCATCGGGACGTGCCCGCAACCGGGCAGCCGCACCAGCCGGGCCCCGGGTATGACGCCCTTGGCGCGCACGCCCTGGCGGGGGATGAGCAGCCGGTCCCGGTTGCCCCACGCCACGGTGACCGGCGTCCCCACGATGTCGTCGGTGAACTGCACCGTCCGGCCGGAGCGCAGGGTCTCGGAGAACCCCTGGGCGCGGGCCAGGGCGAGTGTCTCGGCGACCACGGCCTCGGGGGAACGGCGGCCCGGGCGGGCGTAGATGGTGCTCGTCAGCAGGGTGCGGCCGAGAGCCGGGCGGGCCAGCCGCTCCACCAGGGGCGGCGGCATCCGCCGGGCGATCTGCCGCATCGCCGTCAGCACGGTGAAGGCGTAGCGGCGCTCGGCCTCGTTCCAGAACCCGGCGGGGGACAGGGCGGTGACCGAGCGGACGAGCTGCGCCCGGGCCAGGTCCAGCGCCAGCAGACCGCCCAGCGAGTTGCCCGCCACGTGCGGCCGGTCGATCTCCAGTGCCCCGAAGAGAGCCGTCAGGACCGTGCTCATCGTGGGCAGGTCGTGCGCCATGCCGTCCGGGAGCGCCGGCGACTCACCGCAGCCCGGCAGGTCCACGGCGATCACGTCGCGTTCGGCCGCCAGCGCCGGGATCACCGGGTCCCACACCTGCCGGTGGTGGCCGATGCCGTGCAGCAGGAGCAGCGGTTCACCGCTGCCCCGGCGTGTGTAGGACAGGGTCACGCTCTGCTCGCCCTGCGCGGAGGCGACTTTGAAGGAGACGGTGGCGGACATGGGGTGCTCCTCGGCTGTACTCGCTGACGGACGCCGTAGACAGCTTGTCAGCAATTGCTACCCGCGGGTAGCCCCATGGGGGCGCCACCTTCATGGCGTCGGCCCGTTCAATGCGACCGTCGCACCTCCAGGTTGAACTCGCCGTGCCCGAACTTCTGGAACAGTCCGACCCACAGGGGCAGCCACATCTCCACGGCGCGGGCCGCCCGGATGCCGCCGAGGTCCAGCACCCGCTCCGCCGGCCAGCCGAACTCCCCGAGCAGCGCCGTCACCTGCTCCCTGGCGCCCGGGTCGTCCCCGCAGACGAAGACGTTGTGCTCGCCCGGCACGCTGCCCGGATCCACCATCACCCGGCAGTTGACCGTGTTGAGCGACTTCACCACGCGCGCGTGCGGAAAGGCCCGCTGGATCTGCTCGCCCACGCTGTCCGACTCGACGGGGGACAGCCGCAGCTCGCCCTCCTCGAAAGCCAGCGGATTGGACACGTCCACGATGACCTTGCCGTCGATGTTCTCCGCGCCTGCCGCCTCCAGTGCGGCCAGTGCCACCCGCCCGCCGACCGCGTTGACCACGACCTCCCCGAACTCCGCCGCCTGCGCGAACGTCCCCGCGCCCGCCCGGGGGCCCGCGGCGGCCGCCCACTGCGCTGCAGCCGTGTTGTCCGGCGTGCGCGAGCCGAGCCGCACCTCGTGCCCCAGCTCCACCAGCCGTCCGCCCAGCGTGCGCCCGACCTGTCCCGTGCCCAGCACCCCGTACCGCATCGCCACCTCCGCAGCCGTACCGCCGATCACCGGTGTCCTGTCGGCCATTCTGTCCGGGACGGGGCGATTCCGCCTGGACAGGGCCGCATCGGTGGGCTGGGATGGAGCCGTGACCACCGAGACCGAGACCGATGTCTTCGAAGCACACCGCCCCGTCCTGCTGGGTGTCGCCTACCGCATGCTGGGGCGCGTGGCCGACGCGGAGGACGTGGTCCAGGAGGCCTGGCTGCGCTGGTCCGGCGGCGACCGCGGCGACGTGCGCGAGCCGCGCGGCTATCTCGTGCGGATCACGACCCGCCTCGCCATCGACCGGCTCCGCCAGATCAAGGCCCGCGGCGAGACGTACGTCGGCCCCTGGCTGCCCGAGCCGTACGTCACCGACTTCGGCGACACCGTGCCGGACACCGCCGAGCGTGCCGTGCTCGCCGACTCCGTGTCCCTTGCCGTGCTGGTCGTGCTGGAGTCGCTGTCACCGCTGGAGCGGGCCGTGTTCGTGCTGCGCGAGGCCTTCGGCTTCCCCTACGCCGACATCGCCGCCATGCTCGACCGCGGCGAACCGGCGGTGCGCCAGCTGGCCGGGCGGGCCCGCAAGCACGTCGAGGAGCGACGCCCGCGCTACGAGGTCGACCCCGCCGAGCGCCGCGACCTCACCGAGCGGTTCCTCGCCGCGGCGGCCGACGGCGACCTCGAAGGCCTGATGGCGCTGCTCGCCCCGGAGGTCCGGCTCGTCGGCGACAGCGGCGGCAAGTCCCGGGCGCCGCTGCGGGTCCTGCAGACCGCCGACAAGGTGGGCCGTTTCCTGGTCGGCGCCGCGCGGAAGAGCCTGCCCGGCCTGTCCGTGCGCTTCCTGGAACTCAACGGCGGCCCGGCCGTGCTGATCCTCTCCGACGGCAGGCCCGACTCCGTCTTCCAGGTCGATGTCGCCGACGGCCGCGTCCAGTCCGTCTACATCATCCGCAACCCCGACAAGTTGCAGTCCCTGGCTGCCTTTTAGGCGCGTCGCCGAGGCCGGTCCACGGCCCGGCATGACAGTCCCGTGAACGTTCCCGGCCATTGGTCTTGACCAAGAATCAGGGCCGCCCTATGGTCGCAGAGAAGTGCAACAACCTTTAATAAACAAGGGCGCTGAAACGCTGCCGACCACGGCGATTGCGGAGGACAGGGTGGGGACCACGCAGCTGGAATCGGTGCAGGAACCGAAGTACTGGCATTTGAAGACCGTGCTCAGTGAGGCGCTCGACTCGGAGTTCTCCGTGGGGGAGATCCTGCCCAACGAGCGCGACCTCGCGGCACGCTTCGGAGTCGCCCGCGCCACGCTCCGCCAGGCCCTGGAGCAACTCGAACTCGAGGGCAGGCTGCAGCGGCGCCGCGGTGTCGGTACGACCGTCGCGCCGCCCCGCATGGGCGTCTCCCTCGGCACCGGCCCGCACACCTGGCCGGGCGGCCCCGAGGACGCCTGGCAGCCCGTCGACTGCACGGCGGCCGTGCCGCCCCCGGCCGTCGCCGACGCACTGGAGACCGGCCGGGACGAGCCCGTGCACATCGTGAGGCGCTCCCGCGTCTCGCACGGCCGGCCGGTGGCCGCGGAGCTGCTGTACATCCCGCAGCCCTCGGTGCCCGAGCTCTCGGGCATCGACGCGCCGTCCGGAGCGGCACGCGCGCGTGCGGTGCTGCGGGAGCTGCAGCGGCTGGAGCTGGAGCGGCAGGAGAACGCGGTGGAGCTCGGCTCCGCCGGGGCCGACGAGGCGAAGGAGCTGGACCGGCTGCCCGGGGCGCCCGTACTGGTGGTGACCACGCGGTTCGTCGCCGGGGGGCGGGTGGCCGCGTTGTCGGTGGCGACGTACCGGGCTGACACGTGCCGCCTGACCTTCGGTGACTCGGGGGATGTGCAGATCCACGCCGGGATGCAGCGGCAGGCTTCCTGACCGTTCCGTACGGGGGCGTGCGGGGCGCGGCGGACCGCGGGTTCGTCGCGGCTTGTCGCGCCCCCGCGGCGGAGCCGATACGACACGGCCGCGCGCCCCCGGGAGGGGGCGGAGCCGCATATCGACACGGCCCCGCGCACCTAGAAGGGGCGTTGCTCCACCGCGAAGAGCTGTTCTTCCACGTGGTCCAGGGCCAGGCGCAGGGCGCCCGTTGCCACTGCCGCGTCTCCCAGGACGGAGAGGGTCACCTCCGGGGGGCGCAGGCAGTAGCGGGCGAGTTCCTCGCGCAGAGGGGTCAGGACGCCGTCCAGGCCCGCCGCCCAGCCGCCGATCACGACCAGCTCCGGGTCCAGGGCGAGGACGAGGGCCGCCACGTCGTGGACGAGGCGCTGGATGAAGCGGTCGACGGCTGCGCGGGCCTGCTGATCGCCCTCGCGGGCCTGCGCGAAGACCGCGGCGACCGCCTGCTCGTCGAGGGGGTGCAGGGGCTCGTCCGTGGTCGACAGGAGCGTCTCGGGCGTCACCCCCCGGCCCAGCAGATGCAGCGCCCCGATCTCACCGGCCGCCCCTCCGTAGCCGCGGTGCAGCCGCCCCCCGATCAGCGAACCGGCGCCCGGGCTGAGCCCCGCCAGCACGAAGACCACGTCGTCCGACTCGGTGGCGGCGCCCTTCCAGTGCTCGGCCACGGCGGCGGCGTTGGCGTCGTTCTCGACCAGGACCGGGCACTTGAACGACCGGCTCAGCCGCTCGCCCAGCCGCAACCCCGTCCACCCCGGCAGCGCCGTGCCCAGCCGCACCGTGCCGTCGGCCTCGACGATCCCGGGCGTCGCCACGCCCACGGCCCGCAACGAGCCGCGGGCGACCCCGGCCCGCCTCAGCAGCTCGGCGACCGCCCCGCGCAGCCGCTCCAGCCGCTCGTCCGCCCCCGCCGTCTCGGGCACGTCCTTCGCCTGGGCGCCGATCACCCGGCCGTCCAGGTCGGACAGCAGCGCCGCCACCCGGTGCGCCCCGATCTCCAGCCCCATCAGATGCCCGGCCTCCGCCCGGAACCGGAACCGCCGCGCCGGACGCCCCTGCCGCCGGGCAGCACCCTCCTCGGCCGCCTTCTCGACGACGAGCCCGGCCTCGATGAGCCCTTCGACGACGCCCTCGACGGTCGGCCTGGACAGCCCCGTCACCCCGGTGATCTCGGTCAGCGTCGCGCAGTCCGTGGCGCGCAGCGCGTGCAGCACCACCGCGGAGTTGATCCTTCGCAGCAGCGAGGGATCCCCGCCGGTCAGCCGCCCCACGTCCGTCCTCCCAGGTCGTGCGCGTGTTGGCCGGATCGTACTTCGGTACGGCACACCCCGGCGAGGGGCAGACACAGCCCCGGCGATCAGCCCGGCGCCACGAACCCGGACTCGTACGCCGCGATCACCGCCTGGGTGCGGTCCCGCGCCCCCAACTTCGCCAGCACCGAGCTGACATGAGACTTCACGGTCTCGGTCCCCACGACCAGTCGGGCGGCGATCTCCGCGTTCGACAGGCCCCGCGCCATCAGCCGCAGCACCTCGGCTTCCCGCTCGGTCAGCTGGGCCCGCTCCAGCACGGCCCGGGCCGCACGGTTCCCGCCGGTGTCGCCGTACTCGGCGGCGAGCTGCCGCACCGAGGCCGGGAACAGCAGCGACTCGCCCTCGGCGATGAGCCGCACCGCGTGCACGATCTCGGCGGGCCGGGCCCGCTTGAGCAGGAACCCGTCGGCGCCCGCCCGCAGCGCCTCGTACACGTACTCGTCGTTCTCGAAGGTCGTCACCACGAGGATCCGGGGCGGCTCGTCGACCGTCCGCAGCAACGCCCGGGTGGCCTCGATGCCGTCCAGCAGCGGCATCCGCACGTCCATGGCGACCACGTCCGGCCGCAGCCGCCGCACGAGCGGGATCACCGCCGCCCCGTCGGCGGCCTCCCCGACGACCTCGATGTCGGGCTGTGCCTCCAGCACGGCCCGCAGACCCGCGCGCACGAGAGGTTCGTCGTCGACGAGGAGAACGGTGACCGGCATCGGGCCAGCGTAGATCACCTCAGGGGCAGTTCCGCATGGACCTGCCAGTCGCCTTCGTCGGGTCCGGTCCGGGCCCGCCCGCCGAGCAGGGCCGCGCGCTCCCGTATCCCCCTCAGGCCACTGCCGCGTCCGGAGCCGACCGTCCCGGCCGGCAGGGGATTGCGCACCGCGAGGACGACGGTGTCGTCGGCGACCTGGACGCGGACGCGCACCGGGACCGCGCCCGCGTGCCGCAGCACATTGGTCAGCGACTCCTGGAGGATTCGGTAGCCCTCCCGGGACACCGGCCCGGGTACCGTCTCCACCGGGCCTGTCACCTCGGCGTCGACCTTCGCCCCCGAGGCGCGGGCCGACTCCAGCAGACGCCCTGCGTCCGCCAGGGTCGGCCTCCCGCTCACCGGATTCCCCGACTCGCGCAGGACGCCGAGCACCCTCTCCAGGTCCTCCAGGGCGGCCCGGCCGGTCTCCTCGATGGCGGCCAGCGCCCGGTCGGTGAAGGCCGGATCGCCCGCCGCCCGGGCGGCGCCCGCCTGCACGACGGCGACCGTGAGCGCGTGCCCGATGGAGTCGTGCAACTCGCGGGCGATCCGCGTGCGCTCCAGCAGCTGGTCCGTTCGCTCCTCCAGCGCGGCCAGCCGCTCGGCGGGGGAGGGGCCGAGCAGGCGCAGGGCGATGCGGGTGATGAGGTGCCCCGAGCCCACCACGACCGCCGCCGCCAGGACCAGGGGAAGGGGCGCGAGCAGGGCGTGCCACCAGTGCCGGCCCTCGACGGGCAGCCAGGCGCCGCCGAGGCGCCCGCCGCCCAGCGCCGTCGACACCAGGTCCATCGTGAGGAGGAGAAGCTGGACGGCGAGATGCGACACCAGGGCGCCGAGGAACAGCCTTGTCTGGAGCCACACCACCATCCGCCCACGGTCGCCCCACGTGGCTGAGGGGGCGACGACGATCTCCGCGCTCCCGGCCGCGTCCCGATGGCCCGTCAGCAGCAGCCTGGCCTGGAACCCCTCCACGACCCGCATGGCGGGGACCAGGCCCGCGAGGCCGAGCAGCAGGGTCGCCGTGCCCACGGTCCACCACGCCTCGTCGATGAACAGCCACAGGGTCGGCCACACGATGGCCATGGAGAGATGAAGCCACCGCGTGTACGTCACCGCCCGGGTGAACGGGCGCAGCATCCGGACCATGGCGTCATCGTGCCAGCAGGCACCGGCGGTGAGCCTCCCCCGCACGGGGGAGACGATCTCCACCACCGGGGGAGGACCGCACCCCGGTCCGGCCCCGACGCTGCTGCCATGACCAGCATCGACGTCCAGGACCTCACCAAGGAGTTCGGCGACCGGCGAGCCGTGGACCGGCTCACCTTCCGCGTGCTGCCCGGCCGCGTCACCGGCTTCCTCGGCCCGAACGGCGCCGGGAAGTCCACCACCATGCGGCTGGTGCTCGGCCTCGACCGGCCGACCACCGGTTCCGCCACGATCGGCGGCCGGCCCTACCCGGCGCTCCGCGATCCCCTGCGCCATGTGGGCGCCCTTCTCGACGCGCAGGCCGCGCACGGCTCCCGCACCGCCCGCGACCATCTCCGCGTTCTGGCGGCGAGCAACCGGATCCCGGACCGGCGGGTCGACGAGGCACTGGAGGAGACGGGCCTGGCGTCGGTGGCCCGGCGCCGGGTACGGACGTACTCGCTGGGCATGCGCCAGCGGCTCGGCATCGCCGCAGCCCTGCTGGGAGATCCCGAGGTCGTCATGCTGGACGAGCCGTCCAACGGCCTCGACCCCGAAGGCATCGTGTGGATCCGGCAGTTGCTGCGCCGCCTCGCGGAAGAGGGCCGCACGGTCCTGGTCTCCAGCCATCTGATGAACGAGACCGCGTCCTTCGCCGACCACCTGGTCGTCCTCGGCCGGGGCCGGCTTCTCGCCGACACCCCGATGCGGGACTTCATCCACGCGCGCGTTCAGCCCCGCGTCCGCATCCGTACGACCGACCCCGGCGCCCTCACATCGGCGCTCGCCCGGCACGGCCACGCCGCCGAGGAACACACGGACGGGCACTGGACCGTGCGCGACGCGCGCGTGGACGACATCGGCCGCATCGCCTCGGCCTCGGGTGCGCCGGTCCTGGAACTGGCCGCCGAGGAGGGCACCTTGGAGCAGGCCTACTTCGACCTCACCCGGGCCGAGACCGAGTTCACCGCACAGCCCCAGGAGGCCTGACCATGGAATTCACGCCCGTACTGCGCTCCGAGTGGCTGAAGGTCCGCACCCTGCGCTCACTCCCGGGAGCACTGCTGGCCCTGCTCGCCGTGACCACGGCGTTCTCCGCGATCGCCGGAGTCCCGGATGCCTCGGACCCCGGGTTCGATCCGCTTTTCACGGCCCTGTCCGGCGTCATACCGGGCCAGATCGCGGCCGTCACCTTCGGGGCCATGGCCGTGTCGTCGGAGTTCCACCAGGGCGCGTTGCGGCTCTCCCTGGCCGCGGTGCCGCGGCGCGGACGGTGGTTCGCGGCCAAGGCGGCCGTCATCGCCCTGCCGGCTCTCCTGGTGGGGCTGGCCACGGCCCTCGCCGCCCTCCTCGTGGGGCGGGCGGCCCTCGGCGCGGCGGCCGACGGGCTGAGTACCGGCGAGCAGGTGCGCGGGGTGGTGGGCTGTGGTGTCTACCTCATGCTGATGGCCCTGTTCGCCGCGGGGACCGCCGCCCTGCTCCGCAGCGGCGTGGCAACCCTCTCCCTGCTGGTGCCGTTCATCCTCGTCGTGTCGTTCGTGATCGGCGACGCGACGGGCACCGCCGCCGACTTTCTGCCCGACAAGGCCGGGCAGGTGGTCCTCAGGGAGACGTACGACGGCACCCTCGGCCCCTGGTCGGGACTCGCGGTGACCGCGCTGTGGACGGCCGCCGCCCTGCTGGCGGGAGCCTGGAGCGTACGGCGCAGGGACGCCTGACGGCGAGCCGGTTGATGCCCCGCCAAGTGTCAGTGGCGGCGGGTTTACTGGAGCCATGAACATCGCACAGCACATCGCCCTCATCGACGAGCTGTGCTACCGCCCCTTTCCGGCGGAGCACGGCCCGTCGGACGTCGGTGTCTCGGGGCCCGGTCATCACCTCGCGGTGTTAGAGGCCGGGGCCGGCGGCGATCCCGGGGCCCGGGCGGTGACGACCGACCAGTTCGAGAAGGACCGGGACGCCGTCTACGAGCTCCTCGCCTCCCGCTGGGGCGACACGGACCCCTACAACCTGCAGACCGTGCTGCTGCGCACCGAGCGGGAGGACATACCCCGGCCGTGGGCCGAGTTGAGCGCGCGGGCCGGCGTGGCCCACCTGTGGGAGGTGGAGGGCACGGGCCGCTGGGTCGCCGTGGCGGTCGCGGACCGGGACGCCTCCCGGGAGGTCCAGCTGCTGGCGCTGGTCACGGAGACGGACCCGCCGTAGCGGATCAGTCCCCGGCGGCTTCCCGCAGCCGCCCGAACTCCTGCGCCATCGTGTCGAGTGTCCAGTGCGCGTTCAGCCCGCTCGGGTTGGGCAGCACCCACACGCGTGTGTCACCGATCGTCCGCGCCTGCGCCCCCACCCGCGCCTTGCGGTCGTCGAACGCGGCGCGGTACGCCGTCACGCCGACCACGGCCAGCCAGCGGGGCCGCAACCGTGCCACCTTCGCCGCGAGCAGCCGCCCGCCCTCCCGGTACTCCTCGGCGCTCAGCTCGTCCGCCCGGGCGGAGGCCCGCGCCACGACGTTGGTGATGCCGAGCCCGTACGACAGCAACTCCTGCTGCTCGGACGGCTTCAGCAGCCGCGGCGTGAACCCGGACCGGTGCAGCACCGGCCAGAAGCGGTTGCCCGGCCGGGCGAAGTGATGGCCCGTCGCGGCGGTCATCAGGCCGGGGTTGATGCCGCAGAAGAGGACATGCAGACCCTCCGCGACCACGTCGGGCACGACGCGGTCGCGGGCGGCCCGAAGCTCCTCGGGCGTGAAACGCGCCATCGCGAGCGGCGCGTCAGAGGATCGCGCCGGGCGTGTAGCCCGCGGCCTCGGGGTGCTGCTTGACGATCTCCTCGACCCGGGCGACGACGGCGGCGACCTGGTCGCCCGCGGCACCGGTGAAGGACAGCTTGTCGGCCATCAGCGCGTCCAGCTGTTCCCGGTCCAGCGGGATGCGCGCGTCGGCGGCCAGCTTGTCGAGCAGCTGGTTGCGCTCGGCGCCCTGCTCGCGCATGGCGAGCGCGGAGGCGACGGCGTTCTCCTTGATCGCCTCGTGCGCGAGCTCCCGGCCGACGCCCGCGCGCACGGCACCCATGAGGACCTTCGTGGTGGCGAGGAACGGCAGGTAGCGGTCCAGCTCCCGGGCGACGACCGCCGGGAACGCGCCGAACTCGTCGAGCACCGTCAGGAACGTCTCCAGCAGACCGTCCAGCGCGAAGAACGCGTCCGGCAGTGCGACGCGGCGCACCACCGAGCAGGACACGTCGCCCTCGTTCCACTGGTCGCCCGCCAGCTCGCCGGTCATCGAGGCGTAACCGCGCAGGATCACCATCAGGCCGTTGACACGCTCGCAGGAGCGGGTGTTCATCTTGTGCGGCATCGCCGAGGAGCCGACCTGGCCGGGCTTGAAGCCCTCGGTGACCAGCTCGTGCCCGGCCATCAGTCGGATCGTCTTGGCCAGCGACGAAGGGGCCGCCGCCAGCTGCACCAGCGCGGTGACGACCTCGTAGTCCAACGAGCGCGGGTAGACCTGGCCGACCGAGGTGAACGCCTGCGAGAAGCCCAGGTGCCCGGCGATCCGCTGCTCCAGGTCCGCCAGCTTCGCGGCGTCCCCGCCCAGCAGGTCCAGCATGTCCTGCGCGGTGCCGACCGGGCCCTTGATGCCGCGCAGCGGGTAGCGGCCCAGCAGCTCCTCGATACGGCTGTGGGCGACGAGCAGCTCGTCGGTGGCGGTGGCGAAGCGCTTGCCGAGGGTGGTGGCCTGGGCGGCCACGTTGTGCGAGCGGCCGGCCATGACCAGCTCGCCGTACTCGCCGGCCAGCTTGCCGAGACGGGCGAGGACGGCGACCGCGCGGTCGCGGACCAGCTCCAGGGAGAGGCGGATCTGGAGCTGCTCGACGTTCTCGGTGAGGTCGCGGGAGGTCATGCCCTTGTGGACGTGCTCGTGCCCGGCGAGGTCGTTGAACTCCTCGATCCGCGCCTTCACGTCGTGTCGCGTGACCTTCTCGCGCTCGGCGATGGAGGCCAGGTCGACGGTGTCGAGGACGCGCTCGTAGTCGGCCAGGGCCGCGTCCGGCACCTCGATGCCGAGGTCCTTCTGGGCCCGGAGCACGGCGAGCCAGAGCTGCCGCTCCAGCCTCACCTTCTGCTCGGGCGACCAGAGCGTGGCGAGCTCGGCGGAGGCGTAGCGTCCGGCGAGGACGTTCGGGATGCGGGGCTTGGCGGGAGCGGAAGTCACGTGTACGGATTCTACTGGCGATTCCTGCAGGCCAGCGCCGCGGGTGTCTTTGTCGGAACCTACGAGAGCGGGCCGGCCGCATCCACCTGCGGCTACGCCAGGTCCTCGTACGGCATCAGCTCCGGCCGCTTGGGGGGCAGTCCGTCGCCCGAGGAGCGGCCCGTCAGGCGGCGGCCTATCCACGGGAGCAGGTGCTGCCGGGCGAATCGCGCGTCCGCGACGCGCCGCATGACCCAGCCCGGCGGCAGCGTCGCCGGCATCGGCGAGTGCCACTCGGCGTCCTCGGGGTCGTAGCCCAGCGTCTGCCACACCGCCTCCGCGACCCGGCGGTGGCCCTCCGCCGTCAGGTGCAGCCGGTCCACGTCCCACATCCGCGGATCGCTCAGGGAGGGCGCGCCGTACAGGTCGACGACGATCGCGCCGTGCCGGGCCGCCAGCTCGTCGACGCAGGCGAACAGCTCTTCCATGCGCGGCCGGAACCGCTCCAGGACCGGGCCCTGCCGTCCCGGGCTGCGCATCAGGACGAGCTGCCGGCACGCGGGGGCCAGCTTCTCCACGGCCTCCTCCAGGAGCCCGCGCACCCGGCCCATGTCGCACTTGGGCCGCAGCGTGTCGTTGAGCCCGCCGACCAGGGTGATCGCATCGGCCCCCATGGCCGCAGCGACGTCGACCTGCTCGTCGACGATCTGCTGGATCAGCTTGCCGCGCACCGCGAGGTTGGCGTACCGGAAGCCGGGCGTCCGGGCCGCCATCCGGGCGGCGAGCAGGTCGGCCCAGCCGCGGTAGGAGCCGTCGGGCATCAGGTCCGACATGCCCTCGGTGAAGGAGTCGCCGACGGCGACCAGGCTGGTGTGGGTGGGGTTCGTCTGCATGGCGACGGAAATGGTATCCCGTGCACATACCCGTCAGTCGGTCGGTCCCGCCGGACCGGTTCTCACGCCCGCTGCCCGAACAGTTCCCGCAGGACGTCCTCCATGGTCACCAGCCCGGCCAGCCGCCCGTCCGCCCCGAGGACGGCCGCGAGATGCGTACGACTGCCCCGCATCGCCGTGAGGACGTCGTCCAGGGGCGTGTGTTCCCGCACGCGCGCGATGGGGCGCATGTCCCGCAGCCGGAACGGCGTGGTGCGCCCGGCGGCGTCCAGGGCGTCCTTCACATGCAGGTAGCCGACGATCCGCCGCCCCTCGTCCACCACGGGGAAGCGGGAGAACCCGGACTCCGCCGACAGCCGCTCCAGTTCCTCCGGGGTGACACCCACGCTCGCGTACACCACGCGTTCCAGTGGCAGCACCACGTCCCGCACGGGGCGGCGGCCCAGTTCCAGCGCGTCGCGCAGCCGTTCCTGGGCACGGTCGTCGATCAGTCCGGCCTCGCTGGAGTCCTTCACGATCTGCGCGATCTGCGCGTCCGAGTAGGAGGCGGCGACCTCCTCCCGGGCCTCGACGCGCAGCAGTTTCAGCAGGGCGTTGGCGAACGTGTTCACCGTGAAGATCACCGGACGCAGGGCCCGGGACAGCGCGACCAGGGGCGGTCCGAGGGCCAGCGCGCTGCGCACCGGCTCGGCGAGCGCGATGTTCTTCGGCACCATCTCGCCGAGCAGCATGTGCAGATAGGTCGCGAGGGACAGCGCGATCACGAAGGACACCGCGTGCCCCGCGCCCTCGGGCACGCCCGCCGCGTGGAACACCGGCTCCAGCAGATGCGCGATCGCGGGCTCGGCCACCACGCCCAGCACCAGCGTGCACAGCGTGATGCCGAGCTGGGCGGCGGCCATCAGCGCGGACACGTGCTCCAGACCCCACAGCACACTCTTCGCGCGCCGGTCGCCCTGGTCGGCGTAGGGCTCGATCTGGCTGCGGCGCACGGAGATCAATGCGAACTCGGCACCGACGAAGAAGGCGTTGACGACGAGTGTCGCCAGTCCGATCAGCAGCTGGGCGGCGGTCACAGCTCCACCCCCTTCTCGTCGGGCTGCCGGTCGTCGAGGGGTGCGCGCAGCCGGACGCGGGCCGCCCGGCGCCCCGTGGCGTCCAGGACCTCGAGGTGCCAGCCGGCGACCTCGAGGGTGTCACCCGCGGCCGGTATCCGGCCCAGCACCGTCGCCACCAGCCCGGCGAGCGTCTCGTAGGGCCCCTCCGGAGCGCGCAGCCCGATGCGTTCCAGGTGGTCCACGCGTGCGGAGCCGTCGGCCGAGTACAGCGCGTTCCCGGACTCGTCGGTACCGGCCGCGGCCAGGTCGGGCGTCTCGTGCGGGTCGTGCTCGTCGCGCACCTCGCCGACGACCTCTTCGACGATGTCCTCCAGCGTGGCCACGCCCGCCGTGCCGCCGTACTCGTCGATCACGACGGCCATCGTGCGCTTGCCGGAGAGCCGGTCCAGGAGCCGGTCGACGGTGAGCGTCTCCGGGACCAGCAGCGGCTCGCGCATCAGCTCGGAGACGTAGATCCGGGTCCTGCGCTCGGCCGGCACCGCCAGCACGTCCTTGACGTGGGCCGTCCCGACGACCGAGTCGAGGGTCCCGCGGTACACGGGGAACCGGGACAGGCCCGTCGCCCGGGTCGCGTTCGCCACGTCCTCCAGGGTCGCCTGCACCTCCAGCGCGACGACCTGCACCCGGGGCGTCATGACGTTCTCCGCGGTCAGGTCGGCGAGGTTCAGCGTGCGCACGAACAGCTCGGCGGTGTCCGCCTCCAGGGCGCCCTCCTTGGCGGAGTGCCGGGCGAGGGCGGCCAGCTCCTGCGGCCCGCGCGCCGAGGCGAGTTCCTCGGCCGGCTCGACACCGATCCGCCGTACGACCCGGTTCGCCGTGTTGTTCAGGTGCGTGATGAACGGCCGGAACGCGGCACTGAACCAGCGCTGGGCGTTGCCCACGGTCTTGGCGACGGTCAGCGGCGAGGAGATCGCCCAGTTCTTGGGCACCAGCTCGCCGACGACCATGAGGAACACCGTGGACAAGGCGGTGCCGATCACCAGCGCGATGCTGTGCGACGCCGAGCGCGAGACGCCGAGGTCCTCCAGCGGCCCGGCGATCAGGGCGGCGATCGACGGCTCGGCGAGCATGCCGACCACCAGGTTCGTGACGGTGATGCCGAGCTGCGCCCCGGAGAGCTGGAACGTCAGGTTCCGTACGGCCTTCAGCGCACCCTGCGCGCCCCGCTCGCCGCGCTCGACGGCCTGCTCCAGCTCGGCGCGCTCGACCGTGGTGAGGGAGAACTCGGCCGCCACGAAGGCGCCGCAGGCGAGCGAGAGCAGGATCGCCGCCAGAAGGAGGAGCACTTCGGTCATCGGTTCACCCCCGTTCCATGGTTCTCCAGGACGGGGCGGAACGCGCGGTGTCGCGCACGGGGAGGCTCGCCCATGGGCGGAGGCTCACAACCTTTCATGCAGGACCGAGTGGCCATTCAAGAGTAAAGGATGGGCAAAGTCCGCCTCCGGTTGTGATCAGTGCCTCGCGGCCGTGACTACTCGGTGAGCGGCTTCACCCAGCGTCGCCACTGCTCCTCTGCCCCGTATCCGGCCGCTCCCCACGTCCGGTGCGCGGTCTCGTTGCGCGTGAGCACCATCGCGTCCGCGCGGCGCCCGCCGAGCCGTACGAACCGCTCCTCCGCGGCGGCGAGCAGTGCGGTCGCGACACCCTGGCGGCGGTGGTCCGGGTGGACGGCCAGCCGGTACAGATGGCAGCGCCAGCCGTCGAACCCGGCGATCACCGTGCCGACCAGTTCGCCGTCGCTCCCCCGAGCTCTCGACTCCGCTCGAGCAGAGGGGACCCCCATGGCGAGGATCAGCGCCTCGGGGTCTCGCGCGACGAGCCGCTCCACCCCACCGCGGTCGTCGCTGATGCTCGTGCCCTCGGCGGCCACCTTCCAGAAGGCCAGAACAGCGTCGAGGTCCTCGGGCGTCGCGGCCCGGATGCGTACATCGGTCATCCCGAGATCACATCACCCGCGCCGACCCGCGGCAGGCCGTTTCAGGATGCGGACGTCACTCGTGGGCGATGGCCGCCAGGACGTTCATGCGGGAGGCGCGCAACGCCGGCAGGAGCGCCGCCACGACTCCCACCACCGCCGAGCCGGCCACCACCAGCACGATCGTGACCCACGGGATCGCCAGGGCCGTCATGCCCTGGAGGGCCAGTACCTGCTGTGTGCACACACCCCACACCAGCCCCAGTGCGAGCCCGAGGACCGCGCCGAACACCGCGATCACCACCGACTCCAGCCGGATCATCCGCCGCAGCTGACGCCGGGCCAGCCCGATCGCCCGCAACAGTCCGATCTCCCGGGTGCGTTCGACGACCGACAGCGCGAGGGTGTTGACCACGCCCAGTACCGCGATGATGATCGCCAGCCCGAGCAGCGCGTACACGAGGTACAGCAGGACGGCGATCTGGTCACGGACCAGCTGCTTGTAGTCGGCCAGGTCCCGCACCTGCACCTGCGGGTACGGTTCCAGGGTCTCCTCCAGGTGCGCGCGCAGATCGTCGTCGCTCGTGCCTGCGGCGGCGTTGACGTACAGCGCGGAGTCCCGCCCGCCCGGCGCGTACCGCTCCAGGGTGCCCAGCCCGAAGAACAGCCCGCCCTGGGTGCCGAACCCCTCTGCGGTGTCCTGGTCGGTGAGCGCACCGACCGTCAGCTCGGCCGAGCGTCCGCCCGGGAACTCCACCGGCAGGACGCTGCCCACACGTACGCCGTGGTCGCGTGCGAAATCCCGGTCCATGGCCAGGTGCCCGCGTGCGAGCGCGGCCGCCGAGTCCCCTTGCGCGTAGGTGATGTTGGCGACCTCGTCGAGCCGCGGATCGTAGCCCGCCGCCGTGGTCTCCACGCGGTCGCCGTCCGGGAGGCGCACCGCGACCGGTGTGAACCTCCCGCGCACGACCAGGCCCACGCCTTCGGTGCGGCGCACCTTGTCGGTGACCTCCTGCGGGAACGGCTGGAAGTTGGTGTTCTGCACGACGAAGTCGGCGCCGAGCGTCGTGTCGATCTGCCGGTCGAACGAGGCGGTCATCGACTCGCTCGCCACCGACATCCCGCCGACCAGGGCGATTCCCACCATCAGAGCCGCCGCGGTGGCTCCGGTGCGGCGGGGGTTGCGCAGGGCGTTGCGCTGGCTCATCCGGCCGATCGGACCGAACAGCGCGGGGAAGGCCGCGCCGAGCACCCGGATCACCGGGCGCACCAACAGGGGCCCGGCGATCACCGTCGCGATCAGGGTGAGCACCACGCCGAGCCCGAGCAGGGACGCCGCCGACGACGTCTGCCGGGACACCGCGCACCCCGCGAGTGCCGCCGCACCGGCTGCCCCGACGATCGCGCCCGCCACCGCACGCACCCGCAGCGGCCGGCCCACCCCGGTCACCTCGGCGTCCGAGAGCGCGGCCATCGGCGAGACGCCCGCGGCCCGCCGGGCCGGGAGGTACGCGGCGACGAAGGTGACGCCGAGCCCGACGACGTACGCCGCCACGGGGGTCACCCAGCCGATCTGCATCTCGTCGGCGTCGATGTTCATGCCGAGCAGGCCCATCAGAGCGATCAGCCCGGCCGCGAGCCCGATGCCCGCGGCGAGTCCCAGCGTGGAGCCGACGAGCCCGAGAAGCAGGGCCTCGGTGAGCACCGAGGCGCGGACCTGGCGCCGGTCGGCTCCCAGCGCACGCAGCAGGCCCAGCTCACGGGTGCGCTGGGCGATGAGCATGGAGAAGGTGTTGACGATCAGGAACACGCCGACCAGGACGGCGACCCCGGCGAAGCCGAGCATCACGTACTTGATGACGTCGAGGAACCCGCCCAGTTGCTCGACGTCCGACTCGGCCTGTTCGTCGGCCGTCCTGAGGTCGTAGGTGTGCGCTCCGAGCGCGCCGGCCACGCGCTGTTTGAGCCGGTCGTCGCCGACGCCCCGCGCCGCGTCGACCGAGATGCTCGTGGCCGTACCCGGCCGGCCCAGCAGCTTCGTCTGGGCGGTGGGGGTGTCGAAGTAGAGCAGCGCGGAGCCGGGGTTCGTGGTCGTGAACGTGGCGATGCCGACCACCCGGACCCGGAACGACCCGGGGGGTGCGATGACCGTGAGGCTGTCGCCGACCTGCACGTCCTTGCGGCCGGCGGTCTCGGAGTCGAGCAGCGCCTGCGCGGGGCCGCGCGGGGCATGACCCGAGGTCAGTTGCACGGGGCTGCGCTCGTTCGGGTTCCAGGCGTAGCCGAGCGTCGGTGCCCCGGTGGTCGGGCCCACCGGGTCGTTCTCCTCGTTCACGACCGTGAGGCCGTTCACCTTCACGTCGGCGCGGGCCGCCGCGACCCCGTCGATCTGCCGGACCCGTTCTGCGAGCGCGGCCGGCAGGGTGGCCGTCCGGCCCGACGGCAGCGCCTCGTCGAGGTCCTTCTTCGGGCTGACCGTGACATCGGCCGCGGTGGAGGCGAACAGCCGGTCGAACGTGCGGCTGACGGTGTCCGAGAAGATCAGGCTCCCGGTGACGAACGCGACGGACAACAGGACGGCGAGCGCGGAGAGCAGCAGTCGCCCCTTGTGCGCCAGGAAGCTCCGCAGGGTCGCCTTGAGCACGGGCTCAGTTCTCCTCGGGTGACACCGGGGCGCCGGCGTCCTCGGAGCGGGTGCGGATCACGTCGAACCTCTTCATCCGCTCCAGGACCGCCTCCGCCGTCGGGCGCCGCATCTCGTCGACGATCCGGCCGTCCCCGAGGAAGAGCACCAGGTCCGAGTGGGCGGCGGCCCCGGGATCATGGGTCACCATGACGACGGTCTGCCCGAGCTGGTCCACCGCCTCGCGCAGGAAGCCGAGCACCTCGAGCCCGGCGCGCGAGTCGAGGTTGCCGGTCGGTTCGTCCGCGAAGATCAGCTCGGGCCGGGAGGCCAGCGCCCGCGCGCAGGCCACGCGCTGCTGCTGCCCGCCGGAGAGCTGCGAGGGGCGGTGCCTCAGCCGGTCCCGCAGGCCCAGGGTGTCGATCACCTGGTCCAGCCATGTCCCGTCGGGCTTGCGGCCCGCGATGTCCATGGGCAGGGTGATGTTCTCCAGCGCGTTCAGGGTCGGGATGAGGTTGAACGACTGGAACATGAACCCGATCCGGTCCCGGCGCAGCCGCGTCAGCTCGCGCTCCCTCAGCCCGGTGATCTCCGTGTCACCCAGCCACACCTGACCGGCCGAGACGGTGTCGAGACCGGCCAGACAGTGCATCAGCGTGGACTTGCCGGAACCCGACGGGCCCATCACCGCGGTGAACCGGCCCCGGACGACGTCCACGTCCACCGAGTCGAGCGCGAGCACGGCCGTCTCGCCCGCGCCGTACGCCTTGGTCAGACCGCGGGCGCGGGCCGCGATCCCGTCGGCCGACGCGAGGCCGGGAGCGTGCTCCGCAGCAGGTGTGGACAAGGCCGCCTCCTCTGGGTGGACGTCAGGACCTCCAACCCTGCCCGAGAGTAATGTGACCCGTCCCACACTCGGTATCCTCCGCGGGTCGGACTCCGCCCTTGCCGGTGCTAGCACCTGCGCGCTAGCTTCGGGGTATGGCGAAGACCCAGCTGAACGTGCGCGTCGACGAGGGCACCGCCCGCGCCGCCCGTGAGCGTGCCCTGGCCCGCGGGATGAGCGTCAACCGCTACATCGAGGAGCTGGTCAGACAGGACACCGGCGAGGTGGGCCACACCTTCGTGGAGGCCGCCGCGGACTTCATGAAGCAGTACGAGTCCGTCTTCGCCGAGGAGTTCGGTGGGGGTGCCCCCGCTCGAGCGAAGCCGGGAGTGGGGGAGGACCGCGAGGACACGCGCGAAGGTCGCCACTGAACCGTTGAACAACCTCGAGATCGACCTCGCCTGGCTGCTGATGCTCGCCGAGCACAAGACCCCCGGGGACCCCCAGGTCACCGACTGGGGAGCCCTCGTCGCCGCCGTCGCCCGCCACCAGGCCGCCGTGTTCGACGTCCCCGTCTACGACAGCCCGCACGCCCGCGCCGCCGCCCTGCTCCAGCTCCTGATCCACGTCCCCGCGCTGGAACGCTCCAACGCCCTGTTCGCCTCCGCCGTCGCCTACGCGTACCTCGTCGCCAGCGGCGTCAAGGTCATCACCTCGCCCGAGCAGGTCCGCGACCTCGCCCGGCTGGTCAAGAGCGGCGAGGCCTCCGTGCGGGAGATCGAGCAGGAGCTGCGTCAGTGGAGCCTGTGATCAACCGCCGACCGGGCGCCAGGCGGTCCCGAGCACGCAGTACGAGGTGGGCAGCCGCGGCCCCTCAGCCGGCATCAGCACCTGCCGGTAGGGGCCGAGCTCGAACCCGGCGTCCCGCAGCGCCCGCACCGGCTCCCGTGCCACATGGCAGCCCCCGCTCAGCACCGGCCACACCGTCCGGTCCAGCACCTGCTGCGTGAGGGTCATCGCCCGTCCGCCGCCCCGGCCGTGCTCGAAGAACCGCACCTCGCCGCCCGGCCGCAGCACCCGCCGCAGCTCCCCGAGCGCCCGGGGCACGTCCCGCACACTGCACAGCACCAGCGACACCACGGCAGCGTCGAAGCCCTCGCTCTTGACCGGCAGCGCCTCGGCCGTCCCCGGCACCACGTCCACCGGCACCCCGGCCCGCAGAGCGGCCTCCACGGCCAGGTGCCGCAGCCGCCGCTCCGGTTCGATGGCGACGACCTCCGCGACGGTGCCCGGATAGTGCGCGAAGTTCAGTCCGTTGCCCGCGCCGATCTCGATCACCCGCCCCGACAGCCCGCCGAGCAGTCTCCCGCGTATCGGGCCCATGCCCATCCGGGTCTCGGCGGCCACGCTGATCCGGGCGTAGCAGCGGGCGAACAGCGGATGGTGCACGGCGTCCCGTGGCACCTTGCCTGAGCGGAGCGGCATGGGAACCTCCCTGACGAGGCCGGCCTTGCGCCTTACCGTGATTGTCCCCCGGACGGGCCCGGCGCATCCCTGCCGTCTACCGCAGGAGTACGCGCCGGAAGGCTCCCCTGCCGTCCGACCCCGTCGGGCACGGCGGAGTGAGGGCGAGCAGACCGGCGACCCCGAGGGCGCCGGTCACCAGCCAGGGGTCCCACGACGACCTGCCGTCGGCGGTCAGGCTAGGCGAGTTCCGCCGCCAGCAGGGCCGCGGCGCCGGCCACCAGCGGATTGTCGGCCGGGGCGTCCTCCTCCGGCTGCGTGGTCAGCACCGACATCACGATCGGCGGGCCGTCCGGCGGCCAGGTGATGCCCACGTCGTTGTTGCTGCCGTACTGTCCGCCGCCCGTCTTGTCGGCGAGCAGCCAGTCGGCCGGCAGACCCTTGCGGAACCTCTCCAGGCTCGTCGTGTTGTGCAGCAGCCAGTCCGTGAGCCGGGCCCTGTCCCGGGGCTCCAGCACGTCGCCGAGCACCAGCCGGGCGTAGGTCAGGCCGATGGCGCGCGGGGAGGTCGTGTCGGTCACGCGCCACGGCTCCGCGGAGTTGAGCTCGGGCTCCCAGCGGTCCAGCCGGGTGACGCGGTCACCCGTCGAGCGGGCGAAGCGCGTGATGGCGGTCGGTCCACCCAGCTCCTTGAGCAGCAGGTTTCCCGCGGTGTTGTCGCTGAAGCGGATGGTGGCGTCGCACAGTTCGCCCACGGTCATGCCGGTCGCGACGTGCTTCTCGGTGACGATGGAGTAGCCCGACCTGATGACGTACGCCTGGGTGTAGTGGATGCGCCGGGCCAGGAACTCGCCGTCGCGGTCGAGGTCGCGCAGCACGGCCGCGGCGGCGAGCGTCTTGAACACCGAGGCCATCGGGAAGCGCTCGTCGGCCCGGTAGGCCACCGTCCGGCCCGTGCGCATGTTGCGGGCGTACACGCCCAGCCGCGCGGTGTGCTCCTGCTCCAGTTCCCGCAGCCGCGCGGTGACCGCGGCGGTGCCGGTCGACGCCTGGGCGGTGCCGCCGCCCAGCGAGAGAGCGGCGGCCGTGCCCAGCGCGAGAGCCGTACGGCGGGACGGGCGTAATCCGTTCGCGTGCAAGGTGGTCCCTTCGGAGGCGATCACGTACAACGTTCAACACGCGATCACATCCGCGCCGGTTGCACCGCCCTCCCGCCCGGACCCTCAGAACGCCCCGGGAGCCTCCCGCACCCGGAAGGCCTCCGCGTCCCACGATCCGTCCAGTTGCGGCGCCAGCCAGTGCGGCGCGGACGCCCGGAAGGCGATGGGGGACAGGGCGCCCGACCCGGCCGGGACGGCGCCCAGCAGCGGGGCTCCGGCCACGTCGGGCAGGTCCGCGAGATTGCAGCGCGCGGCGAGGTCCGGGGCCGCGGGCCAGCTCCCGATCACGATCCCGGCCATCTCCAGCCCCCGGGAGCGCAGTTCACGCGCCGTCAACTCCGTCATGTTGAGGGTGCCGAGCCCCGCGGGCGCCACGACCAGTACCGGCGCCGACAGCAGCCGGGCCGCGTCCGCCAGCGTCCCTCCGGCCGCGTCGAACCGGACGAGCAGTCCGCCGGCGCCTTCGACCAGCACCAGATCGTGCTCGGTGGCCAGTTTGGCCGCCGCCTCCGCGACCTCGTGCGGATGGACCGGGGCCCGGCCGGCCCGGCGCGCCGCCGTTGCCGGGGCCAGCGGCTCGGGATACCGGGCGAGTTCGGTCGTCGTCACCGGGCCCGCCAGGCGCCCCACCTCGGCGGCGTCCCCGGGCTCGTCCGGCCGTACGCCCGTCTGCGCGGCCTTGAGCACGGCCACCGACCGGCCGGCCGCCAGTGCCGTCGCGGCGACGGCGGCGGTCACGACCGTCTTGCCGACCTCCGTGCCCGTGCCCGTGATCACCAGTACCGGCATGTCATCCCTCCCGCGCCGCCGCGCACACGGCGCGCGCGATCCGCGCCAGGTCCGCTTCGCCCGTCACGTACGGCGGCATGGTGTAGATCAGATCGCGGAACGGCCGCAGCCACACGCCCTCGCGCACGGCCGCCCGCGTCGCCGCCTCCATGTCCACGGCGTGATCCAGCTGGACCACGCCGATGGCGCCGAGGACGCGTACGTCCCTCACGCCCGGCAGGTCCGAGGCGGCCGAGAGCCCGTCCCGCAGCCCCGTCTCGATCCGCTTGACCTCCGTGAGCCAGTCCTGCCCGATCAGCAGCTCGATCGAGGCGCAGGCCACGGCAGCCGCCAGCGGATTGCCCATGAACGTCGGCCCGTGTGCGAGCACCGGTACCTCGCCCCGCGAGATGCCGTCGGCCACCCGCGCGGTGCACAGGGTCGCCGCCATGGTCATGTAACCCCCGGTCAGCGCCTTGCCCACGCACATCACGTCCGGCGTGACGGCCGCGTGCTCCGCCGCGAACATCGCACCCGTACGGCCGAAGCCGGACGCGATCTCGTCGAACACCAGCAACACGTCGTGCGCGTCGCACGCCTCGCGCAGCACCCGCAGATAGGCGGGGGAGTGGAACCGCATCCCGCCCGCGCCCTGCACCACCGGCTCGACGATCACCGCCGCCAGTTCACCCGCGTGCTGTTCGATCAGCGACCGCAGCTGCTCGGCGTACGCCTCCTCGTACTGCGCCGGGGGCGGGTCGGCGAACACCTGGCGCTGCAGCACCCCGGTCCACAGGTCGTGCATCCCGCCCTGGGGATCGCACACCGACATCGGCTGCCAGGTGTCGCCGTGGTAGCCGCCGCGCCAGGTCAGCAACCGCTGCTTGCCGGGGCGGCCCAGCGAACGCCAGTACTGCAGGCACATCTTGACCGCCACCTCGACCGACACCGACCCGGAGTCGGCCAGGAAGACATGCTCCAGGCCCTCGGGTGACATGTCGACAAGGAGCTTCGCCAGCCGCACGGCGGGCTCGTGGGTGAGCCCGCCGAACATCACGTGGGACATCCGTCCGAGCTGCTCGCGGGCGGCCTCGTTGAGCACCGGGTGGTTGTAGCCGTGGATCGCCGACCACCAGGACGACATCCCGTCGACCAACTCCCCGGAGCCGTCGGCGAGCCGCAGCCGCACCCCGCTCGCCGACTCCACGACGAGCGGTTCCTGCCGGCCGGGCATCGGACCGTAGGGATGCCACACGTGCCGCCGGTCGAGTTCCAGCAGCTCGGAAACGGTCGGTTCAGGCATTGGGCGCGAGGTCCGTCCCGGCACCCCGGCGGCGCACGGCGACCAGGTCGGTCCGCGGTTCGGCGCCCGTGGAGGAGTCCGCGACCTGCGGTTCCTCGCCGGAGCCGCACGCCCCGCCGCCGGAGCCGCACACTCCGCCCCCGTCGTGGCAGCCGCCGGCGGCCCGGTGCTCGGGCAGCGTCACCTGATCGGTGCCCTCCACCTCGAACCCGGCGTCCGCGATCATCTCCAGGTCTGCCTTGCCTGCCTGGCCCTCACTCGTGAGGTAGTCGCCGAGGAAGATCGAGTTGGCCAGGTGCAGCGCGAGCGGCTGCATCGTGCGCAGATGGACCTCGCGCCCGCCCGCGATCCGCACCTCGACGTCCGGGCAGACGAACCGCGTCATCGCCAGGATCCTCAGGCACCGCTGCGGGGTCAGGTTCCACTCCTTGCCGAGCGGGGTGCCCTCGAACGGGATCAGGAAGTTCACCGGAACCGAGTCCGGGTCCAGCTCACGCAGCGAGTAGACGACGTCCACCAGGTCCTCGTCCGTCTCGCCCATGCCGGCGATCAGCCCGGAGCAGGCGGACAGACCGGCCGCGTGCGCCTTCTGCACGGTGTCGACGCGGTCCTCGTAGGTGTGCGTGGTGGTGATCTCCCCGTACGTCGCCTCGGACGTGTTGAGGTTGTGGTTGTAGGCGTCGGCGCCGGCCTCGCGCAGCCGCTCCGCCTGGCCCTCGGAGAGCAGTCCGAGGCAGGCGCACACCTCGACGCCCTCGTTGTTGTCCTTGATCGCCCTGATCGTCTCGGAGACCCGGTCCACGTCCCGGTCGGTCGGGCCGCGCCCGCTCGCCACCAGGCACACCCGCTTGGCCCCGCCGGCCACCCCGGCCGCCGCCGCGTCGGACGCCTGGTCGGGCTTCAGCCAGGTGTACTTCAGGATCCCGGCCGTCGAGCCGAGCCGCTGCGAACAGTAGGAGCAGTCCTCGGGGCACAGGCCGGACTTGAGGTTGACGAGATAGTTCAGTTTCACTCGTCGGCCGAACCAGTGCCGACGCACCTTTCCGGCCGCGGCCACCACATCGAGCAGGTCGTCGTCGGACGTCGCGAGGACGGCCAGTGCCTCGTCGCGGGTCGGCAGCTCGCGCCGAAGCCCCTTGTCCACCAGCGTGTTCAGCAGGTCCATGGAAGCCGATCCTGTCCTACGGAGGCGCCCCTGGCCAAGGAGAGTTCGCACAAGAGAGTCGCTTCGAGGTGTGGGTATTGCCACACAGTGACCTGCTGGTAGTCCCGCTAGTGTCTGTGCACTGCCTACAAATTCCCCGGAGGACCACCCATGGCGTTCGGCTGGATCGACGAGCAGGCGGAGCTGCGTGCCCGCGCCGGACTCGTACGGACTCTGCGTCCCCGTCCGGCCGATTCGCCGCTCCTCGACCTGGCGAGCAACGACTACCTCGGGCTGGCCCGACACCCCGAGGTCACCGAGGGCGCCGCCCGGGCCGCGCGGGACTGGGGCGGCGGCTCGACGGGCTCCCGGCTCGTCACCGGCACCACCGAACTGCACGCCGAACTCGAGCGGGAACTGGCCGATTTCTGCGGTTTCGAGGCGGCCCTCGTCTTCTCCTCCGGCTACGCCGCCAACCTCGCCGCGGTCACCGCGCTGGCTCCGCACGGCTCCCTGATCGTCTCCGACGCGGGCAACCACGCCTCGCTCATCGACGGCTGCCGGCTGGCCCGCGGCACCACCCAGGTGGTGGCGCACGCCGAGCCGGACGCCGTGCGCAAAGCGCTGGCGACCCACGAGGGCACGGCGATCGCCGTGTCCGACACGGTCTTCTCGGTCGACGGCGACGCGGCCCCCCTCACCGCGCTGGCCGAGGCCTGCCGGGAGCACGGTGCAGGGCTGGTCGTCGACGACGCCCACGGACTGGGCGTTCTCGGCGACGGCGGCCGCGGCGCTCCGCACGCGAGGGGCCTCGCGGGCGCAGGCGACGTCGTCGCGACGGTCACCCTCTCCAAGTCGCTCGGCAGCCAGGGCGGAGCCGTCCTCGGCCCCGCGCGGGTCGTCGACCATCTGGTCAACGCGGCCCGGACGTTCATCTTCGACACCGGACTCGCCCCCGCGGCGGCGGGGGCGGCCCTGGCGGCCCTGCGGCTGCTGCGCCGCGAGCCGCAGCGGGCGGCACGGGCCCGCGCGGTGGCGGGCGAACTGCACGCACGCCTGACCGCCGCGGGTCTGGAAGCGGTCCGTCCGGACGCCGCGGTGGTCTCGGTGCGGGCGGCCTCTCCCGAGGACGCCGTGCGCTGGGCGGCACAGTGCCGCGCGGCGGGCCTGGCCGTGGGGTGCTTCCGGCCCCCTTCCGTGCCGGACGGCATCTCACGGCTCAGGCTGACCGCCCGCGCGGACCTGACCGGTCAGCAGATCGAACGCGCTGTACGGCTGATCGGCGAGACGCGGCCATGAGTCGGCGTGACAGGGCCGTGCGTCGCACGATGCCGGGCTGATCGAACGCGTTTGCAAGCGCGCCTACATACGGTCCACTCCGGCCGCGAAGGCCGCCCAGCTCTCCGCAGAGAAGAGCAGCGCGGGTCCGGCCGGGTCCTTGGAGTCGCGCACGGCGAGCAGTCCGGCCCAGGGCGGGCCATCAGGACACGCGGTCTCGACGCAGTTGTTCGCGCCGGTGCTGTAGCTGCTGCGCAACCACCGCACACCGTGCAGTTCGATGCTTGAGGGGACGTGACGAGGCAGTGCACGCATGGTGCCTCCTTACGCGCCGGCGGCTGTCCCGGCGATGAAATCCAACGAGTCCTCGGGCGAAAGGGCGTGGATCTGAAGGGCGTTGAAGGCCTCCGTGTAGGCCTGGAGGTCTTCTTTCCGCTCGAGGTAGAGGCTACTCGTCAAGTGGTCGAGAACGACCACATCCAGATCAGAAGTACTCGAAAATGAGAAGATAACGAAAGGGCCGGTGACACCTATGTGCGCTCCGGCGGCGAACGGCAGCACCTGCAGGCGCACTTGGGGCAGCCGGGCCGCCTCGACCAGTCGTTCAAGCTGGCGGGCCATGACCCCGGGCCCGCCCACTTCCCGCCGCAGCACCGCCTCGTCCAGCACGGCGCTCAGTCTCAGCGGGGGATCGGCGCGCAGCACGTCCTGCCGGGCCAGCCGCACCTCGACCAGCGTGTCGAGCCGGTCCTCCGGGAGCCCCTCCACCGCGGCCCGCGTCACCGCACGCGCGTACTCGGGCGTCTGGAGCAGGCCCGGGACGACGGTGGTCTCCAGCGTGCGCATCACGCCGGCCTGGGACTCCAGGCTGATGAAGTCCCGGTAGGTCGGCGGCAGCACCCCGCGGTAGGCGTGCCACCAGTGATGCCGGCCACCGCTGTCCTCGGCGCCCGCCAACGCCATGAGGAGTTCGCGCAGTTGGGCGTCCGTCACACCGTAGACATCCAGAAGTAACCGCACATCGGCCGGTTTCACCCCGCTCGTGCCCGTCTCGATCCGGCTGACCTTGGACTGGTGCCAGCCCACCAGCCGGGCCGCCTCACCGCTCGTGAGCCCCGCCGAGGAGCGCAGCGCGCGCAGTTCGGCGCCCAGTTTGCGGCGGCGCACCGCGGGACCGTGCTGCATGGGCTCCTCCTTACTCCTTCGGAGCCACCCAAATACGGTTTCGTGTCGCAGAGTTCACCGCTTTGAGCGACAGATATATGCATATCTTGGTGGATCGCCGACCTTCACGGGTGTTTCGGTGGCAGTCTGACGACGAAGCACCAGTCCGGGACCGTACTCGAACCATCCGCTCCGTGTCGGGCTACGGTCCCGTGGGAAAGGGACGACGTCGCCATGGCAGACCATCTGGAAGCATCCGTCACTCTGCCGAGCGATCCCGCCTCGGTCTCCGCAGCGCGTGCCTATGTGGTGAACACGCTGGCGGAGTGGGGCCTGCCGACGGACACGGAGGTGTCCGACACCGTCCGGCTCATCATCTCGGAACTCGCCACCAACGCCGTCCAGCACACCTTCGGTCAGTCGCCCACCTTCACCGTGGAGGTCGAGCTGGATCGCGACGAACGGCTGCGCATCGGTGTCACGGACAGTCACCCGCGCTTCCCCAGACGCCTGCCCGCAGCCGTCCAGCAGGACAACGGCCGCGGCCTGGTCATCATCCGCTGGCTGACCGCCGAGTGCGGTGGCAGACTCCGTATCCGCCCCACCCGCGAAGGCGGCAAGACCATCTCGATCGAACTCCCGTGGGCCGTCCCGGTCCGCCCGGTGACGACGGCGGGCCAGCAGGAGGCGTAGCCGGTCACAGCAGGACCTGAAGGCCCTCCCCACCGGGTGCCTCGACGCACCCCGGCCCGCGCGACCCACATCCGGGCCACCCTCGCGGCTCTACGCGGCCCGCTGCGCGCTGTGCGACCCGCCCGAGCCCGCGGCCCTCACCGGTGCCGCGCCGACGCCTCCCGGTGCGCTGCCGCCCCTCGCAGCTCTGACGGCTGCCGGACGGTGCGCCGCAGCGGTGCCGGGATCCGGATCTCGGCCCCCTCCGGCTCCTCCTCGGTGGTCTCCCCGGCTCCGTCCCGTTCCACGTGCAGCCCCGCCCGTCGCACCAGCCGGGGGAGTATCCCCCACAGCCCGACGCAGACCAGGAAGGTCGCGACGCCCGCGGCGATGCCACCGGCCCGGCCCGTGGTCACGTCGACCACCAGCAGCACCGAACCGCTGAACGCGAACACCAGCACGCTCAGACCGGTCGTGGCCAGACGCGAGGAGACCTGCACTATGCGGGGCTTGGCGCCCTGCTGGAAGAGGGAGCGGTGCAGCGCGGCCGGCGCGGTGAAGAGCGCGGCGGCCAGGACCGCCAGCAGCAGCGTGATGACGTAGGTGACGCGCTGAACCGTGTCCAGGTCCCCGAAGCGCGAGGTGAAGGCCAGCGACAGCAGGAAGGCGAAGAGGATCTGCACACCCGTCTGGGTGACGCGGAGTTCCTGGAGCAGCTCGACGAAGTTGCGGTCGGCGCGTTGCAGCGGAGTCTCGTTGCGCGCGGTGCAGGGACGGTGCTCGGCCATGACGTCACGGGTATCCACTTACGGCCGTGTCACGCTCCGGCGTGCGGCGGCGCGTCAAGGACGCCGCCGCACGCCGGGCGGATCACTTCACGCGCCCGTACCAGACGCTCTTGGTCCAGATCTTCTGCAGTCGCACCACGTCCCCGCTCTTCGGGGAGTGCCAGAGCTTGTTCTTACCCGCGTAGATACCGACGTGGTACACGTTGCTGCCCGAGTGGAAGAACACCAGGTCTCCCGCCTTGCGGTTCTTGGCGGAGATGTGGCGCGTCTTGTTGTACTGCTGGGCAGCCGTGCGGGGGAGCTTCTTGCCGGCCTTCTTGAACGAGTAGAGCGTGAGCCCGGAGCAGTCGAACCGGTGCGGCCCTATCGCCCCGTACTTGTAGGGCGAACCCTTCTTGGATGCCGCGATCTGGAGTGCCTTGGTCGCCGGTGTGGCTGCCGCGGCCTCGGAGGTGAAGCCGGGCGCCACGATCGAGCCGCCCACCGCGGCGATGGTGAGCGCCGAGGCCGTACCGGCTCGGGCCATGAGCGACGGGACACGATTGAGCGCAGTCATGCGCAACCCTTCGTCAGCCGCCTGTGAAGGATGACCTGTCGGATTCGGGCTGACAAAGTTGCCCGGCCGCTGACGCGGCTTCACCCCAAGGGCTGCTCGGGTCCGGTCATGGCGTGACCGTTCCGGCGACCCGTCGTGCTTGGGTCCTCCACTCCTGCCGATCCACTCCTGTCGACCGGTCATCCGGGCGGCGGCAGGACTCGGCGTCCGCCCGGATCGCCCCGCCACAGCGGCGGGGGCTTGTCGTCAGACAGGGATCTTGGCGCATGCCTGTCCGGATTTCCCAACGGAACCGGGGATTTGTGTTGTTACTCACCACTCACCCGTTCGGGTGGACACGTGTGCGTTCGCGCCACTGTCCACGGGTTCGCGGACCGTCGGACCAGCGGCGGAATACCCCAGTCCGTCCCCGGGCTACGCGTGTTGCGCAACCGGGAGGGCCCGAAAATCGGTCCTCCGCCTACTCCGAACAGGGGTACGTCTTTTGGTCCGTTTCAACTCAGCTCCGAACGCTCCGCCGTCGTCGGGCATCCGGACCGACGGCTTCGCGTCAACTGACGGACTCCGGGGGCAGGGTGAGCCGGGCCGTGCGCCGCTCACCGTCCAGCACGCGCAGCGCCCGGACCAGGGTGTCGGCGTGCAGTTCCGTCTCGCCCCGCTGGTGCATCAGGGCCAGAGCATCACGCAGCGCGGTCACCTTGCCGACGAGGGCCTGGGCGGCGCGCAGCCCGCGGTAGGTGTCGCCGTCGCGGGCCGGGTTGATGCGGCCGAGCAGGTCGACGACGTCGAGGTAACGGTCGATCAGTTCCGCCTCGGCGCGGGTCAGGGCGGGAAGCGACGGCAGTTCGGGCGGGAGCACCGGGGCCTCACTGCCCGGTCGGCGGGGCGAGGGTGGCCTTGCGGCCGGGGATGATCCCGTCCACCAGGCCGTACTCCGCCGCCTCCTGCGCGGTGAGGACTTGTCCCGCTCGATGTCCGCGCTCACCTGCTCCCGGGTGCGGCCCGTGTTCAGGGCGAGCATCTCCTCCATCCGGCTCCGGACGCGGGCCAACTCATCCGCCTGGATGGCCAGATCGCTCGCCTGACCGCGGATCGGCTCGGGCAGGGGCATCGCGGCGGAGCACTGGAGGGCCGGCCACTAGGCCCGTGCCCGTGCAGACGGAAGACCTCGGTGACCTTGTCCACGACCTTCCGCATCACGCGCAGGTCCGACGAACTCATCGCCTCCGTTCTCGGCAGGACGCTCGCCGCCCGTGAGTCCCTGGTCGTCGACGGCCGGCCCGCCTTCCCGCGGCTCGTCGTCCAGGTGTGGACGGAGACCCTGCGCAACGAGGAGCCGGCACTCCTGCTCGCGGACGGCTACGGCTCGGTCCGCGCGGCCTGGGGAGGATCGTCGAGGACTACCAGGAGGCCGGGATGATGCCGGGCGGACGTGGCGCCGGACCACGTGGCCCGCACGATGATGCCGCGGTGCTCGGGTTCATCGCCCAGCAGTCCCTCTTCGGGCCGGCGCCGGTCGAGGCCCTCCGGGACGGTCTGCGGGCGCTGATCGGCATGCGGGACGGGGACACGCCGACCGGTGGATCACGACTGGATTAACGTGCCCGAAACGCGGTCCGACTAGCCTGCCGCTCCACGCCACCTGGCACTTTGCCCCGTGGCCGCGGCAACCGGGCCCCGCACGGCCCGGAGCGACGACTGTGAGGTGGGACGTGCAGCTGACCCCGCACGAGCAAGAACGACTGCTGATCCACGTGGCGGCGGACGTCGCCGAGAAGCGCCGGGCCCGTGGTCTGAAGCTCAACCACCCCGAGGCGGTCGCGCTCATCACCTCGCACATCCTCGAAGGCGCGCGGGACGGCCGGACCGTAGCGGAGCTCATGTCCTCCGGACGTAAACTCCTGACCAGGGACGACGTCATGGAGGGCATCCCCGAGATGATCCACGACGTCCAGGTCGAGGCCACCTTCCCGGACGGCACCAAGCTCGTCACCGTCCACGAGCCGATCGTCTGACGGGGAGACCGCCGTGATTCCCGGAGAGATCCTGTTCGCCGAGGACCCGATTGCCTACAACGAGGGGCGCGAGGTCACCCGCCTCACCGTCCTCAATGCCGCCGACCGGCCCGTACAGGTCGGCTCCCACTACCACTTCGCCGAGGCCAATCCCGGCCTGGAGTTCGACCGCGCCGCCGCACGTGGCAAGCGGCTGAACGTCGCGGCCGGCACGGCCGTGCGCTTCGAGCCCGGGATCCCCGTCGACGTCGAACTCGTTCCGCTGGCCGGAGCCCGTGTGGTGCCCGGTCTGCGCGGGGAGACCGGAGGTGCCCTCGATGCCTGAGATCTCGCGTGCCGCGTACGCCGACCTGTTCGGCCCGACGACCGGCGACCGGATCCGCCTCGCCGACACCGACCTGCTGGTCGAGATCGAGGAGGACCGTTCCGGCGGCCCCGGACTCGCCGGTGACGAGGCCGTGTTCGGCGGCGGCAAGGTCATCCGCGAGTCCATGGGCCAGGCGCGGGCCACGCGCGCGGAGGGCACCCCGGACACGGTGATCACCGGCGCGGTGATCATCGACCACTGGGGGATCGTCAAGGCCGACGTCGGCATCCGCGACGGCCGGATCACCGGCATCGGCAAGGCCGGCAACCCCGACACCATGGACGGCGTGGACCCGGAGCTGGTCATCGGCCCGGAGACCGAGATCATCGCGGGCAACGGGCGGATCCTCACGGCCGGCGCGATCGACGCGCACGTGCACTTCATCTGCCCGCAGATCGCCGACGAGGCGCTGTCCTCCGGCATCACGACCCTGGTCGGCGGCGGCACCGGCCCGGCCGAGGGCTCCAAGGCCACCACCGTGACACCCGGACCCTGGCATCTGGCGCGGATGCTGGAGGCCATGGAGGCCCATCCGCTCAACATCGGCCTCCTCGGCAAGGGCAACACCGTCTCCCACGAGGCGATGCTGTCGCAGATCCGGGGCGGCGCCCTCGGCCTGAAGCTGCACGAGGACTGGGGCTCCACCCCGGCCGTCATCGACGCCTCGCTGACCGTCGCAGAACGGACCGGCATCCAGGTCGCCATCCACACGGACACGCTCAACGAGGCCGGGTTCGTGGGCGACACCCTGGCCGCGATCGCCGGGCGGGGCATCCACGCGTACCACACCGAGGGTGCGGGCGGCGGGCACGCGCCGGACATCATGACCGTGGTCTCCGAGTCGTACGTGCTGCCCAGCTCCACGAACCCGACCCGGCCGTTCACCGTCAACACCGCCGAGGAACACCTCGACATGCTGATGGTGTGCCACCACCTCAACCCCGCGGTGCCGGAGGACCTGGCCTTCGCCGAGTCCCGGATCCGACCGTCCACGATCGGGGCTGAGGACGTGCTGCACGACCTGGGCGCGATCTCGATCATCTCCTCCGACTCCCAGGCGATGGGGCGCGTCGGCGAGGTCGTCATGCGGACCTGGCAGACCGCGCACGTGATGAAGCGACGGCGGGGCGCGCTGCCCGGCGACGGACGAGCCGACAACCGTCGCGTCCGTCGCTATGTCGCCAAGTACACGATCAACCCCGCGCTCGCACAGGGTCTGGCCCGGGAGGTCGGATCGGTGGAGAGCGGCAAGCTGGCCGACCTGGTGCTGTGGGAGCCGGCGTTCTTCGGCGTCAAGCCGCAGCTCGTCATCAAGGGCGGGCAGATCGCGTACGCGCAGATGGGCGACGCGAACGCCTCGATCCCCACCCCGCAGCCGATCCTGCCGCGGCCGATGTACGGGGCGATCGGGCGAGCACCGGCCTCCAACTCCCTCAACTTCGTCGCGCCCCTGGCCGTCGAGGCCGGACTGCCGGAGCGGCTGGGGCTCGGGAAGCGGTTCGCGGCGATCGAGTCGACGCGCGGGGTCACCAAGGCCGACATGCGGGAGAACGACGCGCGGCCCGAGGTGCGGGTCGATCCCGACAGCTTCGCCGTGCACATCGACGGGGAGCTGGTCGAGGCTGCACCGGCGGCCGAACTGCCCATGGCGCAGCGGTACTTCCTGTTCTGAGGATGGTCTGATGTCACGTGCAGCGCTTCTCGTCCTGGCCGACGGGCGATTTCCCGCCGGGGGGCATGCGCACTCCGGTGGTGCCGAGGCGGCGGTCAAGGCCGGGCGGATCAGTGGGGCGGCGAGCCTGGGGGAGTTCTGCCGGGGCCGGTTGCACACGGCGGGGCTGGTGGCGGCGGGACTGTCCGCGGCCGCGGCGCTCGGGATCGACCCCGTCGCGCTGGACCGTGCCGCGGAGGCGCGCACGCCGTCGCCCGCGTTGCGGGTCGCCGCGCGGAAGCTGGGACGGCAACTGCTGCGGGCCGCGCGGGCGACCTGGCCGTCCGCCGAACTGGACGCGCTCGGCAGGGAGTTCCCCAAGGGGGCGCATCAGCCGGTGGTGCTGGGGCTGGCGGCGCGGGCGGCGGGACTGGGGCCGGTGGACGCGGCGTACTGCGCGGCGTACGAGAGCGTGAGCGGGCCCGCGTCGGCGACCGTGCGGTTGCTGAGTCTGGACCCCTTCGACGCGACGCGGGTGCTGGCCCGGCTGGCCCCGGAGGTGGACCGGGTCGCGGACCGGGCGGTGGAGGCGGCCCGGAAGGTGGTCGACGACGGGGTCGACGCCCTGCCCGCGGGGTCGGCACCGCTGCTGGAGATCGGGGCGGAGGTGCATGCGGCATGGCCGGTACGCCTGTTCGCCTCGTAGCCGCCCCCTAGAAGCGCCGCGCAGACCGGGGGCTGTGTTCGATGTGCGGCTCCGCCGCGTGAGCGCGACCAGCACCCACTCACCCGCACCCCGACGGCGGCGCCCGCCATCCCGCATCGCCCGCGAACCCGGGCCCGTCCCACCAGGAGCCGCACATGCACCTCGATCACGCCCACGACCTCCCCACCGCCCTCAGCGCGGACGCCCACCGTCCCGACGGCACCCGCAGGGCGCTCCGCATCGGACTCGGCGGCCCCGTCGGATCCGGGAAGACCGCCACCGTTGCCGCGCTCTGCCGGGCGCTCAGGGACGAGCTGGCGCTCGCCGTCGTCACCAACGACATCTACACGCGCGAGGACGCCGAGTTCCTGCTGCGCGAGGCCGTGCTGCCGCCCGAGCGGATCACCGCCGTGGAGACGGGCGCCTGCCCGCACACCGCGATCCGCGACGACATCTCCGCCAACCTGGAAGCGGTGGAGGACCTGGAGGACGCGGTCGGGCCGCTGGATCTGGTGCTCGTGGAGTCCGGCGGGGACAACCTCACCGCGACCTTCTCCAAGGGGCTCGTCGACGCGCAGATCTTCGTGATCGATGTCGCCGGGGGCGACGACATCCCGCGCAAGGGCGGACCGGGCGTGACCACCGCCGATCTGCTCGTCGTCAACAAGACCGACCTCGCCCCGTACGTCGGCTCCGACCTCGCCCGGATGGCCGCCGACGCCAAGGCGCAGCGCGCCGAACTGCCGGTCGTCTTCCAGTCGTTGCGGAGCGAGGCCGGGGTGGCGGACGTCGCCGTGTGGGTGCGTGCGCAGCTCGCCGCGTGGACCGCGTGAACGTGCGTACCGGTGCCGGGGTGCGGTCCCTCGCGCGGATCGTCGCACGGGACGACGGGCGCGGCGGGACCTCGCTGCCCGTGCTGGAGAGTGACGGGCCCCTGGCGCTGCGGCGCACCCGGGCCACCGGCTCTGAGGCTCGGGTCATGCTGGTCGGCGCGATGAGCGGGCCGCTCGGCGGTGACCACTTCACCGTGGAGGGGCGGGTGGAGGAGGGGGCGCGGCTGTCCGTCGGGTCGGCCGCCGCCACCATCGCGCTGCCCGGGCAGGCGAAGGGCGAGGCCCGCTACGACGTCCGGCTCGATGTCGCCGATCACGGCGAACTGCACTGGCTGCCGGAGCAGTTGATCTCCGCTCAGGGCAGCGACCTGTACGTCACCACCCGCGTCGAGCTCGCGCCCACCGCCCGGCTCGTGCTGCGCGAGGAGCAGGTGCTCGGACGCGTCGGTGAGGAACCGGGGCGCCTCACGAGCCGTCTGACCGTGCGGATCGCCGGGCAGGCCGTGCTCGACCAGGAACTGGCCTGCGGGCCCGGCGCGCCGGGCGGCTGGGACGGGCCCGCCGTCCTGGCGGGGCATCGGGCCGTCGGGCAACTGGTCGTCGTTTGGCCGGAGTTCGCCGTCGAGCCGGTGGCTGCGACGGTGCTGGGGGAGGGGGCCTCGGTCGTACCGCTCGCCGGACCCGCCGCGCTGGTGACCGCGGTGGCGCCGGACGCCCTCAGGCTGCGGCGAGTGCTCGACGAGGCGTTCGCGTCGCTCCCGCGGGCGTAGGCGTCCGTAGAGCAGAACGGCCTCTCCGTTTATCGGATTGGCAAAGAAGGGCGTCCGACCCTGTTGTCAGGGACCGCACAACAGGAAGGATCCTCCGTACTGATCGCAACGAGGTACGGGGAGGTCCCCCTTGAGGGGTTCTAGACCGAAGAAGCGGGTGGCGGCGCTCGGTTCGGCCGGCGCGCTCGTCACGGCCACGCTGATAGCCGGCGCCGTCGCGGCGCCCACCGCGAACGCGAGCGCGGGCAGCGGTTACGGCCAGGACCGCGAGGCCCGCGGCGCCGCGATCGCCGCCGCCCGGGCCGCGAAGGCCGGCATCGACTGGCAGGACTGCCCCGCCGACTGGAACCTGGCCAAGCCGATCCAGTGCGGGTACGTCACCGTGCCGCTCGACTACGCCAAGCCCTACGGCAAGCAGATCAAGCTCGCCGTCGACCGCATCGGCAACACGGGCACCAAGGCCGAGCGACAGGGCGCGCTCGTCTACAACCCCGGCGGCCCCGGCGGCTCCGGGCTGCGCTTCCCGACCCGGGTCACCAACAAGAACGCCGTCTGGGCCAACGCGGCCAAGGCCTATGACTTCGTGGGCTTCGACCCGCGCGGCGTGGGCAAGTCCGCGCCCATCTCCTGCGTCGACCCGCAGGAGTTCGTCAAGGCGCCCAAGGCCGACCCGGTGCCCGACTCCGAGGCCGACAAGCTCGCCCAGCGCAAGCTGGCCCGCGAGTACGCCGAGGGCTGCCAGGAGCGCAGCGGCGCGATGCTGCCGCACATGACCACGCCGAACACCGCGCGCGACCTCGACGTCATCCGCGCCGCCCTCGGCGAGAAGAAGCTCAACTTCCTCGGCGTCTCCTACGGCACCTACCTGGGCGCCGTCTACGGCACGCTCTTCCCGGGCCACGTGCGCCGCATGGTCGTCGACAGCGTCGTCAACCCCTCCCGCGACAAGATCTGGTACCAGGCCAACCTGGACCAGGATGTCGCCTTCGAGGGCCGCTGGAAGGACTGGCAGGACTGGGTCGCCGCGAACGACGCGACCTACCACCTCGGCACCACTCGCGCCGCCGTCCAGGCGAAGTGGCTGGAGCTGCGCGCCACCGCGAAGAAGAACCCCATCGGCGGGGTCGTCGGCCCGGCCGAGCTCATCTCCTTCTTCCAGAGCGCCCCGTACTACGACTCCGCCTGGGCGTCGACCGCCTCGGTCTTCAGCAAGTACGTCGCCGGCGACACCCAGGCGCTCGTCGACGCCGCCGCCCCCGACCTGTCCGACACGGCGGGCAACGCGTCCTCGGAGAACGGCAACGCCGTCTACACGGCCGTGGAGTGCGCCGACGCCAAGTGGCCCACCAGCTGGCGCAAGTGGGACCGCGACAACACGCGGCTCCACAAGGACCACCCCTTCATGACCTGGGCCAACGCCTGGATGAACCTGCCGTGTGCGACCTGGCCCGCCAAGCAGCAGACGCCGGTCGACGTCAAGACCGGCAAGGGCCTGCCCGGCGTGCTCATCGTCCAGTCCGAGCGGGACGCGGCCACCCCGTACGAGGGCGCCGTGGAGCTGCACAAGCGGTTCAAGGGCTCCCGCCTGATCACGGAGAAGGACGCGGGCTCCCACGGCGTCACCAGCCTGGTCAACCCGTGCATCAACCCCCGCGTGGACAGCTACCTGCTCACCGGCAAGCTGGACGGCGCCGACGTGACCTGCGCGCCGCACGCCACGCCGAAGCCGTAGTCGTGACCGACTGCGTTCGGTGGTGAGGGGCGGCCGGGACACCGGCCGCCCCTCCCTCATGCCGGCCGGGCCGCGAACCAGGCGTCCTCCGCCGCGTAGTCGAAGAGGTCCGGGTAGGCGCGGGCGAGGGTGGGGAACGCCTCGCGCCAGTCCTGGCCGGACAGCCGGTGGACGAGCCACTCGACCGTCTCCGGCAGGCTCTCCGGGTAGGACACGACCGGCCGGTACCCCAGCTCCCGTTCCGCGGCCGACATGTCGCACACCACCGGCGACTCCACCGACCAGGGCGAGCTGCCCGCGGACCCCTGCGCCGACCCGTCCAGCAGGACGGTCTTCGTCTCCGCCCCCATGATCGCGTCCACCGCAGACCCGATCTCCGACACGGTCGGTGGCAGCGGATCGCAGGCGTTGAGCACCCGTGAACCCGGCGAGGCCGCCGCCAGCCGGATCAGTTCGGCGATGTTGCGCGCGGCCGAGGTGTGGAACACGCTCTCGCCACGGAAAGCGAGCATCCGCCCGCGCCGGCCGTCGAGGTTCCGCTTGACGAAGTACAACTCGCGGGGGAGCGGGCTGTACGATCCGTGGATCGCCCCCGGACGCAGCACGGTGGTGGGCAACCGGTGGCCGGCCGCGAGCAGTTCACACTCCAGAGCCACCTTGCGCGTGCTGTACGTGGCGTCCCCGGGCGGAACCGTGACCTGGTCCTCCGCGATCGGCACGGGGTACTGCGGGAGCCCGTCCGGCTCGCCCATGGTGTCGAAGCCGCGGCCCTTGCCGTCCTCGTACACCGACACGGAAGACACGACCACGGCCGAGCCGATCCGGTCGGCCAGGGCGGTCAGCTGCCGTGCGTGCGGGGCCCCGTAGGCGACCATGTCGACGAGGAGGTCACAGCCGTCGCCGATGAGTGCGCCGAGCGCCGCGTCGTCCTCGCGGTCCAGCCGCCGCGTCCGCACCCCGCCGGGCCAGTTCTCGTGCCGGCCGCCACCGCGCGAGGCGGCCGTCACCTCCCAGCCGTCCCTCGCCAGCGCCTCCACCGCCGGACGACCGACCTGCCCGCCCGCCCCGATCACCACAGCACGTCTCATGCCGCGACCGTAGAGCGCCGAGGGCCGGCCGAGGAACGGGCTTCTGCCGACAGCAGAGCTCAACTGAGGGGCATGCGCCGGAACTTCCGCTCCTTCGTTGCGGCTGCCTCCTCGGCCTTCACCACGGCCGCGTACCGGTCGACGTACTCCTGCTCGGACAGGGAGAGGATCGCGTACATGATCTCGTCGGTGATGGCGCGCAGGACGGCCTTCTCGTTCTCCATGCCCTCGTAGCGGGAGAAGTCGAGGGGCTCACCGAAGCGGATCACCACGGGGTGGATGTGGGGGATGAGCTTGCCGGGCGGCTGCGCCTCGAAGGTGCCGATCATCGCGCAGGGAATCACCGGGACGCCGGCCTTGAGCGCCATCACCGCCACCCCGACCTTGCCCTTGTAGAGCCGGCCGTCGTGCGAGCGGGTGCCCTCCGGGTAGATGCCGAGCAGCTCGTCCTTGCTCAGCACCCCGAGGCCCTCGCGGATCGCGGCCTGGCCCGCGTCCTTGCCGGAGCGGTCGACCGGGATCTGCCCCGCGCTGCGGAAGAAGAAGGCGGTCAGCCTGCCCTTGACGCCCGGGCCCGTGAAGTACTCGGCCTTCGCGAGGAAGGTGATGCGCCGTTTGAGGATGGCGGGCATCAGGAAGTGGTCCGAGAACGACAGGTGGTTGCCGGCGATGATGGCGGCGCCCTCCGCGGGAACGTGCTCCAGGCCCTCTATCCGAGGCCGGAAGACCAGTCGCAGCAGCGGGCCCAGCAGAACGTATTTCAGCAGGTAGTAGAACAAAGCGGGCGCTCCTCGACTCTCGCGGTGGTCTCAACCGCCGCGTTCCAGCAGGTCAACCGGCATGTCGTGGGGTGCCAGTGTAGGTGTAGGCGCGGTCGCCGGGCACCTCGTGCGGGCGGCGGGCACAGATCCTTCGCCAATTGACTGATGGTCAGTCAGGTGCCGGGTGTCCGGTGGTGCTCCTGCGGCTGGGGAGGGTCGCGGGACCAGCGTGCTGCGCCACCCGGGTGACGGGCAAGCCGAACGGGTGGGGTGGCGCGATAGCGGGGGTGCGTGACCTGCCGGTGGCTCTTGCGGGCGAGAGGGCCGCTGTGGGCCGGTGGCCCCGGCGAGTAACCTGCCAGGCATGCGGATCGCTGTTTCCTCGGACATGGACGAACCCGTCGCCCGCTCCCTCGTGGCCGCCCTGCGCGAGCGGGGTCATGAGGTGCGCCCGCACGGCGCTCTGCGCCCGGGGGACGACCCGCAGTGGGCGGTGTGCTCCGAGGCGGCGGCACGCGAGGTCGCCGATGGCAGGGCCGACCAGGCGGTGGTGTGCTGCTGGACCGGCACGGGCGCCTCGATCGCGGCGAACAAGGTGCCCGGCGTACGGGCGGCTCTGTGCACGGACGCCTACACGGCCGACGGGGCGCGCCGCTGGAACGACGCCAACGTGCTCGCGCTCAGCCTGCGGCTGACGTCGCAGCCGCTGCTGACGGAGATCCTCGACGCGTGGTTCGCCGGTGAGCCCAGCGCGGACGCCGAGGACCGGCAGAACGTCGACCGCGTCCGGCTGCTCGACCACGGCAAGACGCGCATGTAGGTCACAGCCGCACGATGATCAGCGCGGTGTCGTCGGTGGCGCCGCCGGGCGGGAGCAACTCCAGCAGAACGGTGTCGGCGAGGGTCTCCGGGTCCTTGTCCCGGTGCTTGCCCAGCGCCTCGGCGAGCCGGTCCAGGCCCGTGTCGATGTCCTCGGTGCGCCGTTCGATCAGGCCGTCGGTGTACAGCACGAGAGTCGCACCCGCCGAGAACGTGGTGGCGGCCTGGGGCCTGGGGATCGGGTCCGGGCGGGCGTCCAGCGGCGTGTCCGTGGCCTGGTCGAGGAACTCCGTACGGCCGTCCGGGTGGACCAGCACGGGCGGGGGATGGCCGGCGCTGCTGTACGTGATGACGTGGCGGTCGCAGTCGATGAAGGTCGTCACGGCGGTCGCCGACTCCGCTCCGTCGATCACATGGGCGTAGCGCCCCAGCACGTCCAGGGCCTGGGCCGGCCCGTCGGCGACCCGGGAAGCCGCGCTGAGCGCACTGCGCAACTGGCCCATCACCCCGGCGGCCGCCAGCCCGTGCCCGACCACGTCGCCCACGGCCACGCCGATCCGGTCGCCGCCCACCAGGTCGACCAGGTCGTACCAGTCCCCGCACACGTTGAGCGCGCCCACGGCCGGGCGGTACCGGACGGCGGCCGGGTGGTTGCGGACCTGGCGGGGCGCGGGAAGCATCGCCTCCTGCAGCGCCAGCGCCACCTCCCGCTCCCGGGAGTGCGCCCGGCGCAACCGTTCATTGAGCTCCTGCAGCTCACGAGCACGGGTGTACAGCTCGGCCTCCAGCACCCTGGTCCGGCTGCCCTGGGTCCCCGGAGAGCCGCCCCGGGCCCGGATCAGCTCCGTGACCTCCTCCACCCGGTGCAGGATCAGCACGACCGCGCCGTCCGAGCCCAGCAGTGGCGCGTTCACCGGGCTCCAGTAGCGCTTGTGCCACTCGCCGGGCCGCTCCGGGTCCTCGACGTCGTAACGCTGCAGGGCCATGGTGTCGCGCTCACCGGTGGCCAGGACGCGGTACAGCGAGGCCTCCAGATTGCGCATGCCCGTCGCGGCCGGGTCGTTCGGGTTGTCCGGGAAGACGTCGAACAGGTACTTGCCGATCAGCTGCTCCCGCGTGCGGCCGGAGACGCGGGCGAACTCCTCGTTGACGTCCGCGTACACGAGCTCGGGTGTCAGGAGCGCCACCATGCCGGGCAGGGCCTTGAAAACCGCACCGTAGTCGATCGCCGTCTCCGCCATGGCTGTCGCCTCACCGCCGCCGGGGTACACCAGTTTCGCACGGTATGGGCGAACCTCAAGCGTCTTCACCCGGGACGTTCCGCCAGGGACTGCTCGGCCCAGATGATCTTTCCCTCGGGAACGAACCGCGTGCCCCACCGCTGCGTGAGCTGGGAGACCAGCAGCAGCCCGCGTCCGCCCTCGTCCGTCGTCCGGGGATGGCGCAGGTGGGGAGCGGTGGCCCCGCCGTCGAGGACCTCGCAGACCAGGGCACGCTCCCTGATCAGTCGGAGCCGGATGGACCCGGTGGCGTATCGGATGGCGTTGGTGACGAGCTCGCTCACCACCAGCTCGGTGGTGAAGGCCAGCTCCTCCAGACCCCAGTGCGCGAGCTGCCGGGTGGCCGTGCGGCGGGCGTCGGCGACCACGGCCGGGTCCGACGGCAGGTCCCAGGCCGCGACCTGCCCGCTGCCGAGACGTTTCGTCCGGGCCATCAGCAGGGCCACGTCGTCGTACGGGCGGGCCGGGACCAGCGCGTCGACCACGGACCGGCAGTACGACTCGAGCGGGCCCGCCTGCTCCAGGGCCCGGCGCAGTCGCTCCCGGCCCGCGTCGACGGCCCAGGTCTCGCCCCGGGCCAGCAGCCCGTCGGTGTGCAGCGCCATGGTGCTGCCCTCCGCCAGGGTCAGCTCGACCGCCTCGAAGGGCGGGCCGCCCACGCCGAGTGGCGGTCCCTGCGGCAGTTCGACGAACACGACCGAGCCGTCGGGCCGCACCACGGCCGGGGCGGGATGCCCCGCCGCGGCCAGCGCACACCCCCCGTCGACCGGGTCGTAGACGGCGTACAGGCAACCGGACCCCACGCCCGGCGTGCCCGCGGAGCCCATCGTCCCGGGCTCCGCGCCCTCCTCCCGCGCCGAACGCGCCACCAGATCGTCGAGGTGCGCCAGCACCTCCGCGGGCGGCAGATCCAGAGCCGCCAGCGTCCGCACGGCGGTCCGCAACTGCCCCATGGCCGCGGCGGCGTCGATGCCGTGCCCCGGCACCTCGCCCACGACCAGCGCCACACGCGCCCCGGACAGCGGGATGAGGTCGTACCAGTCGCCGCCGAGACCGGTCAGCTCGTCCGCCGGCCGGTAACACGCGGCCACCTCGACGGCGTCCTGCTCGGGCAGGCGGTGGGGGAGCAGACTGCGCTGCAGGACGAGCGCGGCGTCCCGCTCGCGGGTGTAGCGGCGGGCGTTGTCCACACAGACGGCCGCGCGGGCGACGAGGTCCTCGGCCAGCCGCAGGTCCTCCTCGTCGAAGTGCTCCCGGTGGTCGCGCCGGTAGAAGGTCGTGATGCCCAGGGTGATGCCGCGCGAGCGTATCGGCACGGTCATCACGCTGTGCAGACCCAGCTCCCGGAACGTGGCCCGGCGGCCGCTCGGGGTCCTCGTGGTCCAGTCCCGGGTCAGCGGGTCGAGACGCTCCGCGCGCCAGGACCGTCCCGTGGCCAGACAGCGGAAGGGCGGCGTTCCGGCCCGGAAGGCCACCCCCTCGCCGATCTCGATGACGGCCTCCACGAGATCGTCCTGCGCGGAGCGGTAGCCGGCGCGGCGCAGCTCCACCGGTTCCTCCGAGTCCGCGAGCGGCCCGGGCACCGGCTCGCCGCCCCGCAGCACCGACTCCAGCAGGTCCACGGTGACGAAGTCGGCCAGCCCCGGCACGGCCACGTCCGCCAGTTCCTGCGCGGTGCGCGTGAGGTCGAGGCTGCGGCCGATGTTCTCGCCCGCCCGGTCGAGCAGCGCCAGCCGCTGTCGCGCACGGTGCCGCTCGGTCATGTCCACGACCGTGTAGTACACGCCGATCGGATGGCCCCGGTCGTCCTCGAGGCGGGTGAACGACAGCATGTGCGCCGTCTCGCGCAGCGGGGCCGAGCGCACGTGGCCCACATGCTCGTAGCCGACCACCGGCTCGCCGGTCTCCAGCACGTGACGCATCTGCGCCTCGACCGCCTGGGCGTCCATGCCCGGCTGCACGTCGGCGAAGCGCAGCCCGAGCCGGCGCGCCGCCGGACCGCCACCGAACTGCTCCAGGGCGGCGTTCGACCACACGAAGCGCAGGTCCGTGTCCACGATCGCGATACCGACGGGGGCGCCCGCCGCCATCTGCTCCAGCACCGTGCGGCTCATGTCCCAGCCGGGGGCGTCGGACAGCTCCGACAGGAGCAACAGCCAGCGCGCGCCGCCCTGCGCCTCCTCGGCCGAGGCGATCCGGGCCGCGACCTTCAAGGGTTGCCCGTCCCTGCGGCGGGCCGTCAGCAGCCCCGTCCAGCCGCCGTTCCTGCGGCACCGCTCGACCAGGTCCGGTACGCGCTGCGCGTCCTCGGCGACCAGCAGGTCGGCCAGCTTCCTGCCGACCGCCTCGGCAGCCGGGTACGCCAGCAGCCGCCGGGCATCCTCGGTCCAGCCCGTCACCACGCCCTGTGGATCGAGCAACAGGGGCGCCGCGTCGGCCACATCGAACCGCTGCCGGGCAACGCCGTACACCTCGTCTGCGCCCACGGCCGACCTCTCTGTCGCTGACAGTGGTCTACCACCTCTTGCCTCAATCTTCACCCTTCCGGCGACGTGGGGCGGCTTGTGCGGGGCCGGTCGGGGCCCCGGGGCCGGACGCGGTGGGGGTGTTCCGGACGCCGGGCGGAGGGCGGCGGCGGCCAGGTGACGAGCACGCCGCCCCGGTTCCGTCCGCGCGGCTGAACGGCCGGTCGACGCGAGGCGGCCGGCCGCCGGTGTGCACGCCTGTGCGGCACCCGCCCGGTCGACGCCGGGCGCGTCCCTGGGCCGGATCGTGGAGGGGGCGCGCGCGCAGCTTGCGCCGCCTCGTGGAGAGAAGCGGGTGCAGCCTTGCGCTGCCTCGTGGAGGGGGGCGGGTGCAGTCTTGGGCCGGATCGTGGAGGGGGGCGGGTGCAGTCTTGGGCCGGATCGTGGAGGGGGGCGGGTGCAGTCTTGCGCTGCCTCATGGGGAGGGACGGGTGCAGCCTTGTGCCGCCTCGCGGAGAGGGGGTGGGCGGCCCGTCTCAGGCCTCCACCCCCGCCCCGGTGACCTCAATCCCCCTTACCCCAGCGCCTTCTCCAGAGCCCCGAGTGCCCCCGTCAGCTCCTCGCCCGTGATGGTGAGCGGTGGGGCCAGGCGGATCGTCGAGCCGTGGGTGTCCTTCGCCAGGACTCCCTGTCGCATCAGGCGTTCGCTGATCTCGCGGCCGGTGCCGAGTGCGGGGTCGATGTCGACGCCCGCCCACAGCCCGCGGGAGCGGAAGCCGACGACGCCCCTGCCGACCAGAGCCGTCAGACCGTCGCGCAGGATCACGCCCAGTTCGGCCGCGCGGCGCTGGAACTCGCCCGTCTCCAGCAGCTCCACCACCGCCGTACCGACCGCAGCCGCCAGCGGATTGCCGCCGAACGTCGAGCCGTGCTCACCCGGGTGCAGCACCCCGAGCACCTCCCGGCGTCCGACCACCGCCGACACCGGCACGATGCCACCGCCCAGCGCCTTGCCCAGCAGCAGCACGTCCGGCACCACCGGCTCGTGCTCGACCGCCAGCGTCCGGCCCGTGCGGCCGAGCCCGGACTGGATCTCGTCCGCGATGAACAGACAGCCCTTGCGGCGGGTCAGCTCCCGCACACCGGCGAGATAGCCGTCGTCGGGAATGATCACCCCCGCCTCGCCCTGGATCGGCTCGATCAGCACCGCCGCCGTGGTCTCGTCGACCGCCGCCTCCATCGCGGCCAGGTCGTTGTACGGCACCACCCGGAAACCCGGGGTGAAGGGCCCGAAGCCCGCCCGGGCCGTCTCGTCGGTGGAGAAGCTGACGATCGTCGTCGTACGCCCGTGGAAGTTGTCCGCCGCGACCACGATCGTCGCCCGGTCGGCCGGTACGCCCTTGACGTCGTAGGCCCACTTGCGGGCCACCTTCACCCCGCTCTCCACCGCCTCCGCGCCGGTGTTCATGGGCAGCACCATGTCCATGCCGGTCAGCGCCGCCAGCCGCTCCGCGAATTCGGCGAGCCGGTCGTTGTGGAAGGCGCGCGAGGTGAGGGTCAGCCGGTCGAGCTGGCGATGGGCCGCCTCGATCAGCGCAGGGTGCCGGTGGCCGAAGTTGAGGGCCGAGTAGCCGGCCAGCATGTCGAGGTAGCGCCGCCCCTCCACGTCCTCCACCCAGGTGCCCTCGGCACGCGCGACGACCACCGGCAACGGGTGGTAGTTGTGCGCGAGGACCGGCTCCTCCGCGCGGATCAGCTCCTGCGAGCCACGGGTCTCCTGCGTGCCCCGGGCCTCCGGCGAGTCCTCGGTGCGGACGGGTGCGGTCATGAGCGGATCTCCCGGATCTCCTGGGTGCAGCACTTGATGCCGCCACCGGCCTTGTGGAACTCGGACAGGTCGACGGGGACGGGGGCGTAACCGCGGTCGGCCAGTCGCCCGGCCAGGCCCGTCGCCCCCGGTGAGATGAACACGTGGCGCCCGTCGGAGACGGAGTTGAGCCCGAACGCCATCGCGTCCTCGCGGGTGGCGAGCACCGCGTCCGGGTACAGCCGGGCCAGCACCTCGCGGCTGCCCGGCGAGAACGCCTCGGGGTAGTAGGCGATGTTGCCGTCGTGCCCCTCGTCGAGGACGAACAACGCCGTGTCCAGGTGGTAGAAGTACGGATCCACCAGCGTCAGGCTGATCACCGGCGTCCCGAAGTACTCCTGCACCTCGCTGTGGGCCTCCCGGGTCGTCCGGAAGCCCGTCCCGGCCAGGATCCAGCGGCCGGCCGGCACCAGGTCGCCCTCGCCCTCGCACACCGACTCGGGGTGGTAGACGTCGTAGCCCTCCGTCTTGAACCACGCCTCGTACGGCACGGACTCGGGACGGCGCTCGGGCGCGTGGAAGAGCGAGCCGAAGACGCGGCCGTCGACGACGACCGCCGCGTTCGCCGCGAACACCATGTCGGGCAGGCCGGGAACGGGTTTCACACTGTCCACGGTATGGCCGTGGGCACGGTAGGCGTCGACCAGCGCCTGCCACTGGTCCAGGGCGCGGATGACGTCGACGGGTTCGTCGGGATGCATCCACGGGTTGATCGCGTACTGCACGGCGAAGTGTCTGGGTTCGCAGACGAGGTAGCGCCGCCGGCGCGGCACACGGGAGTCGGGCACAGAGGGGTCCCTCCGCTTCCTCACGGTGTGTGACTGGGGGTTGACACAACGGTAGGAACTGGCGGCGGTGCCCGACAAGGAACAATGGTTGCGCGTTCGCGCAGGAACGCTGCGTCTTCAGGCTGCTCAGCGCACGTCTGCTGCGCCGCCGGGAACCCCCTCCGGGGCCGGATGACTCGCCCCCGCCTCCGGGCTCTCCGGCAGCAGATGGGACAGCACCATCACGCTGATCGTCTTCCGGATGAACGGCTCCTGCCGGATCCGCTCCAGCACCTCCTCGAAGTGCTCCACGTCCCGCGCCCGCACGTGCAGCAACGCGTCCGCGCCGCCGGTCACGGTCATCGCCGCGGCGATCTCCGGGTAGTCGCGCACCACCTCGGCCAGCCGCCGCGGCGGGGCGGCGCCCTCGCAGTACACCTCGACGTAGGCCTCCGTGCGCCAGCCCAGCGCCGACGGCTTCACCGTCGCCGAGAATCCGGTGATCACGCCCGTCTCGCGCAACCGGTCCACCCGCCGCTTGACCGCCGTGGCCGACAGCCCGATCGCCGTGCCGATCTCGGCGAACGACGTCCTCGCGTTCGCCATCAACGCGGTGATGATCTTCCGGTCGAGTTCGTCGAACGGGGTGGACCTGCTGTTCATGCGGGCACTGTATCCACCGGCACTCCGGCCGGCGCCCCGCCGGGCGCGGGCACCGCGTCCGGCGCGAACGTCCACCCCCCGGCACATGTCCAGACGTTCGGATCACCCCTACACTCCGGGTTCATGCTGCGCGCCCTGGCTGTCGACGACGAACGCCCCTCGCTGGAGGAGCTGCTCTACCTCCTGCACGCCGACCCCCGCATCGGCAGCGCCGAGGGCGCCGACGACGCGACCGAGGCGCTGCGCCGCATGAACCGCGCCCTGGAGTCCGGCCCGGGCGGGCCCGAGGCCATCGACGTCGTCTTCCTGGACATCCAGATGCCCGGCCTCGACGGTCTCGACCTCGCCAGGCTGCTCACCGGCTTCGCCCGGCCGCCACTGGTCGTGTTCGTCACCGCCCACGAGGACTTCGCCGTGCAGGCCTTCGACCTCAAGGCCGTCGACTACCTCCTCAAACCGGTCCGCAAGGAACGCCTCGCCGAAGCCGTCCGCCGGGCCGCCGAACTGTGCGGCGCCGCCCCCCGCATCCCCGTGCACGAACCCGACCCGGACCACATACCCGTCGAACTCGGCGGCGTGACCCGCTTCGTCGCCGTCGACGACATCACCCACGTCGAGGCCCAGGGCGACTACGCCCGCCTGCACACCGACAAGGGCAGCCACCTGGTGCGCATCCCGCTGTCCACCCTGGAGGAGCGCTGGCGCACCCGCGGCTTCGTCCGCATCCACCGCCGCCACCTCGTCGCCCTGCGCCACATCGGAGAACTCCGCCTCGACGCGGGCACCGTCAGCGTCCTCGTCGGCTCAGAGGAACTCCAGGTCAGCCGGCGCCACACGCGCGAACTGCGCGACCTGCTCATGCGGAGGCCGTGACGGTGCCCCAGGACCACACCGAACGCCGCGTCGTCGTCACCGGCCCGCCGCGGCGGACTCCTCCCCACGCCCGGCTTCGCTCGCGCGGACGGTACCCCCAGGCCTCCTCCGGCCATTACCGTCCGCGCACCGAGATCGACGAGCAGACCACCCTCGGCCACACCTATGTCCGCTCCCTGATGCGCACCCAACTGCGCGCCGCCCTCATCGTGTTCGCGGTCCTCGGCCTGCTCGTCGGCCCGCTCCCGCTGCTCTTCGCGGCGATGCCCGACGCCCGCCGCCTGGAATGGGCCGTCCTCGGTTTCGGCCTCTACCTCCCGCTGGTGCTGCTGGCCCGCTGGTACGTCCGCCGCGCCGAGCGCAACGAACGCGACTTCGTACGCCTCGTCGAAGACCGCTGAAGCCCCACCGATGAACCCCGGCCACCCATGAACTCCAGCTACGCCATCCCCGCCGTCGCCCTCGTCGTCGTCGCGACCGTCCTCGTCGGCGCCTTCGGCCTGCGCATCTCCCGCACCACCTCCGACTTCTACGTCGCCTCCCGCACCGTCGGCCCCCGCCTCAACGCCGCCGCCATCAGCGGCGAATACCTCTCCGCCGCCTCCTTCCTCGGCATAGCGGGCCTCGTCCTCGTCCAGGGCCCCGACATGCTCTGGTACCCGGTCGGCTACACCGCCGGCTACCTGGTCCTGCTCCTCTTCGTCGCCGCCCCGCTGCGCCGTTCCGGCGCCTACACCCTCCCCGACTTCGCCGAGGCCCGCCTCGCCTCCCAGGCCGTGCGGCGCCTCGCCGGCGCCTTCGTCGTCGGCGTCGGCTGGCTGTACCTGCTGCCCCAGCTCCAGGGCGCCGGACTGACCCTGACCGTGCTGAGCGGGGCGCCCGACTGGCTCGGCGGCGTGATCGTCGCCGTCGTCGTCACGGCCATCGTCGCCGCCGGCGGCATGCGCAGCATCACCTTCGTCCAGGCCTTCCAGTACTGGCTGAAACTCACCGCCCTGCTCGTCCCCGCCCTGTTCCTGGTCCTCGCCTGGCAGAGCGACGGAGCACCCCGGCACGCCTTCGACGAACCGGCCACCTTCCGCGAGCAGCGCGTCGTGCGCGTCGACGACTCGGTCGACCTGAAGCTGGACCGGCCCCTGAGCGTCACGGTGACCGGCACCGTCGACGGCCGTACCCACACCGGCACGCGCCTGGACCTCACCGCCGGAAGCCACCACATCGAGCGTGGCACCCGGCTCACCTTCGCCCGGGGCGCCCCCGTCCCCGAGGCCGAGCGCGGCGGCGGCGACCTGTCCCCGTCGCAGGCCGAGAGCCGAGAGGAACGCCCGCTGTACGCCACGTACGGACTGATCCTCGCCACGTTCCTCGGCACCATGGGCCTGCCGCACGTCGTGGTCCGCTTCTACACCAGCCCGCACGGCGTCGCCGCCCGCCGCACCACCGTCGCGGTCCTCGGCCTGATCGGCGCGTTCTACCTCCTGCCCCCGGTCTACGGCGCCCTCGGCCGCCTCTACGCCCCCGAACTGACCCTCACCGGCGACCCGGACGCCGCCGTCCTCCTGCTGCCCGATCGCATGATCGGGGGAGTGGGGGGCGACCTGCTGGGCGCGCTGGTCGCCGGGGGCGCCTTCGCCGCGTTCCTCTCCACCGCCTCCGGCCTGACCATGGCGGTCGCCGGCGTCCTCACCCAGGACGTCCTGCCGTCCCGGGGCGTACGGCACTTCCGCCTCGGGACGGTCCTCGCCATGGCCGTGCCCCTCGCGGCGAGCGTCCTGGTGGGCGGGCTGCCGGTCGCCGACGCAGTCGGGCTCGCCTTCGCCGTCTCGGCGTCCTCGTTCTGCCCGCTGCTCGTCCTCGGCATCTGGTGGCGGCGGCTGACCCCGCCCGGAGCCGCCGCCGGGATGCTGGTCGGAGGCGGTTCCGCCCTGCTCGCCGTCGCCGCGACCATGGCGGGCTACCCGGGCGAGGGCGCCGCCCTGCACGCCCTGCTCGCCTGGCCCGCGCTGTGGTCGGTGCCACTGGGCTTCCTCACCATGATCCTGGTGTCCCTGGCCACCCCCGGCCGGGTCCCGCCCGGCACGGCGGCGGTCCTGGCCCGGTTCCACCTGCCCGAGGAGCTGCGCACCGAGGTGACGGCATGAGCGGCTTCCTGGCGGGCCTGTGCGTCGCCGTGCTCCCGGTGCTCGCCCTCGGGGTCTGGCTCGGCCGGCGCACCGCACGGGCCAAGAGCCTCGCCGGCCTCGGCACCCCCGTCGAGCACGCCACCTTCGAGACCCTGCACACGGCGTCCCTCGCCGCGCCCCCGCTGCGGGCCGGCCTGACGGAGGAGACCGCCCGCAAGTCCGCCCGCAAACTCCGCTCCCTGCTGGGAACGGACGCCCTCTGCCTCACCGACCGGGGGCAGGTCCTGGTCTGGGACGGTGACGGCTCCCACCACCGCACCGAGATCATGGAACGGCTCGCGGGCGCCCTGGAAACCGGCCGCGGCGAGGCCTTCCGGCTCACCTGCGACAGACTCGACTGCTCGGTGCGCTGGGCGGTCGTCGCCCCGCTCACCGTCGACGACCGGGTGCACGGCGCCCTCGTGGCCTGCGCGCCGCGTGAGTCGGCGGTGCTCGTCCGGGCCGCCGGCGAGGTCGCCCGCTGGGTCTCGGTCCAGCTGGAACTGGCCGATCTCGACCAGTCCCGCACCCGCCTCATCGAGGCCGAGATCAAGGCGCTGCGGGCCCAGATCTCCCCGCACTTCATCTTCAACTCGCTCGCGGTGATCGCCTCGTTCGTCCGCACCGACCCCGAGCGCGCCCGCGAACTGCTGCTCGAATTCGCCGACTTCACCCGCTACTCGTTCCGCCGGCACGGCGACTTCACCACCCTCGCCGAGGAACTCCACGCCATCGACCACTACCTGGCGTTGGTGCGGGCACGCTTCGGTGACCGCCTCGCCGTCACCCTCCAGATAGCGCCGGAGGTGCTGCCGGTGACCCTGCCGTTCCTCTGCCTTCAGCCGCTCGTCGAGAACGCCGTCAAGCACGGCCTGGAGGGCAAGGCCCCGTCCTCGGGCACGTGCCACATCCAGATCACCGCACAGGACGCGGGCGCCGAGGCCCTCGTCGTCATCGAGGACGACGGCGCAGGCATGGACCCCGGCCTGCTCCGCCGTATCCTCGCCCGCGAGGTCAGCCCCTCGGGCGGCATCGGCCTCTCCAACGTCGACGACCGGCTCCGCCAGGTCTACGGCGACGACTACGGGCTCGTCATCGAAACCGCCGTGGGAGCCGGCATGAAGATCACCGTCCGGCTCCCCAAGTACCAGCCCGGCGTGCACTCGGCGGGGCGGCTGCCCCGGGAGTGAGCCGTCAGGTGCTGCGCGTCGTCACCACCAGCCCCAGCGTGATCAGGCCCAAAACAACCCAGCCGAACCACAGCCAGCCGTTGCTCCCGAGCGCCACCGTGTAGGCCGTCACCAGGACCAGCCCGCCCAGCGTGAGCGCCCCCATCGTCTTCGTCGAGTTGGAACCGTTCGTGGAACCGGGCATCGCAACACCCTCCTCATGGTTCGGTGCCTCCATGGTGCCCGGCGGACGCCCGGCGCGCACGGCCCGTACCGAAGAGGTCTTCAGCGCCCCGGCGTGTTCAGGGAGGCCAGGTAGGCGTTGTACGCCTCCAGCTCCTTGTCGCCGTCGCGGTCCGCGGCCCGGTCGGTGCGCCTGGCCTGCCGCTGGTCCGAGGCGTACCACTGGAACAGCAGCGCCACCAGCACCAGCACGGAGGGGATCTCGCTGAACGCCCAGGCGATGCCGCCCGCCGCGTTCTGGTCGGACAGCGCCTCGATACCGAGGGAGGCGGGCGGGTTCTTGAACGTCTCGACCATCGGCTCGGACGCCATCATCAACGCGATCCCGAAGAACGCGTGGAAGGGCATGCCCGCGAACAGCTCCAGCATCCGCATCAGGTAGCCCGGGCGGTGCGGGCCCGGGTCCACACCCATGATCGGCCAGAAGAACACCAGGCCGACGGCGAGGAAGTGCACCATCATCGCGATGTGGCCCGCCTTGGAGCCCATCAGCGTGTCGAAGATCGGGGTGAAGTACAGCCCGTACAGGCTCGCGATGAACAGCGGGATCGTGAACGCCGGGTGCGTGATGATCCGCATGTACCGGCTGTGCAGGAACATCAGCAGCAGCTCACGCGGCCCCTTGCGGCCCCGCCCCGCCGTGGGCAGCGCCCGCAGCGCCAGCGTGATCGGCGCCCCGAGCAGGATGAGGATGGGCGACACCATGCTGATGACCATGTGCTGCACCATGTGCACGCTGAACATGACCATGCCGTAGTCGTTCAGCCCGGTGCACATCATGAGCACGATGCTGAGCACGCCCAGGACATAGGCGACGGTGCGCCCCACCGGCCACGTGTCCCCGCGCCGGACGAGCCGTACGACACCCCACCCGTACAGGGCGAGCCCGACCAGGCAGGCGACGAGGAAGAACGGGTCCGCCGACCACTCGAGACCTCGTCCCAGCGTGAACGGCGGCAGATCCATGGTCATGCCGTGCCCGCTGTGATCCATTCCGCCGGCTCCTGTTTCGTGGGGGTGTGCAGCCATCTGTCCGCCCACAAGAGTAGAACCGCCCCCGACCACACAAGTGACCGGGGGCGAACTTCAGGGGCGCGGGGAACTGCGCGAACGGCCAGACACATCCCGCACCCGGCCGACCACGGCAACCTCAGAGAACGGTCTCGGCCTCGTCGTACCGATCCTCCGGCACCGTCTTCAGTGTCCTGACGGCCTCGGCGAGCGACACCATCACGATGTCGGTCCCGCGCAGCGCGGTCATCCGCCCGAACTCACCCCGGTGCACCGCCTCCACCGCATGCCACCCGAACCGCGTGGCCAGCACCCGGTCGTAGGCGGTCGGCGTACCGCCCCGCTGCACGTGTCCGAGGATCACCGGGCGGGCTTCCTTCCCGAGGCGCCCCTCCAGCTCCACGGACAGCTGCCGGGCGATCCCCGCGAACCGCTCGTGCCCGTAGATGTCCTTGCCGCCCTCGTCGAACTCCATGCTCCCGGCCCGGGGCTTCGCCCCCTCCGCCGCCACGACGATCGCGAAGCGCTTGCCCGCCTCGAACCGCTCGCCGACCCGCCGGGTCAGTTCCTCTATGTCGAAGGGCCGCTCGGGCACGACGATGGCGTGTGCACCGGCCGCCATACCGGAGTGCAGCGCGATCCAGCCGGTGTGCCGCCCCATGACCTCGACCACCAGGACCCGCTGGTGGGACTCGGCCGTGGTCTTCAGCCGGTCCAGGGCCTCGGTCGCCACGCCCACGGCCGTGTCGAACCCGAAGGTGACGTCCGTGACCGCGATGTCGTTGTCGATGGTCTTCGGCACACCCACGATGGGCAGACCGCTGTCCGACATCAGCCGCGCGGCCTTGAGCGTGCCCTCGCCGCCGATGGGGATGATCGCGTCGAGGCCGAGCTCCTCGACATGGCCCTTGGCCCGCTCCACACCGTCCCGCAGATGGGAGGGCTGGACCCGGGAGGACCCGAGAATCGTGCCGCCGCGGGCAAGGATGCCACCCACCGCGTCGAGGTCGAGCTTGAGGTAGTCGCACTCCAGGAGGCCCTTCCAGCCGTCCCGGAAGCCGATGACCTCGTCGCCGTGGTCGACGACGGCGCGGTGCACGACGGACCGGATGACGGCGTTCAGGCCGGGGCAGTCGCCGCCGGACGTGAGGACACCAATGCGCATAGCCCGAAATACCTTCTCAACGTGGGCCGGGGACCGGACCACGTTGTCCGGCTGGAATCCCCGCCACCCTAGCGGCACCGAGGGGCCGGACCGAAGCACGCGTCCGCCTGCTGGACGACCCCGCTCACCTGTGCGGATGGGTCGTCATACGGGCTGTTGACCAGCAGGTTGACGCGTGCCTCGGGCACGCTGCGGGGTTGTGCCTAGGCGGGCTGCTGAGCAGCGGCGATGCGCTCGTTGCGCAGGGCCTCGTACCAGCGGTCGTCCGTCGGCGGCAGCGCGTTGACGTCGAGGGCCAGCTTCAGCAGCAGGTCCGCGATCAGCGGGTTGCGCGCGAGTACCGGCCCGTGCATGTACGTGCCGAAGACGGTGTCGTTGTACGCGCCCTCCGTGCCGTCGCCCGTGCCGTTGCCGTTGCCGAAGCGCACCTGGGCGAGCGGGCGGGCGGTGGGGCCGAGGTGGGTGACGCCCTGGTGGTTCTCGAAGCCCGTCAGCGGGGGCAGGCCGAGGCGTGCGTCGATGTCGCCCAGCACGTCACCGACGCACCGCGCGCCCTCGCCGCGCACCGACACCACGTCCAGCAGCCCGAGACCGGGCTCGCGCTGGCCGAGGTCGTTGATGAACTCGTGGCCGAGGATCTGGTAGCCGGCGCACACCGAGAACACGATGGCGCCGTTCTCCACGGCCCGGGTCAGTCCGCCGTCCCGGCGCAGCCGCTCGGCGGCGAGCCGCTGCGGCCGGTCCTCGCCGCCGCCGATCAGGTAGATGTCGCCGGAGGTCGGGATCGGCTGGTCGCTGCGCACGTCCAGCCGGGCCACGTCCAGGCCGCGCTGCTGGGCCCGGCGCTCGACGACGAGGACGTTGCCCTGGTCGCCGTAGGTGCTGAGCAGGTCGGGATAGATCCAGACGATGCGCAGTTGGTTGTCGCTCACAAAAGTCCCCTGACGTCTCGTGCTCAGTTGCCGACGCGGCGGCGCAGGTCCTGGAACGCCGTGTAGTTGGCGATGACCTCGATCCGGCCCGGCGGGCACGCCGCCACCGCCTGGTCGAGGTTCTCGTAGACCTGGAAGTGCTGGTCGGCGACCTCCAGCCGCACCGCCAGGTCCAGCCGCCGGTCGCCGACGACGCAGATCGGGTGGCCGGTCAGGCGCGAGTAGTCGACGTCCCACAGCCAGGAGGTGTCGGTGCCGTCGGCGGAGCGGGCGTTGACCGACAGGATGACCGGGGTGGGCGGCGGGTCGATCAGGGAGAACGTCTCCAGCCAGCCGGCCGGGTTCTTCGCGAGCAGCAGCCGCAGGTCACGGCCCTGGAACTGGACGACGTCGTAGCGCCCGGCCACCGCCTGCACCTGGTACATGCGCTCCAGCGCGACCTGCGGCGGCACCCCGAACACGGCGGCCACGGCTGCCGAGGAGGCGGCGTTGGCCTTGTTGGCGCGGCCCGGCAGCTGGAGGTGGATCGGCCAGGCCGAGCCGTGCGGGTCGAGCACGTGGTCGCCGGAGAGCGCCCAGCTCGGCGTCGGACGGCGGAAGCCGCACTCGCCGCAGAACCAGTCGTCGCCGGGGCGCTGCATCACGCCACCGCACGACGGGCAGGACCAGGCGTCGTCCTTCCACATCTGCCCGGCCGCGACCCAGATCACATTGGGGGAGGACGACGCCGCCCACACCACCAGCGGGTCGTCGCAGTTGGCCACGACCACGGCCTTGGAACCCGCGAGTCCCTCCCGCCAGTTCTCCGCGAGCATGCGGGTCTCGGCGGCACGGTCGAGCTGGTCGCGCGAGAGGTTGAGCAGGGCGATGCACTTCGGGGCGGTGTCCCGGGCGACGCCGGCGAGGTACTTCTCGTCGACCTCGATGACGCCGTAGCGGGCGTCCGAGCTGCCGGCGAGGGCCGAGGTGATGCCGGCCGGCATGTTGGCGCCGAGCGCGTTGGAGACGACGGGTCCCGCCGCGCGCAGGGCCTCGGCGATGAGCCGGGTGGTGGTGGTCTTGCCGTTCGTCGCGGAGACCAGGATCACGTCCAGGTTCTGGGCGAGCCGGGCGAGGAGGTCGGGGTCGAGCTTCAGCGCGACCCGGCCGCCGATCACCGAACCGCTGCCGCGCCCTGCGGCGCGCGATGCCGCCGCGACCGCCTTGCCCGCGGTCACGGCCAGCTTGGCCCGCGGCGAGAGCGGGTCCGAGTTGCCTGCCATCAGTTCTCGATCCTCCTTGCGTACGCGCCGCGCCTTGAAGCCTGACGGCCACGTGGTGTGGACCTCAGCCTATCGAGATCCATTCGCACTCCCGAACCGTGGCACTGTGGCGAACTCGTGTGGGAGACGCGGACCGACAGGACCTTACTCTTGCCGCCATGCGACAGAGCCCCATCCCCGGCACCCACGGCAGCGTGAGACCCCTCACCCTGCACGGCGACCCCGTCCTGCACATGCCCTGCGCGGAGGTCACCGAATTCGGCCCCGAACTGGCCCGGCTCGTCGAGGACTTGTTCGCGACCATGTACGCCGCCCAGGGGGTCGGCCTCGCCGCGAACCAGATCGGTGTGCCCCTGCGGGTCTTCGTCTACGACTGCCCCGACGACGAGGAGGTCCGCCACGTGGGCCACGTGGTCAACCCCCGGCCGGCCGAGACCGACGGCGTGGTGATCCGGGGCCCGGAGGGCTGCCTGTCCCTGCCGGGCCTGGAAGCGGGCACGGAGCGCTACGACCACGCGGTGGTCGAGGGCTTCACGGTGACCGGCGACCCGGTCACCGTCCACGGCACGGGCTTCTTCGCCCGCTGCCTGCAACACGAGTGCGACCACTTGGAGGGCCGCATCTACGCGGACCACCTGACGGGCTGGCGCCACCGCAGGCTGATGCGCCAGGTGGCCCGGTCTTCCTGGCACGGGGTGCGGTGAGACTCCGAGGGGCGCGGGGAACTGCGCGACCAGCTCCCACGGTCCCGCACACGAAGACGGTGGTCAGAACCCAGGGCCTCCCACCCGGTCACCGGCCGCCGCAAGGCGCCCCCACAACAGATCCGCCAAACTCCGCACCAACTCCGCACGGGAGCAGGGCCGTTCTCCGAGCCACCAGTCCCCGGCCGCGTGCATCATGCCGACGATTCCGTGCCCCCACACCCGCGCCAGCTGCTGTCCGCCCGGCCCGAGATCCAGCCGCTCCTCGATGACCTGCGCCAGCTCCTCGCCCATCCGCCGCAGCAGCGGCGCGCTGTGCTTGCCGACATCGAACCCCGGGTCCCCCGGCTGGCCCCCCTCCGCGGGGTGCATCAGGAACCGGTACACCTGGGGCCGCAACTCGATCGCCGTGAGGTATGTGTCCAGCGTCGCCTCGACCCGCTCCCGCCGGTCCGCCGGCGCGTCCAGCGCCGCGCGCAGCGAGTCCAGCAGGGCGTCCGTGTGCCGCATGGCAAGGGCCGCGTAAAGTCCGCCCTTGTCGCCGAAGTGCCGGTAGAGGATCGGCTTGGTGATGCCGGCCTCCGCCGCGATCGCGTTCATCGATGCCTGCGGTCCGTCGCGCAGCACCACCCGGTCGGCGGCCTCCAGCAGCTCACGCCGGCGGCGGTCGGCGGACCGTTGCTGATCGGTCCGCTGCGTGGTGTCCATGGTCTCTCCCCACCCGTGCTGTTTCCATGACGCCTGCGAAAACTAACACTGAAGCGTGCCCCCGACACCGAACGGGTGCCGACCGGTCGGTAGGAGTTGACTTCGACTACCCGCCGGTAACAGACTGGTGTTACCGCAAGTAACATGCATGTGTGCCGCTGGAGGGGACGACATGGCCGAGTTCACCATGGATCTCAACGACGAACAGAAGGAGGTCCGGGACTGGCTGCACGGCTTCGCGGCCGATGTGATCCGCCCCGCGGCCGCCGAATGGGACGAGCGTGAGGAGACTCCCTGGCCGGTCATCCAGGAGGCCGCCAAGGTCGGCATCTACTCCCTGGACTTCTACGCCCAGCAGTACTTCGACTCGACCGGCCTCGGCATCCCCATGGCGATGGAGGAGCTGTTCTGGGGCGACGCGGGCATCGCCCTGTCCATCGTCGGCACCGGCCTCGCCGCCGTCGGCGTCCTCGCCAACGGAACCGAGGAACAGATCGGCACCTGGATCCCGCAGATGTACGGCGACGCCAACGATGTCAAGGTCGCCGCCTTCTGCTCCTCCGAGCCCGACGCCGGCTCCGACGTGGCCTCCATGCGCACCCGGGCCGTGTACGACGAGGCCAAGGACGAGTGGGTGCTCAACGGCACCAAGACCTGGGCGACCAACGGCGGCATCGCCAACGTCCATGTCGTCGTCGCGGTCGTCGACGCCGAGCTCGGCTCCAAGGGGCACGCCTCCTTCATCGTCCCGCCCGGGACGCCGGGTCTGGCCCAGGGCCAGAAGTTCAAGAAGCACGGCATCCGCGCCTCGCACACCGCCGAGGTCATCCTCGACAACGTGCGCGTTCCCGGCTCCTGTCTGCTCGGCGGCAAGGAGAAGCTGGACGAGCGGCTGGCCCGGGCGCGGGAGCGGGCCAAGGCGGGCGGCGAGCGCGTGAAGAACGCGGCCATGGCCACGTTCGAGGCCTCGCGCCCGGCGGTCGGCGCCATGGCCGTCGGTACGGCCCGCGCCGCCTACGAGGTCGCCCTCGACTACGCGAAGACGCGCGAGCAGTTCGGCCGGCCGATCATCGACAACCAGGGCGTCGCCTTCCAGCTCGCCGACATGCGGACGTCCATCGACGCGGCCCGGCTGCTGGTGTGGCGCGCGTCCTGGATGGCGATCAACGGCAAGCCGTTCACGGCGGCCGAGGGTTCGATGTCCAAGCTCTTCGCGAGCGAGACGGCCAAGAAGGTGACGGCCCAGGCGATCCAGATCCTCGGTGGCAACGGCTACACCCGGGAGTACCCCGTGGAGCGGATGCACCGGGACGCGGCCATCTACACCATCTTCGAGGGCACGAGCGAGATCCAGCGGCTGGTCATCGCCCGGACCCTCGCCGGTGTGCCCATCCGCTAGCGGTGCCGCAGCGGCGTCAGCTGCTCGATGTCGTAGCGCGCCCGTAGCTCCTCGATCGCCGCCTGGTCCGGCGGGCCCCCGCCGCCGAGGATGTCCAGCAGTTCCTCGAAGTACCGCTCGTGGTCGGGCGGCGGGCTCGCCTGGAAGAACACCTTCGCCGGTGTGTCGGTCGGGTTGGCGAACGCGTGCGGGCATCCGGGGGGCACGGCGATCAGCGTCCCGGGTGTCGCCCGCACCACCCGGTTTCCCGAAGCGGACTCCCACGTCCGCCAGTTGTCGGGGGTGCGAATCCGCGGCTCGAAGGCGAGGACGTCCAGCTCGCCCTCGAGCACGTAGAACAACTCCTCGCTGCGGGTGTGCACGTGGGCGCCGACGTCGAAGCCCGGTGGTACGACCACCTCGAAGGTGGAGGCCATGCGGGAGTGTGTGCCGGTCACCTTGAAGGTGACGCGCTGGGCGGGGGTCTCCATGATCCGGCCGTGGCCGGGTGGGACGAGCAGCCCTTCCGTCGCCGTCATCGCCGGATCACCAGGTCACGGGCAGGGCCTCGGGCCCGCGCAGTCGCGTGCCCGTCCTGAAGGGCGGCTCGTCGGCGGGAACGGAGAGCCGAAGGCCCGGTACGCCGTCGAGGAGCGCGTCGACCAGGAGCTCCGACACCATCCGGGCCGGCAGGCCGCCGGGCCAGTGATGCGGGCCGCAGCCGAAGGAGACATGCGGGTCCGTGCCGCGGCCGAGGTCGCCGGTCTTGGGGTCGGGGAAGACATCCGCGTCGCGGTGGGGGAGCCGGCGCAGCAGTGCGTCGACGGCCCGGGGACGGATGTCCGGTTCGGTGCGCAGCCGTGCGGCGAGGCCGGGCCGGGTCAGCAGGACGCAGAACAACCGGACACTCAGGTCGGTGACCGCCTCGCCCCTGATCTGGAGGAGGACCGCGAGACCGACCGCCTCGTCCAGGGGCACCTCCTTCCGGCCCACGGCGGCCCCGAGCAGGGAGGTGACGTCCTCGCCGGTGCTGCCCTCGCGCAGGCCGATGAGATCGCAGAAGCAGGCGCCCATCTCCCTGCGGGCCTTCTCGCCGGCCTCGGCGCCGTGCGAGGAGGACAGGATCAGCCGGGTCCAGGCGTGCATGCCCTGCCGGTCGGCGGGCGGGATGCCCATCAGCTCGCAGATCACCGCGCTGGGGAAGGGGCTGAGCACGGCCTCGGTCAGATCGGCGGGCGGGCCGTCCTGCAGCAACTCGTCGACCAGCTCCGCCAGCATGCGCCGGCACCGTTCGCGCACTCGCTCCACCCCCTGCGCCGTGAACGCGGCGGCGACGGCGTGTCGCGACCGGGTACGGGCCGACGGGTCCGGGAGACGGGCGGCGTCGCCGCCCGGGTCGAAGCCGGCGCCGGCCGGGCCGGGTGCGGGCCGGTCCAGAACCGGGGTCAGGTCCCCGGTGATCGTCTCTTCGCTCATGTCACCTCGTCCCGTCCGCGCTGTGCCAGCGGCCCAGGGACATCTCGGCGGTGATGCCGGGCCCGAATCCGGCGAGCAGCCCGGGCGCCCGGTGCTCGGCGCCACCCTCCTCGAACAGCCGGCGCAGCGCGTCCAGGACGACGGCGCTGGCGATGTTGCCGTACTCGGTGAGCGTGGCCCGGCTGAACCGGAAGGCGTGCGGGTCGACGTGCAGGAAGGTGCTGAGGTCGTCGAGGATGCGGGGGCCGCCCGCGTGGACGATGTAGAAGTCCAGGTCGGAGGCGTCCCAGCCGTGATCAGCGGCCAGGTCCTTCAGCACGGGGGCGAGCGGTTCCATCGTCGCCGGTACCCGCTTGTCCAGCAGGAAATGGAAGCCGGTCGCCTTCACGTCGTACGTGATCCAGTCCTCGGTCTTGGGGATCAGATACGAGCCGTTGCGCTCCAGCCGGACGCCCTCGCCGCCCCGGCCGCGGACCGCGGCGGCGGCGATGCCGTCACCGAACAGGCCGTTCGACAGCAGCGAGCCGACCCCGATGTCGGTGGGCTGGTAGCACAGCGAGCAGAACTCGCACGCCACGATCAGCGCGTTGGCCTCCGGGTAGGCCGTGCAGAAGTCGTGAGCCCGGTTGATGGCCGCGCCGCCGCCCGCACAGCCGAGCTGGGCTATCGGCAGCTGCCGGGCCGTCGGCTCGAAGCCCATCTCGTTGATCAGCCAGGCCGTGAGCGAGGGCATCATGAATCCCGTGCACGAGACGTAGACGATCAGGTCCACTTCCGTGGTGAGCAGCTCGGCGTCGTCGAGCGCCCGCTGGACGACCGCGGGCACCCGGGCCTTCGCCTCGGCCTCGTAGAGCTTGTTGCGGTCCTCGAACCCGGGGTGCTTCAGCGTCTCCTCGACGGGCTGCACGATGTGCCGGGTGCGCACCCCGGTGTTCTCGATCAGCCGGAGGGCCAGCGGCAGTTGAGGGTGCCCGGCGTGGCGCTCACGCGCCAGCTCGAGGGTCTCCTCCATCGTGATCACGTGCTCTGGTACGGACACCGAGGGTCTGCACAAAGTCGCCATGAGCCGCGCCTGCTTTCGCCGCCCGGAAGGCCCTGAGCCCCCCGGTCAGAAGTGGGTCACCTCAAGGGGTGGTCCACTCACGATCACCCGCCGGTACGCCGACTTCGCGCGGAGCTACTCCGTATCGGGGACGCCGTGTTCCCCACCCGGTCGAGTCGGGTGCCGTGAAAGCGCGGGGAACCGCACGAGCACCCCCACGCACCCGCACCACTCAGGTCGCGGTCCCACTGCTGTGCGCGATACAGGCCACATCGATCCGGTCGGCCAGCTTCGCCAGCTCGATGGCCAACTCGGCGACCGTGTCCTCGTCCAGCCCCGACTCCCCGCCTTCCACGAGCCGCACCCACCGACCCCCCACCGTCCGCAAGAGCTTGCTGACATCCGCGGCAGCCACCTGCAAGGTCCCGCGGTCGTCGACGATCAGAGGCAGAGTCACTTCGCGGTTCACAGACGGGATCGTAGCCCCGCAACACTCACGCACCATGCCAAACAGTGGTGATGTTGCAGAACTCGCGGATTCCGTGCCCGGACAGCTCACGCCCGTACCCGGACCGCTTCACACCGCCGAACGGGAACGCCGGATGGGACGCCGTCATGCCGTTGAAGAACACCCCGCCGGCCTCCAGGTCGCGTACGAACCGGTCGACCTCACCCTCGTCCCGCGTCCATACGTTGGAACTCAATCCGAACGGCGAGTCGTTCGCGATCAGCACGGCCTCGTCGAGATCGGCCGCCCGGTACAGCGTGGCGACCGGCCCGAACGCCTCCTCCCGGTGAATCCGCATCTCGCGGGTGATACCGGCCAGGATCGTCGGCGTGTAGTACCAGCCCGGTCCGTCCGGCCGTTCGCCACCGCACAGCACCTGGGCCCCGCTGCGCACCGCGTCGTCGACCAGCTCTTCCAGATCGCGCAGTCCCTGCTCGCTGGAGAGCGGCCCCACCTGGGTGTCGTCGACCATCGGGTCGCCGACCTTCAGCGCCTTCATGCCCTCGGCGAACCGCTCGGCGAAGGCGTCGTAGACGTCCGTGTGCACGATGAACCGCTTCGCGGCGATGCACGACTGCCCGGTGTTCTGCACCCGCGCGGTCACCGCCACCTCGGCGGCCCGGTCGACGTCGGCGGAGGGCATGACGACGAACGGATCGCTGCCGCCCAGCTCCAGCACCGTCTTCTTGATCATTTCTCCGGCGGTGGAGGCGACCGCGCGACCCGCGGGCTCGCTGCCGGTGAGCGTCGCGGCCCTGACCCGCTCGTCGCGCAGGATCTCGTCCACCGCGGCGGACCCGATCAGCAGGGTCTGGAAGGTGCCCTCCGTGAAGCCCGCACGGTGGAAGAGGTCCTCCAGGTAGAGGGCGGTCTGCGGGACGTTCGACGCGTGCTTGAGCAGTCCCACGTTGCCCGCCATCAGCGCGGGCGCGGCGAACCGGACCACCTGCCACAGCGGGAAGTTCCACGGCATCACCGCCAGCACCGGGCCGAGCGGCCGGTAGCGCACCCGTACGCGTGAGGCGCCGGAGTCCTTCACGTCGGACTCGGCGGGTTCCTCGTCGGCGAGCAGTTCCTCGGCGTGGTCGGCGTACCAGCGCATCGCCTTGGCGCACTTCGCCGCCTCGGCGCGCGCCTGCTGGATCGGCTTGCCCATCTCGGTGGTCATCACGCGGGCGATGTCCTGCTGGTCCTCTTCGAGGAGGTCGGCGGCCCGGTGCAGCAGCCGGGCGCGCTCGTCGAAGGTCGTCGTCCGGTACGTGCGGAACGTGGCCTCCGCGAGCTGGAGCCGGCGCTCGATCTCCTGCTCGCCCATGGCCTCGTACGTCTTGAGCGTCTCGCCGTTCGCCGGGTTCACCGTTGCGATGGGCATGACCGACCTCCCTCGGAGCGGGCTGTGTCTCGACCTTCCCGCGCGGCGGAGGGGACCGCAACGCGGGAGTGTCTCCTCAGGGCGAGTGCTCCGCCAGCCGGTCGAGAAACGCCACCTGCGCCGTGACGATCACGGCGCGGGCCCGGTCGAGGCCGAACCAGGCCACCCGGTCCAGTTCGGGGAACTCCTGGAGCCGTCCGGACTTCGGCGGCCACTCCATCCGGAACGTGCCGGGCGTGATCGTCGCCGGGTCGAGGTCCGCCTCGACCGCCCAGGCCGTGACGATCTTGCCGCCTGTCTGCCGGACCTCGCCGAGGTCGAGGGCGTGCCCGTCGGGCGGGGGCAGCCCCAGTTCCTCCTGGAACTCGCGGCGGGCGGCCTCCCAGGCGGGTTCGTCCGGCTCGTACTCGCCCTTGATCACGGTCCATGCCCCCGCGTCCCGCCGGGCGAAGAACGGGCCGCCCATGTGGCCGAGCAGCACCTCGATGCCGTCCTCGGTGGGGTGGAAGAGCAGCAGGCCCGCACTGCGCTTCACGGCTTCACCTCCGGGTGCGCGGCGAGCAGCGTCTCGACCGTGTCGGCGTCCTCGGGGCGCTTGTCCTCCCGGTAGCGGGTCACGCGGGCGAAGCGGAGGGTGACACCGGCCGGGTAGCGGGTGGAGCGCTGCAGCCCGTCGTAGGCGATCTCGACGACGAGTTCGGGGCGGACCCTCACCACATGGTCGTCGGTCTCGACGGCGAGCTGTTGGAGGCGTTCGGTCTGCCAGGTGAGCATCGCGTCGGTCATGCCCTTGAAGGTCTTGCCGAGCATGGCGAGGCCGCCGTCGGCGGTGCGGGCGCCCAGGTGGAGGTTGGAGAGCTTGCCGGTGCGGCGGCCGTGCCCCCACTCGGCGGCCAGGACGACCAGGTCGAGGGTGTGGACGGGCTTGACCTTCAGCCAGGACGCGCCGCGTCGCCCCGCGCTGTAGGAGGCGTCGAGGGCCTTGGCCACGACGCCCTCGTGGCCGCGCTTCAGTGTCTCGGCGAGGAACTCCTCCGCCGCGGGCGTGTCGCCGGGCCCGGACACCAGTGTGCGCCGTACCCGCATCGGCTCGGGCACCAGCCGGGCCAGCTCGGCGTGCCGCTCGGTGAAGGGCAGGTCCAGCAGGTCATGGCCGTCGACGGACAGCGCGTCGAAGAAGACGGGGGAGACCGGAAGGGTGCGGGCGGCCGTCGCCACGTCCGTGCGGGAGCCGACGCGGCCGGCGGTCTCCTGGAACGAGCGGGGGCGCCCGTCCTCGTCGAAGGAGATCACCTCGCCGTCCAGGATGAACCGCTCGCCGCGCAACTCCAGCGCGGCGGCCGTCACTTCGGGCAGGCGGTCGGTGATGTCGTCCAGGGTGCGGGTGTAGAGCCGCACGGTGTCGCCGTCCCGGTGCACCTGGACGCGGATGCCGTCCAGCTTCTCCTCCACCGCGCAGGCGCCCAGCTTGTCGACCGCCTCGGCCACCGAGGAGGCGCTGTGCGCCAGCATGGGCAGCACCGGGCGGCCGACGGTGAGACGGAAGCGGTCGAGGGAGGCGGGCCCGTCCGCGAGCAGTGCCTCGGCCACCGCCTGGAGGGAACCCGCGAGCATCACGGCCCGCCGCACGTCCTCGGGCGGCGCCCCGGTCGCCTGCGCCAGCCCCTCCACCGCCACCGCGTCCAGGGCACCCTGCCGGACCTCGCCGGTGAGCAGCCCGAGCAGGAACCGCTGCTCGTCCTCGGTGGCCGCGCCCATCAACTCCCCGACCAGGCGGGTCCGTTCCGCCTGGGAGCCAGGGCCGGACACCTTGGCGAGTTCCGCCAGCCGGGCGTCCACCTCCCGCACGGTCAGGCACGGCTCGGGGGCCGGGGCGACCGGGCGGCTCAGTACCTTCCAGCCGACGCCGATCCGGCCCTGCGGCAACCGTCCCGCCAGGTAAGGGATGACGATCGGCACGTCCTCCGCCTCGGCGCCCCGGAAGAGCTCCGCGAGCAGGGCCGTCTTGCGGGACCGCGCCGAGGTGGCGGCGACCTCCTGGGACACTCGGGCCAGCCGGTGCAGCAGCATGCAGCAATGGTGCACCGGAGGCGGGGCCTCTACACCTGGGCGACGGCGTCGAGGTCGGTCAGGGGGCAGGTGCCCTGGATGGCGTGGCTGGGCCTCTAGGCCTGGGCGACGGCGTCGAGGTCGGTCAGGGGCAGGCTCCGGACGGCGTGGCGGGGCCTCTACGCCTGGGCGACGGCGTCGAGGTCGGTCAGGGGGCAGGCTCCGGGCGGGTGGCGGGGCCGTTACACCTGGGCCACCGCGTCCAAGTCGGTCATCAGCAGATCCCCGACGATCGCCGTCGCCGCCCGGTATCCGCCGCTCGCCGCGTGCACGACCTGCTCGGCGAAGCCGATCGCGTTGCCCGCGGCCCACACGCCCGGAACGGTCGTCAGTCCGGTCGGATCGACCACCGGATACGCGCCGAACGGCGTCTCGTGCAGCTCGGCGCCCAGCCGCTCCAACAGGCCGGTCTGCGGAACGGCCCGTGGGGCGAGGAACAGCACCGAGCGAGGATGCGTCGTGCCGTCCGCGAGCCGGACGCCGGTGAGCCGGTCGTCCTCGACCACCAGCTCCGTGACCTCCCCGGGCACCACCTCCACCCCGGCCGCGGCGAGCCGACGCAGATCGTCGTCGGACAGTTCGTCCTCGACGACGGTGTGCAGGAAGAACCGCACGTCCTTCGACCACTGGGACACCATCAGCGCCTGATGCACACTCGCCGGGCTCGACGCCAGCACCCCGAACGGCTGGTCGCGCACCTCCCAGCCATGACAGAACGGGCAGTGCAGCACGTCCCGGCCGAACCGCTCGGCGACCCCGGCGACGGCGGGCAGCTCGTCCTTCAGCCCGGTCGCGACGACCAGCCGCCGGGCTCGTACGGTCCGGCCGCCGGCCAGCACCACGGTGAAGTCCTCGCCCGGCGCCACGGTGAAGTTCTCGCCCGGCGCCACGGTGAAGCCCTCGTCCTGAGCTTCGGTGATGTCCTTGCCTTGCACCTCGGTGAGATCCTCGCCCCGCGTCACCTCCACCACCCGGTCCCGCACCAGCTCCACGCCGTAGCGCGCGATCTCCTCGCGGCCGATCGCCAGGAACTCGGCGGGCGGCATGCCGTCCCGCGTCAGATAACCCTGCATGTGCGCGGCGGGCGCGTTGCGCGGCTCGCCCGCGTCGACCACCAGCGTGCGGTGCCGGGCCCGCCCCAGCACCAGTGCGGCGGACAGGCCCGCCGCGCCCCCGCCGATGACCACCACTGCGTACTTCTCGGTCATGTGACCACCTCCGCTGCCGAGCGTCGCCCCAGCCCTGCGGGATTGACAAACGACTTTGCCGAACCTGCAATACGACCATGACGACGGACGAGGTACTCGCGGGCGTGGGCCCCCGGCTGCGGCAGATGCGCAAGGAACGGGACGTGACCCTGGCGGCGCTCTCCGAGGCCACGGGCATCTCCGTCAGCACCCTCTCGCGGCTGGAGTCCGGCCTGCGTAAACCCAGTCTGGAGCTGCTGCTGCCGATCGCGCGCGCCCACCAGGTGGCACTGGACGAGCTGGTCGGCGCCCCGCCGGCGGGCGACCCGCGTGTGCGGTCCAAGCCGATCGTGATGGGCGGCCGCACCCACTGGCCGCTCACCCGCCAGCCCGGTGGCCTGCAGGCCTACAAGGTCCTCGAACCGAAGCGCAGGCAGGAACCGGATCCCCGGACGCACGAGGGCTACGAGTGGCTGTACGTGCTGTCCGGGAAGCTGCGCCTGGTGCTGGGCGAGCACGACGTGGTGCTCACGGCGGGTGAGGCCGCCGAGTTCGACACCCGGGTGCCGCACTGGTTCGGGTCGACGGGGGAGGGGCCCGTGGAGTTCCTCAGCCTGTTCGGGCCGCAGGGTGAGCGGATGCATGTGCGGGCCCGGCCCAAGGGCGCGTGACCCACCGTGACCCACGGGTGAGACCTCTGCGCGGGACTTTCCCCGGAGACTGTTCCCTGATGGGCAAGCGACCGCTTAGTATGCGGACAGACCCCGGTCAGACGAAGCAGTCCCCCGTGGAGGCCCCGCATGCAGGCATGGCAAGTGCACGAGAACGGCGAGCCGGGCGAGGTGATGCGGCTCGAGGACGTCGAGCCCCCCACCCCCGGTGACGGCCAGGTCCTGCTGAAGGTGCGCGCGGCCAACATCAACTTCCCGGACGCCCTGCTGTGCCGCGGTCAGTACCAGGTCAGGCCACCGCTGCCGTTCACCCCGGGCGTCGAGATCTGTGGCGAGACCGAGGACGGCCGCCGCGTGATCGCCAACCCGGCGCTGCCCCACGGCGGCTTCGCCGAGTACGCCGTCGCGGACACCGCCGCACTCCTGCCCGCGCCCGACGCCCTCGACGACGCCGAGGCCGCGGCCCTGCACATCGGCTACCAGACCGGCTGGTTCGGTCTGCACCGCCGTGCCGGTCTGGAGGCCGGCGAGACCCTGCTCGTCCACGCTGCCGCCGGAGGGGTCGGCAGCGCGGCCGTGCAGCTCGGGAAGGCCGCCGGCGCCACCGTCATCGGTGTCGTCGGCGGCTCCGGGAAGGCGGCCGTCGCCCGCGAGCTGGGCTGTGACGTCGTGATCGACCGGCGCTCCGAGGACGTCGTCGCCGCCGTCAAGGAGGCCACCGGCGGCCGGGGCGCCGACGTGATCTACGACCCGGTCGGCGGCGAGGCCTACGCGCAGTCCGCCAAGGTCGTCGCCTTCGAGGGGCGGATCGTGGTCGTCGGGTTCGCGAGCGGCACGACCCCCAGCCCGGGTCTGAACCACGCCCTGGTGAAGAACTACTCGATCCTCGGCCTGCACTGGGGCCTGTACAACACCAAGAACCCCAAGCTGGTCCAGCACTGCCACGAACAGCTCACCGAGCTGGCCGCCCGGGGCGCGATCAAGCCGCTGGTGAGCGAACGCGTGCCGCTCGGCGGGGCGGCGGACGCCGTGCAGAAGGTGGCGGACGGTGTGACCACCGGCCGGATCGCGGTCGTCATGGAGGAGGCAGCATGACCGGCACCGAAGAACTACTCAGCCGCACCCGGGAGTTGCTGGCCGCCCACCCGCCCGCCACCACAGACCGGCTGGACTTCCTGCGGGCCCGGTTCGATGCCGGACTCGCCTGGGTCCACTACCCCGAGGGCCTCGGCGGACTCGGCGCGCCCCGCTCCCTGCAGGCCGTCGTGGACGCCGAGCTGACCGCGGCCGGGGCGCCCGACAACGACCCGCGGCGCATCGGTATCGGCCTCGGCATGGCCGCGCCCACGATCCTCCAGTACGGCACCGAGGAGCAGAAGCGGCGCTACCTCCGGCCGCTGTGGACGGGCGAGGAGGTCTGGTGCCAGCTGTTCAGCGAGCCGGGTGCCGGGTCGGACCTCGCCGCGCTGGGCACCCGGGCCGTGCGCGAGAGCGGGGGAGACTGGGTCGTCAACGGGCAGAAGGTCTGGACGTCCAGTGCCCATGTGGCCCGCTGGGCGATCCTCATCGCCCGTACCGACCCGGAGGTGCCCAAGCACCGGGGCATCACCTACTTCGTGTGCGACATGACCGACCCGGGCGTCGAGGTGCGGCCGCTGCGGCAGATCACCGGCGAGGCCGAGTTCAACGAGGTGTTCCTCACCGACGTCCGCATCCCGGACTCGCGGCGCCTCGGCGCGGTCGGCGACGGCTGGAAGGTCGCCCAGACCACGCTCAACAACGAGCGCGTGGCCATCGGCGGCATGCGGCTGCCCCGCGAGGGCGGCATGATCGGCCCGATCTCGAAGACCTGGCGCGAGCGGCCCGAACTGCGCACCCACGACCTGCACCAGCGGCTGCTGAAGCTGTGGGTGGAGGCCGAGGTCTCCCGCCTCACCGCCGAGCGGCTGCGCCAGCAGCTCGTCGCGGGCCAGCCCGGCCCCGAGGGCGCCGGCATGAAGCTGGCCTTCGCCCGCCTCAACCAGGAGATCAGCGGCCTGGAGGTGGAACTCCTCGGCGCGGAGGGCCTGTCGTACGACGACTGGACCATGCGGCGCCCGGAGCTGGTCGACTTCACCGGCCGCGACGCCGGCTACCGCTACCTGCGCTCCAAGGGCAACAGCATCGAGGGCGGGACCAGCGAGGTCCTGCTGAACATCGTCGCCGAGCGGGTTCTCGGCCTGCCCGCCGAGCCGCGCACCGACAAGGACGTCGCCTGGAAGGACCTGGCCCGGTGAAGAACGAGAGCAACCTGTTGTACTCGGAAGAGGAGGAGGCGCTGCGCGCCGCCGTCCGCGACCTGCTCACCGACCACTGCGACGCACCCGGCGTCATCGCCCGCACCGAGTCGGACACCCCGCACCACCTGGCCCTGTGGAAGGCCCTCACCGACGGCATGGGCCTGGCCGGCCTGCTGGTGCCCGAGGAACTCGACGGCCAGGGCGCCACGCACCGCGAAGCCGCCGTGGTGCTGGAGGAGCTGGGACGGGCCGTCGCGCCCGTGCCGTATCTGACGAGCGCGGTCGTCGCCACCGAGGCCCTGCTGGCCTGCGGCACCGACGACCTGCTCCGCGACCTCGCGACCGGGACGACGATCGGCGCCCTCGCTGTCGCCCTCAACGTCGCGCCGGGCGCCGCCTACAAGGTCGTCCGGCACGAGGACGGGCTGCTGCGCGGCGAACTGACCGGCATCGCGGACGCGGCCGTCGCGGACGTGCTGCTCGTGCCGGCCGACGACGGCGGTCTGTACGCGGTCGACGCCACCGCCGCGACGGTCACACCACGGACCTCTCTGGACCTGACCCGGCCGCTCGCGACCGTCACCCTCGACGGAGTGCCGGGCCGGCTGCTGGGCGACGCCGAACCCGCCGTGCGCCGCGCCCTGCGCGCCGGCGCCGGAATGCTCGCCTCCGAGCAGTTCGGCCTGGCCGAGTGGACGCTGACGGAGACCGTCCGCTACCTGAAGGAACGCAAGCAGTTCAACCGGCCCGTCGGGGGCTTCCAGGCGATCAAGCACCGGCTGGCCCAGCTGTGGCTGGAGGTCGTCAACTCCCGTGCGGCCGCCCGCAACGCCGCCGACGCCCTGGCGAACGGCGAGGACGTCGACGTGGCCGTCACCGTCGCCCAGGCCTACGCGGCACCCGTGGCCGTGCGTGCCGCCGAGGAGGCCCTGCAACTGCACGGCGGTATCGGCATGACGTGGGAGCACCCCGTGCACCTGTACCTCAAGCGCGCCAAGGCCGACTCGATCGCCTACGGCACGCCGGGCGCCCACCGGGAGGCCCTGGCCGCACTGGTCGACCTCCAGGCCCCCTGACGTCATTCTTTCCAACTCCGGGAATCCCCGGGGGAGAACCGGACAGGCCCGTCCCACCAGGGGCGGGCCTGCCCGTGCGCGCCGACCCGGTGAAGTGAACCCGTGGCGCAGTCCGGCCAACTCCGGTCACGGGCCTGCTCCTTGAGCTGTGCGGACCCCATACTCGCAGGGTCCCCGCACGGCATCTCCAGGGAGGCACAGCATGGCCTTCACCACCCGTCGCACGGCCCTCACCACCCTCGGCGCAGCCCTCGCAGGCTCGATCGCCCAGCCCGCCGCTCCCGCAGGCTCGATCGCCCTGCCCGCCGCCCCCGCACCGGCGGGCGAACGCCCGCACCGGCCCCGCCCGTTGTGGCGCGCCCACGCCCACAACGACTACGAGCACCCCCGCCCGCTGTTCGACGCCCTCGACCACCGCTTCGGCAGCATCGAGGCCGACATCCACCTCGTGGGTGACCAGCTTCTCGTCGCCCACGACCCGGAGGACCTCGACCCGTCCCGCACCCTCGAGTCCCTCTACCTCGACCCGCTCGCCGCCCGCATCCGGGCCCACCACGGCTCGGTGTACCGGGGACACCGCGGATCGCTGCAACTGCTCATCGACATCAAGACCGAGGGCGCCTCGACGTACCACGCACTCGACCGTCACCTCCGGCGCCACCGGCACCTGTTCACCACGTACGCCCACGGCCGTGTCCACCGCGGTCCGGTCACCGCCGTGGTCTCCGGCGACCGCGCGGCCCGCGCGCCCATGGAGGCCCAGACCGTCCGGCGCGCCTTCTACGACGGCCGCCTCGCCGACCTCGGCGGCCCGGCGCCCGCCTCCTTCCTCCCGCTGGTCAGCGACAACTGGACGCTGAACTTCACCTGGCAGGGCGTAGGTCCCTTCCCCGCCGCCGAGCGGCAGCGGCTGCGGGGCATCACCGAGGCCGCCCACAAGCGCGGGCAGCGGGTACGGTTCTGGGCCACCCCGGACCTGGCCGGGCCCGCCCGCGACGCGGTGTGGGGCGAACTGCTCGCCGCCGGCGTCGACCACCTCAACACCGACGACCTCGCCGGCCTGGAGGCCTTCCTCGACGCCCGGCGGGCGGCTTAGAGCGACAGCGGGACACCACACGTTCGGCGGACAGGTCAGCCGCCCCGACGAACCCTCCGCTACGCCACACTTGCGGCCGAACGCCGTGAACCGGACATGGCGGCGTGGCGGAGGAGTCGACGATGGCCATTTCCATCTCTGTGGTGCTGCTGCTCTTGATCCTTGCGGTGATCTTCCTGCGCAACGGTGGGCTGAAAATCTCCCATGCGCTGGTCTGTCTGCTGCTCGGCTTCTATCTCGCCAGCACCAGCATCGCCCCCACCATCCACAGCGGCATCACGGCGACGGCGGAGATCGTCAGCGGTCTGCGGCCCTGAGCTCAGCCCGAGAACACGCCGATGCCGTTCGGGACAAGGCGCTCGGCGCCGCCGCTGGGGTGGTTGCGCACGGAGACCGTGCCCGCGCCCGGCTTCCGCGCGACCAGCGTCGACGATCCGCCGCCGTCCAGGCTGAAGGCGTCGTGTGCGCCCAGGTTCCGCATGGTGGCGGCGACTTCGGCGATCGTCAGGCCGCTGCGGTAGGCGGCGGCGCCGTCCAGCGCGAGCAGCAGTACACGGCGCCCGTCGTCGGCGATCCCCACGGCCGTGCGGACGGCCGAGGTCGTGTCGTCGAGCCCCGGCAGCGGCTGCCCGCCCGAGAGCACCGGGTAGCCGCCGAGGGCGAGCCGGTACGCGGCGCCGTCCGTCGCCACGAGGCTGTGCTCGACCTCGACCGGTTCACCGGTGGAGAACTTGCGCAGCTGCTGGGCGCCCGCCTCCCGGCCGACCAGCACGGTGGTCCCCGCGGCGATCGGGCCGCTGCCCGGGGTGTCGGCGGCCGAGACGACCGTGCCGTCACGGACCGTCACCTCGTAGGTGTCCGTGCTGCACGGGGCGGCGCGGTCCGTGTCCGTGCCGCAGGTGGCGCGCACCCGGGACACGCTGCCCCACTCGGAGGTGAACGCACCGACCGACCCCACCGGCAGCGCGTACTGATTGAGACCGCCGAGCGGCAGCTGCGCCTCGGCCGTGCGGACCGAACCGGCCAGCGCCAGCCGGTCCAGCCGCGCCCGCCCGTCCGTGCCGACGCCGAAGACATCCTCGGTGGTCGTGCCGGGCGGCAGCTCCGGCCCGAAACGCTGCCCCTTCGGCACGGCCGCCTTGAGCGTCCGCCCGGCCGCTATCGCCGGACCCACACTCGCGCCGGTCGCCTCCACGCCCGGATGCTGCGTCTCGGTGATGTTGAAGAAGTCGCCGTTGACACCGGCGACCGCGCCCTGGGTGTCCGCCATCGCCGAAACCCGCGCGCGGGCGGCCACGGCCCCCGGGTACAGCAGATCGACCCGTACCTGTGGGTGGCCCAGGTCGACCCTCAGCACATGCGCGTGCGTCACCCCCTTCGCCGCCTGGATGTCGAACTCCTCGTACGTCACACCCGGCGCGACCCGTCCGCCCTTCTGGACGGCGCCGGCCGGAGCCGCTCCCGCCAGTCCGGCACCGACCAGTGCGCCGAAGGCCGTGAGAAACGCCAGTACCGCTCTGCCTGCTCCCCGTCGCCTGCGACGACCTGCCACCGTGCCCCCTGATGCCTCGTCAACTGTCGGGACCCTCAGAGGCAGTGCACCAGACGGCGCGGTCCGGCAGGATGGCCGAGCACGCACAACGCGGGAACGGCTGAAAAAACACACCCCTCTGGGTGCTTCAGCAGTCACCCGTTCCGGTGTCGAACGGCGTGACGTGCGCCGGCGTGTGGTCGATCGACAGCCCGGGCCGCCACAGGGTGAGGGCCTGCGCGCTGCACACGAACAGCTGCTCCGGCAGCCGGTCCAGGGCGAACCACCGCCACCGGCCCACGCTCTCCCCGGGCTGGTCCGACGGCTCGCCCCGCCAGGTGGTGACGCGTGCGGCAACGGTCATACGAACGACACCTCCCGCGTCGTCCAGCAGCGTCCCGAGCAAGCGGACGTCCTCGGGCCGCGCCGCGAGCCCCGTCTCCTCGCCGAGCTCGCGCACGACCGTCTCCTGCAACGACTCCCCGGGCTCCACCGTCCCGCCGGGCAGTTCCCACGTCCCGCGCCGGTGCCGGCCCAGAAGAAGCCCGCGCGGCCCGTACAGGACGGCACCCACGCCGAGCGCGGCGTGCGCGGGCGGCGGTTTGTCGACGCGTGGCCGGGAGGACACCCGGACGGGCCGGGTCACCCGGAACAGCCGGTAGGAGGCCCTGTTGCCCTCCTCCGGGGTGTCCAGGACGTCGATCCCCTCCACGCGCAGCCCGTACTCGGTCAGCAGCGCCGTCCAGAGCTCCGGGGTGAGCACCCACATGTGGACGGTGACTTCACCGCCGTCCGCGAGCCGCAGGGCCTCCGGCCGGGCGACGACCCGGTCCGACGGCCCGTCACCCCGGCTGTTGGTGTGCAGCACCGTGAAGCAGTACCTGCCACCCGGCTTGAGCGCTCCGGCGAGGGCGGGCAGCAGCCGGTGCGGATCGATGTACGGGACGGCGTTGATGGAGTAGACGACGTCATACGGCTCGGCCGTGAGCAGATGCTCCACCGCGTCGGCGAGGACCAGCCGCAGCCCGGGCAGTGAGCCGTAGCGGGCGCGGGCCCGCTCGTACTGCCCCGCCGAGGCGTCGACCGCGTCCACCAGCGCCCCGTGGGCCCTGACCAGATGGGCGGCGTGCCGGGCAGGGCCACAGCCGAAATCGAGCACCCGCCGGCCCGTCAGCTCCCCGAGAACCTCGCTCCCGGGTCCGCCGACCGTGAACCCCCAGTCGAACCGGGCCGCCTCGGGCAGCGCCGTGCCCCGTCGCAGATGGTGTGCTCCGTACGCGTCCCATGCCTCGGCGTTGACCGCCTCCGGCTCTCCCCCCAAGGCTCAGCCGCCCGCCACGGCGTCACGCGGCAGCACCGTGACCCGGTGGAAGTTGCACCCGGCGAGCCGCGCTCCGTTGTCCTCGGCCGGAGACGCCTGGTGAGCCTTGAGGGCGATGCTCACCAGACTCAGCAGCAGATCGACGTCCGCCTCGCAGTCGAGGTGGACCGTCACCCAGCCCGATCCGGGCAGCAGGTGGATCGCACTGGAACCGGCGAGGTCGTAGTGGAAGCGCTGTATGGCCCTGCGGGTGAGGTGAAGATCCACGTCCCGCGAGGAGTGGAAGTGGACGATCTCGTCACGGACGGAACGGAGCGCCCGTCCGGTACCGCAACTCGCCGGGCCCGCCTTGAGGTCGGGCCAGGCCTGCAGGCGCTCCATGGCGCGCTGGGCCAGAGTCATGGCCCCATCGTCGCCTGCTTACCGGTCCGCAACCAGAGGTTGAGCGATTTGTAACCGGGACGTGAGGTGGAGGGCCGGGGCAGCTGCCGCCATTTCGGGCGGACTTGACGCGCCTGGATGTCAGGCGGACTCGACGAGTCTGAGGTAGTGCTTCCAGTCCCAGTGCCGGCCCGGGTCGGTGTGGTCGCTGCCCGGAACCTCGTGATGGCCGATGATGTGCGCGCGATTCCTCGGGATGCCGTACCTCCGGCAGATCGCCGCGGTCAGCCGGGCCGAGCGCTCGTACATGACGTCGGTGAAGTATCCGGGCCGGTCCACCCATCCTTCGTGCTCGATGCCGATGCTGCGGGTGTTGTAGTCCCAGTTTCCCGCATGCCAGGCGATGTCGGACTCGCGCACGCACTGGGCGACCCGTCCGTCGGAAGAGCGCACCACGTAGTGCGCGGACACCTTCCTCCCGGGGTTGCGGAAGACGGACAGGGCGCCGGTGTAGGTCGTCTGCGCCACGTGGATGATCACGTAGCGCAGTGGATGGGCTCGTGGCCGGTGGGACGGCGTGTAGTTGCTGCGGCTCGCCGGTCGCCACGCCGCTCCTGGGTGATCGACGACCTGGGGGCGGGCGTCGGCCCGGGTGCCGGAGAGCAGGGTGGAGGGGAGGGCGGTGAGGGCGGCGCCCGCGAGGATGCCCCGCCTGCTGGGGAAGAGGGTGTTCTGTGGCATGGGTGTGTGCCTTCCGGGCTCGGCAGGAGGATGTCTCTTGCTCAACTGCGGAGCTGCGGCCGTTGCGGTCGCGGCCCGCGTGATCAAGTTACGGCGCCTGGCGGCCGGCCCGGGGAGAGCGGCACTGTTCGGTGGACGGGCCTCGTGTTGTGGACAACTCGCTCACCCTGTGGGGTGGTCAGGGCAGGAGGAGCCCTGCCTGCGACCGGTTTCGACGCGCCGTTTCAGCCCTGTCCGGCGAACGCCGCCGGGTCGTCCAGCACCGCCCGGATCACCGAATGGGCGGCCCCCAGCAGCGGCCCCTGAGGGCCCAGCCGCGACACGGACACGGGGCAGGCGGGACCTGCCGTCCGGCAGGCGAGTTCGTCCTGGAGCGAAGGCAGCAGCCAGGGCGCGAGCCCGGACAGTTCGCCGCCCAGGACCACACTCTCCGGGTCGAGCAGGTTGACCGCCCCGGTCAGGGCCACGCCCAGCGCCGTACCGGCGTCGCGCAGGGCGCGCCGTACATCCTCGTCGCCCTGCGCGGCGCGCCCCGCGAGCAGCCCGACCCTGTCCTCGTCGGGTTCCAGACCGGCCGCACGCAGCACGGCCTCCTCACCGGCGTACTGCTCCAGGCAGCCCCGCCCGCCGCAGGCGCACTCCGGCCCGTCCGGCCGGACCGGCACGTGCCCCAGCTCGCCCGCGAAACCGCGCGTTCCGCGCAGCAGCCCGCCGTCCACCACGACCGCCGCGCCGATACCGATCTCCGCCGAGACGTGCAGGAAGTCGCGGGGGGTGCCGTCACCCAGCCAGAGCTCGGCGAGGGCGCCGAAGTTGGCCTCGTTGTCCACGGTCAGCGGGATGCCCGCGGGCAGCAGCGGGCCGAGGTCCGTGTCGTGCCAGCCGAGGTTCGGGGCGCGCACGACGGTCCGGGCGTCGCGCGCCACCAGGCCCGGCACGGCCACGGCGAGTCCGGCCGGCCACAGGCCCTCGCCTTGCGCCTCGACGACGACCTGCCGGATCAGGTCGGTGAGCTCCGCGAGCACGGGCTGAGGGGAGCGGCCGCGGTTCGCTCCCTGTCGTATCGCCCGTGACCGGGTCGTGCCGCGCAGGTCGACGGCACAGACCGCGAGATGGTCGACGCCCACCTCCGCGCCGATGCCGGCCGGACCGTGTCCGCTGACGGCGAGCGCGGAACCGGGCCGTCCGACTCGGCCGGGCCGCTCGGGCCCCAGCTCTTCGAGGAGCCCCGAGCGGATGAGTTCGTCGACGAGGGTCGACACCGCCGCCCGGGTCAGGCCGATCCGCGAGGCGACGGCGGCCCGGGACAGCGGCCCCTCGGCGCGGACCGTGTGCAGGACTCGGGCGAGGTTGCGGCGGCGCATGCCCTGCTGGGTGTCGGGCAGTGCGCGTCCCGGTCCGGCGGAACGGGCCTCGTGCAGCGGTGCGGTCATGCCTGACGCCAGTCCTCAGTGGGTGTCCGTGGGCCGCTCCAGCAGCGGAGCCGCGTCGGAGAGTACCCCGGCGATCCTGGCCAGCGTCTCCTCGTCCCGTTCGACGGCGTCGAGCACCGGCCCGGCCGCCGTGTCCCAGCGGCGCGCGACCGCCGCCGGATCCTCCCCGGTCAGCAGCCCCGCCGCCTGCGCCGCGGCGCCGAGCGCGACCAGCTCCCTGGCCTCGGGCACCTGCACGGGACGCCCCGACAGCCGCCGCACGGTCTGCTGCCAGGCGGTGCCCCGGGCACCGCCGCCGATCAGCAGCAGCGGTTCCGAGGGGTTCGCGTCCTCGTCGAGGACCAGGTCGAGCGCCCCGAGCAGGGAGTGCACGGCACCGTCGTAGGCGGCCTGGAGCAGCTGCCCGCCGGTGGTGTCGTGGCGCAGGCCGTGCAGCAGGCCGGAGGCGTTCGGCAGGTTCGGGGTGCGTTCGCCGTCCAGGTAGGGCAGCAGCGTCACGGCCGTTCCGGGCTCGACGGCTTCGCGGTCCAGGCCCAGCAGCGCCGCGACGCGGTCGACGGCGAGTGTGCAGTTCAGGGTGCAGGCCAGTGGCAGCCAGTCGCCGCGGGCGTCGGCGAAACCCGCCACCGTGCCGCTGGGGTCGGCGGGCCGCCGCTGCGACACCGCGTACACCGTGCCCGAGGTGCCGAGGCTCATCACCGGCACACCCGGCCGCACTCCGAGGCCCAGCGCGGCGGCGGCGTTGTCGCCCGTGCCGGCCGCGACCAGGGTGCCTCGGGAGAACGGCAGGTCATGGCCGTCGCGCACGGTGCCCGCCACCTCGCCGGGCCGGACCACCCGGGGCAGCAGAGCGGGGTCGAGCCCCACGTGCGCCAGGATCTCCTCGTCGTAGCCTTCGGTCCCGGACGCCCACCAGCCCGTCCCTGAGACGTCGCCGCGGTCGGTCGTGCCCTGCCCGGTGAGCCGCTCGGTGAGGTAGTCGTGGGGGAGACGCACCGCCTTCGTGGCGCGCACCGCCTCCGGCTCGTGCTCGGCCAGCCAGGCCCACTTGGTGACCGTGAACGAGGCTGCGGGCACGCTTCCGGTGCGGTCCGCCCAGAACTTCGCGCCGCCCAGTTCCTCCGTCAGCCGGCGGGCCTGCGGAGCCGAGCGCACGTCGTTCCACAGCAGGGCGGGCCGCACCGGCTCGCCCCGTCCGTCCAGCGTGACGAGGCCGTGCTGCTGGCCGCCCACCGACACCGCGGCGGCCTCGTGCGCCGCCTCCCCGCACTGGCGCAGGGCCTCGCGCAGCGCGTCCCACCACTGGCGCGGATCGGTCTCGCGCCCGGCTCCGGAGGAGACCGTGTGCGGCGCATGGCCGCTCGCGACCACCCGACCGGTGGACGCGTCGACGACCAGCGCCTTGGTGGACTGGGTGGACGAGTCCACACCGACGACGAGCGGACCCTCGGCTGCTGACATCGGGCTTCTCCCTACTGCGCGCGGCACGTGTCTCCGTTCGGAGGCACCTTGTCTCTTCCCAGAGAGGTGCTCGCATACTAATTTGTAAATCGGCATGACGAAATAGCCTCAGCGAGCAAGGAGCCGCGGCATGAGCTTCCAGCCCACCCCCGAGGACAGGTTCACCTTCGGCCTGTGGACCGTCGGCTGGCAGGGACGGGATCCCTTCGGCGACGCCACGCGGCGCGCCCTCGACCCGGTCGAGACGGTGCAGCGCCTGGCCGAGCTGGGCGCCCACGGCGTCACCTTCCACGACGACGACCTGATCCCGTTCGGCTCGAGCGACACCGAGCGCGAGAACCACATCAAGCGCTTCCGGCAGGCGCTGGACGCCACGGGCATGAAGGTCCCGATGGCCACCACCAACCTCTTCACGCACCCCGTCTTCAAGGACGGCGCGTTCACCGCCAACGACCGCGACGTGCGCCGCTACGCCCTGCGCAAGACCATCCGCAACATCGACCTCGCCGTCGAACTCGGCGCCCAGGTGTACGTGGCCTGGGGCGGTCGTGAGGGTGCCGAGTCCGGTGCCGCCAAGGACGTCCGCGCGGCCCTGGACCGGATGAAGGAGGCCTTCGACCTGCTCGGCGAGTACGTCACCTCACAGGGCTACGACCTGCGCTTCGCGATCGAGCCCAAGCCGAACGAGCCGCGCGGCGACATCCTGCTGCCGACCGTCGGCCACGCCCTGGCGTTCATCGAGCGCCTGGAGCGCCCGGAGCTGTACGGCGTGAACCCCGAGGTCGGGCACGAGCAGATGGCCGGGCTGAACTTCCCGCACGGCATCGCGCAGGCACTGTGGGCGGGCAAGCTGTTCCACATCGACCTCAACGGCCAGTCCGGCATCAAGTACGACCAGGACCTGCGCTTCGGCGCCGGCGACCTGCGTGCCGCGTTCTGGCTGGTCGACCTGCTGGAGTCAGCCGGCTACACCGGCCCGCGCCACTTCGACTTCAAGCCGCCGCGGACCGAGGACCTCGACGGCGTGTGGGCCTCTGCGGCCGGCTGTATGCGCAACTACCTCATCCTCAAGGAGCGCGCCGCCGCTTTCCGTGCCGATCCTGAGGTACAGGAGGCGCTGCGCGCGGCCCGTCTGGACGAGCTGGCCCAGCCCACCGCCGCGGACGGCCTGCAGGCGCTGCTGGCCGACCGTTCCGCGTTCGAGGCGTTCGATGTGGAAGTGGCCGCCGCGCGCGGCATGGCGTTCGAGCACCTGGACCAGCTGGCGATGGATCACCTGCTGGGGGCGCGTGGCTGAGCCACGCGCGCGTGGGGCCCGTCGTCCGGTCACCGCGGCCGGCCGACGGGCCCTGTCGTGCCGCGGAATCGTCCGATCCACGCCATGAGTCCGTATCAGCTTCCGTACGCCCCTCCCCGCGCGAGCGGTGCGCGGCGACGCTGGACGGTATGGCCCTGCCGCCCGTACCACCCCACCCGCCCGGGCCTCCCCGGCGCCGGAATCCGCTGTTCATCCTGCTCGCCGTGCTCGTGGCCGTGGCAGCCGTGTCTCTCGTGGTGCTCATGGCCTCGGGCCGTGGCGACTCGTCGGACGGGGAGCCGCCCGGCGAGAGCACGACTCGCACACCCGCCCCGTCCTTCGGCATCCCCACCGAGCTGCCCACCAGCCTGCCGAGCCGGCTGCCGACCCGGTTGCCGTCGGGCTTCCCGACCCGGCTGCCGAGCGATCTGCCGAGCGGCTTCGAATCGCTCGTCCCGTCCCTGGACCCCGGCGAGCTTCTGCCATGACACCTGCTGCGCTGTGCCGCCTCGAAGGTCTTCAACCAGGCGAACCCGTTGCGGGTCGTACCCCCTAAGGGGAGTCTTCATCTCTCGGCGCGAGTTCCGCCGAAGTCGGGGCCGTCACCGAGGCCAGGGCCGTCGCCGGATCCTGGGCGGCGCCTCCCGCGGGCTGCCAGCGGCCGCTTTCCTTGCGGTAGGGCCACCAGCGGCCGTCCCGGGCGAGGCGGAGCTGGACCGGTGCCCCGACGACCGTCCACCGATTGCCCCGTGCCCGCAGTTCCGGCCGTTCGCCGGTGTCCCAGGCCGAGTCCAGGGCGGCACGCGCGCGTGCGAGCGTTTCGCCCTCCACGCGCCACTGCGCGTCGAGGACGGACAGCGCGGCCGTCCCGCCGTGACGCCAGGCGCGCACGGCCGTCGCCAGCCCTTCCCGTCCGCGCCCCGACCCGTCGGCGAGCCGGTCGGCGACATCCCGCCCGGGATCGCCCGCGGCCAGCCGTACCGCGTCCTGTGCCGGCGGCAACTCCGCGGGGAAGCCACCCCGAAGCGCCTCCTTGAGCAGGCCGTGGGCCCGTACGGCCGTCCGGGCGGCCAGGAACTCCAGCGCGACGGGGTCGAGGCCGGAGGCGGGCGGCGTCTCGGTGTCGAGGGACGGCGGCGCCCCCGGCTCGTCGGGCAGAGCGGGCAGCGACGGCAGCGGGGGCAGGATGTCACCGGCCGAGTACGCCTCGGCCGCGTCCACGCCCTCCGGCGCCGACGCCTGCGCGGCGGACGCACTGCTGCGCCTCTGGAGATCGTCCAGCACCGTGCCCTCAGTACGCCCCCGCATCAGCAGCAGTACGAACGGGTCCTGGTCCAGCAAGCGTGCCACCTGGTAGCAGAGTGCCGCCGTGTGCCCGCAGTGGTCCCAGGCCCCGCAGTCGCACTCCGGCTCCAGATCACCCAGGCCGGGCAGCAGTTCGACGCCCGCGTCCGCCGCGTCCTCGACCAGGTGCGGCGGCATCTCCCGGTCCAGCAGCGCCGCCACGTGACCGGCCCGCTCCGCCGCCATGTCCAGGAAGCGGTCCCACTGTTCGGGCGAGAGCTCCTCCAGCAGGACGTCGGCCCGGTGCGCCGTACGGTCGCGGTCGAGGACGACGGCCGTGAGCCGCCCCGGGCGCACCGACACCGCGCCCACCGCACCCGCGCGGGCGAGCCGACGGCCGGCCTTGAGCTGCGCCGAGTCCAACGCCGTGCCTTCGAGAGCCTGCAGCCAGGCCAGCCCCCACCAGGTCTGCGCGAAGCCCCGCCCGTGCGTGGGCGGCAGTGCCGCGAAGGTGCGTTCCGTGTCTGTCTCGCGCCGTGTCATCGCAGGCCTCCTCGCAGTTCGACCAGATCCGCCAGTTCCGCGTCGGTCAGTTCCGTGAGCGCCGCCTCACCGGCCCCCAGGACCGCGTCCGCCAGCTCCCGCTTGCGCAGCAGCAGGTCGGCGATGCGGTCCTCGATCGTTCCCTCCGCGATGATCCGGTGCACCTGCACGGGGCGGGTCTGGCCGATGCGGTACGCGCGGTCCGTGGCCTGTGCCTCGACGGCCGGGTTCCACCAGCGGTCGTAATGCACGACGTGCTCGGCCCGGGTGAGGTTCAGACCGGTGCCCGCCGCCTTCAACGAGAGCAGGAACACCGGGATCTCGCCGTCCTGGAAGCGCCGCACCATGGCCTCGCGCTCGGCGACGGGCGTCCCTCCGTGCAGGAACAGCGAGGGTGTGCCGCGGGCGGCAAGATGCCGTTCCAGGAGACGGGCCATCTGCACGTACTGGGTGAAGACCAGCACGCCCGCCTCCTCGGCGAGGATCGTGTCGAGCAGCTCGTCGAGCAGCTCCAGCTTCCCTGAGCGCCCGGCGATCACGGGGCGCTCCTCCTTGAGGTACTGCGCCGGATGGTTGCAGATCTGCTTGAGCCCGGTCAGCAGCTTCACGATCAGGCCCCGCCGCTCCATGCTGCCGGCGCCGGAGATCTCCGCGAGCGCCTCCCGCACCACCGCTTCGTACAGGGCCACCTGCTCCTGGGTGAGCGACACCGCGCGATCGGTCTCGGTCTTCGGCGGCAGCTCGGGCGCGATCCCCGGGTCCGACTTGCGGCGACGCAGCAGGAACGGCCGCACGAGCCGGGCCAGCCGGTCGGCTGCGGCCGGGTCCTGGCCGCCCTCCACGGCCTCCGCGTACCGTCGGCGGAAGGTGCCGAGCCGGCCCAGCAGCCCCGGAGTCGTCCAGTCGAGGATCGCCCACAGCTCCGACAGGTTGTTCTCCACCGGGGTGCCGGTGAGCGCCACGCGCGCGCGTGCGCCGATGGAACGCAGTTCGCGCGCGGTCGAGGAGTACGGGTTCTTCACGTGCTGGGCCTCGTCCGCAACGAGCATGCCCCACGGCACCCCGGCGAGCCGGGACGCGTCCAGGCGCATCGTGCCGTACGTGGTGAGCACGAACTCCCCGTCGGCCAAGTCGTCCAGACCGCGCCGAGTCCCGTGGAAGCGCCGCACCGGTGTGCCGGGCGCGAACCGTTCGATCTCCCGCTGCCAGTTGCCCATCAGAGACGTCGGGCAGACCACCAGGGTGGGCCCGGCGGACAGTGCGTCGCACTGGCGGTGCAGATGGAGGGCGATCAGCGTGATCGTCTTGCCGAGTCCCATGTCGTCGGCGAGACAGCAGCCCAAGCCGAGCGACGTCATACTCGCGAGCCAGTTCAGGCCCCGCCGCTGGTAGTCCCGCAGGGTGGCGGCGAGGGCGGCGGGCTGCTCCACGGGCTGCTGCCCCTCGGGGCTCGCGAGCCGCTCCCGCAGATCCGCCAGCCATCCGGTGGGCCGCACCTCGACCCGGCGGCCCTCCACCTCGGCCCAGCCCGTCAGGGCCGCTCCCAGGGCGTCCACCGGCGTCACCCGGCGGTCCTGCCGGGAGCGGGCCAGGCGCGCTTCCTGAGGGTCGACCAGGACCCACTGGTCACGCAGTCGCACCACCGGCCGCTTCGCCTCGGCCAGACGGTCCAGCTCCTCCCGGTCCAGCCGTCGGTCGCCCAGGGCGAAGGACCAGGTGAACGCGAGCAGTGCGTCGGCCGACAGGAACGACGGCATGGCCGCGAAGGACGTGCCGGACTCCGGCTCGCCGTCGTACGGCCCCACCTCCGCGCGCGTGCCGAGCTCACGGGAGAGTCCCTTCGGCCAGTGCACATCGACCCCGGCCGCGCTCAGCGCCCGGGCGCCCGTCCCGAGAAGCTCGGTGACGTCCTCGTCGGCGAGTTCGGCCGCGTCCGGCACGGTCGCCGACAGCAGGGGCGCAAGTGGGGCCCAGGCCCGGGCCGCACGGCGCAGGGCGAGCAGCGCGTCCATCCGGGCCCGCGGGCCGAAGGTCTCGCCCAGGGACCCGGCCCAGACGTCCGCGGCGTCCGCGACCAGCGCCGGATCACTGACGCTGTGCACCTGCAGCACGGCCCGGAACGTCACGCCCGCGCCGTCGTCCGCCGACTCGGTGAGTCCGTCCGCCTCGATCCGCAGCGACAACCGGACGCCCGCGTCGTGGCCCGCGGCGACATCGGCGGCCCAGGCGCGCTGCTCGGGCAACCGCAACGGATCCGGCGAGGCGTAGGCGGGGCCGCCCGTCACCAGTGGTGCGGCGGGGGAGCGGGGCAGGGTGTCGGTGACCGCGTCGAGGAAGGCGCGCAGGAGCTGCTCCGGGTCGGGCAGCCGCAGTGGCCGGGTGCCTTCGAGAGGCACGGCGTGCGCCTCGGGGGGCATCGCGGCGGCGAGACGGCGCACGGCCTCGATGTCCTGGGCGCGCAGCGGACCCGTGCGCCAGGCGTCGTGGTCGCCGGCGGACAGCCCCGGCAACAGCAGTCCACGGGCGACGAGGTGCAGGGCGTGCAGGGCCGCCGCGCCCCAGAAGACGGTGGACCGGTGCCCCTGCCCGCCGGCACGCGCGCGCGTGAGGACCGGCAAGGCCGTGCGAACGGGCACCAGGACGGCGGGCAGGCTCGTTTCCCCGACCCCACCGTCGTGAGGCACGGCGACCGTCAGGTCCGTGACGGACGCGGACGCCACCACGGGAAGGGGAGCGCCGTCAGGCCGCCAGAAGGCGACGCTGCCGGTGCGTGCGGGATCGCCGGGCAGGAACACGGCGCGGCAGAAGGCCAGTTCGGAATTGCCGGAGGAGGGTGCCGGGTGATTCTGACGCTTGGCTATGGCGTAGTCCTCAAATTTGACTAGTGGGCGCGGAGCCGCTGAGAGTACAGCACTTTCGGTGCGCATGGGTATGGCTGTGCTGTGAGCTGGGTCACTATGGAGGTCTCAGGGGTGCGTCGGGGCGCACCTCAGGGATGTCTCAGGGTCGCGGTCCGGAACCGCCGTGGACGCGGGTCCGTTTTCGAGACAGAGAGCGGCAGTGGCCGCGAAGGAGGCGACAGTCATGTCGAAGAACGCCAAGATCGCCGCGGGCGGTGTGGCGGTCGGGCTCATCCTGCTGATCTGGCTGCCCTGGTGGGCAGCGCTCCTGATCATCCTGGGAGTCCCGGCCGCCGCGTACCTCACCCTCGACCCATCGCAGCGGCGCAGGCTGCGCCGCGCCACCCGCAAGGAACTCGGCCGCTGAGCCGCCGGCTCCGTACGACCCGGCCGGGCACCGCAGGGGCCCGGCCGCACCGGCTCAGTTCGGCCGTACGGCCATCTTGTCCAGTGCCTCCAGGAGGCTCGGCAGTTCCGGCCCTCTGCCGACCGGCAGAACCTCACCGGGCTCCTCGTCGAGCAGTACGAACGCGATGTCGTCGGTCCTCGCGACCAGCGACCAGCCCGGACCGTCGGCCCGCAGGGTCCGGGCGTCACCCGGCGCGAAGGACGACCGGACCCGGCCCAGCGGCGGCGGCGAGTCGATGTAGGCGCGGGCCTCCGCGAGAACGCGCCGGATGCCGCTGTGGCCACCCTTCTGGGCGTTCGCCCCGCTCCCGTCCGGACCGTCGGCCGCCCCGCTCCCGTCCGCCGGTGCCTCAGCGGACTCCGGCGCCGGGAACTCCGCGTCGTCGACCTGCTCCCGCCATGTGGCCCACTGCAGCGCGATCTCGTCCGCGCCCAGACGCCGCTGGGCGGGGCCCCAGACGCCGGTGTCCGGCGGGGTGAGCGGGGGCCGGTCGTCGGCCTCCGGACCCGGATCGTGCGGCGCGGGCACCCCGGGGGCCGCGACGGCGACCGCGAGAGGCCAGCCGGGCAGGGCCGCGACGACCGTGCGCTCGTCGGGCGACAGCTCGTACTCCATGCCGCAGTCCCAGGACGCGATCGCGACGGCCACCAGCGAGACGTCGTCGATGGCCACCGTCCACCGGGCGCCCTCGCCGTCCTGGCCGAGCACCAGCCCGTACCCGTCGGCGAGCGGCGCGAGGCCGAGCGCCGCGCATGCCTCGGGATAGTCGTCGCCCAGCACACTCGGGAACTTCGCCGGCGTCAGCAGCACCGCCGTGAGCACATAGAGCGCATCGTCCGCGGCGGCGACGGCTTCCTCGTCCGTCCCGGCCATCCCAGCCTCCCCATCGGTTCGTCCACCGGCGCGCACCCTAATGCGCCCGCAAGCCCCTTGTCACGGCCTCGCAGGCGCACTCGGAGCTGCAGTTTTCCGGCGGACGGGGCGAATCGGCCGTCCGGGACCTGCAGATCATGCCGCCGGCAGCCCCAGCAACTCGCGGGCCACGGTCTCCGGCGGCCGGCCGCGCTCACGGGCCAGCGCGACCACGGCCCGGCAGGCCAGTTCGTTCACACCGAACGACAGCGCCTCCGGCGACACCCAGCCGGCCGCTTCGTCTGCCCGCTCCGGGTCGTTCTCCGCGGAGGCCGTGACGTAGGTCGCCGCCGCCTCGAAAAGATTGTGCGGACGCTTGTCCCCACCGGTTTTCGGCTCCGTGCGCAAGACATCGGCGACCCTTCCCCCGGCTCTGCGGAACCTGCCCCACATACTGACCACCTTCCCCTGCCGTGGCCGGTCGTTCATCTCCCGGTCACCAACGTAAAGTTGCAGAACCTGTGGCAGAAGGGGGACGGCACGGTGAAGCGCTTCTCACGGCTCGAACAGATCCGGCGGATGGACCCGTACGAGGAGGCCACGGAGATCTACCGGCTCAGCGTGGCGTACGAGTTCCCCTGGGACTTCACACGCGCCCTGGAGCTGGCCCTGTACCGCACGTACGCCGTCCCCGCCATCGGCAGGCTGCTCGCACGCACGGCTGAGCTCACGGACCGGACGCAGAAGCGCTACGACGACACCTCGCTGCTGCTGGACACCATCGTCGAGCACGGTTTCGGCAGTGAGCAGGGCAGGACCGCGGTCCGCCGCATCAACCAGATGCACCGCAGCTACGACATCAGCGACGACGACATGCGCTACGTGCTCTGCACCTTCGTCGTGATGCCCAAGCGGTGGATCGACGCCTACGGCTGGCGCAGGATGTCACGCCACGAGATCGTCGCCAGTGTGGTCCACTACCGCACCCTGGGCCGGCACATGGGAATCAAGGAGATCCCCGAGACCTACGAGGAGTTCGAGAGCTGCCTCGACGCGTACGAGGCCGCCCACTTCGCCTGGGACGAGGACGCCCGGCGCGTCTCGGACGCCACGCTCCGCCTGATGGCCTCCTGGTACCCCGGCCCCCTCGCGCCCCTGCTGCGCACCACGACCCTCGCGCTGCTCGACGACGCGCTGCTGCACGCCTTCCGCTACACCCCGCCGAGTGCCGCCACGCGCGCGTGGGTGCGGCGTGCCGTCCGGCTCCGGGGCCGCGCCGTTCGCCTGCTGCCGCCCCGGCGCACCCCGCACTTCGCCCGCCAGAACCGGGAGATCAAGGGCTACCCGTACGGCTACCGGCTCGCCGACCTGGGCACCCGCCCGGTCCCGGGCGTCCGGGGCTGCCCGGTGCGGCACGCTGCGCCGGATGCCCAGGCGGGGTGACGCGGGGCCGGACGCCCAGGGCACGGCGACGCGGTGGCTCAGTCCTCGCGTACGGCGAGCGCCAGGAAACGGGAATCCTCGTCGACGTACGACGTCAGGCGCCATCCCGCACCGGCCAGCAGCGGGCGGAGGTTGGGCTCGGCACGCAGATCGTCCGGGGTGAGCGGGCGGCCGTGGCGTGCCGCGAGAGCCGCCCTGCCGATCGGGTGGAACAGCGCCAGCACCCCACCGGGACGCACCACGCGTGCCAGCTCCCGCAGGTCCTCGGCCGGGCTCCCGAGGTGGGAGATGAGACCCGCCCCGAACACGGCGTCCAGCGACCGCGAGCGCAGGGGCAGCGCGGCGACGTCCGTGAGCAGCAACTGCCCGTCACGGTCCCGCCCGGCCCGCACGGCCTCGCGCAGCATGGCCGGCGTCAGATCGGCCCCGAGGACCACCCCCGAGGCCCCCACGGCGGCTCGCAGCGGCGGCAGGGCACGTCCGGTGCCGCACCCCGCGTCCAGCACCCGGTCGCCGGTACGCAGTCCGAGCTCGGCGATCGCGGCCGCGTAGGCAGGACCGTCGTCGGGGAAACGGCTGTCCCAGTCGGCGGCGCGGGCGGTGAAGAACTCCTGGACACGCGTCTGCTCGTCGCTCATGTACCGCATGATTCCTCACCGGCACGGATGACGCCTCAGTGCACACGTTCGAGCGCGACCCGATCGTTCCGGTACAGCCACGGGTCATATTCCAACACCTTTCGAAACGCGCCCCCTTCGTGCGCCTGTGCCGGGTCTAGCGTCCCGGGGCCATGGGACACCTGGACCACGCAGCCCTGGGGTGGCTGACCCCCGCACTGTCGTACGTGATGGCCTGCACAGGCGCCGCGCTCGGTCTGCGCTGCACCGTCCGCGCGCTCGCCACCACCGGGCGCTCGCGCCGCAACTGGCTCGTCACCGCCGCCTCGGCGATCGGCACCGGCATCTGGACCATGCATTTCGTGGCCATGCTCGGTTTCGGCGTCACCGGCACCGACATCCGCTACGACGTGCCGCTCACGCTGCTGAGCCTGCTCGTCGCCATGGTCGTCGTCTGCGCCGGCGTCTTCGCCGTCGGCTACAGCAAGGACCGCGGCCGCGCCCTGCTCGTCGGCGGGCTCACCACCGGCCTCGGCGTCGCGAGCATGCACTACCTGGGCATGGCGGCCGTCCGGCTGCACGGCGACGTGACCTACGACCCGCTCCTCGTCGCACTCTCCGTGTTGATCGCCGTCGTCGCCGCCACGGCGGCCCTGTGGGCGGCCCTCAACATCAAGTCGCCCGTGGCGGTCACCATCGCCTCCCTGATCATGGGCGCTGCCGTCAGCAGCATGCACTACACGGGGATGTTCGCGGTGGGCGTGCGCGTCACGCCCTCGGGGGAGGCCCTGCCCGGGGCCGCGGCGATGCAGTTCATCTTCCCCCTCGCCGTCGGCCTCGGCTCCTACCTCTTCCTGACGTCGGCCTTCGTCGCGCTGTCGCCGACGCAGGGGGAGCGTGCGGCGTCCGCCTCGGCTCAGCGCCCCGTTCAGAGCGCCGCCCCCTAGCCACGAGGCGGCCCGACACCCCAGACCGTCGCTGAGCGGCCCCGGGGCCAGGGCGCGCCTCGCGGCGAGCGCGCCCGGCGGACGAGGTGGGGCCGTCTCAACGGTCCGGGTGGCGGTGGCGTACCCGCCCGCATGGACAGCCCCCTTTCCGGCCCGGCCAGGCGCTCCGAGGTTCACGGGTGCCCCCTGCCAGGACGCCGGCCCTCAGCCCTCCGACCCACTCCCGAGCGAGGAGTCCATGCGCACACCCCGTAGGACCGCCACAGCCGGCGCCGAGACGCCGTCCCCTCCCGTGCGCGGACGCCGCGCGCACGCCGGGCCACCGGCCGACGAGAGCCCCGACACGCCCTCGGACGCCGCGCCGGACGAGGCGCCCGCGCGCGCGGTGGGCTGGCGCATACGCCCCCGCACCGTACGCGCCAAGATCGTCTGCCTGCTGATGGTGCCGGTCGTCTCCCTCCTGGCCTTGTGGGGGTACGCCACCGTCACCACCGCCCAGGACGTCTCCAGGCTGCGGCAGGTCCAGCGCGTCGACGCCATGGTCCGCGCCCCCGTCTCCGCCGCCGTCACCGCCCTCCAGGCCGAACGCGCCGCTGCCGTACGTCACGCCACCCACCCGTCCGCCGTCCGGACCGACGAACTGGACGAGCTCGCCCGGCGCACCGACCGGGCCGTCGCGAAACTACGGCTCGGACAGGGCGCCACCGTCGCCGACAGCGGGGAACTGCCCACCGGAGTCGCCCGGCGGCTGAAGACGTTCGTCTCCGGTGCCGAGCAACTGCGGCCACTGCGCACCGCGGTACGGGAGCGGCGCGCCGGCTGGGCCGAGACGTACGACCGCTACACCCGGACCATCTCGGCCGCTTTCGGCGTCGGAGGCGTCCTCACCGGCATCCGGGACGCCGACCTCGGATCCGACGCGCGTGTGCTGCTCGAACTGGCCCGCGCGGGCGAGGCCTTGGCCCGAGAGGACGCGCTGCTGGCGAGCGCCCGCCTGGACGGCACCCTGTCGGGAGAGCGACTGCGGCTCTTCACGGGCGCCGTCGAACTGCGCCGTACGCTCACCGAGTCGGCCGTCGCGGACCTGAGCGGCATCGAACGCTCCGCGTGGGAGGCCCTCGCCGACAGCAGCGCCTACGCCGGCCTGGGGGACGCCGAGGACGTCGTCCTCACCCGGGGGCCGGGCGCGAAGGCGGTCGAAGCGGCACCCGAGAACACCTGGAACACGGCACACGCACGCGTGCAGAACGGTATGCGCACCATCGAGGACGACGCGGCACGCGGGGTCGCCGAGCGGGCCGACCCGTTCACCCGAGGCCTGCTCACCCCGGCCGGCGCCGCCGTCCTGCTCGGCCTCGCCGCCGTCGCCGCCTCGCTCGTCATCTCCGTGCGCATCGGCCGCGGCCTCGTGGTGGAACTGGAAGGCCTGCGCAACAGCGCCCTCGAGATCGCCCGGCGCAAACTGCCCGACGCCATGCGCAGACTGCGCGCGGGCGAGGAGATCGACATCCGCGCCGAGGCCCCGCCGGAAGCGCCCGCGGAGGACGAGACGGGGCAGGTCGCCGAGGCCCTCACCACCGTGCACCGCGCAGCGCTGCGGGCCGCCGTGGAACGCGCCGAACTCGCCAGCGGAATCTCCGGCGTCTTCGTCAACCTCGCCCGCCGCAGCCAGATCCTCGTCCACCGGCAACTGGCCCTCCTCGACAGCATGGAACGCCGCTCCGACGATCCGAACGAGCTGAGCGACCTCTTCCGCCTCGACCACCTCACCACCCGCATGAGGCGCCACGCGGAGAGCCTGATCATTCTCTCCGGGGCCGCGCCGGGCCGGGCCTGGCGCATGCCGGTCTCCCTGACCAACGTGGTCCGCGCGGCCGTCTCCGAAGTGGAGGACTACGCGCGCGTGGAGGTACGGCAACTCCCCGAGGCGGCCGTCGTCGGGGCGGCCGTCGCCGACCTCACCCATCTGCTGGCCGAGATCATCGAGAACGCCGCCCAGTTCTCCCCGCCCCACACGCGGGTGCGCGTCACCGGCGAACCCGTCGGCAACGGCTACGTCGTCGAGGTCGAGGACCGCGGCCTCGGCATGGGCAAGGAGACCCTCGCCGAAGCCAACCGCCGCATCGCCCAGTCCGAGGCGCTCGACCTGTTCGACAGCGACCGGCTCGGCCTGTTCGTGGTCAGCAGGCTCGCCGCCCGGCACGACGTCAAGGTCCACCTGAGGACCTCCCCGTACGGCGGCACCACCGCGGTCGTCCTGCTGCCCACCGCTCTCCTCCATGCGGGCGCGGCAGCACGCTCCCCCGAAGCGGTGGAACCCGCGCGGCAGTCCGAGGAACGCGCCTACGCGCGCGTGCCCGACGACACACCGCACCAGGACGCCTTCCCCGCCCAGAGCGACCGGCGGGCCCTCGTGGCCCCCGTGCCGTCCGCCGCGGAGTCCGAGACCTCGCCTCACGCGGATCCCTCCCGTCGCGCGGAGGCTTCGCGACACGAGGAAAGCTCAGGTCACGCGGACGGCCTGCGTCACCTGGAGACCCCGAGCCAGACCCCACCCCCAGGAGTCGCCACCTTGCGACTGCACCGCCCACCGCAGCAGCCCGAAGACTCCGACGACCTCCCGCGCCGCGTACGTCAGGCCAGCCTCGCACCCCAGCTGCGCGACAAGCGCCCCGAGGAACAGCCGCCGGTGCCCGCCCCGCTGGATGACGAGCGAACACCCGAACTCGTACGGGACCGCATGGCCGCCTACCGCGACGGCTGGGCGCGCGGCGGCGGCAGGCAATCCGGCCGCGGTACCACTCCCGGCCCCACGGGCAGCGACAGCAGCGAAGGAGACCCCGCATGATCCAGGACCCGAGCACACAGTCCGCCCGGCGATCCGGCGAACTCGACTGGCTGCTGGACGATCTGGTGTTCCGCGTGAGCGACATCCGGCACGCCGTGGTGCTGTCCAACGACGGCCTCGCCGTGGGCGCCTCGTCCGGCCTGCGCCGCGAGGACGCCGAGCACCTCGCCGCGGTCGCCTCGGGCTTCCACAGCCTCGCCAAGGGCGCGGGACGGCATTTCGGCGCCGGAGGAGTCCGCCAGACCATGGTGGAGATGGACGAGGCCTTCCTGTTCGTGGCCGCCGCCGGCGACGGCTCCTGCCTCGCCCTCCTCACCGCCGTCACCGCCGACATCGGCCTCGTGGCCTACGAGATGGCCCGCCTGGTCAAACGCGTCGGCGAGCACCTCGGCACGGCGCCTCGCACGGCCGCGCGGCCACCCGCCGCCGGATGAACCGGGAGAACGGTCCGTGCAGATGACCGAGGACATGACGGGCACCCCGCGCGAGCAGGGCAGCCACTGGTACGACAACGAGGCCGGCCCGCTCGTCCGCCCCTACGCCATGACGGGCGGACGCACCCGGCCCGGCCCCACCGGCGTGCGGTTCGACCTGATCGCCCTGGTCACGCTGGACCCCGGGGCACCCGGAGTGGACGACGCCCCGCTCGGCCCGGAACACCGCAACCTCATCGACCTGTGCCGCCCGGAGACCCAGTCGGTAGCCGAACTCGCCGCAGGTGCGGACCTGCCCGTCGGTGTCGTCAGGGTCCTCCTCGGCGATCTCCTCGAACTCGGCTGCGTCACCGTCAGCCGTCCCGTTCCACCGGCGCAGCTGCCCGACGAACGCATCCTGCGTGAGGTGATCGAGGGCCTGAGAGCGCTGTAGCACCGACGCAGAGACGGAAACCGCAGCACCCACGCACTCCCGACACCCACGCACTCCCGACACCCGGCACACCAGAGAGAAGTGATCAATGGGCTCCGAGCACTCTGACGCCCCGGACGGCGAGAACGCCGCGCTGGCGTTGAAGATTCTGGTCGCCGGCGGATTCGGCGTGGGCAAGACCACCCTGGTGGGCGCCGTCAGCGAGATCCGGCCGCTGCGCACCGAGGAACTCCTCAGCGAAGCAGGGCAGTCGGTGGACGACACCGACGGCGTGGACCACAAGACCACCACGACCGTCGCCATGGACTTCGGCCGCATCACCATCCGGTCCGGCCTCTCCCTGTACCTGTTCGGCACGCCGGGCCAGGACCGCTTCTGGTTTCTGTGGGACGAATTGTCGCAAGGGGCCCTCGGTGCGGTGGTCCTCGCGGACACCCGCCGCCTGGAGGACTGCTTCCCCGCGGTCGACTACTTCGAGCACCGGCGCATCCCGTTCGTCGTGGCCGTCAACTGCTTCGCGGGCTCCCGGCGGCACGGCGCCCCGGATGTCTCGCGCGCACTCGATCTCGACAGGGGCACACCCGTGGTGCTGTGCGACGCCCGTGACCGCGACTCGGGGAAGGAGGTGCTGATCCGGCTCGTCGAGTACGCCGGGCGGATGCACACCGCCCGGCTGCTCGACTCGGTCGGCTGAGCAACGACGGGGGCCCGCGCGGTCAGTCCGCGACGTCCCGCTCAGCCAGCACCCGGTCGACGGTGACACGGACGAGGAGTTCACCGGGGACGCCGTTGCGCGCGCCGAACTCCTCGGCGCGCTCCTCACCCATGTACCGGGCGCCGATCCGGGTCGCCCAGTGCCGTATCTCGTCGAGGTCCTCCGAGACGCGGGCCCGGCCACGCAGCACCACGAAGGAGTACGGCGGCCGGTCGTCGTCCACGCACAGGGCGATCCGGCCGTCCCGGACGATGTTGCGCCCCTTCACGCTGTCCTTGCCGGTGTTGAACACCACCTCGTCGCCGTCCAGAAGGAACCAGATCGGAACCACGTGCGGGCTCCCGTCGGCCCGGACCGTGGAGAGCTTTGCGGTGCGGGTTCCGTGGGAAACGAACTCCCGCCATTGCGCGTCGGTCATCTTCTCTGCCATGGCTCCCATCCTCCTTGCCCCGACCGCGGTCGTGGGGAAGGCTGACAGGGAAATCCTCCGGCCAGGAGGAAAATCGCACGGGGAGAAAACGGGGAGAACGGAAGATGGCGCAGAACCAGGGACTCGACTGGCTGCTGGACGACTTGACCGGGCGCGTCCACGAAGTGCGGCACGCGCTGGTCCTGTCCAACGACGGCCTGGTGACCGGCGCGAGCACCGGACTGCGCCGCGAGGACGCCGAGCACCTCGCGGCCGTGTCGTCCGGGCTGCACAGCCTGGCCAAGGGATCCGGACGGCATTTCGGCGCGGGCAGCGTACGTCAGACGATGATCGAATTCGACGACGCGGTGCTGTTCGTCACCGCGGCCGGCACGGGCAGCTGTCTGTGCGTCCTCAGCGGCGCGGAGGCCGATATCGGCCAGATCGCCTACGAGATGACACTGCTGGTCAACCGGGTGGGCGAGCGTCTCGACGTCGATGCGCGCCAGCCCGAACCCAAACCGATCACGGATCTCTGACCTGCACGTTCTTCATCCCCCGTGGAGTTGTCCACAGGCTCGCCACGCGATCCGCCGAAGCGGCTACGGTTTTTTCACGGCCACCGCACACGGCCGTATCGCACACGGCCACCGCGTTTACGGCCGTACCGCACACGGCCACCGCGTACGGCCGTACCGCACACGGCGTGAGCCGCTGACTCCACGGGGGAGACCGACCATGGCACGTATCAGCACGACATCCGACCGCACCACCTTCGCCCCGAGCCGGGCCGCCCGTGAACTGGAACTCAAGCGGCGCGAGTTCGACCTCGCGGTGAACCTGGGGCTCGTCCGGACCGTTCCCGACGAAGGAGGCGGGGGCAGGCATGTGGCCCGGGCCGAGCTCGACCGGTTGCGCTTTGGGGAGGGCTTTCCGGACGCCCTGCGCGAACGCGTCGCGACCGCCGGCACCACGGAGGGCGCCGAGCTCATGGGGGTGGCGCCCACCAGGTTCACAAGCCTCGCGCGCTTTGGCCTGCTGGTCCCGGTGACGTTCTACCTGAACCGCTACCGGACCGTCGTCTGGCTGTATCTGGCCGAAGAACTGCGCCAGTTCGCGGCCGAGAGGAGCAACGCCCGGTTGCTGACCGCCCGCCGCACACCCGTGGAGATCCGGGAAGGGCTGAAGGCCGGAATGGACCGGCGGCCCCGCAACTGGCGGGGGCGCCACGTCGGGTTCCTGACGCGTCAGGCCGGTGACGACCCGTGGGCTCACGCGGCAGCGGTCGCCTCCCTGCTCGACCCGGCCGACGTGGCGGACATCGTCCGAGACCCCGGCGAGCGAGCACGTCTGGCCCGCCGCCGCCCGCGGCTCCCGGTGCACGGCACACCCGGTTCACCCACCGCCGAGCTGGCCGAGAGGCTGATGACGGCGAGCGAACCGGACGAGGTGGCCTGGTTCCGCGCGGACCTGAGCCACACGATGGAGACGGCCCGTCGGCACGACCTCGATACCAGCGCACATTCCCCGACACCGCCATCAGCATCAGAATCCCCCGCCTCATCCCCCGCCCCGGCGGCGGAGCGGCCCGCGCCCTCGGGCCGCACCCCTCCCCACGGCCTGCTGAGCTGGTTCCGTCGCAGAGGCCGGCGGCCGGCCGGGTGACCCGACGGTACGGCGTCACCGCCGGGCGGCCTGTCGGCCGATGACTTTCCGGATGCGAGGGGGTCACACCCTGAGGAGACTGTGTCCGGGAGGCGACCATGTTCGGTACGACGAAGGCGTTCAGCGGGTTCTCGGTGGACGACATCGATGCGGCCAAGGGGTTCTACGCCGACACGCTCGGGCTCCGGGTGTCGGAGGAGAACGGTCTGCTGATCCTGCACATCGCGGGTGACCGGGACACCCTGGTCTACCCCAAGCCGGACCACACGCCGGCGACGTTCACCATCCTCAATTTCCCGGTCGACGACATCGAGGCCGCGGTCGACGAGCTGGGCAGGAGAGGGGTGCGCTTCGAGCGTTACGACCACCTCAAGACCGACGACAAGGGCATCTTCCGCGGCGGCGGCCCGCTGATCGCCTGGTTCACCGACCCGGCGGGGAACGTGCTGTCCGTCCTGCAGGAAACCTGACGCGCCGGTCGTGCCCGAGCTTCCCGACGTCGAAGGCTTCCGGCAGGTGCTCGAGTCCTGCGCGAAGGGACGTGTGATCCGCCGGGTCGACGTGCGGGACCCGGGCGTCCTGCACGGGGTCGACGCCCGGAGGCTGCGGGACGCGCTCGAAGGGCGGCGGTTCGGTACGCCGGAGCGGCGCGGCAAGTGGCTGCTCGCCCGTACCGGCGGTCCCACCCTCGTCCTGCATTTCGGCATGACCGGGCGGCTGGTCTGCGGGCGTGTCGATGATCCCGTCGAGACGCATGACCGCGTCCTGTTCACCTTGGGCGGCGGCCGCCAGCTGCGCTTCCGGGACCAGCGCAAACTGCAGGGGCTGTGGCTGGCCCACGACGAGTCCGACGTCGCCCGGCTGCTTCGGAGACAGGGGCCTGACGCGCTGACCGTGGACCGTGCGGAGTTCGAGGAGGTGCTCTCGTCACGCCGGGGGCATCTCAAGACGGCTCTCACCGATCAGTCCGTGCTCGCCGGACTCGGCAATCTGCTCGCCGACGAGATCCTGTGGCGGGCCCGGCTGCGCCCCGACCACGGGGCGCGTGATCTCACCCCGGAGGACCGGCGTCGCCTGTACAGCGAGATGCGCCGCACCCTGCGCTCGTCCGTCACCGCCGGCTGCGTACCGCCGCGTGCCTCCTGGCTCACCGGCCACCGGGACGACCGTGACCCGAGGTGCCCTCGGTGCGGCGCCGGGCTGCGCCGGACCCGTATGGCGGGCCGGGGCACGGTGTGGTGCCCCCGGTGCCAGCCGGACGGGTGATGCGGCGAAAGCCGGGCCGACAGCACGGGCCACCGCGGTCCCGACGCCCCCGACCCGCGGCGCCGGGCTCCGACTCCTCCGGCCCCGCCGTCTCAGGGTCCCCTGCCCCGACCGCACGGCCCCCGGCCCCCCACGGCCTCCGGGTCCACCGCCCCGGCCGATCTGCCCCCGACCGCACGGCCCCCGGCCCCCCACGGCCTCCGGGTCCACCGCCCCGGCCGATCTGCCCCCGACCGCACGGCCTCCGACCCCACGGCCTCCGGGTCCACCGCCCCGGCAGATCTGCCCCCGACCGCACGGCCTCCGACCCCACGGCCTCCGGGTCCACCGCCCCGGCAGATCTGCCCCCGACCGCACGGCCTCCGACCGCACGGCCTCCGACCGCACGGCCTCCGGGTCCGCCGCCCCGGCCGATCTGCCCCCGGCCGATCTGCCTCCGGCCTCCTTGCCTCCGGCCCCGCCGGTGACGATCGCCCCCTGCTCGGCGCGGCGTCCCGTCGTGGACCTGGCGGTCAGGGCGCCGCAGCGGTCTCGCGCTCGTCGTCGGGGGCCACCAGCGACTGTGTGAACGGAATGCGCGCCAGCGCGAGCACTCCCGCGGCGATCAATGCGACGCCGATCAGCTGGGGCAGCAGCCACCACCCGGAGCGGACGGTCTCCTCGTACAGGGTGATGCCGAGGGCGAGGCTCACCAGGGCGTCGCCGAGGGTGAGGGCGGGCTGCGAGGCGACCAGCGGGCCGGCCTGCATGGCGTTCTCCAGCAGGAACAGCGCGCACACGCCGGTGGCGGCGAAGGCGTACGTCTGCCAGGCGGTGAGGAACCCCACGAGGCCCTGCTCGTCGAGGATGTGCATGGCGGCCTTCATCAGGGCCGCGGTCACCGCGTAGCTGATCGCCGTCGCGGCACCCAGGCAGGCCGCGCGGGCCCGGCCCTCGGGCCGCCGGAGGGCCGCGACGGCGAGGGCTACGACCGCCCCCGCGCACACGGCGAGCGCGGGAATCCAGCGGTCCAGCGCCACATGGGTGCGGTTGCCGGCGGGGGAGGCGGCGGCGAGGGCGACCGCCAGTCCGGCCACCACCACCGTGACGGCCAGCCAGCCCCTCCCCGGCAGGTGCCGGTGCATCAGCACAGAGGCGACGATGAGGGTGAGCGGCAGCTCCAGCACGAACAGCGGCTGCACGATCGTCAGCGGGCCGGTGGCCAGCGCCAGCGCCTGGCAGACGGCGGCGCCGATCACCGCGAGGATGCCGGCCAGCCACACTGGCCGGCGCAGCAGATCGACGATCAGCCCGGCCCGCAGTCCCTGGGAGGCGGGCACGGTGAGCGCCGCCTTGCGTTGCAGCACGGTCGCGACCGCGTTGCTGAAGGCGGCGCAGATCGCGAACACGACGGGGAGCACGGTGTGCAGCGTGGTCACCTCCCGGATCGTGCGGGCGTGTGACGTCGGCGGTGCCTGCTCCTGCCATGGTCGCCGGATCCGCTCGGGGGCGCGATCGGAACCCCGGCGCGGGCGGGGTTCCGACCGGAGAAGGGCCGGGTCAGCCCAGCTTCCGGAAGAGCCCCTCCTGCACCACGGACACGACCAGCCGGCCCTCACGGTCGTAGATCCGCCCCCGGGCCAGACCGCGGCCCCCGACCGCGATCGGCGACTCCTGGTCGTAGAGGAGCCAGTCGTCCGCGCGGAACGGACGGTGGAACCACATCGCGTGGTCCAGCGACGCCATGTCGAAGCCGCGCGGGCCCCACAGCGGCTCGACCGGGATGCGGACGGCGTCCAGGAGGGTCATGTCGCTGGCGTAGGTGAGGGCGCAGGTGTGCACGAGCGGGTCGTCGCCGAGCGGCCCGACCGCGCGCATCCACACGGCGCTGCGCGGCTCGGCGTCCTCGACCTCCTCGGCGGTCCAGCGCAGCCGGTCCACGTAACGGATGTCGAAGGGCTGACGCCGGGCCATCCGCTCCAGCTGCTCGGGCAGCGCGCCCAGGTGCTCCCGGATCTCGTCGGTGACGTTGGGCAGGGACTCCGGGTCCGGCACCTTGCGGGCCGGCGGCAGTTGGTGCTCGAAGCTGCCCTCCTCCGGCTTGTGGAAGGAGGCGGTGAGGTTGAAGATCGTGCGGCCCTGCTGGACGGCCGTGACGCGGCGGGTGGTGAACGACCGCCCGTCGCGAACGTGCTCGACCTGATAGACGATCGGCACGCCCGGCCGGCCAGGGCGCAGGAAGTACGCGTGCAGCGAGTGCACGGGACGGTCGCCCTCGGTGGTGCGGCCGGCTGCGACCAGGGCCTGCCCGGCCACCTGACCGCCGAAGACCCGCTGCAGGGACTCCTGCGGACTGCGGCCGCGGAAGATGTTGACCTCGATCTGCTCAAGGTCGAGCAGATCGACGAGCCTCTCGGCAGGGTTGGTCGTCATGGGTGGGATTCTCCTGTGTTCGCTGCTGCCCGGCCCGTCACAGCTGGCCGACGTCGGTGACGCGGACGACCGCGCGGCCCTCCGCGTCCGAGGCCGTGAGGTCGACCTCCGCGCTGATGCCCCAGTCGTGGTCGCCGTTCGGGTCGTGGAAGATCTGCCGGACCCGCCACAGGGCGTTCTCCGGCTCCTCCTCGATGAGCAGCAGCTTGGGACCGCGGGCGTCGGGGCCGGTGCCGAGATCCTCGTACTCGTCCCAGTACTTGTCCATCGCCTCGCCCCACGCGTCGGCGTCCCAGCCGGACTCCCCGTCCATGTCGCCCAGTTCGCCGACCTGGTCGAGGGCGGCAAGTTCCACGCGGCGGAACATGGCGTTGCGGACCAGGACGCGGAAGGCGCGCGCGTTGGCGGTGACCGGCTTGACCTCGTCGGCCTTCTCCTGGGCCTCCTCGGCCGTCATCTCCGCCGGGTTGGCCAGCTGTTCCCACTCGTCCAGCAGGCTGGAGTCGACCTGGCGCACCATCTCGCCGAGCCAGGCGATCAGGTCCTGGAGGTCCTCGGACTTGAGGTCGTCGGGGACGGTGTGGTCAAGGGCCTTGAAGGCGCTGGCGAGGTAGCGCAGCACGATGCCCTCGGTACGGGCCAGCTCGTAGTGGGACACCAACTCGGTGAAGGACAGGGCCCGTTCGTACATGTCGCGGATGACGGACTTCGGCGACAGCGGATGGTCACCGACCCAGGGGTGGCTCTTGCGGTACGTGTCGTACGCGTGGAAGAGCAGCTCCTCCAGGGGCTTCGGGTACGTGATGTCCTGGAGACGCTCCATGCGCTCCTCGTACTCGACGCCGTCCGCCTTCATCTGGGCCACGGCCTCGCCGCGCGCCTTGTTCTGCTGGGCGGCGAGGATCTGCCGCGGGTCGTCGAGCGTGGACTCCACGACGGACACCATGTCGAGCGCGTACGAAGGCGACTCGGGGTCGAGCAGCTCGAAGGCGGCGAGGGCGAAGGTGGACAGCGGCTGGTTGAGGGCGAAGTCCTGCTGGAGATCGACCGTGAGACGGACGATACGGCCCTCGGCGTCCGGCTGGTCGAGCTTCTCGACGATGCCGCCGTCCAGCAGGGAGCGGTAGATCGCGATGGCCCTGCGGATGTGCCGCAACTGCTGCTTGCGCGGCTCGTGGTTGTCCTCCAGCAGCCGTCGCATCGCCTCGAAGGCGTTGCCGGGGCGGGCGATCACCGACAGCAGCATCGTGTGCGTCACGCGGAAGCGGGACGTCAGCGGCTCCGGCTCGGAGCCGATGAGCTTTTCGAAGGTCTGCTCCGACCAGGCGACGAACCCCTCGGGGGCCTTCTTGCGGACGACCTTGCGGCGCTTCTTGGGGTCGTCGCCCGCCTTGGCGAGGGCCTTCTCGTTCTCGACGACGTGCTCGGGCGCCTGCGCGACGACGAAGCCCTCCGTGTCGTACCCGGCCCGCCCGGCACGGCCGGCGATCTGGTGGAACTCCCGGGCCCGCAGGGTGCGTACGCGGGTGCCGTCGTACTTGGTGAGGGCCGTGAACAGCACCGTGCGGATGGGGACGTTGACGCCGACGCCGAGCGTGTCGGTGCCGCAGATGACCTTCAGCAGACCGGCCTGGGCGAGCTTCTCCACCAGACGGCGGTACTTGGGCAGCATGCCGGCGTGGTGCACGCCGATGCCGTGCCGGACGTAACGGGAGAGGTTGCGGCCGAACTTGGTGGTGAAGCGGAAGTTGCCGATCAGCTCGGCGATCTGCTCCTTCTCCTCCTTCGAGCACATGTTGATGCTCATCAGCGCCTGCGCCCGCTCCACGGCCTGCGCCTGTGTGAAGTGCACGATGTAGACGGGGGCCTGCCGGGCGGACAGCAGATCGGTGAGTGTCTCGGTGAGCGGCGTGTAGCGGTACTCGTAGGACAGCGGCACGGGCCGGGTCGCCGAGCGGACCACGGCGGTCGGGCGGTTCGTGCGGCGGGTGAGGTCCTTCTCGAAGAAGGAGACGTCGCCGAGCGTCGCCGACATGAGCACGAACTGCGCCTGCGGCAGCTCCAGGATCGGGATCTGCCAGGCCCAGCCGCGGTCGCCCTCGGCGTAGAAGTGGAACTCGTCCATCACGACCTGGCCGACATCGGCGTCCTTGCCGTCGCGCAGCGCGATCGACGCCAGTACCTCGGCGGTGCAGCAGATGACGGGGGCGTCGGCGTTGACCGACGCGTCGCCGGTCAGCATGCCGACGTTCTCGGTGCCGAAGATCTTGCACAGCTCGAAGAACTTCTCCGACACCAGGGCCTTGATCGGGGCGGTGTAGAAGGTGACCTCGTCACGGGCGAGGGCCGCGAAGTGCGCACCCGCCGCGATCATGCTCTTGCCGGAGCCGGTGGGCGTCGACACGATCACGTTCGCACCGGAGACCACCTCGATCAGCGCCTCCTCCTGGTGGGGGTAGAGCGTGAGACCCCGCTCGCCGGCCCACGACTCGAAGGCTTCGTACAGGGCATCGGGGTCGGGGGTCCGCGGCAGCTGATCGATGAGGGTCACGCCCCCCATCTTGCCCGGCCCGATGCCCGATGCGGGAATCGGCTGCAGGACCGAAGATCACGAACGCTACGCTGGGGCGCCGGCGGGACGTCAGCGCGCCCGGTCAACTGGACAGCGGCACATGAGGAATGAGGCGGGCAGCGGCCATGATGGGACCAGCACACTCACTGTCGGGAGCCGCCGCCTGGCTCGGCGTCGGTGCGGCTGCCGCGGCGGCCGGGCAGCCGATGCCCTGGCCGGTCCTCCTTGTCGGCGCCTTGATCTGCGCCGGAGCCGCCCTCGCCCCGGATCTCGACCACAAGGCGGCCACGATCTCCCGGTCCTTCGGGCCGCTGTCGCGCTGGCTGTGCGAGATCGTCGACAAGCTGTCGTACGCCGTCTACAAGGCGACCAAGAAGCAGGGCGACCCGCGCCGCTCCGGCGGGCACCGCACGCTGACGCACACCTGGCTGTGGGCGGTGCTGATCGGCGCGGGCACCTCGGCGGTGGCGATCACCAGCGACCGCTGGGGCGTGCTGGCGATCCTCTTCGTGCACATGGTCCTGGCCATCGAGGGCCTGCTGTGGCGGGCGACGCGCGGCTCCAGCAGCGAGGTACTGGTGTGGTTGCTGGCCGCGACCACCGCGTGGATCCTCGCGGGGGTCCTGGACAAGCCGGGCAACGGCGCGGACTGGCTGTTCACGGCGCCGGGGCAGGAGTACCTGTGGCTGGGGCTGCCGGTGGTGCTGGGCGCGATCGTGCACGACATCGGGGACGCGCTGACCGTGTCCGGCTGCCCGATCCTGTGGCCCATCCCGGTCGGGCGCAAGCGCTGGTACCCGATCGGGCCCCCGAAGGCCATGCGCTTCCGGGCCGGAAGCTGGGTCGAGCTCAAGGTGGTGATGCCCGTGTTCATGCTGCTCGGCGGAGTGGGGTGTGCGGCGGCGCTCAACTTCATCTGAACGCGGCCCCGACAGTTCATCTGAACGCGGCCCCGAGACGTGCCTCAGCCGCCGCCGTAGCGCCGCTCGAACGCGGCGACCCGGCCCTCCGAGTCCACCGTGCGGGCCTTGCCCGTGGAGAAGGGGTGGCTCTCCGAGGAGATCTCCACGTCCACGACCGGGTAGGTCTCGCCGTCGTCCCACTCGATGGTCTGGTCGCTGGTCGCGGTGGACCGGGTGAGGAACGCGTACCCGGCGGCGCGGTCGCGGAAGACGACGGGGTGGTAGTCGGGGTGCTTGTCCTGCTGCATGGATGCTCCCTCGAACGACTCGGGCCGGCTCGGCCGGTTCCGCGATCAGCCGGACTGGGTGTCCTCGTCGACGATGTGCACGGCGGCCTCCTCGGCCGACGCGGCGGCGCCGTCGATGCCCACGTCCATGGCGACCAGCGCCTCCTCCTCGTCCTCGTGGGCGCCCTCGTCGGGGGCCACGAGCCGGCCGGAGCGCTCGGCGCCGACCTCGTTGTCCAGGAGTTCCCCGTCGGTGCCCGCGCAGTCCCCGAGGCCGTCGCCGTCCGGGGCGGCGGCGTCCGGCAGCTCCTCGGAGAGCCGCTGGTCCAGCGTCTCGCCCCGCTGCCGCTCGGCCGCCGTCACACCGAGGTGCTCGACGGCCCAGGGCCGCTCGGGAGGGGACCAGCCCCGGTCGAGGGGGTCGTCGACGCCGTCGTACTCCAGGGTGTCCTCGGCGTCGAGCAGCCCCGTGTCCTCCCTCTGCTCGTCCTGGTCCGGCTGGTAGACGTCGTCTCCCCAGCCGTCGGAGCTGTTCACGGGTACCTCCAGGGGGTGGGACGGGCCCGTTCTCACGGGACCCGTGCCGGGCCGCCGCCGCACGAGCACTGACGCCGCCCGAACCACTGGTTCCCGGGCGTTCCCCGAGCCGGTGCCTGATTCCAGCCTTCCACTCAGGTTCGGGACTGCGCAACGCCAAGGACGCGGCCGCCCGCGCGCGCCGCCCGGCGCGACGAGGTGCTCACCCGTGCCACGACCTCCACAGCGCCGCATACGCCCCGTCCGCCGCGACCAGCTCCTCGTGGCTGCCCAGCTCGCTGATCCGGCCGCTCTCGACGACGGCGATGACGTCCGCGTCGTGGGCCGTGTGCAGCCGGTGGGCGATGGCGACGACGGTGCGGCCGTCGAGGACCCGGGCCAGGGAGCGTTCCAGGTTGCGGGCGGCGCGCGGGTCGAGCAGGGAGGTCGCCTCGTCCAGGACCAGTGTGTGCGGGTCGGCCAGCACCAGGCGGGCCAGCGCGATCTGCTGGGCCTGGGCCGGGGTGAGCGCCAGACCGCCCGAGCCGACCTCGGTGTCCAGGCCGTCCTCCAGCGCCCGGGCCCAGCCGTCGGCGTCGACCGCGCCCAGCGCCGCCCACAGCTCGGCGTCGACCGCGCCGGTCCGCGCGAGCCGCAGGTTGTCGCGCAGTGAGCCCACGAAGACATGGTGCTCCTGGTTGACCAGGGCCACGTGGGAGCGGACGTGCTCGGCGGGCATCCGGGACAGTTCGGTGCCGCCCAGGGTGATCCGGCCCTCCCGGGGCGCGTAGATCCCGGCGAGCAGCCGGCCCAGCGTGGACTTGCCCGCGCCCGAGGGGCCGACCAGGGCCAGCCGGGTGCCGGGGGCGACCTCCAGGGACACCTTGCGCAGGACGTCCACGCCTTCCAGGTAGCCGAAGTGCACCCGGTCGGCGTGCACATGGCGTCCCTCGGGGGCCACCGACGGATCCCCGGCGTCCGGCTCGATGTCCCGGACCCCGACGAGCCGGGCCAGCGACACCTGGGCCACCTGCAGCTCGTCGTACCAGCGCAGGATCATGCCCACCGGGTCGACCAGCATCTGGGCGATCAGCGCGCCGGTGGTCAGCTGGCCGACGTCGATCCACCCGTGGAGGGCGAACACACCGCCGATCATCAGGACCGACGCGAGCACGGTCACGTGGGTGATGTTGATGACCGGGAAGAGCACCGACCGCAGCCAGAGCGTGTACCGCTCCCAGGCCGTCCACTCCCGGATCCGGCGCTCCGAGAGTGCGACACGGCGGTCGCCGAGGCGGTGGGCCTCGACGGTGCGCCCGGCGTCGACGGTCTCGGCGAGCGCGGCGGCCACGGCGGCGTACCCGGCGGCCTCGGAACGGTAGGCCGAGGGGGCCCGCCGGAAGTACCAGCGGCAGCCGACGATCAGCAGCGGCAGGGCCAGCAGCACGGCGAGCGCCAGCGGCGGCGCCGTGATCACCAGCCCGCCCATCAGCAGGACCACCCACACCACGCCGATCGACAGCTGCGGTACGGCCTCGCGCATGGCGTTGCCCAGGCGGTCGATGTCCGTCGTGATGCGCGACAGCAGGTCGCCGGTCCCGGCCCGCTCCAGTACCCCGGGCGGCAGTCCGACCGACCGGACGAGGAAGTCCTCGCGCAGGTCGGCCAGCATCCGCTCGCCCAGCATCGCGCCGCGCAGCCGCACCTGCCGGACGAACACGGCCTGGACGGCCAGCGCGGCCACGAAGAGCCCGGCCGTGAGCTCCAGGCGCAGGTCCCGCGCCCCGTCGGACACCCGCTCCACCAGTCCGCCCAGCAGCCAGGGACCGGCCATGGAGGCGATCACGGCCGCCGTGTTGACGGCGACCAGCAACAGGAACGCCCGCCGGTGCCGGCGCAGCAGTTCGGCCACGTAGGCGCGGACGGTCTCGGGGGCGCCGACCGGCAGCGTGTTCGCCGTCGTCGGGGCCGCCGGGTCGTACGCCGGTGGCGCGACGCCGATCATGCCTTCTCCTCGATCTCTTCCAGTTCCTGCAGTACGTCCGTCAGGGCGACGGAGCCGTTCAGGTCGGCCTCCTCGTCCGTCTCGCGGGTGACCACCGCCCGGTAGCGGGGCTCGGTACGCACCAGCTCACGGTGGGCGCCGACCGCCACGGCCTCCCCGTCGTGCAGGAACACCACCCGGTCGGCGCGGTCCAGCAGCAGCGGCGAGGAGGTGAACACCACGGTCGTGCGCCCCGCGCGCAACTCCCGCACGCCCTGCGCGATCCGGGCCTCGGTGTGCGAGTCGACAGCCGAGGTCGGCTCGTCCAGGACGAGCGCCTCCGGGTCCGTGACCAGCGACCGGGCGAGCGCGAGCCGCTGGCGCTGGCCGCCGGACAGAGACCGGCCGCGTTCGGTGATCCGGGCGTCCATCGGGTCGGCCGCGTCCAGCGAGCCCTGCACGAGGGCCGCCAGCACGTCGTCGCACTGCGCGGCAGCCAGCGCATCCCGCGGTGCCACCGCACCCGACGCGGGTACGTCGAGCAGCTCGCGCAGTGTGCCGGACAGCAGCACCGGGTCCTTGTCCTGGACGAGGACGGCCGTACGGGCGCTGTCCAGCGGGAGTTCGTCGAGCGGCACCCCGCCCAGCAGCACCGAGGAGCCCTCCTGGGACGGGTGTCCGCCCAGCCGTTCCGCCAGCAGACCCGCGGCGTCCGGGTCGCCGCACACCACGGCCGTGAGCCGGCCGGCGGGCGCGAGCAGCCCGGTCTGCGGGTCGTACAGGTCGCCCGAGGGGGACTCGGCCGCGCGTGATCCGGCCGTGTCCGTGGGCCGCTGGAGCGACAGCACTCCCGCGGCCCGTTTGGCGGAGGGCCGGGAGAAGGAGTACGCCATGGCGATCTCCTCGAAGTGCCGCAGCGGATAGGTCAGGACCATGACCGAGCTGTAGACGGTGACCAGTTCGCCGACGGTGATCCGGCCCTCGCGCGCCAGCCCCACGCCGTACCAGACGACGGCGATGAGCAACAGCCCGGGCAGCAGGACCTGGATCGCGGAGATCAGGGCCCACATCCGGGCGCTGCGCACGGCAGCGTGGCGAACCTCCTGGGAGGCGCTGCGGTAGCGGTCGAGGAACAGCTCCTCGCCGCCGATGCCGCGCAGCACCCGCAGACCGGCGACGGTGTCCGAGGCCAGTTCGGTGGCGCGCCCGGCCTTCTCGCGCTGGGTGTCGGCGCGCCGGGTGGCGCGGGGCAGCAGCGGCAGCACGGCGAGCGCCAGCGCGGGCAGCCCGACGGCGACGACCACGCCGAGCGCCGGCTGGTAGACGAGCAGGCCGATACAGACCAGGACGATGGTGACCACGGCCGCGGTGAAGCGGGACAGGGCCTCGACGAACCAGCCGATCTTCTCGACGTCACCCGTCGACACCGCCACCACTTCACCGGCCGCGACCCGCCGGGTCAGCGCCGAGCCCAGATGGGCGGCCTTGCGGGCGAGCAGTTGCTGGACGCGCGCGGCCGCGGTGATCCAGTTGGTGATCGCGGTGCGGTGCAGGAAGGTGTCACCGACCGCGTTGCCGACGCAGGCCAGGGCCAGCAGGCCACCCGCCAGGGCGAGCCGGGTACCGGAGCGGTCGACGACGGCCTGCACGGCGACGCCGACACAGAACGGCAGGGCGGCGACCGAGGCGAAGTGCAGCAGCCCCCAGCTCAGCGACTTGAGCTGACCGCCCAGCTGATTCCGGAAGAGCCACCACAGGAATCGAGGGCCCGAACGCGCGTCCGGGACGCCCGGGTCGGGGTACGGAAGGTCTTGAATCTGCATGACGTCCCAGTGGCTCGTGTCAGGGGGTGGAGTCCGGCCGAAGGCAGCAAACCGTGTCAGGTTCGCGTCGCGACGCGGCCGGAGGCAAACGGTTTTCCGTCCGCCGTACGGAACCGGCCGCTCTCCGGGCGCGACCGGCCGTCCGCCGTGCGCAACCGGCCGAAAATCGTGCGGAACCGACCATCCCCCGGGTGCAATCGGCCGACGACCCAGCGGAACCGGCCGTCCCTCGGGCGCAATCGGCCGTTCTCCGGGCGGACGGCCGACAGTCGGGTGTGCAATCGGCCGGCGACAAACCGGCATCTGTGGCGCACCGACTGTCCGGGCCTCAGTCCGCCCTCGTCCGGAACGCGGTGCGACCATGGGGCGATGCACAGTGGTGGCGTACGACGAGCGGTGGCCGCGACGGCGGTCCTCGCCTCTCTCCTGACGGCTCTGTCCGCCTGCGGCGGCACGGAAGGCAGTGGTGGGGGGACAGGAGCCGCACACCGAGCGGCCCGCACCCACGCGGCCACGGCCGCCCCGACGCGAATCCCCGGTGTAGGCGACCGGCTCCATCGGCGGATCCCGTCCGGCTCCCGTCAGGTCGTCGCGGTCTACGGCGACGGGAAGGATTCCGCCGACTCCACGGTCGTGCTCTACACCAAGCGCGGCTCCGTCTGGCAGCGGGAGCGCGGTTGGGCCGGGCACAACGGCAAGAAGGGCTGGACCACCGACCACCACGAGGACGACGACCGCAGCCCCGTGGGCGTGTTCACCCTCAGCGACGCGGGCGGCGTGCTGCCGGACCCCGGATCCGAGCTCCCGTACACCCGCTCCGCCGCCTTCGCCGCCCCGCGCTGGTGGGCCAAGTCGCACTGGCACGACTTCGACTACGTCATCGCCATCGACTACAACCGCGTCAAGGGCACCCCGCCGAACGATCAGACCCGCCCCGAGGGCGAGAAGAAGGGCGGCGGGATCTGGCTGCACATGGACCACGGCAGCGGCACGTCGGCCTGCGTCAGCGTGCCCGAGCGGGCGATGAGGTACCTGCTGCGCACGCTCGACCCGCGACAGCGTCCCGTGGTGGTGATGGGGGACAGGGCGGACTTGGCGGCCTAGATGTGCTGTCCCGGGACGTTGGTGACACGCGTGCTGGGTGCTTGAACAGGTGAGGGCCTTCTGGGTTCGGTGTGGATTGCGACATCTACACCCGACCGCAGGAGGCCCTCGTGTCCCACCGTAATGCCCCGCTGACCCCGACGGGGCGACTGCGTCTGGCCCGGTGCGTCGTGGACGACCGCTGGCCGCTGCGACGCGCCGCGGAACGGTTCCAGGTCAGTCACACCACCGCCGCACGTTGGGCGGGCCGTTACCGGCTACATGGCGAGGCCGGGATGCAGGACCGCTCCAGCCGTCCGCACCGCCAGCCGCACCGGACACCGGCCCGGGTGGAGGAACACGTCATGCGGCTGCGGAGAGAGCACCGCATCGGCCCACTGCGGCTGGCCGCCCGCACCAACATTGCCGCGTCCACCGCCCACCGCATCCTGCGCCGATATGGCCTGCCCGTTCTGGCCAGTCTCGACCGGGCCACCGGCGAACCCGTCCGCCGCTACGAACGGGCCCGCCCCGGCGAACTGGTCCACATCGACGTCAAGAAACTCGGCCGCATCCCCGACGGCGGCGGCCACAAGGTGCTGGGCCGTGCAGCCGGCAGCCCGCACAAGGACCGCCGCAACGGCGCCGGATACACCTACCTGCACACCGCCCTGGACGACCACTCCCGCCTGGCCTACACCGAAGACCTGCCCGACGAGACCGCCCCGACCTGCGCAGCCTTCCTCTCCCGCGCCACCGCCTGGTTCGCCGCCCATGGCGTCACCGTCGAACGCGTGCTGACCGACAACGCCTGGGCCTACACCAAGAACACCTGGCGCCAGACCTGCCACGACCTGGGCATCGGCCCTCGCTGGACACACCCGTGGCGGCCCCAGACGAACGGCAAGGTCGAGCGTTTCCACCGCACCCTGCTCGACGAGTGGGCCTACATCCGGCCCTACACCTCAGACGCCGAACAGCAGGCAGCGTTTCCCGACTGGCTGGACTGGTACAACTACCACCGACCCCACACCGGCATCGGCGGCCACAGGCCAGCCAGTCGCGTCACCAACCTGTCCGATCAGCACACCTGGAGCGTGTCTCTTTGGCCTGCTCGTCGGAGAGCATCAGCATCGGTCACGCGCTGAGTCCGCGGCCCTGATCGGCCGAAGGCTGAGCTTGCCGGTGATCGAGAACAAGACAGCCATCACGAACGTGCACTCAGGCCTTTATCGCCCAGTCAGTCAAGGGCCTCTCCGTATTAGGCAAGTGTCGCGTCAAGGCGGTCACGAATAGAGGGCGCCTGGACGATAGGCCGCATCCAAGTCCCCCACACAGATGCATCCCGCAGCCTGTCGACTACCGTCCGTATTGAATCTAGTGCGCCTAGTGACCGTCTTTCTATGGTCAAAGCAACGCCAACACCGCATCCATGGAGGATTCGTGGCACGCTTGCGCACTCGTCTGGCCCTGCTCGGCGCGGCCGCAGCCCTCGCCGCCGGCGCTCTTGTCCCCGCGCAGTTCGCCGGGGCCCAACCCGCCGCCGCGGCCGAGAAGAAGCAGTGGGTCGCCCTGGGTGACTCCTACACCGCCGGGGTCATCCGGGCCGCAGGCAACATCTTCGAAGTCCCGCGCGACGGCTGCGACCGCACCGACCGCTCCTACCCCCAGGTCATCGACCGCGACCTCGCCGGTCTCTTCGAGCTGACCAACGTCAGCTGCGGCGCCGCCACCATCGAGAACGTCACCGACACACCCCAGCACCCGATCGGCCGTCACCTGCCGCCCCTCTCCGAAGACCCGGACTACCCCTTCCCCCCGGTGCCCCCTCAGCCCGAGGCGGTGGGCCCCGACACCGACGTCATCACCGTCGGCGTCGGTGGAAACTCCCTCGGCTTCGCCGACCTCCTCACCACGTGCACGCAGCTGGGCGGCGAAAGCAGCGGCAAGGGCACCCCGTGCAAGGACGCCCTGGCCGCCGGCATCCCGGACCGGCTGAAGAACGTGCGCCAGGAATACGACCGGATGCTCGAGGTGCTCCACGAGCGCGCCCCGCACGCGAAGATCCTGGCCGTCGGCTACCCCACGGTCATCCCCAAGGACACCTCCAGCTGCGGCTTCGGCGACCTGACGCAGTTCGGCACGATCACTCAGGGCGACCTGGACTGGCTGCGCGACGACGTCCTGGAACCCCTCAACAAGGCCGTCAACAACTCCACCGGCACCCAGGAAGCCGCCAGCTTCGTCGACCTCTACACCCCCTCCCGCAACCACAGCGTCTGCGACGACTCCAAGTGGGTCGAAGGCTTCGTCACCCTCCCCGACCAGCTTTCCTTCGTACACCCCAACGCCCTCGGCCACCGCAACGCCGCAGACCACGTCGAAGAAGCGATGCTGAACGCCATCCTCTGAACCCCCGCCCCGGCACCCCGCTTACGCCCCCCCACTGAACTGGCCTCCGGCACCAGCCGGAGGCCAGTTCCGCGTTCCTGAAACCCAAAGTCAGGTATGAGAGACAGTCCCTAGGGGGCTGTCGTTCGGATCAGGCCACAGGAAACTCACGTGCCGCACCGGGCCTCATTGCGCGGGTGGCCGACTCCCCGTAGAACACCGCCCATGAAGAGACGGATCGTCATGTCCATGCTCGCCGGAGCGACCCTCCTGGCGGGCACCCTTCTCGGCACCGCTCCCGCAGGGGCGGCGGACGCCCCGGCCCGGGCGGCCGGCGCCCCCGCCGAGTTCGGCACCGACTGGCACGACCCGGTCACGGCCGCGCCGCCCGTCGCGAAGCCCGCCGGAAAGTCATGCGAAGTCACCCTCGCCCAGGCGCAGTTCCGGGACTTCACCCCGTACCGCGGCACCTACACCCCGCCCGCCGGCTGCGGCCACCGTTGGAGCAAGGTGGTGCTGCGGCTCGACGGCGAGGTCAAGGGGCGCCAGTACGACCGGCTCGGCTATCTCCACGTCGGCGGCGTCGAGATCTTCCGGACGTCGACCCCGCAGCCCTCACCCGACGGCATCGAGTGGTCCGTGGAGAGTGACGTCACGCGTTACAGCGACACCTTCCGCACGAGCCGGGACGTCGAGATGCTCATCGGGAACGTCGTCGACGACACCTACACGGGCGTCCTCGAGGTCAAGGTCACCCTGACGTTCTACCAGGGCCGCCCCGATCCGAAGAGCCCCGACCGGGTCCTCACCCTCGACGGCGGCTCGGCCCTCACCACCCCGCGCAACAGCGAGCGCATCCTCGCCGAGGTGTACGCCACCGGGTCCGGCGGCGGCTGCGAGGAGTACTGGTATCTGACGGTGCCCGAACCGGCGCCCTACTCCTGCAAGGCAGGCCAAGGCCCTTACCGGGAGGTGCAGATCAGCGTCGACGGCCGGCTCGCCGGCATCGCCACGCCCTTCCCGACCGTGTGGACCGGAGGCTGGTCCAACCCATTTCTCTGGTACGTCATCCCGGGCCCGCGTGCCTTCGACATCAAGCCGATCACCTACGACCTCACCCCCTTCGCCGGGATCCTCAACGACGGCCGCCCGCACCGCGTCGAGGTCTCGGTGGCCGGTGTGCCCGAGGGGCAGAGCGGCTGGAGCACGCCCGTGAACGTCCTCGTCTGGCAGGACGAGCAGCGCGAGCGGGTCACCGGGAAACTCACCGCGCACAGGGCCGAAGACCTCACCGACTCGTCTGTGTACACGCCGGGTTCCGAGCACCGGGTGGACGCCGAGGGCGCCCACCGGCTGACCGTCGGCGGCTACGTCGACACATCGCACGGTCGGGTCAGAACCACCGTCGACCGCTCGCTGACCGGTACCTCCACGCACCGCTGGACCGACGGCGAGACGCGTGACGCTCTCGAAGCCATCTGGACCGACGACGAGTGGGTGACCGTCGGCGCACGCACCACGCGCACCCACCGCAGCTACACGATGGACGGCATGACCACCCTCGGCGCGGGCGACCGCCTGCGCACGGTACTGAAGCTCGGCGACCGCGCCACGGTCGTCGGGACGAACGGCGGGCGGCGCACCGTGTGGTCACGGCTCGACAACTCGTACGCGGGCGACGCGACCTATACGGCGAATGTGCCGCGCGACCAACGCCACGCCATCGGCACCACGAGCGAGCGCTACCGGCTGTACGGCTCGGGCGGCTGCCACGACCACACCCTGACCGCCGTGCAGGGGGTGCTCACGGAAGACCGAAACCGTTGCTGAGGTGAGATCCGAGGCGCGTGTGAGGTTGTCACTCACGACGTTTTACCTGGCTGAAACGTCGCGGTCTTGTGCGCGATCAAGACAGCCTTCAGGGTGTCGGAAGCGGAATTAGCCTTCCGCATCACAGAAGTCCCCTCCGGCTTCCAGTGTCCCGTCCCCCCAAGGAGGCTTCGTGCCGCCGTCCGTACCGTCCCTCCCGCGACGCGTCGCCCGCACCTTGCGCACCTCGCTGTTCGCACAGGTTTCCTGCGCGCTCGTCCTCGGAATCGTCGTCGGAAAGCTGTGGCCGGACACGGCCACGGCTCTTCAGCCGCTCGGCGACGGTTTCACCCGGCTCATCAAGACGGTGATCTCGCCGCTGGTGTTCTGTGTGGTCGTCGTCGGCATCGCCAAGGCCGGTGACCTGAAGGCCTTCGGCCGGATCGGGGTGAAGGCCCTCATCTGGTTCGAGATCGCCTCCACGGCCGCCCTGGTCATCGGTCTCGTCGCCGCCAATGTCGTCGGCCCGGGCAGGGGCATGAACGTCGACCCCTCCTCGCTGGACACCGCGGCGGTCAACGAGACGACGGGCGGGGGTCATCTGCCCACGACGACCGAGTTCGTGCTGAACGCGCTGCCTCAGAGTTTCCTCGGCGCCTTCGCCGAGAACGAACTGCTCCAAGTCCTCATCCTGGCCTGCCTGGTGGGCGCCGCCCTGCTGCATCTCGGGCACACCAGGGTGCCGAAGATCCTGCCCGCGATCGAGCAGGCCCAGGAGATCGTCTTCGCGGTCGTCGGCTTCATCATGCGGCTGGCCCCGCTCGCGGTGTTCGGCGCGATGGCCCACCTGGTCGGCAACTACGGCCTGGGCGTGATGAGGACGTACGCCAAGCTCATCGTGCTCTGCTACGTGGCCGCGGCGCTGTTCGTCGCGCTGCTCGCCGTCGCCCTGAAGGCCGTCACTGGGCTCAGCCTCTGGAAGTTCCTGCGCTACATCCGCGAGGAGATGCTGCTCGCGCTCGGCACCGCGTCCACCGAGTCGGTGATGCCCCGCGTCATGCAGAAGCTGCGCCGGGCCGGCGCCCGTGACGACGCCGTGGGGCTGGTGCTTCCCACCGGCTACTCCTTCAACCTCGACGGCGCCTCGCTGTACCTGTCCATCGGCACGCTGTTCATCGCCCAGGCGGTGGGTGTGGACCTCAGCCTCGGCCAGCAGGTCACCGTCGTGCTGGTGCTGATGCTGACCAGCAAGGGCATGGCGGGCATTCCGGGTTCGGCGTTCCTCGCGCTGTCCGCGACCGCCTCGTCCCTCGGGGCGATCCCCGCCGGAGCCGTCGCGCTGCTGCTCGGCGTGGACCGCATCATGGACTCGATGCGCGTCGTCACGAACCTGCTCGGCAACTGCGTCGCCGTCTTCGCGGTGTCCCGCTGGGAGGGGGCCCTGGACATCGCTCAGGCGAAGAGGGCGCTGGACGGGGAGGAGACCCCGGCGCCGGACGACGCCGCCAAGAGCGCCGGTGGCGCGGAGGACGCCTCCGTGCCGGTCGGCACCCAGAAGGGCGCCGGTGGCGCGGAGGACGCCTCCGTGCCGGTCGGCACCCAGAAGGGCGCCGGTGCCGAGGCCGGCGTCGGGGCACCGGTGCCGGACATCCCGGCCCAGAAGACCGAGGACCTCAAGGAGCCCGCCCCCGAGGCCGGTTGACGGGAACGGCAACGGGCCGCGGTCACCGCACAGGCAGGACGAGCGGTGACCGCGGCCCACTGCCGTGCTGTCGCCGGTCGGCTGGGCCGTGCCGGTGCCCGCTGTCGTGGTTCAGCCCGTCAGCAGGGCCGCACCGGCGCCCCGTCGATCAGGGTGTCCAACAACCCCCCGAGAGACTCCCGCTGATCCTCCGTCAGCGGAGCGAGGATCTCCTCCGCGGCCGATCTGCGCGCCGCCCGCAGCTCGCGCAGCGCGCCCCGGCCGTCGTCCGTCAGCTCGATGCGGATCACCCGCCGGTTCGCCGGGTCCGGTACCCGCCGCACCATGCCGCTCGCCTCCAGGCCGTCGACCAGCGTCGTCACGGCCCGCGGCACCACCTCGAGGCGCTCGGCCAGATCGGCCATGCGTGGCGGCGAGCCCCAGTGTGCGAGCGTGCGCAGCAGCCGGGACTGGGCCGGGGTGATGCCGAGCTCCCGGTGCTCCAGATGGCGCTTCTGGATGCGGTGCACCCGGCGGGTGAGCCGCAGCAACTGCTCGGCGAGCAGACCGTCGGGATCGGGCGTGGTCATGCGGGAACAATATCAGGATGCTGTTCATTGTGAGTATAGGTAACAATGAGCTGTGATCTGATCCGCCGCATCCCTCGTAGGAGCCCATGCATCCCGACCGTGAAGCCCCCTGGACGCCGCCGGCCGACTCCAAGGAGCAGCCCCGGCAGGTCCGCCGCATCCTCGGCCTCTTCCGCCCCTACCGAGGCCGTCTCGCGATCGTCGGCCTGCTGGTCGGCGCCGCGTCCCTGGTCTCGGTCGCCACACCCTTCCTGCTGAAGGAGATCCTGGACGTCGCGATCCCCGAGGGGCGCACGGGCCTGCTCAGCCTGCTCGCCCTCGGCATGATCCTCAGCGCCGTCCTCACCAGCGTCTTCGGGGTCCTCCAGACCCTGATCTCCACGACGGTCGGCCAGCGCGTCATGCACGACCTGCGCACCGCCGTCTACGGCCGGCTCCAGCGCATGTCCCTCGCTTTCTTCACCCGCACCCGAACGGGCGAGGTGCAGTCCCGCATCGCCAACGACATCGGTGGCATGCAGGCCACCGTCACCTCCACCGCGACCTCCCTGGTCTCCAACGTCACCAGCGTGGTCGCCACGATCGTCGCGATGATCGCCCTCGACTGGCGCCTGACGGTCGTCTCGCTGCTGTTGCTGCCGGTGTTCGTGTGGATCAGCCGCCGCGTCGGCAACGAACGCCGGAAGATCACCACCCAGCGCCAGAAGCAGATGGCCGCCATGGCCGCCACCGTCACCGAGTCGCTCTCCGTCAGCGGCATCCTGCTCGGCCGCACGATGGGCCGCTCCGACTCGCTGACGAAGTCCTTCGCCGACGAGTCCGAGGAACTCGTCGACCTGGAAGTGCGGTCGAACATGGCCGGCCGGTGGCGCATGGCCGTCATCACGATCGTCATGGCCGCCCTGCCCGCCGTCATCTACTGGACCGCCGGCATGGCCCTCCAGCTGGGCGGCCCCGAGGTCTCCATCGGCACCATCGTCGCCTTCGTCTCGCTCCAGCAGGGCCTGTTCCGCCCGGCCGTGAGCCTGCTGTCGACCGGGGTGCAGATCCAGACCTCGCTCGCCCTGTTCCAGCGCATCTTCGAGTACCTCGACCTTCCGATCGACATCACCGAACGACCCGACCCGGTCCGCCTCGACCGCATCAAGGGCGAGGTCCGCTTCGAGAACGTCTCCTTCGGCTACGACGGCAAGGACGGTCCGGTTCTCGACGGCATCGACCTCACCGTCCCGGCCGGCGGCAGCCTCGCCGTCGTCGGCCCCACCGGCGCCGGCAAGTCCACCCTCGGCTACCTCGTGCCCCGGCTCTACGACGTCACCGGGGGCCGTGTCACCCTCGACGGGACCGACGTCCGCGACCTCGACTTCGACACCCTGGCGCGCGCGGTCGGCGTCGTCTCGCAGGAGACCTACCTCTTCCACGCCTCGGTCGCCGAGAACCTGCGCTTCGCCGAGCCCGACGCCACCGACGAGGAGCTCCACCGGGCTGCGAAGGCGGCGCAGATCCACGACCACATCGCGGCTCTGCCCGACGGCTACGACACCGTCGTCGGCGAGCGCGGTCACCGCTTCTCCGGCGGTGAGAAGCAGCGGCTGGCCATCGCCCGCACGATCCTGCGCGACCCGCCGGTCCTCATCCTCGACGAGGCCACCAGCGCGCTGGACACCCGGACCGAGGCGGCCGTCCAGGACGCCATCGACGCCCTGTCGGCCAACCGCACCACCCTCACCATCGCCCACCGGCTCTCGACCGTGCGAGGGGCGGACCAGATCGTGGTCCTCGACGCGGGCCGCGCGGTCGAACGCGGTACGCACGAGGACCTCATGGAGGAGGGCGGCCGGTACGCGGCCCTCGTACGCCGGGACGCCCAACTGGAACCGACAAGATGAAAATATGCCGGGTTTATGACGATATGCGGGTTACCGTGCCCGCATGGAGAAGAACACTCCGCCACGGAGCACGATTCGACTGACGCGCCGGGGCCGCATCGCCCTCGTCGCGACCGGAGCCGTCGTGGTCGGTACCGCCGTGGCGGTGCCGCTGCTGACCCTGGGGGCCCGGACCGAGGGGAAGAGCCGGCCCACGACCCTGGCCATCCCGGAGGGCTGGCGCGCGAGTCAGGTCTACGCGGCCGTCGACAAGGCTCTTGCCCTGCCTGTCGGCAGCACGAGGAAATCCCTGGACAAGGCCGCGCTGAAACTGCCCAACGACGCCGAGGGCAATCCGGAGGGCTACCTCTTCCCGGCCACGTATCCGCTCCAGGAGAAGGCAACTCCGGACAAGCTCCTCGCGCTCATGGTCGACACCGCGAACGAGAAGTTCAACGGTGCGCCCATCGCCGCCGGGGCGCAGCGCAACGCCATGAACGTGTACCAGGCCGTCACCATTGCGAGCATCGTCCAGGCCGAGGCCGCCACAAGGGCCGACATGGGGAAGGTGGCCCGGGTCATCTTCAACCGCCTCGAACGCGGTATGCCCCTGCAGATGGACTCCACCATCAACTACGCCCTCAATCGCTCCGCCCTCCGCACGACGGAGAGCGACACCCGGATCGAGAGCCCCTACAACTCGTACCAGCGTATGGGCCTGCCGCCCACGCCGATCGGCAGCCCGGGCGAGGAGGCGATGGCGGCGGCCGTCAACCCGGCCGCGGGCAACTGGCTGTACTTCGTCACCGTCCGCCCGGGTGACACCCGGTTCACGGCGGACTACCGGCAACACCAGCGCAACGTCGCGGAGTCCAACGCGGCCGCGAGCGCGCAGAGCAAGAAGAGCGGGGCCCGGGCGGCCGGGTGACAGCCCCGTGGATCCGGCTCGTGTCATGCCGCGGCCGGCTCGCGCTCCAGCAGTCGCCTGATGTCCCGTACGGCCGCCCGTCCGGCCCGGTTGGCTCCGATGGTGCTGGCCGAAGGCCCGTAGCCGACGAGGTGGATGCGGGGGTCTGCGGCCGCGTGCGTGCCTTCCATGCGGATGCCACCGCCGGGGGCGCGCAGCCGGAGCGGAGCGAGGTGGTCGATCGCGGCGCGGAAGCCGGTGGCCCAGAGGATGGCGTCGGCGTCGACGTGGCGCCCGTCGGCCCACTCCACACCGGTGGGAGTGATCCGGTCGAACATCGGCTGCCGGTCCAGCACCCCGTCCTCGATGCCCCGCCGGATCGCGTCGTTGAGCGGCAGCCCGGTGACCGAGACGACACTGCGGGGCGGCAGTCCCTGCCGTACCCGCTCCTCGACGAGCGCCACCGCCGCGCGGCCGGCGTCCTCGTCGAAAGGCCCCTCCCGGAAGACGGGCGGGCGCCGCGTGACCCAGGTGGTGGCCGACGCGTACGAGGCGATCTCCAGCAGGTGCTGGGTGCCCGAGGCACCGCCGCCCACCACCACGACCCGCTGCCCGGCGAACTCCTCGGGCCCGGGGTACTGCGCGGTGTGCACCTGCCGCCCCCGGAAGGTCTCCTGGCCCGGATAACGCGGCCAGAACGGCCGGTCCCAGGTGCCGGTCGCGTTGATCAGCGCCCGCGCCGACCACACGCCGTCCGAGGTCTCCACGAGCAGCCGTCCGCCGGGTCCTTCGCGCACGGCCCGTACGTCCACCGGGCGCCTGACCCGCAGGTCGAAGGTCCGCTCGTAGCGGTCGAAGTACGCGCTGATCACCTCGGCCGACGGCCGTGACGGGTCCGCGTCCGTGAGCTCCATGCCCGGCAGCGCGTGCATGCCGTGCACCTTGCCGTACGTCAGTGACGGCCAGCGGAACTGCCAGGCGCCGCCGGGGCCGGCGGAGTGGTCCAGCACGACGAAGTCGCGGTCCGGCTCGAAACCGGATCGCCGCAGGTGATAGGCGCCGGCCAGACCGGCCTGACCTGCGCCTATGACGACTACCTCGACCTCGCGTGTGTAGTTCACGTTTCTACTAACCGTGGCGGTGCGGTGGATCTTCCCGCCCTGGAACTCCCGCCGGGGATCCCTCATCACCAGGCCGTGACGTGCCGGCTCGCCCGCTGGTGGCGGGGGAGCCCCGACCGCTGCCTCACGAACCTGTGGAAGGGGGCGCCTGTGTCGTCGGCGACGGCAGGCCGCAGCATGCGGCCGTAGCCGGCTGGCATGCGCACGGGCAACGGACGTCTCGATCAATGGACGCCCGTATCACCACCCGGCCCGGCAGGGCCCGGTGAAAGTCCGGCACGTACGTCAGGATGGGGGCATGTCAGATGTCTTCACCACCCGAGTTCTGAACGTCAGCACCGGTGCAGTCGAGAGGGTCCTCGACATCACCGGCGACTGCGAGTCCTTCCTGCATGAGGCGGCGGCCGGCCGTGACGGTCTCCTCAACGTCTTCGTGCCGCACGCGACGGCCGGCATCGCCGTCCTGGAGACCGGCGCAGGCAGCGACGACGACCTCCTGGCCGCACTGCACAGCCTGCTGCCCGCCGACGACCGCTGGCAGCACCGGCACGGCAGCCCCGGCCACGGCCGCGACCACGTCCTGCCCGCCCTCGTCCCGCCCCACGCGACCCTTCCCGTGCTGGGCGGCCGGCTGGAGCTCGGCACCTGGCAGTCGGTGTGCCTGGTGGACACCAACAAGGACAACCCGGAACGGAAGGTGCGCTTGAGTTTCCTGGGGTGAGTGCGGTCCCGCCGCCCCGGCTCCCGGCCGTCGGCCCCGCAAGGCCCCGGCGCGCCGTGACGCCCGCCCGTAATGCCCGTATCCTCATCATTGCCAGATTCTCTTCCGAGCAGCGGATTACCGCGGGCGCAGGTGAGGCGAAGCGTGGTTCGGTCCGGCGAGGAACCCAGGCCGGCGGGGCGTGCGACGGACGGCACGGGGCCCGCCAGTCTGCGCGAGCTGTTCCTCCAGGGCGAGCCCGTCGAGACGGGCGTGCGGACGTCCATCCTGAACTCGTGGCAGCGCTGCCGGTCCCTGGGTCTGTCGCCGGACGCGTCCGACCTGCCCTACCGGGAGGACTTCGACACGGGCGGCCGTATCGTCCGGGCGGCCGCGCCGGTGCTCGACCGGCTGCAGTCCACGTTCGCCGGCAGCCAGGTCAACATCTCGGTCGCCGACGCGAACGGGACGGTCCTGCTGCGCCGCTTCGCGGACCCGTCGATGGCCCGGAGTCTCCCGGACATCCAGGTCGTACCGGGGTTCGTGTTCGCCGAGCAGGTCGCCGGCACCAACGGCATCGGACTGGCCCTGGCGGAACGGCAGCTCATCCGCGTCTACGGCGCCGAGCACTTCGCGCAGCGCGCCCAGCAGAACGCCTGCGTCGCGATGCCCGTCCGGGACCCGCTCAGCGGGCGCATCGAGGGCGTCCTGTGCCTCGGCTATCCGCGCGGCTTCGAGCGGCCCGCGCTGGGTGTCGCCATCCGCCGGGCGGCCGAGGGCATCGAGCGGCGGCTGCTGGGGCAGAGCTCCGCGCGCGAGCAGGCCCTGCTGCGGACCTACCTGGCCACCGGAACCGAGACCGCCGGTCCGCACCGCGGCGTGGCGCTGGATGCGCTGGCGAACGAGTTCCACCCCCGTGACCAGGCGATGCTCCGGGAGAAGGCCGCCGAGCTGATCTCCGGTGCGCAGCGCGGCCCCGCCGAGGTGGCCCTGCCCGACGGCCGGCGGGTGACGCTGGTGAGCCGTCCCGTGACGAGCGGCTCCGGGGTGCGTGGGGTCGCCATCGAGGCCCTGCTGCCGGACTTCCCGGCGACGGAGCCGCTCGTCATACCGCACCAGACGGACGAGCTGTCCGGCCTCGGCGCCCCCGCCGTCGCACTCTCCACCGCGCGCCCGGCGCTCACCCTGCCGACCGGGCACCTCACCGCGTCCACCCGCCCCCGCCCCCGCCCGGCCGTGACGCCCGTCGGAGGCGGCGGCACGGCGGGCCCTGGCGGCACGGGGCTCCGTGTGGCCGCGGGCGCCGACAGAACCGTCCCGACGGACGGCGACCCGCACCCCGCGGTGCCCGCAGCGGCGGAGCACCCGCCGAGCGCCGCGGTGCCCGCGACGGCGGAGCACCCGCCGAGCGCCGCGGTGCCCGCGACGGCGGAGCACCCGCCGAGCGCCGCGGTGCCCGCGACGACGGAGCACCCGCCGAGCACCGCCGTGCCCGCAGCGGCGGAGCACCCGCCGAGCACCGCCGGGCCCGCCACGGTCGGCGGCGACCGGAGTGTCGTCGAGCCGGGTGCGGCCGTCCCGGGCGGCGGGGCCCGGGGCGTTCCCGAGCCCGACGGGGTCCTCGCAGCCGACGGTGGCAGAAGCGGCGCGGGCGTGCAGCAGTCCGTGGCCGCCTTCCCGGCCCGGGGTCTGGTGATGCTGGGGGAGCCGCAGGTCGGTGCCTACGCCCTCGCGGCCCGTCGGCGTCTGGAGCTGCTGTCCGAGGCCAGCACCCGCATCGGCACCACCCTGGACGTGCGCCGCACCGCCGAGGAACTGGCCGAGACCGCGGTCCCCGGACTGGCCGACTTCGTCACCATCGACCTGCCCGACGCCGTGATGCGCGGCGAGGAGTCCGCCGACGCCCTCGCGGACCTGCGCCGCACGGTCGTCCACGGCATCCGCGAGGGCCTGCCCTTCACGCCGGCCGGCAAGCGCATCGACTTCGGCCCGGCCACCCCCCAGCTGCGCTGCCTCAGCGGCGGCGAGGCGGTGCTGGAACCGGACCTGAAGGCCGCCGCGGGCTGGCTCGCCCAGGACCCCGAGCCCACCGCACGGCTGCTGGCCCACGTGCACTCCCTCATCGCGGTGCCCCTGCTCGCCCGCGGTGTCGTCCTGGGCGTCGCCTGCTTCTACCGCGCGGGGGGCTCCTTCGGCGACGACGACCGCTCCCTCGCCCAGGAACTGGCCTCCCGCGCCGCCCTGTCCATCGACAACGCCCGGCGCTACACCCATGAACGCACCATGGTCCTGGCCCTGCAGCGGCGGCTCCTCCCGCACGGCCTGCCCGACCAGGACGCCGTCGAGGTCGCCCACCGCTACCTGCCCGCCGAGTCGGACGTGGGCGGCGACTGGTACGACGTCATCCCCCTGCCCGGCGCCCGCGTCGGTCTCCTCGTCGGCGACGTCGTCGGCCACGGCATGCTCTCCGCGGCCACCATGGGCCGGCTGCGCACCGCCGCCCGCAGCTTCGCCGAGCTCGACTTCCCGCCGGACGAGGTCCTCACTCACCTGGACAACCTCGTGGGCCGCCTCGACCGGGAGGATCCCGACGGCAAGGGCGCCGGCGTCATCGGTGCGACCTGCCTCTACGCCGTGTACGACTCGGCGGACCAGACGTGTCTGATGGCCCGCGCCGGCCACCCGCCCCCCGCGCTCGTCCGCCCCGACGGCACCGTGACCTACCCCGACCTGCCTGCCGGGCCTCCGCTCGGACTCGGGGGCCTGCCCTTCGACGCCGTCGAGGTCGATCTTCCCGACGGCAGCCAGCTCGTGCTGTACACCGACGGGCTCATCGAGGACCGGCACCGCGACGTCGACGTGGTCCTGGAGCAGTTGCGCGAGGCCGTTGCCCATCCCGAGCGCGCCCCGGAGGAGACCTGCCAGGCCGTCCTGGACACCGTGGCGCCCGCGCACCCGCACGACGACATCGCCCTGCTCGTCGCCCGCGTGCACGCCCTGGACCCCGGCCGGATCGCCACCTGGGAGCTGTCCGCCGACCCGGCCCTCGTCGGCGAGGTCCGGGCGTCCGCCGTGCGGTGGCTGTCCGACCGGGGGCTCGACGAGACCGCGTTCGCCGCCGAGCTGATCCTCAGCGAGCTGATCACCAACGCCGTCCGGCACGGCGCCGCGCCCATCCGGGTGCGGTTGCTCTACGGCCGGACCCTGATCTGCGAGGTCTCCGACGCCAGCAACACCGCACCGCACCTGCGCCGGGCGGCCAGTACGGACGAGGGAGGACGCGGCCTGTTCCTCGTCGCGCAGCTGTCACAGAGCTGGGGCACGCGCTACCTGCCCGAGGGCAAGGTCATCTGGGCCGAGTGCGGGCTCGACACGGTGTGAGGCGACCACCGGCCGGGGGCCGGGAAGGCCACTGCCCATCGGAGCCGTAGCAGGCTGAAAAATGCCCGGAATGCTGTAATTTGATCGAGTGCGCGACGCTCCCGACACGCCCCCGGAGACGGCTTCGCCCTCCGGGCCGGAACCCCTGGTCCGGATCCGCGGACTCAGCAAGCGGTTCGGTGGCACCGTCGCGCTGGCCGGGGCCGACCTGGACGTCCACCCCGGCAGGGTCCTGGCCCTCCTCGGGCCCAACGGCGCCGGGAAGTCCACCCTCATCAAGATCCTCGCCGGAGTCCACCACGCCGACGCGGGTCAGGTCACCGTCGCCGGGGAACCCCTCAGCAGCCCCACCGCCACCCGGGCGATGTCCTTCATCCACCAGGACCTCGGTCTCGTGGAGTGGATGACGGTGGCCGAGAACATCGCCCTGACCACCGGGTACGGGCGCCGGGCCGGGCTGATCTCCTGGCGGCGCACCCGGGCGCGCTGCGTCGAGGCCCTGCGGATCGTCGCCGCGCACCTCGATCCGGACACGCCGGTCTCCGATCTCGCGCCGGCCGACCGCTCGCTCGTGGCGATCGCCCGGGCCCTGGTGACACGCGCGCGACTCATCGTCCTCGACGAGCCGACCGCCCGCCTGCCCGCCGCGGACTGCGCCCGGCTCTTCCGCGTCCTGCACGACCTGCGCGACCGCGGACACGCGGTCCTGTACGTCAGCCACCGCCTGGACGAGGTCTACCGGGTCGCCGACACCTTCGCCGTCCTGCGTGACGGCCGGCTCGTCAGTCACGGCCGGCTCGCCGACCGCAGCCCCGCGCGTCTGGTCCACGACATCGTCGGCGAGGCGGACGAACCGGCCGCCCAGCGCCGTGCCGGAACAGCGGCCGGCGCACCCCCCGTCCTGAGCCTCCACGGCGTGCGCACCGCCCGCGCCGGGCCCGTGGCCCTCGAAGTCGCCGCCGGGGAGGTCCTCGGCCTGGTCGGCCTCTCCGACGCCGGGCACATGGACCTGGGGCGCGCCCTCGCCGGTGCCCGCCCCCTCCTGGACGGGCGGGCCGTGCTGCACGGACGGCCGTACCACCCCCGTACGGTGGCGGAGGCCGTCGCCCTCGGGGTCGGGCTGGTGCCGGGTGACCGGCTGCGGGAGGGCTGCCTCGCCGAGCTGACCGTACGGGAGAACCTCCTGGCCAACCCCCGTGCGGGAGGACAGCCCGCACCGCGCTGGATCGCCCCCCGCGGCGAACGGGCCCGGGCCGCCGCCCTGATGGACCGCTTCTCGGTGCGCCCCCGCGACAGCGAGACGCCCATCGCCACACTGTCCGGCGGCAACCAGCAGAAGGTCATGCTCGGCCGCTGGCTGCGGACGGACCTGCGGCTGCTGATCCTGGAGGAGCCGACCGCGAGCGTCGACGTCGGCGCCAAGGCCGCCATCCACCGCCTGCTCCACGAGGCGCTGGAGGCGGGCCTGGCGGTGCTGCTGCTGTCGACCGACTTCGAGGAGGTGGCGAGCGTGTGCCGGCGCACGCTGGTCTTCGTCCGCGGAGCCGTGACGGCCGAGCTGAGCGGCCCCGCGCTCACCGTCTCCGGACTCACCCGGGCGGCCTCGGCCATGCCCCCGTCTCCGGCGGGGCATCCGTGACGCCCCCGCCCCGGCCGCGGCGCCGGCCCGGCGGCCACCACATCGGCGCCTACGGCCTGCTCGCCCTCACCGCCCTGCTCTACCTGGCCTTCTCCCTCGCCCTGCCGGACACCTTCCCCACCCTGGACACCCTCGACTCGATCCTGTCCAACCAGTCGATCCCGGCCGTCCTCGCGCTCGCCGCCATGGTGCCCGTCGTCACCGGCGCGTTCGACCTCTCCATCGGCTACGGCCTGGGCCTGGCCCATGTGATGGTGCTGCAGCTCGTCGTCAACGAGGGCTGGCCCTGGCCGCTCGCCTGCCTCACCGTGCTCGCCGGAGGGCTGGTCGTGGGCGTCCTCAACGGTGTCATCGTCGAGTTCGGCCGGATCGACTCCTTCATCGCCACCCTGGGCACCGGCAGCATGATGTACGCCGTGACCGGCTGGATCACCGACGGTGGCCGGATCGTCCCCGGCCCGCAGGGTCTGCCCCCCGGGTTCACCGACCTCTACGACTCCTCGCTGCTCGGCCTCCCGGTCCCCGCCTTCTACGTGCTCGCCCTCGCGGCCGCCCTCTGGCTGATGCTGGAGCGGCTGCCGCTCGGCCGGTACCTGTACGTCGTCGGGTCGAACCCGCGCGCCGCCGACCTCGTGGGCATCCCGACCCGCCGGTACACCGTCTACGCGTTCGCAGCCTCGGGCCTGATCGTCGGCTTCGCCGGGGTGCTGCTCGCCGCCCAGCAGCAGATCGGCAACCCGAGCGTCGGCCTCGACTATCTGCTGCCCGCCTTCGTCGGCGCCCTCCTCGGCTCCACGGCGATCAAACCCGGCCGGCCCAACGCCCTCGGCACCGTCGTCGCCGTCGCCGTGCTCGCCGTCGGCCTCACCGGGATCGCGCAGCTGGGCGCCGAGTTCTGGACGGTCCCGCTGTTCAATGGCGGCACCCTGCTCATCGCCGTGGGCCTGGCCGGATACGCCGCCCGCCGCCGGCTGCGCGGCGGCGCGGCCCGCGACACGCCCGCCGCGCAGCCCCCGTCCTCTCCCGCGCGGGAGGGCGGCACGGCCCCGCCCTGACCCTCACGGCTCGCCCAGCCGCGTCGATCCCCTCACTGGAGCTCCCGTGCACCACACCCGCATGGCCGCCGCCCCCGCAGTCCGCGCCGCGCGACTCGCCTCCTGCGCCCTCCTGGCCACGGTCGCCGTCCTCACCGGCTGCGAACGCGGCTCCTCCGGCGACGCCGACGAGAGCACGACGGGCCCGAGCGGCTGCCCCGCCGCCCAGTCCCGGGCCCGGCAAGCCGTCGCCCGGGCGGAGCGGACCGACATCCCCTGGGGCGGACCCACCAGCGGCCCCCAGGCGGTGTCCGGCAAGACCCTCGTCTACGTCGCCCAGACCATGACGAACCCCGGTGTGGCGGGTGCGGCCGACGGAGTGCGCGACGCCGCACGTGCCATCGGCTGGAACGTCCGGGTGATCGACGGCGGCGGCACCCCGGCGGGTATCCAGGCGGCCATGAGCGAAGCCGTCGCCCTGCGGCCCTCGGGCATCGTCATCGGCGGGTTCGACCCCGACTCGACGGCCCAGCAGACCGCCCGGGCCAACGCCCAGCGCATCCCGCTGATCGGCTGGCACGCGGTCCCCGACCCCGGCCCCAGCCGCCGGCCCGACCTCTTCACCAACGTCACCACCCGCGTCGAGGACGTGGCCCGCATCAGCGCGCAATGGATCATCTCCGACTCCAACGGCCGCGCCGGGGTCGTGCTCATCACCGACGCGTCGATCCCCTTCGCCCGGAACAAGTCCGACCTGATCCGCGAGGAACTGGCCGATTGCCAGGGCGTAAGGCTGCTCTCGGTGGAGAACATCCCGATCCCCGACGCGAGCAGCCGTACCCCCCGGGAGATCTCCTCCCTGCTCTCCCGCTTCCAGGACCGCTGGACACATTCCGTGGCCATCAACGACCTCTACTTCGCCGACGCCGCCCCCGCCTTCCGCGCCGCCGGCGAGAAGGGCTCCGGCCCGCCCTTCAACATCGGGGCCGGCGACGGCGACCCGTCCGCCTTCCAGCGCGTCAACAGTGAGCAGTACCAGGCCGCCACCGTGCCCGAACCGCTGTCCCTCCAGGGCTGGCAGATCGTCGACGAGTTCAACCGCGCCTTCTCCGGCCGCCCCGACAGCGGGTACGTGGCCCCCGTTCACATCGCGACGGCGGACAACAGCGAAGGGGCCACGGCCTGGGACCCGTCGGGCTACCGGGAGGCCTACCGGAAGATCTGGGGGAAGTGACGACCACTCAGGTGCCGATCCCTTCACGGAACATGCACGAAACCTCGGAATCCCTTTAACTTTCAAGCGCTACTGTCACGTCAGTCGAGTGGCCGCCGGGGGCCGATCCGAGCGGGGCCCCTCCGCGGCGGCCCTCACTCCCCCCCACCAGGCACAGGAGACTCGGTGTGTACGACGGCGACGTAGTGGTGATCGGCGGCGGCTACGCCGGTGTCCGGCTGGCCCGGCGGCTCGACGGCACGGCCCGGGTCACGCTGGTGGACCGCAAGGAGGTCTTCTTCCACCGCATCGCCTCCCTGCGCGCCGGGGTGCACCCCGAGTGGACGCACACGCCCTTCATTCCCTACGACCGGCTGCTGCGCCACGGCCGCCTGGTCACCGGCAAGGCCGTCCGTATCGACACCGCCGAGCGGCAGGTCGTCCTCGCCACCGGCGAGCGGCTGCCGTACGACGTGGTCGTGATCGCCACCGGCGCCGACTACCCCGAGCCGGCCCGCTTCACCGGCACCACCACCGAGGAAGCGGCCAAATCGTTCGCCGAGCACCAGCGCGACGTGGCCACGGCCGAGCACGTCCTGGTCGTCGGCGGCGGCCCGGGCGGCGTCGAACTCAGCGCCGAGATCCGCCTCGCCCGCCCGGACGCCAGGGTCACCCTCGCCCACTCCGGGTCCGCGCTGCTCGACTCCGCGGGCAACGCCCGCCCGGGGCGCAAGGCCCTGGCCTGGCTGGAGTCCCATGACGTCGAGGTGCTGCTCGACTCCTTCATGTCGCCCGGCACCGACTTCGGCACCTACCGCGACGCCCGCGGCAGGATCGTCGAGGCCGACCTGTCCTTCTGGGCGACGGGCACCACCCCCAACACGCTCTGGCTGCGCCTGGCAGGACACGGCGACTGGCTCAACGCGGCCGGCCGTGTGAAGGTCGACCGGACGCTCCGGGTGGAGGGACGGCTGGACGTGTTCGCCGTCGGCGACGTGAACGACGTCAGCGAACTCAAGGTCACCCCCGCCGCCCTCTCCCAGGCCGACACCGCCGCCCACAACATCCGTACCTACTTGCAGGGTTCGGGCAAGCACCGCAGGGAACCGCGCCTCTACCGCCCGACCCTGCGCACCCCGCTCATCGTGCCCTTCGGGTCGGCCGACGGGCTGACCGTGCTGCCCGTGCCGGGCGGCGAGTCCGCCGTCCTCGGCAGCCGCACCACCACCCTGGCCAAGGCGAAGAGCCTCATGACGCCCTACATGCGCCGTCAACTCGGTTACACGGCCGCCTGAGGCGGGCCGGGCCGTCCCCACCACCCCACCCCCGGCCGTTACCCGCGAGTTCAGCCTGGGGTAGGGTCCCCACCGTTTCCGGCTACCGACTGATGGTGTGCCGGTACAGGGCGTGTCGGAGGTGGCTAGAGGATGGAATCCCAGCGGGATGACGGCGGATCCGTGGACCTGGACGGCACAGGACTGGAGACGCTCGCTCCCGAACCGCTGCTGACCAGGGACTACGAGACACGTCCCGCGCTCGTGTACGAACGGCTGCGGCAGCGGCACGGCCCGGTCGCGCCGGTCGATCTCCTGGGAGTGCCGGCCTGGCTGGTCCTCGGTTACCGCGAGTCGCTCCAGGTGCTCCAGGACGACGACGGCTGGCCCAAGGGCCTGGAGAACTGGCGGGCCCGCACCGAGGGCAGGGTGCCGGCCGACTGGCCGCTCGGACCCTCCCTGGAGGTCAACCACATCCTGATCCAGGGCGGCCCCGGCTACCGGCCGCTGCGCACCGCGTGGGACGTCGCCCTCAAGCCCTTCCAGGACCCCCGCCACCCCCAGGCCAAGCGTCTGAAGTCCGCCGTCACCGCCTACGCCGACGAGCTGATCACCCTCGTCGGGCAGGGCGGAAGGACGGGCGTGGCGGACCTGTCCGCGCAGTTCTCCCGGCCGCTGCCGCTGATGGTGGCCAGCCATCTCCTGGGCTTCCCCGGCTCGCAGGGCGACGACGCGCTGATGGACATGTGGCGTGTGCTCGACGCGGGCAAGGACGCCGAGGCCGCACTGGAACGCCTGCTGGCGACACTGGCCGAACTGGCCGCGCTGAAGCTGGAGAAGCCGGGCGACGACTTCCCCTCGTACCTGCTGGCCGCCCACCCGGACCTCTCGCTCGACCAGCTCGCCCGCGAGCTGTTCATGCTGCTCGGCATGACGTCCGACCACGTCGGGATCCTCATCTCCAACACCGTCGTGGAGGTCATCTTGGGCGAGGGCAGCGTGCGCGCCAGCCTGTCCGCCGGGATGGTCAGGGAGAGCATGAACCGGGTCGTCATGCGCAAGCCGCCCCTGGTCAACTTCGTCCCGCGCTTCGCGGCCCGGGACACCCCCCTCGGCAACTACACGATCCGGGCCGGCGACCCCGTGTGGGTCTCCCCGGGCGCCGCCCATGCCGACCCGCTCTTCGCCGACCACATCGCCTCGGGGACCACCATCAGCACCCGGGCCCACCTGTCCTGGGGAGCCGGGCCGCGTCAATGCCCGGCGCGGGAACTCGCCTCGACGGTCGCGGCGGTCGGGGTGGGGCGCCTGTTCGAGCGGTTCGACCACCTCGACCTCGCCCTGCCCGCCGACCAACTGCCGTGGCGTTCCTCGCCGTTCATGCGCGGCCTGCGCTCCCTGCCCGTGCACTACGAACTCGCCTCCGCGCCGCCCCCGCGGCCGTGGGCGGACGATCCCGCACCCGGAGCGGCCGAGGAGGTCCTGCCGGACCGGTCCGCCCGGCAGCGCTCCTCGCTGTGGCGGTATCTGACGGGCCTCATCCGCGGCGGCCGCTGAGCTGCGCGGACCGAGCCGAGGGCTCGCGGGGGCCGGGCAGGTGCATCTCGATGACCTGCCCGGCCGTTCTCTGCCAGGAGGTGGGAGGGCGCGGATCACCGCCACGTCCGGCCGGCGCCTCAGAGCACGCGCGAGCACGTCACCGTTGCCGTAGGCCTCGGGGACGACCTCGATGCCGTCCCCGTGCGACGGCAGAGCGGCGAACGCTCTCCGCACGAGACGGGTCTGTTCGAGGGGAAGAACGCGATCACGGTCGCTTTCTCTCCGCCGTACGCGGCCCCACGGGGCCACCTTGCCCGGATCATCGCCGCACACCGCCGACTCCTCAGTGCGGGCAGCTCCTTGACCGGCGGCCCCGTCCGAGTCGCTGCCGGGCCGACGGTGATCGATTGGTGGGGTGTGGGGGCCGGGCGTACCGTCGAACGGTGGACACCGCAGGCAGCAGCCCGCAGCCGGCTTCACCACAGGCGACCACCACCAGGGAATCCGGTGGTGGCGGGAACACGATGGCACTCCTCGTTCTCGCCTCGTGTCAGCTGATGGTGGTCCTCGACATCACCATCGTGAACATCGCGCTGCCGCACATCCAGAGCGCGCTGGACTTCTCCGTCACGAGCCTGTCGTGGGTGGTGAGCGCCTACACCCTCACCTTTGGCGGTCTGCTGCTGCTCGGCGGCCGGGCGGGCGACCTCCTGGGCAGGCGGCGCGTCTTCATCTTCGGCGTGCTGTTGTTCGCGCTGGCCTCCCTGCTTGGCGGGTTCGCCCAGAACTCCGGCCAACTCCTCGGTGCCCGCGCCCTGCAGGGCGTCGGCGGCGCCATCGCGTCCCCCACCGCCCTCGCCTTGATCAGCACGACCTTCCGCGAGGGGCCGGAACGCAACCGCGCCTTCGGGGTCTTCGCCGCGGTCTCGGCCGGCGGCGGCGCGATCGGCCTGCTCGCGGGCGGGATACTGGTGGAGTGGCTGAACTGGCGGTGGGTACTGTTCGTCAACGTGCCCATCGGCCTGCTCATCGTGCTCGCCACCCCCAAGTGGATCAGGGAGTCCGAACGCCACCCCGGGCACTTTGACGTCACCGGCGCGCTCACCTCCACGGCGGGCATGGTGCTGCTCGTCTACGGCTTCATCCGGGCCTCGCAGGACGGCTGGCGTGACCCGCTCACCCTGGCCTCGTTCGCCGGGGCGGTCGTGCTGCTCGCGGTCTTCATCCTGATCGAGCGGCGTTCCAGACAACCCATCACGCCCCTGCACATGTTCGCCGACCGCAACCGTGCGGGCACCTACGGCATCATGCTGTGCCTGGCCGCCGCGATCTTCGGCATGTTCTTCTTCCTCACGCTCTTCGTGCAGAACGTGCTCGGGTTCAGCCCGCTCGAGGCCGGATTGGCCTTCCTGCCGGTCAGTGCGGTCATCGCCGTGGGAGCCGGACTGGCCTCGCGGTTCCTGCCCGTCTACGGGCCCAAGCCGTTCATGGTGGTGGGCGCGATCCTGGCGGCGGCCGGCCTGGCCTGGCTGACCCTGACCGATGTTCACTCCACGTACGCGGGCAGCGTCCTCGGCCCCATGCTCGTCTTCAGCCTGGGCATGGGCATGGAGTTCGTGTCGCTGACCCTCATGGCGCTGTCCAACGTGCCCACGCCGGAGACCGGTGCGGCCTCCGGACTGCTCAACGCCACCCAGCAGGTCGGCGGCTCCCTCGGCCTGTCCATCCTGGCCACGATGTCCGCCACGGCCAGCGCCAACGAGGCCGAGAAGCTCCTCCAGCAGGCGCCCCTTGCCGAGCGCCTGCGCTTCGAGCGCACCGGGGAACTGCCGAAACCCTGGTCCGACGAGATCCTCACCGCCGGCGTCTCGGCCGCCTTCATCACGGCGGCGATCTTCACCGCCGTCGCCGCTCTGATCGCCCTGATCGTCATCCAGGTCCGCCCCTCCGACCTGGAACGCCTGAAGGGCGGGGCGGGCCCCGGCCCGAGGTGAGGCTCGCCCCGGGCCGTTCTACGCCCCGATCCGCGCCGCGATGACCGGCGCCAGCCGGTCCGCGATGACCCGGTGCCCCCGGTCGTTGGGATGCACCGAGTCCGTCAGGTCACCCGACCCCAGCCAGCCGGTCGTGTCGACGAAGGACACCCGAGCGTCTCCACCGGCGACGGCGGCCTTCACCGCGGCCTCGGTCTGCGGGACGAACCGTCCGCGGAACGTCTCCAACGCGAAGATCCACGCCTGCGGATACGCGGCCCGCACCTTGCGCAGCAGGCTGCTGTACGCCGACTGGAACTGCGCCGCGCTCACCCCGTGCCCGACGTCGTTGGTGCCGAGGTTGATGACGACCGCGTCGGCCCGGTAGCGGGAGAAGTTCCAGTCGGGCGTCGCCGCGTTCGGGTTGAGCTTGGTGAACTGTCGCTCCAGCCCGACGCATCCGTCCGCCGCGGCGACCAGACACGCACCCCCCTGCGCGATCTGCGTGTGCTCCGCGCCCAGCCGCTCGCCGATCAGCCAGCCGTACGCGGTACGGGCGTTCTGCGAGCTCGTCGTGCCCACGGTGATCGAGTCGCCGACGAACTCGATCGTCCTGGCCGGGGCCGGCGGTGCGAACGTCGTCGCACCACTGTCCAGGACCAGGCCCTGGAAGACGGCGTCGCCCTTGTACGACCCGGCTACCACCTGGTAGTTGACCTGGAGCGTGTGGTTGCCGGGGGAGAGCGCCGTCGGGGTCAGGTTCACCGTCCCCTTGACGTCGTCGTGGAACCGCACGGGACCGTTGTCGATCCGCGCCCACAGATCGATCGTGCCCCGCTGCTTCAGCTTGACCGTCCGGCCGGTGAAGCCGGCCCGGTAGTAGGCGCCCGCCCAGTAAGGGGTGTAGGCGGTGGCCGAGCTGGTGGTGTCCCAGCGGCCGACGAACTTGATGTTCGGGTCGCCCGGCTGCCCGGGGGCCGCCGCCTTCACCGTGGTGCCGATGAAGCCGGTCTGCGCAGCGGCGGCCCGCGCGGGCGAGCCGTCGGCCCAGGAGAGCAGGCAGGCCATGAGCACGGCCGTGAGGAGAGCCGGCAGGGCCCGTCTCGGGAAGGGGTGGGGGGAGGTCTGCACGGGATTCCCTTCACGTAGGGATGGGATGAGAGCGCTCCCATAGGCGGCCGTTCGAGGGAAGCAGTGAAACGGTTCAGCGTCAAGCGCGCGGCCGTTGACGGGAGTCGAGAAGGAAGCCCCTGGCTGCCGATCGCACTGCCCCGGTGCCATACGGCCGGGTGGCGGGTGCCCCCGGCGCTTCCGTCGGGTGAATCTGAGGCCGCCGGTGCCCTGGACACCGTCGGCGGCGGAAGTCTCACAGGGTGAGCGAAGGAGGAGGACCACCCCACCGGCGGCTCGGGCGAGTGCTGCGCGATGCGTTCGGTGTCCGCGGTGCCCTGCACCGGCGCCGGCTGATGCGGCAGGGTTACGACCGGACCAGGACCTGGCGGGTCCGCAAGAACGGCACGTACGTGGCACTGCTGGTGCTGACGTTCATCGGGGCGCTGCTCCTGCTGTTCCTGGCCGTCACGGCCCTCATCACCCTGCCGCAGGAGAAGAGCTTCAACTCCCCCGTGCGCTGGATCGGCCAGCAGTGCGGCGGTACGGACGGTTTCAGCTGCACCGTCCTGCAGTCGCTGTTCATGCCGTTCCTCACCCTCGCCCTGGCCACCGTCACGTACCTGTTCTTCCGCTTCCGCCACGTGCGCCAGGCCTATGTGCGCAAGGCACTCGAGGACCCCCACGAACTCGTGGAGACCGCGGGCGGCATCTTCGGCCGGGTCGTCGGCCGCGACCAGCTCTGCTCCGTCCTCATGGAGGACCTGCGCGACCGCCGCTTCCGCCGGACCCACGTCGTCGTCGGCGGCATCGGCACCGGCAAGACGGCGCTGGTGGTGCTGCTGACCCAGCGGCTCGCCGAGCGCGGGGCCGTGCCGGTGCCGCTGCGGCTGCGTGCCGCCGACCATGACCTGGACTTCCGCGAGCTGGCCTTCGAGCGCTTCTGCCGGGAGGTACAGGGCCATATCCGGTCCGGCGCGGAGGCCGAGAAGGTGTGGCGGCGGCTGAGTCAGCAGGGGCGGATCGTGGTGCTCGCGGACGGCCTGGACGAGGCGCTCACCTCCGCGAACCTGACGGAGGAGCGCGACACCGTCATCCGGCTGGCCATCCGCCGGGCCAACGAGGAGGGGCTGCCGCTGATCATCACCTCCCGGCCGCACGACTCGCTGCGCGGTATGGAGGCCTCCCTCACCGAGCTGGAGCCGCTGAGCGAGGAGGCCGCCCTCACCTACATCTCCTCCGGGGGCGCCGGGGAGGACCGCCAGCGGCTGGACTGGATCGTCGAGCGGGCCGGCATCGCGGAGGCCCCGACCTATCTGGAGATCGCCGCCGAACTGCACGAACAGGGACTGCTGGAGCGCGCCCTCAGCGCCCCCACGGAGGAGGAGGCGGTCGAGACCCGGGGCGGCGACCGGGCGTCCTTGCGTTTCCACCTGTTCGAGACCTGGCTCAGCGCCCTCATCAGCGGTCGTTTCCGGCCGGACCTGCCGCTTTCCCCGGAGGAGCGCCGCTCGACCGTCCACTACCTGTCCGCGCTCGCGTGCGTGGGGCTCGCCCTCGACACCTCCGAGGTGCGGTTCGCCGACGTCGTCGACGAGCAGGACCCGGCCGGCTCCCGCTTCCCCGAGATCGTCCGCGAACTGGCCCGCAGGGTCGGCGACAGCGGTATCGACCTCAGGCTCGCCGCCCACTGGGGCGCCCGGATGGAGCTGGTCGAGCTCGGCGGGGACCGCGTCCGCTTCCAGCACAGCGTCATCCAGGCCCAGTTGGGTGCCCGCTTCCTGAACGCGGTGATCCACCCCGACGTGCCGGACGAACCCCGCGAGGGGTCGTTCTTCCCGGCGGCTCTGCGCAGTCCGGGCCGGGAGCTGCTGATCGCCATGGTGCTGCACTCCCGGCTGCCGGACGGCGCGTGCATCCACGACGAGCCGGGCGCGGCGGGCCCCGACGGGACCTGTTGGTGCCCGGTGAGCGCCGCCCGCGACCTTCTGATGGAGGCCGCCTGCCAGGCGCAGTCGGTCCGCAACTGCGGCCAGGGCGACGACGACAGACAGGAGGTGCGCCCGCTCTTCGGCCGCACCCTGCACAGCAAGGCCCTGGAGCTCTACGCGGCGGCCCTGGAGATCGACAGCGTCGACGCCGAGCCGGAGCAGCACCTGATCGCCATGCGGCTGTGCACCTCCTGGCCCGAGCTGCGGGCCCGCGACCCGCACACCCTGCAGACCGCCAAGGCCCTGCTCGTGAGCCGCTTCGGCGAGGCCATGCGCGGGGTCGCCCAGCGCCAGACCCTCCGGCCCGCCTACCTGGAACTGTTCGAGATCGCGCGCCTGGAGCCCTCGTACGCCGTCCGACTCGCCATCGCGCAGGAGATCGGTGCCGGCGGTGACCTCGCCTTCGAGGCGCTCCAGCCCAGGCTGCGCGGACCGCAGGTGGTCGAGAGCGGGCGGGTGGAGCGCGAATCCGACTGGACGGAGGAGATCTGGGGCGGCCAGCAGCCCGAGGTCGTCGGCGAGCGCGAGAGCCGGCGCCGACGGCAGGGCGAGGGCCAGGTCGCCCGCATGAAGCGGGAACTGAAGGAGCGTGAGCAGCAGCGGCGTCGGGAACGCCGACGGGAGCGCGAGGACCGCGAGGCCGAGGAACGGCAGTGGCGGGACAACACCCTGTGCGCCTGGCTGGTCCCGCTGCTCGTCGGCTCGGTCACCACCCACCGGCACCAGGACACGCCGTACGCCTTCCTGGAGAGCTGGGTGCGCCGCGTCGGCATCCCCGAGGACAGTCCGGAGGCGCGCGCCGGACTCGACCTCAACGTGGAGGTGGCACTCGCGCAGGGCTTCAAGTACGCGGCGAACCGGCGGCACCGTCATCCGCACGCCCGGTCCGAAGCCCGCGAGTACCTCAGCGAGCAGGCGTGGGACATGCTCAAACGCACCCGCTTCTGGTTCACCCGTCTGACGCTGCTGCACGCGCTGACCCTCTGGGACCTGCCGGACGGCGCCACGGTTTCCCGCCCCTCGAGCGGTCACGGTTCCGACCCCGCCCAGCAGGTCCGTCAATGGCTGGCCCGGCCGGACGGCGAACCGGAGCACCCCTTCGTGACGGCTGCCGGGAAGCTGTGCGTGTGGGCGCTGGAGACCCGGCAGCCCGAACGGTTCCTGTGGATCGACGAGTCGGGCGTCGCCGCGCACGTCGGCTCCCAGACGTCCCGTGGCGAGGCCCGCAAGCACAACCTCTGGATCCCGCCCTCCACCGGATGGAGCGCCCTCCACCCGAGCGCGCAGCAGCTCCTCGCCGACGTGCTGCTGCTGCTCAACATGGCCGAGCGCGGAGACTGGCCCACCGACCGCATCCGACGCCTGCAGCACACCGCCCGCCCCGACCTGCCGCCCTGCCTCACCCTGGACCGCAGCCCGCTCGACCCCGGCCGTACCACCGTCCGCACGGCGTCCTCCCAGGCGGGCTCCAACTGCCGCGACGACTGTGCCTTCGAGCTGTGCCCCTACCCGCCCACGGGCCTCGACGGCCAGCGCGTCGAACTCGGCGAGGCCTTCTGCCGCGCCCAGGCCACCCTCCTGTCCCACTCCCGCTCCGGCCTGCACCCCAAGGCGTCCTGGCAGCGCCGTACGAGCATCGCGGAGTTGCGGACGTTCTGGGAGTCGATGGGGCACCGGGCGCAGCACAATGCGCGGCCGCGGTGAACGGTGGCGCAACGCCGTTCCCACGTGGCCGGAGGTGTGGCGCAGGAGGCCGCCCCCGTCACCGCTCGGAGCGGGGGCAGGCCTCCAGAGCCGCCACGAGACCGGCCGCGTCCGTACCGAGCTTCCGGTACACGGAGGACATCTGCTGCCGCACCCCCTGCTCGGTGATGCGGAGCTGCTTGGCGACCACCGATGCCGGGTGGCCCTGGGCGGTCATCTCGGCGGCCTTGAGCTCCTGGGCCGTGAGCATGTCGCTCTGGGCGTAGCGGAGGGGCAGAGGGCGCATGCCTGCCGCGGACAGCTCCTCCCTGGCCCGCGCTGCCAGGGCCTCGGCACCGCAGTGCACCGCCCCTTCCAGCCCTTGGTAGAGCCGGTCGGCGGCCTTCTGCAACCGGCCGCTACGTGACAGGGCGGCCCCGTGGCCGACGAGGGCACGAGCCAGCTCGTAGGCGGCGGGGGAGCGTTCCAGATGGTCGACGGCCTGGTCGTAGAGGTCGAGTGCGGCCGGTCCGCCGGTGACCTCGGCGAGGGTGTGCAGCGACTGCCCGATGACGGAGGCGGCGCCGAAGTCGCGGGCGCGCTTCACGGCCTCCTTGGCGTGGCGGACCGCCTCGTCGGGGGCCGTGGGGGCCAGCGCGGACGCGAGACCGAGCTGCCACGAGCACCAGGCCGGGTTGCGCCAGGCCCGCTTGTCCAGCCAGGCCCCGACGGCGGTGAACAGCGCAACGGCGTCCGCTCGTCGTCCCTCGGCAAGGAGCAGTTCCGCGTACACGGTCCGGGGGTCGGGATAGATGACGGCGTTCGGAGTCACGGCTCCGTATGCGAACCCGTCGGCGAGCCGGCGCGCCTCGGTGATCCGGCCGCGGGCCAGCAATGTCTGGATGAGCACGCCGAGCGCGAACCACTGGGCGGGCACCGCCCCGTCCACCTTCTCGGCGATGCGCAGTCCCTCCCGGACCAGGTCCTCGGCTTCGGCGAGACAGCCGCGGCGGTACCGGATGTAACCGGCCAGGGTCTGCCCCAGAGCCAGGTGAGACCCCCGCCAGCCCTTGCTCACACACTCGGCGATGCCCTTGTCGAACAGTTCCTCGGCACGCCGCGGCTGGTCGCCGTACATGAACACCAGGGCGACCGACACCGGCACCTCGAAGCCCCGGTTGTCGTCGGTCCAGCTCATGCCGCCGTCCAGGGCCTTCTCGGCGTAGGCGAGCGAGGTCTCCCGTGGTTCGCCGCGTTTCATGGAGTCCCAGGCCCGCAGGCCCTTGATGCAGCGCTCCTCCAGGCTGTTGCCGGGCAGTTGTTCGGCCAGCCGGGTCAGTGTGCGGGAGTGGGCGGGTGAGTCCACGTCGTCGGTGCGGACCATGCTCCACACGAAGTGATCCGCCTGCATGCGGAGTTTCACGCGCGGGTTGGCGGCCTTCCGTGCCTCCTCGGCGGCCACGGTGGCGGCCTCCGCCGGCTGATCGGTGTGAGCCAGCGCCTGAGTCAGTGTGTAGACGATCGACGCGTGCAGGTCGGGGTCGATGTCAGGCTCGGCCAGGGCCTGCCGGAGGTGGCGCACGGTGGCGGTGGGTTCGATCAGGAAGGTGCAGCACGCGAGTTCGTGCAGGATCGCGGCCCGGTCCTCGGGGAGGGGCGGTTCTCGCAGCGCTCGGGTCAGCAGCGCTCGCGCGGTCTCGGGGGCCCCGGCTCGCAGACTTTCGCGAGCGGCCTCCCGCAGACATGCCACGGCCTCCGGCTTGCCCTCGCAGGGCACTTCCAGCAGGTGCCGCGCGGCGGCGGTCGGGCGCGCGGTCCGGAGCGACTCGGCGGCGAGGTTGTGCAGGAGGACCCGGAAACCGGAGCGGATGTGACGGTAGATGGACGTGGCGATCAACGGGTGGACGAATTCCAGCTCTCCCTTCGGATCCCGCCCGTCGGCCAGGATGCGGGCGGCGCGCAGGTTCGCGGTCGCCTCCACCGCGTCCTCCTCGCCGAGCACCGCGATGGACGCGGCGAGCTGCGGATCGAAGGGTGACCCGAGGACGGCCGCGGTCTGCGCGAATCGGACGGTCTTCGTGTCGAGCCGCTGGAGCCGCTCGTAGAGTCCGGGCCCCTTGATCGTCGCGGCGAACTCGCGCATGGCGGACAGGTCGCGCTCGGTGCCCTTCAGCTGGTGTTCGCCGAGCCGGATGGCTAGTTCCACCGCTTCGAACGGGCTCCCGCCGGTGATCTCCCAGCACTCCTTGCAGAACATGTCCTCGGCTTCCTCACCGAGTTCGTCCCTGATGATCTGTGTGACGCTGTCGGCGCTGAGCCGGTCCAAGGAGAACGGACGCTTGTCGTGCCGACTTGCGAGCGTGCGGAACGCGTCGCCCTCGGGCGGGAGTTCGTCGGGCCGGTAGGCGGCCACGATCAGCAGGGGGAGGTCATCGGCCCTCGGGGCGAAGGAGGCGAGCCATCCGAGGGACTCGGTGTCGGCCCAGTGCAGGTCGTCCACGAGCAGGACGACGGGCGCCTTCCTGACGACGAGGCGGGTCATGACCCAGTCGAGGCCCTCGCGTACGCAGAGCGGATCCGGAATCCGGGCGGCGCCCTTCGCCTCGAGGCCGAGCGCCGTCGACACGATGTCGTACCAGCTGCCCAGAGCGTTGCGGAGCTTGTCCGAGTCCATCGTCGCCAGTGACGGCTGGACGAGCTGGCGCACCACATGGAACGCCAGCTGCCGGTCCTGCTCGCCGCCCCGGCCCGAGAACACGGTGAACCCGTGCGCCACGGCCCAGGAACGGGCCTGGTTGACGAGTGCTGTCTTGCCCAGTCCGGCCGAACCGGTGAAGGCGAGGAGCCCGGTGTTACGTGCTCGCGGAACCCCGTCGACCGCGTAACGGAGCTCCGTCAAGGCGTCTTTGAGTGCGCGCAGTTCGCGTCGCCGCTCCAACAACGGCCGGTTTCCGGGGCCGGGTTGCCGAAACTCCTGCTCCATGTGCCGCACCGCTTCCTGTCGCCGGCCTCGGAGAGACGCGACGAGCGTATGCCCATGGGGGTGCGGGATCGGGCTGATGTGATGGTCAGTACAACTGGAAAGGATGAATCGTGCCCGGGGAAGGTTCGGGATTTCCTCCCTCCGGGTAATGTCGGTCAATCATCTTCCCCCCGGGGCCGTAGGTCGGGGCTCATGCCGGAACCGGCGCGGCCGCAGCCTCCGCATAGCGCGGCACCGTGCGAGACCAGTAGTAGCAGCCTCGAATCCAACCGATCATGCCTTCCACGTAGCCGACACCCGCTGGGCTCAGTGCCGGTTCGATGTCCGCGTAGAGCCTCTCGACCTCGACGATCGTGCCGTTGATCTGCCGGATGGCGAGCAGCACCGCCGCGGGCAGCGAACAGCGGTGCGCGCGTTCGTAGGCGAGTGCCAGATTGATCATCCCGCCCGTGCGGTGTTCCTTCACCGCGGAGAAGAGGTCGGGTATCCACACCGCCGCGTCGGCCGACAGGCGGCTGAGGCGCCGCATCACGGGATGGTGGAGTTCCTCGGGGGTGAGTTCGCAGGCTTGCGCGGCCTCGCACAGCGGGAAGAACGGTTCGACGCCCGCGGTCAGCGACCGTATGGAAGTGCACAGGCCGGTCCCGGGCGGAAAAGTATGTGCCTGTGCCACGGCCTCGTACAACAGGCCGTGCACGTACTCACGGCTCCTGGCCGCCCAGCGTGCCGCCTGCGCGGGGGTGCAGCGTTCCCGCACCTGCTCGTGGAGATCGGCGAGCGCGGCGCCGAGGGCCGTGGTGGGTGCCTGACCGTCTCGCAGGATCCCGACGCTTTCGCACAGCATCGGCAGCAGCCGGGCCGGCGCCTCCCGGCCCACCTCCTCCGCCAGGTCGTCGAAGACGAACTGATAGGCGATCTGGTTGGCCGCGATCTGGAGCAGGCCGGAGTCCATGGCCGGGCCGTTGAAGGACGCGAGCTCCGCGGGGCGGGTGCGGGCGATCATCGTCGCCACCCCTGGATCAGCGGTCAGCCCGTACGCGGCGAGCCACGCGTCGACGCCTGCCGCCGCCTCGGCCTCGTGGTCATTGCGCTGAAACCGAAAGGGCATGTGCAGATGGGCGTCGATCAGCTCCACCAGACTGGACGCCGCGCACTCGTCCCGATCGCCGACGGTGATCTCCTCATGCGTGATCGACATGGTCACCACCTGCCCTTTGTGAGCCCGGCATTTCCACGATGTCCCCATGTGCGGGACGGGACCTGCGGGAGCGTGGCTCGCAGGACATCACGAGCGATCGCTGTCCCAGAGTGATCGCCGGGCGCTGACGCTCGTCGCGGCCGGGGAGATGGCGCAGACGCCAGCGGCCGGCGATGGTGGCGAGCGCCAGAGTGGTCTCCGCCATCGAGAACGCGTCCCCGAGGCACTTGCGGCTGCCCGCGGAGAACGGCATGGTCGCGCGGCGCTGCTCGGGGGTGGCCCGGCCCGGCAGCCAGCGCTCGGGGAGGAAACGCTCCGGGTCGGGAAACGTACCGGGGGAGTGGTGCAAGAGGTAGGGGCTGTACAGCACGGTGGCGCCCCGGGGCAGTCGGCGGCCGGCCAATTCCGTCTCCCTGGTGGTGATCCGGGTGAAGAGCCAGCCGGGCGAGGTGTGCCGCAGCGTCTCGGAGATCACGCTCCGGGTGTAGACGAGCCGCGGCAGATCACCGGGGCCGGGGCGCGCTCGTCCGTCGAGCACGGCATCGACCTCCGCGTGCAGTCGGCCCTCGGCCGCCGGATGGCGGGCCAGGAGACCGAAAGCGTCGGCGAGGCACAGTGCGGGCGCCTCGACCCCCGTGAGCAGCAGCGTGACCACGTGGTCGTGCACCTCCTGCGCCGTCAAGGCCGGTGTGCCGTCCTCGCGTCCAGCCGACAGCAGCGTCCCCAGGACGTCGTCGCGGGGAGCGCTCCCGCTGCGCTCGGCGATGGCCGTGGCGATGATCGCGTGCATGCGCTCGACCGCCCGCTGGTAACGGCGGTTCGCGGGCGTCGGGATACGGAAGAAGCCGTCGACCGGTGCGATCGTGCGGAGGAACAGGCCGCGGACGATGACGGTCAGACAGTCCCGCACCTCTGTCGTCGTCCTCTCGTCCAGTGAGTCGGACAGGAGGACGCGGCTGATGGCCCGGGTCGTCAGTGCCGTCATCGCCGCGCTGACCGCAACTTCACGCCCTGCCCGCCAGTCCTGGCACGCCGCCTCGGCCTCGTCGACGATCAGGTCCGTGTACCGGGCAGTACGTGAAGGGCGGAAGTCGGGTTGCAGCAGCCTGCGTTTGCGCCGGTGTGTGTCCTGGCGGCACGTGACGAGACCGTCGCCCATCAGCTTTCCGAGCCTGTCGTAAAGCGGGCCCCCCTTGTCGAAGGTGCCCGGGTCCATGAGGACCTGGTGGACCAACTCCGGGTGGCACACCATCCAGGCGCGCTGAGGGCCCAGCCGCAACTCGACGAGATCACCGTGTGCGGGCAAAGAATTCAGAAACGCCAGCGGCCGACGGGCCAAGGCGATACCGTGACTGATGAAGGGGAATATGCCTGGAGCAGTACCGACCGTCCATGTGTGCTCGGCTTCGGGAACGAGGCCGCTCATCGAAAACCACCTGTCTCAGTGGACCAGCAATTCCGGTGAAGTTTCACCGACTTGGCACTTGCACCATGTCCTGCCCAGCCGGGGCTGCCCGCCGACCTGGTGAACCCTTTCTCCATGGGGGCGCACGGGTGCACGGGGGAAGCGCTGGGAGAAGCATTGTCGGTGCATGCCGAGGTGGCTGATGCTTTTCGTGCGCAACTTGAGCGTCTTGAGTGGCCCTGAGTGGCCCCATTTCCCTTGCCGAACATTCCGCTGAGAAATGCGGCAGAGCGCGCGTCGACTACCGGCGGCCCCGCCGTTCAGAAGGAGGCAGCGCTCCCGACAGGCTGGTATTGGTACGTCTACCACCGACCCCACACCGGCATCAGCGGCCACACCCCGGCCGGCCGCGTCACCAACCCGTCCGATCAGCACACCTAGGCGGTGTGATCCGCCCCGTTCGGCAGGGGCGGTTCCGAAGCGAGGCGGCGCAGTTCCTCGTCGGTGAGGAGGCGGGAGCGCAGCAGGAAGCGGACGCCCTCCGGGGCCTCCAGCGAGAAGCCGCTGCCGCGGCCGGGGACCACGTCCACGGTGAGATGGGTGTGCGACCAGTACGTGAACTGGTCCGCGCTCATCCAGAACGGCGTGTCCCCGGCCACGTGCCCCAGCAGGACGTCCGAGGCACCCACCCGGAACTCGCCCCGCGGGTAGCACATCGGGGCGCTGCCGTCGCAGCAGCCGCCGGACTGGTGGAACATCACCGGCCCGTGCGTCTCCGTCAGCCGCCGCAGCAGTTCCTCGGCGGCGGGGGTGAGTTCGACGCGTCCTGTGCGCACGGTCATGTGGTCCTCCTTGCGGCGACGGTGGGTCGGGAACCGTTCCGTATCGCGAGTCCTCCAGTATCCGCCGCCGTACCGGCAGGGGCCATGAGGCGGGAGCGGCAGCGATGGCCTGCCGGCCGGCGCGCGGGGGGATCCGACCGAGGGCGCTGGTTGAATGCCGGGCGTGACCGAAGAGGGCGTGATCCTCCACCGGAAGGCCTACGCCCTCATCACGCACGACCTCTTCGGTCACGGCCCGCATGACGGGCACTTCCGCTGGTGCGCCGCCTTGCTGCGGTGACGCCGCCTACAGCAGGTCGCGGGGGACCTTCTCGTTCCAGGTGCGGGAGAAGACCCGGCGGTCGGACTCGTACGCGTCGAGGGTCGCGTCGACGAAGAAGTCCGTCTCGTCGCACGTGAGCCGGGTGTGGGTGACCACCCGTACGTCCCAGTCGTCCCGGCCGAACCGCATGGTCCACGTGGTCTCGCCGCCGACCGAGGTGAAGTCGTCGGCGACCGCCGTGTAGCGCTCGTGGGCGCGGCGGCCGGACTCCAGGCCGATGTCCTCGAAGCGGACCGTGCCCCGGTCCTTCACGATGTCCAGCTCGGACTGGTAACCGATCAGGTCCCGCTTGACCTCCCAGCGCTCCTCCGGGGGCGTCACCTGGGTCATGGCGAGCGGGGGAGTGCCCTCGGGTTCGCCGAAGGGTGACGACGGCACCTCGTCGGGCTCCTCCACCGGCCGCACCGGCAGGGTGAGCGTGCTGGAGTGCTCGTGGACGCTGAGCAGGGCCGGCTTCGGCGCCGGCCAGGCCAGCGGCCAGTAGGACGTCGACAGGGACAGCCGGATGCGGTGGCCGGGCGGGAAAGCCTGCGCCACACCGTTCAACGTGATGGTGGCCCGGTAGCGCCGCCCCGGCTCCAACGGCTCCGGAGCCTCCGTGCTGTCCCGGCGGGTCAGGTTCAGGATGCCGTACGACACACGCGTCGCGGCGCCGTCGGGGCTCACGTCGGACAGCCGCGCGGCCACCATGGCGACCGGCTCGCTGACCGACAGGTCGAGCTCCACGCTCGGCGAGCCGAGGATCTCCACCGGCTCGGTCAGCGGCTCGCTGTCGAAGACGAGGGAACCGCCGTCCTCCTCCCTCTGGTCGTAGGGCAGGTCCGGGGGCGCGTTGTAGGAGGCCCACTTGCCCGCGAACTGGCCGACGGACAGCGGCGAGCGCACGGTCATCGCCGCACCGGCCTCGGACGCCTCCGCGGTCGCGTCCCGCGCGGGCCCGATCGTGTGCCGGGTGAGCGGGTGCGTGACGGGCCGGATGTGCGGGGACGGCCAGTCCGGCTCGCCCACCCAGCGCCCCGGCCGCTCCTCGTACGAGGTGGAGGGCGGCACGCTGTCCTGCATCCACGCCTGGAGCATCGGCCCGTCCATGACGCCGTTGTCGACGCCCTTGAGCCAGTGGTCCCACCACCGCACGAGCTCCTGGAGGTAGCCGATCGCGGGGCCGGGCTCCCCGAGGTGGGGGAACTTGTGCGACCAGGGGCCGATCAGCCCCTTGCGGGGCACGTCCAGGTTGCCGAGCAGCCGGGTCACGGCGTTGGAGTAGCCGTCCGCCCAGCCGCTGGAGGCCAGGACCGGACATTGCACGCTGGTGTAGTCCTCGCACACCGAGGCGTGCCGCCAGTAGTCGTCGCGGCGCTGGTGCCGCAGCCACTCCAGCACCCAGGGCTCGGTGTTCTCCAGCCGCTCGTGCCACATCTCGCGCCACCGGTCGCCGACGACGGCCGGGTCGGGCGGGCAGGTGCCGTAGGCGAACATGGTGCCCGCCTCGGCCAGGTTGTCCGACAGCAGGGCGCCGCCCATGTAGTGCATGTCGTCGGCGTGCCGGTCGTCCGTGAAGGACGCGATGGCGATGGCCTTCAGGCCCGGCGGCCGGCGGGCCGCCACCTGCAGCGCCGCGAACGCGCCCCAGGAGATGCCCATCATGCCCGTGCCGCCGTCACACCAGGGCTGCTCCGCCAGCCAGGCCAGGACCTCCTCGGCGTCCGCCTGCTCCCGTTCCAGGTACTCGTCGCGCAGCACACCCTCCGAGTCACCGGTGCCGCGCAGGTCGACGCGGACACAGGCGTAGCCGTGCCCGGCGAGATAGGGGTGGTGGATCGAGTCCCGTACGGCCGTCAGATCGCGCTTGCGGTACGGGATGTACTCCAGCACCGCCGGCACCGGCTCCTGATCGGAGGAGGTGGGGCGCCAGATGTGCGCGGAGAGCCGGACCCCGTCGGACATCGGGATCGTGACGTGCTCTTCTTCCTTCGTCTCGTACGGCAGGTTGGTCACGTAACGCATGGAAGTGACGTGCTCCTCACTTTCGCGCGGCGTCGGTCTCGGCCGGGGCGTCCTCGAAGGACAGGCCCAGCGCGGCCACGCAGTGGTCGAACTTCTCCCGCAGCTCCGCCTCGTCGGCCCCGCCGGTGTAGATGTGCGCCAGCTCGTAGCTGTAGCTGTCCTGCCCGGGGAGGTCCGAGAGCCTGTCGCCCTCCGCGGGGATGACCTCGATGCGCACGCCCGGGGTCTCCCGCTCGATGCGTGCGATGTCCTCGGCGCTCGGCACCCGGCGCACCACACCGTCGGTGAACCAGCGGTGGTACCACTTGGCCGCCATCGCGTAGGGGCCCTCGCGGTGCGGCATGTGCGGGTCCTCGCCGAGGGCGAGGCGGACCATGCAGTGGTGGTTGGGTACGCCGTCGACGTACTGGAACAGCTCCGCGTGCGACTGGGAGTGCCGGGGGTTGATCTCCAGCAGGTTGATCTCCTGGGTCCGCGGGTCGTAGAAGTACTCGATGCTGAAGGTGGCCGAGTCCATCCCGATCTGCCGCATCACCCGCTCGCTGACGTCGTGCAGTTGCGCGATGACCGGGGGCGGCAGCATCGAGGGGTACTGGTGGCGCAGGAAGCAGGGGGAGTCCGGGTACTGGATGGAGTCCAGGACTCCGTAGACCGTCACCTCGCCCCGGTGGACGTATCCCTCCACGGCGACCTGGACACCGGACATCGCCTCCTCCGCCAGACAGACGCGGCCGCCCACGCCGTTCATCTCGGGCGGCAGGTCGATGCGATCGAGGATGTGCTCGAAGGGGCGGCCGATGCGGGATATGCCGTTGCGGATCTCGGCGACGGCCTTGCCGAACTCCTCCTCGTCATCCACTCCGAAGGCGAGTTCGGAGGAGTACGAGAGGGCCGGCTTGAGCCACATCGGGAAGGTCACGTTCTCCGGCGGGCGCGGCGGCTCGGCCGACAGGTCGACCTGGCCGAAGCGCGGGTGCCGGTCGGTGGCCTTCTGCTGCTCCAGCCGGCTCCAGTACTTGTGCTCGCACTTGACCACGGACTCCAGGCTGGTGCTGCGGGTGCCGTAGCGTTCGCTCAGCATCGGGACGAGAGTGCTGACCGGGAAGTCCCAGTAGCCCACGATCGCGTCGATGCTGCCGTCGAACGCGTCGAGCACGCCCTGGGCCTTGTCGAGCAGTTTCGGCAGGTCCACCTCGCCGACCTGGAGTTCCTCGATCGTCAGCAGCTGGTGAAAACGCAGCTGGTCGGCTCCCGGGACCTGCTGAAGCGTGGGCAGATTGGCCTCGTCGAGCCCGATCACGAAGACGTTCTTCACCGTCTCGTCAGACACGGCTCTCCTTCCGACGACGAACGGCCCGAAGGCCGGCTTGCAAGATCGTCGGAGTACCCCTCGTGCCTTGCGGCATTCCGCTCCGGACACCGCGCCCCTTCCGGACGACAAGGGACATGCCTGCCGCTGGGGTGGGAACGTGCTGTCTGCTGCTGCCCGGCGACCTCACCGACCCGGAGTTCTGCCGAGCGGCCGTCGAACGGACGGTGGCGGAACTCGGGGGCCTGAACATCCTGGTGAGCAACGCGGCCTACCTCAACAGCAAACTGGAACTGGAGCAGTTGACCGCGGAGGACTTCGACCTGACGTTCAAGACGAACGTCTACGCGTACTTCCACCTGCTCATGGCCGCCCTGCCGCATCTGGGGCCGGGCGACGCGGTCATCGCCACCGCGACCGAGGAGGCCCTCAAGGGCAGCACCACGATGATCGACTACGCGGCGTCCAGGGCCGCGCTGATCACGCTGACCAAGTCCGTCGCCGTGCACCTGGCCAAGCGCGGGGTGCGGGTCAACGGCCGACCTGGACACCCCTCAACGAGGCGGATCCGCACATGCCGCCGGACGTGCTCGCCCACATCGGCAGCGAGGCCCCGCTGGGACGCGCGGCCCAGCCCGAGGAGATCGCGCCGACGTACGTCTGCCTCGCCTCCGACGCCGACTCCAGCTACACCGTCGGCGAGGTCATCGCGGTGACCGGCGGCATCGTCGACACGCGGTAGCCCGGCTCACACCCCGGCGGGCAGGGGCTGTTCCGCCCAGATGGTCTTGCCCGTGGCCGTCTGGCGGCTGCCCCACCGCTCGGCGAGCTGGGCGACGAGCAGCAGCCCCCGCCCGCCCTCGTCGAAGACCCGGGCCCGGCGCAGATGCGGCGCGGTGCTGCTGCCGTCGGACACCTCGCAGATGAGGGTCGCGTCGCGGATCAGCCGCAGCTCGATGGGGGCGCCGCCGTACCGCAGCGCGTTGGTGACCAGCTCGCTCACGATCAGTTCGGTGGCGAACTCCGCCTCGGTGAGCCCCCATTCGGCCAGCTGCTCACCCGCCATCTTGCGCGCCCGGGCCACGGCCGCAGGGTCCGGTGGCAGCTGCCAGGTGCGGACCTTCCCGGCGTCCAGCGAAGTCGTCCGCGCCAGCATCAGCACGATGTCGTCGTCGGGCCGGCCGGTCAGCAGCGTGCGCAGCACCTGCTCGCAGGTCTCCTCCAACGCGTCCACGGGGCTGCTCAGCGCCTGGCGCAGCAGGGCGGTACCGACCTCGATGTCGTGCCCGGGCGCCTCGAGCAGACCGTCGGTGTAGAGGGCGAGCAGGCTGTTCTCCTCCAGCTGGATCTCGGAGGCCTCGAACGGCAGGCCGCCCACGCCCAGCGGCGGCCCGGCCGGCAGGTCCAGGAACCGTGCGCCGCCGCCGGGCGTGACCAGCGCGGGCGGCGGATGCCCGGCACGGGCCATGGTGCAGCGGCGGGACACCGGGTCGTACACGGCGTACAGGCAGGTGGCGCCGACCTGCCCCGGCGTCTCCTCCGCCCCGCGCACCTGCGGGCCCTCCTCCCGGTCGAGCCGGATGACGAGGTCGTCCAGCTGGGTGAGCAGCTCGTCGGGGGCGAGATCGACGTCGGCGAGCGTGCGTACCGCGGTCCGCAGGCGGCCCATCGTGGCCGACGCGTGGATGCCGTGGCCGACCACGTCGCCCACCACCAGGGCCACGCGGGCGCCGGACAGCGGGATCACGTCGAACCAGTCGCCTCCGATGTCCGCACCGGACCCGGTCGGCAGATAGCGGTAGGCGATGTCCATCGCCGCCAGCTCCGGGAGCCGCTCGGGCAGCAGGCTGCGCTGGAGCGTCAGCGCCGTGCGGCGCTCCCGCGTGTAGCGACGGGCGTTGTCCACGCTCACCGCGGCCCGGGCGACGATGTCCTCCGCGAGCAGGAGGTCGTCCTCACTGAACGCTTCAGGGGTTCGGTGGCGCAGGAAGTGCACCATGCCCAGGGTCACGCCCCGGGCGCGCAGCGGCACCATCATCACCGAGTGGATCAGGTACCGGGAGACGGTCTCGGCCCGGGCGGGGGAGGACTCGAGCCACGCGAGGAGATCCGGATCCCCCGGCCGGTGCCGCGCGCCCCGCTCGGCGGCCAGGGTCCGCAGCGGAAGCGTCCCCACCGGGTAGCGGATCGCGCCGCCCGGCGCCACCACCGACTCCGGGCAGCCTTCCAGTACCGACCGCTGCGCGCTGCGGCGCAGCGTGACCGGCGTGTCCGGCGGCAACGGCCCGGGCTCGTCACCCCGGGCCACGGATTCCAGCAGATCCACGGTGACGAAGTCCGCGAACCCCGCGGTGACGGTCACCTCGGCCATCTCCTCAGCCGTGCGGGTCACGTCCAGGGTGTTCCCGATCCGCAGACTCGCCTCGTTGATCACCGCCAGCCGCCGTCGGGCCCAGGACTGCTCCGTGGTGTCGAAGACGGTGGCCGACACGCCCTGGACCGTGCCGGTCTCGTCCTTCAGCGGTGACAGGAACATGGACCACGCGTGCGGCCGGATCTCGCCCGGGGCCTTGGCGTGCTCCTCGTGGAAGATCATCTCGCCGGTGCGCAGAACCTCCCGCTGAAGGCGTTCATAGGTGTCGAAGGGCGGGTTCGGCTCGATCTCCCACAGGGTCAGGCCCTTCATCTCCTCCTCGGACCTGCCCATCACCTCCGTCATGATGTCGTTGGCGCCGACCAGCCGGGCATCCCGGTCGTAGACCGCCACCGGCACGGGGAGCTGGGCGAGCGTGAGGTCCCACAGGGGCAGGGGCCCGTGCGCGGCCCGCGGGCACGCCGGTACGGTGCCGGTCACGAGCCAGAGCCGCCGGCCCTCCGCGTCCCGCAACGGTGTCCCCCGCAGCCGGACCACGACCCGGTCGCCGTCCTGGTGCCGCAGCGCCACCTCGCCGGACCACGGCCGGCCCTCGGCCACGTGCCGCCGCGTGGACTCGGGGAGGTCAGTGCTGAGCAGGTCGGTGACGGGCCTGCCCACGAGTTCGGCGGGTTCGTGCCCGAGCAGGCGGCGGGCACCGTCGCTCCACACCATGATCACCCCGCCGGCGTCGACGACGACCGCCAAGTCCTCCGGTACGCGTCCCTGCACGGTGCCTCCGGATGTACCGCACCTGCCTACTCGGTCCCTGCACCGATTGTCCCGCTACCGGCTCGCTGAGGCTCGTCTGCCGGGAGGCGCCACTGTGACCAGCACGTACGTCCAGATCGCCCCGCGCCCCTTCCGCCCGGCGGGGGCCGCCCGGTCCGCTCAGCCGGCCAGGCGTTCCACCAGCAGGAACCCGCCGATGGCGATCATCATCGCGCCGGACACCCGGGTCACCGCCCGGGCCGCGGAGGGCCTGGTGCCCAGGACGGTGCGGGCGAGGACTCCGACGGTGAGGTAGACGACGGCGCAGGCGGTCATGTGCAGCGAGCCGAGCAGGCCGGTCTGGCCCGCGACCGGCCAGGCACCCGCGGGGTCGATGAACTGCGGGAACAGGGAGAAGTAGAGCAGCAGGGCCTTGGGGTTGAGGCCGCTGATCCCGATCCCCCTGAGCAGGACCCGCGCACGGGAGGACCCCTCGGCGCCAGGTTCCTCCGCGCCGGCCGTCAGGGCCGCGGGCTGCCGCAGCACCCCCCAGCCGAGCCACACCAGATAGCCGGCCCCGGCCATGGTCAGCGCGGTGAGCAGCGTCCCCGAACTCGCCACGATCACCACCAGTCCCGCCACGGCGAGCAGTGTGTAGCCCGCGTATCCGGCGACCAGCCCGGCGACGGCCGGCACCACCGACCGGTCCCGCAGACCGGCAGTGATCGCGTAGGCCCAGTCCGCGCCGGGGGTGAACACCAGCAGGAGATCCACTGCCAGGAAGGCCGCCAGCGTGGTCGTGTCCATCGATCGTTCCCTCTCACGTGCTGTGGTGCGAGAGGAAGGCTAGGCCGGATCTGCCCGAAAGTGTTCCTTTCTTTTCTCCTTGATCGCGGTATCTGAGGCAAAATCTTCTCCATGGATGCCATGGATCGAAAAATTCTCACCGAGCTGCAGCTGGACGGCCGTCTCACGGTCACCGAGCTGGCGGCGCGCGTGCAACTGAGCGTCTCGCCCTGCCACCGCAGGCTGCGCGATCTCGAACGCGACGGTGCGATCCGCGGCTATCGCGCGGTGGTGGATCCGGCCGCCGTGGGCCTGAACTTCGAAGCCCTCGTCTTCGTCACCATGCGCCTGGAGGACGCCGACACGGTCTCCGCGTTCGAAGAGGCGGTGGCCGCCGTCCCGCACGTGCTCCAGGCCCAGCGCCTGTTCGGCGACCCCGACTACCTCCTGCGCGTCGCCGCCACCGACCTGACCGCCTTCCAGCAGCTCTACGACCAGCAGCTCGCCCGGCTCCCGGGCGTCCAGCGCCTCAACTCCACCCTCGTCATGAAGCACGTCGTCGACGACCGCCCGCTGCCCGGGTGAGAGACCCCAGCGGGCCGCCGACCTCAGCCGGCCAACCCTCCGGCGAACGGCATCGACCGCCACCGCTCGACGGCCGGCCCCAGCGCGTCGACCAGCAGCGGCAACTGCGGCGCGAGCGCGAGACAGGCCACCGCGCGGGACATGCCCACCGCGTTGACGACCCGCAGGACGTCCTTGTCCCTCCCCGCACCGACGGCGGCGGCGAGGGCGCGGGACGTACGGACGGACATCTGACCAGGTGTCATCAACCCTTCCATGCGCCGATGGTGTCACGCCGGGAACCGAAGGGCACCCGGTCATGGTGCACGGCCCGCGTGTGCGCTCCAGGTCAACCACCGGTGCGCTGTCAGGCAATTGGAGCGTCCGCGCCCGGCCTAGCGTGACCATGTCCCTTGCACCAGCCGCCCGGAAACGAGGAAGCAGCACATGCCCTACATCACCGTGGGCCAGGAGAACTCCACCGCCATCGACCTGTACTACGAGGACCACGGTTCCGGTCAGCCGGTCGTCCTCATCCACGGTTTCCCGCTCGACGGGCACTCCTGGGAGCGGCAGAGCGCCGTCCTGCTCGACGCCGGCTACCGCGTGATCACCTACGACCGGCGCGGTTTCGGCCAGTCCGACCAGCCGACCACCGGCTACGACTACGACACCTTCGCGGCCGACCTGAACACCGTGATGGAGACCCTCGACCTGCGGGACGCCGTCCTCGTCGGGTTCTCGATGGGCACCGGCGAGGTCGCCCGGTACGTGTCCCGCTACGGCACGGACCGGGTCGCCAAGGTCGCCTTCCTCGCCTCCCTGGAGCCCTGCCTGCTCAAGTCCGACGACAACCCGGAAGGCGTCGCTCCGAAGGAGTTCTTCGACGGCGTAGTCGCCGCGGTGAAGGCCGACCGCTACGCCTACTACACGGACTTCTACAAGGACTTCTACAACCTCGACGAGAACCTCGGCACGCGGATCAGCGAGGAGGCCGTCCGGCACAGCTGGGACGTCGCCGCGGGCGGCGGCTTCTTCGCCGCGTCCGCCGCGCCCGCGACCTGGTACACCGACTTCCGCGCCGACATCCCGGCGATCGACGTGCCGGCCCTGATCCTGCACGGCACGGGCGACCGCATCCTGCCCGTGGAGGGGACCGCGCGCCCGTTCCACAGGGCCCTTCCGGCCGCGGACTACGTGGAGATCGAGGGCGCACCGCACGGCCTGCTCTGGACCCATGCGGAGGAGGTCAACTCGGCGCTGCTCGCTTTCCTGGCCAAGTGATCGGACTCTTCCTCCGATTCTTCCTGCACCGCCCCGGGGCGGCATGGTGACATCGTCAAGGCCGGCAGCGGGTCCCGCCCGCCGGCCTTTGATGACGTCCAGGGGGGAATCCAGGTGTCCGTCGTCCTGTCCACCGCATCACTGCCGGCAGCCGACCGGGAGGAGTGCTGGCACCACGCGGTGTCCCGGACCTTCATCCCGCTCGATGTGCGGCTCCTCGAGGACGATCCGTCGCCCGGCAGCATCGTCAGCCACCGGCTGGGTGCCTTAGGGGTTTCGCAGGTGCAGGCGGGCCCGCAGGTCGTGACCCGCAGCAGGCGGCTGATCGCCCAGGACGGCAAGGAGTTCCTCATCCTCACCCTGCAGCGGCGGGGCAGCGCCCTCAAGGAGCAGGACGGGCGGGAGGCCCGCATCGGGCCGGGCGACTTCTCCCTCTCCGACTCCTCCCGGATGTTCCGGAAGAAGGTGCAGAACGCGTTCTGCTTCACCTCCTTCCACTTCCCCCGGGAGGATCTCCGGGTGCGTGACGAGGATCTGCGGGCGCTGACCGCCACGGCGTTCTCCGCCCGGGAGGGCAGCGCCGCCCTGGTGGGGACCTACTTCGCGCGTCTGGCACGCGAAGCGGCGCATCTCGACGCCCTCGCCGGCCGCCAGTTCGCCGCCACGGCGCTCGACCTGCTGGCGCTGCTGATCAACGAGCGGAGTGGCCACTTCGTCCCCCAGGCACCGGAGACCGCCGCGGCCACCCTCGTGCGCGTCAAGGACCACATCTCGCGCCACCTCGCCGATCCCGGCCTGGCACCGCCCGGGATCGCCGCGGCGCACTTCATGTCGGTCCGCTACCTGCACAAGCTGTTCCAGGCGGAGGGCGTGACGGTGGGGGAGTGGATCCGGACGCAGCGGCTGGAGCGGTGCCGCCGCGATCTTCTGCGCGCCCCGGCCCCGGGGCACGGGGTCGCGGCCGTCGCCAGGCGCTGGGGCTTCACGAGCCCCAGCCACTTCAGCCGTGCTTTCCGCGCGGCCTACGGGACGACGCCCCGAGAGTGGCAGCTTCACGGCCTGTCCGGCGCAGGGGAAGGTGACCGGTCGCCGGACGCGGCGGAGCGGGAACGTCCCGGCGGACCGGTTGGCGGACCGGTTCGGTGCCCATGAATGCGCCCCCAAGATCGGCTGGTGCTGGCGGAACAACCGGCACACCTGGCTGGGTTTCGCCTCGGTGACGGGCCGCAGGGGCTGCGGCCCGTCAGTGCGGCTGCGGCCCGTCACCGCGTCCCGCACGCCTCTCGGCAGCGTGTCGGGCGAGGCCCTGACCGGCTCGGCGGGCCGGGCCCCGGGCCGGGCCGCGCGGGCGGCGGCGAGGAGGCCGGCGTGCGCCGCCTCGCTCCCGGGCCGGGCCGCGCGGGCGGCGGCGAGGAGGCCGGCGTGCGCCGCCTCGTCCAGGTCCAGGCCCTGGGCGAGCGCGGTGACGGTGCCCCGGTGCGGACGCCGGCTCCGGCCCCGCTCCATGTCGCCGATGGCCCGCCCCGAGATACCCGACGCCTCGGCCAGTTCCTCGATCGTCAGCCGGCGACTCTGCCGTAACGCGACGGACGCAGCAACCGGCCGAACGGCGCCGTGATCCCCACCCCGGTGCCCACCGCGCGATGATACGGGGACGACCGGCGGTCACGCGGCCGAGGGATGCCCACCCTCGCCCGGGACTCCTGTCTCCCTCACTCCGGGTCGAGAGGATGGAGGGGACGAGGTGACGGAGGGATCGAGGCAATGGACGTGGCAGCCGCCGCCGGGGACCTCCTGGCGTCCCTGGCAGCGCGGGGCGACGCGGACTTCGCGGCCGGAACGCAGCGGTACTTCCCGCAGGAGATCCGTGCCCTGGGGGTGAGCAACGCCTCCGTCGCCGAGGTCGCCGCCGACTACTTCCGTGAGCGGCCGGACATCCCCCCGGCGACGCGCCTGGCCCTGGCGGAAGAGGTGCTGTCACGCTCCTCGCACCACGAGGAGGTCCTGCTGGGTTTCGCGCTGCTGCACAAGGTCGCGAGGGCAGGGCTGGGCGACGAACTCCTCGACCGCTGTGAGTACTGGCTCGAAACGTATGTCTCCAACTGGGCGCAGTGCGACGACCTGTGCCTGAAGCTGCTGTACCCGTTCTTCCGCGGGCACCTCGACCGGATCCCGCAGACACGGCGCTGGGTCGCGTCCCGGTCGCCCTGGGCGAGACGCGCCGCGAATGTGGCCGTCGTGAAGTTCGTCCGGAGAGCCGTGGGGCGGACGGTGTTCGAACTTCCCCTGTCGCACGTCTTCGACAACTGCATCCGGCTCATGCACGACGAGGACGTGTACGTGCAGAAGGGCTGCGGCTGGCTGCTCAAGGTCACCGCCGAGGTCCATCAGGACGAAGTGGCCGCATTCCTGCGCACGTGGCACACCCGAATGGCCCGCGATACCTTCCGGTACGCGATCGAGAAGATGGATCCGGAAACGCGGGCTTCCCTGATGGCGCTGGGCAAGAAGGCCCACAGGTGAAGCCGGCCGCCGGTATGCGACGACAATTGTTCACAAAGGGAGAAGTGAGTCGTGTTACTCCTGGAAGCGCAGCCGTACGTCGGTCATCATTGCGAATCGACATCCCTGGTCAACCTTCTCCGGCAACACGAGATCGACTTGTCGGAGTCGCTCGTCTTCGGCCTCGGCAGAGGTCTGTCCTTCACCTACTGGCGTACCAGGCAGATGCCGACGCCGTTCCTCGGTGGCCGGATCAAGCCGGATCGACTGACCGCCCATCTCACCGAAGCGCTCGGTCTTCGACTGACCGTCAGGGAGACCTCCTCGGAAAAGCGGGCCCGTGAACAACTGCTCCAGGAGCTCGACTCGGGGACTGTGGTCGGTCTCAAGCTCGACCGCTACGACCTCGACTACTCCACGGACGACTACCGGTTCGCGGCCCACTACGTCGCCTGCGTCGGCTACGAGGACGACCGGTTCGCCCTCGTGGAGACCAGGCCGCTGGGGCTGCGGTGGGCCTCCGGTGCGTCCCTGGCGCGTGCGCGCAGCGCCCGGGGCCCGATGAGCTCACGCAACCTCTCCTTCACCATCGCCCCTCCGCAGGGCCCGCTGCCCGACCTCGGCGAGGTCGCCCGCCGGTCCGCCAGGGCCACAGCGGAAAGCTTCCTGAACCCACCGATCTCCAATCTGGGGTTCAAGGGCATGCACAAAGCGGCCGAGCTCATGCCCGGCTGGATCGACGACCTCGAATCCCCGCAAGAGGCGCTCGTCGAGATCTCCACGATCATGGAGGAGGGCGGGACCGGCGGCGGTCTCTTCCGCACCCTGTGGGCGGAGTTCCTCGCCGAGACCGCCGAACTCACGGGTGCGGGGGAGTTCCACGACCTTTCGGACGCCTACCGCGCGGTGTCGAGGAAATGGACTCGTGTGGCGGAACTCCTCCGCGAGGCGGGAACCACCAGGGACCGGCGCCCGGTCGAGCGCGCGTCGGCACTGGTGCATGAACTCGCGGAGGAGGAACTCCGCCTGATGCGGCGGCTCTCGGACTCTGCCTGAGCCCTGGCCGCTCACTTCGTTGTCTCGTGGAGGAACGCGGTGAACAGGGCCGGCGCGAGCACGGTCAGCACCTCCACCAGCCGGCTCCCGGCGCTGAGCGCCGTACTGATGAGGGTGGATCGGAGGGCGTCGACACCTCGTGCCCGTACCACCCAACCGGCCGCCGGACCGCGGAGCCGACCGGGATTCCCCCGAAGGCCGGTACCGGCCCGGACGAGCGGACGCTCGTATGCCCGGCACCTGTGCGCTCTAGTCGCTCCCGCGTTCCAGGACGCGGCGGGCTGCCTCGGCCTCTGCCGCCGCCGGCGACAGTTCGTCGAGGGTGTCGAGCTCGTCGTCCGCTTCCAGTTCCCGTTCCCAGGCCGCGGCGAGGCGTTCCTGCTCCTGGCGTGGTCTGGCACCGACCGCTCGGCGGTGCTTCGGGTCCAGAGCTGCCAGGAATCGTCCGAGCGGGTCCGTGGGCATACGGGCCTCCTTGTCGTGGAGAGGGGCGCGACCTGCCCCAGCATGGCCGAACCGCTGCGACCCGACAGCTCGACACAGCCGGGGAACACCGCGTTGGCCCCTTCGCCCACCCGCGCCGGGCCCGCCGGCGCTTCGGGCAGGTGAGGGCGAACGCGTGCGGCGACCGGTCGAGAAGAGCAGATCGCTCTTCTCGACCGGTCGCCGGTCAGCGGTCGCCCGGCTCGCCGGCTGCCGGGGAAGCGTCTCCTCAGCCCACCCGGATCACCATGTACGTCTCTCCGTCCCCGGGCGGTCGCGTCCATGAACGGGTGACGAACGTGTGCAGCCGTCCGTTCACCAGAGCGTGGCGCGGCAGACGGGCGCCGAACTCCCCGGCCACCGCCTCCAGCAGCGACCGCTCCACTCCGGCCCCGCCCTCCGGGTCACCGAAGAACCTGCTCGGGTCCAGCGCCGCCGGTATCTGCCCGCTCGACCGGACCTCACCGTCCGCGTACGTGAAGGAATACTGCTCGGCGCCGTCTCGCGCCACCGAAAGGTGGAAGAACGGTTCCCCGTGTCGTGGCCGCAGGCCGCTCCACACCACCACGGCGCGGGTTCCCGCGGCGGCGGACGCGGCCGGGGAGACGAACCGCCGGCGGTCGAACGGGGCCGGATCTCCGTCGAAGGCGAAGCTCCAGCCGGCACCGGCCCGGCCGACCGCCATGAGAGCCCTGTCGTCGTAGGAGGAGAACTCACTGCGGTCGCGCAGCCATGCCCGGCGTGCCTCCCAACAGGTCATGGGTGCGCTCAGCATGCTGCCGTCGCCGTCGCCGTCGATGTCTGCGAGACGTCCGGGCACGTCCTCCGGCTCCACCCCTTCCACCAGGACGAACCGGTAGGACGTGCGGTTGTTGCCGGGGTCGGGCTCCGCCAGCCACGTCAGACCGCCCGGGTCGAGCCCGGCCGATGGACTCGGTGCCTCACCCGACTGCCCGCCCCTCGGCGTGGACAGCAGCTCCCGGCCCCGCTCCGGGGTCAGCAGCGGCCCGAGCACGGGGTCGGCCACCCAGCCCAGGGGTGCCAGGTGATCCGGTCCCAGCGGCTCCCACAGGGGCATGGCGTCGATCAGTGTCCGCCACGCCCCGTCGGTGTCTCCCCACCGCGCCGACTCCCGGGCCCGCTCGACCGCCTCCCCGAACGGTCCGGCCGCCGTGTACCGGTACGTGCCGTTGCGCATCTGACCGAGCGTCGCGTGAGCCAGTGCCAGCAAGTCCTCGTCGGCGCCCCGCAGATGGAACGTCAGGCTGGAATCGTCCCGGTAGGAGTGCGCCGCGTGCTCGGCGATCAGCGCAGGCAGCAGCTCGGACGCATACCGCTGATCCGTCGCCAGGCCGTCGAAGTGGACCATGTAGGTCTGCCCGAGCAGGCGGCGTATCTGGTCACCCAGTCCTGCGGCCCGTGGTCTGCCGTACTCCTTGGCCTCGTCCAGCGCCGTCACGGCCCGCTCCCAGCCGCCCCGCAGCGCCTCGATCCGGGCCTCCTCCACCTGCGCGTCCAGCGTGCGCGTCGTGTCGTTCACGAACACCGGCTCCTCCGCGCCGCCGTGCGAGCGCAGGCTGTGGAACTCCCGGTACACGTCCCGCATGAAGGCAGCGAAGCTGGCGTGCCGCTCGGGCGGCATGGCACGCCAGCTCGCCCACGTGTACACGGCCCACTCGCCGTCCTCGTCCACGTCCTCGGGATCCATGAGGACATAGGTGGCGTCGGACTCGACATCGAGCTGCAGCCCGCGCCGCCAGATGTCCGCCTCCCGCCGCTCCTCGGGCCCGGCGTCCTCGTCCAGATACTCGTCGAACGTGTACGCGAGTCCGGACGCGTCGGCGTGCCAGTGCGCGGACTCGGTCCCCGCCAGCAGCCACACGAACCCGCCCGCATGCCGCCACCCGTCGGTGACCGCGAGGAACGCACGGTACGACGGGGGCATCCGTCGGCCCAGGCGCTCCTCCATGGCCGCGATCCGCTCCTCGGACGCGGGTGGGAACCCCAGCCACCGTGCCTGCCGCGCGGCCTCGTCCTCCGCTCCCCGCGTCTCGTCCTCCGGCAGGGAATCCGCCCACTCCCCACTCCATCTGAGCAGGAAGGACCGCCAGTCGAATGCCGTGGTGTCCGTCATGGGACCCGATGCTGCCACCCGCCACCGACAACGCCTCGCCGGCTGCCGCGGCCGACGGTGGGTACCGACGGGCGAGCCGTTCGACCTGTCGGACATTGTTCGGAACCTCTTGACGCTGCCCCGGCCGTCGGCCGAGACTCTCGCAACACGCGTTCACCTGCGTGTAACACCAGGCCCGCGGCAAAGGAGTTGCCGTCGCCTCGTCATCTCCGCGCTCAACGCTCCGCCCTGTCCGTCATCAGCCATGCCTCAGCAGAGGACCCCAGAAGACATGACGCACGTCGCACGACTTCGCAGCCGCGCGAGACGTTGGGCGGGCCCCCTCGCCGGACTGACCGCCGCGTCGATGCTGCTCGCCCTCGCCGGCCCCGCCGTCTCCGCGCAGGCGGCCCCGGAGGCACCGGCGCCCGAAGCGGCGGACCTCACCGCGGGGCTGGCTCTGTGGTACAAGCTCGACACCGGCACCGGCGCCACCGTGAGCGACGCCTCCGGCAACGGCCGCGACGGCACGGTCAGCGGCACCGCCGACTGGTCGACATCCGGTCAGGGGCTCGCCTTCAACGGATCGGACACCTACATCAAGGTGCCGGACGACATCATGAAAGGCATGGACTCGATCACCGTCTCCATGGACGTGCTGATCGACTCCGCCCAGAGCACGCCCTACTTCCTCTACGGCTTCGGCAACACCAGCGCGGGCAGCGGCAACGGCTACCTGTTCACCACGGGAAACTCCTTCCGCACCTCCGTCGCGACGGGCAACTGGTCGACCGAGCAGACCACCAGGCCCTCCGACTCCCACAACCTGACCCGCGGAGTGTGGAAGCACGTCACATACGCCCAGAGCGGCTCCACGGGTGTGCTCTACGAGGACGGCGTCGAGGTCGGCCGCAACACCTCGGTCACCACCACGCCCGGGGCCATCGGGTCCGGCATCACCAGAGCCAACCACATCGGCAAGTCCGTCTACGACGGCGACAAGCTCTTCAAGGGCCGGATCCGCGACTTCCGTGTGTACGACCGGGCCCTGGACGGCACGGAGATCGAACAGCTCTCCCTCCCCGTCGCCACCCAGGGCGTCGCCGCCGACAAGGAGGCACTCAGCCTCGGTGACATCAGCGGCGTCACGTCCGACCTGGACCTGCCCAGGACGGGGCCGGCCGGCGGCTCCGCCGTCACCTGGGACAGCGACAACCCGGCCGTGGTGTCCGGCACGGGCAGGGTGACCCGCCCCGAGGCAGGCTCACCGGACGGCCGCGCCACGCTCACGGCGACCCTGAAGAAGGGCACGGTGACCGCCACCAAGACCTTCGACGTGACGGTCCGCCCCGCACTCGACGACGCCGCCGCCACCCGGCAGGCCGCCGAGGATCTCACGGTCCACAACCTCGACGACGCGCGCGGCAACCTCACCCTCCCCCGGAGCGGTGCCCTCGGCACGGCCGTCACCTGGTCCTCCGCGAAGCCGGACGTCGTCTCCGCAGGCGGCGAGGTCCACCGCCCCGCGCACGGCGACGGCGCCACCACCGTCGAACTGACCGCCACCGTCACCAAGGGCGAGGCGAAGGCGACCCGGGTCATGACGGCCAAGGTGCCCGAACTCCCCGCCGAGGCGGCCCTCGAGGGCTACATGTTCAGCTACTTCACCGGCGAGGGCACCTCGGACGGCGAGCAGCTCTACGCCGCCCTCAGCAAGGGCAACGACCCGCTGCACTGGCGTGAACTGAACGACGGCAAGCCGGTCCTCACCTCCACGCTCGGCGAGAAGGGCCTGCGCGACCCGTTCATCATCCGCTCCCCGGAGGGCGACAAGTTCTACCAGATCGCCACCGACCTGAGGATCTACGGCAACGGCGACTGGGACGCCTCCCAGCGCACCGGCAGCAAGTCCATCATGGTCTGGGAGTCCACCGACCTGGTGCACTGGACGAACCAGCGCCTGGTCAGGGTCTCGCCCGACAGCGCCGGCAACACCTGGGCGCCGGAGGCGTTCTACGACGCCGAGCGCGGCGAGTACGTCGTCTTCTGGGCATCGAAGCTGTACGACAACGCCGACCACACCGGCGACACCTACAACCGCATGATGTACGCCACCACCCGCGACTTCCACACCTTCAGCGAGCCCAAGGCCTGGATCGACCGCGGTTACTCGGTCATCGACTCCACGATGATCCGCCACGACGGCACGTACTACCGCCTGTCCAAGGACGAGCGGAACAACAGCTCCTCCACCCCCAACAGCAAGTTCATCTTCCAGGAGAAGAGCGACTCGATCCTGAACCCGTCCTGGACCCCCGTCGCCGAGGGCATCGGCAAGGGTGCGATGAACGCCGCCGAGGGGCCGCTGGTGTTCAAGTCCAACACCGAGGAGAAGTGGTACGCGTTCCTCGACGAGTTCGGCGGCCGCGGCTACCTCCCCTTCGAGACGACCGACCTCGACTCCGGCACCTGGACCCCGTCCACCGGCTACGACCTGCCCGCCAAGCCCAGGCACGGCACCGTGCTGCCGGTGACCCGGGCCGAGTACGACCGGCTGCTGCGCGCCTACCAGCCGGACCAGGTCGTGCGGAACGTCGAGGACGTCTCCGTGAAGACCGCGATCGGCCGGGCGCCGGTGCTGCCGGCCACGGTGATCGCCGAGTACGCCGACGGCGCCAAGCGGCCCGTCTCCGTCGACTGGGAGGACGTCCCGGCGTCGAAGTACGCCCAGGCCGGCACCTTCACCGTCACCGGCAGCCTGCCGGGCGGCGCCGCGATCCCGGTCCGGGCCGAGGTCACCGTGTCCGACGAGGGGCCGGACGTCCCGGCCGACCTGCTGCTGCACTACGACTTCGACGAGACCGGCGGCAGCGTCGTGCGTGACTCCAGCGGGCACGGCCACCACGGCACCTATGTGCGTACGCCCGCATTCGGCACCGGTGTCGACGGCGGCTCGTTCGAGATGTCCGGCGGCTCCGACTCGCCGTACGTGAAGATCCCCAACTGCGTGCTGAAGAACTCCGGCAGCGTGACGGTGTCGACGTACGCCAAGTGGAAGGGCGGCAGCAGCTTCCAGTGGCTGTTCGGGCTCGGCCCCGACAGCGACAAATACCTGTTCGCCACTCCGTCCAACGGCGGCTCCAGCCTCTACTCGGCCATCACGAAGGCGAGTTGGTCGGCGGAGTCGAAGCTGACGGCCGGCTCGCAGCTCACCCCCGGCCAGTGGCGGCACGTCACGGTGACGCTGGACGGCACCACCGGCACGATGGTCCTGTACGCCGACGGCGTCGAGGCGGCCCGCACGACGACCACCATCAAACCCTCCGAGTTGTACGACGCGGCCAAGGACTACAGCGGCTACATCGGCCGCTCCCTGTACGCGGCCGACCCCTACTTCGGCGGCGAGGTCGACGACTTCCGCGTCTACGGCCGTGCCCTCTCGGGCACCGAGGTCATGGAACTCAGCGGCAACACGGCGGGCATCGCCAAGGCGACGCACCCGGCGCTCAAGGTCGACGCGCTCGTCGACAACGCGGCCGGCACGGTCACGCTGCCGATGAAGACCGGCACCGATCTCACCGCTCTGGCACCGGAGTTCGCACTCGCCGAGGGCGCCACGATCAGCCCCGCCTCCGGCAGCGTGCGCGACTTCACCCGGCCGGTGACCTACGAGGTCACCGGGTCCGACGGCAAGAAGCGCACCTGGAAGGTCTCGGCGCTGATCATGAAGACCCCGGTCCTGCCGGGTCTGAACGCCGACCCGAACATCGTGCGCTTCGGCGACACCTTCTACATCTACCCGACGACCGACGGCTTCGAGGGCTGGAGCGGCACGCAGTTCAAGGCCTACTCCTCCACGGACCTGGTCCACTGGAAGGACCACGGTGTCATCCTCGACCTGGGACCCGACGTCAGCTGGGCGGACAGCCGGGCCTGGGCACCGGCGATGACGGAGAAGGACGGGAAGTACTACTTCTACTTCTGCGCCGACGCGAACATCGGCGTCGCCGTGTCCGACTCGCCCACCGGGCCGTTCAAGGACGCCCTGGGCAAACCGCTGCTCAAGGCCGGTGACTTCCGGGGCCAGATGATCGACCCGGCGGTCTTCACCGACGACGACGGCAAGCGGTACCTCTACTGGGGCAACGGCCGCGCCTACGTCGTCCCGCTCGGCGACGACATGACGTCCGTCGACACCTCGCAGGTCAGCGACATCACCCCGAGCGGCTACAACGAGGGCACCTTCGTCATCAAGCGCAAGGGCACCTACTACTTCATGTGGTCGGAGAACGACACCCGGGACGAGAACTACCGCGTCGCCTACGCGACCGGCCCCTCGCCCACCGGCCCGTGGACCAAGCAGGGCGTGATCCTGGAGAAGGACCTCTCCCTGGGCATCAAGGGGCCGGGCCACCACTCCGTCGTCCACGTCCCGAACACCGACGACTGGTACATCGCCTACCACCGCTTCGCCATCCCCGCAGGAGACGGCACCCACCGCGAAACAACCATCGACAAGCTGGAGTTCGGCCCCGACGGTTTGATCGACAAGGTCGTCCCGACCCTCGGTGGCATCGACCCGGTCACCGTCGTCCATGCCGGGCCGGACACCACCGGCACCGAGGGCGAGGCGATCACGCTCGCCGGTACCGTCTCCGGGGCCGGCACCCCCGAGTGGACCGTCCAGGACGGCGCCCCGTGCACCGTCAAGGACCCGGCGGCGGCCCGGACGACCCTCACCTGCACCGACGACGGCACCTTCCGGGCCACCCTGACCGGCGGACGCGGTACCGACACCGTGGCCGTGAAGGTCTCCAACGCCGCCCCGTCGATCACCTCGGCCAAGGGTCCCGGCTCGCCCGTCCCGGTGGGCAGGACCGCCGTCGTCACCGCCTCCTTCAACGACCCCGGCACGGCCGACCGCCACACCTGCACGGTCGACTGGAAGGACGGCGGCCGGCCGACGGCCGGCACGGTCACCGACTCCGGCTGCCGCGCCGCACACGTCTACGACGACGCGGGCATCCACCGGCCCGTGATCACGGTCACCGACGACGACAAAGGCACGGACACCACCACGCTCGCCGAGCTGATCGTCTACGACCGTGCCGCCGGGCCCGCTGCCGGCGCCGGCACGATCACCTCGCCGGCGGGCGCCTACCCAGCCGAGCCGCGGCTGACCGGCAAGGCGGCGTTCACCCTGGGCGTCCAGTACCGCAAGGGAGCCACTGTCCCCACCGGCAAGGCCACCTTCGTCCTCGGCTCCGCCCGGTTCACCTTCCGCTCGACCGGCTCCGACTGGCTCGTGGTGAACGGCTCCCGGGCCGTCTACCAGGGCACCGGTACGGTCGGCGGCAAGAGCGGCTACGCCTTCCGGGTCACGGCCACCGACGGCCCGGACACCCTCCGCATAAAGATCTGGAAGAAGTCCACCGGCGACGTCCTCTACGACAACAAGACCGGCGCCGGGACGAAGGGGGTCATCACCGTCGGAAACCACCGGCGCTAGGCCGGCCGGCGACAAGGGTGCGTGACAGGAATCCGACCTGGTCAGGCGCCCTTGTGCTGCGCTCCGGCCCCGCTGCCGGCGCACGAGGCACCCTCGCCGCCGGCAGGGCCCGGCCGGTCCCCTTGAAGGCCCGGCATTCGTTCGTGCCCGGGGCGCGGACGGGAGTCGGCGCCGCCGGTTGAGCGAGGCGGGCAGCGGCGGGATGCTGAAGGCACCGCCCGTGACGGGCGGCACAGGCCGTGCCGGGCGCGGCAGGAACGAAGTCGGGACACCCCATGGACAACGAACCCGACATGAACATCGGAGAAGGGGGCGTGGCGGCGCCCGAGGACGTCGCCGTCGTCATCGACGCCCGCGGTGCCGTGCTGGTGTGGAGCGCGGGAGCCGGGCGGCTGCTCGGATACGAGCCCGAGGAGGTCGTGGGACGGCCGGCTGCCCACCTGCTGTCCGCGAGGCTGCCCCTGGCGATGCGGCGCCGCCTGGCCGCCGGCGAACCGTGGACGAGTGACGTGGGACTGCGGAAGCGGGACGGAGGCCGCGTCAAGGCGCAGCTCCGGGGCACCCCGCTGGCGGACGCGCGCGGCAGGACCGCCTGGGTCGTCACCCCGGCGGCAGTGACCTACCCCGGCGGGCCGACCGAAGAGGAGCCGACGGAGCTGTGGGACCTCACGCTCGCGCAGCTTCCGCTGCCGGTGGCCGTCTACGACCGTGAGGCGCGGTTCGTGACCTGCAACCAGGTGATGAGCCGTGCCATGGGGCTCACCCCGGACGAGATGAGGGGCAAGACGCTATGGGAGATCTACCCCACCCCGCCCCTGGACGAGATCGACCGCCTGCAGCGGCAGGTGCTGCGCACCGGCGAGATGATCGTCCGCGAGGAACAGCCCTTCCGGGCCTCCGGTGAGATCCGCGATCACGCCTGGTCGGTCTTCCTGTCCCCGCTGAAGAACGGGGCGGGGGAGACGCTGGGAATGTCCGCCCTGGTGATCGACATCACCGAGCAGTACTGGGCCCGGCGGCGCCTGGTGGTGCTCAACGACGCGAGTGCGCGGATCGGCAGCACCCTGGATGTGACGCGGACGGCCGAGGAGCTGGCCGAGGTGGCGGTGGACGGGTTCGCCGACTTCGTCACCGTCGACCTGCTGGAGGCGGTCGCCCAGGGCCATGAGCCGCAACCGACACCACCCGGCACACAGGTCGTCTTCCGCCGTACCGCGCAACGATCGGTGCTGCCCGGATGCCCGGAATCCGTGGTCCCGGAGGGCGGGATCGACATCTGCCCGCCCAGCTCGCCACCCGCGCAGGCACTGATCACGGGCCGGGGCGCCGTGTACCGGATGGGCGATCCGCTGCTGGGCGACTGGTCGACGGCCCACCCGGCCCGCGCCGAGAGCGTGCGGAGGTTCGGAATGCACGCGGTGATGATGGTGCCGCTGCGCGCCCGAGGCGTCACCCTGGGTGTGATGCACCTGGTAAGGCACCGCACCGCGGACCCCTTCGGTGAGGACGACCTGCTCCTGGCCGAGGAGATCGCCGCACGGGCGGCGGTGAGCATCGACAACGCCCGCCGTTACACCCGCGAGCGTCACACCGCGATCACTCTCCAGCGCAGCCTGCTGCCGCCCGGGCCGCCCCGAGCGCAGGCCCTGGACCTCGCCCACCGCTACTTTCCCGCCGGCTCGGGGGACGAGATCGGCGGCGACTGGTTCGACGTCATCGCACTGTCCGGGGGCCGGGTCGCACTGGTGGTGGGCGACGTCGTGGGCCAAGGGGTCCACGCCTCGGCCGCGATGGGCCGCCTGCGCACCGCGGTCCGCACGCTCGCCGACGCCGACTTCGCGCCCGACGAGCTGCTCACCCGCCTGGACGACCTGGTCATCCGCCTCGACCGTGACGAAGGCCCGGACACCCGTGGTCAGGGGGAGGGGACCTCGGCAGAGGTCGGGGCCACCTGCCTCTATGCCGTCTACGACCCCGTCGCGGGCCGGTGCGACATGGCCCGGGCCGGGCACCCGCCGCCCGTCCTGGTTGACCCCGACGGGACCGCGCGCGTCCTGGACCTGCCCGCCGGGCCACCGCTCGGCCTGGGTGGCATGCCGTTCGAGGCCGCCCGGATCGACGTGGGCGAGGGCAGCCTGCTGGCCTTCTACACCGACGGCCTGGTCGAGACCCCCGGCCGCGACATCGACGTCGGACTGGAGCTGCTGAGCGAGGCGCTGCGGCGGCCGGCCGCCGGCCTGGAGGAAACCTGCGAAGAGGTGCTCCGCAAGGTGCGGGCCGAGCCCGCCGCCGACGACATCGTTCTGCTCCTGGCCCGGATCCGTGGTCTCGGCACCGACCGGGTACGCGTCTCGCGGCTGCCCGTGGATCCCGCGGCCGTCGCCGGGGCCCGCCGGATGGCGAGCGAACAACTGGCCGCCTGGGGGCTGGCCGAGCTCGAGTTCCCCACGGAGCTGATCGTCAGCGAGCTGGTCACCAACGCGATCCGTTACGGCAACGCTCCCATCGAGCTGCGCCTCATCCGCGCCGATGTCCTCGTCTGCGAGGTCTCCGACGGCAGCAGCACCGCCCCGCTCCTGCGCCGCGCCCGGGTCTTCGACGAGGGCGGCCGCGGACTGCTGCTCGTCGCCCAGGTCGCCGAGCGCTGGGGCAGTCGTCACACCGCGGAGGGCAAGACGATCTGGGCCGAACAGCCCCTGCCGGATTGACGACTTCAGGGGAGGGTCTCGACGCGACGGTCCTGGTCCGGCGGGTCACACCCCGGCCGTCGGTGACTCACCCGCCGTTCGCCGGGGCGTGAGGACCGGAACTCCCCCTTGGTGCCGCCAGGGAACACGTCTCGACACCATTCGATGCGCTCTCTGTCATTGGACTCACCTAGGATGACATCCTGAAGGCGGCAATGTGTCACGGCGGACGACACCCGTTGAACTGCGCGGCAGCGGGGCCTGGAGACCGGTTCGCAGGCACCGTCAGGCGGCGGCGGATGTGCTCGAGACAGCCGGTGTGACCCCCTCCATGACGTACCGACAACCGTCACCGTTCTGGCGAAGGTCACGGGAACCCGGTAGCCGGAGGCCACCGCGCATGGACGACGCAACGGACAGGACAGCGGAGATGAGCAGCGTAGTCGAGCGCTACCAGGCACTCGAGGAGCACCTCGCAGGCGGCCGCCAGGTCGTGATGACGGACGTGCTGGACGTGCCCGCGGGCGAGCTGCGGCAGGCGAACGAGCACGACGTCGCGGTCCTGCTGCTGCTCGGTGAGTTGTGTGCCCGCATGGACAACGGCACATCGGCCGCGGCCGTATTGCTGGCAACGGCCGACAAATACGTCAACACCTCCTTCTTCTACACCGGAAGGATCCTGCCGCGGACCCGGGAGCTGATCGAACTCCTCGACCGCGCCGTACGCGAGCGATCGTTCGAGCTGCTGATGGAGGTGGCCGACCACCTCAGCCAGGGGTGGGCGAAGTACACCGACTCCATGTTCCCGACCGCATTCGCCCGGCTCGCCGAAGAGGCTGGACTCGAAGGGAAAACCGAGTCGTTCTCCCGTGTTTCCTTCGTGTTGTGGCGCGATGGTCTGGAGGCCGCCGCCGAGAACGACCCGGAGCGAGCACTGCCCCTCTTCAGGGACTCGCTCGAGCGCTACCGGAAGTACGGCTACTACGCGGACGCGTCCTGGCTTCACACGGACCTCGTCATCGCCCATCTGCTCGCCGGGTGTAAGGAAGAAGCCGACGCCGAGCTCGAGGCGCAGCGAACATACGTGGAAAAGGTGCTCGAAGCGCACCCGGTCGTCGCGTCGGAGCCGGGACGGTCGTTCGCCTTCCATCTGGGCGACGTGCAGAGCGGCGGCTACAGCACGTTCGTGGAGTCATCGGTCCTGCGCCCGACCGAGCTGACCGCGCGCGACCGCGAACTCCTCATGCGCTATGTCCGCACCAGCGAGTTCCTCATCTCCGCCTGCCGGTACGGGGTGCAGCGCGACTTCGACGCGGCGCTCGACACCTTCTCCTTCGGCTGGGGCACCTATCAGCAGTCGCCCTACCCGAGGATGTTCCGGCACCTCGCCGACAGGTACCTGGAGGCCCCGGGGACGTGGAACGTCCATCTCACGGCGTACGAACAGTGGCACCGGATGCTGCGCACGTACCGCGTCCGGGTGCGGCCACGCGTGCTCATCGACACGGCTGTGACACTGCATGACCGTCTGAAATACGCCGAGTTGCACAGCTGCGCCTCCCTCGTCCTGCTGGACACCGCCGTACTGCACTCCCGGCTGCACGGCAGGGGGGAGTCGGTGGACTGGATCACGCGCTATCTGCAGGATCTGCGGCCGACCCTGCCGGACGTCCTGGGCGCCGTGGCCGACTACCTGCAGGCACCGCGCGGTACGGAGCGCCGCCAACTGCTCAGCCGCTACATCGGACTCCGGGCCGGGCATCTCGTGCCGGAGTTTCTCTCCCTCGACCTGGGCGAAGAGCAGCTGCCGCAGCCCGACCGGCTCGAGGTGACGCTCTACGGCCGGCTGCTGTCGGTGGAGGGAGTCACCGTGCACGAGAACGCGCCGCAACCGCTCATCGACACCCTCCGAGTACTGGGCCGGGACTTCTCGGAAAGCATCGCGCAGGGAACCGCTGTCCCCTTCCTTTCCGCTGCCGAGCTGTCGGACCGTACGAACCGAACCTCCGCTGCACTGGCCCAGACGGTACGTCGCTTCCGTAGTGCCTGTCAGGAGCGCTTCAGCGAAGTGGCGGACTACGACATGGCCCAGGACGCCGTGATTCAGGGACGCCCCGGCTACCGGCTGAATCCGCAGAGCATTGCCCGCTTCACCGAGTATTCGACTGACACACCCGACGCCGACTGACCGAGTGGAGAAGGCCTGGGTCCCGGTCGGGGTGAGCCGGCCCCGGCCCTGGCCAAGGCTTGTCCCGCAATGATCGAAGTGTCAGGAAGCTCTGCGGCCGGGGCTCCTCGGTCTGTCCGGCAAGGGCAAGGTTGTGGAGGCGGGTGATGCGGAGCATGGCGTGGTGGACGCCGTCGCCCTTGAGGCGGACGTCACGGAGGATCTTCCAGCCCTTCATCCGGGCGAAGGTGTGCTCGACGCGGGCGCGGACCCTGCGGTGCCTCGCGCACGGCACGGGCGAAATGCTTGATCTCTGCCACGAGTACGTCCCAAACGACAGGTGAGGTCCAGAAGTCCGGCGCGAACACGGAACCGGTCCGCCAGCCCTCAGCTGAATGCCCAGGCCACCCGAATACGGACAACCGTACCAACTGATGCGAGGCCTCCCGCCGGGCCCTGCTTTACGGGACGCCCCTCAGCGCAGCAGGGAGAACTTCTTCGTCAGTGGGTCGACCGTGTCGCGCGGGCCGAAGACGGACACGCCGTAGTAGTCGAGTTCGCTTTCCGGTGTCCGGCGCATGCGCTCGAGCTGGTCGGCATAACTGCCCCCGGTCATCTGCCCGGTGAAGTCGGTGCTCAGAAGTCCGGCCGCGGACGCTTCGCCGCGCAGTCGACGCAGCCAGGCGGGGCGGCCTTCGAGTACGACGAGCGAGAGTCCGGAGACAGGCGCGTGGGTGCCCGCGTCGGCATCTCGGAAGTCGAGGAACGACATGTGCGGGAGCAGTTCGGGACGTTCGGCCGCTGCCTTCGCGACCAGACCGAGACAGAGGTGGGACGCCGCGTTCGTGGCCACGCCGGGGTCGAGCTTGGCCTTGAGGGCCACCACGAACTTGAATTCCGCGTCGACATCGTCGGGTGTTCCTACGATTCGAGTGTTCTCAAGCATGGCGTACGCTGCGGTCCTTTCTTGGTTGGGCGTGGAAAGTGAACCCGAGGAGCGGCCGCGAAACCGCTGAACCTTCGCCGGGTTCATGCGGTATCCGGGGCGGCCTTGAATGACGGCATCTTGGATCGGTTCGTACTCGGCGGATTCTCGAAAGATGTTCCGGCAGGCTTTCCGAGACCCGCGCACGGTCTGTGCGACCTCGATCGGGCCCGCGAGGTTGTACCCCGAGCCCCAGCAGGGCCTCGATGCGGTCCAAGTAGTGCTTCATCTCCTGCACCTGTCGTGCGGGCGGCCGGTCGTCCGCGCCATCATTTGTCATGTCAGTGCACTGCGATGACACATCATAGTCATACTGAGTAAGATCCATGACGCATAAGGGGCCTCAAGATCTGAGGTGCCCCGCCATCGCGACTCGTGGAAGGGCTCCCCGTGGTGATCCAGGAGCAAGACCGACTGCCGCGCAAGGAGAAGGCGAGGCTTGTGTGCGATGCCCTCGGGGTCGGCCTGGCCGTCGGCGCCTATGGCCTGTCCTACGGGGCGCTGGCCGTTTCCAGCGGCCTGAGCATCGGACAGACGCAGTTCCTGTCCCTCGTGCTGTACGGAGGCTCCGCTCAACTCGCCCTGGTGGGTACGCTCGCGGCGGGTGGCGGCGGCGTTGCCGCGGCCGCAACCGCGACGCTGCTCGGAGTGCGCAGTCTCTTCTACGGGGTGAGCCTTCGGCCGGTGCTGGATGTGCGCGCGAGGCTCCTGCTGCCCGCTGTTCATCTGCTGAGCGACGAGAGCACGGCCATGGCGACAGCCAAGCAGGCGCGCTCGGTGAGTCGCTTCGCCTATTGGGTCACCGGCTCCGTGGTGTTCCTGTTCTGGAACGTGTCCACTCTGGTCGGTGCCCTCGCCGGCTCGCTACTGGCCGACCCCAAGGTGCTCGGGCTCGATGTGGCCTCCTCCGCCGCGTTCCTGGCTCTGGTGGCGCCGAAGCTGCGTGAGCGTGCGGGCCGGTTCGTCTTCGTCCTCGCGGGACTGGTGGCCGTGACCGTGTCCCCGCTTGTCGGCTCGGGCCTGCCCGTGGTGATCGCGGGGCTGACGGCTCTGAGCGTCCTGCTGCTGCCAACGGTGCAGCCCCGACAGCAGGATGGCCGGAATATGGATGCCGAAGCGCCGGAACGCGGACCCGTGGAGGGTGTCCCGGCGGAAGGGCCGGGCACAGGGGAGCATGTGGCCGGGCGCGGAGGTGCCTCATGAGCTGGACCTGGATCCTCCTCGCGACGGCCGCGTGTTTCGCGCTCAAGCTGGCGGGACTGCTGGTCCCTGAGAGGGCGCTCGACCGGCCGGCCGTAGCACGGGTCGCGGACGTGGTGCCCGTTGCGCTGCTCGCGGCCCTCATCGCCACGCAAACCTTCGTCGACCAGCAGCAACCGGTCCTGGATGAAAGGGCTGTGGGACTTGCCGTCGCGGGTGTGGCGGTGTGGCGGCGCGCGCCGTTCCTGGTCGTGGGGGGGGGGGGGGGCGGCAACCCCCCAAGGCGTGGGGGGGTGGAACTGGGTGGTTTGGGAGAGCCCCTTTGATCCTCCGAGAGACCTCCCCCGTCTCCCGCGCCAGATTTCC
>NZ_JBVJSX010000011.1:0-332703 GCF_055606225.1 Streptomyces sp. NPDC037100 | reverse complement strand
CTTCTTGGAAGCGGTGTGGTGGGTGGGGGGGGTGTTGTTTTTGCGTCCTGTGGGTTTTTTTTTTGCTTTTGGCTTCCCTTCCCTTCCCCCCCCCCCCCCGGGACACGACTACTTCGCCTCGGAGTCGCCGTCGGTCTTCTTCGGCTCTGCGTCCGTCTTCGCCTCGGTCGCCTCGTCGGCCGGCTCGGCCGTGTCCTTCTTGCCGAGGTCGACGGCCTTGTCGTCAGCGGGGGCGGCGGAGTCGCCGGTCTCGGTGAGGGAGGAGGCGTCGTCCGGGACGAGGTCGGCGTCGGACTTCAGGTCGTGCTCGACGCCGTGGACGATGCGGTTGTACTCGTCGTCCGTGAGGACGGCGCCGACGGCGTTCTTGGCGAAGAGGAGCTCGACGCCTGGACCGGCGTCGACGAGGACGGTGTCCTCGTTGACCTCCTTGACCGTGGCGTACATGCCCCCGATGGTGCGGATGCCGCTGCCTGGCTGCATTTGGTTCCGCATGTCCACGGCCTGCTGCTGCTTCTTCTTTGCCGACCGGGTCATCAGGAACATGGCCCCGATGAGCACGATGAACGGGAGGAGGGTCAGGAGACTCACGGGTCGGTACTTCCTTCACACGACCGCGCTGTGAGCGGCCAGATGGTTGGGGGTGTGTACGCCGCCGTCAAAGGCGGCATCGGCGGAGTCTAAGCGAGTCCGCGCGCATGGAACAACGCTCAGCATGGCACCGGGGTTCCTGGTCCGGCCACTGACCTCGCCGCCCCGGAGCGGTGACGGTCCCCTCACGCCCCGAACAGGTCCTGTTGTCCGTTTCCGGTGGTCTGGGAGCGTGGCGGGGTGAGGCCGAGATGTGCCCATGCGGCGGGCGTGGCGACCCGGCCGCGGGGGGTGCGGGCCAGCAGTCCCTCCCGTACGAGGAAGGGCTCGGCGACCTCCTCCACGGTCTCACGTTCCTCCCCCACCGCGACAGCGAGCGTGGAGAGGCCGACCGGGCCGCCGCCGAACAGTTTGAGGAGGGCCTCCAGCACGCCCCGGTCGAGGCGGTCGAGGCCGCGCGCGTCCACCTCGTACACCGCGAGGGCGGCCGCCGCGATGTCCCTGGTGATCAGCCCGTCGGCCTTGACCTGCGCGTAGTCGCGGACGCGGCGCAGCAGGCGGTTGGCGATACGGGGCGTGCCGCGGGAGCGGCCGGCGATCTCGGCGGCGCCCTCCGGCCGGACCTCCACCTCCAGGAGGCCGGCCGAGCGGTGGATGACCCGCTCCAGTTCGGCCGGTTCGTAGAACTCCATGTGCGCGGTGAAGCCGAAGCGGTCGCGCAGCGGGGGCGGCAGCAGGCCCGCGCGGGTGGTGGCGCCGACCAGGGTGAAGGGGGGCAGCTCCAGGGGAATGGCCGTGGCGCCGGGGCCCTTGCCGACGATGACGTCGACGCGGAAGTCCTCCATCGCCATGTACAGCATCTCCTCGGCGGGCCGGGACATGCGGTGGATCTCGTCGAGGAAGAGGACCTCGCCCTCCTGGAGGGAGGAGAGGATCGCGGCGAGGTCGCCGGCGTGCTGGATGGCGGGGCCCGAGGTGATGCGGATAGGGGCGCCCATCTCGGCCGCGATGATCATCGACAGGGTGGTCTTGCCGAGGCCCGGGGCACCGGAAAGCAGCACGTGGTCGGCCGTCGCGCCACGCGCACGTGCGGCGCGCAGCACGAGGTCGAGCTGTTCGCGGACCTTCTCCTGGCCGATGAACTCGTCCAGGTCCTTGGGGCGCAGGGCTGCCTCGACGGCCTGGTCCTCACGGTCGGCGACAGAGTCCACCAGCCGCTCGCCGGCGGTGGTGTCGGTCGTGTCGTCCCAGTTCATAGATGTGCCTCAGAGGGTCGTGGATCAGCGGGCTCGGTTCAGCGTCTGCAGGGCCGCCTTCAGCAGCTGCCCCACCTGGGGCGTGCCCTCGGCGGCCTCGGCCTGCGGGGCGACGGCGGTCACGGCCTCGTCGGCCTCCCGGGTCGCGTAGCCGAGGCCGATCAGGGCCGCGTGCAGCTGGTCGCGCCAGCCGGTGCTGACCGGGGCGCCGACGGCGGGTGCGCCGACCGGCGCGCCGAGCCGGTCCTTCAGCTCCAGGAGCAGCTTCTGCGCACCCTTCTTGCCGATGCCGGGGACGGCGGTGAGGGCCTTCTCGTCGGCGGTCGCGACGGCCCGGCGCAGCGCGTCCGGGCTGTGCACGGCCAGCATGGCCTGGGCCAGCCGGGGACCGACACCGCTGGCCGTCTGGAGCAGTTCGAAGACCTGCCGCTCGTCGTCGTCCGCGAAGCCGTACAGGGTCAGTGAGTCCTCGCGCACGACGAGGGAGGTGTGCAACTTGGCGGGCTGGCCCATGCGGAGCGTGGACAGCGTGTTCGGCGTGCACTGGACGGCCATGCCGACGCCGCCGACCTCGACGACCGCGGCGTCGGGGGCGAGCGCGGCGACCGTGCCGCTGACGAAGGCGATCATGCCGTCCGGCCTTTCGATGTGTGCAGGGCGACGGCCTGCTGGAGTCGGTTCTGCGCGGGGGCGCGCCAGATGTGGCAGATGGCGAGGGCGAGGGCGTCGGCGGCGTCGGCGGGCTTGGGCGGCGCACTGAGCCGGAGCAGGCGGGTGACCATCGCGCCCACCTGCGCCTTGTCGGCGCGGCCGCTGCCGGTGACGGCCGCCTTGACCTCGCTCGGGGTGTGCAGCGCCACGGGGATCCCGCGGCGGGCGGCACAGAGCATGGCGACGGCGCTGGCCTGGGCGGTGCCCATGACCGTACGGACGTTGTGCTGGCTGAAGACGCGCTCGACGGCGACGCATTCGGGCCGGTGCTCGTCGAGCCACTGCTCGATGCCCTGCTCGACGGCGACGAGGCGGTGGCCCAACTCGGCGTCCGCGGGCGTGCGGACGACGCCGACGCCCAGCATCGTCAACGGCCGGCCCGCGACCCCCTCGACGACGCCCACACCACACCGCGTCAGTCCGGGGTCCACCCCGAGTACGCGCACCGCCCCTCCTTCGCTCACCTGTTTGTGCAGGCTATCGGGTACCGCTGACAATGCGACGGGCCGACGGGTGTGTCCCGTCGGCCCGTTGAGCCCGTGCAGCTCTCGCGGCGTTACGCGTCGACCTTCTCCATGACCTCGTCGCTGACGTCGAAGTTGGCGAAGACGTTCTGCACGTCGTCGCTGTCCTCGAGCGCGTCGATCAGCTTGAAGATCTTCTTGGCGCCTTCCTCGTCCAGCTCGACCTGGACGGACGGCACGAAGCTGGAGTCGGCGGAGTCGTAGTCGATGCCGGCGTTCTGGAGGGCGGTGCGGACCGCGACCAGGTCGGTGGCCTCGCTGATGACCTCGAAGGACTCACCGAGGTCGTTGACCTCCTCGGCGCCCGCGTCCAGGACGGCCGTGAGGACGTCGTCCTCGGTCAGCTCGCCCTTGGGGACGATGACGACGCCCTTGCGGCTGAACATGTACGACACCGAGCCCGGGTCGGCCATCGAGCCGCCGTTGCGGGTCATGGCGACGCGGACGTCGGAGGCCGCGCGGTTGCGGTTGTCGGTGAGGCACTCGATGAGCACGGCCACACCGTTCGGGCCGTAACCCTCGTACATGATCGTCTCGTAGTCGGCGCCGCCGGCCTCGAGACCGCCACCACGCTTGATGGCGGAGTCGATGTTCTTGTTCGGAACCGACTGCTTCTTGGCCTTCTGGACGGCGTCGTAGAGCGTCGGGTTGCCCTCGAGGTCGACGCCGCCCATCCGCGCCGCGACCTCGATGTTCTTGATCAGCTTCGCGAAGAGCTTGCCGCGCTTGGCATCGATGACGGCTTTCTTGTGCTTCGTCGTGGCCCATTTAGAGTGGCCGGACATCTGCCTGTCTCCTTCGCGTAACCCATCTCAGCAACGAACGCAGGAATCCTACAAGGACTCGGCTGCCCGGTTCCCCCGCACCATGTCGACGAACAGGGCGTGCACCCGGTGGTCGCCGGTCAGTTCCGGGTGGAACGACGTGGCCAGCGCGGTGCCCTGGCGGACCGCGACGATGTGGCCGTCGTGCTCGGCGAGCACCTCGGCCCGGGCGCCGACGGACTCGACCCAGGGGGCCCGGATGAAGACGCCCTCCACCGGGTCTCCCTCGACGCCCTTGACGCCGACGGCCGCTTCGAAGGACTCGTTCTGCCGTCCGAAGGCGTTGCGGCGCACGATCATGTCGATGCCGCCGATGGTCTCCTGGCCCGAGCGCGGGTCGAGAATCTTGTCGGCGAGCATGATCATGCCGGCGCAGGTGCCGTAGACGGGCATGCCGTCACGCACGCGCGCGCGGAGCGGCTCCATCAGGCCGAACAGGACGGCCAGCTTGGAGATGGTGGTGGACTCGCCGCCGGGGAGGACGAGGCCGTCCACCTCGGCGAGCTCTTCGGGGCGCCGCACCGGCCTGGCCACGGCATCGGCCGCGGCCAGGGCGACGAGGTGCTCCCGTACATCGCCCTGGAGGGCCAGGACGCCTATCACGGGGGTGTCACTCATGGATTCCTGTGCCTTACCAGCCGCGGTTGGCGTAGCGCTCGGCCTCGGGGAGGGTGTCGCAGTTGATGCCGACCATGGCCTCGCCCAGGTTGCGGGAGGCGTCGGCGACGATCTTCGGGTCGTCGTAGAAGGTGGTGGCCTTCACGATGGCGGCGGCGCGCTTGGCCGGGTCGCCGGACTTGAAGATGCCGGAGCCGACGAAGACGCCCTCGGCGCCGAGCTGACGCATCAGGGCCGCGTCGGCCGGGGTGGCCACGCCGCCGGCGGAGAACAGCACCACGGGGAGCTTGCCGAGCTCGGACACTTCCTTGACCAGCTCGTACGGGGCGCGCAGCTCCTTGGCGGCGGCGTACAGCTCGTTGTTGTCGTAGCCGCGCAGGCGGGCGATCTCGTTCTTGATCTGGCGCAGGTGGCGGACGGCCTCGACGACGTTGCCGGTGCCGGCCTCACCCTTGGAGCGGATCATGGCCGCGCCCTCGGCGATGCGGCGCAGGGCCTCGCCCAGGTTGGTGGCGCCACAGACGAACGGCGTGGTGAAGGCCCACTTGTCGGAGTGGTTGACCTCGTCGGCCGGGGTGAGGACCTCGGACTCGTCGATGTAGTCGACCCCGAGGGACTGCAGGACCTGGGCCTCGACGAAGTGGCCGATGCGGGACTTGGCCATGACCGGGATGGAGACGGCGTCGATGATGCCCTCGATCATGTCCGGGTCGGACATACGGGCCACGCCGCCGTCCTTGCGGATGTCGGCCGGGACCCGCTCCAGGGCCATGACGGCCACGGCGCCCGCGTCCTCGGCGATCTTCGCCTGCTCCGGGGTGACGACGTCCATGATGACGCCGCCCTTGAGCTGCTCGGCCATGCCGCGCTTCACACGGGCGGTACCGGTCTCGGGAGCCTGGTTTTCGGAGATGGACACGGGTGACCTCGCTGAGGGGAAAGGGGGTTTCTGCAGCACTGAGGAAACGTGAGAGAACCAGGCCACAGCAAGGGCCAATGCGAACGCCGTGGATCCTTTTGCGGCGGACGGCCGGGAACTGCCGGGTGAACGGGACTCAGGCGGCGCGGTCCACCAGGGCCGCCGGAGGCTCGTCGTCCATTTCGAAGGCCATCGGGAAGGGCGCGTGTCCGGCCAGGCGGAACCAGCGCACCTTGCGGTGCCGGCGCAGGGCCCGGGCCGCCCGTACGGTGTCGTTGTGGAAGCGCCGGGCCATCGGCACCCTGCGGACGGCCTCGGTCAGTTCCCCGGCCGCCTCCTCTCCCCCGGGGGCCTCCCGCACCGCCTCCACCTGAGGGGCCTCTCCGAAGACGGCCCGCAGCGCCTGGCTCAGTTCGCTCTCGGCGACCTCCCGCTGGTCCTCCTCGGCCTGCCGGGCGGCGTGTGCCGCCTCATACAGCACGATCGAGGCGGCCGGGTCCAGGACACCCGAGGTCGCCAGTTCCTGCGCCACCGAGGCCCGGCGCAGCAGCTGGGCGTCCAGGGCGGCCCGGGCGGCGTCGATCCGGGCGTGGAGACGGTCGAGCCGGCCGGCGGTCCAGCTCAGGTACAGCCCGACCGCGACCAGGGCGACGGCGATCCAGATGAGAGTGGTGGTCACGGGCGGCAAGGCTAGCGGCACGCGCAGCCTCGCCGTTCACCCCGCCCCGCCCGTGGTCGACCGCCGGCCCGGTGGCGGCCCGGCATCAGTCCCGGGCGAACCCCAGCCGCCCCCACAGGCCGGTCGTCCGCTCGTCCTCGGCCACCGCCGCCGCTCCCGCCGTGACCGTCTCGTAGACGGACAGGATGTCCGCACCGACCGTCGACCAGTCGAAGCGCCGTACGTGGGCACTCCCCCGCGCACGCAGCTCCGCCCGCCGCTCCGGGTCCGCCAGGAGCCGTACGGCCGCGTCGGCCAGGGCGTCGGCGTCCTCGTTGGGGAACAGTTCGCCGGCCGCTCCGCGGTCCAGGACCTGGGCGAAGGCGTCCAGGTCGGAGGCGAGCACGGGGGCTCCGGCGGACATGGCCTCGACGAGGATGATGCCGAAGCTCTCGCCGCCGGTGTTGGGCGCGACGTACAGGTCGACGCTGCGCAGGAAGCGGGCCTTGTCCTCGTCGCTGACCATGCCGAGGAACTCGACGCGGGAGCGCAGGTCGGCCGGAAGGGACTGAACGGCCTCCTCCTCGTCGCCGCGCCCGGCGACGAGGAGCCGGGCCTGCGGGCGCGCGGCGAGGATCTTGGGCAGGGCCCTCATCAGCACCGGGAGTCCCTTGCGGGGCTCGTCGATACGTCCTATGAAGCCGATCGTGTCGCCCTGCCACTCGGCCTTGGGCTCGGCCTCGGAGAAGAAGTCGACGTCGACGCCGTTGGGGATCACGACCGCGTCGCCGCCGAGGTGCTCCACGAGCGTGCGGCGGGCGTACTCGCTCACCGCGATGCGGGCGCTGATCTTCTCCAGGGCGGCCTGGAGGATCGAGTACGCGGCGATCATCGCGCGGGAGCGCGGGTTGGACGTGTGGAACGTGGCGACGATCGGCCCCTGGGCGGCCCAGCAGGTCAGCAGGCCCAGCGACGGCGAGGTCGGCTCGTGGATGTGGATCACGTCGAACGCGCCGTCGTGCAGCCAGCGGCGCACCCGGGCGGCGCTCAGGAAACCGAAGTTCAGCCGGGCCACCGACCCGTTGTACGGCACCGGCACCGCCCGTCCGGCCGAGACGACGTAGGGCGGCAGCGGGGTGTCGTCGTCGGCCGGGGCCAGGACGGACACCTCGTGACCGAGGCGGATGAAGTACTCGGCGAGGTCACGGATGTGGAACTGGACGCCGCCTGGTACGTCCCAGGAGTACGGGCAGACGATGCCGATTCTCACGGGCGTCCCTTCGCGGGGTCGAGGTCCGCGAGCCACAGGCGCTGCAGCATGTGCCAGTCCTCCGGATGGTCGGCGATCCCGGTGGCGAAGGCGTCGGCCAGCGCCTGTGTCATGGCAGACGTCTTCTCGGCGCGGGTGCCTGACTCCGGCACCTCGACGGGCGGGTGGACGCGGCCCCGCATCATGGGCGAGTCGTCGTACCAGAGGGTGACGGGCAGCAGCAGGGCGCCGGTCTGCTGGGCGAGCAGGGCGGGTCCGGCCGGCATCCGGGCCGTGTCGCCGAAGAAGTCCACCTCGACGCCGGAGGCCGACAGGTCACGGTCGGCGACCAGGCAGACCAGGCCGCCGTCGCGCAGCCGCCGGGCCAGGGTGCCGAAGGCGGTGCCGCCGCTGTGCGGCAGGACTTCCATGCCGAGGCCCTCGCGGTAGGCGACGAACCGGTCGTAGAGCGTCTCCGGCTTCAGGCGCTCGGCGACCGTGGTGAAGGGAATGCCGAGCTGGGTGGTGACCCAGGCGCCGGCGAAGTCCCAGTTGGCCAGGTGCGGCAGGGCGAGTACGACGCCCTTGCCCGCGGCCATGCCCTCGGTGAGGTAGTGCAGGTCCTTGACGTCGACCCCGTCCCGAATCCGCTCCTTGCTCCAGGCCGGGAGCCGGAACGACTCCATCCAGTAGCGCAGATAGGAGCGCATGCCCGCCCGGGACAGCTCGGCGAGCCGCTCGGGGCTCGCGCCGGGCACCACGCGCGCGTAGTTGCTCTCCAGTCGCTGGACGCCCTTGCCGCGCTGCTTCCAGGCCAGGTCGGCGATGGTCCGGCCGAGCCGTACGGCGGCCGGCTCGGGGAGCTTCTTGACCGTGCTCCAGCCGAGGCCGTACAGCGCGTCCGTCAGTCGGTCCTGCGCGCTCACGTGGCCGCCTCGCTCCCGTGAGAGGCGTTCTGCTGCTCGTCCTCATTGTCCTGCGTGTCCTGGCCGTCCTGCGCCGCGGCGGCCTCGGCCTCCGCGGACTCCCGGCGTACGGTGACGACCCGCTGGATCAGCGTGACCAGGCTGCCCACGGCGACGATCCACAGGGCGACGGGCAGCAGGTACTGGATGCCCGGCACACCGAAGGCGTGCAGGCCCGCCAATCCCGCGGCGACGAGCGAGATCACCAGCCGCTCGGCCCGCTCGACGAGCCCGTTGACCGCTACCGGCAGTCCGATCGACTCGCCCCGGGCCTTGGTGTAGGACACCACCTGACCGCTGGCCAGACAGAAGATCGAGACGGCGCACAGGACGAGGTCGTCGCCTCCGCCGGCGTACCAGAGGATGAAGCCGCCGAAGATCGCGCCGTCGGCGACCCGGTCGAGCGTGGAGTCCAGGAAGGCGCCCCAGCGGCTGGAGCGGCCGAGCTGACGGGCCATGTTGCCGTCGACGAGGTCGGAGAACACGAACAGCGTGATCACGACCGTGCCCCAGAAGAACTCGCCCATGGGGTAGAAGACCAGCGCGCCCGCGACCACGCCGGCGGTGCCGATGAGCGTGACCGTGTCGGGGCTGACGCCCCGGCGGATGAGAAACGCGGCGAACGGTGTGAGGACACGCGTGAAGAATGCACGCGCGTACTTGTTCAGCATGGCCTTCCCGAGGGTCGGTGTCGCCGCATGGCCCCTGCTGACCACCGGCTGGCCCATCGTAGTCACGCGCGCGCGTGGGCGAGGGGCGGGCACCCGGACCCCTTTCGGGGGAACCCGCGAGCCCCTGGTGGGCGGCGCGCTCACGTCGTTCGTATGGACGCGCCGTGACGGGAGTGGGAAGGTCGAATGACCGCGGGCGTCGCCGGAGCCGCACCGCACGCGGATCCCGCGTGTCCGCGCCCACAGGGACCTCACCGTGCACGGGAGGCAGGATCATGGGCGACAAGGCACAGACACACCCTGGGGCCGCCGGCAGGGCACAAGCGGCCGACCACCCTCAGTCCGTACGGAATGTGGTGCTGGTCGGCCACTCCGGATCGGGCAAGACCACGCTGGTGGAGGCCCTCGCTCTCACGGCGGGGGCGGTGAACCGGGCGGGCCGCGTGGAGGACGGCGGCACCGTCTCCGACTACGACGACATCGAGCACCGGCAGCAGCGCTCGGTACAGCTCTCCCTGGTGCCCGTCGAGTGGGACGGCATCAAGGTCAACCTCCTCGACACCCCCGGATACGCCGACTTCGTCGGTGAGCTCAGGGCCGGTCTGCGCGCGGCGGACGCGGCCCTCTTCGTCGTCTCGGCCTCGGACGGCGTGGACGGCTCGACCCGCATGGTGTGGGAGGAGTGCGCGGCCGTGGGCATGCCCCGGGCCATCGTCGTCACGCACCTGGAGTCGGCGCGTTCCGACTTCGAGGAGATGACCCGGACCTGCGCGGAGGCCTTCGGAGCGGACGACCCCGACGCGGTCCTGCCGCTCTACCTGCCGCTGCACGGCCCCCAGGCCCCCGACGGGCACGCGCCCGTGACCGGGCTGATCGGGCTGCTGTCGCAGAAGCTGTTCGACTACTCGACCGGCGAGCGCAAGGAGTCCGAGCCCGGCGAGGACCAGCTGCCGCTGATCGAGGAGGCCCGCAACCGGCTCATCGAGGGGATCATCTCCGAGAGCGAGGACGAGACCCTCATGGACCGCTACCTCGGCGGGGAGCCGATCGACGTCGACACGCTCGTCGAGGATCTGGAGCGGGCCGTCGCACGGGGCGTCTTCTTCCCCGTCCTGGCCGCCGCGCCGGCGGGTGAGGGCGCACGGCAGGGGCTCGGCACCCTGGAGCTGCTGGAACTGATCACGCGGGGCTTCCCGACGCCACTGGAGCACGAGACGGTGCGGGTGACGACGATCGACGGAAAGCCGCGCGAGCTCAAGCCCTGCGACCCGGGCGCTCCGCTGGTCGCGGAGGTCGTGAAGACCTCCTCCGACCCGTATGTGGGCCGGCTGTCGCTGATCCGGCTGTTCTCCGGCACCCTGCGCGCCGACCAGACGGTCCACGTCTCCGGGCACGGGCTGGCCGACCGGGGGCACGAGGACCACGACGTCGACGAGCGGATCGGCGCCCTGTCCACGCCGTTCGGCAAGCAGCAGCGCCCGGTGTCGCACGTCATCGCGGGCGACCTGGCCTGTGTGGCGAAGCTGGGCCGCGCCGAGACCGGAGACACCCTGTCCGCCAAGGACGACCCGCTGCTCATGGAGCCGTGGCAGATGCCCGACCCGCTGCTGCCGCTGGCCATCCAGGCGCACAGCAAACCGGACGAGGACAAGCTCTCCCAGGGTCTGGCCCGGCTGGTGGCCGAGGACCCGACGATGCGACTGGAACAGAATCAGGACACCCACCAGGTGGTGCTGTGGTGCCTGGGCGAGGCGCACGCCGACGTCGCTCTGGAGCGGCTGCGCAGCCGGTACGGGGTCCAGGTCGACGTCGTGCCGCACCGGGTGTCGCTGCGCGAGACGTTCGCGACCAAGTCGGCCGGCCGGGGCAGGCACGTCAAGCAGTCCGGCGGGCACGGGCAGTTCGCCATCTGCGAGATCGAGGTCGAACCGCTGCCGGGCGGGTCCGGCATCGAGTTCGTCGACAAGGTCGTGGGCGGCGCGGTGCCCCGGCAGTTCATCCCGTCGGTGGAGAAGGGCGTACGGGCCCAGGCGGCGAAGGGAGTCGCGGCCGGATACCCGCTCATCGACGTGCGGGTGACCCTCCTGGACGGCAAGGCGCACTCGGTGGACTCCTCCGACGCCGCGTTCCAGACGGCCGGCGCGCTCGCGCTGCGGGAGGCCGCGGCCGACGCGAGGATCCATCTGCTGGAGCCGGTGGCCGAGGTGTCGGTGCTGGTCGGCGACGACTTCGTGGGCGCCGTGATGAGCGACCTGTCGGGGCGGCGCGGTCGGGTGCTCGGCACCGAGCAGACCCCCGGCGGGCGCACCCTGATCCGTGCCGAGGTGCCCGAGATCGAGATCGGCCGGTACGCGATCGACCTGCGGTCGATGGCGCACGGCACGGCGGGGTTCAGCCGCCGGTACGCGCGGCACGAACCGATGCCGCAGCAGGTCGCGGACCGGGTGCGCGAAGAGGAGCGCAAGGCCTCGTAGTTGGCGCCCGGCGCCACCAAGTGCCCCTGTGTGGGCTTCCCTCCGCGGGGGCGGACGGCTTGACGGGCCGCCCGCCCCCGCACGCCGGTGCGGACGGATACGCTGATGACCTGATCAACAGGTGTGCGGAGCGCGGAAGTCGGGAAGGCCGCAGATGCGGATGCGGCAGCGATGGGGGCGGCAGTGACGGACGGATTCGACTTCAGCCCGGGAGCCCAGGTTCCTCTCGCGGGTGCGAGCGGCCAGACGGCGGCGACCTACGCGCTGGCCGCGGCGGCGTACCGGGACGACGAGGTCACCAAGATCCTGGCCGCCGACAACGAGTGGCACCAGTCGAAGGTGACTCCGCCGCGCTCCTGGGCGAAGATCTTCCGCCCCAGGCTCGGCGAGGCCTTCTCGCGCGCGGTGATCGACCGGATGCTGGGTGCCGGGCGCAAGCCGGTCATCCAGTCCTTCGGCATCGAGCCCCAGGTCGTCGTGGAGCACTGCCTGGCGGCCCACCGCATCCGCCGCGACCGCGACAACCGGCTGTCGGCGATCACGGTGATCTGCGGGCTCCTGTTCCTGCCGGGCTTCCTCGTGTGGCTGCTGGTGTTCACCCTGCGCACCACCATGGCCAAGCGCGAGGACAAGCGCGCGGGCGCCCTCGCCACGACCCTGCTGGTCGCCGTGGGCGCGCTCGCCGTCCTGTTCTTGATCCGCATGCCGTTCACCGGCTTCTGGGCCCTGTACGGGCGCGCGGCGGTGATCATGCCGGTCGTCGGCTGGTTCTGGGCCAAGCACATCTGCGAGCGGACCGCCCGGGACCTGCGGGAGCGCTGGTCGAGCCTGCTGTCGGGCGGCGGTGTCGGCGCCAAGATCCCCGAGGCCGTCCCCGGCAACCCCGGTGACGCGGCCGAGCAGGTCCGCAAGGAGCTGGCCCGCCTCGCCGCCGAGCAGCGGTCCAACTCGGTCTTCTACGCCGGCCCCAAGGGCATACTCGGCATGGGCACGCGGTGGGGCAGCTGGCAGCTGGCCGAGGAGCTGGTCTCCGCCGAGCCGGGCAAGGAGTTCCACCCGTTCCGCAGCTGGGATGTCATCGTGGCGATCCAGGGCGGTCTCGGCATGCTGGAGCGTACGTCCATCAACACCGGCGGTTTCCCCAAGCCGTCCATCACGCACTGGGTCGTCACGCCGATCGGCGAGAAGGCGACGGAGGTGTCCCGGCCGAGCGGCACGGACGTCGACGCGTACACGGTCCGGACGCATGCCATCCAGGACATCTGCAACAAGCAGCAGTTCGGCAGCGGCGACCGGCACTACCTGGGCGTGCAGTGGACCCTGTGGGACGGTCACCTGGTGATCACGATGCTGATCACGGTGACCGTGCTGCACGACACGCTGCGCATCGAGGTCACCGGGCATGCCCTGGGGCCGGTGAACTCCCTGTTCAACGAGAAGCCCGCCGCCAAGGAGAAGACGGTCCAGAAGTCGCTCCGGTTCTGGGAGACCCGCACGGTGAAGCTCCCGCTGATCGACGCCGACGAGGTGGTACGGCTGGCCGCGCGCGCCCCGCTGACCTGGTACCCGCCGGTGCTGAACTGGCTCGGCGGCAGTCTGACGCTGCCGGAGCCGTTCGGCCTGCGGCACGCGTGGGCCGACCAGCCGTGGCGGCACCGGTTCATGGCCGACGACGCGCTGCGGGCGGCTACGCCGGTGCTGCGGGTGGTGCATACGGCGGCGCTGAAGGTGCTGCGGGAGAACGGGGTGGACGTGGAGAAGTTCGGGTCCAGGTCGGCGGCGCTCAGCGGGGCGGTGCAGGAGGCTTCGCCGAAGAAGGCCGACGTTTACGATGCCTAGGTGCTGAGGTGCCCGGCGTTTGGGCGGGGGCGGGGCGTGCGCGACTCGGCGCTGCGAGGCGCCGCCTGCGCCCACCCGTGCCGCCCTGGGGGCACCTCCCAGGCCCTTAAGGCACTGGGGGGAGGCACGACTGCCCGCAGGCTCAGCGCCCCTAGCTGGTAGGCCAGGCCTCTGCCAGCATCTTCCTCGTGTCGGCCAGCAGCTGCGGCAGCACGCGCGTGTGCCCCACCACCGGCATGAAGTTCGTGTCCCCGCCCCAGCGCGGCACGATGTGCTGGTGCAGGTGTGCGGCGATGCCGGCGCCGGCGACCGTGCCCTGGTTCATGCCGATGTTGAAGCCGTGGGCGCCGGAGGCCGTGCGCAGGGCCGTCATCGCCTGCTTGGTGAGTTCGCCGAGCTCGGCGGTCTCCCCCGCGGTGAGGTCGGTGTAGTCGGCGACGTGCCGGTAGGGCACGGTCATCAGGTGGCCGCCGTTGTACGGGTAGAGGTTGAGCACCGCGTAGACCTGCTCGCCGCGCCTGACGACGAGCCCGTCCTCGTCGGACTTGGCCGGGATCGAGCAGAAGGGGCAGCCGTCGCCGGCGCCCGGGCCGGTGGGCTTGTTCTCACCCTGGATGTAGGCCATCCGATGGGGCGTCCACAGACGCTGGAACGCGTCCTGCGTCCCCACTCCCAGCTGCTGCTCCGGCTCACTCGTCATGCAGTGCAGCATATGGCGTCGAGCTGGGGGGACGGCAAAGGCCCCCGCGATCTCCCCGGGGGCCCGTGCACCGCGTGATCAGACCTGGGCGCGCTCCTCGACGACCTTCAGGATCTTCGCGATGGCCTCGTCGAAGGGGATGCCGTTCTCCTGTGAGCCGTCGCGGTAGCGGAAGGACACGGACTCGTGGGACATGTCCTCGTCGCCCGCGATGACCATGAAGGGCACCTTCTGCTTCTGGGCGTTGCGGATCTTCTTCTGCATGCGGTCGGAGGAGGAGTCGACCTCGACGCGCAGGCCCTTCTTCTTGGCCGCGGCGGCGAACTTCTCCAGGTACTCCACGTGCGCGTCGCCGATCGGGATGCCGACGGCCTGGACGGGGGCGAGCCACGCCGGGAAGGCACCCGCGTAGTGCTCCAGGAGCACCGCGAAGAAGCGCTCGATCGAACCGAACAGCGCGCGGTGGATCATGACGGGGCGCTGCTTGGCGCCGTCGGGACCGGTGTACTCCAGGTCGAAGCGCTCCGGCAGGTTGAAGTCGAGCTGGATGGTCGACATCTGCCAGGTGCGGCCGATGGCGTCCTTGGTCTGGACGGAGATCTTCGGGCCGTAGAAGGCGGCGCCGCCCGGGTCGGGGACGAGGGGCAGGCCCTGCTTCTCGGCGACCTGACGCAGCGTCTCCGTCGCCTCTTCCCACGCCTCGTCCGAGCCGACGAACTTCTCCGGGTCCTTGGTGGACAGCTCCAGGTAGAAGTCGGTCAGGCCGTAGTCGCGCAGCAGGCCGAGGACGAAGGTGAGCGTCTTGTCGAGCTCCTCCGACATCTGCTCACGGGTGCAGTAGATGTGCGCGTCGTCCTGGGTGAAGCCGCGGGCCCGGGTCAGGCCGTGCACGACACCGGACTTCTCGTACCGGTACACGGTCCCGAACTCGAAGAGGCGCAGCGGCAGTTCACGGTAGGACCGCCCGCGCGCGTCGAAGATCAGGTTGTGCATCGGGCAGTTCATGGGCTTGAGGTAGTAGTCCACGCCCTCGTCGAGCTGCATGGGCGGGTACATGCCGTCGGCGTACCAGTCCAGGTGGCCCGAGGTCTCGAAGAGCTTCCCCTTGGTGGCGTGCGGGGTGTAGACGAACTCGTAGCCCTCTTCCTCGTGGCGGCGCCGCGAGTAGTCCTCCATGACCCGGCGGATGATGCCGCCCTTGGGGTGGAAGACGGCGAGGCCGGAGCCGATCTGCTCCGGAACGGAGAACAGGTCGAGCTCGCTGCCGAGCTTGCGGTGGTCGCGCTTCTCGGCCTCGGCGAGGAACTCCAGGTGCGCCTTGAGCTCGTCCTTGGTGGGCCAGGCGGTGCCGTAGATGCGCTGGAGCATGGGGTTCTTCTCGCTGCCGCGCCAGTAGGCGGCCGCGTTGCGCATCAGCTTGAACGCCGGGATGTTCCGGGTGGTGGGCAGGTGGGGACCGCGGCAGAGGTCCTTCCAGCACAGGTCACCGGTCTTTGCGTCCAGGTTGTCGTAGATCGTCAGCTCGCCGGCGCCGACCTCGACGTCCGCGCCGTCGTCGGACGAGGCGGAGCCCTTGAGGCCGATCAGCTCCAGCTTGTAGGGCTCGTCGGCCAGCTCCTCGCGGGCCTCGTCGTCGGTGACGACACGGCGGGAGAAACGCTGGCCGCGCTTCTGGATCTCCTGCATCTTCTTCTCGATGGCCTTGAGGTCATCGGGGTGGAAGGGCTTCTCGACGTCGAAGTCGTAGTAGAAGCCGTCCTTGACGGGCGGGCCGATGCCGAGCTTGGCCTCGGGGAAGAGTTCCTGCACGGCCTGCGCCATGACGTGCGCGGTGGAGTGGCGCAGGATGTTCAGGCCGTCCTCGGAGGAGATCTCGACGCCCTCGACCTCGTCGCCCTCGGACAGGGCGTACGACAGGTCCCTGAGTTCGCCTGCCACGCGCGCGGCGATGATCGAGCGCTCGCCGGCGAAGAGCTCGGCGGCCGTAGTGCCCGTCGTCACCACGCGTTCTTCCCGCTCGGAATCGCGCTGGATGATCACACGGACGTCTGACACCGGTCTCTCCTGACTGAAGGGGGCTGCGGCGCCATACCCGAGCGCGCGCACGAGTAAGGATCGTACCGACCCGGGACCGCCCGACGCGAAATCAGTCCCGGCAGCCCCCTCCGGCAGGCCTCGGCAGTCCGCTGCCGCAGGCTTCGTCAGTCCCCCGCCGCAGGCCTCGGCAGCCCCCCGCCGCAGACTTCGTCAGTCCCCCGCCGCAGACTTCGGCAGCCCCCGCCCCAGACCTCGTCAATCCCCCGCCGCAAGCTTCGGCAGCCCCCGCCCCAGACCTCGTCAATCCCCCGCCGCAAGCTTCGGCAGCCCCCGCCCCAGACCTCGTCAATCCCCCGCCGCAAGCTTCGGCAGCCCCCGCCGCAGACCTCGTCAGTCCCCCGCCGCAAGCTTCGTCAGTCCCCTTCGCAGGCCCCCTCGAAGAAGTCGAGGTTCTCGTGGAGCTCCTTCATCAGGCGGTCCCGCTCGGCGTCGTCGACCTGGACGGGCACGACGCCGTGGGCGCCGGTGAGGCGGCGGAACCCGCCCCGGCTCTCCAGCCGCCCCTGCACCCGGACCGGAAGTCCCACGAGATGGGCGTGCCCGGCGATCCGGTACGCGTCCTCGTCGAGGGTGATCCGGACGTTCGGCACGTCGGCCCCGGCCAGCACGCGCAGCCGTACGGTGCCGTCGCCGCGCGGCCCGGACCGGCGCAGCCGCACCACCGCTCCGGTGATCCGCACCGGCACGGCGGGTTCCTCACGCAGGTAGCGAGCGCCGGCCTCACGCAGCACGGCCAGGTCGCCGGGCGAGAACTCGACGGGCTCGGCGGAGGGCGCGCAGCCCTCGGGCACGCCCGCCGCCGGGGCCCACTCGACGGCGATCCGGGCCCCCTCCGTGCCCCGGACGAGGGTCACCAGCGCCTCGGTGAGCTCGTGGCTCACCCCGGCCTCGACGGCGGTGTCGAAGCCGTCCATGCCGCCGGTGGCCCGCTGGTAGTCGATGGCCTCCCGGGCGGCGAACAGCGCCTGGTGGAGGCGTACGGCCAGGGGGCGGCCGCCGGCGACCGGCACGAACGCGGTGAGCCGGCCGTCGGTGGCGGAGCCGACGAGGACGTTGTCCAGGGCCGCGGCGGCGGAGCGACGGTGGCGGGCGCCGTGGTAGCCGGCCCGGGCGCGGGTGGCGAGGGCCGCGGCGAGCAGCATCCGGCGGGCCGCGCCGCGCAGCCGGTCCTCGACGGTCCAGGACGCGGCGCCGGCGGGCCCGGCCGGGACGTCGTGCCACCAGCGGATCTCGTCGCTGGGCACGGCGAGGGAGACGAGGACCTCACGGGCGGAGGGGGAGCCGCTGCGGGAGAGGGCGAGCAGGGCCTCGCCGAGCAGCTCGTCGCTGTCGGGGAAGGCGCGGCTCTCCGGCACCAGGAGGCTGGTGCCGGTGCCGCCGGGGCCGGGCGGGGTCCAGCGGCCGTAGCGTCCGGGGGCGCCGCCGCGCCGCTGCCAGCCGTGCCGGCGCAGCAGGGCGCCCAGCACGGCCGGGTCGATGTCGGCGGTCTCGGGCGGCTCGGGCGGTGAGCCGCTCCAGGTGGTGTCCTCGGGGTGCGGCCGGACCTGCCTCAGTGGCTCCTCGGTCGGACGGTGCGTCACGGTTTCCCTCCCGTCCCGACCCGCGTCATGATCTCGCACAGGGCCCGGTCGTCGAAGATGCGTGAGGTCGGTATCCGCACGGTGGTGCGGCGGCGGCCGGTGATCGGCTGTCCGGCGAGGTTGGTCCAGTAGCAGCAGTGCCTGAGGTCCAGCCGGTCGTGGCCGGCGCGCAGCCAGTCGTCCTGGGAGCGTGGCACCAGCATCACCACGAGGATCTTGTGCACCGACACGGGGGTGCGGGCGAGCTTCGCCAGGTGGTCGTTGTCGAGGGTGAAGGAGAAGGTGCGGCCCGGTGGGTTGGGCGGCACCTGGTAGGTGGCCTTGAGCTGCACCTTGATGGTGACCTCGTCGTCGACCGTGTGCCCGGGGGCGCTGTGGCTGACGTGCCAGTCGATGCCGTTGTCGGGAAAGGGCTGGGACAGCGAACAGCCGGCGGCTGCCGCGACGGCGTGCAGATAGCCGACCTGCAGTGTCTCCATGCAGGCGGTGGTGGCGAGAGTGCCGCGAGAGGGAGCCGTGCGCTCGGGCAGCAGCCCGCCCCGTTCGGGCTGCGCAATGGCCATGGCCAACAGCCTTCCAGAACAAGTGTTTCCCCGTTGCGGGCCGCTGAACTGCAACAACCCGTACTCCTGTTGTCTCCTTCCGGCGTACGGCGCAAACAGCCCGGGTATCACCGGATCGGGCAGCGGACGGTGCGTCAACTGCCGAAGGTGAACGAGGGGTTGTGTGGCTATGACGACGTACTGGTACGAGGGGCCGCTGGCCGCCTTCGACACGGAGACGACGGGCGTGGACGTCGAGACCGACCGGATCGTGTCGGCCGCCGTCGTGGTCCAGGATGCGCCGGGCATCCGGCCGCGGGTGAGCCGCTGGCTCGTGAACCCGGGGGTGCCGGTGCCCGCCGAGGCGACGGCGGTGCACGGCCTGACGGAGGAGCACCTGCAGCGCAACGGCCGGTGGCCGGCGCCGGTGATGTACGAGATAGCGCAGGCGCTGGCCGAGCAGGCGCACGCCGGGCGCCCGGTCGTGGTGATGAACGCGCCGTTCGATCTGACCCTGCTCGACCGGGAGTTGCGCCGCCACCGCGCCTCTGCGCTCGGCCGCTGGTTCGAGTCCGCGCCGCTGTCCGTGCTCGACCCGCGGGTCCTGGACAAGCACCTGGACCGCTACCGCAAGGGCCGCCGCACCCTGACCGACCTGTGCGCGCACTACGGCGTGGCCCTGGAGGGCGCGCACGACGCGGCGGCCGACGCCGTGGCGGCACTGGAGGTCACCCGGGCGGTGGGCCGCCGGTTCGCGTCCCGGCTGGAGCGTCTCGCCCCGGGTGAGCTGCACACCCTGCAGGCGGTGTGGCACGCGGCGCAGGCGCGGGGACTGCAGGCGTGGTTCGCGCGCAGCGGGGTGGACGAGGCGGTCGACCCGGCGTGGCCGCTGCGTCCGGACCTGCCGGCGGCGGCCTGAGCACGCACCTGGCGTGGCGCCCGCGAGGGCATGAAAAAAACCGGTCCGTCTGCGACGGACCGGCTGTTTCCGGTGGGCGATACTGGGTTCGAACCAGTGACCTCTTCGGTGTGAACGAAGCGCTCTCCCACTGAGCTAATCGCCCGGGAACGCACTGAACCATACAGGTCCGGGCACGCTTCCTTCAAACCGCTCGGAGGTGCCGCAGGAGTCCGAGCCGCCCGGACCGCATCATCACCGCGTGATTGGCGCGGAAGAGGGCCCGTCCTGGTACGGCGAAGCGACGCAGCAGCGGCTTGTGCACACTGACGGCCTGGTCGTACCGCGCGAGACTGCCCGCCCCGTGCGGTGTGACGGTCCAGCGTGCCCAGCCCTCGATGTCCCCGGACAGGGCGGTCTCCAGCACACCGGCCGCGGGGTCGCGCCGCACCTCCCGCGCCGTGAAGGTCATGTCGTACGGCAGGGCGGAGCGGATGCGGATCACCCCGGTGGCGTCGTCGAGCCTGGTCACCTCCTGGACCTGGCGCCACCAGCGGGGGTAGTCCTCGGGGCGCTCCAGCACGCCGTACACGGTCACTGAGGGCGCCGGGAGGGTCCACAGACTGCGGAAGCGGTAATGGTTCCAGTCCATTCCGGCAGTCTGCCCACTTCCCGCCTGGACTGTCTGAGTACGCGCCTGAGTACTCGCACTCATGCCGTGCGAGGTGACGCGGACCACACTGCGATCCATGACCCACCTTCCGCCCCCGGCCGAGGAGTTGCGGCTCCTCGATGCCGAGCTCCGGCAACTGGACGCCCGACGGGCCCAGTTGCTGACCCGTCGCGCCTGGCTGGTCGCGGCCCTGCACCGGACGCAGCAGCCGTCGCCCGCCCAGGCGTCGCCGCAGCCGCCGCACGCCGCACCCGCACCGCCCCGGCCTGAGACGGCCGCGCCCAGCGTGCAGAACGTGCTGCTGGTCCTCGGCGGTGTCCTGCTCACGCTCGCGGCGGCGGTGTTCACGCTGGTCAGCTGGGGGCACATGGGGATCGCCGGGCGTGCCCTGGTGCTGGGCGCGGTCACGGTGGCCACGCTCGCCGCACCCGTGGCCCTGCTGAAGCGGGGGCTGCGGTCGACGGCCGAGTCCGTGGCGGGCCTCGGGCTCGCCCTGACCGTCCTGGACGCCTACGCGCTGCACGCGGCGGCCCTCGCCGGGACGGACGGGACCGGGTACGCGGCCGCCGCGACGGCGGTGCTGGCGGCGACCTGGACCGCGTACGGCCTGCTGCCGGCCACGTCCGCGCTGCGTCTGCCCCGGCCCTGCGCCCTGGCGGCGGCCCAGTTCCCGCTGCTGCTGGGGGCCCTGGCCGCCGACGCGGGTCCGCACCCGATCACGGCCGCGCTGCTGGTGACGGCCGGGCTCGACGCGGTCGCGGTGGTGCGGCTGCCGGCCGGGGCGGTGCGGATCACCGCCGTCGTGGGTGCGTACGGCGTGGGCGGCTTGGGCGTTCTGGGTGCCGGCTGGCTGTCCCTGACGGCCGGCGGCCCGGTCGACGCCTCCCGCGCCGGGGCGCTGCTCCTGCTCGCCGCGGCGATCGCGGTGGGTTCGGCCCGGCGAGGGCCGGGAGTCGGGCACGCCCTGGGCCTCGCGATCACGGCCGGGCTGCTCGTCGTGGGGGCGCTCGGTGGGGTGGCGCGTTCCGGGCTGCCGTCGCAGTGGGCGGTTCCGGCTCACCTGGTCGTCGGCATCGCCCTGCTTGCGTTGGTACGGGTCGAACGGCTGCCGGACGCGATGCGGCAGGGGCTGGCCTGGGCCTCCGGTGCCGTACAGGCGCTCGCCGTGCTGTGGACGCTGCCCGTCGTGACCGTGGTGCTGCTGGGCCCGGCCGGATGGCTGGGCCGGGTGTGGAGCGGGGCGCCGTCGGATTCCCGTGCGGCGGTGGCAGTCGATGCGCCCTGGCCGCCGCACGCGGCCGTGACTCCGGTGGTGCTGGGGGCCGTGGCGGCCGTGCTCGCCCTGGCGATCCGTGCGGAGGTGTGGCGTTCACGGGCCCGGCTCGGCGCTCTCGGCCTCCTCTGGGGCACGGCACTGATCCTCCCGGCGGTTCTGGAGATCCCGTATGCCGCCGGCATGCTGGTCCTGGGCGTCATGACGGCGGCCGCGCTGTCCGCGTGCCGAATCACGGCGTCGGCCGCGCAGGTCACGGCACTCGTCCTCGCCCTGGTCACGGCCGCCGGTCTCACCCTGGTCTCCCTCGCGTCCCAGTCCGCGACCCTCGTGGTGCTGTCCGTGCTGACGGCGCTGTTCGCCGCGGCCTCGTGGCGGTCGGACGTCTCCCCGTTCACCGCTCCGGCGGCTCTCGTGTACGCCGCCGCACTGGCTTCGGCGACGGGTGCCGCGGCGGACTGGCCGGCGGCCCGAACAGCCCTGCTGATCCTGGCGGTTGCGGCTGCCGCCGCTCTTCTGGCGGCGCGTCCCGGTGCGTCGCGGGCCACGGTGCCCGTCGAATCCGTGGGAGCCGCCCTCGGTGTGCTCGCCGCTGCGCTTGCCGTCACCGACCCGCCGATGCTCGCGCTGGTGCTGGCCCTGTGCGGAGTGATCGCGACGGGCACGGCCCTGCGCGCCGGGCGCCGTCCCGTCGGCTACGCGGCCACGGCCCTGTTCGTGCTGGCCGCCTGGGTCCGGCTGGCCGCCTGGGATGTCGGCACGCCCGAGGCCTACACCCTCCCGGTCACCGTCCCGGCGCTGCTGGTCGGAGCACTGCGCCGACGCCGCGACCCGCAGGCCTCCTCCTGGACGGCGTACGGCCCCGGGCTCGCCGCGACCCTCCTGCCGAGCCTGGTCGCCGCGTGGGCCGACCCGCTGTGGACGCGGCCGCTGCTGCTCGGCGGCGCGGCGCTGCTGGTCACCCTGCTGGGCGCCCGGCACCACCTCAGGGCACCCCTGGTGCTCGGCGGCTCGGTGCTGGCCCTGGTCACCCTGCACGAACTCGCCCCGTACGTCGTGCAGGTGACGGGAGCCCTCCCCCGCTGGGCACCCCCCGCCCTCGCCGGGCTCCTGCTGCTCGCCCTCGGCGCGACGTACGAGCAGCGGATCCGGGACGTCCGGCGGGTGCGGGAGGTCCTGGGGAGGATGAACTAGAGCCGCGGCGGTCGATGGTGCGGCACCAGGTGCGCTGAGGCCGTCTCGACCGCGGACGAATCCCGTGATGTCATACGTTCTCCGATCGGCCGCCGCGACAACGGCACGCTCGGGCGGGGACAGGGGGCGGCATGACGGACCTGAGGGAATCGCGGGGCGGCGGCACGGGCGCCGGGGACCAGGGGTCACTGGAGCGCCTGCTCTCGGTGGTGGGGGTGGGAGCCGTGGAGTTGCTCACGGCCCCGGAGGGCCTGCGGACGCAGGTCACCGGCGTCCATGTGCTGGACGCCCTGGAACCGGTCATCAGACCGCGGGAGTTACTGCTCGCGGTCGGCGTCGACCCGAGCTCCGCGCATGCGGTCGACGTGGTGCGCCGGGCCGGTGAGGCCGGCGCGTCGGGTGTGGTGTTCGGCCCGGGCCGGCCCGAGCCCACCGCACGGGCGTTGCAGGCGGCCGCGGAGGAAGGCGGCACGGCGGTGCTCTTCCGCACCGCCTGGTGTACCTGGGCACAACTCGTGGGGGTGCTGAGGGCCGGGCTGGCCGCGGCGGGTGCTCCCCCGATGCCCGCTGCCGGCGGCGTGTCCCTGGGCGATCTGGACTCACTGGCCGATGCGGTGGCCGCCCTGGTGGGAGGCTCGGTGACGATCGAGGACACGGAGTCGCGGGTACTGGCGTACTCGTCCACCGAGGAGAACGTGGACGAGATGCGCCGGCTGACCATCCTCGGCCGTCGTGTGCCGCCCTGGCGGGTGGCGGCCATGCGGGAGGCGGGGTTCTTCCAGGCGCTGTGGGGTGCGGGCGATGTGCTGCACCGGCCCGCGCACGGGCAGGATCCGGAGCGTCTGGTGGGCGCCGTGCGAGCGGGTGGAGAGGCGCTCGGGTCCATCTGGGTGGCGGCGGTGGCCGGCCGCCCGCTGTCGCCGAACGCCGCACAGACGCTGCGCGCGGCGGTCCGGACCGCCGCCGCCCACCTGCTCCATCACCGCACCCACCGTTCGGACGGCCGACTGGTGGAGGATGCGGCCCGGGCGCTGCTGGAGGACCGGGGGTCCGTCGAGGTGCTGGCGGAGCGGGCCTCGCTGCCGCCCCGGGAGCCCTGTGCCGTCCTGGCGGTGGGCATCGGGTCCGGCGACCCCACGGACGACGGTCCGTCCGGGCTGTACGGCCTGCTGACCCTGCACTGCGCGGCCCTGGGCCACCGAGTCGTGGTGGTCCCGGCGGGCGGCGGGGCCCTGGTGCTGCTGAGCGGGCTGGAACGCGATCACGAACGGGCCGACGGCCAGGTGAGGCGGCTCGGGAACGCACTGGCCGATCAGTTGTCGGCGACGATCGGCTCGACGGTGCGGGTGGGGCTCGGCGACGTGGTGCCCGGCCTGGCAGGGGCATCCGCATCCCGCCGGTCGGCGCAGCGGGCCCTGCAGGCGCTCATCGCGGCCGCCGGGCCGCACACCGTCGCGCGGAGCGAGGACGTCGCGGACACCGTGGGCGTCCTCCAGGTCGTCGAGGCCCTGCGCGGGTTGGCGCTGCCCCCGAGGACCTCGGTGGCCCGGCTGAGGGAGTTCGACGCCGATCACGGCGGCAGTTGCCTGGTGGAGACCCTGCGCGCCTACCTCGACCACTTCGGCGACGTGTCCGCCGCCTCGCGCGCGCTGGGCGTGCACGCCAACAGTCTGCGCTACCGGTTGCGCAGGATCAGGCAGGTGTCAGGACTGGACCTGGAGAATCCCGACGCCCGGCTGCTCGCCCAGGTGCAGTTGCGTCTGGGCGGGGAGGCCTGAGGCACACGCCCCCGAGCGACCGGCGGCGAGGCGCCATCGCTGCAGTTGCGTCTGGGCGGGGAGGCCTGAGGCGCACGCCCCCGAGCGTCCGGCGGCGAGGCGCCATCGCGCGTGCCGTCAGCCGTTCGGCCCGGGCCACCGTCGAAGGGCCTCCGTGTTGTCGTATCGCACAATGCCGCTGCCCGGCTGAGGAGTTGTTGCGTCCGAACGCCGTGGGTGAGGCCCGCGTCCTTGCCGACTCGACGAAGACGCCGCGCCGGTGCGGACCGCAGCCTGGTGTTACACCCGGGGCGGTCCCGGGTGCCGCGTACGACACCGGAAGGCTCACCATGACCGGACTGACCACCGCCGCCGAGCGGCGCGAACGGATCCTCCAGGAAGCGGTGCGGCAGGGGCTGCTGGACGCCGGCCGGTCCCAGCTGGCCGCCTTCGTCGACCTCGACGGCGTCGCCGCGACCGTCGCGTCCCTGCACCGCGCCTTCCCCTCCGCGCCGCGTGTGCTGCACGCGTTCGCCGCCAAGGCGAACTGCCTGGTGCCGGTGCTGGCGGAGCTGCGGCGGCTCGGCATGGGCTGCGAGGTGGCCACCGCGGGTGAGCTGGCCCGCGCGCTGGCCGCCGGGTTCGCGCCGGACCGGATCGTCTTCGACTCCCCCGCCAAGACGGAGGCCGAACTGCGGCACGCCCTCGACCTGGGTGTGACCGTCAACGCGGACAACTACCAGGAACTGGCGAGGATCGACCGGGCACTGGGCGGCCGTGTCCCGGTCTCGCGGATCGGGGTGCGCGTCAACTCCCAGCTCGGCGGCGGCAGCATCGCCGCGATGAGCACGGCGACGAGCACCTCGAAGTTCGGCGTCCCCCTGGCGGACCCGGGAAGCCGGCAGCGGCTGCTGCGCGCCTACCACGACCACCCGTGGCTGACCTGGGTTCACACGCACGCAGGTTCGCAGGGCTGCCCGCTCGACCTCATGGCCGGCGGGGTCGGGCAGGCGGTGGCGTTCGCCGAGGAGGTCAACGCCTCGCTCGGGCGGCGCCAGGTCGTCGGCATCGACATCGGCGGCGGACTCCCCGTCAACTTCGCCGACGACGAGACCACGCCCACCTTCGACACGTACGCCCGGCAGCTGCGCGCCCAGGCTCCCGCCCTGTTCTCCGGCGGGTACGAGATCGTCACCGAGTTCGGGCGGTCCGTCCTCGCCAAGAACGGGTTCACCGCCGCGTACGTCGAGTACACGAAGAGCATGGGCGGCCGGCCGATCGCGGTCACCCACGCCGGTGTGCAGGTGGCGACCCGTACGGTGTTCAACCCCGACGCCTGGCCGCTGCGGATCGAGGCGCACGACGCGAGCGGCAGGGCAAAGCGGGGCGGACCGGTCCGCCAGGACATCGCGGGACCCGCCTGCTTCGCCGGGGACCTGCTGGCGCGCGATCGCGCTCTGCCCCTTCTGGAACCCGGTGACCTCATCACCGTCCCGGACACCGGCGCCTACTACTTCTCGACGCCGTTCCACTACAACAGCCTGCCCGAACCCGCCGTGTACGGGGTCCGGACGAGCGGTGCCGGCGGCGGTGTCCGCTTCGAACTCCTGCGTCCCGCGCAGGACCCCTGGGACGTGCCGGGCCCGGGCGGCCACGGCGTGTCCGTGCGGCCACGGGCGCACGAGCCCGCTCACGGCGTGGTGTAGGGAGCCGGGGTGGCACAGGCCGACCGCCGAGGGCCCGGCCGGGACGGACCGCTCATCAGTCAGCGCGCCGCGATCGTCTTCCTGCTGGCAGCCCTGGTCGGTATCGGTGCCACCGTCCTGGCGGCACTGGCCGGCAACATGTGGCCGGTCGCGGTGAGCGTCGGAGGCGGGGTGGTGGCCCCGGCCGTCCTGTTCTTCAACCAGATCATCGACTAGATGATCAATTCCAAGGGACGCCTGCGGAGGGTGGGGGTAGGCGGCGGCCGAAGCCACCGCGAGACGGTCAGGCGGCGGACTGCCGGCCCTGGTTGTCGAGGTGGCAGCGGGCGGTCAGGCGTCAGGGTCGACTTCGGGGTGCATGAACCGCACGGGCTTGCCCAGCGACCGGGCGTAGGCGATTTCCGCTCGGGTGCTGTCTCCGATGTAGTCGCCGACTACGAGCACCTCATCAGCGAGCCGGATCTTCGCCCGGTGCAGATCGTCGAATCGAACCTTCAGTGCCTCGGCATCGACAGGATCGGACCAAAGTTCGTGCGGCGACTTCATGTCACAGCCTGGTTTGACGACAATCCTTCCGGCTGCGGTCTCCCGCAGATCGGCCTCGTTCATCTCGGTCGTGAAGCGGGTGGAGCCGCAGATCACGACGATACGCGGGAGGCTCAACAGCTTCTTCGCATCGGCGAGCTTCTCCTCGGGGGTGAGCAGATGCGGGTATGACACTGGTCCCTCCTGGTGGTGTGCTCCAACGGCGACTCCGGCTTCAGGGGAGCCTGTTCAGATCCTGCAGGCGCCCCTCGTCGCCATTGTGACCATCCGGACAGCCAGGACCACCGCCGCGACGGCGACGAGGGCTGTCGCCAGCCACTCGGCCTGGCTGCGCGGGTGTCGAAACAGCGACCACCGCTGGACCACCAGCGGCCGGCTGATGCGGAGACGGAGGGCTGCGGGGTGGCCGGCGGCGCTGAAGCGGCCCCGTCTAACCCGAACACCTGCCCCACAGCCAGACTCCGGCGACCAGCCCAGCGATTTCAGGCGCTCGCTCCGGCGAGGGTGGTGACCACTGGGGCCCAGGGAGGGGTCGGGATTGCCTGTGTCCCGTGAATTCAGGGAATCCGAAGGTTCGTCAGCGCGATGGCTCCTCGGGAGCCGCCGTCAGTACGCGAGTTGAAGCAGCAAGGACTCGCCGTGGCCCCGGCGGCGTCGGACGTGGCCACGCCAGCCGGCCAGAACCGCGATCAGTGTCCAACCCACCGTGCCGGAGATCAGGCCACTCATCCGCCCCGCAGCGTCCACGTCATCCGCCTGCTCCATCGGAACGTCACCCTTCGGATCACGAATAACGTCGAGCCGGTCTCCCACCTTGGGAACCCACGCGTCACCGTCGTAGCCCAGCTTCTCCTCCAGCTCGTCCCCGTTGGTGGCCCGAAGGGTGAAGCGATGATTGTTACTCGACGTTCCGGCCGCACTGTCGGCCACGATGACGACGTTCTCCCTAACACCGCGCAACTCCAGCGCCGCTTCAGGCGCGTACTGCACGGCCCCAACGAGTACGAAGAGCGCCGGCACCGAAGACAGGACCGTCAGCCACAGGGCCCGATGGAGCAAGAGCAGCGCCACAGCGAACGCCAGGCACAGCACCACCCCGACCATGATGGGGATCCATTCCGACCCCAACGTCAGGTACGCGACGCCGGCAGTACCCACAGCGGTCGCCCACCCGAAGGCCACCAACGCGAGGGTACGCCGCACCGACTTCCACGGTGCCACGGCCTCAGCGGGCGGCTGATCCGCACTGTCCGCCGGTGTCACCATGCTGCGGTCTATGCCACCTGGCATTTTCGCTCCTGTCCCGCTTGTTGCTGCCCGTTTACTTCGGCAAGCACGCTACAGCGACGTCGGGACTGGTGGGCTCGCGGTGCAGGTGATGGATGTCCGCGCTCGGCAGTTCGGGTCGATGGACGCCGCGGCCGCGGCGGGGTGCCCGGCCGCCATGGCCGGCTCGGCCGGCGGTCGGCCGGGGTCGGCTTCCGACGCCCGCGCAGCCGCTGGGAACGACAAGCCGACAGCCACAATGCTCCCGGCCTCGCGTGCCGCCTCATCACCCACCGACAACTCTGCTCGCGGTGTGCGCCGTTGCAAACGTGATGACCCGGGTCGCGTACAGGCCGAGGACACGGGCGATGTCGGCCGGCACCATCTCCGTCATGCCGGGCCAGGACTACTCATCGAGGGCGTCCCACGGCAGGATCGCCGGCTGCACGCGCTGCCGCTCACGTCCCTGCGCCTTGCGGCAGATCCGCGCCCACGGGTCGCACCCCACTACGCGAGCAGCCACTTCGCCTTCGTGCCGGGAGCTGGATCTGTCCAACGGCGGCACCGAGGCGTTTGTTGAGGCGCTGATGCTCGCTGTGTCCGATCTTGCATCCGAGGCCTGGGACCTTCGCTTCGTGGCGCTATTGATCGCGCAGGACCAGAACGTGATGGGCCGTGGTGCGGTCGGCTTCCACCTGGAGGAGATCGACTGGGGCGCCGGCGAATCCCAGCGCGCGGTCCAAAGATGCATCTTCCGTGATCGGGAGTTACACGAACGATTTGCCTTCCCCCTACGATCACCGACCCCTTGGAATCGATCATCCAGGACGAGCGGTTCCCGCCACGGCGTCGCCACGGGAACCGCTCGTCACGGCCTTCCGCTGGTCCGGCTTCCCGCTACGGCATCTTGTCGCCCAGCAGCGCCAGGTTCTCGATGGCGGCGAGACCGTACAGCGCGGTGTCGTTCGTGGACACCCAGGTGGCCTCGCTGCCCGGCACCAGCGCGACCGGGCCGCTCACCTTCTCCGTCCGCCAGGGTGCCGACTCCTTGTAGCCGTCGGAGTTGTAGAACTTCTCCCAGGCCCGCCTGGCGAGCTTCTCGTCCCCGGTCTTGACGGCCGCGTACGCGTCCAGGCGTGAGTGGCCCTGGAACAGCAGCAGACTGCCGAAGTCGGAGCCGTAGCGGGCCTTCTGTTCGGCCTTGGTGGCGTTGAAGTGGCGGCAGTAGTCGAAATACGCCTCGTTGAACTTCGGCATGTCGACGAGGTCGATGAGCTCGGCGCACAGCTCGTTGAGGCCGAACACGGCCGACAGGTGGGACACGCTCACCACTGGCTTGTCCGCGATCGCGAACTTGCCGGTGTCGAGGTCGTAGAGCCCGGTGCCCTGGACGAAGCCGTTCGGCTGGGCGGCGATGGTCTCCATCGTGGACAGCACGCGGGCCTTGGCCTTCTCCCACTTGGGGCCCTTGCGTTCCCACTCCGTCAGCCAGGCCGACACCAGGCCGCTCCAGTCCGTGCCGAAGCCGATCGACAGGGCGTGCCGGTCGGGTGTGTAGGGCTCGGTGCGGATCTTGCGAATGGGGTCGAGGACGAGGAACGTCTCGTCGGAGTCGACGTTGGCGTGCATGAGGTCGCCGACGCGTTCGTCCGCCGTGAGGAAGTAGTAGTAGCGCCGGTAGGTGGTGTTGGCGATGCGCTGCTGCTTGGCGCTGTCGGCGAAGTGCTGCACACCGTGCCGGGTGCCCAGGCCCGCCCATTTGCCCAGGTGGTAGACGTCGACCTCGCCGGTGTGGCGGGTCATCGCCTCGGCGAAGCGGAAGATGTCGGCGCGGCCGGAGCGCAGGTAGGCGAACCAGAGCCACAGGTCCGGCGACAGCTCGGAGTTGTCCCAGGCGTAGCCGCCGATGTCGTACCGCCACTGGTGCCGGAAGGTGTCGTAGGTGTGCATGATGTCGCCGTAGTCCCAGAAGCCGTACCAGCGGCGCTGCTCCACCTGGTCCTTGTAGTAGGTGAAGAGGAAGTCGAGGTGGTCCTCGATCTTCGCCTTGGCGGGGGTGGAGCGGTCGGGTTCGGAGTACAGGCCCGGCCCGAAGACCTTGGCGCTGATGAGCTGCTTAGGCGGGGCGGCCAGCTGCGGCAGCACGCGGACGGCCTCGACCTGCTCGGCGAGCCGGTCGGGGCTCGGGGTCGAGTCGTTGGCCCAGAAGAGGAGTTCGGAGGTGCGGGCGATGCCGTACGGGGTGCCGAACTCCGGCTCGTAGTCCTCGTAGGTGATGTTGAGGCCTTCGAGCTGCTCGGGGTAGGTGTCCTGGCCCATGCCGTCGTGGTAGAAGCGCATGTCCATGGGCTGCGCCTCGGGCGACCAGAGCCAGAGGGTGACCTCGGCCTCGTCGGTGTGGGCGTCCCGGATGTCGAGCTGGGCGGGGAACTTCTCCCAGAAGTCGCGCAGCCCGAAGGACAATCCGCCGCTCGCCCCGCCCACGTAGCCGAAGCCGGACGCGCGCCGGCCACCGCCCGCGGCGACCCAGCCGTGCCCCTTCTTGGTGCGCTTGCGCAGCGTGAAGCCGTCGGCGGAGAGCTGGGTGAGGGTGTAGTCGCCCCACTCGGGGATGTACTGGAGCCGGGTCGTCACCCGCTGGTCCCAGGTGGCGGGATCGGGCAGCTTCCTGCCCTCGAACTGGGCCGCCTGCACGGCCGCCCCCGGGTCCCTGCGCAGTCCGGTGATGCCCTTGACGGCCTCGCGCAGCAGTCCGGTGCCGTCACCGCCGATGCGGATGTGGCGGTCGTACGACTCGTCCCGCAGGGGCACGGTGAAGCGGACGCCGAGGCCGCGGATGAAGTCCCCGCTGGCCTTGCCGGGTTCCTGCGTGCCGTCGTAGGTGATGGTGTGCACCATGCGGAAGGAGTCGGCGCCGGCGTAGAAGTAGAGCCTGATCGAGAAGGGCAGCCAGCTGCGGCCGCCCTTGCGGTGCTTGCCGTCGATGCGGACGACAGCGCGGACCGGGCCGGCCTGCTCGACCTCGACCTTGGAGATCGCGCCGTCGAAGCGCTCGGTCCTGACCGCTCCCTGGTCCTCGTCCTCGATCTCGGGCTGGCGGATCAGCACGAGCCGGCCGTTCTTCGCGATCTCGGTGGAGCCGCGGGTGACGGACTTGACGATCGTGGAGCCGGACGTGGCGATCTTCGCGGTGATGACGCCGGTCGAGATGCCGATGGTGCCGCCGCGCTTCTCGACGGTGACCTTCTTCTCGGGTGCGGCGGGCGTCCCGGCGGCGAGGGTGAGCTTGCCGTCGCCCGAGGCGACCGCGTGCGCGGTCCACTTCAGGGAGCCGTCGGGCCAGTAGGCGATCGGCCAGGACTGCACGGGGACGGACTTGCCGTCGGCGTCCGTCAGCGCGAAGGTCTGGTCCTTCCGGTAGGCGCCCTTCGGCCAGGGCACGCCGACGGTGGAGCCGGGTGCGGCGCCGAGGCCGCCGTCCTCCAGCCAGTCCAGGGTCACCGGGTCCGCGTCGGCGGGTTCGGCTCCGGGCGCGGCCTGGGCGTCCCGGGCTCCCAGCGCCCAGCTGAACTGGGCGGCGGCTCCGGTGACGGCGGCCGCCTTGAGGAGGGACCTGCGGGGGATGGGAGACATGGCGATGCTGCCTTTCCTTGTCCGTGCGGGAAGCGGTTCCGTACGCTGGTCAGGGGCATGACAGGGAGAGGTGCGGCGTCTGGGCGCCGACCTGGAAGAAAGGCACCGCCGCTCAGCGGTGCCGGTAGCGCTCCTCCACGGCGACGGCCGCCGCCGCGACGGCCCCGAGGACAGGGGCTGCCAGCGGTGCGGAGAACCAAGCGGACGCCGCCACCACGGCCAGTCCGCCGACGATCAGGAAGGACCCGGCCGGATCGAGCACCGTGCGCCGCCCGGCTTCGGCCAGCAGCGTGCGCCAGCGCGCTCCGGGCGCCCAGACCGCCGCCGCACGCAGGCCGGCGACGACGAGCCCGATCAGCGCGACGACTCCCACGGCCCCCACGAGCGGTCCGCCGGGTATCCCCGCCCGCGCCGCCTGCACGTCCACCCAGACCGCGGCCACCGCCGCCCACCCGGCGAGCCCGGCGAGCCACCCGCCGCGCAGGGCCGCGCGGAAGTCGGCGACGAACTCCCGCCGGCCTCCGCCCTCATGGGCGGTGCGACGCCGCAGATGCCGCGCCCCGGCCGCGAACGCGGCGGGGTAGGTGACGACTCCCAGTGAGGCCACCGCGATCCACACGCCCGTCAGCAGACACTCGGCGAACACCGCGAACCTTCCCCAAGCTCTCGACTCCGCTCGAGCAGGGGACGCCCCATTGGCGAACACCGACTCCCCCCGTGCCTTCACCCGTGTCCCGGCCATGCCCGCCTCAGCCCTTCAGCCCCGACGTGGCCATGCCGTCGATGAGATAGCGCTGGAAAGCGAGGAAGAAGGCGAGTACCGGCAGCAGCGCGACCAGCGACATGGCGATCATGCCGCCGTAGTTGGCCAGCCCTTCCTGGTCGACGAACATCTTCAGGCCGAGCGAGACCGTGTACTTGTCGGGCTCGTTGAGGTAGATCAGCGGGCCCATGAAGTCGTTCCAGGAGTTGATGAAGGTGAAGATCGCGCTGGTGATCAGGGCCGGCCGGCTCAGCGGCAGCACGATCGACCAGTAGATCCGGACGTGCCCGCAGCCGTCGAGGCGGGCCGCCTCGTCCAGCTCCTTGGGCATGTTGCGCATGAACTGCACCATCAGGAAGACGAAGAACGCCTCGATGGCCAGGTACTTCCCGAGCAGCAGCGGCGTGTAGGTGTTGATCAGCTCCAGGTTGCGGAACAGCACGTACTGCGGGATCAGCAGCACGTGGTACGGCAGCAGGAGCGTGCCGATCATCAGGGTGAACAGCAGATTGCGGCCCGCGAACCGGATCCTCGCGAAGGCGTACGCCGTGAGCGAGCAGGACACCAGGACCCCGATCACGGAACCCACCGCGAGGAAGAGCGAGTTGAAGAAGAACGTGGAGATCGAGATGTCGGCGATGCCGTCGGCGAGGCTCGTGTAGTTGGCGATGACCGGGTCGCCCGGGAACAGGTCCAGGCTGCCGACGATGTCCTCGCTCTTCTTGAAGGACCCGCCGACGACCCAGAACACGGGATAGAGGATCACCGCGAGGATCAGCAGGGAGCCGATGTGCCAGGCGAGGGAGCCGGGCAGCTTGTGCCGGAGCGCTCCGGCTGCGGTTGTGGCCTTGGCGTCGGTGGCCTGCGCACTCATCGGGCGCCCTCCTCGTAGTGCACCCAGCGCTTCTGGGACCAGAACAGCACCGCCGTCACCAGGGCGACCGCGATGAGCAGGAGCCAGGCCATCGCGGAGGCCAGACCCATGCGGCTGTTCTCGAAGCCCTGGACGTAGAGGTAGCAGGTGTAGACCATCGACCCGTCGGCCGGACCGCAGGCGTTGCCTCCGGCGCCGCCGCCGACGATGTACGCCGAACTGAAGATCTGGAAGGAGTGGATCGTCTCCAGCAGCACGTTGAAGAAGAGGACCGGGGAGATCATCGGCAGCGTGATGTTCCAGAACCGCCGCAGCTTGCCCGCCCCGTCGACCTCGGCCGCCTCGTACAGCTCGCGCGGGACCTGCTTGAGGCCGGCCAGGAAGATGACCATGGGGGCGCCGAACTGCCAGACGGTGAGCGCCACCAGGCTGTAGATGATCATGTCCGGGTCGCCGGTCCAGCCGCCGACGTCGATGCCGAAGATCTTCTGGGTACGGTCGACGATCGCGTCGTCCGAGAAGATCGCCTTCCACACGATCGCGACGGAGACGCTCGCACCGATGAGCGACGGCGCGTAGAAGGCGGCCCGGTAGAAGGCCTGCCCGCGCCGGCTCTGGGCGAGCAGCAGGGCCACGCCGAGGGCGGCGATCAGCTTGAGCGGCGTACCCACGGCGACGTACCAGAGCGTCACCTGCACCGAGTGGCGCCAGCGCGGATCGCCGAACATCTCGGAGAAGTTGTCGAGGCCGATCCACCGGGGGGCGTCGAAGAGGTTGTAGTCGGTGAAGGCGTAGTAGAGCGAGGCGATCATCGGGCCCGCGGTGAGCAGCAGGAACCCGGCGATCCACGGGGACATGAAGAGATAGCCGGCCAGGTTCTCCCGGCGCCGCCGCCGCTTGAGGGCGGCGGGGCGCTCGGGCGTCACCGGACCGTGCCGCGGCTCGGAGTCCTGGGACAGGCCCTCCATCGCAGGGGCGTGTGTCACGGTGGTTCCCATCAGGTGCCGAGAGCCGTCTTCGACTCGGTGAAGAACTGCTTGACGGCCTCGCCCACCGAGCGCTTGCCCAGGCCGAGCTCCTCGCCGATGCGCAGGAAGGCGGCCTCGCAGACGTCCGCGCCGTTCGGGTGCGGGGTGATGGGCTCCAGAACGCCCGCCTCGACGAGGGACTCCTCGTAGGCGGCGATCGCCTTGTTGACCTCGTCGGTCGGCTTGTACGCGTCGTACTGCGCCTGTGTCGCGGGCACGCCGCGGTCGTAGCCCATGATCTTGGCGACCTCGGGATCGTGCACCATGAAGTCGATGAACTGGGCGACTTCCTTGGGGTGCTGGGTGCGCTTGGATGCGCTCAGCATGAGGGAGCCGAGGTACTGGCCGGTCTTCTTGCCGTCCGTGGTCGGGATGGGGGCCAGGCCGTACTCGCTCTTGCCCTCGGAGGTGTAGCGGACGGTGAAGTTGTCCCAGGTGAACTCACCGCCGGAGATCTCCCCGGCGACCGCCGACTTGGGCTTGATCTGGGCGACCTTCTTCTGGTTGGCGTAGCTGCCGTCCTCGACGCCTTCCTCGGCCTTCGTCCACCAGTCCGTCAGATCCGCCTCGGTGAAGCCGAGCGCGTCCTCGGTGAAGAACGCCTTGCCGTTCTGGCGCAGGTAGAGGTCGTAGAGGTACATGACGTTGTACGGGCCGGTGTCACCGGCACGTCCCGTCTTGTCACGGATCTTCTTCATCGCCGCGTGGTAGTCGTCCCAGGTCCAGCCCTGCTCCGGCTTCACCCCGGCCCGCGTGTAGACGGGCTTGTCGATGACCAGGGCCATGGAGTTCGAACCGACCGGAACGCCGAGGAGCTTGCCGTCGATCTCACCGAACTTCTCGAGGCCCGCGCGGAATCCGTCCATCCGCAGGTTGCCGGCCTCGACCTGCTCGCCGAGATCGAGCAGCACGTTCTTCGCGTCGTATTTCCGGAGGAAGCCGATGGCATTCTGGAACACGTCCGGCGGATTCCCGCCGGAGGCCTGGGTGTTGAACTTCTTCCAGAAGTCGAGATAAGGCTGGAAGTCCGTTTTCACCTTGATCTTCGGATACTTCTTCTCGAAGAGGGCGATCGTCTTGTTGATTCTCTCGGCGCGGTCCTCCGCACCCCACCACGCGTAACGGATCGTCACCGTCCCGTCCGCGGAGGCCCCTCCGTCACCACCGCAGCCGGTCGTCGCGGCCAGCCCCAGCGTGGCCGCCGTGGCTCCGGCCGCCTTCAGGATCGTACGTCTCTCAACATTCCTGCCGTTCACCACGGTTGGACCTCCCCGCACGTCGTCCCGCTCGCATGAATCGTTTCAAGTAAGCGCTTGCTGGCACAAGGTACGGAGGGGCTGAGAGTGCGTCAATGATTCGGACAAGAATTTCTTACCGAGGCGGTGGGCGCCGGAGCGGACCGTGCAGGTGAGGCCTTGGACCGGGTCGGGCGACATCGCTGGTGACGACGATGTGACCGAGGCGCCGAACACGGAGGGGCGATCCGGTCCGCTTTCGGGCGCGACCGAAAAGCGACGCCGGGCCGACGGACCGAGGGTGCGGGAGTGGGGGCCCTTTCCGGCCACGTCCCTGCCGAGTCGTTGTGGCCGCCGGGCCGGGCTGAGCGTGGCGCCCGGGACCGGCCGCTCCCCCACTCGGCCATGTCCCTGCCGAGTCGTTGTGGCCGCCGGGCCGGGCTGAGCGCGGCGCCCGGGGGCCGACCGCTCCCCCGCGGCTTGCCGGAGCCCCCGTCCGACGGAGGATGCGACAGCCCTCAGCGGGGGGCCTCCCTGTCACCAGGGGGACCTGGAGGCGCGCGCGGCACCCTGCCGAGCGATCATCGGCGAGGGCGACGTTCCGGCCACGCCTCCGGACGGCACTGACCGCCGCGGGCAAGGCTTCCGTCAGCAATCTCGCGACTCCGCCCCTCGACCCGGAGGCCCGACGATGCCCCGCAGACACAACAACGGCAGCCCACCTGCGTCATCGCAGGTGGGCTGCCGGTCCGGGTGGGCGATACTGGGTTCGAACCAGTGACCTCTTCGGTGTGAACGAAGCGCTCTCCCACTGAGCTAATCGCCCGGACGCAGGAAGAACATTACCCCATGTCAGGGGGTGCCTGTGACGCTCACTGGTCCTTGATCTTCCACGGCATCGTGATGCCGAACTTCCACAGGTAGAAGCCGACCAGCACGCCCACGATCACCAGCCCGATCGACGTCAGGATGATGTTGCGGCGCCGCACCTTGGGATCGAGGGCACGCTGGGCCGCCTCGGTGACCTTCCGCTTGGTCCAGCGGAGCACCAGCTGGGCCCAGACGAACTCCGTCGCCCAGATCGCCATGCCGCCGAAGATCACGACCCAGCCCGGCCCGGGAAGGGGCAGCATGATGATGCCGGCCACCACGACCGCGAGCCCGATGATGAAAACACCGACCTGCCAGCTCACGTGCAGCGCCCGGCGCGCCTTGATGAATTCCGGCGCCCGCGAGCCGAGCCCGCGGTCCTGCTCGCCGTGCACCTCGCCCGGCCCCGTCCCGTCCGACGCCACGGCCACCTCGCCCGGCTCGTTACTCCCCGTATTCATACGGCCGAACACTACCCGAGCGAAACCAGTCACCGGAATGGACGCACGACGCGAACGATCTCTCGGCCGGAAGAGTTACGTAAAGGCACGCAAAACACTCAGAGGGGTTTACAACGGCACCGTAGGTGGCATGTCGATTTCGCCGACGTGCGAATCCCCGAGCGCACACTGAGCGAAAGGCCCTGGCGCTTATGAACACCACGGTCAGCTGCGAGCTGCACCTGCGCCTCGTTGTGTCGAGCGAGTCCTCCCTGCCTGTCCCCGCAGGCCTGCGGTACGACACGGCCGACCCCTACGCCGTGCACGCCACCTTCCACACCGGAGCCGAGGAAACCGTCGAGTGGGTGTTCGCCCGCGACCTCCTCGCCGAGGGACTTCACCGCCCTACGGGCACCGGCGACGTCCGCGTCTGGCCGTCGCGCAGTCACGGCCAGGGCGTCGTGTGCATCGCCCTGAGCTCGCCGGAGGGCGAGGCCCTGCTGGAGGCCCCGGCACGGGCCCTGGAGTCCTTCCTGAAGCGGACCGACGCCGCCGTGCCGCCCGGCACGGAACACCGGCACTTCGACCTCGACCAGGAGCTCTCGCACATCCTGGCGGAAAGCTAGAGCGAGACCCCCACAAAGCCGCCCGGCGCCGTCGACTCGGGGAGACGGCTCGGGCCCGGACAACCGCATACGGGATGACACCGGCGCCGATACCGCGGCTCACGCGGTACGGCGCCGGTCAGCGTGTGCGCCCCTCCGCCGCTCGCCCGCACCGCTCGGGAACCCCCGCGGGCCCTGCGGCGTTGTATTCGAAGCCATGTGCGGGCATGTGGAGGGTCCGGCGGTGGTGGAGCCGTTACCATCGGCCAGCATCGGCGGGCGCCCGCCCGACCCTCAGGCCAGGGAGCGAATCGTGCTGATCACCCACGACACCCGGTGCGCCCTCGACACCGTGGTCGATCTGGTGAACACCGCACCGGAGGACGACACGGCGTCGGACGGGCTGCCGGACGTGGCGACCCTCACGGACTTCGTGCGGAACCACGAGATCAGCGATGTCGGGGTGCTCTCGGAGTTCGACCTCGCCGCGGTGCGCAAGATCCGCGAACGCTTCGCCGCCGTGTTCGCCGCCCCGGACGCCCGGGCCGCGGCCGGCCAGATCAACGAGCTGGTCGCGGCCGCCGGCACCACGCCCCGGCTCACGGACCACGACGGCTACGACTGGCATGTGCACTACTTCGCCCCCGGTGCCTCCGTCGCCGATCACCTGGCCGCCGACTGCGGGATGGCGCTGGCGTTCTTCGTCGTCGCCGGGGAGCAGGAGCGGCTGCGGCGCTGTGAAGCGCCCGACTGCCGGCGCGCCTTCGTCGACCTGTCCCGCAACCGCTCGCGGCGCTACTGCGACAGCCGCACCTGCGGAAACCGCCTGCACGTGGCCGCCTATCGCGCGCGCCGCAAGGAGGCCGCGGGCTGACAGCCGTCGCCGGCCCGGTGGCTGTGGAGATCGTCGGTGCCGAGGGGGCCCATGTGGAGGTCGTCGATGCCGACACGGCCCCGGCGGGTGGCGCCGGGTACCGCGGGTCAGGCTCACAGCAACAGCAGATCGTGCAACGAGGCCATGAGCAGCAGGCTCCCGATCACCGCCAGGAAGATCATCAGCGGTGGCTGGGAGAGGGCGAAGAGGCAACCGCGCGGCTCGTCCTGCCGAGGACGTGGCTCGTCCTGTGGGAGAAAGGGCTCGTCCCGCTCAGGACATGGCTCGTCCTGCGGCGGTGCGGGGTCGCTCTGTTTCGTCGTGTCCAGCATCTCGCGGCGATGATGACGCAGCCGCCCGGCCGAACGCGATCAGTGCGCTCGTTCCGTGCGGGAGTGCGCCGATTCCGCGAGGTCCCGTTCGGGTTGTGATCACTTCCGCGCGTCAGCGGACTCACTGTGACGATTCAGCCGCCGGCCGGGTGGCCGTCATATGCCGTGCTTCTTGAGGATGGCCTCGATGTCGCTGAAGTCGTCCTCGCCGCGGGACGCCGACGCGGGCCGGGCCGCCGGGCGGGAGCCCTGGCCCAGGGAGGGCGCCGAGGCGGGTGCCACCGCGTCGGGCCGCTCGGCCGCCCGGGCCGCGGCCCTGCGCTCCTTACGGGTGCCGCCACGGCGGCGCTCCACGACTCGTGTGGTCATGAAGAGCACCCACGCGACGCCGAGCACCCCGAACCCGGCCCAGGCCGTCGGACTGAACGCGGTGTCGGCCAGCCACTCGACGATCCCGGTCATCACCAGGCCGATCGGGACGAGGGAGTAGGCCGCGATACGGACCGCCGCGAGGTAGCGCTTGCGGTACGCCGTGACGACCGCAATGCCCAGGCCTGCCGCGGACACGGCGGAGCAGACGGTCTCGGCAATCATCCGGTCCTCCAGGCGTGGCGCGGTCGGGTCACAACACTTCGTCCCCTCCATCCTGCACCCGCCGCACCCCGGCGGGCCATGCTCCGGGCCCGACATCAGGGACATCTCCGGGTCTCCTCCTCCGCAGGTGCCGATGCGGGCTGCGCTCCCGGTCGCACCTGCTGGAAGACTGTCGGTATGAGTGACTCCTCCGACCGTTCCACGGCCCCCGTCCTCGAGGTCTGGTGCGACCTCCAGTGCCCGGACTGCCGTACCGCGCTGAACGATCTCCGTGCCCTGCGCGCCCGCTACGGCGACCGTCTGGAGCTGCGGCTGCGGCACTTCCCGCTGGAGAAGAACAAGCACGCCTTCGCCGCCGCCCAGGCAGCGGAGGAGGCGTGGGAGCAGGGCCGGGGGTGGCCGTACGTGGAGGCCCTGCTGGGGCGGGTCGAGGAACTGGCCCGTGAGGGGGAACCCTTCCTGGTCGAGGTGGCCCGCGAACTGGACCTGGACGCCGAGGAGTTCGACACCGCGCTGGTCGACGGCCGGCACATCCTGATCGTGGACGCCGACCAGGCCGAGGGCAAGGCGATCGGCGTGACCGGCACCCCGACGTACGTCATCGGCGGTGAGCGGCTCGACGGCGGCAAGAGCCAGGAGGGGCTGCGCGAGCGGATCGAGGAGATCGCGGACCGGCTGCTGGCCGGGCAGGAACACTGACTTCCTCGCCCCGCTCCCGGCTCCCGGGCCGCTGGTGTCGCGGCAGCCAACGTTTGCCCGTCGAGGAGCGGCGTCCGGTGCGTGCTCCGGGCCCCCGGCCGCAGGCCGGGGAAGTGCCGGCCGGAAGCCCTCGAGCTGGGCGCGCTCGGGCCTTCGGACGGTGCGGCGAGAGGTGCCGGGCGTCGCGACGGGGCGAACGTTGTCTGCCGCGGCGCTAGAGCAGCGGTTTGTACATGGCGTACTGCTCGGTCTCGTAGCCGAGCGACGTATACAGCCGCTCGGCCGGGGTGTTGCCGGCGAAGACGTTGAGACCGAGGGTCCGCCTGCCCTCCGCGATCGTCTGAGCCTCGGCCAGCAGCATCAGGGTGCGGCCGTGGCCCTTTCCGCGGTGGGCGGCGTCGGTCTCGACGTCGAAGACGAAGGCGTTGTCCGCGCGCACCGCCAGCCACAGCGTGCCCACCGGTGTCCCCAGGTGCTCGACGACGCTGATCAGCATGCCGGGGGTGGCAGGGCCGTCGGGCAGCAGAGTGGCGTGGTCGCGCTCCGACTTGGCCCGGGCCTCGGCCTCCGGGACGCCTCGCTCGATCCAGCCGCGCGCGTAGTGCTCCTTGCCCTTCTCCAGCCAAGGGCCGAACTCGGCCTCGGTCATGGGCCGGGCACGGCTGCCTTCGGGCAGCTCCGGCGGGGTGTCGCCGAGCTGCTTCTCCATGCCGCGGTTGCGGACGACGTAACCGAGCGCCGTGGCGAGCCGGAGGCCCGCCTCGGACGTGGCAGGGACCGCCGCCTCGATGCGGCGGCACCCCCAGCCGCGCACCACCTCCTCCGCGGCGAGCGCGGCGACCGTGCCCCGGCCCCGCCTGCGGTCCGGTTCGTCGATGTGCAGCTTCATGATCCGGGCCACCGCCCCGCCGAACACGGGATGCGTGCCGAGGTGTATCGCCCCCACGGGACGGCTGTTCACGCACACCTGGTAGTGGCGTGAGCGCGTCCCGTCGGCGTTCTGCTGAAGCGGCTCGGTCGGCCGCAGGGTCGTGGTCATCAGGGGTGTTCTACCCGCAACCAGGGCCCTGTTCAGCCGAATTTCCGGAGGCTGTCAGGGGTCGAGGTCGTTCCCGGCCCGCTCCTCGAATGTCCGCATGGCCTTGACGGTCACCGGGCCGGGCGCGCCGGGCAGCTCACGGTCGTCGACGCGGTGCACGGCCTGCACGTCCCGCAGGGTGGACGTCAGGAAGATCTCCTCGGCCCGCTCCAGGACGTCCAGCGGCAGGTCGGTCTCCTTCGCGCCGGTCCATTCGACCGCCAGCGCGCGGGTGATGCCCGCGAGGCAGCCCGAGGCGACCGGCGGAGTGTGGATCTCGCCGTCGAGGACGACGAAGACGTTCGACCCGGTGCCCTCGCACAGCTGTCCCACCGTGTTGGCGAACAGGGCCTCGGAGGCGCCCTGTTCGCGGGCCCGGGCGAGAGCGACCACGTTCTCGGCGTACGAGGTGGTCTTCAGGCCGGTGAGGGCGCCGCGCTCGTTGCGGGTCCAGGGCACGGTGATCACGGCGGTGGAGTCGGGGCGGCGGGTCGTCTCGCCGAGGGCGACGACGAGGGTCGGGCCGTGCTCACCGCGGTCGGAGCCGAGGGGGCCGTGGCCGCCGGTGAAGGTGATGCGGAGACGGCCGAGCGGCACGGGGTTGGCATCGAGGACCGCGGCGCAGGCGCGGCGCACCTCGTCGTGGTCCGGGTCCGGCAGGCCCAGGCCGCGCGCGGACCGGGTCAGCCGGTCGAGGTGCCGGGTGAGGGCGAACGGCCGGCCGTGCACGGCCTTCACCGTCTCGAAGATGCCGTCGCCCACGGTCAGGCCGTGGTCGAAGACGGAGACGCGGGCGGACTCGATGTCCTGCAGTCCGCCGTCGAGCCAGATCTTCACGTCAGGTCCTCCCGCAGGTCCTCTCCACTCACCTCGTACGCTCCCGACGCTATCGCGAGCAGCCGGGACGCCTTCAGCTCGGTCTCCCGCCACTCCGCCTCGGGATCGGAACCCCAGGTGATGCCGGCACCGGTTCCGAAGCGCAGTACGCCCTCGGCCCGGTCGATCCAGAAGGTGCGGATGCCGACGGCCAGCTCTCCTGCCCCCCGGTCGGCGTCGACCCAGCCGATCCCGCCGCAGTACGGCCCTCTGGGCGCCGTCTCCAGCGTGTCGATGATCCGCAGGGCGCTGGACTTGGGCGCGCCGGTGACCGACCCCGGAGGGAAGGCGGCGCCGATCAGCTCGGCCCAGCCGGCCCCGTGGCCCAGCTCGCCGCGGACCGTCGAGACGAGGTGGACCAGCCCGGGGTGCTTCTCGACGGCGCACAGGTCGGGCACCGTGACACTGCCCGTGGCGCACACCCGCCCGATGTCGTTGCGGACGAGGTCCACGATCATCACGTTCTCGGCGTAGTCCTTCTCCAGCAGGTCCGCCTCCGTCCTGCCGGTGCCCTTGATCGGCCCGGACTCGACGATCCGGCCTTCGCGCCGCAGGAACAGTTCGGGAGAGGCGGTGGCGATCTCCACGCCGTGTCCGGGCAGGCGAATCGTTCCCGCATACGGTGCCGGGTTGCCGCGGGCGAGCAGCGCCGTGAGGGCGTCCACGTCGGCGCCGGGCTGGACGGGCGCCGACAGCACGCGGCACAGATTCGCCTGGTAGACCTCGCCGGCCGCGATGTGCTCGCGGATCCGCCGCACCCCGGCCGTGTACGCGGCGCGATCGAGCGAGGACGTCCAGTCACCGGGCGCGGGGCCGCGCCATGCACCGGGCGCGGGAACGGGCACGTCCGCCGTCCGGACCTCCGCGAAGCGGGCGCAGGTCAGACGGCCCTCGAAGTCCGCGCAGACGGCCCAGAAGCCGCTGGACTCCAGGGCTTCGGGGTCGTCGGTGACATCGAGGAGCCCGGTGGCGACGCGGTCGCCGAAGCGGGCGAGAGGAGGGAGGTCGAGCACGCAGTCGAGTCTATGGCGGGTGTCTCGCGGGTGGCCGGGGGATGTCCCGTCGGGCGGCCCTGTGACCTCGTTGAGCAGGTGAAGCGCAGCACGCTGCACAAACGCGTTTTTGTACTGGCCCCGGAATCCGCTAGAGTTCAACTCGTCGCCGGGCCGCGAGAGCGGACCGAAAACGACAGGCGGACGTAGCTCAGTTGGTAGAGCGCAACCTTGCCAAGGTTGAGGTCGCGAGTTCGAACCTCGTCGTCCGCTCGAAGGAAGAGGGGGATCCCGGTCCCCTACACTCCTGGTGGAGTGGCCGAGAGGCGAGGCAACGGCCTGCAAAGCCGTCTACACGGGTTCAAATCCCGTCTCCACCTCCAAGGACGATTAGCTCAGCGGGAGAGCGCTTCCCTGACACGGAAGAGGTCACTGGTTCAATCCCAGTATCGTCCACTGGATCCCTCAAGATCCCACCCGCGCGATTAGCTCAGCGGGAGAGCGCTTCCCTGACACGGAAGAGGTCACTGGTTCAATCCCAGTATCGCGCACGCAGTGCCCATGAACGGATGCACTCCGTATGCATGGCCCCGAGGACGATTAGCTCAGCGGGAGAGCGCTTCCCTGACACGGAAGAGGTCACTGGTTCAATCCCAGTATCGTCCACATCACACAGGAGCCCCCGGCCGTTCGCGGCCGGGGGCTCCTTGCGTTGCGCGACGTCGTTCTGCGACGCGTCAGGACGAGAACAGCATGTGGCCGAAGCTCTTGCTGCGGTGGTGGCCGTGATGACCGTGGCCGCCGTGCGGAGCGCCCCAGGCGGGAGCCGGCGGGGCGGGGTAGGCCTGCGGGGCGGGCGGGGGCGGCGGGGCAGGCTGGGACCACTGCGCCTCCAGGCGGGTCAGCGACTCCAGCTCGCCGTAGTCGAGAAAGATCCCGCGGCAGCCGCTGCACTGCTCGATCTGGACACCGTTGCGGTTGTACGTGTGCATCGGCGCACGGCACTTCGGACACTGCATGGTCGTTCAACTCCTCGCCGGTCGGTCCTGCTTCACATCTCGCCAGGACAGACTCTGTCCCGCTGCCGTCGGTTGCACCCTACTTCGTGTGCTCCTGCGCCAACTGTGGCGGGACGGTAGCCATTCGGTCACAGGCGTCCACGACCGACTGCTCCACCTCGTCCAGCGGGCGCCCGGCCGCGACCGCCTTGGCGACGGCCCGGGCCGCGGTCTGCGCAGTGAGGGCGCGGGCGGCGGTGTCGAGAGCGGGCCACGGATCGCCCTGGACCGGGACGGCGGGACCGCCGGCCTCGCGGTAGGCGGTGAGGAACCGGGTCCATTCCTCGGGCGGGAGCAGGCCGCAGGCGTACCAGGCGGCGGGGCGGGCGAGGTCCCAGGCGGGGACGCCGGTGCCGAGGTCGTCCACGTCTATCAGCAGCCAGGGGCCGTCGGGGGCGGGGCGGCGTACGAGCTGGCCGAGGTGGAGGTCGCCGTGGCAGAGGGTGCCGGTGTCCGGCATCGGGGCCTCGGCCCGGGCCCAGGGCGGGAGGGTGGCCCAGGCGCGCAGGACGGGGGCGGCCGCGGGGTGCGGGCCGGCCTCGCGGAGCCGGGCCATCGCTCGGGCCGCCTTCGCAGGGCCACGCATGGGGGGCAGGCCCGGCGGGGCCGGAGTGCGGTGGAGGCGGGCGAGGAGGGTGGCGGCGGCTTCCCAAGGGGCGGCGTCCGGGTCGCCGGGATCCACGGGGGCGCCGTACGGCCAGAACGTCACGAGGCGGCCGTGCAGGGCGAGCGGGGTGGGGTCGAGTGGGGGCAGGAGGATGCCGGGGAGGTGGGTGGCCAGGGTGAGGCGGCCGGCGAGTTCGGCCGGGTCGCTCTCCGGTGGGTGGGCCTTGGCGACGGTGTCCGCGTGGCGTACGACGATGCCGTCGGGGCGGTCCGCGAGCGTGGCTGCGCCGCAGGAGCAGGCCGACGAGCGCGCGTGGGCGGCGACTCGGACCCTGGCGGCGAGCGCGCGCAGGAGTGGGGCGGGGGTCACGGGGCGAGGGTACGCGCGGTGGGATGCGCGGCGTCAGGAACTGTCGGCATCGGGTGCTCGGTGCCAGGACGGCCTGCCGGCGTCAGGTGCTCGGCGTGAGGAACTCGGCATCGGTGCGCAGTGTCGGGAACTGCCGGCATGGGGTGCTCGGTGTCGGGAGTGGGGCGTAGCCCGGTGGAGCGGGGCGCCGCGGCGCCCGTCGGTGCCGCTGCCGGCCGCACGCATGCCCGTAGCGGAGGCGGGTGCCGCCGGCGGAAGGAAAAGCAATGCCGGCGCAGCTCCCCAGCTGCGCCGGCATCTGTGCCGTCCGCCGCACCCCCGTCCCCACGGGGTTTCATGGGTGTGATGTCCCCGCCCGGACCGCTCTTCCGGGCCTGGGGTCGCCGCTCAGCGCCCCAGCATCTCTCCCACGGACGACGCCTGTGTGGCCACTGTCTCCCACCCGTCGAAGACGAGGAGGAGCAGGACCGCCAGGGGAAGGGCCATCAGCGTCGCCACCAGCGGGTGGCGACGACCCTGGCGGCGGGGGCGGAACACGGCGGCGTACGCCTTGCGTCCCTCCTCGCGGAGCAGTGTCCGCGGTGCCGTCTGGGCCATGGTCCCTCTCCTGACCGTATCGGTTGTCGTTGGCAGCGGCGGGCGTCTGACCTCGGGGGACGAGTGCTGCCACCCGCCGCTTGACCTCAAATCTAGGCGTCCGGCCCTCCGCCGGCGTCATGCCCTCGTACCGATTGCCGGGCCTCCCCGAGGATGAGCCGCCACCTGCGATGTACTCCCCTGGGTGGAGACGGGGGCGCGGGTCTCAGGGACTTCCCCGACGGGACGCCTGGATCATCCCGCTCTGTCCGAGCTCTCCTCCCGCGGAACGGGCTGTTCCACCAGGGCCAGCACCCGATTCGCCATGAAGCGGGCGGTACGCACGACCGCCCCGGTACGGGTGACTTCGCTCACTTCCACGACACCCCGGCGTACCGCTGTCTCCACCCTGCGGCCCGCCCTGCTCGCCACGACCTCATACGTGCGCGTCGTGTCACCCGCGTCCACGACTATCTCCACACGATCACCCTTCACAGGACCAATCCCCCTTCTGCGACGGGTGGTTGGGATCACTCCACACGCGAAGTCCGCCTCTTCGCGCCCTCCCTGACCACCCTTCAAGTCTCCCACCCACCACTGACAATCCATCACGCTGAGAGGGCGCGGCCTCTGCGCGCGGGCGGCCGCGGAAACGTAAGCTGTGGCTCGTCACAGGACCGGGCAGCGGGGATGAACATGGCGATGATGCGCCTGAGGCGCGAGGACCCGCGCGTCGTCGGCTCGTTCAAGCTTCACAGACGGCTCGGCGCGGGCGGGATGGGCGTGGTCTACCTGGGCTCCGACAAGAAGGGGCAGCGGGTCGCGCTCAAGGTCATCCGTCCCGACCTGGCGGAGGACCAGGAGTTCCGCTCCCGGTTCGCCCGTGAGGTCTCGGCGGCCCGGCGGATCCGTGGTGGCTGCACGGCCCGGCTGGTGGCCGCCGACCTCGACGCGGACCGCCCCTGGTTCGCCACGCAGTACGTACCCGGCCCTTCGCTGCACGACAAGGTCGCGGCCGAGGGGCCGCTCTGCGCGGCCGATGTCGCGGCCGTCGGTGCCGCCCTTTCGGAGGGTCTGGTCGCGGTGCACGAGGCCGGGGTGGTGCACCGGGACCTGAAGCCGTCCAACATCCTGCTGTCCCCGAAGGGGCCGCGGATCATCGACTTCGGCATCGCCTGGGCCACCGGCGCCTCGACGCTCACCCATGTGGGCACGGCGGTCGGCTCGCCCGGCTTCCTCGCGCCGGAGCAGGTGCGCGGTGCCGCCGTCACACCGGCCACGGACGTGTTCTCGCTCGGTGCCACGCTCGCGTACTCCTCGATGGGCGACTCGCCCTTCGGGCACGGCAGTTCCGAGGTGATGCTGTACCGCGTGGTGCACGAGGAGCCGCAGCTGCACGGCGTACCCGACGCGCTGGCTCCGCTCGTCCGGGCGTGTCTGGCGAAGGACCCCGAGGAGCGGCCCAGCACACTCCAACTGTCGTTGCGGCTGAAGGAGATCGCGGCCCGGGAGTCGCAGGACCTCGCCGGCGTCCGGCCGCCCGCGCCGCGCGGTGCCGACAGCGACCGGCCCGTCGACACCTACCCCGAGCGGGCCCGGCGTCCGCAGGGGCAGCAAGGTACCGGAGCGCAGCGGGGTCGGGGCACTCCCCCGCCCCGGGGTTCCGCCCCCTCCCGGGACGGCCATGCCTCGCCGGACGGTACGGCTTCGCAGAGCGGGACGGGGGCGCGGGGCGGAGCCCGGGCGACCGGGGGCGGGAACCGGTCGACGGGGAGCGGAAGCCGCGGCAGGCCCCCGATGCGCGGGCCCGGTGCCTCGCGGGGCGGCACCCCCTCGCGGTCGGGGCCGCGGCCGACGCCCACCGGGCGCGACGGGACGCGGTCGGGCAGCGGCGGACGCCCCACTCCGCACAGCGGTGCCGGGCGCCCGGCGTCCAGGAACACGGGCACCAGACTACGGCCCGCCAATCCGCGGCTGCTGCGGCAGCGACTGTTCGTGTTCGTCGTGGTGACATTGCTGGTGGCAGTCGGTATCGCCCTGGTGCAGGGCTGCCAGGGCCCGGCGCGGGGACTCGGCGGCGACGGGGGCGGCGTACGGCAGGAGCACGTCCAGCGGGACGACCGCCCGCGGAACTTCGAACCTTAGGAATCCGGGTCGCGCGACCGCGGCCGTGGAGCGACGCCCGGCTTCAGCGGGGTGTCACAGCTGCGGCAGGATCCGCTCGAAGAACTCGCGGTCGCCGTCGAAGACCGGGTCCAGGGCCAGGAACTCCTCCGGGGTGACCCAGCGGGTCTCGGCGACCTCGCGCGGGTCGGGGACCACCGCGCCGGTGTCGGCCCGGGCGGTCCACCAGTGGAGACGGAAACGGTGGTCGTCGGTCTCCGACTCCCAGACCTTGGCCTCCGGGACGACGGTGAGGCCGACCTCCTCGTGGACCTCCCGGACGACCGCCTGCTCCTGGGTCTCCCCCGGCTCGATTCTGCCGCTGAGGGGCTGCCAGTAGCCGGGCCGGGCGACGGCCGGGCCGCGCCGGATCGCGAGGAGGCGCTCGCCGCGCCGGAGCACGGCGACGATCGCCTCGCGCTGCTCCACGGACGCCCCTAGATCGTGTGCCGGCCGGTGGCCACGGCGTAGAAGGCCACGGCGGCGGCCGCGCCCACGTTGAGGGAGTCGACGCCGTGGGACATGGGGATGCGGACCCACTCGTCGGCGGCGACCAGGGCCTGGGTGGACAGGCCGTCGCCCTCGGCGCCGAGCATGAGGGCGACGCGGTCCATGGTGTGCGGGGCGGCCTCGTCGAGGGACCGGGCCTTCTCGTCGGGGGTGAGGGCGAGCAGGGTGAAGCCCGCCTCGCGGACCGACTCCAGGCCCTTGGGCCAGGTGTCCAGACGGGCGTACGGGACGGAGAAGACCGCACCCATGGAGACCTTCACGCTGCGGCGGTAGAGGGGGTCGGCGCAGTCGGGCGAGAGCAGCACGGCGTCCATGCCGAGGGCGGCGGCCGATCGGAAGATGGCGCCGATGTTGGTGTGGTCGTTGACCGACTCCATGATGACGACGCGGCGGGCGGTCCGCAGGAGGTCGGCGGCGGTGGGCAGGGGCTTGCGCTGCATGGAGGCGAGCGCGCCACGGTGCACGTGGTAGCCGGTGACCTGCTCGGCGAGCTCCGGGCTGACGGCGTAGACCGGGGCGGGGAGTTCGTCGATGACGTCGCGCATGACGTCGACCCACTTGGCGGAGAGCAGCATGGACCGCATCTCGTAGCCCGCCTCCTTGGCCCTTCTGATGACCTTCTCGCCCTCGGCGATGAACAGGCCCTCGGCGGGTTCGCGCTTGCGGCGCAGCTCCACGTCGGTCAGGCCGGTGTAGTCGCGCAGACGCGGGTCGTCGGGATCCTCGACGGTGATGAGATCGGCCACAGGGTGATACTGCCTTGTCCTGGGTGCGGTGCCAACGGCTCGGGACGGGTTGGTTACCCGGGGTTACTCATGTGTCGCCGAGGCCGGGGAGCCGACCTTCACGACCTCGCCGATGACGATGACCGCCGGAGGCTTCACGTCCTCGGTACGCACGGTCTCCGCGACCGTCGCGAGAGTGGCGTCGACGCGGCGCTGAGCGGCGGTCGTGCCCTCCTGGACGAGGGCGACGGGGGTGTCGGCCGGCTTTCCGTGGGTGACCAGCGTCTCGGCGATCTTTCCGATCTTGTCGACGCCCATGAGGATCACGAGTGTGCCGGTCAGCCGGGCCAGAGAGGGCCAGTCGACCAGGGAGCGCTCGTCGTCGGGCGCGACATGGCCGCTGACCACGGTGAACTCGTGGGCGACCCCGCGATGGGTGACCGGGATGCCGGCCGCGCCCGGGACCGAGATCGAGCTGGAGATTCCGGGGACGACCGTGCAGGGGATGCCGGCCTCGGCGAGGGCCTGGAGCTCCTCCATGCCGCGGCCGAAGACGTACGGGTCGCCACCCTTCAGGCGGACGACCGACTTGCCCTGCTTCGCGTGCTCGATCAGCGCGTTGTTGATGGCCTCCTGGGCCATGAAGCGGCCGTAGGGGATCTTCGCCGCGTCGATGACCTCGACGTGGGACGGGAGTTCGGCGAGGAGATCGCGCGGGCCGAGGCGGTCCGCGATGACGACGTCCGCCTCGGCGAGCAGGCGGCGGCCGCGCACGGTGATCAGGTCCGGGTCGCCGGGGCCGCCGCCGACCAGGGCGACGCCGGGGGTGCGGGTGCGGTGGTGCGGGGCGACCAGCGTGCCGTCGCGCAGGCCCTCGACGACCGCGTCGCGGATGGCGGCGGTGTGGCGGGGGTCGCGCCCCTTGGCGTCGGTGGTCAGGACGGCGACCGTGACCCCCTCGCTGTGGCCGGTGGCCGGAGTCCAGGCCGTCGCCAGGTCGGCGTCGTCGGACCGGACGCACCAGACGCGGTGCCGCTCCGCCTCGGCCGATGCCCTGCCGTTCGCCCCCGTGTCGCTGGTGGCGATCAGGGCGTACCAGGCGTCCGCGAGGTCGCCCTCCTGGTACGGGCGCCTTTGCCAGGTGATCTCGCCGGCGTCCGCCATGGCCTCGACCGAGGGGGTCGCCTCGGGGGACACGAGGAGGACGTCCGCGCCCGCCGCGATCAGTGCCGGGAGGCGACGCTGGGCGACCTGGCCGCCGCCGAGGACGACCACACGACGGCCGGTGAGGCGGAGACCTACGGGGTAGGCGGGATGTTCGGCCATGAGGTGCGGCTCCTGTTGCGGCGGTGTTCAGTGCCCTGACGTGCGGATTTTAGTGGGCGGGAGGGAGGGCGGCTCAGGTGGTCCAGTGGCTGGGCACCTGAGGGTGCCACCGGTGGGCGGCCCGGGGCGGTCCGTGGGCGGGCGCTCCGCCCCGCGGAACGCCCGCCCACGGACCCACGGGGACGGCGTGGAGCCCTACTTCTCCGTCACGCCTGCAGAATCGAACGTCGCCACCTCGTGCATCGCCCGGGCCGTGCTCTGGACCAGCGGCAGGGCGAGCAGGGCGCCGGTGCCCTCGCCGAGCCGGAGGTCGAGGTCGACCAGGGGGCGCAGGCCCAGCTTGTTGAGGGCGGCGACATGGCCCGGCTCGGCGCTGCGGTGGCCCGCGATGCACGCGGCCAGGACCTCCGGGGCGATCGCGCGGGCGACCAGGGCGGCGGCGCCGGCGCTGACGCCGTCCAGGATGACCGGCGTGCGCAGGGATGCGCCTCCGAGGAGCAGGCCGACGATGGCGGCGTGCTCGAAGCCGCCGATCGCGGCGAGCACGCCGATCGGGTCGGCCGGGTCCGGCTGGTGGAGCTCCAGGGCCCGGCGGACGACCTCGGTCTTGCGGGCGAGGGTCTCGTCGTTGATTCCCGTGCCCCGGCCGGTGACCTCCGCCGGGTCCGCACCCGTGAAGACAGAGATCAGGGCGGCCGACGCGGTGGTGTTCGCGATGCCCATCTCGCCGGTCAGCAGGGCCTTGTTCCCGGCGGCGACCAGATCCCGGGCGGTCTCGATGCCGACCTCGATGGCCTGCCTGGCCTCCTCGCGGGTCATGGCGGGGCCGGTCGTCAGGTCGGACGTACCGCCGCGGATCTTGCGGGGCAGCAGGCCCGGGGTGGCCGGGAGGTCGGCGGCGACGCCCACGTCCACGATGCAGACCTCGGCACCGACCTGGGTGGCGAAGGCGTTGCAGACGGCGCCGCCGCCCAGGAAGTTGGCCACCATCTGGGCCGTGACCTCTTGCGGCCAGGGGGTGACGCCCTGGGCGTGCACACCGTGGTCGCCCGCGAAGATCGCGACGGCCGCGGGCTCCGGGATGGGCGGCGGGCACTGGCGGGACAGGCCGGACAGCTGTGCGGAGATGATCTCCAGCATGCCCAGCGCTCCGGCCGGCTTGGTCATTCGCTTCTGGCGCTCCCACGCCTCGCCGAGCGCCTTGGCGTCCAGCGGGCGGATCTGCGCGACGGTCTCGGCGAGCAGGTCGTGGGGTTCCTCTCCGGGCAGGGCACGGCGGCCGTATGTCTCTTCGTGCACGACCCACGACAGCGGGCGGCGCTTGGACCAGCCGGCCTGCAACAGCTCGGGCTCGTCCGGGAACTCGTCGACGTAGCCGACGCACAGGTAGGCGATGATCTCCAGGTGCTCGGGCAGGCCGAGGGCGCGGACCATCTCGCGCTCGTCGAAGAAGCTGACCCAGCCGACGCCGAGGCCTTCGGCGCGGGCGGCGAGCCAGAGGTTCTCCACGGCCAGGGCGGCCGAGTACGGGGCCATCTGGGGCTGGGTGTGGCGGCCGAGGGTGTGGCGGCCGCCGCGGGTCGGGTCGGCGGTGACCACGATGTTCACCGGCGTGTCGAGGATGGCCTCGATCTTCAGTTCCTTGAACTGCTTCGCCCGGCCCTTGGGAAGGGACTTCGCGTAGGCGTCGCGCTGGCGCATGGCCAGCTCGTGCATCGCGCGCCGGGTGTCGGCGGAGCGGATGACGACGAAGTCCCAGGGCTGCGAGTGGCCGACGGAGGGCGCGTGGTGGGCGGCCTCCAGGACGCGCAGCAGCACCTCGTGCGGGATCGGGTCGCTGCGGAAGCCGTTGCGGATGTCACGGCGTTCACGCATGACCTTGAGGACGGCCTCGCGCTCGGCGGGGTCGTAGCCGGGGGCCGCGGGGCCGGTGGACTGACGGGCTTCTGCCACTGCGGCCGCGCTCTCTTCTCGGCGTTCCTGGTCGGCGAGGTCTTCCTGTTCGGCGGCCCGGGTGTCCAGGTCGTCGGCGTTCTGTGCGAGTTCGGCGTCGCCGTCGCGGGGTGCCGGGACGATGACGGCGGGTGCGGGGGGCTCCGGCGCCTCGGGCGTCGCCGGCTGCGACCGCTGCGGGCCCTGTACCGGCTGTCCGGGCTGCTCGTCCACGGCCGGGGCGGGGAGTACCACGGTGACGTCCTCGGTGGATGCGGGAGCGTCGGAGGCGGGGTCGGGCTCGACGGTCTCGGTGGTGGGGGCGGCCGTGACCGCCTCGGGGGCCTGGGCCGGGTCTGTCGCGTCGGAGGTGGGGGCTGCCGCGGCGGTGGCGGCAGGCACGGGTGCCTCGGGTGCCTGAGCGGGTGCGGGGGCCTCGGTGGGTGCCGCTGCCGCGGGGGGCTGGGCCGGGGCGGTCACCTCCGGGGTGGCGCCCGGCTCGGGGGCGGGGGCGGGGGCGGGTGCCTCGGCAGGCTCGGCGGCCAGGGCTGCCGGTTCCGGGGCCGGGGTGACGACATCTTCCGCTGCCGGGGCAGCGCCACCTTCGGCGATCGGGGCGGGGCCGGGGGTGGTGGCGCTCCCGGCGGACGGAGCGGTCTCCTCCGGGCCGACCTGCTCAGGGGTCTGGGCAGCGGCGATCTGGCCGGGTGCCTCGGGGGCAAGGCCGGGAGGGGTGGGCTGCGGAGCCGCCGCCTCGGGTTCCTGCGCGGCCGGCGCGGCGTCAACTACCTGCTGTGGCTGCGGCTGCGGCTGCGGCTGCGGCTGCGGCCCAGCATCTTCGGTCTTGGCCTCCGATCCCGGCAGAACGGTCTCGGAGGCGGTGGCGCCCGCACTCGGCGCGGCGGCCTCGCCCGGGCCTGATGGGGCGGCCTCGGGAGCGACACCCGGAGTCGGCGTCTGCGCAACGGTCTCCGGGGCGGGGGCCGCTGCGTCGGGCGCGGGCGCGGCAGCGTCTGGGGTTGCCTCGTCCGGCACCTGGGCGGGGACCTCTCCGCCGGTGGGCTCGGGCGGGGTGACGGCCGCGTGCTCGGGGGCAGCGGCTGCATCCGGGAACGGGACCGCTTCCGGGACCTGGCCGGCCTGCGGGACCTGGCCCTGGTCGGCCTGCGGGACCTGGTCCGCATGCGGGACCTGGTCCGCCTGCGGAGCCTGATCGGCCTGCGGAGCCTGGCCGGCCTGCGGGACCTGGCCGGCCTGCGGAGACTGATCGGCCTGCGGAGCCTGGCCGGCCTGCGGGACCTGGCCCTGATCGGCCGGCGGGGCAGGGGCCGGTGCCACGGGCTGCCCGGCAGCGGGCGTCGGGGTCTGTTCGCCGGAGGCGTCCGGCCCGGGAGCCTCAGGAGACTCACCGCCAGGTTCACCGTTCTGCGCAGGGCCGTTCACGACCGGTCCCGGCTCCGATGCCGACGGCGCGATCGCTTCCGCAGCTGCCACGCCCCCCGCGTCGGCGGCAGCCTCCTGGCCCGCGTCGGGGCCGGCGCCGGCTCCGGCGGGGTCGCCAGCGGCGGCCGCTGCCGGCTCGGGAGTCGCGTGCCCGGCCTCGGCCACCTGAGCCTCTGCCACCTGAGCCCCGGCCGCACCGGGCGAACCGTCGGCAGCGCCGAGGCCGGCCTGGGCGGCAGCCACTCGGCCCACTGCCGCGTCCACGTCCAGGACCGCGGGGTCTGCCCCCTGCGCGGCCACGACCTGCTCCGGGGCGACGCCTTGGGCCCCGTCCGGGCCGACACCCTCATGAGCCGGGACACTCACACCGAAAGGGACACCCACAGGAGCCTGACCGGCCTCGGCCGCAGCCGGCTGACCCTCCGCCGGGCCCACACCGGGAACCACGGGGTCACCGGCAGCAGCCGCGTCGGCCTCGGAGACGACCTGCTCGGGCTCGGCGGTCGCCAAGGGCATGCCCGCGGGCTGCTCGGCGTGAACGGGCTGCGCGGGTGCGGCCGGAGCCGACGGTGTCGTGTGGTTCGTCTCCGTCGGCACCTGAGTCGCGACCGCCTGGGCCGTGTCCGTCGGTTCCGCTGCCGGAACAACCGTTTCCGCAGGTCCCGCCCCGGCGCTCACCTGGGCCGGGTGCGGTGCCGGTACGCCCCAGGGCGTGGCGGGCTGCGTCGGCGCCTCGGGGGTACGGGAGCCGTCGAGGTACTCGGGACCCGCCGAGGGCGGTGACGGCTGGCGTACCGGCGCGTCGGCGGGGCCGCGGTCGGCGAGGGAGCGGACGGGGCTCGCCGAGCTGTCGGGCAGCGGCGGGCCGAGGTGCAGGGGCCGGCGCGGGGTGATGGGCGGGATCGGCGGCGGGTCGGGCAGGCGGACGCCGCCGAGGTCCACCGAGCCGCTGTCGCGGCCGGAGATCTCGTGCGGACCGGGCTGGTGCACGGCCTCCTGGACCGGCTCCGGCGCGGGCGGCGGGACCTCGTTGCCCCAGGCGCCCTGGGCGCCCGGCAACAGCAGCAGGTCTTCGTCCTCGGCGGTGGTCTCGGAGAGGTAGGGGTACGCACCGGGCGCGTGGGCGTCCGGCTGCTCCACCATGCCTGCGCTCTCCGGCAGTCCCTCGCCCGGGACCTGGCCGGTGTCGGTCATGCGTACCCCTCGCCCATCGGTTAGTGCTCCTACGACCAGCTCGCCCGGAACGGCGCACCGACCGCCCCGCAGTGAAGAACGAGCGTGCGTCCCCAGCGGCACGAACGGTCCGCCCGGAAAAGGCGACAAAGCCATTCACTGGCATTGTCGCGGCCGAACCACCCCCACGGCAGCTTGATCCGCGACGGTTCCGCTGTGGACTGCGCCACGTTGCGCGTCCTCCGCTTCTGCCGTACCACACACACCCCAAAACGGGCGGGTTTTCCGGACATTGGCCGACGAAGCGCCGGGCGTCCTTGTGCGGTGCAGCGATCGGCCAGCCTACCGCGCGCAGTACGACAAACCGATCACGGGGACGGTCGCGGGGTCAGGCGCCGCGCTTCGGCAGGACGCCGCTGAGCAGGAACGCGACGCTCCGCTCCTTCTCCGTCCAGGCCCTGGTGTCGAGTTCGACGGACTGGAGGAGGGCGCACTCGACGGCGTAGCCGTGCTCGGTCAGGTCGCGGCCGATCAGTTCGGCGGCGTCGCGGGTGGCGGCGTGCGTGACGATGCGCTGCGGGCGGCGGTCGGCGACCGCCGAGACGACGGCCGCTCCCCCGCCGCCGACGCGGACGACATCCGGTTCGGGGAGGTTCTCCAGGATGTGCGGGGCGGTGCCGTGCACGATCTGGAGCTGAACGCCGAGGCGGCGGCCGGCGGCGTCGGTGCGGGCGCAGGCGTTCAGGTCGCTGTCGACGGCGAGTACGGCGGCGCCGGCCCGGGCCGCCTCGACGGCGAAGGCGCCGCTGCCGCAGCCGATGTCCCACACGAGGTCGCCGACGCGGGGCCCGAGACGGGCGAGTTGGGAGGCGCGCAGCAACTGGTTCTCACCCTCGCCGAGGCCCGAACCGTAGGCGTCGGCGGGCAGGGTCCAGCCGCGCGGCCCGGCGGACGGGTCGCGGCCGGAGATCCAGCCGCCGGTCTCCCCCGCCGTGTCCGGCCGGGCGGGGCCGCCGAGGACGATGACGACGTTGGGGTCGCGCCAGGTGTGGTCGGCGGCTTTGTCGGAGGTGACGACGGAGACGCGTTCGCGGGCGGTGCCGAGTTCCTCGCAGATGACGAAGGAGCGGTGGACTCCTTCGAGGAGCAGGCCGAGTTCGGCGGGGCCGGCGCCGGGTGAGGTGAGGACCGCGACCTTGGTGTGGGCGCGGCATACGTTGACCGCGCGGCGCAGGGTGCGGGGGTGTGCGACGACCACCTGTGCGTCGTCCCAGGGCATGCCGGCGCGGGCGAAGGCGGCGGCGACGGAGGAGACGGCGGGGACGACCTCCACCTCGAGGCCGAACTCGGGGGCCCGCAGGGTGCGTACGACGCCGAAGAAGCCCGGGTCGCCGTCGGCGAGGACCACGGCCGTGCCGCGGTGGGCGGCGATGCGGCGGGCGGCGAGGGCGACACTGCCGAGGCGGATGCGCTCGGCGCCGGCGGGTACCTCGGGGAGCGCCAGGTGGTGGGCGGCGCCGGCCACCAGCGTGGCGGCGCCCAGGGCGGCGCTCGCCGCGGCGGTCAGCGGCGAACCGTCCCAGCCGATCACCGTGACGCGGTCGGCCATCGTCGTCAGTCTCCAGGGGTTCTCGCAGGTCGTCTGCGTGGCGTGGTGGGGAGCAGCCCGGGGGCGGGTTCCGTGAGGGTACCCGGTGGAGGGGAAGGGAGGAGGGCCGGTGCCGTCGTCGCCGGCGTCCGCCGGGTGGTTCCGGTCAGTTCCAGTCGCCGAAGGACGTGAAGCCGTCGCGGAGCTGGTCGCCGACACCCTCGAGATCCTCGGGGAGCAGGCTCCAGACGATGAAGTCGGTGCGTACGTCGGTCCATGTGCCGTCCTCGGCACGGGCCCGGGCTATACAGGCGTTGCGCAGCACGCCCTCGCTGATACAGCCGATCTTCTGGGCGACCTGCTGGGAGGCGGTGTTGTCGGCCGCCGTGCGCAGTTCGATGCGCTCGAACTTCTGGTCCCCGAAGAGCCACTGGGCGGTGGCCAGGGCGGCCTCGGAGGCGTAGCCCTCACCGCGTGCCCAGGGGGCGATGATGTACGACAGTTCGGCGGAGCGCACGTGCCAGTTGGTCTTGCCGAGCTGGATGACGCCGACCAGGCGCTGGGTGAGGAACTCGGTGACGGCGAAGTCGATTCCGTGTCCCTCGGTGCGCTGGGTGGGGGCGTACTCGGTGATCCAGGTGCGGGCGCCGCTTTCGGTGAAGGGCTGGGGGACGGAGATCCAGGCCGCCACCTGTTCGTCGTTCATCATCGCGGCCAGGGAGGCGACGTCGTCTTCGTCGAGGGGACGCAGCACCAACCGCTCCGTGCTGATGGAGATGTTGGGGAAGGTGCTCGTCATGCGCCGCTCCGTAACCTTCGGTGAACCTTCAGGGCATGCTGAACTGCCCAGCATGCAGCATGAAAGCACTGATCCGCACCACGGGGCCCTTCCCACCGGATGGGGGGAAGGGCCCCGTGCGCGGGGTGCCGGACGTGGGCTCAGAAGGAGGCGAGCACGGAGCCGGCGTACTTGTCCTGGATGAACTTCTTGACCTCGTCAGAGGTGAGGAGCTTGGCGAGCTTCTTCACGCGCGGGTCGTCCTCGTTGCCCTTCTTCACGGCGAGGAAGTTGCCGTAGGGGTTGTTCTTCGGGGACTCCAGGACGAGGGCGTCCTTGGAGGGCTTGAGGTCGGATTCGATGGCGTAGTTGCCGTTGACCACGGCGGCGTCCACGTCGTCGAGGGAGCGGGGGGTCTGGGCCGCCTCCAGCTCCTTGAACTTGAAGTTCTTGGGGTTCTTGGTGATGTCGGAGGGGGTCGCCTCGTTGCCGACGCCGGCCTTGAGGGTGATGAGCCCGTTGGCGGCGAGGAGCTTGAGGGCGCGGGCCTCGTTGACCGTGTCGTTGGGGATGGCGACGGTCGCACCGCTCTTCAGGTCGTCGGCCTTCTTGACCTTGTGGGAGTAGAGGCCGAGCGGCTCCAGGTGGACCGTGACGACGGGCACGATGTCGGTGCCGTTCTTCTTGTTGAAGTCGTCGAGGTAGGGCTTGTTCTGGAAGTAGTTGGCGCCGACGGAGCCGTCCTGCGTCGCCGTGTTCGGCGTGACGTAGTCGGTGAACTCCTTGACCTGCAGGTCGAGGCCCTCCTTCTTCGCCAGGTTGTCCTTGACGAAGTTGAGGATCTCGGCGTGCGGGACGGGGCTGGCGGCGACGATCAGGGGTCCGTCGGTGTCCGAGCTGTCGGCGCCGCAGGCGCTGAGCCCGAGGGTGAGGGCTCCGGCGGCGAGTGCGGCGGTGGTGATCCTGGCGGTGTTACGCACGAAAAGTGCCTTTCCTCATGACCTTGCGAGTGGTGCGCCCCCTGGAATCAGGGGGTGGCGGCGCGAAGCGCCGTCGTTGCGGGGTGGTGGTCGGGCGACGGGTGGGCGGACGGGGAGTTCAGGAAGCGGCTTTGAGCAGCCGCAGCTTGGGAGCGGGCCCCGAATGGGCGCCGCGGCGGTGCAGCGAGCGGGCCGCGTAGTCGCCGGCGAACTGGATGACCGAGATGACGACGGCGAGGATCGCGACGGTGATCCACATCAGCTGGGTCTCGAAGCGCTGGTAGCCGTAGCGGATGGCGATGTCGCCGAGGCCGCCGGCGCCGACGGTGCCCGCCATGGCCGAGTAGCCGATGAGGGCGACGATCGTGGTGGTGGTGCTGGAGATCAGCGACGGCAGGGACTCGGGGACGAGGACCTTGCGGACGATGGTCCAGGTGTTGCCACCCATCGCCTGCACGGCCTCGACGAGCCCGTGGTCCACTTCGCGGACGGCCGTCTCGACCAGGCGCGCGAAGAACGGGATGGCACCGACGGCGAGCGGCACGATGGCGGCCTCGACGCCGATGGTCGTACCGGTGATCGAGCGGGTGAAGCCCATCAGCGCGACCATGAGGATGATGAACGGCAGGGAGCGGGCGATGTTCACGATCTGCCCGATGACCTTGTTGGCGGCGAGGTTCTGCAGGAGGCCCCCGCGGTCGGTGAGGACCAGCAGGATGCCGAGCGGCAGTCCGCCGGCGACGGCGATGAGCGTGGACCAGCCGACCATGTAGAGCGTGTCCCAACACGCCTGCTCCAGCAGGGGCTGCATCTCGGACCAGGTCACTTGGCACCTTCCTTCACCGGTTCAAAGTCGTGGCCCAGGAGGTCGATCTGGAGGCCCTTTTCCCGCAGGAAGCCGATGGGCACGACGTTGTCCTCGTAGCGGCCGGGCAGTTCGATGCGCATCCGGCCGACCTGGAGGCCGCCGACGGTGTCGATGGCGGCGCCGAGGATCGATATGTCGATGTTGTAGGTGCGGGCGAGCTGCGAGATGACGGGCTGGGTGGCGCTCTCCCCCTGGAAGGTGACGTCGACGACGGTGCGGTCCTCGCCGGAGGCCTCACCGCCGAGCGGGAACAGGGCCGAGGCGAGTTCCGAGCCGGGGGTCGCGAGGAGTTCGCTGACGGTGCCGGACTCGACGATGCGCCCGTTCTCCATGAGGGCGGCCGAGTCGCAGACCGACTTCACGACGTCCATCTCGTGGGTGATGAGCAGGACGGTCAGGCCGAGCTGCCGGTTCAGGTCGCGCAGCAGCGCCAGGATCGAGCGGGTGGTCTCCGGGTCGAGGGCGCTGGTGGCCTCGTCGGACAGCAGTACCTTCGGGTCGCCGGCCAGGGCGCGGGCGATGCCGACCCGCTGCTTCTGGCCGCCGGAGAGCTGCGCCGGGTAGGACTTCGCCTTGTCGGCGAGACCGACCAGGTCGAGCAGCTCCAGCGCCTTGCGGGAGCGTTCCTGCCCGGACTTCCCGAGGATCTCCAGCGGCAGCTCGACGTTGTCCTGGACGGTCCGCGAGGACAGCAGGTTGAAGTGCTGGAAGACCATGCCGATACGGCTGCGCGCCTGACGCAGTTCCCTCCCGGCGCGCGGGCCGCGGCCCGCCAGGGCGGTCAGGTCCTGCCCGGCGACGGTCACGGTGCCGGCGGTGGGACGTTCCAGCAGGTTGACGCAGCGGATGAGCGAGGACTTGCCGGCGCCGGACTGGCCGATGACGCCGTACACCTCGCCCTCGCGGACGTGCAGGTCGACGCCGTCCAGGGCGGTGACCTCACGGCCGCGTGCACGGTAGACCTTGGTCAGGCCCGAGGTGGTGATCACTGGGATTCCGTCACTGTCGAGTGCGCGGGCGTGGGGGTGCCCGGGCACAGGTGCATTCGGTCAGGGACGCGACACGGTTCTCGCTGGGAAGTGGAACCGGGGAGAACATGTGCGCGGGGCGGCTTCGGGTCACGCGACGCTCAGGGCGTGCGGACAAGCCGCGTCTCGCTTCGGGGCGCGAGCTCAGGGGTGGTGCAGGGGCCCTCTAGAAGGCGCACATTCGACACATACAACGAGCACCGGGCGTCATGGTCGCCTCGGTCGCGGGGATGCGGTCGCTCGTCGTGGTCATGTCGTCAGTAAAACACGCGTACGGTCCTGACCGACCCTCCGCTGTCCGGATGCTGGACAGCCGTGGACAGAGTCCGTGGTCGTCAGCCGCGTACGGAGATCTCCACGCCCTGCTCGGTGACCAGCGCGGACAGGGCCGACAGATTCTCGACGACGAGATCGGCGTGGAGTTCGTGGGCCTGATGGGTTGTGGTCAACGCCACGGTGGTCATTCCCGCGGCGCGGCCGGCCGTCAGGCCCGCCGGGGCGTCCTCGAAGACGACGCAGTGCGCCGGGTCGACGCCGAGCGCGCGGGCGGCGAGCAGGTAGGGCTCGGGATCGGGCTTGCCGCGGGTGATGTCGTCGGCGGCGACGAGTGTCTTGGGCAGGATGCCGACGGCGTCGAGCCGGGCCTCGGCGAGCCGCCGGGTGGCCGAGGTGACGACGGCCCAGCGCTCGGCGGGCAGCACGTCGAGGAAGGCCCGGGTGCCCGGCAGCAGGTGCACCCCGTCGTTGGGCACGTCCTCCACCTCCAGGTCCTCGATCCGCGCGACGGCGGCCGGCACGGCCTCGGCGGGCAGCAGATCGGCGGCTATCTCGACGGCCGGCCGGCCGTGCAGTTCGATGCGCGCGAACTCCTCGGCCGTGATCCCGTGCTCCCCGGCCCATTGCGTCCAGCAGCGGTCCACCGAGGCGAGGGAGGAGACGAGGGTTCCGTCGTTGTCGAACAGCAGGGCCTGCGCGTGGATCGTCATGCCCTCGACCCTACGGTGCAGGCCAGGGCCGGAAGCAGGGGGCCTTTTCGGCCGTAATAAGGTCGCTGCATGCTGAATGCCCTGACGCTGGTGACCGGAGTCGCCGCGCTGTTGCTCGCCGCCTGGTGCGGTTGGGCGGCCTACCGCGATCAGCCGACGAAGGACTGGCACTTCATCGGGATGGCCGTGGTCACGCTGCTGTCGCTGGTCCAGCTGGTCGTGGGGATCGTGCTGCTCGCGCAGGGCGAGAAGCCGGAGCAGGGTACGACGATCTTCGTGGCGTATCTGCTGGGGGCGTTCGCGTGTGTCCCGGCGGCGGGGTTCATGTCGCTGGCCGAGCGGACCCGGTGGGGTTCGGTGACGGTGGCCGCCGGCGGTGTGGTGCTGGCGGTGCTGGAGGTGCGTCTCTATGACATCTGGGGAGGCTGAGGTGAGCCGGCGCCGGCTGATCAGCGGGCCGGGCACGCTGCTGGTGTGGCTGTACGGCGTGATGGTCGTGGGGGCGGTGTCGCGGTCCGCGTTCCAGATCGCGACGGAGTTCGACCGGGCGCCGTTGGCCTACTCGCTGTCGGCCGTGGCCGGTGTCGTGTACGGCTTCATCACGTACTCGCTGGTGCGGGGTGGGGAGACGGCGCGGAAGGCCGCGCTGGCGTGCTGTGCCGCCGAGTTGGTGGGGGTGCTGACGGTGGGGACCTGGACGTTGGTCGAGCCGTCGGCCTTCCCGGACGCGACCGTGTGGTCCGACTTCGGGGTGGGATACCTCTTCATTCCCGTGCTCTTGCCGCTGTCCGCCATTTACTGGTTGCGGAAGGGTGCGCCTCGGGAGGGTGCCGCCTGAGGTTGGTCGGGCGGCCGCGGGCCGTGTGCGGAGGTGCACCTCGGGAGGGTGCCGCCTGAGGTTGGTCAGGCGGCCGCGGGCCGTGTGCGGAGGTGCGCCTCGGAAGGGTGCCGCCTGAGGTTGGTCAGGCGGCCGCGGGCCGTGTGCGGCTCGTCGCGCGGTTACCCGCGCCCCCGAGAAAGAGGGCCTCTCCTCACGCCGTCGCGGCGTACGTGCTCGCCGGTTTCTCCAGGACGATCATCGGGATGCCGTCCGCGCCCTGGGACGTGCCCACCGTTTCGTAGCCGACCTTGCGGTAGAGGCGGAGCTTGCCCTCGCTGCGGTGGCCGGTGTGGAGGCGGAAGCGGGTGGCGCCGTGGTGTCCGGCGAGGACCGATTCGGCCGCCTTGAGGAGGCGGGCGCCGATGCCGTGGCCCTGGAGACGGGGGTGGACACAGAGCTTGCCGATCGCGGCGGCGCCGTCCTCGGTGACCGAGCCCCGGACCGAGCCGACGACCTCATCGCCGAGCCGGGCCACGAAGACGCAGTCGCGGGTGACCTCCTCGCGGACCGAGTCGAGGGTTTGGACGAGCGGGTCGATGCGGTAGTTCCCGTACAGCGCCGCCTCCGGCTGGAAGCACAGGTACTGCAGCCTGAAGATCTGCTCCGCGTCCTGCTCGGTCGCCGCAGAGATGGTCACGCTCATGCCCATGTGCGCACGCCTCCCGCTCATCTGATCACCTGTCGTCCCCACTCCTATCCCCGTCCTCAGCGGGCCGCAACCTCCGGCGCCAGTAATCTCCTGAGACATCCCAGGCATCTGGAACGTTCCGGGCCAAGACTCCCCTGTGAGATACCCAACTCCCCTGCGATTTCCCGGTATGTCAGGTCCTCCGGTGAGAGCAGGGCCTCCATCAGCCGGGGGCAGCGGCCCGGGAGGCGGCGCACGGCCTCGCGCAGCGCCCGGCCACGGGCCGCGGTGAGGGCGAGCTGTTCGGGGTCGCGGTCCCCCTCGTCGACCGGTTCACCGGTGTACGGCCGTTCGAGGCGGCTCGTTCGACGGGTGCGACGCACCTCGGAACGGACGGCGCGGCGCAGCCACTGCTCGGGGTCGGGCGGCGGCCCTTCGGCGTCGAGCCGCTCCAGCAGACGGAGCCAGACCGCCTGCTCCAGGTCACCCGGCTCGGCTCCGGCGGCATATGCCTCGGCGGAGGCCTCGGCGGCGAGCAGCGGGTGCAGGGCGGTGACCAGGTCGTGCGTCATATGCGGAGCGACGCGACCGCCCGGGTGACGGGTTGCCCGGGCGGCCGAAGCTCACTCGACCGGGGGGTGTGAGCCCGGATGTTGACGCGGCTCAGCCGGTGAAGTCCTCGCGGGCCAGCAGCCCCGTGTCGGGCTGGTCGGTGAAGACGCCGTCGATGCCCGTCGCGAAGTACGCCTTGTAGGCACCGAAGACATCGCCGTAGGCGTCCGGGTCCGATCCCTTGCGGAAGTCGGCGGGCAGGAAGGGGTTCTCGTTGCGCATGGTGTAGGGGTGCAGGACCAGGCCCACCCTGTGCGCGTCGGAGACGAGCGGTGTCGGCTTGGTGAGCCTGCCCTGGGCGTCACGCGGGACGACCAGGTCCAGGGTCGGGCCGATGCCCTGCGCGTAGGAGGCGATCTCCCTGAGGCCGGCCGGCTTGACCAGGTCGGCGACCGTGCGCGGGTCGCCGGTCTCGACGAAGTCCCAGGGTCGGGAGCCCGCCGAGGACAGCAGGACGACCAGCGGGTTGTCGACGAGCTTGTGCAGGCGCTGGATGCTGGTCGGCTCGAAGGACTGGAGGATGACCGGGGAGGTGCGCCGGTCCTTGCGGTACTTGCCCAGCAGCTTGGCGACCCGCTCCTCCAGGGGCAGGCCCTGCTTGCGGAAGTAGGTGGGGTGCTTGAGCTCGGGGTAGATCCACACCTGCTTGCCGCGCTTGCGGGTCTGCTCGTCCTGCCACCTGAGGACCTCTTCGAAGGTGGGGATCTCCCAGCGGCCGTTGTAGAGCGTGTTGTGCGGGCGATTGGCCGGGATGCGCTCGACCGCGCGCAGCGTCTTCAGCTCGGCGAGCGTGAAGTCCTCGGTGAACCAGCCGGTGGTGGAGACGCCGTCGAGCAGCTTGGTCTTCTTGCGGCCGGCGAACTCGGGGTGGTCCGCGACGTCCGTGGTGCCGCCGATCTCCGGCTCGTGACGGCAGACCAGGTGCCCGTCCCTGGTCGGGACCAGGTCTCCCGCCTCGACGATGTCGGCACCCAGGTCGAGGGCCAGCTGGTACGAACCGAAGGTGTGCTCGGGGCGGTAGCCGCTGGCGCCGCGGTGGCCGATGATCGTCGGCTTGGGCAGGCTCTTGACTCCGCCGTGTCCGCCGCCGTGCCGGGCGCTGTCGGCGCGCGCCGTGCCGGCCATGCCCAGGACCGCTCCGCCGGCGCCGAGCACCGCTGCGCCGAGCAGGGCCCGCCGCCCGGTGCTACTCGTTTCTTCGTTCGACTCCCGCGTTCCCATGAGCGCCCTCTCTGCCGGTTCGGCTCGTCCGTGCGCGCCGATCGTAGGGGCGCGTACATGACGAGTGGGAGACCCCGGGCGGAACACGCGGGCGATGTCGGATGTCGTAGTGGCTGGTGAGGAGGACGAGTTGACGGTTCGTCGTGTCTGTTCGATTCGACCCAGCCGTTCTGGGAACGCGTGCGGTGGGCCCCCGGGGCGACGTGCGTCACAGCATGTCGGCCGCGTTTCGCGGCGTCGGCGGTGCGCCACCGCAGGTAAACGCGCGTCAACAGTGCGTAAGGCCTCGGTGAAGTCGCCGTGCCCGATGTGCGCGATGGCCGGGGCCACGAGTATCGTCCTCACCTGCACAGACTCATACAGAACCCCTTGACACCGGAGGGTCCGTTGTCCCGCTTCGTGCTCATCAAGGCAGTGCTCGGCCCGATCATGCGCCTGATGTTCCGCCCACAGGTGGAGGGTGCGGAGCACATTCCCGGTGATGGCCCGGTCATCCTGGCCGGCAACCACCTGACGTTCATCGACTCGATGATCCTGCCGCTGGTCTGCGACCGTCAGGTCGTCTTCATCGGCAAGGACGAGTACGTCACCGGCAAGGGGCTCAAGGGCCGGCTGATGGCCTGGTTCTTCACCGGCGTCGGCATGATCCCGGTGGACCGGGACGGTGGCCGGGGCGGTGTCGCCGCGCTGATGACCGGGCGGCGCGTGCTGGAGGAAGGCCGCATGTTCGGCATCTACCCGGAGGGGACGCGGTCGCCCGACGGCCGGCTGTACCGGGGGCGGACGGGGATCGCGCGGCTGACCCTGATGACGGGGGCGCCCGTGGTGCCCTTCGCCATGATCGGCACGGACAAGTTGCAGCCGGGTGGGGCCGGCCTGCCCCGTCCCGGAAAGGTCACGGTGCGGTTCGGTGAGGCGATGGAGTTCTCCCGGTACGAGGGGATGGACCGGGACCGCTACGTGCTGCGGGCCGTGACCGACTCGGTGATGGCCGAGGTCATGCGGCTGTCCGGGCAGGAGTACGTGGACATGTACGCGAGCAAGGCGAAGGAAGCGGCGTAGGTTTTCCGGGGCGCGGGCGGGCTCGGGCTGCCGGGCCGTGGGCCGTGGGCGGCTGCGGGTTGTGGGGGCTGGTCGCGCAGTTCCCCGCGCCCCCGAGGGCATGAACCCCACGGCATGAGGTGCATGCAGCCCCGTGACCGCCCTCGCGTAGTTCCCCGCGCCCCCAAGGGCATGAACCCCACGGCATGAGGTGCATGCAGCCCCGTGACCGCCCTCGCGCAGTTCCCCGCGCCCCCAAGGGCATGAACCCCACGGCATGAGGTGCATGCAGCCCCGTGACCGCCCTCGCGCAGTTCCCCGCGCCCCCGAGGGCGTGGACCTCACGCGGGTTCCGTTGTGCCGCCTTCCAGCTTCTGGCCCCGCAGCAGGAACCACGCCGCCACCGCCGCTGCCAGCAGGACCGCCGCGCCCGCGCCCGCTGCCAGGGCCAGGCCGTCGACGAAGGACGTGCGGGCCGCGTCCAGCATCGTGGCGGCGCTGTGGGCGGGCATGTGCGCCGCCGCCTCAGCGGCGCCGCCCAGCGACTCGTGGGCCGCGGCCGGTGTGCCCGCGGGGCCTGTGAAGCCGCGGTAGACGCCGGTCACGATGGAGCCCAGCGCGGCGATACCGAGCGCGGCACCGAGTTCGTACGCCGTCTCCGACACGGCGGACGCGGAGCCCGCGTGCTCCTTGGGCACGCTGGAGAGGATCACATCGGCGGTCACGGTGAACGAGAAGCCGGCGCCGACGCCGACCACCAGCAGCGCGATCCCGAGCAGCGGGTAGCCGGTGGACTGGTCGAGCACCGTGAGCACGGCCAGCGCGAGGCCGATCGCCGCGAGCCCCCCGGAGACGACGGCCCGCACCGAGAAACGCCGGGCCGCACGCCCCGCCACCAGTCCGGCCACCACCGCACCCACGGCCGCGGGCAGCTCGGCCAGCCCGGCCTCGAACGGCCGCCTGCCCTGGACGAGTTGCAGGTACTGGGACAGGAAGAACACCAGCCCGGACAGGCCGAGAATGGTCAGCAGATCGGCGAGCACCGCCCCGCTGAAGCCGCGGTGACGGAACAACCGCATGTCCAGCAGCGGCATCGGCAGCCTGAGCTGACGGCGGACGAATCCGTACAGGGCGGCCGCGCCCAGCAGCCCCGCGGCCAGGGTGCTCCACCCGAAACCGTGGGTGGCGGCCTCCTTGATCGCGTACACCACGCCGATCATGCCGACCAGCGACAGCACGACACTGGCCAGGTCCCAGGGACCGGGGTCGGCGGTGCGCGACTCGGGCAGCAGCTTGATCCCGACGAGGACCAGGACGGCCATCACGGGCAGGTTGATCAGGAAGACCGAGCCCCACCAGAAGTGCTCCAGCAGGAACCCGCCGACGATCGGACCGACGGCCGTACCGGCAGAGGCGGTGGCGCCCCAGATGCCGACGGCGAGGCTGCGCTCGCGCGGGTCGTGGAAGAGGTTGCGGATCAGGGCGAGCGTGGCCGGCATCAGGGTCGCGCCGGCGACGCCGAGCAGCGCCCGGGCGACGATCATCATCTCGGGTGTCGTGGCGTAGGCGTTGAACACGGATATCGCGCCGAACGCCGTGGCACCGATCAGCAGGATCCGCTTGCGGCCGATCCGGTCGCCGAGGCTGCCCATGGAGACGAGCAGACCGGCGATGACGAACGAGTAGACGTCGCCGATCCACAGCAGCTGGGTGCCGGATGGCTTCAGGTCCTCGCTGATGTAGGGGGTCGCGAGACCGAGGACGGTCGCGTCGACGGCCACCAGCAGCACGGCGAGCACGAGGACACCGAGCGCGAGCCAGCGGCCCGGGCGCTCCACCGCCTCGGTGGTCTTCGCCGACTGCAGGGTGCTGGTCATGATTCCTCTCTTCTGAGTGCGCCGCCGAGCAACAGCTCGACGATCATGTGCTGGAAGTCCTTGGGGGCGCCCTTGCCGCTGTGCACCATCCAGGCGCCGGAGGCCATCAGGCCGTACAGCGCCTCGGTGAGCCAGGCGGGCGTGAGGTCGATGCGGAATTCACCGCCGAGCTGGCCGCGCCGGAACAGGGCGGAGATCCGGTCGTCTATCCGGGTCCAGCCCGCGTTCAGCTCCTCGCCCTCGAAGAGCTGGTTCTCGGAGTAGAGGAACGCGAGCAGCCCGGCGGCGGGCTCGATGGCCGCGACCAGTCGGCGTACGGCCTCGCTCGCCGTGCCCTCGTCGAGCCGGGCGGCGTCCAGCGCGGCCTCGCACTCCGCGATGCCCAGCGACTCCAGCGCGCGGACGAGGGCGTCCCGTCCCGCGAAGTGGCGGTGCAGTGTGGCCCTGCTGATGCCGGCGGCTTTGGCGACCTCGTCCATGGTCGCGGTGGATTTGCGGGTCAGCAGGGCCGCGGCGGCGCGCAGCACGTGCTCAGGATCGACAGCCATGAGACAAACATAAACCATATGAGACACAGATGTCTCACTCAGGGCATGCGTGACTCACGGCTGTCGTGCTGGTGCAGCTGATGGGGTGATCAGTGCCAGGGCAGCTGCGCGCGCCTCTCCCAGTACGTGTGCGGCTCCTCCACCAGCGTGGCGAGGCGGGTGAGCTGGTCGTCGTCGAGGTCGACGACCGCCGCGTGCAGGTTCGAGGCGAGCTGGTTGGTGGTGGCGGCACCGGACAGGACGACACCGGCCCAGGGCTGCCTGAGGATGACGGCCAGGGCGACGGCGTCGCAGCCCAGCCCGGCCTGGTCGGCGACTTCCCGCAGAGCGTCGGGGGCGTGCGGTCCGGCGAGCCTGCCGTTGGCCATGCCCTCCTTGACGATCACGGTGAGTCCGGCGTCGTGGGCCTCGGCGAGGGCGGGGGCGGCGGAGGTCTCCAGCGCGTTGTACGTGGACTGCACGGTACGGAAGAGGGGTTCGCCGTCGACCGTCACGGCGAGGGCCGCGCGGATCGCGTCGGCCTGGGTGGGGCCGCTGGTGGAGAAGCCGACGGTGAGGCCCTGCGCGGCGGCTTCGGCGAGCCTCGCGTGCAGTTCCTTGTCGGTCAGGGCCGGGCTGTCCGGGGTCACCGAGTGGATCTGGTAGAGGTCGAGCCGGTCGCCGAGCAGGGCGTCGCTCTCCGCGCGCTGCCGTTCGTAGGTGGCGAGGGTGTGGTCCTTGACCTCGTGCTTCTCGGCGTCGGTGGACCAGTCGGCGGTGTAGGTGTAGCCCCACTTGCTGCCTACGACGATGTCGTCGAGGCCGGGCCTGTCCTTCAGCCAGTCGGCGAGGAACTCCTCGGAGCGGCCGTAGGAGCGGGCCGCGTCGAAGTAGCGGACGCCCTGGGCGTAGGCGGCGTCGAGGAGTTCGTGGGTGCGGTTGCGGAGCGTCTCGACACTGCGGTCGTCTCCGAGGTCCTCGTCCCGGCCGAGGTTGATGTAGCCGGGGCGTCCCACGGCGGCGAGGCCGAGGCCGATGTGGCAGGTGGGGGTCGTGGCGTTCGCGAGACGGGCGAAGGGCATCGCTGGCTCCGTTCGGTCGGCGGCTGACGACCAACGTAACCCGCGATGACCTTCGTCTCTGAGCTCGACCGTTGCGGTGTTTCGGCGAGTACGGGCCGCGTGCGCCGGTCCGCGCAGTCCCCGCGCCCCTGAGGTCGAGCCTCAGGCCTGCTTCTTGGCCACCGCCCACTCGTGCTGGGCCGCCACGTCGGCCTTCACTTCTGCCAGCTGGACGGCGACCGCGCTCGGGGCCGTGCCGCCCCTGCCGTTGCGGGAGGCGAGGGCGCCGGGAACGTTCAGGACCGTGCGCACCTCGGGAGTGAGGTGGGCGGAGATCTTGGCGAACTGTTCGTCGGTCAGGGCGTCCAGTTCCTTGTTCTCGGACTCGGCGACCTTCACGCACTCGCCCGCCACCTCGTGGGCCACGCGGAACGGCACGCCCTGCTTCACCAGCCACTCGGCGATGTCCGTGGCGAGGGAGAAGCCGGCCGGGGCCAGTTCCTCCATGCGATCGCGGTGGACGGTGAGGGTGGCCATCATGCCGGTGAAGGCCGGGAGCAGGACCTCCAGCTGGTCGATGGAGTCGAAGACCGGCTCCTTGTCCTCCTGGAGGTCGCGGTTGTACGCGAGCGGGAGGGCCTTCAGCGTGGCCATCAGGCCCGTAAGGTTGCCGATCAGGCGGCCCGACTTGCCGCGGGCCAGCTCGGCGATGTCCGGGTTCTTCTTCTGCGGCATGATCGACGAGCCCGTCGAGAACGCGTCGTGCAGGGTCACGAAGGAGAACTCCTTCGTGTTCCAGATGATGACCTCCTCGGCGATCCGGGAGAGGTTGACGCCGATCATCGCCGTGATGAAGGCGAACTCGGCGACGAAGTCCCGGGAGGCCGTGCCGTCGATGGAGTTGCCGGCCGAACCGTGCTCGAAGCCGAGGTCCTTGGCCACCGCCTCCGGGTCCAGCCCGAGGGAGGAGCCGGCCAGGGCGCCCGAGCCGTACGGCGAGACGGCCGTGCGGGCGTCCCACTGACGCAGCCGCTCCGCGTCCCGGGAGAGGGACTGGACGTGGGCCAGGACGTGGTGGGCGAACAGGACGGGCTGGGCGTGCTGGAGGTGCGTGCGGCCGGGCATCGCCACGTCCGGGTGGGCCTCGGCGAGGCCGATCAACGCGTCCTGGAGCTCGGCGATCAGGCCGCCCAGGATCCGGGCGTGGTCCCGCAGGTACATGCGGAAGAGGGTCGCGACCTGGTCGTTGCGGGAGCGGCCGGCGCGCAGCTTGCCGCCGAGGTCGGGGCCGAGGCGCTCCAGCAGGCCGCGCTCCAGGGCGGTGTGCACGTCCTCGTCGGCGATCGTGCCCACGAAGGAACCGTCGGCGACGTCCGCCTCGAGCTGGTCCAGCCCGGCGATCATGCGGGTCAGCTCGTCCTCCGTGAGCAGGCCCGCCTTGTGCAGCACGCGCGCGTGGGCACGCGAACCGGCGATGTCGTACGGCGCGAGCCGCCAGTCGAAGTGGACGGACGCGGACAGCTTCGCCAGGGCCTCGGCGGGACCATCGGCGAAACGGCCGCCCCAGAGCCGGACGTCACCGCTGTTGCTGCTCACCTGCGCGCTCCTCACGGGGTGTGGATGTGCCTCACCATCATGCATGAGTATGCAGACCGCTGCATGATGCGTCAATTCAGTGGGGTCGACGGGCGTCTTCCGGTCACGCGGAGGGAATTTGAAGATCCTTTGAACACGGGAAACCGCTTACCCGTATCTCTCGCCGAACGCAGGCGCCGCGTTACGACACCGACGACACCACGACCCCCTAGTGAGGCATCCGCATGTCCAGGGCTCTTCCGAAGTACAACAAGCGTCGCGTCACGTTCATCGGCGGCGCCGCCGCGGTGGCGCTGTCCGGCACGGTGATCGCCGGCTTCGCCCTCGCCGGGGAGACGCCCGACAGCGGCGCCAAGAACGCCCGGACGCTGGCCGGTCCCGGCACCATCACGTGCCCGGACGTCCGCTCCAAGCTCCCCGCGGTCCCCGCCTCCGCCAAGGCCGAGGTCGACCGCAACCTCACCCTGCTCAACACCCAGATCCAGGAAGCCAACAAGCGCCTGGTCGACACCGTCGGACAGGGCGGCCCCAACTTCGTCCAGAACGCCATCCTCGGCCCCCTCAAGGACAAGCGCGTCTCGACCGTCAACCGCATCGCCACCGCCATCGGCCGGACCGCCGCGAAGCCCCAGGGGCTGGACTCCCTGGCCGCCTGCACGCTGAACGCCGCGGGCACCAACGCGGGCGGCGGGGCGGCCGGCAAGCCGCAGGCGGGCGGCAACACCGGCAACGCAGGTAACGCCGGCAACGCAGGGAATGCAGGGAACGCCGCCGCCGGCACGATCACCTGCCCCGACGTCCGCTCCAAGCTCCCCGCGGTCCCCGCCTCCGCCAAGGCCGAGGTCGACCGCAACCTCACCCTCCTCGACACCCAGATCCGGGAAGCCAACACCCGCCTGGTGAACACCGTCGGACAGGGCGGCCCCAACTTCGTCCAGAACGCCATCCTCGGCCCCCTCAAGGACAAGCGCGTCTCGACCGTCAACCGCATCGCCACCGCCATCGGCCGGACCGCCGCGAAGCCCCAGGGACTGGACTCCCTGGCCGCCTGCACGCTCAACAAGTGAGGTGACAGGCGCTGTGGCCGCCCCGTGGGAGCGCCGGCCGGGGCGGCCGCGGCAGACGTCCGCACGCGGGGTCCGGCAGAGGTGACCGGACCCCGCAATTCCTTAGACAGTCGAACGATCTACGGCCATAATCGTTCGACATGGGAAAGACTTACGAGCGCATAGACGGTCGGCTCCGCACGTTCATCGAGGCACAGCCGGTCTTCTTCACCGCCACCGCGCCCCTGGCCGCCGACGGCACGGTCAACCTCTCCCCCAAGGGCCTCACAGGCTCCTTCGCGGTGCTCGACGAGCTCACGGTGGCCTACCTCGACTTCGCCGGTTCCAACGCCGAGACCATCGCCCACCTGCGGGAGAACGGGCGGATCACCCTGATGTGGTGCGCCTTCCAGGGCCCGCCGAACATCGTCCGCGTGCACGGCAGGGGTGAGCCGGTCTTCCGTGACGATCCCCGCTTCGGGCAACTGCTCACGCACTTCCCGGACATCGACCCGGCGCGGCACGGCCTGCGCGCGGTCATCGTCGTCACCGCCGAGCTCGTGCGCGACACCTGCGGTTACGGGGTCCCCTTCATGGCGTACGAGGAGGACCGGGACCTGCACGGCAAGCGGTTCGCCCGGGAGGACGACGCCTCGCTCAGCGCGTACTTCAGCAAGAAGGAGCACATCGCCACCAGCCTGGACGGACTACCCGGGCTGCCGTTGCCGCTGCCGCCCTCTACCGTCTGAGGCATGCGCCCCGGTGCCGTCGCCCTCGCCGTCTCCTCCCTGGTCGTGCTCGGCGCCGGGCCGGCCGCCCCCTTGCCGCCGCTGCCGGCCCGGATGGCGGACACCGGCGGCGGCACCCAGCTGATCACCGCGGTGGCCCCGAAACGGGCCTCGACGACGGGCACGGTCACCTGGTGGGACCGCGAGGACGGGCGCTGGGTCAAGAGGGGCTCCGCACCCGCCCGCTTCGGAGCGAACGGACTCACCGCGGGCGCCACTCGCAAGCAGGGCACGAACACCACGCCCACCGGCATCTACGGCCTGCCGTACGCCTTCGGCATCAAGGCCGCGCCGCGCCGGACGGCGTACACCTACCGCCGGGTGCACCAGGATTCCTGGTGGTGCCAGGACAACGACTCCCGGTCCTACAACCGCTGGAGCGAGCCGCGTGCGGCCGACTGCCGGGCCGCCGAGTCCGAGCACCTGATCACCTACACCGTGCAGTACGCGCACGCGCTCGTCATCGGCTTCAACTACGAGCGGCCCGTGCGGGGGCGCGGTGCGGGCATCTTCCTCCATGTCAACGGCCGGGGCGCGACGGCCGGTTGTGTCTCCGTGTCCAAGAAGGCGATGCGGCGGATCCTCGTGTGGGCCGACCCCGCGCGGCGGCCGCACATCGCCGTCGGCACGCAGAGCGGGAGCACGGCCGTCACCCGCCTGTGAGAGGGGGGAGCCCGCGTGAGCATGACCAGCGGTCACTCCTGTCCGCACCCGACTCGGTGCACGACTGAACACTCCCGTGTCGCGGTCCGTATCTGTGGGCCAAGGGTCAAGTCCCCACGGAGGAACCGTGACCACCACGCTCGCAGGCGGACGTGCCGCCCGCCGCCAGACGATGCGCCGCATCCGCCCGCGCCGCTCCCCGGCCGTTCCGCTGCTGATCGCCCTGTGGGCCGGTGCGGCGGCCGTGCTGTGGCTGTGGTGGGACAACACACCGTCCCTCGCCGACAACGCGAGCAAGATCCTGGCCGCGGGCCGGATCACCGGTCTGCTCGCCGGTTACCTCATGGCGCTGGTGGTGCTCCAGATGGCGCGGGTGCCCGCGCTGGAGCGCCGGGTGGGCACCGACCGGGTCGCCCGCTGGCACGCCATGACCGGCCGTTACACGCTCTGTCTGGTGCTGGCCCACGTCTTCCTCACCATGTGGGGCTACGCGCTCCAGGCGGGCAAGGGGCTCGGCGACATCGTCCAGCAGACGACGGACTCCATCAACCAGCTGCCGGACATGGGCAAGGCCGCCATCGGCACGGGCCTGCTGTTCCTCATCGGGATCCTGTCGATCGGCGGAGTGCGCCGTCTGATCGGCTACGACACCTGGTACCACGTGCACCTGCTCACCTACGCCTCGGTGTACATGACGTTCTGGCACCAGATCACGACCGGCAACGAGTTCGCCGTCGAGCCGGCCGCGAAGACCTTCTGGTACGGGCTGTACGGCGTGGTGACCGCGCTGGTCGTCTGGTACCGGATCCTCACCCCGATCCGGCTGAACCTGCGGCACCGCATGCGCGTCGCGGCCGTCATCGAGGAGACGCCGGGGATCGTGTCCGTGCTGATCAGCGGACGCAAGCTGCACCGGATGGGCGCGGAGGCCGGGCACTTCTTCCGCTGGCGGTTCAAGGCGCCGGGCATGCGCTTCAGTTCGCACCCGTACTCGCTGTCGGCGGCCCCCCGCCCGGACATGCTGCGCATCACGGTCAAGGCGATCGGTGACCACACCTCCCGGCTGCGGGATCTCGAGCCCGGCACCAAGGTGTGGGCCGAGGGCCCGTACGGTGCGATGACCGCGCAGCGCCGCAGCCGCGGCAAGGTCCTGCTCGTCGCGGGTGGTGTCGGCATCACGCCGATGCGGGCGCTGTTCGAGACGCTGCCGGGCGCGTCCGGCGACATCACCCTTCTCTACCGGGCCAACACCACCCAGGACCTGGCGCTCTGGGGCGAACTCGCCAAGATCGCCGACGAACGCGGCGCCCGGCTGATGTACGCGGTCAACAGCCCGGAGGGGGAACGCCCGGACATCTCCGCGGAGTCCCTCCAGCGGAAGATCCCGGACATCGACGACCACGACGTCTTCATGTGCGGGCCGCCCGGTTTCGCGCAGTCGGTCTACGAGGCACTGCGCGGAGCGGGAGTACCCGCCCGCCGCATCCATCACGAGTCGTTCGAGATGTGAGCGACGGGATACCAACGGCCCTTCAGGAGTTTGGGAAACGATGAGGAAGTCTCACCCCGTCCGGCGTGCCGTGCTCGCCGGCGCAGCCACCGTCTCCGGGATCGTGCTGCTGCTGTCCCTGAAGCCGGCCTCCGACCCGGGGTCCGCCCAGGCGGCGGGGCAGGCACCGCCCGCGGCGGCCGGGCAGGCACCGCAGGGCGGCGTGAACGGCGCTGTCACCGGTGACGCGGCGCAGACGCAGTACGGCGCGGTGCAGGTCCGCCTGACCATGAGCAACGGCAAGATCACCCAGGCGGAGGCGGTCCAGGCCCCCAAGGGCGGCCGCAGCGACCAGATCACGGCGAGCTCGGTGCCGCGCCTGAACCAGGCCGTGGTGGCGGCGCAGAGCGCGGAGATCGACGCGGTGTCCGGGGCGACGTACACCAGCGCCGGCTACAAGAAGTCGCTCCAGTCGGCCCTGGACAAGGCGAAGGCGTCGGCCGGAGCGCAGCAGGGTTCGGGCGGCGCGCAGACGCTGACCGGCGATGTGGCGCAGACGCAGTACGGACCGGTGCAGGTCCGGGTGACCGTCGCCGGCGGGAAGATCACCAAGGCCGAGGCGATCCAGGCCCCCAAGGGCGGCCGCAGCGACCAGATCACCTCCTCCTCCGTCCCCCGCCTCAACCAGGCGGCCGTGGCGGCCGGAACCGCGGACATCGACGCCGTGTCCGGGGCCACCTACACCAGCGCCGGCTACAAGAAGTCGCTCCAGTCGGCGCTCGACAAGGCGCCGGCCCAGGGCGGCTCCTCGCAGGCCGCGGGTTCGGGAGGCGGCCAGGCGAAGACGCAGACGCTGACCGGCAGCGTGGCGCAGACGCAGTACGGGCCGGTGCAGGTCCGGGTGACCGTCGCCGGCGGGAAGATCACCAAGGCCGAGGCGATCCAGGCCCCCAAGGGCGGCCGCAGCGACCAGATCACCTCCTCCTCCGTCCCCCGCCTCAACCAGGCGGCCGTGGCGGCCGGAACCGCGGACATCGACGCCGTGTCCGGCGCCACCTACACCAGCGCCGGCTACAAGAAGTCCCTGCAGTCCGCGCTGGACCAGGCCGGTGGCTGACACGGTGGCCGACCCCGCACAGGCTCCCGCCGCGGTACGTCATGCCGAGGAGACGATGGGGACCGTCTTCTCCTTCGACGTCCGCGGCGGGGAACCGGCCGCCGTGCGCGCGGCCCTGGACGAGGCCGTCGCCGGGTTGCACCGGGTCGACGAGGTGTTCAGCACGTACCGCGAGGACAGCCAGATCTCGCGCCTGCAGCGCGGCGAGGTGACCGTCGCGCAGTGCGCTCCCGAAGTCGCCGAGGTGCTGGAACTGGCCGCTGAGGCCGAGCGGCTGAGCGACGGCTGGTTCAGCACGACGTACCAGGGGCGCCTCGATCCGACCGGCATCGTGAAGGGCTGGGCGGTCGAGCGGGCGGCGCGGCTGCTGGCGGACGTGCCCGGGGTGTGCGGGGTGAACCTGAACGGCGGCGGCGACGTGCAGTTGCTCGGGACACCGGGCGGGCAGCGGCCGTGGCGCGTGGGCGTGTCCGACCCGTTGCGGCCGGGGGGTCTCGCGGCGGTCGTCTCGGCGGCCGGGGTGGCGGAGCTGTCCGTGGCCACGTCCGGTACGGCGGAGCGGGGAGACCACATCGTGGACCCCCGTACGGGCCGTTCCGCCGTGACCGACCTGGTCGCCGTGACGGTGGTCGGCCCCCGGCTGACGTGGGTGGACTGCTGGGCGACGGCCGCGTTCGCGATGGGCTCGCGGGAAGGCCTGGCATGGCTGGAGTCCCTGCCCGGGGTGGAGGCGCTGCTGATCACGGCCGGGGATGAGGTGCGGTGCACCGGGGGGTTGGCCGCGAGGCTGGGGTGAGTCGTGGCCGGGGCCGGCCGAGTCCGCAGCCCGGCGCAGCGGGGTGCCGCCCATGGGGGCGCCCCCCAGGCCCTTAAGACACCGGGGGAGGCACGACTACCCGCAGCTCAAGTGGACCGACCCAGGGTCGCGGGGAACTGCGCGACCGGCCCCACACCACCCGCACACACCCACACACACCTCCACGGCCCTCAGGGGCGCGGGGAACAGCGCGACCAGCCACGCACCACCCGCACACACCCACACACACCGCCACGGCCCTCAGGGGCGCGGGGAACTGCGCGACCGGCCACACACCACCCGCACGCACCCACCACCGTCACCCCCGCGGCGTTCAGTGCCCGTTCTGCGCCAACCTCAGCAAATGATCGGCCAGCGCCTGCCCACCCGCAGGCTCCCGACTGATCAGCAGCAACGTGTCGTCACCGGCGATCGTCCCCAGAATGTCGTGCAGCTCGGCCTGATCGATGGCCGAGGCCAGGAACTGCGCGGCCCCCGGAGGGGTCCGCAGAACCACGAGATTCGCCGAAGCCTCCGCGGAGATCAGCAGCTCCTGTGAGAGCCGCCGCATCCGCTCCTCCTTCGCCGACCCGCCCAGCGGCGCCCGGGGCGTACGGAACCCGCCTTCGCTGGGCACCGCGTAGATCAGGTCGCCGTCGGAGTTGCGGATCTTCACCGCGTTCAGCTCGTCCAGGTCCCGGCTGAGCGTGGCCTGCGTGACGCTCAGCCCGTCGTCGGCGAGCAGCTTCGCCAGCTGGCTCTGCGACCGGACCGGCTGCCGGTTGAGGATGTCCACGATCCGGCGGTGGCGGGCGGTTCGGGTCTGCGGCACGGCGGGCCCGTTCGCCCCCGGCTGCTCGTGGTCCTGCGCCTGGCTCATCGTCGTCTCATTCCCCGGATCGTCCGTCCCCGCTTGCTGCCTGGAGGATGCCGGGCAGCGCCCCGAGGAACGCGTCCACCTCGTCGTCGCGCAGGTTCAGCGGCGGCATCAGCCGGACGACGTCGGGGGCGGGCACGTTCACCAGGAATCCGGCCTCCTGAGCCGCCTGGCGCACCTGGGGCGCGAGCGGCTCGGTCAGCACGATACCCAGGAGGAGTCCCGTACCCCGGACGAAATCGATCAACTGATGGCCGAGGCCCTCGATTCCGTCCCGCAACCTCTCGCTCTGCCGCTTGACGTTCTGCAGCAACCCCTCGTTCTCGATGGTGTCGAGGACGGCGAGCCCGGCGGCGCAGGCGACCGGATTGCCGCCGAAGGTCGTGCCGTGCTGGCCGGGCTGGAGCAGGTCGGCCGCGCGCCCGAAGGCGACGGTCGCGCCGAGGGGCAGGCCGCCGCCCAGCTGCTTGGCGAGGGTGACGACGTCGGGCAGGACGCCCTCGTGGGCCTGGTACTCGAACCAGTGCCCGGTCCGGCCGATGCCGGTCTGCACCTCGTCGAGGACGAGGAGCGCCCCGGTGGCGGCGGTGATGGCCCGGGCCGCCTTGAGATAGCCGGCGGGCGGGACGACGACGCCGAGCTCGCCCTGGATCGGCTCGATGATGACGAGCGCGGTCTCCTCGGTGACGGCGGCGGCCAGGGCCTGCGCGTCACCGAACGGCACGTGCGTGACGTCGCCGGGCAGCGGCAGGAAGGGCTCGCGCTTGCCGGCCTGGCCGGTGAGCGCCAGGGCGCCCATGGTCCGCCCGTGGAAGGCGCCCTCGGTGGCGACGACGTGGGTCCGCCCGGTCAGCCGGCCGATCTTGAAGGCTGCCTCGTTGGCCTCGGCGCCGGAGTTGCAGAAGAAGACCTTGCCGTCCCGGCCGAACAGGTTGAGCAGCCGCTCGGCGAGGGCGACGGTCGGCTCGGCCATGAAGAAGTTGGAGATGTGGCCGAGGGAGCCGACCTGCCGGCTGACGGCCTCGACGATCGCCGGGTGGGCGTGGCCGAGGGCGTTGGTGGCGATACCGCCGACGAAGTCGAGGTACTCGTTGCCGTCGGCGTCCCACACCTTGGTGCCCGCGCCGCGCTCCAGGGGCAGCAGCGGGGTGCCGTAGTTGTTCATGAGCGCGCCCTGCCACCGCTCGGCGTACTCCTGATGGGCGGTCATACGGCTTCCCCCTCTTGCTCGTCGGGCACGACCATCGTGCCGATGCCCTCGTCGGTGAAGATCTCCAGCAGGATCGAGTGCTGGACCCGGCCGTCGATGACGCGGGCGGTGGTGACGCCGCCCCGTACGGCGTGCAGGCAGCCCTCCATCTTCGGCACCATGCCGGACGACAGGTCCGGCAGCAGCCGCTCCAGCTCGGTCGCGGTGAGGCGGCTGATCACCTCGTCGCTGTGCGGCCAGTCCTCGTAGAGGCCCTCGACGTCCGTGAGGACCATGAGGGTTTCGGCGTCCAGTGCAGCAGCGAGTGCCGCAGCCGCCGTATCAGCATTGACGTTGTAGACATGTCCGTCGTCCTGGGAGCGGGCGATCGAGGAGACGACCGGGATGCGGCCGTCGGCGAGCAGGGCCTCGATCGCGCCCGTGTCGATCGCGGTGATCTCACCCACCCGCCCGATGTCGACCAGTTCGCCGTCGATCTCGGGCTGGTGCTTGGTGGCGGTGATGGTGTGCGCGTCCTCGCCGGTCAGGCCGACGGCGAGCGGCCCGTGCTGGTTGAGCAGCCCGACCAGTTCGCGCTGCACCTGACCGGCCAGCACCATGCGGACGACGTCCATGGCCTCCTCGGTGGTCACCCTGAGGCCCGCCTTGAACTCGCTGACGATGCCGTGCTGGTCGAGGGCGGCGCTGATCTGCGGTCCGCCGCCGTGCACGACGACGGGCTTGAGACCGGCGTGGTGCAGGAACACCACGTCCTGGGCGAAGGCGGCCTTGAGGTCCTCGTCGATCATGGCGTTGCCGCCGAACTTGATGACGACCGTCTTGCCGTTGTGCCGGACCAGCCAGGGCAGGGCCTCGATGAGGATCTGCGCCTTGGGCAGCGCGGTGTGCTTGCGTGTCGCTCCACTGCTCATGACGAGTACGCGCTGTTCTCGTGGACGTAGTCGGCGGTGAGGTCGTTGGTCCAGATGGTGGCGGTCTCGGACCCGGCGGCGAGGTCGGCGACGATGTGCACCTCGCGGTAGCGCATGTCGACCTTGTCGCGGTCCTCGCCGACCCCGCCGTTCTTGCAGACCCAGACACCGTTGATGGCGACGTTCAGCCGGTCGGGCTCGAAGGCGGCCTGCGTGGTGCCGATGGCGGAGAGCACCCGGCCCCAGTTGGGGTCCTCGCCGTGGAGGGCGCACTTGAGGAGGTTGTTGCGGGCGATGGAACGGCCCACCTCGACGGCGTCGTCCTCGGTCGCGGCGTTGATCACCTCGACCTTGATGTCCTTGCTGGCGCCCTCGGCGTCCCGGATGAGCTGCTGTCCGAGGTCGTCGCAGACCTGCCGTACGGCCTCGGCGAACTCCTCGTACCCGGGGGTGACTTCGGCCGACCCGGAGGCGAGCAGCAGCACGGTGTCGTTGGTGGACATGCAGCCGTCGGAGTCGACCCGGTCGAAGGTCGTACGGGTGGCCGCCCGCAGCGCCTTGTCCAGGACGTCGTTCTCCAGGTCCGCGTCGGTGGTGAGGACGACGAGCATGGTGGCGAGGCCGGGGGCGAGCATGCCCGCGCCCTTGGCCATGCCGCCGACGGTCCAGCCGTCCTTGGTGACGACGGACGTCTTGTGGACGGTGTCGGTGGTCTTGATGGCGATGGCGGCCTTCTCACCGCCGTGCTCGGAGAGCTGAGCGGCGGCCGTCTCGACGCCCGGCAGCAGCTTGTCCATCGGCAGCAGCACGCCGATGAGACCGGTCGAGCAGACGGCCACCTCGACGGCGCCCCGCCCGAGGACCTCGGCGACCTTCTCGGCCGTCGCGTGGGTGTCCTGGAAGCCCTTGGGCCCCGTACAGGCGTTGGCGCCACCGGAGTTGAGGACGACGGCGGACACCTGACCGCTCTTCAGCACCTGCTCGGACCACAGGACCGGCGCGGCCTTCACACGGTTGGAGGTGAAGACGCCGGCGGCGGCGCGGCGGGGGCCGGTGTTGACCACGAGGGCCAGGTCGGGGTTGCCGTTCTCCTTGATCCCGGCGGCGATGCCCGCCGCCGTGAATCCCTTTGCTGCCGTCACACTCACGGCGCAACTCCGATCGTCGTCAGCCCGGTGGTCTCGTCGAGCCCCAGGGCGATGTTCATGCTCTGGACGGCACCGCCCGCGGTGCCCTTGGTGAGGTTGTCGATGGCGCTGATCACGATGATCCGGCCCGCGGCCGCGTCGTACGCGACCTGCACCTGAACGGCGTTCGAACCGTGGACGGACGCCGTGGCGGGCCACTGTCCCTCGGGCAGCAGGTGCACGAACGGTTCGTCGGCGAAGGCCTTCTCGTAGGCGGCGCGCAGGGACTCGCCCGTGAGGCCGTCGGCGGCCTTGGCGCTGCACGTGGCGAGGATGCCGCGCGGCATCGGCGCGAGGGTCGGGGTGAAGGACACGGAGACCGGCGCGCCGGCGGCCGCGCTGAGGTTCTGGGTGATCTCGGGGGTGTGCCGGTGCACGCCGCCGACGCCGTACGGCGACATCGAGCCCATGACCTCGCTGCCCAGCAGGTGCGGCTTGGGCGCCTTGCCCGCGCCGGAGGTGCCGGACGCGGCGACGATCACGGCCTCGGGCTCCGCCAGGCCGGCCGCGTACGCCGGGAACAGGGCCAGGGAGACGGCGGTCGGGTAGCAACCGGGCACCGCGATGCGCTTGGACCCCTCCAGCGCAGCGCGGGCGCCCGGCAGTTCGGGAAGGCCGTAGGGCCAGGTTCCGGCGTGCGGTGAGCCGTAGAACCGCTCCCAGGCGGCGGCGTCCGTCAGGCGGAAGTCGGCGCCCATGTCGACGACGAGCACGTCCGGGCCGAGCTGCTCGGCGACGGCGGCGGACTGCCCGTGCGGCAGCGCCAGGAAGACCACGTCGTGGCCGGCGAGGACCTCAGGGGTGGTCTCCTGGAGCACTCGGTCGGCCAGGGGCAGCAGGTGGGGCTGGAGCGCACCGAGCCTCTGTCCCGCGTTCGAGTTGCCGGTCAGGGCGCCGATCTCGACCTCGGGGTGCGCCAGGAGCAGACGCAGCAGTTCTCCGCCCGCGTACCCACTCGCTCCGGCCACTGCCGCACGTACCGCCATGGAACCTCCTCCTAGAGGGCATGACTATACGTTTCATTGCACGTTTATGCAATCCCATACAGGGGCGGCTCGGCCGTCGCGCCGGCGTCCCGGGAAAACCGGCTTTGTCCTGACCATGACCACAGGGTAAGGTCCGCGGGCACATTTCAGGGGATCACGGTGGGTGGGGGAACATGACGGGGCAGATCGACGCGCCCATGAAGAGTCCGAACGCGTGGGGGCAGGCGCTCGCGGCAGTGGTGCTGGTGGGGGCGCTCGGCGCGGGCTTCTGGGGGCTCGCGAGAACGTCGTCCGCGGAGAGCGAGCCGAAGCCGGCCACCTGCTCCGAGGGCGAGACGCCGGCCACGAAGGGCAAGCACCTCTCCGGTGCGCAGTTGTGCGAGGCGCTGAACCGGTCAGACCTGGCCGCACTGCTGGGCACGCCGACGGAGATCTCGAAGACGGCCTCCGGCAGCGACAGCTCCATCGGGAAGATCGCCACCCCGCAGGCGCAGGTCGAGTTCGAGACGTACACCGTGACGCTCTCGGCGACCTACGACGACCTGCCGGTAGCCGGCTCGGAGGCGCAGCTCGGGGTGGACGCCGTCCGGCAGAAGATACTGGGCCGGCCGGGCGTGCTCTACTCGACCCGCACCATCAGCATCAGCTTCCGCCTCGACGGCGAGGACGCCGAGAGCGGCCCCGGCGTTCCGGCCCGGGCCGTGACCGTGGCGCAGGACGCGAAGGACCGGGGCGGCTCCCTCGACGTCACCCTGTGGCGCGCGGACGGAGTGGTACCGGACGACGCGGTGCTGCTGCGTGTCGCGGAGAAGGTCCTGCCCACGGTCCCGGGGTGGAAGTCCGGCGGGTGACACGCACGCGGTGACGGCGCCGCGCGGCCCACCGCCCGGGGGGCGGCGGCCGTGCGGCAGGATGTCAGCTCTGCTTGATCCGCAGGAACGTCACGGAGTGGGCGGGGAAGGTGTAGGTGAACTTCTTCGCCACACCGCGAAATGTTGACGTCACCGGCGTGACCGGGGTGTCCGTCTCGGTGTTCACGGCGTCCTCGTCGGCGGCCAGCGTGGTGACGCGGGCGGTTGACGCGACCTTCGCGCCGCCCAGGTCGACGGCCGTGCGGGCCTCGGCCGCCTGTGCGTTGACGACCTTGACGATCAGGTCCCCGGTCTTCGCGTCCCGGGTGACGACCTGGCGGAACGGCTCGGCCGGCTTGTCGTCCCTGAAGCTGCCCCACTCCTTGCCGTCGAGGAAGAGGGTGACCTGACGGCCGCGCACCTTGATGTCGATGTCGTAGGCACGGCCGGTCTCGATCGACCCGGGCTTCGTCATCAGGGTGCCCTTGCCGCCGCCCACGGCCTGCTCGATCGCGGACTGGGTGTTGTTCCAGCCGCCCAGATTCCACCAGTAGTAGTTGCCGGTGTCCTTGACGCCGAAGGCGACGAGGAAGCCCTCCTTGCCGGACTTCTTGATGGCCTTCACATGCAGGTCGTAGTCCTTCCAGGCCGGGTCGCCCGCCGTGACCATGGTGTTCTCGGCGGCGGTGTCGGTCTGGACGTAGGCCCCGTCCTGGATGCTCCAGCTGCCGGTGCCGTCGTGCTTCCACTTCGAGGCGTCACCGGAGAAGTCGTCGCCGAACAGGGCCGAGCCGTCGGCGGAGGTGACCTTCACGTCGTCGTACGCGGCGCTGGTCGCCCACGTCGACAGGCCGACGGCGCCGGTGATGGGACCGCTGACGTCCGGGGTCCCGGTGGCCCTGGAGGGGACCACGCGGTCGCCGACGTTGTTCATGAAGAGCTTCTGGACCTCGTAGTTGGCCGAGTTCCAGGAGGCCCGGTTATTGAACCAGATCATGTCCGGCCGCCACTGGACGTAGTCCTCGTTGGCGAGCAGCGGGGCGTACGAGGCGAGCTTGACGACGTCCGCGTTGCGCTCCAGGCCGGTCATGAAGGCGGCTTCGGAGAGGCCGTTCTTCCAGGCGTTGCCCTGGGAGGCGTACTCGCCGAGGAAGACCTTGGGGCCGTTCCTGTCGTAGGAGTCGTAGCGGTCGTTGTTCTGCAGGAACCAGTTCGGGCTGTTGTAGTAGTGCTCGTCGACCATGTCGACCTTGCCCTCGCGGTTGAGCTGCCAGGCGGTGTCGAAGGTCGTGCCGGCGTCGTCCGGGCCCGAGTTGGAGATGACGGTGATGTCCGGGTACTTCGCCTTGATGGCGGTCCGGAACTGTTCGAAGCGGGCGAAGAACTCCTTCGGGAGGTTCTCCTCGTTGCCGACCCCGATGTGGGTCAGGTGGAAGGGCTTGGGGTGGCCCATGCGCGCGCGGACCTTGCCCCACGTCGAGGTCGCCGGGCCGTTGGCGAACTCGATGAGGTCGAGGGTGTCCTGGATGTGTCGCTTCAGCAGCGCCTCGTTGTCGGTGGCCTTGTTCTGGCCGCAGCCGGTGACCAGGGCGGGGACGACGGGCAGCGGCATGGCGCCGATGTCCTCGGAGAAGCGGAAGTACTCGTAGTAGCCGAGGCCGTAGCTCTGGTTGTAGCCCCAGAAGTTTGCGTTGGTGGCGCGCTCCTCGACCGGGCCTACGGTGTCCTTCCACTGGTAGCTGCGCTTGCGCTGCCAGTTGGAGGCCGCGCTGTAGTCCTCCATGGAGCCTGTGTTGACCAGGCAGCCGCCGGGGAAGCGCACGAAGCCCGGCTTGAGGGCGGCGATCTTCTCGGCGAGGTCCTTGCGCAGGCCGTTGGGCTGGTTCTTGTACGTCTCGCGCGGGAACAGCGACACCTCGTCGAGCGCGGCGGCGTTCGTGGAGGCCACGGCGAGACGGCCGCGGTTGCTGGTGCGGGACGCCGTGAACGTGGCCTTGTACTTGGCCCAGCCGCCCTTCACGGCGACCTGGCGGGCGGTGGCCAGGCTGCCGGCGGCGTCCTTCAGGGAGACGGTGAGCGTGCTGCCGCTCTCGGCGCGGGCCCACACGGAGAAGTCGTAGCGCTTGCCCTGCTCGACTCGGATGCCGGTGTTGTAACCGGCGTTCGAGACGGACGAACCGGCGCCCAGGGAGAGGTAGTTGCGGTTGCGTTCATTGAGCCGCCCGGCGTCGTTGACGACCTGGGCCGTGCCGCCCACCGACCAGGAGGTCAGGGGCGTGTAGGAGCCGTTGTCGGCGGTGGAGTACTCGAAGGATCGGTTCTGCACGAGCTCGGCGTACAGACCGCCGTCGGCGGCCCGGTTGATGTCCTCGAAGAAGACGCCGTACATCGTGTCGTCGATCTTCGCGCCCTGGGCGGACGGGTCGACGGTGATCGCGTAGTCGGTGGCGTCCCCGGCCTGCGCGGGGGCCGGTACGAGGGCTGCTGCCGTCAGGAGGGCGGTGGCCGTGAGACCCAGTCTCCATCGGGTGCGGGCGGCGGTGCGTGGCATGGATACTCCGCGGCTCTCTGGTAGAGGAGTGTTCGAAATATCAGACATTGGTCAGCACTTCGAACGGCAAGATAGGGAGGGGGCGGATGCGCGTCAATGGGTCACGCAGGAACGGCTGGGACGGAGAGCGGGGCAGGATGGGCGAGTTCTGGCCAGTGCCGGACGCGCTGGCATATCTGGCCGGGCGCTGGCGGGTGTCACGGTCGGTGCGGGATCTCGCGAGCGGCGCGGAAGGCGAGTTCACCGGTGTGACCGAGTTCGGCCCGCTGCCCGACGGGGCCACCGGCCTCGGTGCACGGGAGACCGGCGGGCTGCTGCACCACGAGTCCGGCACGTTCGTCTGGCAGGGCGTCGCCCGGCCCGCCGAGCGGACCCTGCGGTTCCTGTCCGGCCCGGGCGGCACGGCGGAGGTGCGGTTCGCCGACGGGCGGCCGTTCCACGACCTGGACCTGACGTCCGGCCGGCATGTCGCCGACCATCCCTGTGCGGCGGACCTCTACCGAGGCGAGTTCGCCGTCCGTGACAGCGACCACTGGCGGACGGTGTGGCGCGTCCGCGGCCCCGCCAAGGACTTGGTCCTGCGGACCGACTACGCGCGCGAGGGCTGAGCCGGCGCCCCGCCGTCGAAGCGCAGGTTCCAGCGGCCCGCCCGGCCCGTCACGGCGGTCGTCGACAGCGGGCGGACGTCGAGGTTCCAGTACGTCGACGGCGGCGCCTTCAGGGCATACACCAGGGCCGCCCGGATCACGGAGGGCTCGGCCACCGCCACGACCCGGCAGCCGTCCTCGACGGGCCGGGTGTCGAGCCAGCCGCCGACGCGGGTGATGAAGTCGACCAGCGACTCACCCCCGTGCGGTGTGGCGCGGGGGTCGGCGAGCCAGGCATCCACGGCATCCGGCTCCCGGGCCATCGCCTCGCCCAGGGTCAGCCCCCGCCACCGGCCCATGTCGCAGTCGCGCAGGCCGAGCTGCACCAGCGGCGCGTATCCGAGCCCCTCCCCCGTCGCGCGGCTGCGCGGAGTCGGCGAGCAGTAGCGCAGTTCGGCCGCGGCGAGCGGCAGCAGTTCCCGGGCGGCGCGCTCCACCTCGCCCCAGCCGGCCTGGTCCAGCGGCCGGTCGTCCTCGAAACGCTCGGCGAGCAGCGGGGAGCTGCGCGCGGCGGCGACGAAGGTGACCCGAAGTGGCATGCGGCGATCGTGGGCGCAGCAAGTACGCAGGTCAAGAGCTGTTACCTACGAGTTACCCAGGGTGTCCCGGCCCTCACTGGGCGAAGATGAGCGCCATCCACTGCTCGGGCCGCTCCAGCGGGGCGAATCCGAGCTTCGCGTACACCCCGTGCGCGTCGTGCGTGGCGAGCAGCACCCGCCGCACGCCGAACGATCGCAGCTCTTCCCGCACGGCGGCCACGAGCGCGCTTCCGACGCCCTTGCCGCGCACCGACGGATCGACGTACACATCGCACAGCCATCCGAACGTCGCCCGGTCGGTGATCACCCGGGCATACGCGACCTGCTCCCCCGACACCGTGTCGAAGACCCCGAAGTTGAGCGACTGCTCGATCGCCCGGTCCTGCGTCGCCCGGGGGCGCCCCAGCGCCCAGTAGGCGTCGGTGGACAACCAGTGGTGCACGCGCTCGCGGTCGACGCGGGCGGGGTCGGTGGAGATCTCGTAGCCCTCGGGCAGGCTCGGCGTGCCGTTCATGTCCGCGATGCTCGCAGGCCGCCCGAAGGTGCGTCGAGCGGTTGTCCCAGCACCTCGTCACAGGCCGTCCGCAGCCGCCGTACACCCTCCGCGATCTCCCCGGTCCCGGCGACCGCCGCGAAGCTCAGCCGGACGTGCGCGGCAGGGGGTTCGGCGCTGAAGTACGGGCGGCCTGGCGCGAGAGCGACGCCGGCGCGCAGGGCCGCGGAGGTCAGGGCCGACTCGTCCGTGCCGTCGGGCAGGCGTGGCCACAGGTGGTAGCCGCCGGACGGGACGTGCGGCAGGGCGAGCTCCGGCAGACGCAGGGCGAGGGCGCCGGTCATCGCGTCCCGGCGGGCCTTCAGCTCCGCGGAGACGGCCCGCAGATGACGCGGCCAGGCCGGCGAGCCGACGAGCTCGAGGGCGGCCTCCTGGAGGGGGCGCGGCACGAAGAACGTGTCGACGACCTGGATCGCCCGCAGCCGTTCCAGGACCGGACCGCGGGCGGCCAGGGCACTCACCCGGAAGCTCGGCGAGGTCGCCTTGGTCAGCGAGGAGACGTGGACGACGACGCCGTCGGGATCGTCGGCGGCCAGCGGGCGGGGCAGCGGCCCCGCGTCCTCGTGCACGAGCCGCCGCACGAAGTCGTCCTCGACGACGAACGCGCCCGCCTCCCGGGCGATGCGCAGCACCTCCGAGCGCCGCTCGGGCGCGAGCACGGAGCCGGTGGGGTTCTGGAAGAGCGGCTGGCAGACGAAGACCGGGGCGCCGGTGGCCCGGAACGCGTCCGCGAGCAGCGAAGGCCGCACGCCGTCGGCGTCCACCGGGACGGGCACCGGGCGCAGGCCGGCGGCGCGGGCGATGGCGAGCATGCCGGGGTAGGTGGGCGACTCGACCAGGACGGGTGCGCCGGGCGGGGCGAGGGCACGCAGGGCGGTGGTGAGCGCGGACTGCCCGCCGGCGGTGACCAGCACCTCGGCGGCCGTGACCGGGCCGCCGATGCTCCGCGCGAACCACTCGCGCAGCTCCGGCAGCCCCTCCATGGGCGGCCGGCCCCAGGCACCGGGACGGCGCCCGGCGCGCGAGAGGGCGGCGGCCATCGCCCGCTCGGGCTGCAGGGACGGGTGCAGATAGCCGCCGTTGAACTCGATCACGCCGGGCGGCGGCGCGGCCAGCGACACCAGCACACCGGAGGCGTCCACGGAACGGGGCACGAGGTCCGCGGCCCCGTCCGCGCTGAGTGCGACCTCCTGCCAGGAGGTGTCACCGGCGGGTGCCGGTGCCGTCCTGGACTGCGCACGGAACGCGCCCGCGCCGGGCCGGGTGACCACCAACCCCTCCGCGGCGAGCTGCGCCAGGGCCCGCGACACCGTCACCGGACTCACCCGGAAGCGCTCGACCAGAGCCCGGCTCGACGGCAGCTTTCCACCAGGTGAGTAGCGGTCGAGCTCCCGTCGCAGCTGTTCCGCCAGTTCACCCACGCTGCTACGCTCACGCATGAGAGCACAGAGTAGCGCTACTGCGCCACCCGCGATAGCAGTCGCCACCCCGGGCCGGCAGAGTCACGGCTTCGGCACACTCCAGGCGGCCCTCGGCGTCCTCGCCTTCTCCCTCACGTTCCCCGCGACCGCCTGGGGACTGGAGGGGTTCGGGCCCTGGTCGCTGGTCGCGGTGCGGAGCGTGCTGGCCGCGGTGATCGCGGGCTCGGCTCTCCTGGCGCTGCGGGTGCCGTTGCCCGCCCGCCGGCACTGGCCGGGCCTCGCGGTCGTCGGAGCCGGCGTCGTCCTCGGCTTCCCGCTGCTGACCACGCTGGCGCTGGAGACCTCCACCACCGCGCACGCAGCCGTCGTGGTCGGCCTGCTCCCCCTCACCACGGCGCTCTTCTCGGCCCTGCGCGTCGGCACCCGGCCCTCGCGCACCTTCTGGATCGCCGCCCTCGCGGGAGCGGCGGCGGTGCTGGCCTTCACCGTGCAGCAGAGCGGCGGCGCCCTGACCGCCGCCGACCTGTACCTGTTCGCCGCGCTGCTGGTCTGCGCGGCCGGCTACACCGAGGGCGGCCGGCTGGCCCGGGTCATGCCGGGCTGGCAGGTGATCGGCTGGGCGCTGGTGCTGTGCCTGCCCCTGACCGTGCCGGTCGCCTCCGTCGCCCTGGCACACGAACCCGTGCAGCTGACCACGCACAGCGTCACCGGCCTGCTGTGGGTCGCGGCGGGCTCGCAGTTCGTCGGGCTGGTCGTCTGGTACCGCGGCATGGCCGCCATCGGCATCCCCAAGGCCAGCCAGTTGCAGCTCGCCCAGCCGCTGCTCACACTGGTGTGGTCGGTGCTGCTGCTGGGCGAACACCTCACGGTCGCCGCCCCGCTGACGGCCGCGGCGGTGCTGGTCTGCATCGCCGTCACACAGCGATCACGCGGCTGAGCGGGGAGCGTGCACGGCCCCTGCCGAGGGGCGCACCCCGCCGTAGACTCAAGGCCACGGACCGCTGCTCCGCACATCGCCGAGGAGGCCCCAGATGCGCGCAACCGTGGGTGACCAGCTTGTCCAGCACGGCAGGGTGGTCGGTCAGCACGACAAGATCGGCGAGATCGTCGAAGTGCTCGGCCAGGAGGGCAACCCCCCGTACCGCGTCCGGTTCGAGGACGGGCACGAGGGCGTGTGCTCCCCGGGACCCGACACGGAGATCCGGCACAGGGAGACCACGACCGGGCCGTGACGCGGCGCGGGTGCGACGCCGGCTGTCCGTAGGGGGCGACTCAGCGCTGGGCGACCTGCGCCGGGCGACCTGCACTGGGCGACCTGCACTGGGCGACCTGGCTGGGCAGTTCAGCGCGGGGAGACCTGCGCTGGGCAGTTCAGCGCGGGGAGACCTGCGCTGGGCAATTCAGCGCGGGGGCGGCGCCGGCTGCCCGTAGTGGTCGGTGACCACCCGCGCCATCGCCCCGATCCGGTCGGCCGCCACGTCCCGGGCGGCGAAATAGACGTGTCCGCGCACCTGCGGATGCTTCCCGGCCAGTGTCAGATGCCGGGACAGTTCAGCCGTCTCCTGCCACGCCTCGGGCTGCGCCGGGTCGCCGGCCTTGTACAGCGCCTCCCCCACGTACAGCTGCGTCGGACTGTCGCGCGCGACCTTCGCCCACCAGGGCACCAGCTTCGCGTAGTCGGCGGCGGCGAAGCCGATGTTCCAGTACAGCTGAGGCACGATGTAGTCGACCCAGCCCTCGCGCACCCACTTCCGGGTGTCCGCGTGCAGGTCGTCGTAGGTCTCCACACCGGCCCGGGTGTCCGAACCGGCCGGGTCCGTCGAGGCGTTGCGCCACACGCCGAACGGGCTGATGCCGAAGCGGGCGCCCGGCCGGACCTCCTTCACCCGGTCCGCGGTCTCGCGCACCAGCCGGTCGATGTTGTCCCGCCGCCAGGCGGCCCGGTCCGGGAAGCCGTCGCCGTGCTCGTCGTAGGCGTCGTCGTCGTCGAAGCTCTGCCCCGCCACGGGGTAGGGGTAGAAGTAGTCGTCGAAGTGGACGCCGTCCACGGGGTACTTCGCCACCGCGTCCAGCATCGCGTCCTCCACGAAGGCGCGGACCTCGGGCAGCCCCGGGTTGTAGAAGAGCTTCCCGCCGTACGTCACCACCCAGTCCGGGTTCTTGCGCGCGGGGTGGGAGGCGGCGAGCCGGGCCGGGTCGGCGTGGGCGGCGATCCGGTACGGGTTGAACCACGCGTGCAGCCGAAGACCCCGCGCATGTGCCTCCTGGACGGCCGTGCCCAGCGGATCCCAGCCGGGGTCCTTGCCCTGGGTGCCGGTGAGGTACTGCGACCACGGCTCGTACGGCGAGGGCCACAGGGCGTCCGCAGTGGGCCGGACCTGGAAGAACACGGTGTTGAGCCGGTTGCGGACCGCCGTGTCGAGATGGGTGAGCAGTTCGGCGCGCTGCCGCGAGGCGGTCAGCCCCGGCTTGGACGGCCAGTCACGGTTGGCCACGGACGCGATCCAGACGCCCCGCATCTCGGAGCCGGGCGCCCCGCCCCGGCGCCCGCTCGCCGCCGACGCCTGAGGCATCATCGTGAAAGCCGACAGCGCCGCGACAGCGAACGCCCTGCGTGAGACTCGTCCCATCCGCATGCCCCTAAAAGCCGCGGACCCGCCCGGTCGCGGATCGCTCCGGGGCCAGCATGCCCGATGCGGACCCGCCCCCCGCGATCGATCATCGATACTTCGGAGTAACGTGCACGAACGGAGCAGGCGCCGGGACCCGGCCGGCCTGCCCGGACGTAGATCAGCAGCGAAAGGGACGATGTGACGGACATCCCAGCGGGAGACATTGCACGCGTCGGAGTCGTGGGCTGCGGTCAGATGGGTGCGGGCATCGCCGAGGTGTGCGCCCGGGCCGGCCTGGACGTCATGGTCGCCGAGACCACCGGCGAAGCCCTGGAGATCGGCCGTACCCGGCTGTTCACCTCCCTGGCCAAGGCAGCCGAGCGCGGCAAGATCACCGAGGAGGAGAAGGAGGCCACGCTGGCCCGCCTGAGCTTCACCACGGACCTCGGCGAGTTCGCCGACCGTGACCTGGTGATCGAGGCCGTCGTCGAGAACGAGCAGGTCAAGACCGAGATCTTCCAGGTGCTCGACCAGGTCGTGACCCGGCCGGACGCGATCCTGGCGTCCAACACCTCCTCGATCCCGCTGGTGAAGCTGGCGGTCGCGACCTCGCGCCCCGACCAGGTCATCGGCATTCACTTCTTCAACCCGGCCCCGGTGCAGAAGCTCGTCGAGCTGATCCCGGCGCTCACCACGTCCGAGGGCACGCTCAGCCGCGCACAGCTCTTCACCGAGAAGCTGCTCGGCAAGCACGCGATCCGCGCCCAGGACCGCTCCGGCTTCGTGGTCAACGCGCTGCTGATCCCGTACCTGCTCTCCGCGATCCGGATGTTCGAGACGGGCATCGCCAGCCGCGAGGACATCGACAACGGCATGGAGATGGGCTGCGCCCACCCGATGGGCCCCCTGAAGCTGTCCGACCTGATCGGCCTGGACACGGTCGCCTCGGTCGCGCAGTCCATGTACGAGGAGTACAAGGAGCCGCTGTACGCCGCTCCCCCGCTCCTGCAGCGCATGGTCGACGCGGGCCGGCTGGGCCGCAAGACGGGCTCGGGCTTCTACACGTACGCCTGACCGTCCGGCTGGCACAGCCATCTCAACGCCGCCGCTCCTCCGGCCACGGCCGGGCACGGCGGCGTCCCCATTCCTGCGCCTGCTCGTTCATGCGCCGGTGCAACCAGCCCATCCAGAAGGCGACTGGCGTGACCACGAGCGCGATCAGCAGCGCCCTGCCCCACCCTGCCCCGGAGGAGAAGCGGAGCATCACGACCACCAGCGCGTAGAGCGCCAGCGTGCAGGCCGCGTTCCTCCGCCACTTCGTCATGGCGTCCCGGGTACCCCCTGCGGCCGATTACGGACGGTCAGATTTCGGCCAAGCAGCAGACCCGGCACCGGAGTTGGTGCCGGGTCCGCGGCATTCACACACCGTGTGCGCGCCGGGCTCGCATATGCCCTACGCACACTCTCCCCAGGCGCCCACCAGGCGAGTTGACTCCTCATGCGCATGCAGGGATGTGAAACGACTACGGAAAGGAGCGGACTCGTGACCGCCGATCCCGAGCATCCCGTCGTCCATGGAGAACTCGCAGAGTTACGGCGCCGCCTCGACGTGGCCTACGCCCGCGTCGAGGGCGGGCTGGCTCTGCTCAGCCATCGCACCGAGGAGACCGCCAAGGAACTCGACGAGCTCAACACCCGGATCAACTCGCTGGAACACGCGCGCTGGCCGCTGCCCGCGGTCGCCGCCCTCACCGCCGTGGGTGCCCTCGTCGTGACGATCTGGCAGGCGCTGGGACGATAGCTCAGGGCAGCGTGTCCTGACCGAGCCTGAGATGGTGCAACAGGAGTAACGCGGCCGCCATGTTGGCGGCCGGGACCTCGCCGCGGGCGACCATGTCGGGGACGAGCTTGAGGGGCACCCATTCCCGGCGGTCCGACTCGAAGTCGTCCACGGGATGCCCGACGTACTCGCCCTCGTCGGCCCAGTACACGTGGTGCCGGGCGTCGGTGAGCCCGTTGGACGGCTCCACGCTCATGAGGTGGTGCAGGGGTCCCGGCCGCCAGCCGGTCTCCTCCTCCAGTTCCCTGGCGGCCGCACGGACGATGTCCTCACCGTCCTCGACCACTCCCGCCGCGAGTTCCCACCCCCAGCTGTCGGTGATGAAGCGGTGCCGCCAAAGGAGCAGCACCTCGTTGGCCTCGTTCACGACCGTGGCCACCGCAACGGGACGCAGCCGTATGAGGAAGTGGTCCAGATGCCTGCCGTCCGGCAGTTCGACATCCGCGAGATTGACGCTGAACCAGCGGTTTGAGTACACAGTTTGCTCGTTGTGTTTCGTCCACTGCACGGTTCTGCCACCTTCCGTCGAGTAAGTGGCAATATCGCAGCAGGGACGGATGGGCAGCAGGCGCACGGGAAGCGCCTCGGAGCGATACGGGCACCCTGGCCCGGATCTACAACGGTACGCGCAGTGCTCCGTCGATGAGTTCGGCGGCCTCGGCCGTGCCCGCGCAGCCACTGCGCACCAGATGCTCCCGCACCGCGCGCAGCCGGTCGCGCAGCCGCTGGGACTCCATGCCCCGGGCCTGCTCGGCCATCTGCACGGCGATGGCCACCGCCTTGTCGGCGTTGCCCTGCCGCAGCTCGATGGTGCTGAGCATGGCCAGCCGGTGCACCCGGCCGCGGTCGTGCGCCGGGTTGTCCACGGCGGCCGCGGCATGCTCCCCGGCGGCCGCGATCTCGCCCAGGCTCAGCAGTGCCTCGGCCACCTGGACGTTCACGAGCCCGGGCTGGACATAGCCGGTCTCGTCCGGCTCGTAGCCGCGCCGGATGCGCTCGGCCGCCTGCTCGGCCCGCCGGATGCGGGACAGGGCGCTCGTGCCGTCGCCGAGATGTGCGTACGCCTTGGCCTGCATCGCGTACAGGTCGGAGGCGAGCGCCGGGGTGATGTGCTTGCCGGCGGCCCGCAGCGCGGCCTCCGCGAAGGCGACGGCCTGCCGGTACTCCCGCATGAACAGCGACTGGTTGACCAGCAGGGCGATGACGTACGCCCCGAGCCCCCGGTCGCCGCTGGCCTTCGCCAGCCGCAGCGCCTGGTGGAAGTAGCGCTGGGCCAGCCCGTGCGCGTCGGAGTCGTAGGCGCAGATGCCGGCGACCGCCACCAAACCGCCGGTGGCCCGGTGCAGTTGGCGGCCGGTCTCGTCGGTGTAGCTGCCGCGCAGCAGCGGGGCGGCCTCGGCGTTGAGGAAGCCGACGATCCGGGCCCGGGTGGCGATGCCCCCGGCCTTGCGGTACATCTGCTCGTAGTGCGCACGGGCGGCCCGCAGCATCTCCAGGTCGCCCGCGGTGACCCGGTGTCTGCCGCCCCGCGAGACGTCCACGTCCTCGGGCGGGTTCTCCCACTCCCACACCGGCATCACCGCGGGCGTTCCGGTGAGGGCGGGCGCGCCCAGTATGTGCGGGCGTTGCTGCTGGTCGGAGCGCCACAGCGCGGTGGCCCGTTCGACGAAGCCGGACAGCGTGCCGGTGTGCGGGGCGGACGGCTCGCCGGGCACGCCGAGGCCGATGTCGTCGAGGGTGACGTGCCGTTGCAGCCGGGCGGCCAGCACTTCGCAGATCAGGTCGGGCACTTGGCCCCGGGGGCGCTGCCCCTTCAACCACCGGGCGACGGCGGTGTGTTCGTACCTCAGGGACAGGCCACGGGCCCGTCCCGCCTGGTTGACGTGTGCGGCCAGCCCCGCGTGCGAGATCCCGGCTTCGTCCAGGATCGCGTCGAGCAGAGTGTTGGGCTGCATGTGGGCCCCCCGGTGGCTCGGTGCGGACAGAGTAGTGGTTCCGCCTTCACACGGGGTGTGAACGGAGTGCTCGAATCCGCAGGGTGTGCGCGCTGTCGCTCAGAGTTGCGGGCCGGTTGACTGAACTGCCTCGAAAGAGGCCGGCCGGGCCGCCGGCTCCCCCTCGTACAGTGCGGCGGCCCGCTACCGCCGTCCGCCCGGCCGCCTGCCCGACACTCCGTGGCGGGGCGGACGGCTCCGCCGGCCGAGCAAGGCGAGTCATCGCCGTTGTGTGAGGGGTGTGCCGTCGGCTACGGGGGCGTCCTGCTCGTTCGCGCAGTTCCCCGCGGCCCTGAGGGACGTGTGCCGGTCGTTGGTGAGGATCAGCAGGGCGATGTCGTCCGGCGGAGTGCCCCGGGTGTGGTGCAGAAGGGCCGTGGAGATTCGGCCGACGACGCTCTGCGAAGTGAGCGGGCCCTCCCCCGCGACGCCCGCCAGAACGGCCGTCAGCGGGAAGAACCGGCCACGGGCGTCCCGCGCGTCCTGGGCGCCGTCCGTGAAGAGGAACACGGCGTCCTCGGGCTCGAGGTATCCGAGTTCCACGGTCGGCAGTACGGCCGGCAGGGGAAACAACCCCAGGGGCGGGTGCGGATCGCCGGGAGCCAGTTGCTCGACCTGGCCACCGCTCAACCGGTACGGCCACGGGTGCCCGCAGTTCAGGGCGAGCATCTCCCCGTCGGGCCGGATCTCCACGAGCAGCAGCGTCACGAACTCCTCGGCGGCGCTCGCGGGATGCTCCTGGCGCAGATGGCGGTCCAGGGCCCGTTCCAGCCGGCGCAGCACCCCGCCGAGGTCCTCCTCGTCGTGCGCCGCCTCGCGGAAACAGCCGAGCACGGCGGCGACGGTTCCGAGCGCGCCGATCCCGTGCCCGCGTACGTCACCCATCACGGCCCGGACGCCGTGCTCGGTGGCGACGACCTCGTACAGGTCGCCTCCGACCGCGGCGCCAGGCTCCGCCGACACCTGGACGGCCGCCACGTCCAGCCCGTCGACCCGCGAGGGCAACGGCCGCAGCAGCGCGCGCTGCGCGGCACCCGCGACCCGGCGCATCTGCCGCAGTTCACGCATCAGCGCGTTCCGCACCTGCAGGATCAGGCCGGTCCCGACCGCGAAGAACACCACACTGGTGACGATCCGCGCCTGAAGATCGGTCTCCTGGGCGAGCGGACAGGCCAGCTTGTAGGTGACGGCCGCCGCGCCCCACACCGTGGACAGACCGAGGCTGCGCACCCGACCCCTGATGCGGATCATGCCGATGGCCCCCCAATAGGCCCTGACACACAGAATCGGACCGGCCCGAGAAGGCCGGTCCGATTCTGTCGACAGCACACCGGGAAAGGGGCAGATCACCCACCTTTACCACTCGAACGAGTGAGGTGACCCGACCCGTTCCCGGGGGCGCGGGGAGCTGCGCGACGAGCCACGACGAAGCCGCGGCCGGCGACGAGGCTCAGCCCCCCACGGCGCTAACTCCGCAGCTCCGCACCCACACGCTCGCCCGCGAGGGCCACCGCCGCATCCCGGGCCGCGGACGCCTCGTCCACGGTGAGGGTCCGGTCGGCGGCGCGGAACCGCAGCGCGTACGCCAGCGACTTCCGCCCCTCGCCCAGCTGCTCGGCGTTCTCGTACACGTCGAACAGCCGGATGGACTCCAGCAGTTCCCCGGCCCCCTCCCGCAGCGCCGCCTCGACGTCCACGGCCGGCACGAACGCGTCGACGACCAGGGCGACATCCTGCGTGGCGACGGGGAACGTGGAGATCCGGGGCGCCGCAGCCGTGGCGTCACCGGCGGTCTCCACCGCGTCCAGGTCGATCTCCATCGCACAGGTGCGCGCCGGAAGACCGAGAGCCTTCACGACCCGCGGATGCAGCTCGCCCGCGTGCCCCACGATCCGCTCGGCACCGTCCACGGTGACCGCCAGCTCGGCGCACCGCCCCGGGTGCCACGGGCCGTACTGCCCCTTGCGGATGACGAGCTCGGCTCCGGCCTCCCGCGCGACGGACCGGGCGGCCTCGACCGCGTCGGCCCAGTCGGCCGGACGGCCCTTGCCCCACCAGCCGGCCTGCTCGCGCGCACCGGCGAGGACCACGGCCACGAGCCGCGGCTGCTCGGGCAGCGCCGCGTTCAGCTCGGCGAGCTCCTCGTCGGTCGGGCGGCGGTCGACGGGCAGCACGGCCGCGATCCGCTGCTCCTCGCGCGGCCGGAAGACCAGACCGGACTCGAACAGCGCGAGGTCGTGCGAGCCCCGGCCGTCGTTGCGGCGCAGGGCGGCGAGGAGACCCGGCAGCAGCGAGGTGCGCAGCGCGGGCTCCTCGTCGCTCAGCGGGTTGCTGAGCTTCACGACGCGGCGGGCCGGGTCGTCCGCCTCGAGGCCGAGCTGGTCGAAGACCTGCTCGCCGATGAACGGGTAGTTCAGCGCCTCGACGTAGCCCGCACCCGCCAGGGCGCGGCCGACGCGGCGGTGCAGCCGCTGCCGGTCCGTCAGGCCGAGGCCCGCCGGCGGCTTGGGCAGCGTGGAGGGCAGGTTCTCGTAGCCCTCCAGCCGGATGACCTCTTCGGCCAGGTCGTTCGGGTCGGTGAGGTCGGGCCGCCAGGACGGCACGGTGACGACCAGCTCGTCCTGCCCGTACACGTCGCAGCCGACCTCCTGGAGGCGGCGTACGACGGTCTCGCGGCCGTAGGCGACACCCGCGACCTTGTCCGGGTGGTCGGCCGGGACGGTGATGGTGCGCGGCGCGGACGGGGCGAGGACCTCGGTGACGCCGGCCTCGGCGGTGCCGCCCGCGAGCAGCACCAGCAGGTCGACGGTGCGCTGCGCGGCGGCCGCCGCGGCCTGCGGGTCGACGCCGCGCTCGAAGCGCCGGGACGCCTCGGAGGACAGCTTGTGCCGGCGGGCCGTCCGCGCGATCGACACCGCGTCGAAGTGGGCGGCCTCGATGACGACGCCGGCGGTGGCGTTCTCCACGTCGTCGTGGTCGGCGATCTCCGTGTCGGCGCCGCCCATGACGCCGGCGAGCCCGATCGGGCCGCGGTCGTCGGTGATCACCAGGTCCTCGGCGTCCAGCGTGCGCTCGACGCCGTCGAGGGTGGTGAGCTTCTCGCCCGCCTCGGCCCGGCGGACCCCGATCGTGCCCTGGACCAGGCCGCGGTCGTAGGCGTGCAGCGGCTGGCCGAGCTCCATCATCACGTAGTTGGTGACGTCGACGGCGAGCGAGATCGGGCGCATGCCGACCTTCTGCAGCCGGCGCTGGAGCCAGATCGGGGAGCGGGCCTCGGCGCTCAGGCCGGTCACCGTGCGGGCGGTGAAGCGGTCGCAGCCGGTGGGGTCCGAGATCTGCACCGGGTAGCCGTAGGCGTTCGGGGCGGGCACGTCGATCAGTGCCGGGTCGCGCAGCGGCAGGCCGTAGGCGATGGCGGTCTCACGCGCCACGCCGCGCAGCGACAGGCAGTAGCCGCGGTCGGGCGTGACCGCGATGTCGAGGACCTCGTCGACCAGTTCCAGCAGCTCGACGGCGTCCTTGCCGATCTCGGTCTCCGGCGGCAGGACGATGATGCCCTTGGTGCCGTCGTCGCCCATGTTCAGCTCGTCGCTGGAGCAGATCATGCCGCGGGACATCTTGCCGTAGGTCTTGCGCTCGGCGATCTGGAAGTCACCGGGCAGGACCGCGCCGGGCAGGGCCACGACGACCTTGTCGCCCACGGCGAAGTTGCGGGCGCCGCAGACGATCTCCTGCGGCTCGCCGGTGCCGTTGGCCTGCCCGACGTCGACCGTGCAGAAGCGGATCGGCTTCTTGAACTCCGTCAGCTCCTCGATCGTCGCCACCTGGCCGACGACCAGCGGGCCCTTGAGGTCGGCGCCGAGCTGCTCGACGGTCTCGACCTCCAGACCGGCCGAAATGAGCTTGGCCTGCACGTCACGACCGGTCTCCGTCTCCGGCAGGTCGACGTACTCCCGCAGCCAAGAAAGCGGGACCCGCATCAGATCTCCATCCCGAACGGCCGGGTGAACCGGACGTCACCCTCGACCATGTCTCGCATGTCTTCGACGTTGTGGCGGAACATCAGCATCCGCTCGATGCCGAACCCGAAGGCGAACCCGCTGTACTTCTCGGGGTCGACGCCGCAGGCGGTGAGCACCCGCGGATTGACCATGCCGCAGCCGCCGAGCTCGATCCAGCCCTCGGAGGAGCAGGTGCGGCAGGGGCGGTCGGGGTTGCCGATGGACTCGCCCTTGCAGACGTAGCAGAGCATGTCCATCTCGGCGCTGGGCTCGGTGAACGGGAAGTAGTTCGGCCGCAGCCGGGTCTTCATGTCCGCGCCGAACAGGGCCTGGACCATGTGGTCCAGGGTGCCCTTGAGGTCCGCCATCGTCAGGCCCTCGTCCACCGCGAGCAGCTCGATCTGGTGGAAGACGGGTGTGTGCGTGGCGTCCAGCTCGTCGGTGCGGAACACCCGGCCGGGGCAGACGATGTAGACCGGCAGCTCACGGTCGAGCAGCGCGCGGGCCTGCACCGGGGAGGTGTGGGTGCGCAGGACGACGCCGGACCCGGACTCGTCGGTGCCCTTCGGGCCCTGGACGAAGAAGGTGTCCTGCATCTGCCGGGCCGGGTGGTCGGGCAGGAAGTTCAGGGCGTCGAAGTTGAACCACTCCGCCTCGGCCTCCGGCCCTTCGGCGACCTCGTAGCCCATGGCCACGAAGACGTCCGCGACCCGCTCCATCATGGTGGTGAGCGGGTGCCGGGCGCCGGCCGGTACGCGGTCGTACGGCAGCGTGACGTCCACCGCCTCCTCGACGAGCACGCGCGCGTCCCGCTCGGCCTCGAGCTCCACCTGGCGGGCGGCGAGGGCCTTGTTCACGGCGCCGCGGGCCTGGCCGACGCGCTTGCCGGCCTCGGCCTTGGCGTGCGGGGGCAGGGCGCCGATCTCGCGGTTGGCGAGGGCCAGCGGCGAGGTGGGACCCGTCTGGGCGACCTTGGCCTCGTGGAGCGCGTCGAGGGAGTCCGCGGCGGCGAAGGCGGCGAGCGCCTCGTCCCGCATGCGCTCGATCTCTTCCGGTTTCAACGTCTCGACCTCGACAGGGTCGTACGACTTATTCGGTGCCGACATCTCTTCCCGTGCTTCCGATTGGCTGGCTGAAGGTCCCCGTCACCGACTCGGACGGCCGCCTGATGGGACACAAAGGTGCCAATGGCCGAGTCTAACGGGGTGGAGGTATGCGAATGCGCCCGCGGGGCTCAGGCGAGATAGGCCGGAGCGCTCACGGGCAACGTAAATCGGAACTCGGCGCCGGCGCCGGGGGCCCGGCCGACCGTGATGGTGCCGCCGTGGGCCTCGACGATGCCCTTGACGATGTAGAGCCCGAGGCCCGTCCCACCGCGCTTGCTGCCCCGCCAGAAGCGGGTAAAGACGCGGTTCATGGACTCCTCCGGGATGCCGGGCCCCTCGTCGCTCACCGTGACCGACGTGGCTGCGGTCTCGGCGTACTCGCCCTCGCGGAGGGACGCCGTGGCCGTGACGTCGATCGTGACAGTTCCCTCGCCGTGCCGCACGGCATTTTCGAGCAGGTTGCTGAGCACCTGGTCGATCTTGTCGGGGTCGGCCCACAGGTCGGGCAGCGGCTGCTGGACGCGCAGCAGGAACCGGTCGGCGGGCTGCCCGGCGGCGACGTAGGCCTGGATGTGCCGTCCGACGGCGGCGCCGATGTCGACGGGCTGGCGGCGCACCTCCAGGCGGCCGGAGTCGATGCGGGAGATGTCGAGCAGCTCGGCGATGAGCCGGGTGACCCGGTCGGCGTCGGCGTCGACGGTCTCCAGCATCAGGCGCTTCTGGTCGTCGGTGAAGCGTTCCCACTTGGCGAGCAGCGTGGCGGTGAAGCCCTTGACCGAGGTCAGCGGGGAGCGCAGCTCGTGGGCGACGGTGGCGATCAGCTCGGCGTGGCTGCGCTCGGTACGGCGGCGGGCCTCGGTGTCGCGCAAGGTGACGACCAGGCGCCGGACGGGTCCGGTCGGCCGGGTGCGGACGTAGCGGGCGGAGACCAGCACCTCACGGCCGCCGGGCAGGAGCAGGTTGCGCTCGGGCTGTCCGACGCGGATGGCGAGGCCGCCGTACGGATCGGTCAGCTGCCACCAGCGCCGGCCCTCCAGGTCCTCTAACGGCAGGGCCTTCTCCAGGCGCTGCCCGAGGGCGTCCCGGGCGCGGACGGCGGTGATGCGCTCGGCGGCCGCGTTGAAGCAGATGACACGGCCCTGCTCGTCGGCGACGACGAGCCCGTCGGGCAGCTGGTCGGGGTCGATGCCGAGGCCGGCGTGGTCACCGGATGGCCGGGAGGCGGCGGGCGGGCTCCCGGCGTCCTGGGCTCCCGGTGCGCTGCTCGTGCCGACGGTCATCCCCGTACCCCACCTCCAAGGCTCGCAGAGGGGTCCCTGAGCTGGTCACCCTACTAGTTCCCGGTGACGGATCGGCACCCTCCGGAGGCGCGCTGTGCACGCGCCGACGCATAGAGACATACGGCGGCGGCGGTGGCGAGGTTCAGGCTCTCGGCCTTCCCGTGGATCGGAACGCGCACGACGGCGTCCGTGAGAGCGCGGGTCTCCTCCGGCAGGCCCCAGGCCTCGTTGCCGAAGACCCAGGCGGTGGGCCCGCCCATGGTGCCCTTGTCGAGCTCCTCGTCGAGGTCGCGGTCGCCCGCCCCGTCGGCGGCCAGGACCCGGACGCCGGCGTTCCGCAGCGCGTCGACGGCCTGCTCCACGGGTACGCCGACGGCGACGGGCAGGTGGAACAGGGAGCCGACGGAGGCGCGGACGGCCTTGGGGTTGTACACGTCGACGGAGGCGTCGGTCAGCACGACGGCCTCGGCGCCGGCGGCGTCGGCGCAGCGCAGCACGGTCCCGGCGTTGCCGGGGTCGCGGACGTTGGCGAGGAGTGCGACGAGCCGGGGCCGGGCCGCGAGGACCTCCTCGAAAGGCGTGTCCAGGAACCGGCAGACACCGACGAGCCCCTGCGGGGTGACGGTGGTGGAGATGTCGGCGATGACCTGCTCGGCGGCGAGGTGCACCCGGGCTCCGGCGTCCCGGGCCGCCCCGACGATGTCGGCGTAACGCTCGGCGGCCTCGAGCGTGGCGAACAGCTCCACGAGTGTGGCCGCGTCCCCGGCCCGGTGCCCGGCGGCTTCCCGCACGGCCTGCGGTCCCTCCGCGAGGAACAGCCGGTCCTTCCCCCGGAAGTTCCGCTTGGCCAGCCGCCGCGCGGCCAGGACGCGGGGAGAGCGGGGGGAGATGAGCTCGGGGGTGGCGGGAGGCATCCGGTTCGCTTTCTCGGTAGCTGCACAGCAGGACCCGCAGACCGTCCGGCCTGCGGGTCCTTCAGTCACATCGGCTCGAGCCGGTGTCACGCAGCCTTCGGCGCGTTCACGTCGCTCGGCAGCGCCTTCTGGGCGACCTCGACGAGCGCGGCGAACGCACCGGCGTCGTTGACGGCCAGCTCGGCCAGGATCTTGCGGTCGACCTCGACGTTCGCGGCCTTCAGACCCTGGATGAAGCGGTTGTAGGTCATGCCGTTGGCGCGGGCAGCGGCGTTGATGCGCTGGATCCACAGCTGACGGAAGTCGCCCTTGCGCTTCTTGCGGTCGTTGTAGTTGTAGACCAGCGAGTGGGTGACCTGCTCCTTGGCCTTGCGGTACAGGCGCGAGCGCTGACCGCGGTAGCCGGAGGCCTGCTCGAGGATCGCCCGGCGCTTCTTGTGGGCGTTGACTGCCCGCTTGACGCGTGCCACTTGTTAACTCCTTGTAGCGGGGTCGTGGGGGTGCTCACACGACCCGAAATCGATTGGGTCCCGGTCTGACGTACGTCCGGCGCTCGCGCGCCCGGACGTCACTTGCCGAGAAGCTTCTTGATCTTCGCGGCGTCGCCCGGGGCCATCTCGGCGTTGCCGGTGAGGCGACGCGTCACGCGGGACGACTTGTGCTCGAGCAGGTGGCGCTTGCCGGCACGCTCACGGAGCACCTTGCCGGAGCCGGTGATCTTGAAGCGCTTGCTGGCACCGCTGTGCGACTTGTTCTTCGGCATAGCGCCGTTCTCTCCTCGTCGGTGGCGCTCCGGTGCCCGGTCGTGAAACCGGGCACGGTGGAGCGTCGTCTTGTTTCGGTTGCTTCCTGGGACTGGCGTCCCGGGAGTCACGCCTCGGCGGGCTCCTCAGCCGGCGCCTCGGTCTCCGCGGCGTTCTGCGACTTGCCGGGGTTGGCCTTCGCTTCTGCCTTGCGGGCTTCCTGCGCCTGGCGGGCCTCGGCCATCGCCTCGGTCTTCTTCTTGTGCGGACCGAGGACCATGATCATGTTGCGGCCGTCCTGCTTCGGGTTCGACTCCACGAACCCGAGGTCGGCCACGTCCTCCGCGAGACGCTGCAGCAGCCGGTAGCCCAGCTCGGGCCGGGACTGCTCACGGCCACGGAACATGATCGTGATCTTGACCTTGTCGCCCTGCTTGAGGAACCGAACGACGTGACCCTTCTTGGTGTCATAGTCGTGCGGGTCGATCTTCGGCCGAAGCTTCATCTCCTTGATGACCGTGTGCGCCTGGTTCTTGCGCGCCTCACGGGCCTTCATGGCCGACTCGTACTTGAACTTCCCGTAGTCCATGAGCTTGCACACGGGCGGACGGGCGTTCGCCGCGACCTCGACCAGGTCCAGGTCGTACTCCTGCGCAAGCTCCAGTGCCTTGGCCAGGGGGACGATGCCCACCTGCTCGCCACTGGGACCGACAAGTCGCACCTCGGGAACGCGAATCCGGTCGTTGATGCGGGGCTCGGCGCTGATGGATCCTCCTCGGTAGCACCACGCGACGGTCTGGCGGACGGCCGCGTAACGTCTTTTATCGATAGACCTAACCGCGCCGAAGCAATAAAAATGCCCCGGACGATCCCAGGCGGGGCTCCTCGAACTACCGGAGCACCGCCGCGGGGGGCCGCGGGGCGCGCTTTCGGACGGATCGCCGCCGCTGGGACGGGACCGCCTGACCGGTGACCCGCCGCCCTGAGGGTGATCGGGTGGGAGTTCGAAAGCCTCCACTTGTGGGTCGGTCTCGCGAGCTGTGAGGCACACGTGTCCGACCGGTCGTTACACGAGGTTACCAGCAAGGGCCAGGAACGGCCAATTGGGGCGTGCCGGGGTCACGTGGGGGCCGAGCGCCCACTGCGCCTATCGTGTGGGGCATGAGTGAGACCCCTCCTGAGTCCCCCGACTTCGACGCCATGGCCCGTGACATCGCCGAGGTCCCCGCGGTCGAGGTGATCGTGACGGTCGCCGTCAACCTGATGAGCGCCGCCGCCGTGAAGCTCGGTCTGACCGAGGAGGGCGAGAAGCACAAGGACCTGGACGAGGCCCGCAAGCTGGTGCACGCCCTGGCCGGTCTGCTGGACGCGACGGCGACCGAGATCAGCTCCTTCCACGCGGCCCCCCTGCGGGACGGGCTGAAGTCGCTGCAGCTGGCGTTCCGCGAGGCCTCGCTCGTGCCGGACGAGCCGGGCCAGGGGCCGGGCGAGAAGTACACCGGCCCGGTCTACGGCTAGCCGGGACCTCAGCGTACGAAGAGAGGCTCGCCGGGTGGCGCCGCCTCGGCCGGCAGCAGCGCCAGGTCGAGGCCGCGCACCAGGCGGGCCCTCAGTGTTTCGTCGGCCGCGAGCCGCTGGGCGACCGCCCGGGCGGCTTCGGCCGGGACAACGGAGGGGTCGAGGACCAGGGCGAGGGTGCCGTCGGCCTGCCCGGGGCCGAGGTGGGCGCGCACGACGGCGGGCTCGGCGGCGACGGCGTCCCGTACGGCCGCGACGACGGCCGGGTCGGCGAGCGGGTCGGTGCTCGCGCGGCCCTCGGCGAGAGCGAGCAGGGCGGGGCCGGTCAGCTCGAAGGGCACCGGTCCGGCCATGTCGAGCACGACCGTGTCCGCCTTCTCGTGCGCGGCGGCCTGCAGGGCCTGGTGCAGCGGTACGGCGACGGGGCGGGCCTGCGGGTCCCAGCGGGCGAGGGAGTCCGTGGAGGTGAAGGCGGGCAGGGCGGTGCGGTTGCCGGCCTTGAGGGTGGGGACGGCCATGTCGCTGGTCTTCTCGCGGCGCAGCCCGTTCTCGTCCTCCTCGACCTCGCCGAGGACCGCCACGACGGGCACGAGCAGCCGGGCGCCCTTGAGGGCGGCGAGGACCGGCCCCACCGCGCTCCGGTCCTCGGCCCAGGCGGCGAGTGCCGCGCTCAGCCGGGGGTCGGCGGAGCCGTCGTCGTCGGAGAAGCCGGAGTCCGGGATGTTCTTGTTCGCCACGCGTCGACCCTATCCGCCGGGTTCCGCGCTCCCGGCAGCGGCTCAGAAGTCCTCGCGGCTCGAACGGCTGCCGCGCCACAGCACGACCGCCACGACCAGCAGGACGCCGCCGGCGCCGCCCGCGAGGGGCGCGGCCCAGGCGGCGGTGCCGTCGCCGGAGGCGTCGTCGTCCGGTCCGCTGCCGAAGTACTTCGCCCCGTGGGACGCGGACTGCAGGTCCTCGGGCTTGAGCCGGCCGGCCGCCTTGATGGCGGCCGCCGGGTCGATGAAGCCGTAACCCCGGGAGTCGTCACGGCCGTCGGCCGGCGCGTTGCGGGCGGTGTCCTCCAGGAGCGACTTGATCTGGGCCGGGGTCAGGCCGGGGTGGGCCGCCTTGACCAGGGCGGCGGCGCCGGAGACGAAGGCGGCGGCGGCGCTGGTGCCCCAGCCCTCGTAGTACTTGTGGTCGGGGTCGGCGATGACGACGTCGACGCCCGGGGCGCTGACGGTGGCGTACCAGCGGCGGGTGGAGAACGAAGCCCGGGTTCCGGCGCGGTCGACGGCGGTAACGGCGATGACGCCCGGGTAGGCGGCCGGGTAGGAGATGTGGTCGCCCTTCTCGCCGCCGTTGCCCGCGGAGGCGACGACGACCACGCCTTTGCCCAGGGCGTACTGGATGGCCTGGTCCTCGGCGGGTTCGGGGTGCGCGGAGGCGGAGTCGTCGCCGAGGGAGAGGTTGATGACGTCGGCGCCGTGGTCGGCGGCCCAGCGGATGCCCTCGGCGAGGGCGTTGCCGCGGGTGCTGCGGGCCTTGGCCCGCGAGGGGTCGCCGTCCTCCAGGATCACGCGGACGGGGAGGATCTTCGCCTCGGGGGCGATGCCGATGACGCCGTCGGCGTCGCCGGGGCCGTGCCCGTGGCCGGCGATGATCCCGGCCATGGCGGTGCCGTGCCGGGCCCAGGCGCGGTCGCCGGGCTCGGCGCCGAAGCGGACCAGGTCCTTGCCGGGCAGGACGTTGCCGACCAGGTCGGGGTGGTCGGCCTCGACGCCGGTGTCCAGGACGGCGACGGTGATGCCCCGGCCCTTCGTGGTCTGCCAGGCCTCTTCGGTGTGCATGGCCTCCAGGGCCCACTGCTGGGCGCGGATGCCGTCGGCGTGGGCGGTGGCGGCGGGGAGGAGGACGAGACCGACGGTGAGCAGGGCGCCGAGGGCGGCGGCCTTACGGGACGGCCTGCGCGGGTGTGTCCGGGCCGGGGTGTGGGCGGCGGTCACGACGGCTGCTCCGAGGCCGAGCGGACGTCTCTGCGGAGGTTGCGTTCGACGCGGTCGGCGAGACCCTGCGCCTCGTTGCCGAGGCCGGCCTGGGCGGCGGCGGTGGTGGCGTCGGCCTCCATGGCGTCCCCTGCGGGCTGCGGGTCGTCGACGGTACGGCCGTCGGCCCAGCCGGAGACGGCGTAGACGACGACGGGGGCCTCGGTGAGCACGGAGACGGTCCAGGAGGCACGCTGCCGGGCGCCGAAGCCGGCGGCGGGCGTGCCCTGCGCGGCGTACGGCAGGGGCATCAGGTCGCCGCGGCGGTCCAGACGTTCCTTGCGGAAACGGTTCGCGAGGGCGGTCATGCCGGGGGCGTCGGCTGTGGTGAAGAGCAGGCCGACGGTGGTCACGTAGCTCTCGGTCGCGTCGGTGTAGGTGGCGCGCAGCAGGCGCTCGCAGCCGACGGGGGCGAGGGCCTTGCGCAGCAGCGGATCGAAGGCGTCCTTGCATCCGCTGTCCGGGGCGACGGCGATCCGGGTCCAGGTGCGGTCGGCTCCGCCGGGGCCGGCGCCCCGGCCCTGCACGGTGGGCGGGAAGAGCTGGTCGACCGGGACGCTGTGCCAGAGATTCTGGGCCGCGGCGAAGGAGTTGGGTGAGCCCTCGTCGCCGGAGCCCCCGACGAGCCAGCTGCCGGTGACCGCTCCCGAGATGAGGCCCAGTCCGAGCACGAGGCAGGCGGCGGCCGCGGCGGCCCGGGACGCTCCGCGCCGGCCGAGCGGCCGGGGCCGTGCGTCGCCGTCGTAGCCCTCGGGCTCACCGAAGGACACCACCGGGCGCGTGGCACTCCAGGAAAGCGCGGGGTCGGGAGAGACGGGGGTGGGGTTGTGGCGTGGTGGTTCGGAGTGGGCGGGCCGCTGGGTGGGCGCCGGGGGCACGCGCAGGTCCCGCCCGGCGGTGGCACCGGTGCCGGATCCGGCCGGTGCCGGCGGCTCGTGTGCGGGGCGCGGCGGGGTGCTGGGGCGCGGCGGGGTGGTGGGGCGCGCGGCGGATCCGGGGCGGGCTGCCGTCGTCCTCTGTGCGGCAGGACGGCCGAAGGGTGCGGCGGGCTCGTCCGGTGCGGTGTCCGCGGGGACGGGGCGCAGGCGTGCGGTCGTCTCGGACGCGTGGTCGCCGGAGGCGTCGGGCCGACGGGGCGGGGGCAGGCGGAACGGCCGGCCGGTCGTCTCCTGGGGCGCGCCGGCAGCAACGTCCGGACGGCCGGGCGCGGAGAGGCGGAAGGGCCGGCCGGAGGACTGGGACGAGGTCCCGTCCTGAACACCCGGACCCCCAGCCCGACCGGAAGACCGCGACGACATCCCGTCCTGAACGCCCGAACCCCCAGCCCGACCGGAAGACCGCGACGACATCCCGTCCTGAACGCCCGAACCCCCAGCCCGACCGGAAGACCGCGACGACATCCCGTCCTGAACGCCCGAACCTGCTGCCCGGTGGGAGGAGTCCGGCGTGGGGAGGTGACGCGGCCGCGACGGCGGCTGAGGTGCTCGGGATTCGGGGCGTTCCTCGCGGCCGACGCTCGGCGGCTGGTCCGGGAAGCGTGTGGAGGCGCGGGGCGGGGGCGGTGAGGCCGACCCGGTGCGCTGGAGTGTGGTGGCACCGAAGACCGGGGTGCCGAGGCGTGGGAAGCGCGGGCGGCCGCCGTCGGACGGTTTCGCCCCTGCCCCGCCCCCGGAAGAGGTCGCTTCCGTCCCCGTGGCGGGATCGGAGAACCTGCCCGGGGCCTCCCGCTCGCCCTTCGGCGGATCCTTCGGCGAGTCCGTCGCCGAGTCCTCCGGCGCGGCCGGGGGGTGTGACGGGCGGGGTGGGGTTGTGGGGCGTGGGGGGAAAGAGGCGCGTTGCGCTTCCGTGCTCATGCCCCCCCGTTTCCGCATGCCCGGGCCGCTCGTCTCCCGCGGGCCGGTGTCGTCCTGCCCGGTGCCCGGCACACAGTCGTCCCGGGCACATCTACCCGTACGGAGGGAGTGTCATCCCGGCGCGGATCCCCGGCCGGCGTCATCCGCCGTACGTGCGCGTCACTCTACGGCTTGTTCCTGGGCGAACGGGAACCAGTCCACCAGGGCGAGGCATCTGCCCGGAACGTCCCCCTACCCTGCGGTAATCGGGTCTGGCAGGCTGCGTTCATGACTGCGCGCGCCTCCGACCGGGCCCGTTACGACCGGGCCACCGCCCATCTCGACGCCCCTCTCGCGATCGTGGACCTCGAAGCCTTCGACGCCAACGCCGCCGACCTGGTGCGCCGCGCCGGGGGCAAGCCCGTCCGGGTAGCCAGCAAGTCCGTGCGCTGCCGGGCGCTGCTGGAGCGCGTCCTGGCCCGCGACGGCTTCGCGGGGATCATGTCGTTCACCCTCGCCGAGTCGCTGTGGCTGGCCCGCTCGGGGTTCGACGACGTGCTGCTCGCGTACCCGTCCGCCGACCGTGCCGGGTACGCCGAACTGGCCGGTGATCCCAAGCTGGCCGCCGCCGTGACCGTCATGGTGGACGACGTCGCCCAGCTGGATCTGATCGACGCCTCGCGGGGTGGCGGGCGTGAAGTGGTGCGGGTGTGCCTGGAGTTGGACACCTCCCTGAAGCTGCTCGGCGGGCGGGTGCGGGTCGGGGCCCGGCGTTCGCCGCTGCACTCCCCCGCCGAGGTCGCCGAGGTGGCGCGGGCGGTGGCCCGGCGGCCCGGCTTCGAGGTCGTGGGGATCATGGCCTACGAGGGGCATGTCGCCGGAGTCGGCGACTCGCTGGCCGGGCGTCCGCTGCGGTCCCGTGCGATCCGGCTGATGCAGGCCGCCGCCAAGCGCGAACTCGCCGAACGGCGTGCGGAGGTGGTGCGCGCGGTGCGGGCCGTCGTGCCGGGTCTGGAGTTCGTCAACGGCGGCGGCACCGGCTCGGTGCAGCACACCGCGGCCGAGGACGCGGTGACCGAGATCGCCGCCGGCTCGGGACTGTACGTGCCGCGCTTGTTCGACAACTACACGTCGTTCAGCGGCCGTCCGTCTGCCCTCTTCGCCCAGCCCGTCGTACGGCGGCCCGGCGTGGGCGTCGTGACGGTCCTGGGCGGTGGGTATCCCGCCTCGGGTGCGGCCGGTGCCGACCGGTCGCCGGTGCCGTATCTGCCCGAGGGGCTGCGCTACGACCCGCAGGAGGGCGCCGGTGAGGTGCAGACGCCGCTGCTCGGCTCGCCCGCCGACGATCTGCTGATCGGCGACAAGGTGTGGTTCCGGCACGCGAAGGCGGGTGAGCTGTGCGAGCGGTTCGACCGGCTGCACCTGATCGAGGGCGAGACGGTGACCGCGACGGTGCCGACCTATCGCGGCGAGGGCCACACGTTCCTGTAGGCGTCAGCCGGCCGGGCCGATGCTGCTGCCCACGCCGCCGCCGGTGTCCGCGTCGCCGAAGGGGCGGATGCCCTTGGTGATGCGGTCCATGTCGGCGAGCGGCGGGCCGGCCTCGCCGGCGTCGAAGACGTACCGGACGAGGACCGGCGACTCGGTGCCGACGCTGGAGGGGAAGACCAGCGACTGGACGTAGCCGCCGGGCCCCTTGGCGGTCTTGACGCGCCAGCGCACGAGGTACCCGGCGCGGCCCGCCACCGCGACGGGCCCGGATTTCACGAGCTGGTGCGACTCCATGCCGCCGTGGAGCTCGCGGCCGAGCGTGTCGCGATCGTAGGCCTCGTCCGCCGCCTCGGGGATGTCCGCCTCGGCCAGGATCCTGGGGGACTTCTCGTCGTTCTCGGTCACCGTGCGGGAGAAGACCATGCCGTGGCGGCACAGGCCCACGCCGCCGGGGCAGTCGTAGGTGCCGTCGGTCGTCATGACGACGTCGTCCTGGGCGACGTACTGCGGGCGGACCCAGCCGTCGAGCAGCGGGAACGTGATGCCGTTGAGCTGATCCTCGACGAGCTCGGGGTCGTCGGCGGCCGGCTCCGACGGGGACGCCTCGCGGGTGGGCTCCGGCGGGTCGGCCGTGGCACGGGGTGGGGACGAGGGCGACGTCCTGGTCTCCGTGCCGGAGCCGTCGCCCCCGCCGAGGGCGACGGCTCCGGTGACGATCGCCGCGAGCAGGACGGCTCCGACGGCGGTCAGGGCGACCACCTTCGTCCGGCCCTGGCCGTCGCCCGGCGGCGGGGCGGCGGGAGCCTCGGGCGCACGGCGGTGCTCGGTCCAGGCCGTGCCGTCCCACCAGCGCTGCTGGTGCGGGGCGTGCGGGTCGGGATACCAGCCGGGCGGCGGCGTCATGCTCATCCCGGCACTGTAGGGCGCGACCCGGCCGCTCCGGACACGCGCCTACAGGGGTGTGACGTACGCCCCGGCGATCCCGCCGTCGACCAGGAAGTCGGTGGCGTTCACGAAGGAGGAGTCGTCGCTGGCCAGGAAGGCGACCGCGGCGGCGATCTCCTCGGCCTCGGCGAACCGGCCCAGCGGGATGTGCACCAGGCGGCGCGCGGCGCGCTCCGGGTCCTTGGCGAACAGCTCCTGCAGGAGCGGGGTGTTGACCGGGCCGGGGCACAGGGCGTTCACGCGGATCCCCTCCCGGGCGAACTGCACGCCCAGCTCACGGGACATGGCGAGAACGCCGCCCTTGGAGGCCGTGTACGAGATCTGGGACGTGGCCGCGCCCATCCTGGCGACGAAGGAGGCGGTGTTGATGATCGAGCCCCGGCCCTGGCGCTGCATGTAGGGGATGGCTGCCTTGCAGCACAGGTAGACGGAGGTGAGGTTGACCTCCTGGACGCGCTTCCAGGCCTCCAGGCCGGTCTCCAGGATGGAGTCGTCGTCGGGCGGGGAGATGCCGGCGTTGTTGAAGGCGATGTCGACGCTGCCGTAAGTGTCGTGGGCCGTCTTGAAGAGGGCCTCCACCTGCTCGGGGTCGGTGACGTCCACCTTCACGAAGATGCCGCCGGTCTCCTCGGCGGCGGCCTTGCCGCGGACCTCGTCGACGTCGCCGCAGACGACGTGCGCTCCCTCGGAGGCGAGGCGGCGGGCGGCGGCGAGGCCGATGCCGCTGCCGGCTCCGGTGACGACGGCGGTACGGCCGACCAGGCGGCGGCAGATGTTGTCCTGGGCAGTCACTGTGCGGGGCCCTCCGTGCTGATGAAGACGTTCTTGGTTTCGGTGAAGGCGGCCAGGGCGTCGGGGCCGAGCTCGCGGCCTACCCCGGACTGCTTGTAGCCGCCGAACGGGGTCCAGTAGCGGACGCTGGCGTGGGAGTTGACGGACAGGTTGCCGGCGCGGACGCCCTGGGAGACGCGCAGGGCTCGGCCGACGTCCCGGGTCCAGATGGAGCCGGAGAGGCCGTAGGGGGTGTCGTTGGCCAGCCGGATCGCGTCCTGCTCGTCGGTGAAGGGCAGGAGGACTGCGACGGGGCCGAAGATCTCCTCGCGGGCCGCCGCCGAGTCCGGGCTCTCGCCGGTCAGGACGGTCGGCGGGTACCAGAAGCCCGGGCCCTCGGGTGCGCTGCCGCGCAGGGCCGGGGCGGTGTCGGGCACGAAGCTGCGGACCCGGTCGAGCTGCTGCCGGGAGATCAGCGGGCCCATCTGGGTCTTCTCGTCGGCCGGGTCGCCCACCACCACGGCGGACAGGGCGTCGGCGAGCAGTTCGCGAACCTCGTCGTAGACGGACTCCTGGACCAGGACGCGGGTGCGGGCGCAGCAGTCCTGGCCGGAGTTGTCGAGGAAGGAGAAGGGGTCGACTGCGGTCTTCAGGTCGGCGTCGGCGAAGACGATGTTGGGGCTCTTGCCGCCGAGTTCGAGGGTGACGGGCTTGGCCTGTTCGGCGCCGAGGGCCGCGACGCGGGTCCCGGTCCGGGTGGAGCCGGTGAAGACGATCTTGGCGACTCCGGGGTGGCGCACCAGGGCGTCGCCCGTGATGTCGCCGCGTCCCGGCAGGACCTGGAAGAGATGCTCCGGGAGCCCGGCCTCCAGGGCGAGTTCGGCCAGGCGCAGCGCGGTGAGCGGGGTGGTCTCGGCGGGCTTGAGGAGGACGGCGTTGCCGGCCGCGAGGGCGGGTGCGGTGCCCCAGGCGGCGATCGGCATGGGGAAGTTCCAGGGCGCGATCACGCCGACGACGCCGAGCGGTTCGAGGATCGTGACGTTCAGGCCGCCGGGCACCGGGATCTGCCGGCCGGTGAGCCGCTCCACTCCCCCGGCCGCGTAGTCCAGCAGGTCCCGGACGTTGCCGGCCTCCCAGCGGGCGTTGCCGATGAGGTGGCCGGCCTCCCGGACCTCCAGGCGGGCCAGCTCTTCCAGGTGCTGGTCGACGGTGGCCGCGAAGCGGCGCAACAGCCGGGCGCGGTCCGCGGGGGCCAGGGCGGCCCAGATCCGCTGTGCCCTGGCGGCGTGGGTGACGGCCGCGTCGACGTCGGCCGGGCTCGCCCCGGCGACGGCGGCGACGACCTCCTCGGTGGCGGGGTTCAGTACTTCCAGAAGGTGCTCGGAAGACACGAAGGACCTCACATGCGTTCGAAGGAGCGGCGCAGCTCCCAGTCGGTCACCGCGGCGTCGTAGGCGTCCAGTTCGACGCGCGCCATGTTGCGGTAGTGCGCGACGACCTCGTCGCCGAAGGCGGCCTTGGCGATGGGGCTGTTCTCCCAGAGCTCGGCGGCCTCGCGCAGGGTGGTGGGGACGTGGTCCAGGTCGGCGGCGTAGGCGTTGCCGGGGCAGGGTTCGGGCAGCTCCAGCTTCTGTTCGATGCCGTGCAGTCCGGCCGCGACCAGTCCGGCGACGGCGAGGTAGGGGTTGACGTCGCCGCCAGGCAGGCGGTTCTCGAAGCGCAGCGAGCGGCCGTGGCCGACCACGCGCAGCGCGCAGGTGCGGTTGTCCTGGCCCCAGGCGACGGCGGTCGGGGCGAAGGAGCCGGGCTGGAACCGCTTGTAGGAGTTGATGTTGGGGGCGTAGAGGAGGGAGAAGTCGCGCAGGGCGGCGAGCTGGCCGGCGAGGAAGTGGCGCATGACCTCGGACATGCCGCCTTCGAGGTCGCCGGCCATGGCGTTGGTGCCGTCCGCGTCCGCGAGCGAGAGGTGGATGTGGCAGGAGTTGCCCTCGCGCTCGTTGTACTTGGCCATGAAGGTGATCGACATGCCCTCCTGGGCGGCGATCTCCTTGGCGCCGGTCTTGTAGACGGAGTGCTGGTCGCAGGTGACCAGGGCCTCGTCGTAGCGGAAGGCGATCTCGTGCTGGCCGGGGTTGCACTCGCCCTTGGCGGACTCGACGGTGAGGCCGGCGCCGGCCATCTCGTTGCGGATCCGGCGCAGCAGCGGCTCGATGCGGCCGGTACCGAGGACGGAGTAGTCGATGTTGTACTGGTTGGCGGGGGTCAGGCCCTTGTAGCCGGCGTCCCAGGCCTGTTCGTAGGTGTCCTTGAAGACGATGAACTCCAGCTCGGTGCCGACCTGGGCGGTGTAGCCGAGTTCGGCCAGGCGCTCCAGCTGGCGGCGCAGGATCTGGCGCGGGGCCGCGACGACCGGGGAGCCGTCGCTCCAGGCGAGGTCGGCGTGGAGCATGGCCGTGCCCGCGTTCCAGGGGACGCGGCGCAGGGTGGTGAGGTCCGGGTGCATGGCGAAGTCGCCGTAGCCGCGGTCCCAGGAGGACATCGCGTAGCCGTCGACGGTGTTCATCTCGGTGTCGACGGCGAGCAGGTAGTTGCAGCCCTCGGTGCCGTGCGCCAGGACCTCGTCGAGGAAGAAACGTGCGGCGAACCGCTTTCCCTGGAGCCGCCCTTGCATGTCGGGGAAGGCCAGGACGACAGTGTCGATCTCACCGCCGGCGACGAGGGTGTGCAGCTCCTCGACGCTCAGCGGGGGTGTGCGGTCTGCCACGGGAAGGCCTCCTAGGCTCCTTGGATCCGCTGCCTTGGATCCGCCGGGAGCCATAAGGTATTGCCGAGAACCATTGCTTGGGAAGGGGGTACGGCCACATGCCGGAGGAAGCTGGGGGCGGCGAGGTGCGGGACGGGCTGACGCCGGTGCTGCGGCCGGTGCGCGCGGGCAACGGCTTCGAGGAGGCGCTGGAGCAGATTTTGCAGGTCGTGCGGCTGGGTCTGGTGCCGGGGGGCGAGCGGCTGCCGGCCGAACGGGAGCTGGCGGAGCGGCTGGGGATCAGCCGGGTGACGCTGCGCGAGGTGCTGAAGGTGCTCCAGGACCAGGGCCTGGTCGAGTCGCGGCGCGGCCGGTACGGCGGCACGTTCGTGCTGCCGCGCGCCGACGCCGTCGGCGAGGACGAGCTGCGGCGCCGGGTCGCGGAGGTCGACATCGAGGACGTGCTGCGCTTCCGGGAGGTGCTGGAGGTGGGCGCGGCCGGACTGTGCGCGGCGCACGGGCTGGACGAGAAGCAGGCGGACCGGCTCCGCGAGGCACTGGCGCGCACGCACGACGCGCCGCTCGCCGAGTACCGCCGCCTGGACACGCTGCTGCACCTCACGCTCGCCGAGCTGTCCGGCTCCCCGACGCTCACCGCCCAGTACGCGGCCGTCCGTGCGACGGTCAACGACCTGCTCGACTGCATCCCGCTGCTGGTGCGCAACCTGGAGCACTCCCAGCGGCAGCACACCGCCCTGGTGGAAGCGGTGATCGAGGGCGAGGCCGACCAGGCGCGGGAAATCATGCGCGAGCACTGCGGGGGCACGGCGGCGCTGCTGAGGGGCTTCCTCGGCTGAGCCGGGCGGTGTGGTCACCCGTGAGGATTTACGGGCGATTAACGCACGGGTATTGCCATCCCCTGGTCGGCCCGCAAAGGTATGGCTCCATTCCATTGGCTCGGAACCCGCTCGATCCCGTGACCGCCGCCGTCCCTTCGGGAGTCTGCCCATGTCCCAGGAACCCACCGTCACACCCGCCGCCCCGGAGGGCGACGACTATCTGGAGCGCAGAGCGCTGCGCCGCGGCAGCGCCGGCTGGGTGCTGCTGACCGGCCTCGGCGTCGCCTACGTCGTCTCCGGCGACTACTCGGGCTGGAACTTCGGCCTGGCCGAGGGCGGCTTCGGGGGCCTGGCGATCGCCATGGTGCTCATGGGCGCGATGTACGCGTGCATGGTCTTCGCCCTCGCCGAGCTGTCCTCGATCCTGCCCACGGCGGGCGGCGGCTACGGCTTCGCCCGGCGGGCGCTCGGCCCCTGGGGCGGCTTCCTGACCGGCACGGCGATCCTGATCGAGTACGTCCTCGCGCCCGCCGCCATCGTCATCTTCATCGGTGACTACGTCGAGTCGCTCGGGCTGTTCGGCCTGGAGTCCGGCTGGCCGGTGTACCTGGTCTGCTTCGTGATCTTCCTCGGTATCCACCTGTGGGGCGTCGGCGAGGCGCTGCGCTTCAGCTTCGTCGTCACCGGCATCGCCGTGGTGGCCCTGATCGTGTTCGCGCTGGCGGCGCTGCCCGACTTCTCCTTCGCGTCTCTGGACGACATCCCCGTCGATGCGTCCGCCGCGGGGTCGAGCTCCTGGCTGCCGTTCGGCCTGCTGGGCATCTGGGCCGCGTTCCCCTTCGGCATGTGGTTCTTCCTCGGTGTCGAGGGCGTGCCGCTGGCCGCCGAGGAGACCAAGGACCCGGCCCGGACGCTGCCGAAGGCGATCCGCTGGTCGATGGGCATCCTGGTGGTGCTGGCCGTGGTCACGTTCTTCGCGGCGGCCGGGGCACGCGGCTCCGACGCGATCCAGGGCGCGGGCAACCCGCTGGTCGAGGCGCTCCAGCCGAACGGCGAGGCGACGACCCTCAGCCGCATCGTGAACTACGCGGGCCTCGCGGGCCTGGTGGCGTCGTTCTTCTCCCTGATCTACGCGGGCTCGCGCCAGCTGTTCGCCCTGTCCCGAGCGGGATATCTGCCCCGGTTCCTGTCGCTCACCAGCCGCCGCAAGGCGCCGTACCTGGGCCTGCTGGTGCCCGGCACGATCGGTTTCCTGCTGGCGGCGGCCTCCGGCAACGGCGCGCGGATGCTGAACATCGCCGTCTTCGGGGCGACCATCTCCTATGCGCTGATGTCCCTGTCGCACATCGTGCTCCGCCGCAGGGAGCCGGAGCTGGAGCGGCCGTACCGCACGCCGGGCGGGGTGCTGACGTCGTCGGTCGCCCTGGTGCTGGCGTGCGCCGCGCTGGTGGCGACGTTCCTGGTGGACGTGACGGCGGCGCTGATCGCCCTGCTGGTGTACGCCGTGGCCGTCGCCTACTTCGGCCTGTACAGCCGCAAGCACCTGGTGGCGAAGGCGCCGGAGGAGGAGTTCGCGGCGCTGGCGGCCGCCGAGGCAGAGTTGGCGAGGGACTGAATCGTCCGAGCGTGAGGGAGTTGTCGTGACCAGGCCGTTGATCGGTGTCAGCACCTACCTGGAGTCCGGTGCGCGCTGGGGCGTGTGGGAGCTGGAGGCCGCGCTGCTGCCGGTCGGCTACCCCCGGCTGGTGCAGCGGGCGGGCGGCCTGGCCGCGATGCTGCCGCCGGACGACCCCCGGCACGCCGCGGCTGCGGTGGCCCGGCTGGACGGGCTGGTCATCGCGGGCGGTCCGGATGTGGAACCGGTGCGGTACGGGGCCGAGCGCGAGCCGCGGACGGGCCCGCCGGCGCCTGAGCGGGACGCGTGGGAGCTGGCGCTGATCGAGGCCGCGCTGGCGGCGGGGCTGCCGCTGCTGGGGATCTGCCGTGGCATGCAGCTGCTGAACGTCGCTCTCGGGGGGACGCTGCTGCAGCACATCGAGGGGCACGCGGAGGTCGTGGGCGTCTTCGGCGGGCATGCGGTGAAGCCGGTGCCGGGGAGTCTGTACGCCGGGGTGGTGCCGGAGGAGACCTTCGTGCCGACGTACCACCATCAGGCCGTGGATCGTCTGGGCGAGGGCCTCGTCCCGTCGGCGTACGCGGCGGACGGCACGGTGGAGGCGGTGGAACTGCCGTCGGCCGCCTGGGTGCTGGGGGTGCAGTGGCATCCGGAGATGGGAGAGGACGTGCGGGTGATGGGGGCGTTGGTGGAGGCGGCAAGACGGGGCTGAACCCCAGGGGGCTCCGCCCCCGGACCCCCGGCCTGTGCCCACCCACGACCCGAATCGGTCGGCCAAGAGGCCCGGGTGCTCGCGCTTGCGGACCGCAGAGGCAGATCCAGCCCGTCCGGTGTTCGAGGACGAGGCCGTTCAGGCCGAAGCGGGGGCCCGGGGCGCGGCCTTCGGCGGGGTCGAAGGGGCAGCGCTCCCGGGGACGGGCAGGGTGAGGGCGGCGGGGGCGAGAGACTAACCCCGCGTCAGCGACAGCAGGTCCCGTGCCGGCCCGGTGGGGCGATGCCCCGTCGGCCACACCGCCCTCAGGTCCCGTGCCAGAGCGACCCCCTCCACCGGCACCGGCACCAGTCGTCGCATCGCCAGCTCCTCCCCCACCGCCAGTTCGCTCAGCACCGCCGGGCCCGCACCGCTCACCGCCGCCGCCTTGACCGCCGTCGTGGAGGACAACTCGATCAGCGGCCGCGCCAGCCCGCCCAGCGCCGCGTCCAGGACCTGCCGCGTCCCCGAGCCCTTCTCGCGGAGGATCAGCGGCGTCGCGGCCAGCTCCGACGCCTGCAGGGCGCCCCGCCGCCGGGCCCACGCGTGCCCCGGCGCGGTCACCACTATCAGCCGGTCATGGGCGATCACCGTGCAGTCGAGTCCGGCCGGCACCGACAGCCCCTCCACGAACCCCAGATCCGCCTCGTCCGACAGCAGTCGCTCCGCCACCACCGTCGAGTTCCCCGCGTGCAGCGACACCGCCGTGTCGGGCCGCTGCGCGCGCAGCGCGAGCAGCCAGCCGGGCAGCAGATACTCCGCGATCGTCATACTCGCGGCCACCCGCAGCCGCGAGTCGCGGCGGACGCGCAGCGCCTGCGCCCCCACGTCGAACGCCTCCGCCGCCTCCACGATCCGCCGCGCCCAGTCCGTCACCAGGGCCCCGGCGTCCGTGAGCCGGGACCCGCGAGGCGAGCGGTCGACCAGCGCCACGCCGAGCTGCCGCTCCATCGACCGGATCCGGCTGCTGGCCGCGGGCTGCGTGATGCCGAGTTCCCGCGCCGCCCCACCGAGGCTGCCGAGCCGTGCCACCGCCAGCAGCAGCTCCAGGGCGCCCAGATCCGGCACCCGGTGCGCCAGGGGCCCGGTGACTCCCGGCCCGGCCTGCTCATCCGCGTTGCTCATAAACCCAGCTTATGTCGCCATAGAGGCATGGTCCCTGGTGGTGCGCCGTGCGCGTAACCATCGTGGAGTCATGGTCAGCGCAGTCCCGCCCCTCGTGTACCCGCTCTCCGTCCGTCATCTCGGACCCAACTGGTACGCCACCGTGATGGGCACCGCCGTCGTCGCCACCGCCGGGGCCGCCCTCGCACCACACCTCCCGGGGCTGCGCGGCGCGCTCACCGGGGTGTGGGCCCTCTCCCTCCTGCTGCTCCTGGCCCTGCTCACGGGCCGGGCCGTGCACTGGGCCCGGCACCGGGACCAAGCCCGCACCCACCTCCTCGACCCGGCGACGGCACCCTTCTACGGCTGCCTCGCCATGGCCCTGCTGGCCGTAGGCGGCGGTGCCCTCGCCGTCGGCCGGGACTGGATCGGCCTGCGGGCGGCCGTCACGCTCGACTCGGTGCTGTTCACCGCGGGCACGCTGATCGGTCTCGCCGCGGCTGTCGCGGTGCCGTACTTGATGGCCGTACGCCATCGGGTCGAACCGGGGCAGGCCACGCCTGTCTGGCTGCTGCCGCTCGTCGCGCCCATGGTGTCGGCCGCCGTCGGGCCGCAGCTGGTGCCGCATCTGCCGCCCGGTCAGGCCCGGGAGACGCTGCTCCTCGTCTGCTTCGCGCTGTTCGGGCTCAGTCTGCTCGCGACCCTGGTCATGCTGCCGCTGGTCTTCGCCCGGACGCTCACCGGCGGGCCGCTGCCCCTCGCCCTCACCCCGACCCTGTTCCTGGTGCTCGGCCCGCTCGGGCAGTCCACCACCGCCGTCGGCGCCTTCGCGGACGTCGCGCCCGGGGTCGTACCGGAGCCGTACAGCGAGGGATTCGGCGTCCTCGCCGTGCTCTACGGCGTGCCCGTGATGGGGTTCGCGCTGCTGTGGGCCTGCCTGGCCGCCGCGCATGTGCTGCGCGCCCGGCGGCACGGGATGCGGTTCTCGATGACCTGGTGGTCGTTCACCTTCCCGGTCGGGACCTGTGTCACGGCGACCGAGGCGCTGGGCCGGCACACCGGGCTCGTCGCCTACGCGGGTCCGGCGGCGCTGCTGTACGCGGTACTCGTCGCGGCGTGGGGCACGGCCGTCGTGGGCACCGTGCGCGGGCTGCTCAGGGGCGAGCTGCTCCCAGCGCCCGCTCCAGTACCCGCGGCGCCTCGGCCAGTGACGGCCCGTACCACGTCAGGTGCCGTCCGCTGACGAGCGCGCAGGGCAGGCCGGGGAAGGCCTCGGGGCCGTCGTGCGCGGTGAAACGGTACGGCTCGTCCGGCAGCACCACCACGTCGGGTGCCACTGCGCGCAGTTCCTCCAGCGGGACGCGCGGGTAGCGGTCCGGGTGCGTCGCGTGCACGTGGTCCACGCCGAGGCGGGCGAGGACGTCCCCCGCGAAGGTGTCACGGCCGAGGACCATCCACGGGCGACGCCAGATCGGAACGACGGCCGTCAGCCGCGTCCGGGGCTCCGGCAGGGCCGCCCAGGTCTCCTCCGCGTCGTCCAGCCAGCGCGGGCGGGACGCCACCTGGCACGCGTCCAGCACCCGGGCCAGTTCCCGGAAGGCCTGCGGCACGTCGCGGATCTCCGTCACCAGGACCTCGACGCCCGCGGCGCGCAGAGCCGCCAGGTCGGGTGCGCGGTTCTCCTCCTCGTTGGCGATCACCAGATCGGGCGCGAGGGAGAGGATCCGGTCGGTCTTCGGGTTCTTGGTGCCGCCGACGCGTACGACGTCCAGGTCCGGGGGGTGTGTGCACCAGTCGGTGGCGCCGGCCAGGGTTCCCGGCGCGGACCGGGCCACGGCCTCGGTCAGCGAGGGGACCAGCGAGACGACCCTCACCGGCGTGGCCGGTCCCGGACCGCCTCGATGTGCTCCGCCACGGCGACGACGATCACCCGGGTGTCCGACTCCGCCGCCCGCCAGCGATGCCGTACCCCGCCGGTCAGATACAGCGTGTCGCCACGGCCCAGGCGGTAGGCGCGGCCCTCCGCCTCGATCTCCACCGCGCCGTCGGCGACGTACATCAACTGGTCGTTGCGGTACTGGAATTCACGGCCGGCGTCATGGTCGCCGGTGAACTCGGAGGCGTGCATCTGGTGGTGGCCGCGGACCAGGGAGCGGGAACGGGGCAGGGCCTGCGGCTCGGTGCCGTCGCCACGGACGACGTCCACACTGCACGCGGGGTCGGCCGCGGCGAGGAGCTCCACGGCGGTGGTGCGCAGGGCGTCGGCGACCTTCTCCAGGGAGCTGGTGCTGGGGCGTGCCCGGTCGTTCTCGATCTGGCTCAGGAACGGGACCGACAGGCCGCTGCGCGCGGCCACGACGGCGAGGGTGAGCTCCAGGGCGCGGCGCCGCCGGCGCACGGCCGCGCCCACCCGAAGGGGTTGCTCTTTGTGGTCGCCCATCGCTCCGGCTCCCTCCTTCGCCCGTCGATCCGCTCCCCGTGCGGCGGTGTCCCGGCGCACTGCTTCTGTTGAGTTGTCTGCACCCTACGCATGTTCGGCAAACCGTTTCAGGCGGCCGTCACATCGCTGTCATACGGGACAGCGCGGCACCTCACACTTCACGCCAGGCGATCCGCCGCCGAAGGGGACGGGCAGGTGGCCCGCCCGCTGGGGGAACAGGCGGAGAAAGGGGGTTCAGGGGGTGACGTAGCGCTCTGTGGTTGTCCGGATCCCGCTCGTGGGACCGGGGCCGGGGCGGGACGCGGCGTGTCGTGCGTCCCACCCCGGAACCCTACTGCGGAGTCATCCTCCGCACCATGTCCGGGTGCTTCTGGAGCCAGTCCGCCACGGCCTCTTCCACGCGCGGCTGCATGCCGCCGGGGAGTTCGTCGGGCCAGGACTCCTCCCAGCCGGCGAACGCACAAGTGGGGCGCGTCACATTCGGGGCGAGTGTCTGTCGGTGACGTACGGCATGATGCGGGGCGTGACCGGACGACTGATGCTCCTCGACACCGCTTCCCTGTACTTCCGCGCCTACTTCGGCGTCCCGGACTCCGTCCGGGCCCCGGACGGCACGCCGGTGAACGCCGTGCGCGGACTGCTCGACTTCATCGACCGCCTGGTCAAGGACCACCGGCCGGACCACCTGGTGGCGTGCATGGACGCCGACTGGCGGCCGCAGTGGCGGGTGGAGCTGATCCCGTCCTACAAGGCCCACCGCGTCGCCGAGGAGCACGCGGTCGGCCCGGACGAGGAGGAGGTGCCCGACACACTGTCGCCGCAGGTGCCGGTGATCGAGGCGGTGCTGGACGCGGTGGGCATCGCGCGCGTGGGCGTCGCCGGGTACGAGGCGGACGACGTGATCGGCACGTTCACCGCCCGGGCGAAGGGCCCGGTCGACATCGTGACGGGCGACCGCGACCTGTACCAGCTGGTGGACGACGCACGCGGGGTGCGCGTGCTGTACCCGCTGAAGGGCGTGGGCACGCTGCAGCACACCGATGAGGCGGTGCTGCGTGAGAAGTATGGGGTCGACGGCAGCGGGTACGCGGATCTGGCCCTGCTGCGCGGCGACCCCAGCGACGGCCTGCCGGGCGTGCCGGGCATCGGTGAGAAGACGGCCGCCAAGCTGCTGGCCGAGTACGGGGACCTGGCCGGGATCATGGCGGCGATCGAGGACCGGGGGTCGAGGCTGACGCCGACGCAGCGCAGGCGGCTCGACGAGGCGCGTCCGTACCTCGCGGTCGCTCCGAAGGTGGTCCGGGTCGCGGGTGACGTCCCCCTGCCGGACGTCACCACGGCGCTGCCGCGCGCACCGCGCGATCCGGCGGCCCTTCAGGCGCTGGCGGCCCGCTGGGGACTGGGCGGGTCCCTGGAGCGACTGCTGACGACGCTCGCGATCTGATCCATCGGACAAAAATTCGCAAAGAGAACGACGTGTCCCTGCACGAGAGGTGTGAAGTGGGAACAAGGTGCTAACTTAGGTAACCCTAACTATGTGAGACGAGGGAGGCCCTCATGGCAGAGCGACCGGGACGCCAGCCGCGCAGAATCCACTCCGCGCAGGTCGTCCGCACCGAGCGGCTGACCCCGCACATGCAGCGCGTGGTGCTCGGCGGCGAGGGCCTCGCCGACTTCGCGGCCGGCACGTGCACCGACCATTACGTGAAGCTGCTGTTCCCGCCGGTGGGCGTCACGTATCCGGAACCCTTCGACCTGGAACGCGTGCGTGCCGAGCTGCCGCGCGAGCAGTGGCCGGTGACCCGGACCTACACGGTCCGCCACTGGGACGCCGAGCACCGCGAACTGACGCTGGACTTCGTCATCCACGGTGACGAGGGCCTGGCCGGTCCGTGGGCCGTGCGGGTCCGGCCGGGCGAGACTGTGCGCTTCATGGGACCCGGTGGGGCGTACACACCCGACCTCGGCGCCGACTGGCATCTGCTCGTGGGGGACGAGAGCGCGCTGCCCGCGATCGCCTGCGCCCTGGAGGCGCTGCCGCGCGGCGCCCGGGCCTACGCCTTCGTGGAGATCTCCGGCCCCGAGGAGGAGCAGAAGATCGATGCGGACGTGGAGGTCGTCTGGCTGCACCGCGGGGTCCGGCCCCGCGGCGAGGCTCTGGTCGACGCCGTGCGGGACCTGGAGTTCCCCGAGGGCCGTGTGCACGCCTTCGTGCACGGCGAGGCGCACTTCGTCAAGCAGCTGCGCCATCTGCTCCGCGTCGAGCGCCACATCCCGCGCGAGGACCTCTCGATCTCCGGCTACTGGCGCCGCGGCCACAACGAGGACGGCTGGCAGGCCTCGAAGCGCGAGTGGAACGCCCGGGTCGAGGCGGAGCAGGAGAACGTGTCGGCGGCCTGAGGCCGGCTCGGCCCACCAGGTCGCAAGGGCGCGGACGCCGCCTCAGTCCCCCCGCACCCGGGCGTGCAGATGCATGTCGTGCCATCCGTCCGGCTGCATGATCGCACTGCGCTTGGTGCCCTCCAGGCCGAAGCCGGTCCTGGCGGCGACGCGGCAGGACGCCTCGTTGCGCACGGAGTGCAGGAGCTCCAGGCGGTGGAAGCCGGTCTCGTCGAAGGCCCAGTGGGTGAGCGCGTTGGTGGCGCGGGCGGCCACGCCCCGGCCCCGGGCCTCCGGAACGGTCCAGTACGCCACCTCCGCCGTCCCGTCGTCGAGCCGGAGCTCGCGCAGCGCCACCCGGCCCAGCAGCACGCCGGACTCCGCGTCGGTCACAGCCCAGTGCGCCTCCCGCTCCCCCTCCCACGCCCGATGCCATGTGCGGATCCAGTCGCCCACCTCCGCCACGGAGTCGGCGGACCGGGCGTGCCACTGGTGCATCAACGGGTCCTGGAAGACCGCGTACACCGCGGGCGCGTCCTCCTCCCGCCAGGGGCGCAGGACGAGTCCCCCGTCGGCGGGGAGAGTCGGTTGGTGGCGGCCCGCGAGGGCCCCGGCGGCCAGGACAGGGCTGATGAGAAACGGCATGCCCGCATCCTGGCAAGCACCCGCGGAAGGTCTCAACGGTTTTCCGCCCCGCAGCACCGGCCTCGTACGCTGGGCCGCGATGAGACGCAAGACCCGCATCCCGCCCTCTCCCCTGCCGCAGCGCCGGGGCGTGGACCCCGTGCGGGTGCGGCTGCCCGCCGGCGGGACCTGGGGCACCGTGCGCGAGCACCTGGTGGAGCGGCTCTCCGGGGCGGGCGCCGGAGTCGTCGACGGCATGTTCGACGCGGGCCGGATCGTCGGGGCGGACGGACGGCCCGTCACGGCGGACGCCCCCTTCGAGCCCGGGATGTTCGTGTGGTTCCACCGGGACCTGCCCGACGAGGTGCCGGTGCCCTTCCCGGTGGAGGTCGTGCACCGGGACGAGCACATCGTCGTCGCCGACAAGCCCCACTTCCTCGCCACCACCCCGCGCGGCGGCCACGTCGCCGAGACCGCACTGGCCCGGCTCCGCCGCGAGCTGGACCTCCCGGCGCTCAGCGCCGCGCACCGGCTGGACCGGCTCACCGCGGGACTCGTGCTGTTCACCGTGCGCCCCGAGGAACGCGGCGCGTACCAGACGCTGTTCCGTGACCGCCGGGTCCGCAAGGAGTACGAGGCCGTCGCCCCCTTCGACGCCGGCCTCGCCCTGCCCCGGACCGTTCGCAGCCGGATCGTGAAAGAGCGCGGAGTACTCACCGCCCGGGAGGTCCCGGGCGAGCCCAACGCCGTGAGCCGTGTCGGGCTCGTGGAGCATCGCGACCGGCCCGGCGGGCAGAGCGGCCCCGGTGGGCTCGGCCTGTACCGGCTCGCGCCCGCCACCGGACAGACGCACCAGCTGCGCGTCCACATGACCGCGCTGGGCGTGCCGATCCTCGGCGACCCGCTCTACCCGGAGGTGACCGCCCCCGTACCGGCCGGCGACTTCCGCCGGCCGCTGCAACTGCTGGCACGGGCCCTGGAGTTCACCGACCCGGTCACGGGCGAGGAGCACCGGTTCCGCAGCGGCCGCACGCTCGCGGCCTGGGCGTCGTACGACTGGTGGGCCGCCGGGTCGCACGACGGCCCGTCAGACGGTCAGTAGCCGCGCCACCAGCTCAGGAACCGCTGCCAGACGCCCCTGCGGCGGGGCGCTCCCGTGCCGGCCGGCTGCGGAGGCACGGGCACCGGCTGGGGCTGGACCTGGGCCGGCTGGGGCTGCGCTGTGACCGGCTGCGACTGCGCCACGGCCGGTGCGGCGGCCGGGGGCTGTGCGATGCCGATCTGCCAGTCCGAGCGCTGCGCGGCGACCGGCTTGTGGTTCGGCACCTCCTGCACGTCCTGCGGCGGCCTGGGCGCGAACTGCACCGGCAGCTCCACCAGGTGCCGGGAGGCGATCGACGCCGTCCAGCTCAACTCCTCCTCGGCACAGTCGAGTTCCACGTCCGGCAGCCGCATCAGCAGCGCGTCGACACCCACGTCGGCGATGGAGCGGCCGATGTCCTGACCGGGGCACTCGTGCGGGCCGCCGCCGAAGGCGAGGTGGGAACGGTTACCCTGCATGCTGGCCTTCAGGTCCGGCCGCACCCGCGGGTCGACGTTGGCCGGCAGCGGCGCGAAGAGCAGCCCGTCGCCCCGGCGGATGCGCTGCCCGCCCAGCTCGGTCTCCTGCTTGGCGAAGTACGCGAAGACCGTGCTGAACGGCGGCTCGTTCCACAGGGACTGCTCCACCGCCTCCGGCACCGTCATCTGGCCGCCGTTGAGCTGGGCCCGGAAGCGCGGGTCGATGAGCACCGTGAGCAACACGTTGGACAGCAGGTTGGTGGTGGCCTCGTAGGCGGCGAAGAGCACCAGGCGCAGGTGCTCCCTGACCTCGTCGTCGCTCAGCCGGGCCGGGTGTGTGATCAGGTAGCTGGCGAGGTCGTCCTCCGGCCGGGCGCGGCGGGTGGCGGTGAGCCGGGTCAGGGCGTCCATGACGTAGGAGTGGCTGGCGAGCGAGGTGTCGGTGCCCTTGAGGGCGTCGCGGGCGGCCTCGACGAGCCGGTCGTTGTACTCGTCCGGCATGCCGAGGATCTCGCACATCACCGCCATCGGCAGGTGCTCGGTGAACTGGCTGACGAGGTCCGCCTCACCCGCCTCGCAGAACCGGTTGACGATCACCTGGGTGCTGCGGTTGATGTAGCGGCGCAGGCTGCGGAAGTCGATGGTGGAGATGGCGCCCATGACCGCGCCGCGCAGCCGCTTGTGCTCGTCGCCCTCGGCGTGCGAGGCGATGGGCTGCCAGGCGATGTGCGGCATCAGCGGGTGGTCGGGCTTGACGAGGCCCTCCCTGAGCGGAGTCCAGATACGGCTGTCCCGGCAGAACTGCGAGGGCGAGCGCACCATGTGCAGGTTCTCGGCGTGGCCGAGGACGATCCACATCGGCACGTCGTCGTGGAGCAGCACGGGCGCCACGGGACCGTGCTGGTCCCGCAGTTGCTCGTACAGCGCTCCCAGGTCCTCCGCCTCGTGCAGCCGGTGCAGTCCCCCGGGCCCGAGGCCGTGCGCGGGGCAGCCGGGGGGCGGGCCGGGAGGGAGGTCGTCCGTACTGGTCGGGGCGTGGGATTCAGGCGTCACAGTGATCGCTCCGAAACTGAGGTGGTTCCAGGTGTCTGGGGGGAGGTGTGGGGATGGGTGACACGGGTCAGGCGCGGGAGCCGGTCATGGCGAGCGAGTGCAGGAAGCGCATGAGGGTCATCAGCACGTCGCGGCTGGAGGCCCGGCGCCGCGCGTCGCACTCCATGATCGGGATGTCCGGCGTGAGGTCGAGGGCGGCACGCAGCTCCTCGATGGCGTAACGGGGGGCGTCGGGGAAGGAGTTGACGGCGACCACGAACGGCACACCGCGCTCCTCCAGGCGCCCCATGACGTCGAAGCTGACCTCCAGCCGCCGGGTGTCGACCAGCACCACCGCGCCGAGCGCACCCTCGAACAGCCCGTTCCACAGGAACCAGAAGCGCTGCTGGCCGGGCGTGCCGAAGAGGTACAGCACGAGCTGCTCGGTGATGCTGATCCGCCCGAAGTCCATGGCGACGGTGGTGGCCGTCTTGGACGCGGAGCCGAAGTTGTCGTCGACACCGATGCCGGCCTGCGTCATGGTCTCCTCGGTGGTCAGCGGTGTGATCTCGCTGACGGAGCCGACCATGGTCGTCTTGCCGACGCCGAAGCCACCCACGATCACGATCTTGGCCGCGGCCTGTGCCGTGTGGGGCAGCTGGTCCTCGGCCCGGGGGCCCGGGATGGTGTCAGAGCCGTTGAAGTCCATTCATCACCGCTTCGAGGAGGGAACGGTCGGAGCGCGCCTTGCGGACGATCGGGGCGCGCGCCTGCACCAGTTCCGCCGTCAGCAGCTCGGTGAGCAGTACGCCCATCGCGCTGAACGGCAGACGGAGGTAGGCCGACAGCTCGGCCACGGACAGGGGGGCGGCGCAGAGTCGGAGCAGCGCCGCCTGCTCGGGGGAGGCGGAGGGCGGCGGGTCCGTGGCACGCGCCACGATCAACGTCACCAGGTCGAGCTCGGCCCGTTCACCGTCCGGGCCGGCCACCACGTACATCCGCTCGGGGTTCCCGGGTTTGTCCTCGCCCGCCTGTGGCGTGGGCGGCTCCGGGACGAGGTCGCGCCTCTGGCGTTGCGGAGGCGTCATACGATCTGCCCGTTCCGCCGGGGCGGACTGGTGAGGTGACCACCGATCCGCACGACCAGGTCGCGCATCATGGCGCTCATCCGGCCGGGTTCGCACCGCACGTCGGAGAGCACCGCGAGGAAGGCGTTGGCGCCCGCGTCCATCAGGTAGAAGTAGCCGCGGTCGATCTCGATCATGACGAGCTTCATCTCGCCTTCGCCCACGGTGAGTTCCTGGCAGATGCTGCCCGCGAGGGACTGCAGGCCGGCACAGGCGGCGGCCACCCGGTCGGCCGCGTCCGGCTCGCCGCCGTAACGGGCGATGCGCAGACCGTCGGCCGAGAGCACCACGATCATCTCGATGCCTGGCACCCCGTCGGCGAGTTGCTTGAGCATCCAGTCGAAGTTGCCGCGCTGCTGAATCACTTGAGGTCCCCCTCGTCATCGGCCTCGGTGGGGGCCGGGTCGTTGATCAGGTGCAGGTACTTGTGCGGGTTCCGGATGAAGTCGGTCGGGTGGGTGCCGGGTTCGATGCCCTGCTTGAGTCCCTCCCAGAAGGCTTCGAGGCCTTTGCCGGGGGCGTCGGGGGACGACATGTCGTGCCATGACTTGGGCTCGGGCTCCGGTGTCGCCCAGGGGTTGTACTCGCCCCGTTCGGCTGCCTCCCGGTCGGCCTTCTCGTTGGCGGCCTGCTGGGCGAGGCGCTCGGCGAGCGGCATCTTCACCTTGCTGCGGCGCTGCGGCAGGCCGTTCGCCGTCCACTCGGTGACCTCGGGGACGTCGTCGTCCTCCAGGGAGACCGTGGCGGGGATCTTCGGGCTGGTGGGGCGTCGCCTCTTGGGCGCGCGCTTGGGGCCCTCGGGGATGCCGACCGTCATGGGGATACCGGTGGCGCCGATGCCGTGGGCGAGGCCGACACCGGGCTCGTGGGTGATCATCTCGCTCGGCACGATGAGGATGGCGCGGACGCCGCCGTACGCGGAGGCGCGCAGCGAGACCTGCATGTTGTACGCCGTGCACAGACGGCCCACGACGGCCAGGCCGAGGCGTGGGTGCTCACCGATGTCCTGCAGGTCGACGCCCGCCTTGGCGGCCTCCAGCATGCCCTCGATCCGGGCGCGTGCCTCCTCGTTGAGGTTGACACCGCCGTCCTCGATCTCGATGCAGACGCCCGTCTGCACCTCGGTGGCGGTGACGTGCACCTTGGTCTGGGGCGGCGAGTAGCGCGTGGCGTTGTCGAGGAGCTCGGCGGCGGCGTGGATGACCGGCTCGACGTAGATGCCCTTGACGCTGATCTTGGCGATGGAGGACAGCTGGATGCGGCGGTACTCGAGGATGCGGGACATGGCGCCGCGCAGGGTGCTGTACAGGGACACCGGCGCGGGCCACTGGCGACCGGGGCGACCGCCTCCGAGGACGGAGACGGAGTCGGCCAGGCGGCCGATCAGGGCGTTGCCGTGGTCGATGCGCAGCAGGTCGTCGAAGACCTCGGGGTTACGGCCGTGGTCCTCCTCCATCTCCCGGAGTTCCTCGGCCTGCTGGTGGATGATCGCCTGGACGCGGCGGGCGACACTGACGAAGGAGCGCGCGGCGGCGTCGCGCATCGTCACTTCGTAGTCGACGATCTTGAGCACTCTCAGCAGCGTCTCCGCCTGCGGGGCGGGGAGGTCACGGAACGCCGGGTCGACGAGGCCGAGCTTGCGGATCACCCCCCTGGGGGATTCTCCGGTCCGCAGCAGGTCGAGCGCCGCGGGGATGATCTCCCTCGAGAAGCGGACCAGCTCGTTCTCGTGGGCGGCGATCCGCTGTTCCAGATGTGCGCTGTACCGGGCGTGCTCGGCGCGCTGGTTGCGCAGCGCACGGCCGCGGCGCACCGCCTCGGCCGCCGTCGCGAGCACCAGCGCGGTGGCGATGCCGCCGCACCAGCCGACGGCGCCCCGGGCCGGCTCCGTCACCAGCGCGACGGCGGCTCCGGTCGCCGCGGCCATGACTATGGCCGGAAGCAACAGCACGCGCGCGTAGGGGAGTTCACGACGACCGGGCGGGGATTGAACACTCACCATGTGGGCCTTCTGACAGGAGTCGACTGAGGTTCGGGGGGACTTTCAGGGGGGTATGTCATGAAGAACTCGGGATCTTCCACACATTCGGGAACAAGCGCACGAATTCATCTCATGCCGGTGCGCTGCGGGCGAGCTTAGTCCGACCGGATCATCGCTGTGTCATATTCAGCAACTGCCGGAAACCGGACGCGAAGGGATAGTACGCTCGGTCGTTTACACGCTGCGACATCGTTCGAATGCGTTGCGTGACGACGTACAGGCATACGAAAGCCCACTCACCGTGACGGGTGAATGGGCCTCAGCACGACGTCTTTCCTGGGGGCGCGGGGAACTGCGCGGGCAACGGCCTACGGCCGGCACCCGCGCAGCAAACGATCACCCCACCGACGAATAGGCGACGACTCCCCGCAGCAACAGATCCACGGCCTTACGCGCGTTCTTCACCACGGAAGACCCCTGCGGAGCCGCCGCCGCGATCTGCCCCAGGACGTCGATGACCTGCTTGCACCACCGCACGAAGTCCCCCGCCGGCATCTCCGCCTCGCGCAGCACCTCGTCGAGCCCCTTCCCGGAGGCCCACTCGTAGGCGGCCCAGGCGAAGCCGAGATCGGGCTCGCGCTGTCCGACCCCCTCGGTCTGGGTGATCCGGAACTCCTCCTCCAGCGCGTCCAGCCGCCCCCAGATCCGCACCATCTCGCCCAGCGCAGCCTTGGCCTTCCCGGACGGCACCTTCGGCGCCATCGCGTCGTCCGCGACACGGGACTCGAACACCAACGCCGAGACACAGGCCGCCAGTTCGGCCGGGCCGAGGCCCTCCCAGACGCCCTCGCGCAGGCACTCGCTGGCGAGCAGGTCCAGCTCGCCGTACAGCCGCGCGAGCCGCCTGCCGTGTTCGGTGACCTCGTCGGCGCGCAGATAGTCCAGCTCGGTCAGCAGTGCCACGATGCGGTCGAACGTCCGGGCGATCGTGTTCGTACGGCCCTCGATCCGCCGCTCCAGCTGCGAGGTGTCGCGCAGCAGCCGGTGGTACCGCTCGGCCCAACGGGCGTGGTCCTCACGGTCGTTGCAGCCGTGGCAGGGGTGTGCGCGCAGTGCGGTCCGCAGCCGGGAGATCTCACGGTCGTCGGCCGCCTGGGAGCGCCGCTTGCGGTGCCGCTCGGCCGGGATGTGCCCGGCCTTGGTGCGCAGCGCGGACGCGAGGTCCCGACGGGACTGCGGGGACCGGGGGTTGAAGGACTTCGGGATCCGCATCCGCTCCAGCGGCTCGACCGGCACCGGGAAGTCCATCGACGCCAGCCGCTTCACCTGCCGCTCGGCTGTCAGCACCAGCGGGCGCGGCCCGTCGTGGTGCTCGAAGCCGCGGTGGCCGTTCGAACGGCCCGCCGGCAGGCCCGGGTCCAGCACCAGCGCCAGGCCCGCGTACTTGCCGGTGGGGACGTGGATGACGTCACCGGGCTTCAGCTTCTCCAGCGCGACGGCGGCCTCCGCACGCCGCTGTGCCACGCCCTGCCGGGCGATCTCGTTCTCCCGGTCCTTCAGTTCGCGGCGGAGCCGCGCGTACTCCTCGAAGTCGCCGAGGTGACAGGTCATGGAGGCCTTGTAGCCCTCCAGCCCCTCCTCGTTGCGCTGCACCTGCCGGGAGATGCCGACCACCGACTTGTCCGCCTGGAACTGCGCGAACGACGTCTCCAGCAGCTCGCGCGAACGGTGCCGCCCGAACTGCTCGACCAGGTTGACCGCCATGTTGTACGACGGCTTGAAGCTGGAGCGCAGCGGGTACGTACGCGTGCCGGCCAGGCCCGCCAGGTGCTCGGGGCTCATGCCGCGTTGCCAGAGCACCACGGCGTGGCCCTCCACGTCGATGCCGCGCCGCCCGGCCCGGCCCGTCAGCTGGGTGAACTCGCCCGCGGTGATGTCCGCGTGCTGCTCGCCGTTCCACTTGACGAGCTTCTCCAGCACCACGGAGCGGGCGGGCATGTTGATGCCGAGGGCGAGGGTCTCGGTCGCGAACACGGCCTTGACCAGGCCGCGCACGAACAGCTCCTCGACGACCTCCTTGAAGGTCGGCAGCATGCCCGCGTGGTGGGCCGCGATCCCGCGCTCCAGGCCTTCCAGCCACTCGTAGTAGCCGAGGACGTGCAGGTCCTCGGTCGGGATGGACGCCGTGCGCTCCTCGACCAGGGTGCGGACTCGCTCGCGCGCCTCGTCGTCGTTGAGCCTGAGCCCCGCGTACAGGCACTGCTGGACGGCGGCCTCGCAGGCGGCGCGACTGAAGATGAAGGTGATGGCGGGCAACAGCCCCTCGGCGTCGAGCCGCTCGATGACCTCGGGCCGGCTCGGCGTCCAGATCCGGGACCGCTGGCGGCGCTCGCGCTCACGGTCGGCCTCGCGCATGGACCGGCCGCGCCTGCGGTCCTGGTACGACGGCCGGCTCGCCTCCATGCGCGCCATGCGCGTGAGGTCGGGGTTGACGGCCTTTCTGTGGCCGTCGCCCTCCTCGAACAGGTCGTACATCCGCCGCCCCGCCAGCACGTGCTGGAACAGCGGGACGGGCCGGTGCTCGGAGACGATCACCTCGGTGTCGCCGCGGACCGTGTCCAGCCAGTCGCCGAACTCCTCGGCGTTGGACACGGTCGCCGAGAGCGAGACGAGCGTGACCGACTCGGGGAGGTGAATGATCACTTCTTCCCAGACGGCTCCGCGGAACCGGTCGGAGAGGTAGTGCACCTCGTCCATCACCACGTAGCCGAGGCCGAGGAGCGTCTGGGAACCGGCGTACAGCATGTTCCTCAGCACCTCGGTGGTCATCACCACCACCGGCGCGTCGGAGTTGACGCTGTTGTCGCCGGTGAGCAGGCCCACCTTGTCCGTGCCGTAGCGGCGGCACAGGTCGGCGTACTTCTGGTTCGACAGGGCCTTGATGGGTGTCGTGTAGAAGCACTTCTTGCCCTGCTGGAGGGCAAGGTGGACGGCGAACTCGCCGACGATCGTCTTGCCTGAGCCGGTGGGCGCGGCGACGAGCACGCCCTTTCCGGCCTCGAGCGCCTGGCAGGACTCGATCTGGAAGGGGTCGAGGCCGAAGTCGTACATCTCGCGGAAGGAGGCGAGCGCGGTGGCCTGCTCGGCAGCGCGCTTGCGGGCTGCCGCGTACCGCTCGGCCGGGGAGAGGTCCTCTGTCATCGTGCTTTCGAGCGTACCGGGCCGCACTGACAACAGGACGATCATTATCCGGATCCGTTGCTGTGAAACCTCGGATCCGCGCAGCTCAGGGACCGACGACCCGCACGCCCCCGCGCACGCAGCGAGCGCTCAACGGCAGCGGGCCGAGCGGCTCCCCGTCGGCGTAGCCGGTGATTCCCTCGGCGGCGATCTCGACCCGCGCCGCCCGCAGCACGGTCACCTTCGGATGCTCGACGTGCGTCCCCCGGTACACCCGAGGGAACACCCGCAGCAGCGTCGTGCGGCTGCAGTCGCCGACCACCGTCACGTCGAACAGCCCGTCGGTCAGGTCGGCACCGGGGCAGATCCGCATGCCGCCGCCGTACGAGGAGCCGTTGCCGACTGCCACGAGGGTCGCCTCGACCTCACGGACCTCGCCGTCGTCGAGCCGGATCCGGTACGGGACGGGCCGGAACTCGGCGAGTTCGGCGATCATCGCCAGGTCGTACTTCAGGCGGCCGGTGGGCCATCGCATGCGGTTGCCGCGGTCGTTGACGCGGGAGTCGAAGCCGGAGGCGAGGACCGTGCCGAACCAGCGGTCGCCGACCTGCCCGAGGTCGATGTCGCGGATCCGGCCGCACTTGAGGGCGTCGGCGATCATGCGGCCCGCGGCGGCGGGCTCCCGGACGGGCAGGCCGAGGGCGCGGGCGAAGTCGTTGCCGGTGCCGACCGCGACCAGGCCGAGCGGGGTGCGGGTGCCCGCGAGCGCCCGGAGTGCGAGGCCCGCCATCCCGTCGCCGCCGACGGCGATCAACGCGCCCGTGCCGGACTCGACGGCCGCACGCGCGCGGACGAGGGCGTCCGCGGCGTCCTCCCCGAGGACGGTCCGCACCGAGAAGCCGGCCGCCCGCAACGCGGAAGCGGCCGGCTGCGCCGCGCGGGCGCCCCGGCCGCGGCCCGCGGTGGGGTTGACGAAGAGGGTGATCTCGCTGGTCACGGGACCGACCCTACGAGCTGCCCGCCGATCTTCAGGTCACGTCGTCATAACCGTTGACCCGGTCCGTGCGCTCCGAGCTCGCCTGCTCGGGCAGCGCCGCGCGGCCGGTCGTCACGGGCTCGATCTCGCCGATGTCCTCGGGGGTCAGATCCAGCTCGGAGGCCTCGTCGTCGGCGGGGCCGAAAGCCTCACGGCGGGCCTTGCGGCGGTCGTTGACCAGGGAGAAGGCGACGGCAGCGAAGTACAGGATCCAGATGGGCGCCGCGAGCGCCAGCATGGTCAGCGGGTCGGTGCTGGGCGTGGCGATGGCCGCGAAGACCGTGATGCCCATGATCATGCCGCGCCACCAGCCGACCATGCGCTTACCGGTGAGCACCCCGGTGAGGTTGAGCATGACCAGCAGCAGGGGCAGCTCGAAGGAGAGGCCGAAGACCAGCACCATCCGCATGACCAGGTCGAGCAGGTCGTCCAGCGGCAGGAGGTTGGACGTGCCGCCCGGGGTGAACTCCAGGAGCACCTTCGCCGTGGTGGGAAGGACCGTGTACGCGAAGTAGGCGCCGACGATGAACAACGGGGCGCCGGTGCCGACGAAGGCGTAGGCGTACTTCTTCTCGTGCCGGTGCAGGCCCGGCGCGACGAAGGCCCACAGCTGGTAGAGCCAGATCGGCGAGGCGAGGACGACGCCGGCCATCAGGGACACCTTCAGCGCGAGCGTGAAGGGGGTGAGCAGGCCGTTGATGGTGATCTGCGCACAGGGCTTCGTGCCCGCCTGCGACCTGGCCAGTTCCTCGAAGGTCTTGTCACAGCCGACCGAGTCGAGGATCGGCTTGGTGATCAAGTTGATGATGTCGTTGTAGAAGAAGGCGGCGACGACCGTGACGACGACGATCGCCAGCATCGCCTTGGCGAGCCGGTTGCGGAGCTCGCGAAGGTGCTCCGCGAGGGGCATGCGCCCCTCGGGATCCCTCTCCTGCTTGCGGGCAGACTTCAGCAACCCACGTTCCCATCTCGTGCGGCGGGCCGGAGGTCACCGGCCCTGCGTCAGCGCTTGGTCGTGTCCGTGGGCTCGTTGACCGGGCGCGAGCTGGTCACATCACCGGGCGCTGCCTGGATGGTGCGCTGCGAGGGCTCGTCGGTGTTGGGCGGGCCGGCCGGGGTCGTGGACGACTTGTTCTCGTCCTTCATCGCCTTGGCCTCGCTCTTGAGGATGCGGGCCGACTTGCCGAGCGACCGAGCCATGTCCGGAAGCTTCTTCGCGCCGAACAGCAGGATGATGACGACGAGGATGAGAATGATCTCGGGGGCTCCGAGCCTTCCGAACATAAGTCTTTACCTTCTCACCGAGGCGGCTGTGGTGGGGGTGCTGTCCGACCGGTCGGACACTTGTCCGAACGGTCGTGCTGGCAGCGATCGTAACGCTCGGGGGTAAACGTGAGGCAATCCCTCTGCATCCCTTGCGCGCACTCCCGTCCGCGACCAGTGCCTCGTTAACCGGGCCGCGACCAGCAGAGTACCTGTACGAACCGCAGACGTGACAGGGCGAAGTGTCCCGAAACGCAACTCACGGCCGTCCGTCGGACACCTCACAGAGCGTCGACGGAACGGGCCGCGCTCTGCGCCGACCGCTCCAGGTCCTCGGCGGCCCGGCTGATACGGCGCGCCGAGTCCGTGACCTGCCTGCCCAGGCGCTGTGTCTCCACGAAGACCCGCACGGCGAGCACCCCCAGCACGACGAGACCCACAAAACCCACCGCAACCGCGAACATCGGCCAGAACATGACGCCGAGCCTAGACCTTCCCCAACGGCCGGAATCCCCGACCCACTAGACGGTGGAGTGCAGCCGCAGGGTCCGCACACCGCCGCCGGTGAGCAGTTCCACGATCCGCTCCCCCGCGGGCTTGCGGACGGACGCGCCGCACTGCGGGCAGGTGAAGGAGTAGAAGGTGGTGCGGCTCGTGGCACCGATGGCCAGGCGCAGTGCGCCCGCGGCGAGCTCGCAGTGCTCCCGGCAGTCGGGGCAGCCCGCCCGGAAAACGACCGGGGTCACGCTTCTCATCCCGGCGAACGCGGACTCCACCGTCATGCCCCCGACACCACCGGACGTCACCGACTCGCTCAAGCCCTCGCTCCTCTTCCTGGGGTCGTACGCCTCCGCGGTGCACGACCGGTGTCGCGGTCCGGCCGTCGGCCCGGCCGTGGACCCCGGAGGGCGTCTGTGACTCACTCCGGTCCGACGCCCGGCCCGTCCGGAACCGTCCGCACCACGTGCGGTCCGCGCACGTCCTCGGCGACACCGGCCGTCGGCGCCTCCTCGATACCGTCGTACGCCGCCAGCGCCTCCCGGGCCGCCTGCCGGGCACTGTCGGCGAGCTCCGGCGGCGAGACGATCCGGCCGTCCCGCCCGAGCCGCAGTGCAAGGCGCCGGAGCGACGCCGGGTCGGGGGTCCGCAGAGTGATACGCAGACCACCGTCCGGGAGCTCATCCGCACTGTCGTGCGGGTAGTACTCCGCGACCCAGCGGCCGCCGGGCCCGACCTCGATCACGACCTCCGGGTCCTCGGCCGCCGGCTGCACCAGCGCCTCCGAGAGGTCGCGCAGCTCGATCTCGGGCGGCGCCGACGGCTCGTCGAGGATCTTGATCTCGGCGACCCGGTCGAGCCGGAAGGTGCGGCGCGCCTCGGAGCGGCGGCACCAGGCCTCGACATAGGTGTGCCCGACGCTGACCAGGCGGATGGGGTCGATCTCCCGCTCGGTGACCTCATCGCGCGCGGGCGAGTAGTAGCGGATCCACAGCCGGCGGCGCTCGGCGATCGCGCGGTCGACGTCCGCGAAGACCCCGCCCTCGGACTCGAAGGTCACCGACAGGCGCGAGCTGGCACCCGCCGCCTCGCCGGCCGCGGTCTCCACCTTCGCCGTCGCCCGCAGCAGCGCCTGCCGGTCGCTCTCGCGCAGCCCGGGCAGCGTGGACACCGCCCGGGCGGCGACGAGCAGGGCCGTGGCCTCGTCCGCGGCGAGCCTGAGCGGCTCGGCGGCCTCCGCCGCGAGCGCTGCCGGGTTGTGCCACCAGATGCGCTCGCCGTCGGTGTCGATGTCGAGCAGGTCGCCGCCGCGGAAGCTGGTGCCGCACATGGGCAGCACGTCCAGGTCGGAGACCAGCTCGTCCTCGCTGATGCCGAAGGCACGCGCGACGTCCTCGACCCGGGCTCCGGGACGCTCCTTCAGATACGTCACCAGCGAGAGCATCCGCCGGGTCTGGTCGATGGCGTTCACGGGCCTGACCGGTTTGCCTGCCACTGTCTTTCCGCTCCCCCTCAGCCCTTGGCCACGGCCCGCAGCCGGTCCACCACATCGGCCCGCAGCTCGGCGGGCTCCAGGACGACCACGTCCGGCCCGAACTCCACCAGCCAGGCGTCCAGCCCGTGGCCGTACGGAATCTCCAACTCGTCCCAGCCGCCGCCGAGTTCCCGGACGGAGGTCGCCTTCGCCCGAAGGGGGTACCCCGCGCCCGCCCGCAGCCGGATCCGCGCGGAGCGGTCGGCGACCTCCCCGGCCCAGCTCGCGACGGTCTCCCGGACGGTGACGACGTCCGGCACCTCGGCGGTGTAGCGACCGCCGCGCGAGCGGACCTTGCCGGTGATCCGGGACAGCCGGAAGACCCGCTCGGCGCCCCGGTCGCGGTCCCAGCCCGCCAGGTACCAGTGGCCCCGCCAGCACTCCAGTGCCCACGGCTCCACGTGCCGCTGCTCGGGGCGGGCGGCGGTGGCCTTGCGGTAGTCGAAGGCGACGGGTCTGCGGTCCCGGCAGGCCAGCATCAGCGGCTCGAACGCGGCCTCGTGCACCGGGATGCGCGGCTCCAGCGCGCCGTGCGACCCGTAGGGGTCGACGTCCTCGGGGAGCCCGGCCGCGCGCAGCTTCTGCAGGGCGCCACTGGCCGCTCCCGCGAGCCGGGCCTGCTGCCACACCTTGGCGGCCAGCCCGAGGGCGGCGGCCTCCTCGGCGTCCAGGGTGATGGGCGGGAGGCGGTTGCTGTCACGACGGGCCATGTAGCCGATCTCGCCGTCGAGGCTCTCGACCGTCTCGATGACCAGCCCCAGCTCGCGCAGATCGTCCTTGTCACGCTCGAACATGCGGTTGAAGGAATCATCGGAGCCGGTCGCGCCGTTGCCCGGCCCGAAGGCCTCGACGTAGGCCTCGATGGAGTCACGCAGCTCACGCTTGCTGAGCGGGCGCCGCGTCCCGAGCAGACACAGCGCCAGATTCATCAGCCGCTCCGCCTTGGCAATGGCCATCGACGCGCTTCGCCTCCCTATGGTGCTTACGAGCGATGACCGTACCGCCACACGGTGGCACGGCAAAAGCCGAGGGCCCATGCCCGAACAGGCATGGGCCCCACATGATCGAGTCTGTCGGAGCTTGCTCAGACCCCGAGCAGGTCGACCACGAAGATCAGCGTCTCGCCGGGCTTGATGGCCGGGGTCGGGCTCTGGTTGCCGTAGGCGAGGTGGGCGGGGATGGTCAGCTGGCGACGGCCGCCGACCTTCATGCCCTGCACGCCCTGGTCCCAGCCCTTGATGACCCGGCCGCCACCCAGCGGGAAGCGGAACGGAGTGCCGCGGTTCCAGCTGGCGTCGAACTCCTCGCCCGTGCTGAAGGAGACACCCACGTAGTGCACGGTCACGGTCTGGCCGGCCTGCGCGACCGGGCCGTCGCCCTCCCAGATGTCCTTGATCTCGAGGTCCGCCGGGGGCTCGCCGCCCGGGAAGTCGATCTCGGGCTTGTCGATGCTCACTTCATCTCTCCTTGTTACGTGACCTGCGTCGGGAACAGTCTCACAGACCGGCCTGGTCAGACCGTGCCGAGGATGTCCACCGTGAAGACCAGAGTGTTCTTGGACAGCTCACTGTTCGGGCTGGCGCCGTAGCCGAGCGAGGGCGGGATCACCAGCAGAACGCGGTCGCCCACGTGCTTGCCGACGAGGCCCTTGTCCCAGCCTGCCACCACGGAGCCGTTGCCGATCTGGAAGGCGGTGGCGCCACCGTGGTCCCAGGAGGAGTCGAACTTCTTGCCGTCCTCCCACTTGACCCCGGTGTACTGGGCGATGAGCCCCTGCCCGGCCTCGACCTTCTTGCCGTCACCCTTGATCAGCACCTGCTCCTTGAGGTCCTTGGGAGCCTTCTCGCCCTTGGGGACGGTGATGACCGCGGCCTTCTGCGACGGGGACTTCACCTCGGGCATGCCCGGCTCGGAAGGCGCCTGCTCGCCCTTGGCCTCGGCCTTGACGTCGACGCTCGCGGCACCGACCGGGTCGACCACCCAGATCAGCACGTCCTTCGCGGAGATCCCGGAGGACGTGTTCAGGCTCTGGCCGATCAGATCACCCGCGGTGCCCTGCACCAGGACACGGCTGCCGGGCTTCTTGCCCTTCACCGCGTCGAGGACCTTCTCGGGGAGCTGCTGACTCGGCTTGCCGATCTGCTCGATGGACTGCCGCCTGGGCGCCTTGTCACCCGTCGCTCCCGCGGCCCAGGTGCCACCGAGCTCCTGGCCACCGCCCCACTTCTCGACGGTCCAGTCCAGGCGGACGAAGTCCGAGCCCTTGATCGGGGTTCCGGTGCCCGCCGAGAGCGTCTTGACCACGGTCTCGTCGGACGGCTTGCCGTCCTTGGGCACGGAGATCTCGGGCTTCGCCCCGACTTTCCCCTTGACCTCGGCGACGCCTCCCGCCGCATCGCCGTTGTTACCGTCGTCCGATCCGCACGCGGCGGTGAACAACAGGGCGGGAACGGCCAGCAGCGCGGCCACGAGTCGTTTCGTGTTGTAGTTCATCAGTCCAACTGGGATCGGAGGTGGGGGCAATGCCCGCCACTCTACGGCGTAGCCGCTCCGCACCCCCCACACCGCACGACACGACACCGCCCACCAGCTCCCGCACGGGCGGAGCCGGCAGAAAAAATGCCGGTACCCGAAGGCACGAAAACCTTCGGGCACCGGCTTCTCGGACGGGCCGGAACCGGCTCACATTCCGGCGATCAGCTTTTCCACCCGGTCGTCCACGGAACGGAACGGGTCCTTGCACAGCACGGTCCGCTGCGCCTGGTCGTTGAGCTTGAGGTGGACCCAGTCGACCGTGAAGTCACGGCGCTGTTCCTGGGCCCGCCGGATGAAGTCGCCGCGCAGCCGCGCGCGCGTGGTCTGCGGCGGGACGGACTTGCCCTCGAAGATCTTCAGGTCGTTGCAGATACGGGCCGCCTGGCCCTTCTTCTCGAGCAGGTAGTACAGGCCACGACGGCGGTGGATGTCGTGGTAGGCGAGGTCTATCTGCGCGACCCTCGGGTGCGACATGGTCATGTTGTGCTTGGCGCGGTACCGCTCGATGAGCTTGTACTTCATGACCCAGTCGATCTCGGTGCCGATACGGTCGAGGTCCTCGGACTCGATCGCGTCCAGTGTGCGGCCCCACAACTCCAGGACCTGCTCGACCGTGCCGGTGCGGATACCCCGGCGCTCGCAGAAGTCCAGGGCCTTCTCGTAGTACTCGCGCTGCACCTCCAAGGCGGAGGCCTCGCGCCCACTGGCCAGGCGCACCTTGCGGCGGCCGGTGATGTCATGGCTGACCTCGCGGATCGCCCGGATCGGGTTCTCCAGAGTGAGGTCCCGCATCACCGTGCCCGCCTCGATCATGCGCAGCACCAGGTCGGTGGCACCCACCTTGAGCAGCATGGTCGTCTCGGACATGTTGGAGTCGCCCACGATGACGTGCAGGCGACGGTAGCGCTCGGCGTCCGCGTGCGGCTCGTCACGCGTGTTGATGATGGGCCGGGAACGAGTCGTCGCCGAGGAGACGCCCTCCCAGATGTGCTCGGCGCGCTGGCTGACGCAGTACACGGCGCCGCGCGGCGTCTGCAGCACCTTGCCCGCACCGCACAGCAGCTGGCGGGTGACCAGGAACGGAATGAGAATGTCCGCGAGCCGGGAGAACTCCCCGTGCCGGGCCACCAGATAGTTCTCATGGCAGCCGTAGGAGTTGCCCGCCGAGTCGGTGTTGTTCTTGAAGAGGTAGACGTCGCCCGCGATTCCCTCCTCGTGCAGGCGTCGTTCGGCGTCCACCAGGAGTCCTTCGAGAATGCGCTCGCCCGCTTTGTCGTGGGTGACCAGTTCGGTCACGTTGTCGCATTCCGGTGTCGCGTATTCCGGATGCGATCCCACGTCGAGATAGAGGCGGGCGCCGTTTCGCAGAAAGACGTTGCTGCTTCGGCCCCATGACACGACACGGCGGAAGAGGTACCGCGCCACCTCGTCAGGAGACAGGCGGCGCTGTCCCCTGAACGTGCACGTGACGCCGTACTCGTTCTCCAGCCCGAAAATGCGGCGGTCCATGAGGGAACATTACGCCCGATCCCCTGAACTGAAACGGGGTTCGACGGCACGGTTCGGATCATTTTCCAAACCGGCCGCAACAACCGCTCCCTGGCCGGGAGCTGCAACTACCCGTCCTGTGACGGTCAAAACCAGCAGCGACACGCCACCTGCCACACCCGGCACGGCGAAGCCCCACAGCGCCCCGCCCTGCTCGACCACCGGCCCAGCGACGCCCGTTCCGACCGAATGGCCGACGGTGAACGTCGTCACCAGCCAGGAGAACGCCTCGGTGACCGTCCCACGCGGGGCATGCCGGTCCACCAGAACGAACGCACAGGCGATGGCGGGCGCGAGGAAGACCCCGGCGAGCGCGGTCAGCACAACCATGGCAACCACGTCCGGCATCAACATCAGCGGCAGGTAACACACCACCAGAAGGGCCACCAGCACCCGCAGTCGCCGCGCGGGCTCACCGGCCCACTGCCGGGCGCCGTACACACTGCCGCCGACCAGCGCGCCGAATCCCAGAGCCGCCATCAACCACCCGTACACGGCGTCGCCGCCGTGCCCGTCCGCGTACGGCACGGAGGCGACCGTGATGGACCCGAGCGCCATCCCGATGAACAGGAACGCCGTCAGCAGCGCCAGCAACCCCGACGAGCGCAACGCACCGAGCCAGTGCGCCTCACGCGGCGCCGACCGCCAGGCGCGCGAAGGCTCCGACACCACCACGGACAGCGCTCCCAGCACCCCGACGACGTTCAGCAGGAGCAGCGCGGCCTGGGCCGACCACAACGACACGCACAGCGTCACGAGCAACGGCCCGACAGTGAACATCACCTCCTGGGCCACGGCGTCCATGGCGTACGCCGTGTGCACCTGGTCCTCCCTGCGCAGCACGGAGGGCCACAGCGCCCGCAGCCCGCCCTCCAGGGGCGGCGTGAAGAGCCCGGCGCCGGCCACGGCGGCGTAGGCGAGCGGCAGCGTCCCGATGCCCGCGAAAGCGAAGACGGCCATCGCCACCCCGGAGAGGACGGCCGCCGGCAGCTGCACGCGCGGCTGCCCGCACAGGTCCACGATCCTGCCCAGCACGGGCTGCCCGACCGCGTTGGCGACGCCGTACACGGCCGCCAGGGCACCGGCCAGGCTGTACGTACCACCCTCGGCCCGCACGAACAGAACGATCGCGATGGGCGCCGTGGCACAGGGCAGCCTGCCCACCAGCGTGCCGACGAGCAACCGGGCGGCGTGTCGCGCCCGAAGGATCTCCAGGTATCCCGTGGCCATGTCCCGCCCCTAGGTTTTACGTATAACGTCAGATGCCATACGTACCATGTCCGCTGTTCACGAGTCCAGACGAAAGAGCAGGCCGACGGTGGTACGAGGCAGCACCCGCCCCACGAGCCGGGACGTCGCCCAAGCCGCCGGCGTCTCCCAAGCAGCCGTATCCCTGGTCCTCGGCGACAAATGGCGCGGCCGGGTCTCCCAGGCCACGGCAGAACGCGTCCGAGAGGCCGCCCGCGACCTGGGCTACCGCCCCAACCTGGCCGCCCGCAACCTGCGCCTGGGACGCACCCGCACCGTCCTCCTGGTCGTCCCCGCCCTCACCACGGAATTCTTCGCCGGCGTCTACACAGGCGCCGCCCGCGTCGCCGCCGAACACGGCTTCGGCGTCGTCCTCTACCCCTCCCCCGAGGGCATCGGCCCCGCCCGCGACCCCTTCGCCTCCGCACAAGCCGCACTCGACGGCGTCATCGCCTCGTCCATGGCCGCCGACGCACTGACCGCCATCCGCGGCGAAGCACTGCCACTGGTCATGCTCGACAGCGACCCACAGGGCAGCCTGGGCGCGGCAACCGTGAACCTGGACATCGCCGACGGCATCCGCCAAGCCGCGGAGCACCTCCTGTCCCTGGGCCACCGCCACTTCCTCCACCTGGCGGCGGACGTCCCCTCCTGGACCTTCGAAGTACGCGCCCGAGAACTGGCGGCACGGCTGCACGAGGTGCCCGGCACCACGGTGCGAACAGCCCGCTCCCCGATCTCCATCGAGGAAGCCGTGACCGCCGCCCAAACCGCCCTCTCCACCCCCGGCGACCGCCCCACCGCCGTGATCTGCGACGACGACCAACTCGCCGCCGGCACCTACAAGGCAGCCCGCCGCCTGGGACTGCGCATTCCGGACGACCTGTCGGTCACCGGCGTCGACGACCTGGCCCTGGCCACGGCCATGGACCCGGAACTGACGACAGTCCACCTGGACGCGGAACTGTTCGGCGAGCGGGGCATGCGGGCATTGCTCGCCGTACTGGACGGCCGCGCCCCCGAAAGCGGAGACATCCCGGTGCGGCTGATCCTGCGAGATTCCACAGCCAGGGCCCGCTGACCGGCGCGACGACCGCGCGCCCCGACCGCAGAGCGACCGGGGCGCGCGACAACCTCGCCGGCCCTACTCGGCGTCGTCCTCCGACGCCTCCTGCGCGGCGTCCGCATCCGCACCCAGGAGCCGCGACAACTGACGCCCGCTGATCCGCTTGAACTTGCGCTTCTGCGGACGCGTGCGATCCAGCACAGCGACCTCCAGCCGCTCCGCCGGGATCTCCCGCTCACTGCCATTGGTATCGCGGGACAGCGCCTGCACCGCCAGCTTCAGCGCCTCCGCGAGGGTCATACCCTCCTCGTGACGCTGATCCAGATAACTGCTGATCTGCTCGGCGTTACCGCCCACCGCGACCGAGCCGTGCTCATCCACGATGGAACCGTCGTGCGGCAGCCGGTAGATCTGATCACCCTCGGGAGTCTCCCCCACCTCGGCGACGACCAACTCCACCTCGTACGGCTTCTCGGCAGCGCTGGAAAAGATCGTGCCCAACGTCTGCGCATACACGTTCGCCAGGCCCCGGGCCGTCACATCGTCCCGGTCGTAGGTGTAACCCCGCAGGTCGGCATAGCGCACACCGCCGATCCGCAAGTTCTCGTACTCGTTGTACTTGCCGGCGGCCGCGAAGCCGATCCGGTCGTAGATCTCGCTGAACTTGTGCAACGCACGGGACGGGTTCTCGCCGACGAACACGATGCCGTCGGCAAACTGCAGCACGACCAGGCTGCGACCACGGGCGATGCCCTTCCGGGCGTACTCCGCCCGGTCGGCCATCGCCTGCTGGGGTGAGACATAGAACGGCGTCGACACCGGTTATCCGTCCCTCTCTGGAAGATTCCGTCGGTTCACTGGACCACCCTCACGAAGACGATCGCCGCTACAGCAGCGCGGCCCGCGGCCCGTCGGGCTGCTCCAGCCGCCGCTCCAGAATCGAGCGCGCGATCTCGGACGCCTCGCTCTCGGTGAGCCGGCGGAAGCCGTCGTCGGTGATCACGGTGACGATGGGATAGATCCGGCGGGCGACATCGGGACCACCGGTCGCCGAGTCGTCGTCTGCCGCGTCGTAGAGCGCCTGGATCACCAGCGTGGTGGCCTCGGCCTCGCTGAGGTCGTCCCGGAAGAGCTTCTTCATCGCACCGCGAGCGAAGATCGACCCGGAGCCGGTGGCCGCGTAGTTGTGCTCCTCGGAGCGTCCGCCGGTGACGTCGTAGGAGAAGATGCGGCCCTTGCCGCGGTCCACGTCGTACCCGGCGAACAGCGGCACCACGGCCAGGCCCTGCATGGCCATGCCGAGATTGGAGCGGATCATCGTCGACAACCGGTTCGCCTTGCCCTCCAGGGACAGCTGCGCACCGTCGACCTTCTCGAAGTGCTCCAGCTCCAGCTGGAACAGCTTCACCATCTCCACGGCCAGGCCCGCCGTACCGGCGATGCCCACCGCCGAGTACTCGTCGGCCGGGAAGACCTTCTCGATGTCCCGCTGCGCGATGACGTTGCCCATGGTGGCCCGCCGGTCACCGGCGAGGACCACACCGCCGGGGAACGTCACGGCGACGATCGTCGTCCCGTGCGGTGCCTCGATCACGCCCTGGGTGGGAGGCAGCTGCCGGTTTCCGGGAAGGATCTCCGGCTGGTGTTCCGACAGGAAGTCCATGAAGGAGGAAGACCCTGGCGTCAGGAAGGCAGCTGGTAGACGCCCGGTGCTACGAGTGTTGGCTTCCACGCGATTCCTTCCAAGTAAGCGGCGGCCCGGCGGACGGCGTCGGGATCGTCTCCCAACTTGCCGATGGCCGAATTGCAGTTGAAGCACAGTACGCCACGGACCTTACCCGTCTCGTGGCAGTGATCCACATGGGCAGCCGGGGCTTTCAGGCAGATCACGCAGAGGCCCCTTTGAGAGGCGATCATCTCGTCGCGCTCAGCTTCGGTCAGCCCGTAGTGGCGCTTCAGATGACGCGCACGCCCTTCGATTGCTCGGCATGCCTTGCAGGCTGTCGAAAGGCCATCGGAAGCTGTTCTGTTGCGATCCCACTCGGAGTGCGGCTTGATCTCCCGGCAGCGTTGGCAGTACTTGTGCCCTTCCGGAGCGGCAACCCTCGGGCGGGGCTTCCTGCCTCGGGCATCCTGGCGCTGCCGGTAGTACGCCGCGGAGCACTCGCGGCAGTACGCCTGGAGACCGTCCCTCATAGCCTTGTTACTCGCGAAGGCTGCTCGCGGCTTGTGCTGCTTGCACCGCGAGCAGCGCTTCACGCTCTCACTCTCGAGCAACCCCAACTCCCCCGTCTAACCTTCGGATCGAAGGGGAAAGTCACTCTCCACCCTTTTGAACGAAGGAGCGCACGAAGTCCTCGGCATTTTCTTCGAGCACATCATCGATTTCGTCCAAGACGGAGTCCACGTCGTCGCTCAGCTTCTCCTGACGCTCCTTGAGGTCCTCGGAAGCCTGCGTCTCCGCCGCCTGCTCCTCGACCTCTTCAGTGGACCGGGTGGCCTTCTGCTGTCCGCCGCCGGTGTCCTTGGTCGCCATATCCCTCACCCCGCTCGGTTCGCCCGACACAGTTGCTCGGTCAAGATCAGACCCTACTCGCCGGGTCTGACAATGGCCCCGTAGTTGCTCCAACGTACGGGGACCACCTCGATGATTCCCGGACCAGGGATTTTCCACCCTGTCCGGCCGGTTCCCGACGAGTACCCGCTCAGCGCGGTCACCCGCCCGACAGGACCCTGACCAGGTCTTCCGCGGTGCGGCAGCGGTCCAGGAGCTCCTTGACGTGATTACGCGTTCCGCGAAGCGGTTCCAGGGTTGGGACCCGTTGCAGCGAGTCCCGGCCCGGCAGGTCGAAGATCACCGAGTCCCAGGAGGCCGCCGCGACGTCGTCCGCGTACTGCTCCAGGCAGCGTCCGCGGAAGTAGGCCCGGGTGTCTTCCGGCGGCACCGTACGGGCCCGTTCCACGTCCGCGTCGGTCAGCAGCCGCTTCATGCGCCCGCGGGCCACCAGGCGGTTGTACAGGCCCTTCTCGGGCCGTACGTCGGCGTACTGGAGGTCGACCAGGTGCAGTCGCGCCGCGTCCCAGTCGAGGTTGTCCCGGCGCCGGTAGCCCTCCATCAGCTCCCGCTTGGCGACCCAGTCCAGCTCTCCGGCCAGACTCATCGGGTCGTGCTCCAGACGGGTGAGGGTGTCCTCCCAGCGTGACAGGACGTCCTTGGTCTGGTCGTCGGCGTCCGCCCCGAACCGCTCCTCCACGTACTTGCGCGCCAGCTCGTAGTACTCCATCTGCAGCTGTACCGCCGTCAGGGTGCGGCCGCTGCGGAGGGTGACCAGTCGCTTCAGTGACGGGTCGTGGGAGACCTGGTGGAGGGTGCGGACGGGCTGGTCGACGGCCAGGTCGACGGCGATGAAGCCGTCCTCGATCATCGACAGCACCAGCGAGGTCGTGCCCAGCTTGAGGTAGGTCGAGATCTCCGACAGGTTCGCGTCGCCGATGATCACGTGCAGGCGCCGGTATTTCTCGGCGTCCGCGTGCGGCTCGTCGCGGGTGTTGATGATCGGGCGCTTGAGCGTCGTCTCGAGGCCGACCTCGACCTCGAAGTAGTCGGCTCGCTGGCTCAGCTGGAAGCCGTGCTCGTGCCCGTCCTGGCCGATGCCGACGCGGCCGGCTCCGGCGAAGACCTGACGGGAGACGAAGAACGGCGTCAGGTGGCGCACGATGTCCGAGAAGGGGGTTTCCCGCTTCATCAGGTAGTTCTCGTGCGTGCCGTAGGACGCGCCCTTGTTGTCGGTGTTGTTCTTGTACAGGTGGATCGGCTGGGCACCGGGCAGTTGCGCGGCCCGGTCCGCGGCCTCGGCCATGATCCGCTCGCCGGCTTTGTCCCAGAGGACGGCGTCCCGGGGGTTGGTCACCTCTGGGGAGCTGTACTCGGGGTGTGCGTGGTCGACGTAGAGCCGTGCACCGTTGGTGAGGATCACGTTGGCCAGGCCGATGTCCTCGTCGGTGAGCTGGCTGGAGTCGGCGGCCTCGCGGGCGAGGTCGAAGCCTCGCGCGTCTCGCAGCGGGTTCTCCTCCTCGAAGTCCCAGCGAGCCCGGCGGGCCCGGTGCATCGCCGCCGCGTAGGCGTTCACGATCTGGGACGAGGTGAGCATGGCATTGGCGTTGGGGTGGCCGGGGACGGAGATTCCGTACTCCGTCTCGATGCCCATTACTCGCCGTACGGTCATGCGGCCCTCCTTGCCCGGCGGCACCCTCGGTCGTGGGCGCCGCTCAGATACCGCTGGCGCTCGGTTGCGTGTGCGGTGCCCGTCCCCGCACTGCGCGACTCGGCGGTACGCAAGAGCCTAGAACGCCTTTGCGCTGGTGGGGAGATCATTTGCGTCATTGCGTTGCTCCAGCCGTGGCCTGGAAAAACAGTCGGCTGCGGGTACCCGCCGAGGGCACCCGCAGCCGCCCTGCCTTTTACAGGTACTGACCGGTATTCGCCACCGTGTCGATGGAGCGTCCGGTGTCCGCGCCCTGCTTTCCGGTGATGAGGGTGCGGATGTACACGATCCGTTCGCCCTTCTTTCCGGAGATGCGCGCCCAGTCGTCCGGGTTGGTGGTGTTCGGCAGGTCCTCGTTCTCCTTGAACTCGTCCACGCAGGCCTGGAGGAGGTGGGAGACGCGGAGGCCCTTCTGGTTCTTCTCGAGGAAGTCCTTGATCGCCATCTTCTTGGCGCGGCCCACGATGTTCTCGATCATGGCGCCGGAGTTGAAGTCCTTGAAGTAGAGGACTTCCTTGTCACCGTTGGCGTAAGTGACCTCCAGGAAGCGGTTCTCCTCGGACTCGGCGTACATGTGTTCCACAGCGGTCTGGATCATGCTCTGGACCGTGGTGGCCTTGGAGCCGCTGTGCTCGGCGAGGTCGTCGCCGTGCAGCGGGAGGCGCTCTGTGAGGTACTTGCCGAAGATGTCCTTGGCCGCTTCGGCGTCGGGACGCTCGATCTTGATCTTCACGTCGAGTCGGCCGGGTCGCAGGATGGCGGGGTCGATCATGTCCTCACGGTTGGAGGCGCCGATCACGACCACGTTCTGCAGGCCCTCCACACCGTCGATCTCGGCGAGGAGCTGCGGGACGATGGTGTTCTCCACGTCCGAGCTGACACCGGAGCCGCGGGTGCGGAAGAGGGACTCCATCTCGTCGAAGAAGACGATGACGGGCGTGCCCTCGCTGGCCTTCTCTCGGGCCCGCTGGAAGACGAGGCGGATCTGCCGCTCCGTTTCACCGACGTACTTGTTCAGGAGCTCGGGGCCCTTGATGTTGAGGAAGAAGCTCTTGCCGGCGGCCTGGCCGGTCACCTCGGCGACCTTCTTGGCCAGCGAGTTGGCCACGGCTTTGGCGATGAGCGTCTTGCCGCATCCGGGGGGCCCGTACAGCAGGACGCCCTTCGGCGGCCGCAGTTCGTGCTCCTTGAACAGGTCCGGGTAGAGGTAGGGCAGCTCGACCGCGTCGCGGATGGCCTCGATCTGGCCGCCGAGACCGCCGATCTGCTCGTAGCCGATGTCGGGGACCTCTTCGAGGACGAGTTCCTCGACCTCGCTTTTCGGGACGATCTCGTAGACGTAGCCGGAGCGGGGTTCGAGCAGCAGGGCGTCACCGGGCCGGATGTTCACGTCCAGCAGCGGCTCGGCGAGCCTTACCACCCGCTCTTCGTCGGTGTGTCCGAGCACGAGGGCCCGCTCGCCGTCCTCGAGGATCTCCTTGAGGGTGACGATGTCACCGACGCGCTCGAATTCCATGGCCTCGACCACGTTGAGCGCTTCGTTGAGCATTACTTCCTGGCCGCGCCGGAGCTCCTCGAGCTCGACGCTGGGGCTGACGTTCACCCTGAGCTTGCGGCCGCCGGTGAAGATGTCGGCGGTGCCGTCCTCGTTGGCCGTCAGGAAGACTCCGAAGCCGGCCGGTGGCTGCGCGAGCCGGTCGACTTCCTCCTTGAGGGCCACGATCTGGTCCCGGGCCTCACGGAGCGTGTTGGCGAGTCTTTCGTTCTGCGCGGACACGCCGGCCAGATTGGTCTGCAGCTCGACGATCCGCTCTTCGAGAATCCTCGTGTGTCGCGGAGAGTCGGCGAGCTTACGTCGCAGGACGGCGATCTCCTGCTCAAGGTAGGCGATCTGCCCGGCCGGGTCGTCGGACCCGCGTCCCGGGCGGATGCCGCGGTTCATGTCGTCGTCGTGGGCTGCCACGGTCCTCACCTCCTCCAAGGGGAGCTGGACGCTTCCAGACCCTACCTGGGCGGGTGTCGATTGAAACCCCTAGATCACAAAGACGGTCGGGGTGTGTCCGATCTTCACCCTTGCGCTCTCCCTCACGCCAGGGGAATACCCATCGAACATGATTGGAACCCAGGCGGGGGTAGGGTCGAACTGTTCAACACCCGCCGGAGCTGGCCGGATTCCCGACATGGCTGGGCGGAGAAACGGCAGGAGAGATGAGCGTGCAGCAGGTGGCCGGGGCCGATGGTGAGGAGCTGGAGGTCTGGATCGACCAGGACCTGTGTACCGGCGACGGCATCTGCGCGCAGTACGCGCCCGAGGTGTTCGAGCTGGACATCGACGGTCTGGCCTATGTGAAGAGCGGTGACGACGAGTTGCTCCAGGACAAGGGAGCGACAACGCCCGTTCCGCTGCCGCTCCTCACGGACGTGATCGACTCCGCGAAGGAGTGTCCGGGCGCGTGCATTCACGTGCGTCGGGTTTCGGACAGGGCCGAGGTGTACGGTCCGGACGCGGAGTGACTGCTTCTCTACGTTCCGTCACTACTGTCTGATTTCTCACACGCGCTGTCGCATGTGGCTCACACGCTGCGGGCTCCGGCCGGTGTCGTGCGGACGAACGAGCCGTCCTGCCAATGCCATTTCGCGTCGCTCTTCATGTCGGGGCAGCAACGCGGCACGTCGGCCGACGAGTAGCCGAGGAGTGTGGCGGTCACGGCGCCGTCGCGTACGGCGAAGTCGGTGACGGTGGTGGCGTCCTTGGGGTCGAGGAGGGTGGCCACGACGCGTGGTGTGCCGCTGTCGGCGTCGCGCGTCAGGACGTACACGCCGTCCGGCGGGGTGCCCATCGGGGAGTCGCAGTGGACCACGGCCACCGTCTCGGGCCGGCCGTCGCCGTCGAGGTCGCCGGAAGCCCGTTTCTTCACCACTGCCTTGACCGGGCCGCACTCGATCGGGAACGCCACCGCGGCCGGGTCGGGTGGAGTCAGGGGCGCCGGAGCGCTCTTGGTCTCGGGGGTGGCCGGCTGGGCCGCTGTCGCGGCGCCGGGCTGCAGGATCGAGGAGAAGGCCACGACGCCGGCGACGGCCGTCGCGGTGGCGAGCCAGTGGATGGGGCGGGTGTGGGTGTGGGCGAGCTCCGGGACGGCGGAAGACTGCACTAGGAGGGTCTCCTGAGGCTGTGCCGGTGGGGTGGCCAGCATGGTGCCATACGTCACAGCCCGAGGGAACGGCGGGGTGTGCCTGTTTGGTGCCGGGGAAGTCGGAAGGGTTGGGGTTCCTGCCGTTGTGTCAGCGGGCTCCTGGGGCAGCGCTGCTTACACGTCCCTGCCGTGGCGGCCTCCGGGCTGTCACGACGTGTGCGGCGTGTCAACGGTGTCGGACGAGGGTTCATCCGGGGCGGCAACGAAAGGGCGCCGTGGCGGAGTTCCGGTAGGGACCCGGGAACTCTGCCACGGCGCCGTTGCGTTGGGCGCGGTGACGGGCTGCTTCAGCGGGCGGTGCCGCCGTCGGCGTTGGGTCCGGCGTAGTCCTCGCCGTAGGCGCCCTTGGCGGGGCGGCGGCGGCGCATGGGCGGCTCGACGCCGTCGGCGAGGCGGCGGGCGGTGAGCAGGAAGCCGGTGTGGCCGATCATGCGGTGGTCCGGGCGGACGGCCAGGCCCTCGATGTGCCAGTTGCGGATCATCGTCTCCCAGGAGGTCGGCTCGTTGAAGCAGCCGATCTCGCGGATGGACTCGACGGTCCGGGCGAGCTGGGTGGTGGTCGCCACGTAGCAGCACAGGATGCCGCCGGGGACGAGCGCCTTGGAGACGGCCTCCAGGCACTCCCAGGGGGCGAGCATGTCGAGGATGACGCGGTCGACGTCGGCGTCGGACAGGTTGTCCTGGAGGTCGCCGACGGTGAGCTGCCAGGCGGGGTGCGGGCCGCCGAAGTAGCGCTCCACGTTCGCCTGGGCGATCTCGGCGAAGTCGGCGCGGCGCTCGTAGCTGTGCAGCATGCCCTGGTCGCCGATGGCCCGCAGCAGGAAGCTGCTGAGCGAGCCGGAGCCGACGCCCGCTTCCACGACGCGCGCGCCGGGGAAGATGTCGGCGAAGGCGAGGATCTGCCCCGCGTCCTTGGGGTAGACCACGGCGGCGCCGCGGGGCATGGACAGGACGTAGTCGGGGAGCAGGGGGCGCAGCGCGAGGTAGGCGACGTTCCCCGTGGTGCGGACAACGCTGCCCTCGGGAGCGCCGATCAGTTCGTCGTGCGGGAAGGAACCCTTGTGGGTGTGGAAGTTCTTCCCGGCCTCGAGCGTGAACGTGTAGTGGCGGCCCTTGGGGTCGGTCAGCTGAACCTGGTCCCCGACCTTGAAGGGCCCGCGCCTGCGGGCGGCACCGGTCGGTTCGGACATGTGACCAGCCTACCGGTCCCGGGAGGGGGCTCCGACCACTCAGCTGGGCCTGGCCATCGCCTTCACGAAGGCCCGTTCCACGTCGGCTGCCGACAGTACGCCGTAGATCTCGCCCGTTTCCTCCACGACCAGGTATTCGGTCGCCGGGGTGGCCCGGAGCGCGTCCAGGAGTTCCTCGCCCGACAGTTCCGCCGAGACGCGCATGCCGTCGGTGAGGTCCTGGGCGAGGCTGCTGACGGCGACCCAGGGGCGGCGGTGCTCGGGCACGCCGACGATGGCGGCCTCGCGGACGAGGGAGAGGGGCTGGCCGTCGGCGTCGACGACGACCAGGGCTCGGGCTCCGGCGGCGTTGGCGCGGCGCAGGGCCTCCGAGAGCGGGGTGTCGGTCTCGACGGGGACCGCGCGGCGGGTGAGGGCCCGGGCGCGTAGTTCGGGGAGGTGCTCGCGCAGGCGGGCCATGCGCAGGCTGTTGCCGGCGCCGGTCCAGATGATCGCGGCGAGGATGGCGGCGAGCAGGGCGTCGAGGACGGTGTCCATGCCGACGTTGTCGACGGCGTCGGTGCCGAGGGCGCCGGACTGGGTGAGCAGCGGCAGCCCGATGAGGACGCAGACGGCGAGGGCGCGGCCTACCCAGGCGGCGGCGATGGTGCCCGTCATCGGCTTGCCTGTGATCTTCCAGACCACGGCCCGGAGCATGCGGCCGCCGTCGAGGGGCAGGCCGGGCAGGAGGTTGAACGCGGCCACGATGAGGTTGGAGATCATCAGGCCGGCGAGCAGGACGCCCGGGACGGTGCCGGGTTCCACGGCGAGCAGGGCGGCGTAGAAGACGCCGGCGAGGACCAGGGAGAGCAGGGGCCCGACGAAGGCGAGCACGAACTCCCGGCCGGGGGTCTCGGCCTCCTTCTCGATTTCGGAGACGCCGCCGAAGAACTGGAGCCGGATGCGGCGGACCGGGAGTTTGAAGCGGAGGGCGGCGACCGTGTGGGCCAGTTCGTGGACGAGGACGGAGGCGTAGAAGGCGACGGCGAAGAAGAGGGAGACCAGGTAGCGGGCGGTGCCGAGCTCGGGCAGCACGCGCTCCAGCTGGCCGCCGAACACCCAGGTGATCAGCGCGGCGACGAGGAACCAGCTCGGCGCGACGTACACGGGCACCCCGAAGGGCCGGCCCATGAGCAGCCCGCCCCGGGGCTCCGGCCGCTGGGGGGCGGGGCCCTTGCCGCCGGCGGAGTGGGCGAGGTGGCGGTCGCCGTGGGCGGGGGCGGTCGAAGCGGGGTGGTGGTTCGGGTGGCCGGTGCCCGGGGCGGGGGCCGAGGGCTGCTGCGGGCGGTTTTGTTCACCGGAGCCGGGGGCCGGGGCGTGTGTCTTGTGCAGGCGGTCCGCCTCGGGCCGGCCGGAGACGGGTGCCGAGTGCGGGCCGCCGGCGTGGGCGCGGTCGGGGTGGGTGTCGCCCTCCGGCGCGTCGCCGCTGTCGCGCTCGCCTCGGGCGGGTGCCGTCTGCGGTACGGCGGCATCGGTGGGAGCCGGGGCCGTGTGCCGGTCGCCGGCGTGGGCGCGGTCGGGGTGGGTGTCGCCCTCCGGCGCGTCGCCGCTGTCGCGCTCGCCTCGGGCGGGTGCCGTCTGCGGTACGGCGGCATCGGTGGGAGCCGGGGCCGTGTGCCGGTCGCCGGCGTGGGCGCGGTCGGGGTGGGTGTCGCCCTCCGGCGCGTCGCCGCTGTCGCGCTCGCCTCGGGCGGGTGCCGTCTGCGGTACGGCGGCGTCGGTGGGGGCCGGGGCCGTGTGCGGGTTCTCGGCGTGGGCGCGGTCGGGGTGCGGGGCGCCCTGCGGAGGACGGTTGGCGTCGGGCTCGGCGGGTGTTTCGTCACCCCGCGTCGGGCGGTCCGTCGTCGAGTCGTCCCGCGCGGCGTCCGAAGGGGGCGCCGGGGTGTCCGCGGGCGTGGCCGGGCCGGTCGGCTCAGGGGCCGGGGTGGGCTCTTCAGGGGTGAAGGGGCGCTCGTCCGTGGGCTGTTCGTCGGTGGGGATCGGGTCGGTGGCCCGGCCCGGACGCCCCGCGTGGCGCTCGGCCGACTCGTCGTTGCCGGACCGCGGCCGCCCGCGCCCGCCGCTCTCGTCCACCGGTGTCCCCTCGATCGAAGCGTCTCCCGCGCCTGCCGGACGGGAGGGTCTCGAGTCGATGGTATGCGTCCGTCGTGGTGCGTTTCGCCCCGGCACCCCTGTGTTTCCCGTACGTCGACCTCCTCTCCCGGCTTCCCCCACGGAACACGGCCGGGTCACTGTCAGTGGCGGGCCGTAAGGTCTGGGGCATGGAGACGAGCACCGAGGGCGCGGCACAGCCCGACAGCAGCCCGGCCGCGGCAGTGGTTCCGCCGGTCCCGGCCGGGCCCGCGGAGACGGCAGTGGAGACGGCGGCAGGGGCACCGCCGGAGGCCGAGGCGCGGCCGGTGGCGGAGGCTGCGGCCGAGACCGCCGCCGTGAGCGCCCTGGTGACCGGGTCCGCCGCCGTCCCGCCCGCCTCGCTGTCCCCCTCGCGCGCCAGTGACTTCATGCAGTGCCCGCTGCTCTACCGCTTCCGGGTGATCGACCGGCTGCCGGAGAGGCCGAGCGAGGCCGCGACCCGGGGCACTCTGGTGCACGCGGTCCTTGAGCGGCTCTTCGACGCCCCGGCGGCCGAGCGCACGGTGCCTCGGGCGAAGTCGCTGGTCCCCGGCCAGTGGGACCGGCTGCGCGAGTCGCGGCCGGAGGTCGTGGAGCTGTTCGCCGACGATCCGCAGGGCGAGCGGCTGGCGCGTTGGCTGGGCGAGGCCGAGCAGCTCGTCGAGCGCTGGTTCACCCTGGAGGACCCCAGCCGTCTGGAGCCGGCCGAGCGGGAGCTGTTCGTCGAGGCCGAGCTGGAGTCCGGGCTGCGGCTGCGCGGCATCATCGACCGGGTCGACGTGGCGCCCACGGGCGAGGTTCGGATCGTCGACTACAAGACGGGGAAGGCACCCAGGCCGGAGTACTCCGAGGGCGCCCTGTTCCAGATGAAGTTCTACGCCCTGGTGGTGTGGCGGTTGAAGAACGTGGTCCCCCGGCGGCTCCAGCTGGTCTACCTGGGCAGCGGTCAGGTGCTGACGTACGACCCGGTCCTCGCGGATCTGGAGCGGGTGGAGCGCAAGCTGCTGGCGCTGTGGGAGGCGATCCGGCTCGCCACCGAGACGGGCGACTGGCGGCCGCGCCCCACGAAGTTGTGCGGCTGGTGCGACCACCAGGCGCACTGCCCGGAGTTCGGGGGCACTCCCCCGCCGTATCCGCTGCCGGTGCGCGCGGCTGGGCTTGAGGTGCAGCCCGTCGCCGGTGAGGGCGCCTGAGTCCGGCGGGCCCGCGCAGGGCAGAATGGGGCCGGACTAGCGAAGGAGACTTACGTGGCCATCCGCGTCCTACTGGTCGACGACCAGCCGCTGCTCCGTACCGGCTTCCGGATGATCCTGGAGGCCGAGCAGGACATCGCGGTCGTCGGGGAGGCCGGTGACGGACTGCAGGCACTCGACCAGGTGCGTGCGCTACAGCCCGATGTGGTTCTGATGGACATCCGCATGCCGCGGATGGACGGTGTGGAGGCGACCCGGCAGATCACCGGGCCCGGGCGGGACGGCCCGGCGAAGGTGCTGGTGCTGACCACCTTCGACCTCGACGAGTACGTGGTGGAGGCGCTGCGCGCCGGTGCGAGCGGGTTCCTGCTGAAGGACGCGCCGGCCAACGAGCTGGTGCAGGCGATCCGGGTCGTGGCCGCGGGCGAGGCGATGCTCGCGCCGAGCATCACGCGCCGGCTGCTCGACAAGTACGCCACGCATCTGCCGTCGGGGGACGAGCCGGTGCCGGACACGCTGCACACGCTCACCGACCGCGAGGTCGAGGTGCTGAAGCTGGTGGCGCGCGGGCTGTCCAATGCGGAGATCGCCGCCGACCTGTTCGTCAGTGAGACCACCGTCAAGACGCACGTCGGGCATGTGCTGACGAAGCTGGGCCTGCGCGACCGGGTGCAGGCGGCGGTGTACGCGTACGAGAGCGGGCTGGTGCGGCCGGGCGCGCAGTAGCGGTCCGCGAGCGGATACGTGAGAGGGCGCCCCTCGCCGAGCGGGGGGCGCCCTTGTTCACGCCGGTGCGTCAGGCGTCCTTGCTGAGCTCCCAGAAGCGGAACACCGTCGACGCGTCGAGGCAGTACTCGAGGCCGTAGACGCCGTCGCGGACGACCGCGTACTGCTTGGCCTGCCACACCGGCAGGACGGGGAGTTCGTCGGCGACGATGTCCTGCAGTTCCCCGAACTCCTTGTCCGTGGAGGCGCGGTCGGTGAGGGCGGCGGTGCGCGGGATGAGCGAGCCGGTGATCGTGCTGTTGTCGTAGTTGTTGCTCAGCACGTTGCCCTCGCCGAAGAAGGGGGCCGTGAAGTTGTCGGCGTCCGGGTAGTCCGGCACCCAGCCCTTCACGTAGACGCCGTACTTTCCGGCGGCGATGTCCTTCTCGTACTGGCCGAAGGGGACGGACTTGACGCTCGCGTCGAACAGGCCGCTGGCGTTGAGCTGGCCGGCGATGGCGTTCAGTTCCTGGTCGGTGGCGGGGCCGTAGCGGGAGGGGGTGGACCAGAGGGTGAGCTTCACCTTGTCGGTGATGCCGTCCTCGCGCAGCGCGGCCTGGGCCTTGGCCCTGGAGGGGCGGGCGCCGTAGGTGTCGAAGAAGGCCGTGTTGTGGCCCGCGATACCGGCCGGGATGATCGAGTACAGCGGGGTGGCGGTGCCCTGGTAGACGTCCTTGATGAGGGCTTCGCGGTCGAGCAGGTGGGCGATGGCCTTGCGGACGCCGAGCTTTCCGGCGACCGGGTCGTCCATGTTGAACACCAGGTGCTGGACCTCGGCGCTGCTGCCCTCGACGACCTCGGTGCCGGTGCCGTCGTCGGCCTTCTCCATGTCGGCGACGTCGCCCGCGGTGAGGCCGCGGTAGGCGATGTCGACCTCCTCGTTCTGGATGGCCTGCTTCAGGGCGGTCTGGTCGCCGTCGAAGAACTTCAGCGTCACGCCGGTGTTCTTCACCTTGGCGGTGCCCTCGTAGTTCTCGTTGACGGAGAAGACGGCCTGGCCGTCGTCGAACGAGTCGAGCTTGTACGGGCCGGAGCCGACGGCCCGGCCGTCCTTGCGGAGCTTGCCCGCGTCGTACTCGTTGTGGTCGACGATGGAACCGGCGCCGGAGGCGATCTTGCTGGGGAAGGTGGCGTCGGCGGTGTTCAGCTGGAACACGACCGTCTTCTCGTCCGGGGTCTCGACCTTGTCGAGCGTGGGGAACATGATCGCGGGCCCGTCGGGGTCGTTGATCTTCAGCATGCGGTCGAAGGAGAACTTCACGTCCTCGGAGGTGAGTGCGTCACCGTTGCTGAACTTGAGGCCGTCCTTCAGCGTGCACTTGTAGACCCGGGTCTGCGTGTCGCTGAAGGCGCAGGTCTCGGCGGCCTCGGGCTGGGGTTCCGTGGCGCCCTTGGGGAAGCTCAGCAGGGACTGGAAGACGTTGTTGAACAACAGCCAGGAGCCGGGGTCGTAGCCGGAGGCCGGGTCCGTGGCCAGGACGTCGTCGGACATCCCCACCACCACGTTGGAGCCGTCCCCCGCGGAGTCTCCGCTCTCCGTGCCACAGCCGGTCAGCAGTCCGGAGGCGAGTCCCGCCACGATGGGCAGGACCGGCCACTGGTTGCGTAGGTTCACGTGTGTGCCTTGTCGTCGGTTCTCGAGAACTCCCGGAGCGTGTTCCTGGCTCCGGGGCACGGTTCCCCGGGGGCCGCGGTCAGGGGCCCCGGAGATCCAGTGGGTCCGGTCAGCCGCTCACGCCGCGCCCGAGCTCCCACAGCTGGAGCGTCGAGGCGGAGTTGAGCGCGTATGCGGTACCCGTGACGTCGTCGCGGGCGGCGACGTACTGCTTGCCCTGCCACAGCGGCAGCACCGGCACGTCGCCGGCGACGATGTCCTGAATGTCCGTCAGGCTGCTGGAGGCGGACAGCCGGTCCGCCTCACGGCGGGACTCCGGAATCAGGGTGTTGCGGATCTGCCTGTTGTCGTACGGCGAGCCGAGCGTGTTGTCGGCGTCGAGGAACGGCGCGAGGAAGTTGTCGGCGTCCGGGAAGTCCGGGAACCAGCCCATGCCGTAGACGTCGTAGTCGCCCTTCTTCTCGGCCGGGCGGAACGTGTCCCAGGGGGTGCCCTTGATACCGACGTCGAACAGGCCGCTGGAGTTCAGCTGGTCGCGCAGGACCTCGAACTCCTCCTTGGTGGCCGGGCCGTAGTGGTCGGTGGTGTAGTGCAGCGTCAGCTTCACCGGGGTGGTGATGTTCGCCTGGTTGAGCAGGGCACGGGCCTTGGTGACGTTCGGCTCGCCGTACTTGTTGAAGAACGAGTTGGAGTGGCCGGTGACGCTGGCCGGGACCAGCGAGTACAGCGGCTCGGCCTGGGAGCCGTAGACCTTGGCGACCAGCGCGCCGCGGTTGACGACCTGGGCCATCGCCTGGCGTACGGCCTTGGATTTCACCGTCGGGGCGTCGGTGTTGAAGCCCAGGTAGCGGATCTCCAGGCCGGGCATCTCGACGAGGTCGATGTCGGTGTCGGCGTCGCCCGAGAGCTTGCGGATCTGATCCGGCGACATGGCGCGGGTCATCAGGTCGATGTCGCCCTTGTCCAGCGCCTTGCCCATGGCGTCGGCGTCCTTGAAGGACATCATGTCGACCTTGTCGTTGTTCACCTCGATGGTCCCCTTGTAGTCGGGGTTCTTGGTGAACTCGGCCTTGACCAGCTCGTTGTTCTCGACGTCGGCCTTGAGGGTGTAGGGACCGGAGCCCGCCAGGTCGAAGCCGTCGCGCAGCTTGTTCTTCGGGTAGTCGTCGGGGTCGACGATGCCGGCGACCGGGGTCGACAGCTTGTACGGGAAGGTGGCGTCGGCGGTCTTGAGGTGGAAGATGACCTCGCGGTCGCCCTGGGTCTCGACGGTGTCGATGGTGGACAGCAGCGCGAACACGCCGCTGTCGGCCTTGAGGGTGCGGGCGCGGTCGATGGAGTACTTCACGTCGGCCGCGGTGACAGCGTTGCCGTTGGAGAACTTCAGGCCGTCGCGCAGGGTGCAGGCGTAGCGCTCGTTGCCGGTGTCGGTGAAGCCGCACCGTTCGGCGGCCTCCGGTACCGGCTCGCCCTCGCCGCGCGGCTGGATCATCAGGGTCTGCACGGTCTGGCGCAGGATGTTCCAGGTGCCGACGTCGTAGGCGTAGGCCGGGTCGAGGGGCGCCGGGGCGTCCTTCGAGGCGGTGAACCGGTCCGTGGTGCCGACAACGATCGCGTCGCCGTCGCCGCTCCCGCTGTCGGACCCTCCGCAGGCGGCGAGCACCGGCGCGAGCAGGCCGATCACGGCCGGCAGCACCAAAGTCTTGCGGTTCATGCTCGAGTTTCTCCAGAGCTGTCGACTCCGTGTACCCGGCATGCAGGGGTGGCGCAGCCGATCACGGGGGTGGGGCGATGTTCTCGCGACGAGGTTAGTCCGGGCCGGCAGGAGGGTTCGCAGCCACCGGAGTTGAGCACCCATCACGCTGTGGAACCGGGCGCGGACAGACCGAAAACCCGACAGTGGAAGCTTTGGTGCAGCGTTCCATCAATCGGGACACAAGGGCACGCCGACGACCCCCTGGAGGGGGCGCGCAGCACATGCCGGATCGGCTGTCGAGCCCGGAATGCGTGGGGAACGTCACACGCGTAAACGGGTTCGAAGGTACGGGAATTCGATCGTCCGGAGAGCTTCGAATTCGCCTTCGGAATTGCCGCCCTAACACCGCTGCACGCTGGGTGAACGTCTAGCGCATTTCCGTCATCAAGCCGTGCAGAAATGTCAGGTCGACCTCTTCGAGGGAGGTGACGACCGTACGGCGCAGGGCCGGGGCGATGGGGGCCACGGAGGGCACGGCCACGACCTGGCAGCCCGCGGCCTCGGCGGCGGCGACCCCGGTCGCGGTGTCCTCGATGACGGCGCACCGGGCCGGGTGGGCGCCCAGTCCGGCGGCGGCGGCCAGGTAGGGATCGGGGTGCGGCTTGGTGCGCGGCACCTCGTCGCCGGCCACGGTCAGGCTGAAGTGGTGGGCGCCCAGCGAGGTGAGGACCCGGTCGATGATGCGCCGGTGCGAGGCGGAGACGAGGGCTGTGGGGATCTCGTACTCGTACAGCTCGGCGAGCAGCCGGCCGGCGCCCGGCATCAGCGGCAGGGCGCTGTCGATGCGGTCCTCGAAGCCGTTGTTCAGGAGCACGGTGAGCTCGTCGAGGGGGATGTCGGCGCCGGTGGCCTCGATGAGGAACCCGGCGCTGCGGGTCATGGGGCCGCCGACCACGACATGGCGCCAGGACTCGTCGAGTGTGTGACCGAGGGAGGCGAAGACCTCGACCTCGACGTCCCACCAGAAGCCCTCCGTGTCCACCAGCGTGCCGTCCATGTCGAGGAGCACGGCCTGCAGGGCCGACCCTTCGGCTGACCGGGTGCCGAGTGCGGGGACCGTACTGGTCATCCACGTACCTCCTTGAGGGACGGTCAGGCCGGCTCCCACGAAGGGAACCGGCCTGCGGTGGACCGACCAGTCTACGTCGTCCGTGAGCGAAGTGCCTCGTTTAGCAGCTGTGCCGCCGGGCACACCGTGGATACGCCGGGGGCCGCTGTGACGTGCACCGGAAGGGGCTGCTCAGCGGGCGTTGAAGTACTTCGCCTCCGGGTGGTGGATCACGATGGCGTCCGTGGACTGCTCGGGGTGCAGCTGGAACTCCTCGGACAGCTCGACGCCGATGCGCTCCGGTTCGAGCAGGTCGGCGATCTTGGCGCGGTCCTCCAGGTTGGGGCAGGCGCCGTAGCCGAGGGAGAAGCGGGCGCCCCGGTACTTCAGCTCGAACATGCCCTGCATCTCGTCCGGGTCCTCGCCGGCGAAGCCGAGTTCGGAGCGCACGCGCGCGTGCCAGTACTCGGCGAGCGCCTCGGCCAGCTGCACGGACAGCCCGTGCAGTTCGAGGTAGTCGCGGTAGGCGTTGGCCTCGAAGAGCCGCGCGGTCTGCTCGCCGATGCGCGAGCCGACGGTGACGACCTGGAGGCCGACGACGTCGGTCTCGCCGGACTCCTCCGGCCGGAAGAAGTCGGCCAGGCACAGGCGCCGGCCGCGGCGCTGGCGCGGGAAGGTGAAGCGGGTGCGTTCGTTGCCCTGCTCGTCGAGGATGATCAGGTCGTCGTCCTTGGAGACGCACGGGAAGTAGCCGTAGACCACGGCCGCCTCCAGCATGTTCTCCGTCTGGAGCCGGTCCAGCAGGCCGCGCAGCCGGGGCCGGCCCTCGCTCTCGACGAGCTCCTCGTAGGACGGGCCCTCGCCGGTGCGGGCCTGCTTCAGGCCCCACTGGCCCTTGAAGAGGGCGCCCTCGTCGAGCCAGCTCGCGTACTCCTTGAGCTGGATGCCCTTGATCACGCGGGTGCCGCGGAAGGGCGGGGTGGGCACGGGGTTGTCGGTGGCGACGTCGGAGCGGACGTGCCCCTCCTCGGGGCGCTCCTCGACGACGGCCGGGGCCGCGGCCCTGACCCGGCGCTGCTTGAGCTCCGGGAGCTTCGCGCCGGGCACGCCGCGCTTGACGCCGATGAGGGCGTCCATCAGGCGCAGGCCCTCGAAGGCGTCGCGGGCGTAGCGGACCTCGCCCTCGTAGATCTCGTGCAGGTCCTGCTCGACGTAGGCACGGGTGAGGGCGGCGCCGCCGAGGATGACCGGGTAGCCGGAGGCCAGGCCGCGCTGGTTCAGCTCCTCCAGGTTCTCCTTCATGATCACGGTGGACTTCACCAGGAGACCGGACATGCCGATGACGTCGGCCTTGTGCTCCTCGGCGGCTTCCAGGATCGCGGAGACCGGCTGCTTGATGCCGAGGTTGACGACGTTGTAGCCGTTGTTGGACAGGATGATGTCGACGAGGTTCTTGCCGATGTCGTGCACGTCGCCGCGGACGGTGGCCAGGACGATGGTGCCCTTGCCGGCCTCGTCGGTCTTCTCCATGTGCGGTTCGAGGTGGGCGACGGCCGTCTTCATGACCTCGGCGGACTGCAGGACGAACGGCAGCTGCATCTGGCCGGAGCCGAACAGCTCGCCGACGACCTTCATGCCGTCCAGCAGGGTCTCGTTGACGATGTCGAGCGCGGGCCGCTCCTTCAGGGCCGCGTCGAGGTCCGCCTCGAGGCCGTTCTTCTCGCCGTCGATGATGCGCCGCTTCAGGCGCTCGTCCAGCGGCAGGGCGGCCAGTTCCTCGGCCTTGCCGGCCTTGAGGGACTTGGCGGTGGCGCCCTCGAACAGCTGCATGAGCTTCTGCAGCGGGTCGTAGCCCTCGGCGCGGCGGTCGTGGATGAGGTCCAGGGCGGTCTGGACCTCCTCCTCGCTGAAGCGGGCGATCGGGAGGATCTTCGACGCGTGCACGATCGCCGAGTCCAGGCCGGCCTTGACGCACTCGTCGAGGAAGACGGAGTTCAGCAGGATGCGGGCGGCCGGGTTGAGGCCGAAGGAGATGTTGGACAGGCCGAGCGTGGTCTGCACCTTCGGGTGGCGCCGCTTGAGCTCGCGGATGCCCTCGATGGTGGCGATGCCGTCCTTGCGGGACTCCTCCTGGCCGGTGCAGATGGTGAAGGTCAGGCAGTCGACGAGGATGTCCTCCTCGTGGATGCCCCAGTTGCCGGTCAGGTCGTCGATGAGGCGTTCGGCGATCTCGACCTTCTTCTCGGCGGTGCGGGCCTGGCCCTCCTCGTCGATGGTGAGCGCGATGAGGGCGGCGCCGTGCTCCTGGGCGAGGGCGGTGACCTTGGCGAAGCGGGACTCGGGGCCGTCGCCGTCCTCGTAGTTCACCGAGTTGATCACCGCGCGGCCGCCGAGCTTCTCCAGGCCGGCCCGGATGACGTCGACCTCGGTGGAGTCCAGCACGATCGGCAGGGTGGAGGCGGTGGCGAAGCGGCCGGCCAGCTCCTCCATGTCGGCGACGCCGTCGCGGCCGACGTAGTCCACGCACAAGTCGAGCATGTGCGCGCCCTCGCGGATCTGGTCGCGGGCCATCTCCACGCAGTCGTCCCAGCGGCCCTCCAGCATGGCCTCGCGGAACTTCTTCGAGCCGTTGGCGTTGGTGCGCTCGCCGATGGCCAGGTAGGAGGTGTCCTGCCGGAACGGCACGGACTGGTACAGGGAGGCCGCGCCCGGCTCGGGCTGCGGGCTGCGCTCGGTGGGGGCGACGTCCCGGACGCGCTCGACCAGCTGACGCAGGTGCTCGGGGGTGGTGCCGCAACAGCCGCCGACGAGGGAGAGACCGTAGTCCCGGACGAAGGTGCCCTGGGCCTCGGCCAGCTCGGGCGCGGTCAGCGGGTAGTGCGCGCCGTCCTTGGTCAGCACCGGCAGGCCCGCGTTGGGCATGCAGGACAGCGGGATGCGCGAGTGCCGGGACAGGAAGCGCAGGTGCTCGCTCATCTCGGCCGGGCCTGTGGCGCAGTTCAGGCCGATCATGTCGATGCCGAGCGGCTCCAGCGCGGTCAGGGCCGCGCCGATCTCGGAGCCGAGCAGCATGGTCCCGGTCGTCTCGACGGTGACCGAGACGATCAGCGGTACGGCGTGTCCGGTGGCCTCCATGGCCCGGCGGGCGGCGATGACGGAGGCCTTGGTCTGGAGGAGGTCCTGTGTGGTCTCCACGAGCAGCGCGTCCGCGCCGCCGGCGAGCAGGCCCTCGGCGTTCTGCTGGTAGGCGTCCCGGATGGCGCCGAAGGTGGTGTGGCCGAGGGTGGGCAGCTTGGTGCCGGGTCCCATCGAGCCGAGCACCCAGCGCTGCTGCCCGGTGCTGCGGGTGAACTCGTCGGCCACCTCGCGGGCGATCCGGGCGCCGGCCTCGGACAGCTCGGTGACGCGCTCGGGGATGTCGTACTCGCCGAGTGCGGTGAGGTTGGCGCCGAAGGTGTTGGTCTCCACGCAGTCCACACCGGCGCCGAAGTACTCGGCGTGAACCGAACGGACGATGTCCGGCCGCGTCAGGTTGAGGATCTCGTTGCAGCCCTCGAGGTTCTCGAAGTCGTCGAGCGTGGGGTCCTGCGCCTGGAGCATGGTGCCCATGGCTCCGTCGGCCACGACCACTCGGGTGGCCAGGGCGTCTCGGAGCGCGGACACACGGGCCCGGCTGTCTGTGGAAGGGGTCGGCGGCAACGCGGCCATGAAAGAGGCTCCCTCGGATGCGACGGCTGTCGGCTTTGCGGCTTCCCGGACTGCCACGGGGCATCCGGGGAAGGGCGCACCGCGCCAGCGTAACCGGGAGTGGGCTTGGATGGGCAGCGCGTCCACGGGGCGGACTCCGGTGGCATCGGAACGGCCGTCCGGGTGACACGTCGGTCATCCCGGCGCAACAAATGGCGGCCGGCCATTAGCGAGAGGTCGGCATCGACCGGTAGTGTTCGACATTGCCGAACGAGGGCTGTGGTGACGCTCGTCGGCGGTCGAAGGGGACGGAGGCAGTACGGCGATGGCACGGAACATCCAGTCGCTCGAACGGGCGGCCGCGATGCTGCGGCTGCTCGCGGGCGGCGAGCGGCGGCTCGGCTTGTCGGACATCGCCTCGTCGCTGGGCCTGGCCAAAGGCACCGCCCACGGCATCCTGCGCACCCTCCAGCAGGAGGGCTTCGTGGAGCAGGACGACGTCTCCGGGCGCTACCAGCTGGGCGCCGAGCTGCTGCGCCTGGGCACCACCTACCTCGATGTGCACGAACTGCGGGCGCGCGCCCTGGTGTGGACCGACGACCTGGCCCGCTCCAGCGGCGAGAGCGTCTACCTGGGCGTCCTGCACCAGCAGGGCGTGCTGATCGTGCACCACGTCTTCCGGCCCGACGACAGCCGGCAGGTGCTGGAGATCGGCGCCATGCAGCCGCTGCACTCCACGGCCCTGGGCAAGGTGCTGTCCGCCTACGACCCGGTGGCCCACAGCGAGGCGCTGGAGGCCGACCGCAAGGCGTTCACCGACCGGACCGTGTGCGAGCCGGAGGACTTCGAGCACATCCTCGACGTCACCCGCGCGCGGGGGTACGCGGCGGACGTGGAGGAGACCTGGGAGGGCGTGGCCTCCCTCGCCGCCCCCATCCACGACCGGCGGCGCATGCCGGTCGGCTCGGTCGGCATCACCGGCGCCGTGGAACGGCTGTGCCGGTCCGACGAAGAGGGAGCGCTGCGGCCGGAGCTGATCGCGGCGGTGCGGGACTGCGCCCGCGCGGTCTCCCGGGACCTGGGCGCCGGGCGGTTCTGACAGCACACGAGCGGACCGGGGCGCCGTACGGCGTTCCGGTCCTCGGCATGCCCGCGCTCACCTGCGGCAAAGATCCCTGGGACCGCAGCGATCAGTAACGATCGTATTTTCGACAACACAGCTCTTGACGTGCTCGTAACGCCGAAGCAAGACTCCCGTCCATCGGTCGACATTGTCGAACAGCTACCGGCAATACGCGCTAGAGTGACAACGCCAGGCCGGTATCGAACTTCCCTGGACGTAAGACAAAGGAGTCGCGGGTGTCCAGCTCCGACATCTTCATCGGCGAGACCATCGGTACCGCCATACTCATCCTCCTCGGCGGCGGCGTCTGTGCCGCCGTCACGCTGAAGGCCTCCAAGGCACGCAACGCCGGCTGGCTCGCCATCACCTTCGGGTGGGGCTTCGCGGTGCTCACGGCCGTCTACACCTCGGCGCCGCTGTCCGGCGCCCATCTGAACCCGGCCGTGACGCTGGCCATCGCCATCAAGGACGGCGACTGGAAGAACGTCCCGGTCTATTGGGCCGGACAGGTCCTCGGCGCCATGATCGGCGCGGCCCTGGTCTGGATCGCTTACTACGGTCAGTTCCACGCCCACCTCACCGACCGCGAGATAGTCGGCGGTCCGGGTGCGCAGGACACGGCCAAGGCCGTCGAGGCCCGCGAGAAGGGCGCCGGCCCCGTGCTGGGCGTCTTCTCCACCGGCCCCGAGGTCCGGGTCGCCTGGCAGAACATCGCGACGGAGGTCATCGGCACCATCGTGCTCGTGCTCGCCGTGCTCACCCAGGGCCTGAACGACAAGGGCAACGGCCTGGGCAACCTCGGCGCCCTGATCACCGCGCTCGTCGTGGTCTCGATCGGCCTGTCCCTCGGCGGCCCGACGGGGTACGCGATCAACCCGGCCCGTGACCTCGGTCCGCGCATCGTGCACGCCCTGCTGCCACTGCCCAACAAGGGCGGCTCCGACTGGGGCTACGCCTGGGTCCCCGTGGTGGGTCCGCTGATCGGCGGCGCCATCGCGGCAGGCATCTACAACGTCGCGTTCGCCTAGGAGCGATTTCCTCCTCTGCGGGAAACTTCCAGCACGCGCCGTACGTAAAGCCCCATAAACCCGGAATTACCAGGAGACACAGTGACCGACGCGCACACCGCCGGCCCCTTCATCGCCGCCATCGACCAGGGCACCACCTCCAGCCGCTGCATCGTCTTCGACCGGGACGGCCGGATCGTCTCCGTCGACCAGAAGGAGCACGAGCAGATCTTCCCGAAGCCGGGCTGGGTCGAGCACAACGCCACCGAGATCTGGACGAACGTCCAGGAGGTCGTCGCCGGGGCCATCGAGAAGGCGGGCATCACCCGCGACGACATCAAGGCCATCGGCATCACCAACCAGCGCGAGACGACCGTGCTGTGGGACAAGAACACCGGTGAGCCCGTCCACAACGCCATCGTCTGGCAGGACACCCGCACCGACGCCCTCTGCCGCGAGCTCGGCCGCAACGTCGGCCAGGACCGCTTCCGCCGCGAGACGGGCCTGCCGCTCGCCTCCTACTTCGCCGGCCCCAAGGCCCGCTGGCTGCTCGACAACGTCGACGGCCTGAAGGAGCGCGCCGAGGCGGGCGACATCCTCTTCGGCACCATGGACACCTGGGTCATCTGGAACCTGACCGGTGGTACCGACGGCGGCAAGCACGTCACGGACGTCACCAACGCCTCGCGCACGATGCTCATGAACCTGCACACCATGCAGTGGGACGACAAGATCTGCGAGTCCATCGGCGTCCCGCAGCAGATCCTGCCCGAGATCCGCTCCTCCGCCGAGGTCTACGGCGAGATCACCGGCGGGAAGCTGGGCGACCTGCTCGGCGGCATCCCGGTCGCCTCGGCACTCGGCGACCAGCAGGCGGCCCTGTTCGGCCAGACCTGTTTCGCCGAGGGCGAGACCAAGTCGACCTACGGCACCGGCACCTTCATGGTGATGAACACCGGTGACAAGATCATCAACTCCTACAGCGGCCTGCTGACCACGGTCGGCTACAAGATCGGCGACCAGAAGACGGTCTACGCCCTGGAGGGCTCGATCGCCGTCACCGGCTCGCTGGTGCAGTGGATGCGCGACCAGATGGGCCTCATCTCCACCGCCGCCGAGATCGAGACCCTCGCCCTGTCGGTCGAGGACAACGGCGGTGCCTACTTCGTGCCGGCCTTCTCCGGCCTGTTCGCCCCGTACTGGCGCTCCGACGCCCGCGGTGTGATCGCCGGCCTGACCCGGTACGTCACCAAGGCGCACCTCGCGCGCGCCGTCCTGGAGGCCACCGCCTGGCAGACGCGGGAGATCGCCGACGCCATGACGAAGGACTCCGGCGTGGAGCTGGCCGCCCTGAAGGTCGACGGCGGCATGACCTCCAACAACCTGCTGATGCAGACCCTCGCCGACTTCGTGGACGCCCCCGTGGTGCGCCCGATGGTCGCCGAGACCACCTGCCTCGGCGCCGCCTACGCCGCCGGTCTCGCCGTCGGCTTCTGGAACAGCACCGACGACCTGCGCGCCAACTGGCGCCGGGCCGCCGAGTGGACCCCCCGCATGGACGCGGAGACCCGCGCCCGTGAGTACAAGAACTGGCTCAAGGCCGTCGAGCGGACCATGGGCTGGCTCGAGGACGAGGAGTAAGAAACAGCATGACCACCAAGTCCACCCTGCAGTCCGTGCCTGCCCTGGGGACGCACCCGGCCTCCGGCTCGAACCCGAGCCGAGCCGAGACCAGGGAGCAGCTCTCCAAGGCGTCGTACGACCTTCTCGTGATCGGCGGCGGCATTCTGGGCATCTCCACCGCCTGGCACGCCGCGCAGTCCGGCCTCAGGGTGGCTCTCGTGGACGCCGGCGACTTCGCCGGCGCCACGTCCTCCGCCTCCTCCAAGCTGCTCCACGGGGGCTTGCGCTACCTGCAGACCGGCGCGGTGAAGCTGGTGGCGGAGAACCACTTCGAGCGCCGTGCGGTCTCCCGCCAGGTGGCTCCCCACCTGGCGAACCCGCTCACGTTCTACCTCCCCGTGTACAAGGGCGGGCCGCACGGCGCGGCGAAGCTCGGGGCGGGCGTCTTCGCCTACTCCGCGCTCTCCGCGTTCGGTGACGGCGTCGGGCACCTGCTGTCCCCGGCCAAGGCCGCGCAGGACGTGCCCGAGCTGCGCACCGACAACCTCAAGGCCGTGGCCGTCTACGGCGACGACCAGATGAACGACGCGCGCATGGCGCTGATGACGGTCCGCGGGGCCGTCGAGGCGGGCGCGGTCGTCCTCAACCACGCCGAGGTGACGGGCCTGCGCTTCACCCAGGGCCGGGTCACGGGCGCCGAACTGAAGGACCGGCTGTCCGGCGACGAGTTCGGCGTCAGCGCCCGGCTGGTGCTGAACGCGACCGGCCCCTGGGTCGACCACCTGCGCAAGATGGAGGACCCGAACGCGGCGCCCTCCATCCGTCTGTCGAAGGGCGCGCACCTGGTCCTCAAGCGCACCTCCCCCTGGAAGGCCGCGCTCGCGACCCCGATCGACAAGTACCGCATCACCTTCGCCCTCCCCTGGGAGGACATGCTGCTGCTCGGCACCACCGACGAGGAGTTCGAGGGCGACCCGGCGGACGTCTCGGTCACCGAGAAGGACATAGCCCAGATCCTCGACGAGGCCGCCTTCTCCGTCCGTGACCAGCAGCTGGACCGCGACCTGATCACCTACGCCTTCGCGGGCCTGCGGGTGCTGCCGGGCGGCCCCGGCGACACCTCCAAGGCCAAGCGCGAGACGGTCGTCACCGAGGGCAAGGGCGGCATGCTGTCCGTCGCGGGCGGCAAGTGGACCACCTTCCGCCACATCGGCCGGACGATCATGAAGAAGCTGGAGGCGCTGCCGGGCCACCCGCTCGGCGACGACTTCGAGCCGATCAGCGCGCTGCCGAAGAAGCTGCCGCTGCCCGGCATCGCCAACCCGCGCGCGGTCGCCCACCGGCTGCTCACCGACCGGCCGGCACCGGGCCCGCGCATGGCGGCGGACACGGCCAAGCACCTGGCCACGCACTACGGCTCGCTGGCCTTCGACATCGCCCGCCTGGCCAACGAGAGCCCCGAGCTCGCCGAGCGCGTCCACCCCGACGCCCCGGAGATCTGGGCGCAGGTCGTCTGGGCCCGCGACCACGAGTGGGCCGAGACGCAGGACGACGTGCTGCGCCGCCGCACGACGCTGACGATCCGCGGCCTCGCCACGGACGACGTCCGCGCCAAGGTGCAGGACCTGCTCGACAAGAAGTAGGCAGGGGTACGGGGGGACCCCATCCCGGCAGGGGCGGCTCCACGCCGACGGAGCCGCCCCTGCCGCGTTCCCGTACCCCCATAATGACCTGATACGTCGGAGGTCTTAAGCACAGAGGGAGGCCGCCATGGCAGTCACCGACGAGGCGATCGAGAAGATCAAGGGGATGATCGTCTCCGGCGCGCTGCGCCCGGGCGACCGGCTGCCCAAGGAGAGCGAACTCGCCGCCGACCTCGGGCTGTCGCGCAACTCCCTGCGGGAGGCCGTGCGCGCCCTGTCGCTGATCCGGATCCTCGACGTGCGGCAGGGCGACGGCACGTACGTCACCAGCCTCGATCCCCAACTCCTGCTCGAGGCGATGAGCTTCGTCGTCGACTTCCACCGCGACGACACGGTCCTGGAGTTCCTGGCCGTACGCCGCATCCTGGAGCCGGCGGCGACCGCCATGGCGGCGCTGCGGATCAGCGAGCAGCAACTGGACGCGCTCGGCGCCCAGCTGGACAGGCTCGGCGACACCCCGTCCGTGGAGGATCTCGTCGCCTGCGACCTGGAGTTCCACCGGGGCATCGTGCAGAGCTCGGGCAACTCCGTGCTGTGCTCGCTGCTCGACGGTCTGTCAGGCCCCACGACCCGGGCCCGGATCTGGCGCGGCCTCACCCAGGAGGACGCCGTCGCCCGCACCCTGCGTGAGCATCGCGCGATCCTGGCCGCCCTGCGCGACCGGGACCCCGAGGCGGCGCGGTCGTGGGCGACCGTCCACATCGCCAGTGTGGAGCAGTGGCTGCGCTCCACGCTGTGACAGGGGCCTCACGGACTGCTCGGACGCATCCGGGGTGTTCAGGGGTGGATCACGGGGCAGTGATGGGGGCACTCCCCCTGCAAGGGGGCTGCGGGCGCCCCCGCGGCACGCCGTAAGGTTGGGTGGTCAAGCGAGGGCACGTCGGAAGGAGGCGCTGGGTGATCGAGCTCGAGGGGGTTCCCGAGCTGATCGACCCGGTCATGGTGGCCGCGTTCGAGGGCTGGAACGATGCCGGCGACGCCGCCTCCACCGCGGTCGCGCATCTGAACCGGGAATGGAAGGGCGAGGTGTTCGCGGCGCTGGACGCCGAGGACTACTACGACTTCCAGGTCAACCGCCCCACGGTGTTCATGGAATCGGGCGTCCGCAAGATCACCTGGCCCACGACCAGGCTGTCGGTGGTCCGGGTCGGTGGTGAGAAGCCACGCGATCTCGTCCTCGTCCGGGGCATCGAACCGTCCATGCGGTGGCGCTCGTTCTGCAACGAACTGCTGGGCTTCGCGCACGAACTGGGGGTGGAACTGGTGGTCGTCCTGGGCGCTCTGCTCGGCGACACCCCGCACACCCGTCCGGTTCCGATCAGCGGCACGACGTCCGACCCGGACCTGGCCCGCCGCATGGACCTGGAGGAGACCAAGTACGAGGGCCCCACGGGCATCGTCGGCGTCCTCCAGGAGGCCTGCACGCACGCGGGTGTCCCGGCCGTCTCGCTGTGGGCCGCGGTGCCGCACTACGTGTCGCAGCCGCCGAACCCCAAGGCCACCCTGGCGCTGCTGAACCGCCTGGAGGACCTGATCGACGTGCGCATCCCGCTGGGCGAGCTGCCCGAGGACGCGCGCGCCTGGCAGGTCGGCGTGGACCAGCTGGCCGCCGAGGACAGCGAGGTCGCCGAGTACGTCCAGTCGCTGGAGGAGGCCCGGGACACCGCCGAGCTGCCGGAGGCCTCCGGGGAGGCCATCGCCCGGGAGTTCGAACGCTATCTGCGGCGTCACGACCGCGGCGGACCGCCCGGGGCCGGCGGTCACGCCACGGCGGACGGCAGCGACAGCACGTCGTACCTCCGGGACAACCCCAGCGGCCGCACCCGCCCGCCCAAGCCGCCGAAGCCGGGCACGGACGACGACGAGTCGTCGGAGGACTGAGGTACCGCACCGCACGCATGTCAGAGGGGCGTCTCCCGGCCGGGAGACGCCCCTGTTGTCCGTTTCGGCGGCGACAGCGCTACAGCGCTACGCCCAGCAGCGCGTCCACCGACCGGGAGGCCACCCCGGGCGCGCCGATGTCCGTGCCGCCGCTCCGCTCCTGGAGCGCGACCCAGCGGTCGACCGCGGCGAGCGCGGCGGGGGCGTCCAGGTCGTTCGCGAGGGCCTCGCGGATCTCGTCGACGAGCGCCTCCGCCGGCGGTCCGTCGGGCCGGGACACGGCGGCCCGCCAGCGGCCGAGCCGTGCGACGGCGTCCTGGAGGACCTGGTCGGTGTACTCCCAGTCGGCGCGGTAGTGGTGGGCGAGCAGCGTGAGCCGGATGGCGGCCGGGTCGACGCCGTCGTGCCGGAGCCTGGAGACGAAGACCAGGTTGCCCTTGGACTTGGACATCTTCTCGCCGTCCAGGGCGACCATGCCGGCGTGTACGTACGCCTTGGCCATGGGGAACTCGCCGGTGAGGGCCTGGGCGTGCGAGGCGCCCATCTCGTGGTGCGGGAAGGCGAGGTCGGAGCCGCCGCCCTGGATGTCGAAGCCCATGCCGAGGTGGTCGAGGGCGATGGCCACGCACTCGATGTGCCAGCCGGGCCGTCCGCGCCCGAGCGATCCGCCGTCCCAGCTGGGCTCGCCCTCGCGGGCCGCCATCCACAGCATCGGGTCGAGGGGGTTCTTCTTGCCCGGACGGTCCGGGTCGCCGCCGCGCTCGGCGGACAGCAGCCGCATCGCCTCGGCGTCGAGGTTCGAGACCTTGCCGAAGTGCGGGTCGGACTCGACGGAGAAGTAGACGTCCCCCTCCAGTTCGTAGGCCGCGCCGGCGTCCCGGAGCCGCTCGACGAGCGGGACGATCCCCGGTATGGCCTCGACGGCGCCTATGTACTGCCGCGGCGGCAGCATCCGCAGGGCTGTCATGTCCTCGCGGAAGAGGGCCGTCTCCTTCTCGGCGAGGGCGGCCCAGTCGATGCCGTCGCGCTGCGCCCGCTCCAGGAGCGGATCGTCGACGTCGGTGACGTTCTGGACGTAGTGAACCTGGCGCTTGGTGTCGAGCCACACGCGCTGCACGAGGTCGAACGCGTTGTAGGTCGCCGCGTGTCCCAGGTGAGTGGCGTCGTACGGGGTGATGCCACAGACGTAGATACGGGCGACGGGACCGGGGTCGAGGGTGACCAGACCGCCGGTCGCGGTGTCGTGGATCCTCAGGTCGCGGCCCTGACCAGGCAGGGCGGGGACCTCGGAAGCGGGCCAGGCATGCATGCCATGAGCCTAACCGGACTGAAGTTCCATATACGAATGGGAGCGGGCCACACGGCCGAGAAGGCGCTCTTGCGGTGTTCCGGGTGCCTGTGCCGCTACACGGGTGGCCAGGGAATCGCCGGCCACTCACCGCTCGGCTCCGGGTGGGTCCCCGAGGCGAGCAGGGCTCCGACCCGTGCGCGGGTGGCGTCGATCTCGGCGCGGGTGATCAGCGGTTCGAGCCGCGCGGCGAGCGGACCGCCCTCGGCCAGACCCTTCCTGAGTCCTTCGAGGACGTCGACGGCCTCCTCGGTGAGGGCCTCCCCCGCCCAGCCCCACAGCAGGGTCCGCAGTTTGTTCTCGGCGTTGAACGTGACCCCGTGGTCGATGCCGTACAGCCGTCCCTCACCGGTGGGCAGCAGGTGACCACCCTTGCGGTCGGCGTTGTTGATGACCGCGTCCAGGACCGCGAGCCGCCGCAGCCGTTCGTCGTCGGCGTGCACGAGCAGTGCGGTGCGCCCCTCGCCGACCTCGGCGAACCCGATCGCCTTCCAGCCCGGCTCGGGTTCCTCGCCGTCGACCAGGGCGAGCAGTTCCGCCTCGGGCGTCACCTCGACCCAGAGCTGGCACATGCCCTCGCCGTAAGGCCCCTCGCGCAGCACGGTGGGCGGTACGAGGCTCCAGCCGGTCGCCTCGGAGACCTCGTACGCGGCGACCTCGCGCTGGGCCAGCGTCCCGTCGGGGAAGTCCCACAGGGGCCGCTCTCCCGCGACCGGCTTGTAGACGCAGGCCGCGTCCTCCCCGTCGTAGGACACCGTGCAGTACAGGGCCGCGTTGGAGGCCTCGCGGATGCGTCCGCGGACGGTCAGTTCGCCCCGGGCGAGCAGCTCGGCGGCGTTCGCGGGAGGCGTCACGCTCCGCGGCGGTATCCGTTCTGGCGCGGACATACGTGTCCTTCCGGGTCGAGCGGGAGGCTGCACAGCGGGCACGGCGGCCGTCCGGCGTTGACGACGTCGAGAGCGCGCTTGGCGAAGGCCCTGGCCTGCGAGCCGGTGAGCCGGACCCGCAGCATCGGCGGTCCGTTCTCCTCGTCCTGGAGCAGCCGCTCCTCGGCCTCGGCGAGGTCCTCCTCGGATTCCGCGTCGAGCTCCACGAGCGCCTGCGCCTCGACGATCATGAGCTGCTCGTCGCCGTCCCAGGCGAGCGCCATGGTGCCGACCCGGAACTCCTCCTCGATGGGGGTGTCCAGCGGGGCGGTGTCGGTGTCCGAGGGGGCGACGGCGGGGACGTGGGCGCTGCCGCCGCTACGGCGTACCACCTCGTCGAGCAGTTCGTCCATGCGCTCGGCGAGGGCGGCGACCTGGGTCTTCTCCAGGGCCACGCTGGTCACCCGGGAGCCGGCGGAGGCCTGGAGGAAGAACGAACGGCGCCCGGGCAGTCCGACCGTACCGGCCACGAAGCGCTCCGGATGGTCGTAGAGGAACACCTGACGGGACACGTCCTGTCTCCATTGGAATCGTGGGAACCGTGTGACCACGGCACTGCTGCGACCGCTTCACCCTACTGCGGTGAACGATCACGGTGCGCCCGCACCACCCCCGACTTCGGCCTCGCCGCCCGGCGCTTCCTCGCGCGGCACGAGGGACGTGAAGTCACCGGTGTCGCCGAGCCGTACGAGAAACGGCCGCAGTCGTGTGTAGCGGATCGCGGTGATGGAACACGGTTCTACGGAAATCCGCTGGAAGAGGTCCAGGTGAAGCCCGAGTGCGTCCGCGACGAGCGACTTGATGATGTCGCCGTGCGAGCACATGAGGTAGACGGCGTCGGCGCCGTGGTCGCGCTCCACGCGCGCGTTCCACTCGCGTACGGCCTCGGCTGCACGCGTCTGCATGGACCGCATGGACTCCCCGCCGGGGAAGGCCGCCGCGGAGGGGTGCGCCTGCACGATGTCCATCAGGGGCTCGTCCTTGAGCTCGGCGAGCTTGCGCCCGGACCAGTCGCCGTAGTGACACTCGCCGATGCGTTCGTCGGTGTGCGGGCTCAGCTGCGGCCGGGCGTCGAGAAGGGGCTGGATCGTCTCCTGGCAGCGCTGGAGCGGACTGGTGACGATTTCGGCGAGGGCCAGTTCGGCCAGCCGCCCGGGCAGCGCGGCGGCCTGCGCGGCGCCGCGCTCGTCGAGGGCGACACCGGGCGTCCAGCCGGCGAGCAGTCCCTCGGTGTTTGCGGTGGAGCGTCCGTGCCTGACCAGGATCAGCGTGGGCATGCGCTCCAGCGTAGGCGCACGCGCGCCTGTGGTGTCGTTCGAGTGACGGGAGACTCGCTTCGTGATCGTCGACTGTGCCATCTACCGCGACGGACAACGGACGGAAGGTCCCGAGGACCTCTCCGACGCCCTGGGTGACGCCCGCACGGCGGGCGGCTTCGTGTGGATCGGGCTGCACGAGCCGACCGAGGACGAGTTCGACCATGTGACCCGGGAGTTCGGGCTGCACCCGCTGGCCGTCGAGGACGCCCTCAAGGCCCATCAGCGGCCCAAGCTGGAGGTGTACGACGACTCGCTCTTCGTGGTGCTCAAGCCGGTGGCGTACGAGCCGCAGAGCGACACCGTCTCCTCCGGCGAGATCATGATCTTCCTGGGCGACTCGTTCGTGGTGACCGTCCGGCACGGCGAGGGCTCTCCGCTCAAGGCCGTACGCCACCGCCTGGAGCTGGAGCCGGAGCTGCTGGTCAAGGGCCCCACGGCGGTGCTGTACGCGGTCGCCGACGCCACCGTCGACCACTACCTGGACGTGGCGACCGAGCTGCAGACCGACCTGGAAGGGCTGGAGGCGGAGGTCTTCTCGCCGGACGGCGGGGGCTCACGGAACACGGCGTCGCGGATCTACGACTTCAAGCGGCAGGTCCTGGAGTTCCGCCGGGCGACCGGGCCGCTGGCCCCGCCGATGAGCCGACTGGCGGGCACGGCGTCGACCGGTGTGGCCGTGCCGTTCGTGGACGACCGGGCCCGGCCGTTCTTCCGAGACGTCAGCGACCACCTCACCCGCGTGAACGAGTCCGTGGAGAACCTGGACCGGCTGGTGTCGGACATCCTCTCGGCGCATCTCGCGCAGATGAGCGTCCGGCAGAACGACGACATGCGGAAGATCTCCGCGTGGGCGGCCATGGCCGCGATCCCCACGATGCTCGCGGGGGTCTACGGCATGAACTTCGAGCACATGCCGGAGCTGCGCTGGGTCTGGTCCTATCCGGCGCTGATCGCGCTCATGGCCGTGCTGGAGGTCATGGTCTTCCGGCTGTTCAAGCGCCGGGGCTGGCTGTAGGGCGGGCCGGCTCAGACGAACTCGGGTTCCGGGGTCGCGGGGCCGCCGAGGGCGTTGCGGCGCTCGGGCGGCGTCAGTGACACCATCCGGCGCCAGCCGCCCATGCGTTCATACGCGTACATCGCGTGGATGCCCGCGACGAGCACCGCCGACTTGGCCTTGGACCAGCCGAGGATGCGGCCCATGTGCGCCATCACGGCGAGGCTGACGTCGCGGTAGATCCGGATCTCGGCGAGCGCGCACTCGCGCAGGGTGCGCTGGATGAGCCGGCCGTGGCCCGCGTAGGCGAAGCGCAGCAGTTCCTCGTGGCAGTAGGCGAGGTGGTTGTCCTCGTCGTTGGAGATCTGCTTGACCGCGCGGCCGATGTAGGGGTGGTCGGCGAAGTGCTTGCGGAGCAGGTCCATCTGCTCCGAGGCACGCTGCTCGGTGACCCTGCTGTGCGAGAGGTAGGTGACGAGCTCCCGGACCGTGAGCCGTTCGTCGCGCTTCAGCTGCTCGTGGGCGAGGCCGATGCCGTTCTTCTCCAGGAGCATGGTGTAGTCGGTCTCCGGCGGGACCGGGACGGGGTCGAGGCCGCGCTTCTTCATGAGGGCGTTGAAGATCCGGCCGTGCTTGTCCTCGTCGGCACCGTGCCGGCTGATCTTGGGGGCGAGTTCTCGCTCGGCCTCGGGTACGAGTGCGGCGATACGGGCGTTCTCCCAGCCGCCCTGGGACTCGCCGCTCGCGGCGATGGAGCAGAACAGGGCGAAGGACTCGTCGTTGTCGAGGATCTCCTGGAACAGGCTCTTGGCCGAAAGCATCGTGGGCACCTCTCCCGCGCGCGTGGGCGTACTGCGACATTCCGCAGGGTTCCGCGAAGAACGAGTCAAGTGCGGGGTGGAGGGCGCTGCAACAGGTGTGAGGGACAACTCCGCCGAATGGAGGACGCCGGGGCCGCGACGGCGGGGCCGGAGAAGAGGCCGCGGTGCCGTAACCGCGGGCGGCCCCGGCGCGTTGTTCCGCGTGACGGCCGTGGCGGGGAAGACCTCCGAGCCCCCACCACGGCCGCTGAAACTTCCCACTGCGCTCTGCTGCGGGCGCCCCCTAGGCGAGTCCGGCGCGCTCCAGGGCCTCCGTGCCGGCCCTCAGGGACGCGAGCCGCTCGTCGAGCGTGAAGCCCGCCGGTGCGAGGGACAGGGTGGTGACCCCGGCCGCGGCGTAGGCCTTCATCCGGTCCGCGATCCGGTCGACGGAACCGAGCAGGGTCGTCTTGTCGATCAGGTCGTGGGGCACGGCGGCCGCGGCGCCCTGCTTGTCGCCGGAGAGGTACTTGCTCTGGATCTCGGCGGCTTCCCGCTCGTAGCCCATGCGCTGGGCGAGCTGGTTGTAGAAGTTCTGCTTGGGGCTGCCCATGCCGCCGACGTACAGCGCGGTGTAGGGGCGGAAGGTGTCGGCCAGCGCGGCCACGTCCTTGTCGTCGCCGACGGCGAGCGGCAGGGTCGGGCAGACGTCGAACCCGTCGAGCGTCTTGCCGGCCTTCTCGCGCCCGGCGCGCAGGTGCGTGATCGTGGTGTCCTCGAGGTGCTCGGCGGACGGGAAGATCAGCAGCGCGCCGTCGGCGATCTCGCCGGTCTGCTCGAGGTTCTTGGGGCCGATCGCGGCGATGTACAGCGGGATGTGCTCGCGCTGCGGGTGCACGGTCAGCTTGATCGGCTTGCCCGGGCCGCCGGGCAGGGGCAGCGTCCAGTGCTGTCCCTCGTAGGACAGCCGCTCGCGGGTCATGGCCTTGCGGACGATCTCGACGTACTCGCGGGTGCGGGCGAGCGGCTTGTCGAACTTGACGCCGTACCAGCCCTCGGAAACCTGCGGGCCGGAGACGCCGAGGCCGAGGCGGAAACGGCCGCCGGAGAGGGAGTCGAGGGTGGCGGCGGTCATGGCCGTCATCGCGGGCTGGCGGGCCGGGATCTGGAAGATGGCGGAGCCCACGTCGATGCGCTCGGTCTGTGCGGCGACCCAGCTCAGTACGGTGGCGGCGTCGGAGCCGTAGGCCTCGGCGGCCCAGCAGACGGCGTACCCGAGCCGGTCGGCTTCCTGGGCGACGGCCAGATTGTCCGCGTCCATTCCGGCACCCCAGTAGCCGAGGTTGATACCGAGCTGCATGCCACATCCCCTTACTGATCAGTAACGTTCCTGTGCGGGCACCTTAGCGCGCGGGCCGGGGCGGGGTACACGGCCACACCCGACCGTTGTCCATATGCGTGAACAGGAATCATGGTCGCGATCGTTGACGCGTCCACAGCAAGTCCGTACCTTGCACTGTGGAAAGCGCTTTCCACACCCCCACCTTCCGATGACGGACGGAGAGGCAAGGATGAAGCGAGCACTCCCCCTGAGACTCCCGGCGGCACTGGCCACACTGGCCCTGGCGGCGGCGACGGGCACACTCGTGTCGATGCCCGAGGCCTCGGCCGCGACCGGCAGCGCCACCGGCTACGCGGCCCAGAACGGCGGGACCACCGGCGGCGCCGGAGGCCGGACGGTCCGGGCGACCACGGGAACGGCGATCCACCAGGCGCTGTGCGGCCGCGCGAGCACGAGCACCCCGATCACCATCGAGGTCGCCGGGACCATCAACCACGCCAACACCAAGAAGGTGTCGGGAGGCAGTTGCGACACCGCGGACGGCGTCATCGAGCTCAAGAAGGTCAGCAACGTGACCCTCGTCGGAGTCGGCGGCGGCGCCCTCTTCGACCAAGTGGGCATCCACATCCGCGAATCGACGAACATCATCGTCCAGAACGTGACCGTCCGGAACGTCAAGAAGTCGGGCTCCCCCACGTCCAACGGCGGAGACGCCATCGGCATCGAGCGCAACGTGCGCAACGTCTGGATCGATCACACGACCCTGGAGGCGTCGGGCGGCGAGGCGGAGGGCTTCGACGGCCTGTTCGACCTCAAGGACAACACCCAGTACGTGACCCTGTCCTACAGCGTCCTGAGCAACTCCGGCCGGGGCGGCCTGGTCGGGAACAGCGAGAGCGACCGCTCGAACGGCTACATCACGTACCACCACAACCGGTACGAGAACATCGACTCGCGCGCTCCCCTGCTGCGCGGCGGCATCGCGCACCTCTACAACAACCACTACGTGCGTCTCAACGAGTCCGGCATCAACTCCCGGGCCGGCGCCCGCGCCAAGGTGGACAACAACTACTTCGAGGACTCCAAGGACGTCCTCGGCACCTTCTACACCGACGAGGCCGGCTTCTGGCAGGTCGGCGGCAACGTCTTCGACAACGTGACCTGGTCCCGCCCCGGCAGCGAGAACCATCCGGCCGGCCCCGACCCGAAGTCCAACACCACGGTCGCGATCCCGTACTCCCACCGTCTCGACGCGGCGGGCTGCGTGCCGGCCGTCGTGAGCCGGACGGCGGGCGCGAACAAGGGGCTTCAGGTGTCGGACGGCACGTGCTGACCGAGGACGACGGGCTGCGGCCGGCTCGGGGCAACCGACCGGCCGCCCATGGAAATCCGTCGACCGCGGCCACCCACACGCAGGTCCTGGCCAGTAATCTCGGCGTTCATGGAGCAGAGGCATCTCGGCCGCACCGGCCTTCGTGTGTCCCGCATCGGGCTCGGCACCCTGACCTGGGGGCGGGACACCGACGAGCACGACGCCGCGGACCTGATGAAGACGTTCTGGGAAGCGGGCGGGACCCTCGTCGACACCGCGGACGTGTACGGGGACGGTGAGGCCGAGTACCTGCTCGGCAGGCTCATGGAAGGCCTGGTGCCCCGCCGGGACCTGGTCATTTCGACCAAGGCCGGCAGCGTGCCGGACCCCGACCGCCGCTTCGACGGCTCCCGTGGTCATCTGCTCTCCGCGCTGGACGCCTCGCTCTCCCGGCTCGGCACGGACCACGTCGACCTGTGGCATGTGCACGCTTTCGACCCGGACACCCCGCTGGAGGAGACTCTCCAGGCCCTCGATCTGGCGGTCTCCAGCGGGCGTGCCCGGTATGCCGCCGTCTCCAACTTCTGCGGCTGGCAGCTGGCCAAGGCCGCGACCTGGCAGTTGGCCGCCCCCGGCACCCGGACCCGCCTGGCCGGTACACAGCTGGAGTACTCCCTGCTCCAGCGCGGAGTGGAACGGGAGGTGCTGCCGGCCGCGCTGGACCTGGGCATAGGACTGCTGCCCTCCTCGCCGCTCGGTCGCGGCGTGCTGACGGGCAAGTACCGGGGCGACACGATGCCGCCGGACTCGCGTGGCGCCTCGGAGCACCTCGCGCCCTTCGTCGCGCCGTACCTCGACGACACGGCGAGCCGCATCGTGGACGCCGTGGCGACCGCGGCCGACGGGCTGGCGGTGACGCCGCTCCAGGTCGCCCTGGCGTGGGTGCGCGACCGGCCCGGCGTGGCCGCCCCGATCGTCGGCGCGCGCAACGCGCAGCAGCTCACGGCGGCATTGTCAGTGGAGACCCTTAGTCTTCCTGACGAGATCTGCCGGGCGCTCGACGATGTGTCGGTGCCCGTGCACCGCTATCCCGATCACGACTGGAGCACGCTGTGAGCACGGAGCCCGAGACCACGGAGAACGCCGAGCCGGGGACGCCGGGCGCCGAGGTCACACCGGCCGACGGGGGTGGCAGTGCCGAAGAGACCGGTGCCGGGCACGCGCCCGACACCGCGGGCGACGACGCGGGCGCAGGGGAGATGTCCGAGGCGGAGAGCGGCGACGGGGGCCCCGGGGCCGACACAGGAGACGGTGACGGGGGCGCGGGGCAGGCCGAGGCCGAGAGCGGTGACGCGGGCGCCGGGTCCGACACCGGGGGCGCGGGGCAGGCCGAGGCCGGGAGCGGTGACGCGGGCGCCGGGCAGGACGAGACCGGGAGCGGTGACGCGGGCGCCGGGTCCGACACCGGGGGCGCGGGGCAGGACGAGGCCGAGAGCGGTGACGCGGGCGCCGGGCAGGACGAGACCGGGAGCGGTGACGCGGGCGCCGGGCAGGCCGAGGCCGGGAGCGGTGACGCGGGCGCCGGGTCCGACACCGGGGGCGCGGGGCAGGCCGAGGCCGAGAGCGGTGACGCGGGCGCCGGGCAGGACGAGACCGGGAGCGGTGACGCGGGCGCCGGGTCCGACACCGGGGGCGCGGGGCAGGCCGAGACCGGGAGCGGTGACGCGGGCGCCGGGTCCGACACCGGGGGCGCGGGGCAGGCCGAGACCGGGAGCGGTGACGCGGGCGCCGGGCAGGACGAGACCGGGAGCGGTGACGCGGGCGCCGGGCAGGTGTCCGAGGCGGAGGCCGAGCTTCGGGCCCAGCAGGTCGAGCGGGAGCGCATCGAGCAGCGCAAGGCCGAGAAGAAGGCGCCGATCGAGAGCGGCACCAAGCTGAGCGGCAAGGCCGCCGATCTGCTCGCAGCCGTACGAGCCGTCGAGAGCGGCGAGAAGCCTGTGACCGCGGTGTTCGAAGAATCCCGGCCCGCTCCCCGGCGTCCCGCTCCCGAGCCGGAACGGCGGCCGCGGCCGGTGGCTCCCGAACCCGTCGCCGCGTCGGCGGCTCCCGCGCCGGAGGCGGTTCAGGCCGTCCGGCAGGTGCTCGGCGAGGGCGGCGCGCCGCAGGCGCTCGCACCGCAGGTCGCCGCGGCACTCGGCGAGGGTGCGGACGACCGACTGCGCGCCGACCCTTGGCAGTTGCTGCGCATCTCCGGCGTGCGTCCCGAGCAGGCCGACGGTTTCGCGCGGGCCCTGCTCGGCGCCGAGTGCGGCCCGGACGACGAGCGGCGTGGCCGGGCCCTCACCGGCTGGCTCCTGGAACAGGCGGCGCTGGCCGGGCACACCGCCCTGGAGATGCCCGCGCTCCTCGCCGCCCTGGCTCAGCGGGGTGTGCCGGACCCCGACGGCGCCGTGCAGGGCGCGATCGCGGAGGGCGAGGCTCTGGCCTTCCAGGACGCCCTGGAGGAGTCCGGTACTCCGGCCCGGACCGACGAGGACGGCGCGGAGGAGGACCAGGAGCGTCCGGTCCGTGTCCTGGTCGGGCTGGAGCGGTACGCGATGGCGGAGGAAAGCCTGGCCGACGGCCTGGCCCGGCTGGTCAACTCCGCACCCAAGCAGGACGGTTCGGCTGCGGACTGGGAGCGGGCCGCCGCCGCGGCCGAGGGGTCCACCGCGGAGCTGATCCGCGCGGTGGCCGGCCAGGGCCTGGTGCTGCACACCGGCGGGGAGGCGTCCCTGGCCGAGCCTGCGGCCCTGTTGAAGGCCGCGCGGTCTCTCGGACTGCGGGCCTGGGCGGCCACGCACGGCCCTGTCGGCCGCGACCGTTTCGCGGCTCTGCTGCGGAGGGCCGGCGCTCCGGCCGGCGAAGCGGCCGAGGCCTCCCGGCACCCGGGCGCGGCCGCCGGGGACGCGCCCGGCCGCCCCACGGCTGACACTCCCTCGGACATCGGCCGCCCCGAGGCTGACACTCCCTCGGACATCGGCCGCCCCGAGGCTGACACTCCCTCGGACATCGGCCGCCCCGCGGCTGACGCTCCCTCGGACCTCGGCCTCCCCCGGGCTGACGGTCCCTCGGACCTCGGCCTCCCCGTCGCCACCGTCTCCGGACTGCTCGCCGGCCTTGAAGGGCCCGGCCGGGACGCGGACGGGGCCTTCGATCTCGATCTGCTCGTCGTGCTCGACGCGCCTCAGCTGGATGTCGAGACGGCGGCTCTGCTGACCGAGTCGATGCCGGACGGTGCACGGCTGGTCCTGGCGGGGGATCCGGCGGTGCTGTGGTCCGTGGGTCCGGGCCGGGTGTTCGCGGACCTGCTCGCGGCGCGGATCTGCCCCCAGGTGGCCTCGCGACGGCCGGATCCCGGGCCGCTCGGCGAGTTGCTCTCCGGTGTCGGCATCGGCGAGCTGAACAAGGTCGAGGCTCCCGGCAAGGAGCTCGTGATCGTGCCCGTGCGGGACGCGGGCGAGGCCGTGCACCGGGCGGTGCAGCTCGTCGTGGACTCGGTGCCGCGGGCGATCGGTGTGCCGGCGGAGGAGACCCAGGTGATCACCCCCGGGCACGGCGGGGCCGTCGGGACGCGGGTGCTCAACGCCGCGCTGAAGGAGCGGCTCAATCCGGGCCCGGGCCGCTTCGGCGGCTTCGACCCCGGTGACCGGATCGTCCACTCCCCCGTGCCGGGGCGTGCGCTGCCGGGCCGGGTGGTGACGGCGGACGCCGAGGGGCTGCACCTGTCGTGCGAGGGCGAGACCGTCGTCGTCCCGAAGGAGCGGGTGGAGCAGTCGGTGCGGCACGGGTGGGCGCTGACCGTGCACCAGGCTGTGGGTAGCCGGTGGCCCGCGGTGGTCGTGGTGCTGCCCGGCGATGCGGCGCAGGCACTCAGCCGGCCGTGGGTGTACACGGCGTTCGGGCGGGCCGACCGGCATCTGTCCGTGGTGCACGGGGTGGAGCAGGCACTGCCCCGTGCCGTGGCCGAGGTTCCGGCGAAGCCGCGCACGACCCGGCTTCCGGTGCTGCTCGCGCCGCAGGTCAGCGACGTGTGACGGGGGTGGTGGCCAGGGGCCCGGGCCCCTGACCACCACCCCCGTGGTCGCCGACGTGCGCGCTCAGCGGCGGTCCGCGTCCAGCGGCTCCAGGTCCTCGTCCTCGTCCAGGTCGCCGCCGAGCTCGTCCTCCAGACCGTCGCCGTCCTCGTCATCGTCGACGTCGTCGATCTCGTCGTCGAAGACGGCACTGACGTCGAAGCGGCAGACCACCTGCTGCGGGTCGACCTGCTCGAAGGGCGCCTCCAGCCACTCGCCGGGATCGGCCGGCTCGTCCGCCGCCGTCACCCAGAGCGTGGAGTCGCCCTCCTCCAGCCCGAACTCCTTGTGCCGGGAGGCGATCTCGTCGGGCTCGAACTCGCCGAACAGCAGCCCGAGCGCGCCGTGCACCGTCCCGGAGGCCGGGGAACCGTCATCGCCCTCCGCGGCCTCGATCCGCCCTGCCTGCGCCAGCAGGCGCTGTGGTTCGGAGACGGCGTAGTCACGACGGATCAGTACGCTCAGCGCGTTGGGTTCCTCGGGGCCCGTGTACGGGGGCAGCGCGTCCTCCGCACCGGGGATCTCGAAGGGCGTGACCTCGTCGTAGCGGTCGTAGAGCAGTTCGTCGTACACCTCTGCGGCCGCGGCCAGCTGGTTGAACGCCTCGAACACGGCCGGGTCGTCCTCCCCCGACCTGCGTTCGACCGCGGCCAGGTGGCGGTCGAGCGCGGTCTTGACCGCCTCGGCGGCGGCGCGTACCTCGGCAGCGGTGGGCTGCGCAGCATCAGACATAGTGCAGACGCTATCCGTACCGGGGCCCAGCCCGCACAATAGATGCGATGCCGGAATACGAATTTGTCGACGTGTACGTGCCGCGCGGGGTCTCCCGCAAGGAAGCGGCACGTCTGCTGACGGACCACGCGGAGTACGGACACTGGGAGTTGCACCGTCTGAGCCTGCTGCGCGACGGCAGCCGCAAGGTGCGGTTGCGCCGGCGGATCATCCGCCAGGTGCGGGCCACGTGGTGAGCGAGGACGGGGCACGGGAAGAAAGCACATGACGGAACGGGCCCCGCGTCTGCGGGGCCCGTTCGTTCGCGGGGGTGTCAGGCCGAGGCGCGCGCCTTGCGGTAGAGGACCGCGCCCGCGAGCAGCGCGCCCGCGCCGGCCGGCAGGACCAGGCCGAGCGGCAGGTCGCTGCCGGTGCTGGCGAGCTGCGACTCGCCGTGGGGCTGGGTGACGAACCGGCCGCCCGGCTTGTTGCCGTGCGAGGAGCCGCCCGGGGTCTCGCCGCTCGTGGAGGGCGGGGTGGCGGGAGTGCCGGGGTGACCGGGCTCACCAGGGTGGCCGGGGTCCCCAGGATGACCGGGTTCCCCCGGGTTCCCAGGGCTGCCGGGGTTCCCCGGATTGCCGGGGTTCCCAGGGTTACCGGGTTCGCCCGGGTTACCGGGGTTACCGGGGTTACCGGGGTTACCGGGGTTACCGGGGTTACCGGGGTTCCCCGGATTGCCGGGGTTGCCCGGCCGGCCCGGGGCGTCGTGGCCGCCGCCACCGTTCGAGCAGTCGTTGCCCATGGTGGGGTTGGCGACGCCGATGACATCGACGCTGTTGCCGCAGACGTTCACCGGCACGTGGACCGGCGCCTGGACGTGGTTGCCCGAACCCACGCCGGGCGAGTCGGTGGCGTGCCCGCTCGCGTGGGAGCCACCGTGACCGCCGTGACCGCCGTGTGCACCCGACGGCGATCCACCGCCCTTGTTGGCGCACGAGTTGCCCACCGACGGGTTGAGCACACCGACGACGTTGACCGTGTTCCCGCACACGTTGACCGGCGCGTACACCGGCGCCTGCACCGAGTTCCCGGAGAGCACACCGGGCGAGCCCGACGCCGAACCCTGAGCGCCCGAGTCGGCGTGCGCGGAGCCGCCCGCGGCGGCGATCACGCCGGTCGCGGCCGCCACGGTCATCAGACCCTTGCGGGTGACCTGTCGCATTTACTGAATACCTGCCTTCGACCCTGTCTCGAATTCTTCTCGAATTCCCCGAAAGAAGCGTTCGGTCCCGGAGCGCATGGCATGCGCTCCGGGACCGATGGCTTTGGACTCCCCTCAGCGAGGGGGAAGCATCACTTGTTGATGCAGGTGTTGCCGAAGGCGGGGTTCAGCAGGCCGATCACGGAGACCGTGTTGCCGCAGACGTTCACCGGGACGTGAACGGGCACCTGGACAACGTTGCCGGACAGGACGCCCGGGGAGTGCACGGCGGCACCCTGAGCACCCGAGTCGGCGACGGCAAGGCCCGCGCCCGCGAGAACCAGCCCACCGGTGGCAGCCGCAGCAGCGACGACCTTCTTGATCATTATTCCTCCTAGTTGGCAAAGCGACCCATCTTGCGATCGCATTACCTGTAACGAGGAGGGAGTAATGAGGCTACGAGCTTATGGTCGCATTCACTCTTCCCAGTCCATTCCGTACGTGCGACCGAATACCGGCGTTTCGCAGCGGTGGTTCAGGACAAGTCGATGAATCGGTCGAGCACCCGCACGCCGAACTGCAGGCCCTCCACCGGCACCCGCTCGTCCACGCCGTGGAACATTCCGGCGAAGTCCAGCTCCGGCGGCAGCTTCAGCGGCACGAAGCCGAAGCCCCGGATGCCCAGGTCGTCGAAGGACTTGGCGTCCGTCCCGCCGGAGAGCATGTAGGGGATCGCCTTGGCGGTCGGGTCCTCGGCCAGCAGCGCGGACTGCATCGCCCCCACGAGCGCCCCGTCGAAGGTGGTCTCGACGGCCTTGTCGGCGTGGACGTCCTCGCGGCGCACGTTCGGGCCGAGGATCCGGTCGAGGTCGGCGAGGAACTCCTCCTCGTGGCCGGGCAGGAACCGTCCGTCGACGTGGGCGGTCGCCTCGCCCGGGATGACGTTGACCTTGTAACCGGCACCGAGCTGCGTGGGGTTGGCCGTGTTGCTCAGGGTCGCGCCGATGAACTTGGCGATGCCGCCGAGCCTGACGAGGGTCGACTCCATGTCCTCCGGGTCGAGCTCGGTGCCGAGCGCGTCGCCGAGCTCGTCGAGGAAGGCGCGGGTGGTCTTGGTGACGCGCACCGGGAAGTTGTGCCGCCCGAGCCGCGCGACGGCCTCCGACAGCTCGGTGATCGCGTTGTCCCGGTGGATCATCGATCCGTGCCCGGCGGTGCCGGCCACGGTGAGCTTCATCCAGTGCATGCCCTTCTCGGCCGTCTGGATCATGTAGAGCCGCCGCTGCTCGCTGACGGTGAACGAGAAACCGCCCACCTCGCTGATCGCCTCGGTGACGCCCTCGAAGAGGTCGGGGTGGTTGCGCACGAGGTGCTTGGCGCCGTAGGTGCCGCCCGCCTCCTCGTCGGCGAGGAACGCGAGGACGATGTCGCGCGGGGGCTTGCGCCCGCTGCGCAGCCGGTCGCGGACGACCGCGAGGGTCATCGCGTCCATATCCTTCATGTCGACGGCCCCGCGGCCCCACACGCAGCCGTCGGCGACCTCGCCGGAGAAGGGGTGGTGGGTCCAGTCGTCGGCGTTGGCCGGTACGACGTCGGTGTGGCCGTGGATGAGGAGCGCGGGCCGGGAGGGGTCCTCGCCCTCGATCCGGGCCACCGTGGAGGCGCGGCCCGGGTGGGACTCGAAGATCTGCGGTTCGAGCCCGACCTCGGCGAGCTTCTCGGCGACGTACTCGGCCGCCTTGCGCTCGCCCGGACCCGAGTGGTCGCCGTAGTTGCTGGTGTCGATCTGGATCAGCTCGCGGCAGAGGTCCACGACCTCGTCCTCGCCGGTGACGCTCCTGGCCGTGTCCGTCTCGCTCACGTGCTTCCTCCCGGTGTCACTGCTGGTGGGTCCCCCCTCATCCTCTCTCTCCCCGGCCCGCACCCCAAGAGCGCTCCCGGCCCGTCACACGCCGTTCACGCCTCACCGGGGTGCGGACGGGGGGTGATCGGCCACCCCTGAAAGCCTGGTAATGTTTACGTCGTCGCCGCGGGGAGAACCCACGCGACAGACACCTTGTCCGGGTGGCGGAATGGCAGACGCGCTAGCTTGAGGTGCTAGTGCCCTTTATCGGGCGTGGGGGTTCAAGTCCCCCCTCGGACACATGAAACTGAGGGCCGTGACCGCGAGGTCACGGCCCTCGGGCGTTTCCGCGGAGAGGTGACCATGACCAGGCGTTCCTGCCCGTGCGGGCTCCCCGAGGCGTACGAGGCGTGCTGCGGCCGTTACCACTCGGGGTCCGCCGCAGCGCCGACCGCCGAGGCGTTGATGCGGTCGCGGTACTGCGCCTTCGTGCGGGGCGACGCCGGGTATCTGCTGCGCACCTGGCATCCGCGGACGCGGCCGGGACAGCTGGAGCTGGATCCGGGGATGCGGTGGACCGGGCTGGAGATCCTGGGCGCGAGCGGCGGCTCGGCGTTCCACTCCACCGGGACCGTGGAGTTCCGGGCGTCGTACCGGGGCGGGGCGCTGCACGAGCGGAGCCGGTTCGAGCGGGTCGACGGGGCCTGGGTGTACGTCGACGGGGAGTTTCCGGCGTAGCGGCGGCAACGGCGGGACGACGGGGAGCCCAGGCGCAGCGGGGGCAACGGAGGCACGGCGGGGAGTTCCCGGCGGCGCCGGGGCTACGGCGCCAGGATGTCGAGTTCCTGGAGGGCGCCGACGGTGATCTCGCGGGTCAGTTCCTCCGCGCGGGCGGCGTCTCCCGCGCGGACCGCCTCGGCGACCTGGACGTGCAGGGTGACGGCGGCCGGGTCGGGGTCCTCGAACATCACGTCGTGCTGGGTGCGGCCGGTCAGGACCTCGGCGACGACGTCGCCGAGGCGGGCGAACATCTCGTTGCCGGAAGCCTCCAGGACGACGCGGTGGAAGGCGACGTCGTGCAGGAGGTAGCCCTCCAGTTTGTGGCCGCGTGAGTGGGCGACCATACCGAGGGCGCATTCGGTGAGTTCGGCGCACTGCTCCGCCGTGGCGTGCCGGGCGGCGAGGCCGGCCGCGACCGGTTCGATCGCCGAGCGCAGCACCGTGAGGGACCGCAGCTGCCGGGGCCGGTCCGCACCGGCCAGGCGCCAGCGGATGACCTGCGGGTCGTAGACGTTCCACTCGGACTTCGGGCGGACCGTCACGCCGACGCGGCGGCGTGACTCGACCAGGTACATGGACTCCAGGACGCGGACCGCCTCGCGCATCACGGAGCGCGACACGTCGAAACGCTGGGCGAGCTCGTCGGTGCGCAGGACACTGCCCGGCGGATACTCGCCCGCCGTGATCTCGGGGCCGAGGGTGTCCAGTACATGGCCGTGCAGCCCCCGGCCCGGTGTGCTCATGCACTCAGCGTACGGGGTAGATCACGGAGACAAAAAGTCAGACTTATTGATGACGGGCTCTTGAATTCGTCGTACCTAATGGGTTTCAGTTGCGTCGACATCACGTGTCGACCTCGGACAGCAGACAGTGAGGCAGCGATGAACACCCCCCACGTCGTCGTGGTCATGGGCGTAGCGGGCACAGGCAAGACCACCATCGGTCCCCTGCTCGCGGCCCGGATCGGCGTTCCCTATGCCGAGGGCGACGACTTCCACCCCCAGGCCAACATCGCCAAGATGTCGGCCGGTACCCCGCTCACCGACGAGGACCGCCTGCCGTGGCTCGACGCCATCGGCGCGTGGGCGCACGGGCGGGCCGGGCTCGGCGGGGTGGTCAGCTGCTCGGCACTGAAGCGGTCGTACCGCGACCGGCTGCGGGCCGCCGCACCCGGCGTGGTCTTCGTGCACCTCGCCGGTGACCGCGCGCTGATCGAGGACCGGATGTCGCACCGGCAGGGGCACTTCATGCCCACGGCGCTCCTCGACTCCCAGTTCGCCACGCTCCAGCCCCTGGAGGCGGACGAGGCGGGGGTCGAGGTGAACGTCTCGGGCAGTCCCAAGGAGATCACCCGGCGGGCGGCGCTCGCCCTGGAGGACCTCCCCGACCCCGTCCAGTAACCCCTGGCGGCCGCTCCTCCCTCCCCTACTCCCCCAACGCAAGGGAACCCACCCCGTGACCAGACTCAGCGTCGAGATGCTGGCAGCGGACGCACCCGAGCCGATCACCTCGGCCGGCCACGCTCAGCTGGGCATCGCCGTCCTGGCGGGCATCGCCGTCATCGTCCTGCTCATCACCAGGTTCAAGCTGCACGCCTTCCTGTCCCTGACCCTCGGGTCGCTGGCGCTCGGCGCGATCGCCGGGGCGCCGCTGGACAAAGTGCTCATCAGCTTCAGCACCGGCCTCGGCACCACGGTCGCCGGCGTCGGTGTGCTGATCGCCCTCGGGGCGATCCTCGGCAAGATGCTCGCCGACTCCGGAGGCGCCGACCAGATCGTCGACACCATCCTGGAGAAGGCCGGCGGGCGGTCGATGCCGTGGGCGATGGTGCTGATCGCCTCCGTGATCGGACTGCCGCTGTTCTTCGAGGTCGGCATCGTCCTGCTGATCCCGGTCGTGCTGATGGTGGCCAAGCGCGGCAACTACTCGCTGATGCGCATCGGCATCCCGGCGCTCGCGGGCCTGTCCGTGATGCACGGCCTGGTGCCGCCGCACCCCGGTCCGCTGGTCGCGATCGACGCCGTCGGCGCCGACCTCGGTGTGACGCTGGCGCTCGGTGTCCTCGTCGCCATACCCACCGTGATCATCGCCGGCCCGGTGTTCTCGAAGTACGCGGCCCGCTGGGTCGACGTCCCGGCCCCCGAGAAGATGATCCCGCAGCGCCCCTCCGAAGAGCTCGACAAGCGCCCCGGCTTCGGTGCCACGCTCTTCACCGTGCTGCTTCCGGTGATCCTCATGCTCGCCAAGGCGCTGGTCGACATCGTCGTGGACGACCCCGAGAACCCGGTGCAGCGCGTCTTCGACGTCATCGGCGCCCCCATGATCGCCCTGCTCGCCTCGGTGCTGGTCGGCATCTTCACGCTGCTGCGGCCAGCCGGGTTCTCCAAGGAGCGGATCTCGCCGCTGGTCGAGAAGAGCCTCATGCCGATCGCGGGCATCCTGCTGATCGTCGGCGCGGGCGGCGGCTTCAAGCAGACGCTGATCGACACCGGTGTGGGACAGATGGTGTTGGACGTCTCCAAGGACTGGGCCATCCCCGCGCTGCTGCTGGCCTGGCTGATCGCGGTGGTGATCCGTCTGGCGACGGGTTCGGCGACGGTGGCCACGGTCTCGGCGGCCGGTCTGGTCGCCCCGCTCGCGGCCGACATGTCGACCACGCACGCCGCCCTGCTCGTCCTCGCCATCGGCGCCGGCTCGCTCTTCTTCAGCCACGTCAACGACGCCGGGTTCTGGATGGTGAAGGAGTACTTCGGGCTGAGTGTCGGCCAGAACATCAAGACGTGGTCCGTGATGGAGACGATCATCTCGGTGGTCGCCGGCGGTCTGGTCCTGCTGTTGTCCCTCGTGATCTAGGAGTGCGGCGATGACGGCTCACCCCCTCTTCGACATCCGCGGCCGTACGGCCCTGGTCACCGGCTCCAGCCGGGGCATCGGACTCGCGCTCGCGCGCGGTCTGGCGGAGGCCGGCTGCACGGTCGTGCTGAACGGACGTGACAAGGACCGGCTCGCCGAGGCCGCCGCCGGGCTGCCCGGCGGCCGGGTGCACACGGCCGCGTTCGACGTGACCGACGGATCATCGGTGGCCTCGGGGGTCGCCGAGGTCGAGGAGCGGGTGGGCCCGCTCGACATCCTCGTCAACAACGCGGGCATGCAACTGCGGGCCCCGCTGCTGGAGTTCGGCGAGTCCGACTGGCACCGCATCCTGGACACCAACCTGACCAGTGCCTTCCTGGTCGGCCGTGAGGCGGCGCGCCGGATGACGGAACGCGGCCACGGGAAGATCATCAACATCTGCTCGCTGCAGAGCGAGGTGGTACGGCCCGGGATCGCGCCGTACGCCGCCACCAAGGGCGCGCTGAAGATGCTCACCAAGGGCATGTGCGCGGACTGGGGGCCGTACGGGGTGCAGGTCAACGGCCTGGGCCCGGGCTACATCGAGACCGAGCTGACCCGGCCGCTGGTGGAGGACGAGGAGTTCAGCTCCTGGGTGCGGCGGCGCACCCCCGCCGGGCGCTGGGGGCGTACGCAGGACCTGGTAGGCGGGGTGCTGTTCCTGGCCTCCCCCGCGGCGGACTTCGTCAGCGGGCAGGTGCTGTATGTCGACGGCGGTATGACGAGCGTGCTGTGACCTGCCGGGAGGCTTCGATGCGGGGTTGTGTGATTTACGGTCAGGGCGATCTGCGGGTGGCGGAGCTGCCGGTGCCTGAGCCCGGGCCGGGGCAGGCGCTGATCGCCGTGCGGTACGGCGGGGTGTGCGGGTCCGATCTGCACTACTGGCGGCACGGCGGAGTCGGTGACTTCCGGCTGAGGGAGCCGATGGTGCTCGGGCACGAGGTCGTGGGGACGGTTGTGGAATACGGCCCCGGTGCTGCGGGTCCGGCTCCGGGTACTGCGGTCGCCGTGCATCCGGCGACCCCGTGCGGGAGGTGTCCGGAGTGCGGGGGCGGGCGGCGCAATGTCTGCCGGGACACCCGGTATCTCGGGAGTGCGGCGCGGTTTCCGCATGTGCAGGGCGGTTTCGCGGACCGGGTGGTCGTGCCGTCCGGGCAGGTGCGGGCGCTGCCGGACGGGCTGGAGCCGCGGCGGGCGGCGCTGGCCGAGCCCTTGGCGGTCGCACTGCACGCGGTGCGGCGGGCCGGGGAGGTGGCGGGGCGGCATGTGCTGGTGACGGGCGCCGGGCCCATCGGGTGTCTGGTGGTCGCGGCGGCGAAGGCGGCCGGGGCCGCGCACGTCACGGTCTCGGATCTGCTGCCCGAGGCGTTGGAGTTCGGGCGGATCGCCGGGGCCGGGAGCGCCGTACGGGCCGATGATCCTGATGACCCTCGGTGGCCGGACGAGGTCGATGTGGCCGTCGAGGCGTCCGGGGTGGCCTCGGGGCTGGACGCGTGTCTGCGGCGGGTGCGGCGGGGTGGGGTCGTCGTGCAGCTGGGGATGTTGCCGGCGGGGCACAGTCCGTTCGCCGGGAACCTGGTGGTGAGCCGTGAGATCGAGCTGCGGGGGGCGTTTCGCTTCGACGGTGAGTTCGATGATGCGTTGGCGCTGCTGGCCGGCGAGCCGGCGTTCGACGGGCTGATCAGTGCGGTGGTTCCCGTGGGGGAGGCCGAGTCGGCTTTCGCCCTGGCCGCTGATCGGAGTCGGTCCTGCAAGGTGCTGTTGGATTTCGCGCCTTCGTCCTGACGGATTCCGTCGTCGGGCGGGTGCAGGTGCGTTGCGGTTGATCGCGCAGTTCCCCGCGCCCCTGAGGCGGCCAGCGACCGAGGGCGCCTCACAAGTGCAGGTGCGTCGCGGCTGATCGCGCAGTTCCCCGCGCCCCTGAGGCGGCCAGCGACCGAGAGCGCCTCACAAGTGCAGGTGCGTCGCGGCTGATCGCGCAGTTCCCCGCGCCCCTGAGGCGGCCAGCGACCGAGAGCGCCTCACAAGTGCAGGTGCGTCGCGGCTGATCGCGCAGTTCCCCGCGCCCCTGAGGCGGCCAGCGACCGAGGGCGCCTCACAAGTGCAGGTGCGTCGCGGCTGATCGCGCAGTTCCCCGCGGCCCTGGGGCACGGGAACTAGGGGCGCCATAGGGGGTGCTCTCGCTTCGCCCACTCTCTGCTCACCTTGCCTGTGCGCATGCCCCTCCTGGACTCGGGGTCCGCCAGAGCCATGCCGATGTGGCCGGCCAGGACGATGCCGATGGTGAGGGCCAGCCAGTCGTGGACGAAGGTGGCGCTGGTGCGCCAGAGCAGGGGGGTGAGGTGGGTGAACCACATCATCAGGCCCGTGGCGAGCATGACCAGTGTGGCGCCGGCGATCCAGGCGGTGTAGAGCTTCTGTCCGGCGTTGAACTTGGCCGCGGGGCGGGACGCGTGGCGTTTGTCGCGGTGCAGGGCAGCGCGCAGCCAGGTGCGGTCGTGCGGGCCGAAGCGGTTGAGGCGGCCGAGGTCGGCGCGGAACGCCCGGGAGGCGAGGCCGGCCAGGGCGGGGACGGGCAGGGCGAGGCCCGACCACTGGTGCAGGGTGACGACCAGGGCGCGGCGGCCGACGAGTTCGGCGAGCTGGGGGATGTAGAGGCAGGCCGCCGTGACGACGCAGACGCCCATCAGCGCGGCGGTGGTGCGGTGGATCCAGCGTTGCAGTGGGGTGAAGCGGCGCACTTCGGCCATGGCCGGCGGCGTGTCAGCTCGTAGGGTCATCGTCCCGTCCGTTCGAGCGGCCCACCCAGGCGTCGACGTCGTAGCCGCGCTCCTCCCAGTAGCCCGGCCGGACCTCGTCGGTGACGGTGATGCCGGAGAGCCACTTGGCGGACTTGTAGAAGTACATGGGCGCCACGTAGAGGCGGACCGGGCCGCCGTGCGAGTGGCCGAGGTCCTTGTCCTGCATGCGCAGGGCGACCAGGACGTCCGCGCGGCGGGCCTGGTCGAGGGTGAGGCTCTCGGTGTACGTGCCGTCGAAGCAGGTGAAGCGGAGGGCCTTGGCCGTGGGGCGTACCCGGGCGGCGTCCAGGAGCCGGGAGAGGCGGACGCCTTCGAAGGGGGTGTCGGGGACGCGCCAGCCCGTGACGCACTGGACGTCGCGGACCATGCGGGTCTGGGGCAGGGCCCTCAGATCGTCGAGGGTGTAGGTCGCGGGGCGGTCGACCAGGCCGTTCACGGTGAGGCGGTAGCTGTCCGCGTTCTTGCGCGGGACGGACGAGGCGACCGAGTAGTAGCGGAAGCCGCCTCCGTTGGGGAGCAGGCCGGTCAGTCCGGTGGGGTCCTTGTCGGCCGCGCCGCCGAGGAAGCCCTCCAGGCCGCGTTGCAGCGGAGGCGCGGCGACCACGCCGACGGCGCCCAGGGCGAGGGTGCCGAGGAAGACGCGGCGGCCGATCGGGGTGCCCCGCTCTTCGGGGTGTTCGTCGTTCACACCCTTGGATACGTCCTCGTTCACGTACTCATTCGAACACCCGCGGCCCCCGTACGACAGGGATCGCGGGTGCGCGTCAGACTTCCGTAACCACTTCTTACGGAAGCCGCCTCAGGCGGAGGCCGCCTTGTCGAGCTGGAACGCCTCGTTGCCGAGGCCGATCCGGGCGTGCTTCTCGGGGGCGCGGGCGCGCAGCACCAGGCCGAGGGCCACGCCGACCAGCGCGGCCAGGCCGATGATGCCGGGCAGCACCCAGCTCAGCGAGGAGTCGGGTCCGGCGCCGACCAGCACCTCGAAGTCCTTCACCGTGTAGCCGGCGATCACCAGCAGGGCGATGCCCGCCAGCGCGGACGTGGCCAGCCGCCAGGCCTGGGCACCGGCGGCGCCGCGGCGGACGAAGAAGACGACGACCGACAGGGACGCTGCCGCCATCAGCACGATCACGCCGAGGGCGCCGATGTTGCCGAACCAGGTGAAAAGCTGCAGGACGGGTGCGGTCGGGTCGCCGGCCGGCTTGTCGTCGGCGATCGCGAAGGCGGCCACGACCACCACGGCCACGACGGTCTGGAGCAGCGAGCCGGTGCCGGGGGCGCCGCTGTTGCCGCTGGTGCGGCCGAAGGCGGCGGGCAGCAGGCCCTCGCGGCCCATGGCGAAGGCGTAGCGGGCGACGACGTTGTGGAAGCTGAGCAGCGCGGCGAACATGCCGGTGACGAACAGGACGTGCAGGACGTCCGTGAAGGTGCCGCCGAGGCGGGACTCGGTGAGGAAGAACAGCAGCCCGGCGCTCTGCTTCTGGGCTGTGCCGACGATGGCGGCGGGGCCGGTGGCGACGGTGAGGGCCCAGCTGCTGAGGGCGAAGAAGACGGCGACCCCGCCGACGGCGAGGAACATCACGCGCGGCACCAGGACGTGCGGGCGGCTGGTCTCCTCGGCGTAGACCGGTGCCTGCTCGAAGCCGAGGAACGCGGCGATGCAGAAGCACAGGGCGGTGCCGACACCGGCGCCGGTGAGGGTGTCGGGGTTGAAGGCGTGCAGCGACAGGCCCTCCTTCCCGGGGTCGGCGAGGGCGGCCACGTCGAAGACGACGACCAGGAGCACCTCGATGACCAGCAGCACGCCGAGCACTCGGGCGTTGACGTCGATCTTGAGCCAGCCCAGCAGCCCGACGGCGAGCGCGGCCACGAGCGCCGGTATCCACCAGGCGATCTGCACGTCGGCGTAGGTGGCGAGGAGCCCGGAGACCTCGAAGCCGAAGATGCCGTAGATGCCGACTTGGAGCGCGTTGTAGGCGACGAGGGCCACCAGGGCGGCGCCGGCGCCGGCGGTGGCGCCGAGACCCCGGCGGATATAGGCGTAGAAGGCGCCCGCGTTGTGGACGTGGCGGCTCATCTCGGCGTATCCGACGCTGAACAGGATCAGGACGACGCCGAGGACGACGAAGAGCAGCGGCTGGCCGACGATGCCCATCACCGCGAATGTGGTGGGCATGACACCCGCGACGACCATGAGCGGGGCGGTCGCCGCGAGGACGGAGAGCAGCAGTCCCCCGGTGCCGAGCCGGTCGGCCCGCAGGGCACGCTCCTGCCCCTTGAACGTACTGATGCCGCCGGGGGCGGAGGGGCTCGTTCTCGAACTGTCGGTGGTCATCGGGGGAGCGTCCTCACTTGTCGGGTCAGGGGGGTCAGGCCGTGCCGAGCGCGGCGGCGCGGGCGGCGGCGAAAGCGGTGTGGGGGTCGCGGTCGGGGTACGACCAGGGAGCCGGTGTGGCGTGCCGGCCGATCCGGTGGAAGAGGGCGGCGGCCTCGGCCCCCCGTCCCTCGCAGAACTTGGCGTGGGCGAGGAAGTTCAGGTCGATCAGCCGCCGCGGGTGCCCCTCCAGCTCCCACTCCAGCCACCAGTCGAAGGCCGCCTTCATGACCTGCCGGGCGCGGCGGCCCGTCCAGTGGCCGGAGGCGGCCGGGTCGGCGGGTTCGTGTCCGGCGCCGGCCAGCACCCGGTAGCGCTCGGCGTGCGCGATGACCGGCAGGATCGCGAGCGGGGAATCGGCGGGTGCCTGTTCGGCGGCCCAGTTGGCGAAGTCGTAGACCTCGTGCAGCGGGTCCGGGCCGGCCTCGGTGCGGCGGGATGCGAGCCGGGCGACCATCAGATGGTGGGCGTGGTGGTGGTCGGTGTACCGGCCCCGGACCGCCTCGAAGCTGCGGACGGCGTCCTCGTCGCTCCCGACCGCGCACTCCAGCATCAGCAGGCCCAGCCAGGGGGTGGGGTCGGCGGGGGCCCGGGCCGCGGCGGCCCGGCACGCCTCACGGGCGCGGTCGGGTTCACCCTTGCCGTGCAGCGCGCGCCGGACCTGGGCGAGGGCGAGCAGCACGGTGGCGTCGGCGGACTCGGGCTCGGCGAGCAGCCACTCCCGGGCCCACGCGGCGCAGGAGGACTCCCGGGCGAGAACGGTGACGCGGTGGCCGCGCCGGTCCCAGTCGTCCCCGGTGTGCACCAGCAGGGAACGGGCGTTCTGCCAGCGGCCCTGCGCCAGTGCGGCGCGCGCGCCCACGAGATCGGCGTCGTCGAGGGCCTCGTCGAAGGCCTGCGCCGCACGTCTGCGGCCACGGCCGAGGGGAGGCGGGGGTGGGGACACCGCGGAACTTCCTCACGCGCTCTTCTGGTGTTTCGGCTCACGGCGGCAAAGGGGGCGCGCATGTGCGCATCGCCATGGACTGATCACGCACAGCAAACCCCGAGCCAATGGTCGTCGTCAAGGGCCGCCGGGGCGTTACACGCGTCAACTGCCGTTACTTGTGAGGATTTTGCGATCCGAGAGGGCGGAGGGGCATGGGTGACCCGCATCCGTTTTTCCCGTTACGTCCTTTGTGACGTACGTCATAGCGTGGGCTGTCGCCGCCCCCGACGATGGCATGACGTACGGGCGCGCCGGGTGGAGTCGGCCGGTACAGTCGGCCCCTACGCAACCGTGACCCGACCTGACGATCGAGGTACACCGCGTGTCGGTTCTTGTCCTGGCGCTCGCCCTGGGTGCCGCCTGCTGTCTCGGCTTCGGCTTCGTCCTCCAGCAGAACGCGGCCCAGCGGGCCCCGCTGAGCGATTTCCTCTCCTTCCGGCTGCTGCTCGACCTCATGAAGGTGCCCCGCTGGCTCGGCGGCATCGCGCTGATGGTGGTCGGCATGGGCCTGGGCGCCGCCGCACTGGGGCAGGGCGAGCTGTCACTGGTGGAACCGCTGCTGGCGACGAACCTGCTCTTCGCGCTGGCGCTCTCCCGCAAGCAGAGCCGGCAGCCGCTGGGCCGCCAGGGGTGGACGGGCCTCTTCCTGCTGGCCGGCGGCGTGACCGCGTTCATCGTTGCGGGCCGGCCGGAGGGCGGGGCGGCGACCGCCGATCCGGTGCGGCAGTGGCTGATCATCGGAATCATGATCGGGCTCGCCCTGCTGCTCACGACGCGCGGCAAGCGGTCCCGGCTGAGCTCGGGTCCGGCGCTGCTGGCCCTGGCCGCCGGGCTGCTGTACGGCGTGCAGGACGCGCTGACCAGGGTCAGCGGACAGAAGGTCTCCGACGGCGGCTTCGCGCAGTTGCTCACCGGCTGGGAGCCGTACGCGGTGCTCGCGCTCGGGGTCACGGGGCTGGTCCTCGTGCAGAGCGCGTTCGAGACCGCGTCCCTGCGCACGTCGCTGCCCGCCCTGACCGCGGCCCAGCCGCTCGCCGGAATCGTCTGCGGCGTCGGCTTCCTGGGCGACCGGCTGCGCACCGACGCGGTGGCCCTGAGCTGGGAGGCCGGGGGCCTGCTGGCCGTCGTCGCCGGGATCGTGCTGCTGGGCATGCATCCGGCGATGCCGCACGGGGCACCGGAACGGGCCCGTGTGAACACACCGGCGGTGAGCCCGGCCTCACCCTGAGGGCCCTTGCCCCGCCGGCCTTCGACGCCCTGCTTGGATGAGGGCATGAGCGCTGCTGACGAGATCCTCGACATCGTCGACGAGAACGACCAGGTCATCGGACAGTCCCCGCGCGGCGAGGCCTACGCCCTGGGTCTGCGCCACCGTTGCGTCTTCGTCCAGGCCCGGGACGCCGAGGGCCGGATCTTCGTGCACCGGCGCACCCCGGCCAAGCTGGTCTTCCCCTCCCTGCACGACATGTTCGTCGGCGGAGTCGTCGGCGCCGGCGAGTCCTACGACGCGGCGGCCCTGCGGGAGGCCGAGGAGGAACTCGGCGTGACGGGCCTGCCGCAGCCCCGGCACCTCTTCACGTTCCTGTACGACAACGGCTCCGGCCGGACCTGGTGGTCGGCGGTCTACGAGGTCCGCTGCGAGCTCCCCGTGCAGCCGCAGGTCGAGGAGGTGGCCTGGCACGACTTCCTGCCCGAGGCCGAGGTCGAGCGGCGCCTGGCCGACTGGGAGTGGGTGCCGGACGGGCTCGCGGCGTACGAGCGGCTCAAGGCGTTCCGGTCGGCCGGCTCGAGCGGGCCGGCCGGGGCTCCCGGGTAGGGTCGCGCACGTGATCGAGTTCGTACGGAACGTCCGGTTGTGGTTCGCGCCCGCGGAGGTCAGGGAGGACGGCGAGACACCCGACTACCGGTTCTCGCTGGCGAACGAACGCACCTTCCTCGCCTGGCTGCGCACCGCACTCGCACTGATCGGCGGCGGTTTCGCCGTGGACCAGTTCCTGCCCGACCTGCGCTGGGGATGGCGGGTCGGGCTGGCGCTCGCGTTGCTGGCCGCCGGGGTGCTGTGCTCCCTGCGGGCGGTCAACCACTGGGTGCGCTGCGAGCGGGCCATGCGCCGGGGTGAGGATCTGCCGGTGTCCCGGTTCCCGGCGCTGCTGAGCCTGGTCGTCGCGGTCGTCGCCGTCGCCATGGTCGTGGTGGTGCTGGTGGGGTGGGAAGGGTGAGCGCGCCGGCCGCCCGGCAGCGGGACCCCGACCGTGATCCCGGACTGCAGCCCGAGCGGACCCGGCTCGCGTGGCGGCGCACGACGCTGTCGGGCACCGTGGTCGCCGTGCTCGCGGTGAAGACGGTGCTGCACGGCGGGGCCTCCGCGGGCGGGATCGTCGCCTGCGCCGTGTGCTGTGTGCTCTGGCTGGGCCTGCTCAACGTCGCCCACCGGCGTATCCGCGCTCTCGCGACCGCCGCGAACCCCGCGGCGTTCGCGCCCCGGCACGCGACGGCCGCGGTGCTGTGCACGGTGGCGATGGCGGTGTGCGGCGCGGCCCTCGTCCTGTGAAGCACCCCGAGGTTCAGGCCCTCACTCCTCCTCGCTCTCCCAGTCCACCGTCACGACGATCTTGCCGCGGGTGCGGCCCTCCTGGTTCAGCCGGTGCGCATCGGCGGCCCGCTCCAGGGGGAACGTCTCGTCGACGTGAACGCTGACGACGCCCTGCTCGGCCAGGTCGGCCACACGCTGGAGATCCTGGGCGTCGGGGCGGACGAAGTAGTAGCGGCCGCCGTAGGTCACCACGTCGTTGTCGGCGATCGACACCAGGCGGCCCTCGGGCGCCAGCAGGTTCGCCGACACCTTCAGGGCGTCGCCGCCGACGGTGTCGAACGCCGCGTCCACGCCCTCCGGGGCCAGTCCGCGCACCCGCTCGCCCAGGCCCTCGCCGTACGCCACCGGCTCCCCGCCCAGGCCCCGCACGAAGTCGTGGTTGGACTCGCTCGCCGTACCGATCACCCGGGCGCCGAGGTGGACGCCGAGCTGGACGGCGATCGAGCCGACGCCGCCGGCCGCGGCATGCACGAGCACCGTCTCGCCCCGCTTCACCTGGAGCACCTTGACCAGCACCTGGTAGGCGGTGAGCCCGACCAGCGGCAGCCCGGCGGCCTCCTCGAAGGAGAGGTTGCGCGGCTTGCGCGCGAGGGCACGCAGGGGCGCGGCCACGTACTCGGCGAAGGTGCCGCGGGAGAGGAAGTCCTCGCGCACGTACCCGATGACCTCGTCCCCGACGCCGAACTCCGAGACGGCCACACCCGGCCGCACGACGACGCCCGAGACGTCCCAGCCGGGCACCACCGGGAAGACCGGGGCGAGGAGCCCGTCGAGATATCCCTCGCGGGCCTTCCAGTCGACGGGGTTCACGGACGCCGCCCGCACCTTGACCAGCACCGCGTCCGGGCCGACCTTGGGATCGCGCACCTCCCCGAACGCCAGCACCTCGGGACCGCCGTACCGTGAGTAGCTGATGGCCTTCATGGCTCCGACCTTCCGGGCTCGCCGGGCGGCACGCAAGCCGGATGGCCTGAACGAACCGGCTGAGACCTCCCCGGCCGCCGCACGGGGGGAGCCGTCGGCCTATCGTGGCTCCGATCACGTTTCGGTCCCGCTCTGGACGACATACCGACCGGTCGGCATCATGAGTCGGGAACTGTTCACCTGCCCGCTAGGAGCGACGCATGAGCCCCGACCATCCGCCCGGACTGGATCTCGAACGGTTGCGCGACCTGCTCGACCGCGAGCGGCCCGGCCTGGTGACCGGTCCGCTGTCCGGCCGGCTGATCGAGGGCGGACGGTCGAACCTCACCTACGCGGTCTCCGACGGCGCGTCCCGCTGGGTCGTGAGACGGCCCCCGCTCGGCCACGTCCTGGCCACCGCGCACGACATGAAGCGCGAGCACCGGGTGATCAGCGCGCTGCACCCGACCGCCGTGCCGGTTCCGCGGCCGGTGCTGCTGTGCGAGGACGAGGAGGTGCTCGGGTCGCCGTTCTACGTCATGGAGTTCGTCGACGGCACCCCGTACCGCACCGCCGACCAGCTCGTCCCGCTCGGGCCGGAGCGGACCCGGGGTGCGGTGCTGAACCTGGTCGACACGCTGGTGGAGCTGCACGCCGTCGACCCGGGCGAGGTGGGTCTGGCGGACTTCGGCCGGCCCGAGGGCTTCCTGGACCGGCAGCTGCGGCGCTGGGGCAAGCAGCTGGACGCGTCGCGCAACCGGGACCTGGACGGCATCGACGAGCTGCACGCCGCCCTCGGGCGCGAGCTGCCCCACTCCCCCGCCCCGGCCGTCGTGCACGGCGACTACCGGCTCGACAACGTGCTGATCGGCGAGGACGACCAGATCAGGGCGATCCTCGACTGGGAGATGTCGACGCTGGGCGACCCGCTCACCGACCTCGGCCTGCTGGTCATGTACAGCATGCCGCTCGGCATGCCCGAGTCCCCCGTCTCCACGACGGCCGAGGCGCCCGGGCACCCGGCGCCGTCGGAACTGATCGAGCGGTACGCCGCGCGCTCGGGGCGCGACGTCTCCGCGGTCTCCTGGTACACGGCCTTCGCCTGGTTCAAGCTCGCCGTGATCCTCGAGGGCATCCACTACCGCTACACGCTGGGCCAGACGGTCGGGCGCGGTTTCGACCGCATCGGCGACCTCGTCCCCGTCTTCGTCCGGCACGGACTGACCACGCTCCACGAAGGCCTCCAGGAGGGCTGATCCACATGGACTTCGCTTATGACGCGCGCACCGAAGAGCTGCGCGCCAAGCTCCTCGCCTTCATGGACGAGTACGTCTATCCCGCCGAGGCGGTCGCCCACGAGCAGCGCGAGCGGCTCGCCTCCCCGTGGGAGACCGTGCCGGTGGTGGAGGAGCTGAAGGCCGAGGCCCGCAGGCAGGGCCTGTGGAACCTCTTCCTGCCGGACTCCGAGTACGGGGCCGGGCTCACCAACCTCCAGTACGCGCCGCTCGCCGAGATCATGGGCCGCTCCCCGCAACTGGCGCCGACGGTGACGAACTGCGCGGCGCCCGACACCGGGAACATGGAGGTGCTCACCCAGTTCGGTGACGAGCAGCAGCAGAAGCAGTGGCTGGAGCCGCTGCTGGCCGGCGAGATCCGCTCGGCGTTCGCGATGACCGAGCCGGACGTGGCCTCCTCGGACGCCACCAACATCACCACGCACATCGAGCGCGACGGCGACGAGTACGTCATCACCGGGCGCAAGTGGTACATCTCCGGGGCGATGCACCCCGACTGCAAGATCTTCATCGTGATGGGCAAGACCGACCCGGACGGGGAGGACATCCGCCGCCAGCAGTCGATGGTGCTGGTGCCGCGCGACACCCCGGGCGTCACCATCAAGCGGGCCATGCAGGTGTTCGGGTACGAGGACCACTACCACGGCGGTCACGCCGAGGTGATCTTCGACCGGGCGCGCGTGCCGGTGTCGAACCTGATCGGTGAGGAGGGCGGCGGTTTCGCCATCGCGCAGGCGCGGCTCGGGCCGGGGCGGATCCACCACTGCATGCGGCTGATCGGCATGGCGGAGCGGGCCATCGAGCTGATGTGCCGCCGGGCCGTGTCCCGGACCGCGTTCGGGAAGTCGCTGGCTCAGCAGGGCGTGGTCCACAACTGGATCGCGGACGCGCGGGTGACGGTGGAGCAGCTGCGGCTGCTGGTGCTGAAGACCGCGTGGCTGATGGACACGGTGGGCAATCGCGGTGCGCACACCGAGATCCAGTCCATCAAGATCGCCACGCCGCGGGCGGTGGTGGACATCCTCGACCGGGCGATCCAGCTGCACGGTGCCGGCGGGGTGAGCCAGGACTTCCCGCTGGCGGAGCTGTACGCGGGGGCGCGGACGCTGATGATCGCGGACGGGCCGGACGAGGTGCACCAGCGGTCACTGGCGCGGCGGGAGCTGAAGCGGTACGTGTGACGCTGCGGGCGGCGGGGCCCGCCCCCGCCGCACCGCTCGCTCCTCACGGGCGGAGGGCCATGCCGGTTGTGGTCGAGGTGTGAAACTTCGCACGGTCTCGTGAACGGCCGTTTGGGTAGGGCGGACGTTTCGCGCGGTTTCCCGCCCCGCGCTCGCCCTTCGCCGCATCCTGGGCGAGGCCGGTGGTTGCACCACACACCGGACTGCGGGACGGTGCACCGAGACAGTCCTCGTCCGTCTTCGCAGAGTGAGGTGTGGGTCACGCGTAGGGACCCCGTACATGACTTCTTCCCCGGCCAGGCCCCGCACCGGCGCGGTGAGCACGGTGAGCGCCGCCTCCGCCCCCTGCCCGGTGGTGGTCCTGGACGCTGAGGGGCACATCGCGGAACTCAACGACGCGGCCCGTGCTCTGCTGCCCGCCGCCCGCGTCGGGCAGCCCCTGTCCTCCCCGGCCTGGCTCGTCACCGCCGACCGCACCGGGCGGGCCCCCGTCGGCGGTGAGGTGGGCGACCGGGTCTTCTCGGCGCATCCGTCCCGCCTGGCGGGCGGCGGCACGGCCTGGTGGCTGATGGACGAGACCGCCTACCGCTCGGCGGTGGGAGAGCTGGCGGCCGAGCGCGCACGCACGCGGTTCCTGACGGAGGCCTCGACCGCCCTGCTGGCCTCGCTGAACCTCGAACGGTGCATGGAGGTGACGGCCCGCCTCGCCACCGAACACCTGGCCGATGCCGCCCTGGTCATCGCGCCCACCGCCGCCACGACACTGCCGGTGGTCTCCTGTGACCACCGGGGCGAGCTCATCCGCAGCACGGTGTCCGAGGCGCCGGACACCGTGCCGGGCCTCGCCGAGGCGCTGCGGGGCTTCCCTCCGGTTCCCTCGCGGTGGATCGACCCCGCGACGGCCCCGGACTGGCTGATCCCGCCGGGGTTCGGCGAGGTCGGCTCACTGGTGATCACACCGCTTCCGGGACTCGGCGTACCGGCCGGGGCGCTGGTCCTGCTGCGCCGGGCGCAACAGACCGCGTTCACCGAGGCGGAGGAGTCGCTGGCCGGGCTGTTCGCCGCCCGGGCCGGCGCGGCGATGTCGGCCGCCCGCCTCTACGCGGAACAGAACTCGATCTCCGACACCCTCCTGCGGGAACTCCTGCCGCCCACCCTGCGGCAGACGGAGGGCGTGGAGTTCGCGGGCGGCTACCGGGCCAGCAAGGACACGGAGCGCATCGGCGGCGACTTCTACGACGTCCACCCGCCCGCCGAGGACTCCCCCGAGACCCTCGTGGTGCTGGGCGACGTGGCCGGCAAGGGGCTGGAAGCCGCGGTGCTCACCGGCAAGATCCGCAACGCCCTGCACGCTCTGCTGCCCATGGCCGACGACCACGCCCGGATGCTGCGTCTGGTGAACAACGCCATGCGGACCAGCCACCACACCCGTTTCGCCACCCTGGTGATGGCCTCGGTCCGCCGGGAGGAGCGCGAGGTGGTGCTGCGGCTCACGTCGGCCGGGCATCCCGCGCCGCTGATCATCCGGCGGGACGGCACCGTGGAGGAGGCCGACACGGGCGGCACCCTGATCGGCGTCCTGCCGACCATCACCTCCCGCACCGCGCGGGTCCGCCTCGCGCCGGGGGAAACCTGCCTGCTGTTCACCGACGGCGTCACCGAGGCCAGGGGCGGTCCGCTGGGCGACACCATGTTCGGCGACCAGCGCCTCAGGCGCGCCGCGGCCGAATGCGCCGGCATGCCCGCGGAGGCGGTCGTGGAGCGCGTGCAGATGGTCACCTCGCAGTGGATCGGCGACGGACGCCACGACGACATCGCCGTCCTGGCCATCACCGCGCCACGCGGTGCCCACCTCAGCGCGGTGGACGGGGCGACCCGGGGCAGGTACACCGCATGACCGGGCACATCGCCGAACACGGTGGCAGACCGGGTCGCCACGGTGTGGGCGGCCGTCTCTCCTCACCGCCCGGCGGCGGATCCGCTCCGTGGGCGGACAAGCTGTGGGCCGCCGCCCGGGCGGCGGACGAGTACGCGGCCGTCGACGTCGTCACCGACGCCCTGGCCGACGGGCTGGAGCCCGAGTCGGTGCTGCTGGACGTCATCGGCGCCGTCCAACACAAGGTCGGCGTCGAATGGGCGGCCAACCGTATGAGCGTGGCCGACGAGCATGCCGCCACCGCCATCAACGACCGTGTCATCGCCGTCCTGCCGGCCCGGCGTCCGGCGAACAGCCGGGGCCGCGTCACGGTGGCCTGCGTGGACCAGGAGTGGCACGCCCTGCCCGCGCGCCTGGTGTCCGAGACGCTGCGGCTGCGCGGCTGGCACGTGGACTACCTCGGGGCGCAGGTCCCCACCGCCCACCTGATCAGTCACATCCACCGCACCGGCCCGGACGCGGTGTGCCTGTCGGGCTCGCTGCCCACCCGGCTGCCTCTTGCGCACAGCGCCATCACCGCCGTCCAGGCGGCCGGCTCGCCGGTCATGGCCGGTGGCCCCGCCTTCGGTGCCGACGGCCGCTACGCCCGTCTGCTGGGAGCCGACGCCTGGGCACCCGACGCACGTGCGGCCGCGGACCGGCTCGCGGCCGGGCCCCTGAGCCGGCCGACGCCCGTCCACCAGGCGACCGATGACCTGCCGCATCTGCGCGACCAGGAGTACACACTGGTCGCGAAGTCCTCCAGCCGCCTGGTGCGCGACACCTTCCGGTCCCTCGAACAGCGCTTCCCCGCGATGCGGGACTACAGCGACGAGCAGCGTGAGCGCACCGCCGAGGACATCGCCCACATCGTCAGCTTCCTGACGGCCGCCCTGTACGTGGACGCCGACGACGTCTTCGGCGGCTTCCTGGTCTGGACCGCCGAGGTGCTCAGCGCCCGCGACGTCCCGGCGCGCTCGCTGACGGCGTGCCTGGACCTGCTCCAGGAGCAGCTGCACGACTTCCCCCGCGCCTGCCGGCTGCTCGACGCCGGGCGCAGCGCGCTCGCCCCCCGCCCCTGACCCCGAGACGCTGGACGAACTCGTGACCCCCTCTTTCGGCACCGGCCGGCACACCGTGCGGCTGGCTCTCACCGGCGATCTGGACCACGACTCCTGCACGGAGCTGCTCCAGCGGGTGCGGACGGCTCTCGACGACGGCGGGGAGGTCGGGGAGCTGCACCTGGACTGCCGGGAGCTGGGGCTGGTCGACTCCACGGGGCTGTCGACCCTGCTGCAGGTCCACCGCTCCGCCTGCCGGGACGGCATCGCCTTCCACCTCGACAATGTCGGCCCGGCGCTGCGGCGCCTGCTCGAACTCACCGGCACCTACGAGTACCTGACGACCCCCCAGCAGGCCGAGCCCGCGGAGAGCCGCCGCGGCCGCTCCTGAACGGGAGGCGGGGCGGCTGCTACGGGCGCAGGGCGCGCAGCAGCAGATCGGCCAGGTGGTCGGCGACCTGCTGGGGCGTGAGGGGACCGTCGGGGCGGTACCACGTGGACAGATGGTGGACCGAGCCGAAGTGGTAGTCGACCACCAGGTCCGCCGGGGTCGCCACGGAGAAGACGCCGGACTTCTGGCCCTCCTCGACGAGCGCGCGGAAGCGCTCGTGGTAGCGGCGCCGCTCGGAGCGGACCTGCTTGTTCTTCTCGGGGCTGAGGTGGTGCATCGAGCGCCAGAAGATCATCGCGTCGTCGAGGTTCTCGATGGTCGTCACCACGACGTCCGCGGCTGCGGCCCGCAGCCGCTTCTCGACCGGCTCGTCGGCGCCGGCCACGGCGTCCAGCCGCTCCTGCTGGATGCGCAGCACGCGCGCGTACACCTCGTGCAGCAGGTCGTCCTTGGAGCCGAAGTAGTGGTACAGGGCTCCCTTGGTGACGCCGGCCGCCTCGACGATCTCCTGCACCGAGGTGCGGTCGTAGCCCTGCTCGGCGAAGAGCCGGGTGGCGGCGGCCAGGAGCCGCTGAGGCACGGGCGTGCCGTCCGAGTCCGTGGTCCTGGGCACTGCCGCCACCTGCCTTTCCGTTCTGCTGTCAGTTGCCTTGCGTACGGGAACGCAGTTCCCGCCGGAGGATCTTCCCACTGGCCGTCTTCGGCAAGTCCGGCAGGATCTCCACCTGGCGCGGATATTTGTAGGCGGCCAGTCTCTCCTTGCAGTAGGCGGCGAGTGCATCCGGGTCCGTGTCGGCGTCCGGCCGCAGGCTGATGTAGGCCTTGACGGTCTCCCCGCGATACCCGTCGGGCACCCCGACGACGGCGGCCTCGCGCACCGCCGGGTGTGTGTAGAGGACGTCCTCGACCTCGCGCGGCCACACCTTGAAGCCGGACGCGTTGATCATGTCCTTCTTGCGGTCGACGACGTAGAGCCAGCCCTGTTCGTCCATGAAGCCGATGTCGCCCGTGCGCAGTTCGGCGCCGGGGAACGTGGCGGCGGTGGCGTCGGGGCGGCGCCAGTAGCCGGGCACGACCTGCGGGCCGCTGACGACGATCTCGCCCTGCTCACCGAAGGGCACCTCCTCGCCGGCGTCGTCGACGATCCGCACGACCGTGTCGGGGCCGGGCAGTCCGACGGCGAGGGTCCCGGACACCGGGTCGACGGGCGCCTCCAGGCCGGGCGGCACCGAGGCGCAGGGCGCGGTGCACTCGGTCAGCCCGTAGCCGTTGCGAATGTACGGCCCGAACCCGGCCCGGAACTTCTCGACCAGCGCGGGCGGCAGCGGGGCACCGCCGGAGGAGATCACCCGGAAGGAGGAGAAGTGGTCGGGGGTGACGGAGGGGTGGGCGGCCAGCGCCATGAAAGCCGTGGACGGCCCCACGGTGTAATGCGGACGGTGCTCGGCGAAGGCGTCCAGCACCACGCCCGACTCGAAGCGGTAGGCCAGCACGAGCGTGCCGCCGCTGGTCAGACAGGCACCGAACTGGCACACCATGCCGGTGATGTGGAACAGCGGCGCCAGCGCGAAGTAGACGGGCCGCTCCGGCAGTCCGAGGCCGGTGCGCTGCCGCTCCGCGTTGTACATGATGTTGCCGTGCGTGTTGGTGGCGCCCTTGGGTGTGCCGCTCGTTCCCGAGGTGTAGCTGATCAGCGCGATGTCCGAGGGGCCGGGATCACGATCCTCGGGCGCCTTGTGGCCGGCCCGCGCCACGGTCACCAGGTCGTCGGCGTCCGGGGCCTGCGGCAGGCGCTCGAAGGTCAGCACGCGCGCGTCGCCGCGGCTCTGGAAGTCCAGCTCGCATCCGGTGAGCACGATCCGCACGGGCGAGTCCGACGCCGTCTCGCGCAGATACGACTCCCAGGCCCGGTCCGAACAGATCAGCGCGGCGACCTCGCCGTCCCGCAGGACATGCGCCACCTCACCCGACTTGTACATCGGGTTGACCGGCACGACGACCGCGCCCGCCTTCCACGCGCCCAGCAGGGCGAGCACAAAGTGCGGGGAGTTCTGCAGCAGCACCGCGACCCGGTCGCCGCGCCGCAGACCGCGCGCCGCGAGGTGCCCGGCGACGGAGTCGCTGAGCTCGTCGACCTCCCGGTAGGTCAGCCGGCCGTCGAAGTAGGCCAGGAAGTCGCTCCCGGGTGTCTCGGCCACGGCCCGGCGCAGGGCGTGCACGAGGGAGTCCGCGGGGCTGATCGCGCCCTTCTGGGCGTCGCTGAGCAGGGCGAGCCAGGGCTTGGCGGCGTAACGCGAGCCGGTCACCGGGCCTCCTCCCACTGCTGCTGGATGCGGTTCATGCCGGACAGCCACCGGTCGGGGTCGCCGGCTCGGGCCTGATGGTAGGCGGCGACCTCAGGGTGCGGCAGGATCAGGAACCTGTCCTCCTCGATGCCCTTCAGCAGCGCGTCCGCCACGGTTTCCGGCTCGATCGCGGTCGGCTGGAGCACGAGGTCGCCCGCACTGCCCGTGGCGGCGAGCATGTCGGTGCGCACGCCTTGGGGGCAGATGGCGTGGACCTTCACACCCTGGTGCCGGTACGTCAGCGACAGCCACTCGGCGAAGGCGAGGGCGCCGTGCTTGGTGACGGCGTAGGGTGCGGCCCCGATCATGGTGAGCAGCCCGGCGGCGGACACGGTGGAGACGAACCGTCCGCTGCCGCGCGCCAGCCAGCCGGGCAGCAGCGCGTGAGCGGCGCGGACGTGCGCCATCACGTTCACGTCCCAGGAGGCGGCCCAGGCCATCTCGTCCAGCGGCCCGTCGGCGGCCCCGCCCTCGAAGGCGACACCGGCGTTGGCGCAGTAGACGTCGACGGTGCCGCCGAGTGCGTCCCGGGCGTCCCCGACGATCGCGGAGGCGTCACCGGGCACGGCGATGCCACCGACTTCGTCCGCGATCCGCTCGGCCCGCTCGGCGTCCAGGTCGTTGACGACGACCCGGGCTCCTTCGGAGGCGAACCGCCGGGCCAGCGCTGCCCCGATTCCGCCGCCGGCCCCCGTGACAACCACTCCGGCGTCTTGAAAGGCTCCCACCATCGGTCTCCTGTCGTCGCGGCTCTGCAATGGCGTCATACTAACCGGTCGGTATGTAGCAGGGAAGGGCTGCCGGAAACGCCACTGAAAGAGGCGCGGGGCACTGCGCGACAAGCCACGGGCAGCCCACGGCCTCCCCACGGCCCGCGGGAGCGCATACCGTGCCCATGCCGACCGTCCCCGCTCAAGGAGGTCACCGCATGCGCCCTTCCAGACGAGCCGTCATCACCACCGCCACGGCGGCTGCCGTATCAGCCACATCCACCGCGTCCGCCGCCCGGCGCCGCGGGCGACTGCGCACCGGCTTCGAACGGCTCGCCCACGACGGCTACACCCTGCTCGACGGCCAGCAGGTCGGCATCGTCACCAATCCCACCGGCATCACCGGCGACGCCCGCCACATCGTCGACGTCATGCACGCCGACGACCGGATCGATCTCACGGCCGTGTTCGGCCCGGAGCACGGCTTTCGCGGCACCGCCCAGGCCGGCGGCTCCGAGGGCCGCTACGACGACCCGGCGACCGGCCTGCCCGTCTACGACACCTATCTCAAGAGCGGCCGGCCCCTCGCCGACGTCTTCACCGCGTCCGGCGTCGACACGGTCGTCTTCGACATCCAGGACGTCGGCGCCCGCTTCTACACGTACATCTGGACCCTCTACGACTGCATGGAGGCCGCCCAGCTCGCCGGAAAGCGGTTCGTGGTGCTGGACCGGCCGAACCCGGTGACGGGGCGGGCCGCGTCGGGACCGGTGCTGCACAGGGAATTCGCCACGTTCGTCGGGCGGCAGCCCATCGCCCAGGCCCACGGGATGACCGTCGCCGAACTGGCGCGGCTGTTCAACGAGGAGTTCCTGACCGAGCCCGTGCCGCTTCGGACCGTGACGATGTCGGGCTGGAAGCGCTCGGAGTTCTACGACGCCTCCGGGCTGCCCTGGGTGCCGCCCAGTCCGAACATGCCGACGCCGGAGACGGCCCTGGTGTACTCGGGAACATGCCTGTTCGAGGGCACCAACCTGTCGGAGGGCCGGGGCACGACCCGGCCGTTCGAGCTGCTGGGCGCGGAGGGCGTCGACCGGCGCTGGGCGGCAGCGGCGAACGAACTCGCCCTGCCCGGCGTGCGGTTCAGGGAGGCGTACTTCGCGCCCACCTTCTCGAAGTTCCAGGGGAAGACGATCGGCGGTGTGCAGGTCCATGTGCACGACCGGGCCGCCTTCGATCCGGTCCGCACGGGGATCGCCCTGCTCGTCACCGCCAAGCAGGTCTGGAGCGGTTTCGCCTGGCGCCCGGACCACTGGATCGACAAGCTCACCGGCTCCGCGCGGGTGCGGACGATGATCGACGCGGGTGCGCACACCGACGAAGTGGTGGCCGGGTGGCAGGAGGACCTGGCGGCCTTCCGCAGGACGCGGCGCAAGTACCTGCTCTACCGCTGAGCCCGAATGCGCCCGTGACGTATGGCCAAGCTCCCCCGTTGGCGGGACGATGCGCCACATCGTGGCGTCACCGGGGGCTAGGGGGCCTGTCATGGCGGATCCGGCGATGAGTGTGGCTCCTTATTGGGAGCTGGTCTTCGACGCGGACGGGGACCCGGAGAGCCGCCTTCGCGACCGGCTCCTCGCCGGGGTGACCGAGCGGGGCGTGCGCGATCTGATCGTCTTCGCGCACGGCTGGAACAACGACCGCTCCGGGGCGACCCGCCTGTGCGACCGCTTCTTCGCGCCCGTACCGCGGCTGGCCCCGGCGGCGCGGATCGGGTACGTCGGGGTGCTGTGGCCGGCGATGCGGTTCGCCGACGAGCCGATCCCGGACTTCCCGCGGGCCGTGGCGGCCGATCCGCCGGGGCGCCCGGTGCTGGACAAGGACACCCGGCACGCGCTGCTGGAGACCTTCCCGGGCCGGGCGATCCTGGTCGACCAGATCGCCCGGCTGCTGGAGCAGCAGCCGCCGGAGGAGGCCGAACTGGAGGAGTTCGGGCGGCTGGTGCGGACGCTGGTGGAGGTGGTGGCGCCGGGGCCGCAGGCGCTGTTCGCGGCGGACACGGTCGCGGAGGGCGTGCCGCAGAGCGAGCCGGAGATGTTCGCCGGATCCTCGGCGGCGGCCTGCGAGGAGTTCGCACGGGCGCTGACGGAGTTCGAGGCGTCCGGGTCACCGCGGGGGTTCAGGTTCCCCAACCCCTGGGACGGTGCGCACGAACTGCTGCGGCAGGCGACGTACTACGCGATGAAGCGGCGCGCGGGGACCGTCGGTGAGCGGGGGCTCGGCCGGGTCGTCGGGCAGCTCGCGAAGGCCGCCCCGCATGTGCGGGTGCACCTGGTCGGGCACAGCTTCGGCGCGCGGCTGGTGTCGTTCGCGCTGCGGGGACTTCCCGAGGGCGTGCGCACGGTGAAGTCGGTGACGCTGCTCCAAGGGGCTTTCTCGCACTACGCGTTCGCGGCCCGGCTGCCGCACGACGCCCGGGCCGGAGGGGTGCTCCAAGGGCAGCAGAACCGTGTCGACGGGCCCTTGGTGTGCTGCCACTCCCGGCATGACGCGGCCCTGGGCACGATGTACCCGCTGGCCTCGCGGATGGCGGGCGACAGCCGGTCGGCCGCCGAGTCGGCCCTGGGGCGGGCCCTGGGCGCCAAGTGGGGCGCGATGGGTCACGACGGGGTGCAGGCGGTGCCGGGCACGCGCGCGTACACCCTCGCCGAAGCCCTGGAGTCGCGGCTGCCGGCCACGGGGTGCGTGAACGTCGACGCGGCGGCCGTGGTCAGACGGGGTGGGCCGCCGGCCGGTGCGCACAGTGACATCCTGCACGCGGAGCTGGCCCGGCTGGTCCTGGCGGCGGGCCGCGTTCGCTGACCCGCTGCCAGGACGGTGCCTCACCGGTGTGAGGTGAACTCCACGACCTGCTGGTAGGTCGGCCGGTTCTGCCAGCTGATCTTGCCGTGCTTGATGCCGCCGAGGGTGCGGTGGCTGATCGAGTCGGCGCACCACTGGTCGCCGGCCGAGCACACGTCGTCGCCGGGGTAGACCTGGGCCGCGGTCCTGCCTGCCGCCTCCTTCAGGGTGCTGACGAGGGTGTCGCGGCAGGCACCGAGGCTGCCGCCGCCGCAGTACTTCCTCGCGAGCGGCCCCTTCACCTGCTCACCGAGCACCGCGCGGACGTCCTTGTCGACGTAGCTCCACCAGCCGTACTGGAAGGAGCTCCCCGCGTGCGAGCCGGTCGGGCCGTGTGCCGCCGAAGGGGACTCGTCGACGGGGAGGTTGGCCGTGACGGCTTCGTACAGCTCACTGCCGAGGCCCGGTTCGAACTCGGCCTTGACCAGGAGCGGCCACCAGGCGTCCAGGATGCGGATCGCGTCGGCGTCGGCGTACTTCTTGGAGCCGGCCGCGGTCTCCGTGCGCTTGCCGCCCGCGGCGGCCCAGGCCTGGAGTTTGCTCACGGCGGCCGCGGCGGCCGGGTCGGTGACGGGTGAGCTCGTGACGACCTTCAGGAGCTCGGGCAGGACGTTCTCGGCCCGGAGGTCGGCCAGTCCGGCGTCGGCCATGGCCTTCACCAGGGTCGCACGGGTCACCCCGCCCTGCTGGACCAGCCTCTTCACCCGGTCCTCCAGGAGGTTGCCGCGGTGCACCGAGCCGTTGCCCCAGGGCGCGGTCGTGTAGTCCCTGGCCTGCTTGTTGTTCCAGGAGACGTAGTAGTCCTGATCGACGGAGTTCGGGTGGGCGGCCGGCGGGGTGTAGTCGGCCGTGTTGGTCGCCGGGTCCCAGCCGCGCCACTCGTAGGCCGGCCGGGCCCACGCCGGGAACTCGGAGTCGACGCCGGCCGCGCGCACCGGGTTGTCGCCGCTGTTGTAGTACGCGGTGTGCGCGGAGTCGGCGTAGAACCAGTTGAAGGTGTAGTTGATGTGCTGGACGGCCTTCTGGAAGGAGTCCGGGCCCTTGACGTGGTCCGGGTCGTTCAGCATCTGGAAGCCGATGATGGAGTCGGCCTCGTGCAGGAAGGACGAGCGCAGCGTGGTGTAGGCGACCTTCTTGCCGCCGACCGTCGCGCGGTACTCGACGGGTCCGTACTTCGTGCGCCAGACACGCATGGTGTACGAGCCGGCCGCGGTGCCGTCGGCGACCGTGGGCTTCCAGGCGTTCTTCTGCTCGATCTTCTCCATCGGCGTGCAGGTGCCGCGGTACAGGTAGTGGTAGTCGTCCTGGCACAGCTCGACCGCGTAGGAGTCGATGATGTCCTGGCCGGAGGTCGTGGCGCTCCAGGCGTAGTCCTGGCCGCGGCCGAGTTCGACGTACATGCTCAGGCCGGCGAAGGAGGCGCCGCGGGCGCTGATGCCCGGGCCCTGGATCTCCTGGAGCAGGAGGAGCTGGGGGGCGAAGTAGCCGGTCTGCGGGCCGAACACGGCGACGGGGTGGCCACTGGCCGTGTGCTTGCCGCTGACCACGAGGGCGTTGGACATGCCGCGCCTGGCGGACGACCGGGCGTCCTTCGCCGCTGTGCCGGACGCGCCGGTCGCGGCGGCCGTCGCGGCGCTGCCGGTGCGGTCGTACACGAGCGGCTCGGGCTCCACCGAGCCGGCGTCGGGCAGGGCGGCGCCCTGCGGGTCGGCCGGCTTGGTGCCGTAGGGGAAGCTGCCGTCGTGCTGGGTGAGGACGGCCTCCGGGTCGTTGCGCATCCGGAAGGACTCCCAGACCTTGGTGCCCTCGGTGACGCCGTACTTCTCCTGGGCGGCCATGAGCGAGAGGGCGTTGTTCACCTCGCCGCCTCCGCCCGAGCCGAACAGCGCGCCGATGACGGAGGCCAGCGCGACCAGGTCGGTGATCTTGAAGTGCTCGATCGTGCCGGCATTGGTGACTGAGTCCTTGTGCCCGGTGAGTACGTACTCACCGGGGAAGGTGCGCCCGCTGTCGGAGGCGTCGATGTAGGAGTTGATGCCGTCGATGTAGGCCTTGACGTCGGCGAGGGCCTGTCGCCCGCGCTCGCCGTTGGTGGCGACGGCGTTGTCGATCTGCGCCTGCAGATCGGCCTCGCTGTACGGGGCGTGCCGCCAGAACTGCTGTTCCAGGCCCTGATTGGAGGGCGCACCGCCCGCGAAGGAGGTCAGCTGACCGCGACCGACGTGCCGGAAGACGTCCATCAGCCACAGCCGGTCCTGGGCTGCCGCATATCCGGCGCCGAACTCCGTGCCGTATCGGGTGGTACCGGTGATGTGCGGCACACCGGTCTTCTTGTCCCGGACGATCGTCACGTCACTGCGTCCGGCGGGTCGGACGGTGGAGGCGACCTGGTCGGCGGGGACCCCGAAGGAGGCGTCGTTGAAGAAGGTGTTGATCTTGTCGTTGGTGAGGGACGGGTAGCCCTTGGCGAGGTTGGCGTAAGGGCCCATCTGGTCCTCGGCGTGCTCGGGCCGGGTGCCGAAGGCCTGGTTGAGGAGGATCTGGGCGAGGGTGGCGTTGCCGTTCTGGCCGGGCGGGAGGATGTCCGAACACTGGTTGCCGCAGTGGTCGTTCGCCGCGGCGATGGCCTGCGCGGTCACTGTTTCCGATGCGGCAGCCGGGGCAAGCGGCGACAAGAGACCTGCGATCAGGGTGCATACCGATGCTGTCTTCAGGAACCCGGGGATTCCGCTGGGAGTTCTCATTCTGTCGAGAACGGTGCGTGGGGCACGCCGTGGCATGGGGGCTCCTCCCGACGGGGGTGGGCCGGATGTTACCGCCGGTATCCCCCGGCTTGAAGATGAACAAGCGTCACTTTTCGAAGTCAGCACAACAGACACATGGATCACGGCAGTCGACTGGCGAGCCTCTTCGGGCCGCTTATGGAGGCCATTTGAAATCGGATGGAGCCGATTCGCTTGTCGATACGTCTATTCGGCGACGTCCGTACGACGACGCCGAAGTGACCGGATTACAGGTGCAGGTGTGACGGAGGTGCAGGACGATGGCCGGTTTCCGGAGTCTGGCGAGACAGGTCCGCGATCCGCGGTGCGATCTGGCCCTGCGGCGCTATTCGCTGCGTAAGTGCCTTGAGAGGTTCGCCCCTTACGGGCACAGGGCGACCTGGGACCATCTCTGCTCCCGGGCGGGGTTCGGTCCGGAAGACCGCTCCCCCGATCCGGTGCGGCTCGTGGCCGCACTGGACGAGCTGGAGGAGGCGCGGGCGGTCTGGCTGGCCTACGAGGTCGAGTTCGCCGAGCGCCGCAGGAAGGAGAAGCACGACGGACTGCGCAGGCCGGGCAGTGTGGACGACTGGCACCGGCTGACCTGGGGCGGTTTCGGCGTGGCGTGGTGCGACGACCCGGCGGTCCATCCCCGTGAACCGCTGGCCGAGGTGCTGCGCCGGCTGATCGCCGCGCTGGAGCGCGAGCCGGGCTCGGCGTGCCCGGTGTGCGGCGGCGAGCAGCTCTTCTGGAGGTACGACCTGGACCACGAACCCTCGTCCGGTCCGGTCTGCGCGGACTGCGGAATCCTGGTGCCGCGTCCCGTGCTCACGCCCGAGGCCCTGGCCTGCGCCAGGCGGACGAGGTTGTTGGTGCCGGCTTGACGGATGCGGGTGCGCGGGGGGTGCGCCGGGGATGCCGCACCCCCACTGTCGGTGGTGACTGGCACCATCGACGGCATGATGCAGGTGTGCCTGAACGGTTCGCGGACGGCCGCTGACGGTGCGGCCGTGCCGCTGACACCCGAGTCGATGGCCGACTCGGCCGCCGGGGCCGTGGCCGCCGGGGCGACGGACCTCCACGTCCATCCCAAGACGCCCTGCGGGCGGGACACGCTGTCGCCGCGGGTGCTCGCCACGACGCTGTCGGCGATCCGGGCGCGGGTGCCGGTGCCGGTCGGTGTGACCACGGGCGCGTGGGCGGAGCCCGACCCCGCCGCCCGGCTGGAGCGCATACGCGGCTGGACCGTGCTGCCCGACCACGCCTCGGTCAACTGGCACGAGCCGGGGGCGGAGGAGACGGCCGCACTGCTCATGGAGCTCGGGGTGGGCGTGGAGGCCGGGATCTGGTCCGGGACCGACGGGGCGGAGCGGTTCGCCGCCTCGCCGCTCGGGCCGAGGGTGCTGAGGGTTCTGGCGGAGGTGACGGAGACGGACCCGCCGGGCGCCGTCTGCGCCGCACGGGCGCTGCTGTCCGCCCTCGGTGCCGCGCACGGACGCCCGGTCCTGTTGCACGGCGAGGACGGGGGCGCCTGGCCGGTGCTGCGCCTCGCGGGCCGGCTGGGCCTGGCCACGCGGGTCGGGCTGGAGGACGTCCTCGTCCTGCCGGACGGCCGACGAGCCCGGTCCAACGGGCAGTTGATCGCGGCCGGACTGACGGAGTACGGGGCGAGCCGGGGGCCGAAGCGGGGGTGTCGGCCCGGCACATGAGCAGCGGCTCCCTCACGCCGCAGGGCCCGCCTCCGACCGGACGGGGCAAGGGACCGAGCCGGGGGTCGAACCGCGCGTGTCGGCCCGGCACATGAGCAGCGACTCCCTCACGCCGCAGGGCGCCCTTCCGCCTGACGGGACACTGGGCAAGTCCGCCTGACGGGGCACGGGGCAAGCCGGGACAGCGGCTATCCCCGACCGCCCCGGTCGACCATCAGGCGGGACCCCGTGAGCCGTTCGCCGAAGGCGTCGTCCGGGTTGGACAGGACGCAGGTGTCGAGGGAGAGGCAGCCGCAGCCGATGCAGTCGGCGAGGTGATCCCGCAGGCGGTTCAGCTGCTTGATGCGCTCTTCCAGTTCGGTGCGCCAGGTCTCGGACAGGTGGGCCCAGTCCTCCCGGGTGGGCGTGCGCTCCTCGGGGAGCTCCGCGAGCGCCTCGCGGATCGTGGCCAGGGGGATGCCGACCCGCTGCGCGGCCCTGATGAACGCGACCCGGCGCAGCGTGTCGCGGGAGTAGCGGCGCTGGTTGCCCGCGGTCCGGCGGCTGCTGATCAGGCCCTTGGACTCGTAGAAGTGCAGGGCGGAGACGGCGGCGCCGCTGCGCGCGGCGAGCTGGCCGACCGTGAGCTCGTGGATCTTCTCTGGAATCCGGTGCACCCCGCGAACCCTACCGAGTCCGTTGACACAGTCACCGCGGCCGACCATGCTAAGCAGTCGCTTAGATATATGAGCGCGCAGACTCCCCGCACATGAGAGGCCTGGAAGACATGGCAGAGCCGAGGATCTTCACGTCCGTCGACGACCTGAAGTCGGCGGTGGGCGAACAACTGGGGTACACCGACTGGCTCGACATCGACCAGAAGCGGATCGACCTCTTCGCGGAGGCCACCGGTGACCACCAGTGGATCCACGTCGACGCGGAGAAGGCCGCCGCGGGCCCGTTCGGCACCACCATCGCGCACGGCTACCTGACCCTGTCCCTGCTGCCCCTCTTCGGGCCGCAGCTGATCGCCGTCGAGGGCGTGAAGATGGGCGTCAACTACGGCACGAACAAGGTGCGTTTCCCCGCCCCGGTCCCCGTGGGCTCCCGGCTGCGCGCCACCGCGACGATCAGTGCCGTCGACGAGGTACCCGGCGGCGTCCAGGTGGCCGTCGCCTTCAGCGTGGAGCGCGAGGGCGGCGACAAGCCGGTCTGCGTCGCCGAGTCGGTGGCGCGCTACTACTTCTGAGACCGGGGCAAGGCGACCCTCAGGCCGTCGGGCCCTGGGCTCCGACCATCCGCAGCACGAGGTCGGCGTACAACTCGCCGACCTCCTCCGGCGTCCGGGGCCCGCCGACGCTGAACCACCGCGCCACGTCGATGCAGAGGGACAGCACGGCCAGTGTCGTGCCGTGCACGTCGATGACGTCGAACTCGCCCGACCGCACGCCCTCCTCGATGATCCCGCGCACCTCGCCGTCGACCTTGCGGCGCAGCGCGAGGATCTCGGCGCGGGCGTCGGGCCCCAGCGAGTCGAGTTCGTACTGCACGACGCGGGCGGTGGTACGGCCGCCGGCGTGCCAGCGCACGAAGGAGCTGACCGCGTCGGCGAGCCGCTCGGTGGGGGTGCCCTCCCGCCGGGACGCCACCCGCAGGATCTCCAGGGCCTTCTCGTGCCCGATCCTGCTGATGCGGTGCAGCAGTTCTTCCTTGGTCTTGTAGTGGATGTAGAGCGCGGCCGGGCTCATCCCGGCGCGGCCCGCGATGTCCCGGGTCGTCGTGGCGTGGTAGCCACGCTCGGCGAAGGCCTCCACCGCGGCGACCAGCAGCCGCCGCGCCGCGTCGGGCGTGACCTCGCCCCACGCCTGCGCCTCGCCGCCGGCCGTCTCCTTGGCCGTACTCATCGCTCGCCCCTCTCCACTGGCAGGAGCAACACCATACCGCCGAAGGTGAGCGAGCGCTTAGTGTGGCCGCTCAGCGCTTTTCGAAGGGGGTGTACGAGGGAGCCGCCCCCTCCTGCCGGTCCCGGATCACCTTGGCCAGGGTGAAGGATGACGTGACCAGGTACAGGACGGCGATGGCGAGGAAGGCCCGCACCCAGGCGTCGGCGCTCAACTGGTAGATGCCGATGGCCGTGGCCGCCATGGCGACGGCGAAGGAGGCGACGGCCTGGCCGTAGAAGGCGGCCGTGTTCTGCTGTTTGCCCGGTGTGTCACTCATGGGGGAAAGCATCGGCGGACGTGGCCCGCGCCACATCCGCCGAGGTACTCAGACGCATACTCAGCTTGTGACAGCAGGTGGTGTTCGGCTCGGACACGACTCGGTTGCGACCCGGTGAACCGCAGTGCAGCGAACGGCATGGCCTTCGAACGTATGGCCATGAGCTTCGAGCCGAATCCGCACCCGCCGACGACGGATTGCCGGCCCGGCGAGCCTTCAGTTTCGCGAGGCGACGGGTTCGCGGGTGGCTGCATCAGTCTGATCGTGCTGCTCATCGAAGTCCCGGTCGCCGTCCTGCTGGGGCTGATGTTGGGCATCCGGGGATGGGGCCGCGCGGATGAGCAGACTGTGGCACCCACGATGGATTGGACACCGGTCCTCTGGCTCGGCGGGTTCGCACTGGGCGTGCTCTTGGTCGCCGTGGTCTTCCTGCGCTCGGCACACCCCTACGCAGGAGCCGTCCAACTGCTCATCGCGGCGATAGCCCTGATCTTCGCGATGACTGCCTGGCACGAGCAATATGAGCGCGCCCACCCGTCTCCGCCGCCCGCGTGCCCGGCAAGGGACGGGTCGCCCTGCGCCTCATCGGACCCCGGAGCCGACCGGTAGGGCCAGCGGCTGGGGCTCCACAGCACAGGGCGCACAGCCACAACTGCTTCCTCGGGACGAGGAGGGAAGCCATGCCCCCCTTCCGCGGACGGCACGCCAAGCCTTCCCTGCTGGTCGACCACGCCCGCGCACCAGAGGGCGGCCACCGATCCGGGGGCATGGGCTACGTGCGTGTGGAGGATGCCCCGCAGACACAAGGGTCAGGCTCCCTCGGGAGTGATCAGGCAGAAGGGATGGCCGACGGGGTCCTGGTAGACGCGGTAACCGATCGGCTTGTCCGAGCCATCCAGCAGCGTCGCGCCGAGGGCGAGCACCTGGGCCTCAGCGGTATCGAGGTCCGTGACCATCACGTCGAGGTGCATTTGCTGAGGCCGCGCGGAATCCGTCCACCGAGGCGCGCGAAAGCCGTCCACCCGCTGGAAGGCGACCACCGGGGCGCCCGCCGTGTCCTGGAGCACGACGAAGTCGCCGGTGTCCGCCTGCCGTGAGAGCGACAGCAGCTTCTCGTAGAAACCGGCGAGTTCATCCGGGTCGGGACAGTCGATGACAACGGCGTACAGGCGTCCGATCATCCGGCTCACTCTGCCACTGGCCGCGAGCGGGTCGAACGGCAGCCCCAGCCCGCCTCGACATGCTCAGAACGCCGAGACGCCCGTCAGCGCCCGTCCGATGACCAGCTTCTGTATCTGGCTCGTGCCCTCGTAGAGGGTCATCACCCGGGCGTCCCGCAGCAGCTTGCCCACCGGGTACTCGTCGATGTAGCCGTAGCCGCCGAAGACCTGGAGCGCGTTGTTCGCGGCGCGGACGGCGGCCTCCGAGGCGAACAGCTTGGCCTTGGACGACTCCACGGCGAACGGCCGCCCCCGGTCGATCAGGTCGGCGACCCGCCAGGTCAGCAGCCGGGCCGCGTCGACGTCCAGGGCGATGTCGCTGAGCAACTCCTGGACGAGCTGGTGGTGGGCGATGGTCCTGCCGAACTGCTCGCGCTCCCCCGCGTACCGCACGGCCGCGTCCAGGGCGGCCTGGGCTATGCCCACGCAGCCCGCGGCGACCGACATCCGGCCCTTGGCGAGGGCCGACATGGCGATCGAGAAGCCCCTGCCCTCCTCCCCCAGCAGGGCGGAGACGGGTACGCGCACGTCCTCCAGGACGAGTTCGGCCGTGGCCTGGCCGCGCAGCCCGAGCTTGCCGTGGATGCTGCGGCGGGTCAGGCCGGGCGTGTCGGTGGGGACGAGGAAGGCGGAGACGCCCTTGTGGCCGGGGGCGTCCGTGGAGCGGGCGAAGAGCAGGACGACGTCGGCCCAGGTGCCGTTGGTGATGAACATCTTGGTGCCGTTGAGGACGTAGTCGTCGCCGTCCCGCACCGCCCGGGTCGTGAGGTTGCCCGCGTCCGAACCCGTGCCCGGTTCGGTGAGGCCGAAGCAGCCGACCGCCGCGCCGGAGGTCAGTCCGGGCAGCCAGCGCCGCTTCTGCTCTTCGCTCCCGAAGGCGGCGACGGTCTTGGCGACGAGTCCGAGGGAGACGGAGACGATGCCGCGCACGGACGAGTCGCCCCGGCCCAGCTCCTCCGTGACCAGGCAGTACGCGAGGTGGTCACCGCCGGAGCCGCCGTACTCCTCGTCGATCGTCAGACCCAGGAAGCCGACCTCGCCCAGCTTCTTGACGATTGCCCGGTCGACCTCCTCGGCACGGTCCCAGGCGACGACGTACGGGGTGATCTCGCGCTCCACGAACTCCCGCGCGAGCTGCCGGACGGCGCTCTGCTCCTCGCTGAGCTCCAGGTTCACCACAGGTCACTCCACTGAAGGCCGTAAGTGTAGATTTAAATTAGCACTGCTAGTTTCTCGGTGCAGCCCTACTATGTGCGCCATGGCCCGACCGCGCAAGCCCCTGCTCAGCACCGACCGGATCATCGAGACGGCCCGTGCGCTCGTGGACGCGGAAGGGCTGGCCGCCGTCTCCACACGGCGGCTCGCCGCCGAACTGGGCGTCAGCGGGCCCTCGCTGTACAACCACTTCCGCACCAAGGACGAGATCCTGGAGGCGGTCGCCGACTCGGTGAGCGGCCAGGTGGACCTGTCGATGTTCCAGGACGGCCGGGACTGGCGGACCGCACTGCACGACTGGGCCCTCTCCTACCGGGCCGCGCTGCGCGACCACCCGAACATCGTCCCGGTGCTGGCCCGCGGCCCGGGCCGCCGCCCCGCCGGACTGCGCCTCGCGGACGCCGTCTACGGCGCCATGGTCGCCGCGGGCTGGCCGCCGGCACAGGCCACCTCCATCGGCGCGCTGATGCGGTACTTCGTGATGGGCTCCGCCCTCGGCTCCTTCGCCGGGGGCTTCGTGGACGACGCGAGCGCCTACGACCCCGCCGACTACCCCCATCTCCAGCAGGCCCACCTCCTGGCCGAACAGCAGGAGAAGATCGACGAGAGGGCCTTCGAGACCGGTCTGACGGCCCTGCTGGACGGGCTGGCGCAGCAGTACGAGCAGGTGCGGCGCACGGCGTAGGGCCACGCCACGGACACTTCGGCGCCGGCCGAACTGTCCGTGTTCCATGCTGGGGGCATGACCACGAGGGACCCGCAGGCGACGGCCCTGGCCCGGCTCGCCGCGCTGTTCGCGGACGAGACCCGGGCCGCGTGCCTGCTGGCGCTGCTCGACGGACGGGCCTGGACCGCGAGCGAGCTGGCACGGCACGCGGGCGTGGCCGCGTCGACGCTGAGCGAGCACCTGGGCCGGCTCGTCGCGGGCGGACTGCTCGCCGAGGAGCGGCAGGGCCGGCACCGGTACGTCCGGCTGGCCGACGCGCGGGTCGCCCAGCTGGTGGAGGACCTGGCCGCCCAGGTCTCGCCGGGCACGGCCGTACGGCCGCGGAATCTGCGGGAGTCCAGCGCCGGCTCGGCGATGGCCCGGGGCCGTACCTGCTACGACCATCTCGCCGGGCGGCTCGGCATCGCGGTCACCGACGCGCTGACGGCGCGCGGCCTGCTGGAGCAGGAAACGGGGTTCGCGCTCACCGACGCGGGGCTGGCGTGGTTCGCCTCGGCCGGGATCGGCCTGGAGCGGCGGAGCCGGCGTCCTCTGGCCCGGGCCTGTCTCGACTGGACCGAACGCCGTCCTCACCTCGCGGGCGTCGCGGGCGCGGCGCTGTGCCGGCACGCCCTGGACGCGGGGTGGTGCGTGCGCATCGGCTCCGAGCGGGCCGTGAAGGTGACGGCGGCCGGCGAACGGGCCCTCTTCGACCTGCTGGGCGTGGCGGCGACGGCGCTGCGCTGAGCCCCGAAGCCGGCCCGGACCTGCCGACACCCCCCCGCCGGACAGCCCTGAACACCCGGCCCGAAAACCGCGAGCGTTCGCCCTTCCGCTCCCCCTAGCCTCGGAGGCACGATGATCGACTCCCCCCTCCCCGCCCGCCGCGCGGAGCTGCCGGCCGCCGGTGCGGCCGCGGTGACCGTCGTGCTGTGGGCCTCGGCCTTCGTCTCGATCCGCAGCGCGGGTGACGCCTATTCACCGGGCGCCCTTGCGCTCGGGCGGTTGCTGGCCGGGGCGCTGACGCTGGGAGTGATCTGCCTGCTGCGGCGGGAGGGGCTGCCGCCGCGCTCCGCCTGGCGCGGGATCGCGATATCGGGCGTGCTGTGGTTCGGCTGCTACATGGTCGTCCTGAACTGGGGCGAGCAGCAGGTCGACGCGGGAACGGCCGCCCTGGTCGTGAACACCGGGCCGATCCTCATCGCGCTGCTCGGTGCCCGGCTGCTCGGTGACCCGATGCCGCCGCGGCTGCTGGCCGGGATGGCCGTGTCGTTCGCCGGTGCCGTGACGGTGGGCCTGTCGATGTCGGGCGAGGGTGGTTCCTCGGTGCTCGGGGTGGTGCTGTGCCTGCTGGCGGCGATCACGTACGCAGCCGGCGTCGTGGCGCAGAAGCCGGCGCTGGGCACGGCGAGCCCGTTGCAGGTGACGACGTTCGGGTGCCTGGTCGGCGCGGTGCTGTGCCTGCCGTTCGCCGGGCAGCTCGTGCACGAGGCCGCCGCGGCGCCCGCCGCCGCGACGCTCAACATGGTCTATCTGGGCGTCTTCCCGACCGCCCTCGCCTTCACGACCTGGGCGTACGCCCTGTCCCGGACGACCGCGAGCCGGATGGGCGCGACGACGTACGCGGCACCCGCACTGGTCGTGCTGATGTCCTGGCTGTTCCTCGGGGAGGTGCCGGGGCTGCTCACGCTGGTCGGCGGTGTGCTGTGCCTGGCGGGCGTGGCGGTGTCCCGGTCGCGGTCGCGTGCGGCGGCCCGGACAGTGGTCCCGGGAGCGGTTCCGGAGCCACTGCCCGAGGAGGCCCCGGACTCAGCCCGCTGACTCGGCCTGCGTCTCCGGCTGGGCCTTCGTCTCCGGCGCGGCCTGCGCTTCGGCCGCGCGCGCCCGGTCCGCGAGGATCTTGATCGACACCAGGGCGATCACCGAGAGCACGACGATGTAGCCGGACACGGCCATCGAGGTGCCGGTCGCCTCCAGCAGCAGCACCATCACGAAGGGCGCGAGCCCGCCGCCCGCCACGGCCGCGATCTGGTAGCCGAGGGAGGCGCCGGTGTAGCGCATCTCGGGCGTGAACAGCTCCGCGAACAGGGCGGCCTGGGGGCCGTACATGATGCTCAGGAAACAGCTCGCGACGAACGTGCCGACCGCGAGCCACAGCAGCGAGCCGGTGTCGATCAGCAGGAAGAGCGGCACTGCCCACAGGGCGATGCCGACCGCTCCGAAGGCGTAGATGCGGATGCGGCCCACGCGGTCGGAGAGGGCTGCGGCGGCCGGGATCAGCACGAGCTGGGTGAGGCTGACACAGAGCGAGACCATGAGCACCGGGCCCTTCTTCATGTCCAGTTCCCGGGTCGTGTAGTCCAGGACGCCCGTGATGAGGATGTAGAAGGTGGCGGTGTTCACGGCGAAGGAGCCGCCGGCCAGGAACACCGTGCCCAGGTGACCGCGCAGGATCGTGCGCAGCGGCGAGCTCTGCTCGGACTTCTCCTTCTCGGCGAGCGCCCGTTCGGCCTCCCGGAACGCCGGGGTCTCCTCGACGCGTGTGTGGATGTACCAGGCCAGGGCGAGGACCAGCAGGCCGACCAGGAACGGCACCCGCCAGCCCCAGGCCGCGAACGCCGAGTCGCTGGTGAGCGCGCCGGCCAGCAGGAAGACGGTGTTGGCGGTGACCACGCCGATGGGGACGCCGAGCTGGACGACACTGCCGTAGACACCGCGCTTGCCCTCCGGGGCGTACTCGGTGGCCAGGAGCATCGCGCCGCCCCACTGGGCGCCGACGGCGACGCCCTGCGCGACCCGGAACAGGACGAGCAGGATCGGGGCGGCCACGCCGATCGTCTCGTACGTCGGCAGCAGGCCGATGGCGGTCGTGGACACGCCCATCAGGGCGAGGGCGAGGACCAGCATCGGCTTGCGGCCCCGCTTGTCGCCGAGGTGGCCGGCGACGACGCCGCCGATGGGCCGGGCGAGGAAGCCGACGGCGAAGGTCGCGAACGAGGCGAGAACGCCCGCCGTGGCGCTGCCGGCGGGGAAGTAGAGATCGCCGAGCACGAGGGCGGCGGCGATGCCGAAGACGAAGTAGTCGTACCACTCGACGGCCGAGGCGAGCGCCGCCGCGGTGGCCACCCGGCGTCGGTTGCCGACGGCGGGCGTGGTGGTGACGGGCTGAGCGGAAGGTGCCGTGTCCATGTGGTGCACACTCCGGGGGGTGCGGGGGACGGAACGGGGGGTGGCTCGAGTTCCGGGGAACGTACTGACCGGACGGTATGGACGTCAACGGGTCGTGCACCAGGACTTTTACCTGCACTTGGCATCGATCGCGGGCCCGGGCACGCCGAAGGCCCCGGCCTCGCGAGGAGGCCGGGGCAGCGGAGAGCCGGGGCTAGAAGACGACCAGGGCCCGGCCGCCCTTGCCCGCCAGCATGTTCTCGAAGGCCGACGGGATGCCGTCCAGGGAGATGCGTTCCGTGACCAGCGCGCTCAGGTCGAGGCGGCCCGCCCGGATGTGCTCGGCCAGGACCGGGAGGTCTTTGGCCGGGTCGGAGTTGCCGTAGACGCAGCCGGAGAGGGTGCGGCCCCAGTGGAAGATCTCCAGGGCGTTGAAGGTGACCTGCTGGTCCTTGCCGCCGATGCCGACGACCGTGGTGCGGCCGCCGCGGCGGGTGGAGTCCCAGGCCGTGCGGATGCTGACCGCGCGGCCCGCGCACTCCACGGCGACGTCGACGCCCTGCTTGCCGGTGAGGCCGCGGATCTCGCGGGCGGTGGTGTCGGAGGCGACGACGTAGTCGGTGGCACCGGCCGTCCGGGCCAGCTCCTCCTTCTCGGCGGACACGTCCACCGCGACGATCTTCGACGCGCCCGCGATCCGGGCCGCCTGGAGGGCGGCGAGCCCCACTCCCCCGACGCCGAACACCGCGACCGTCTCGCCCGGCCGGACCCGGGCCGCGTGGTGGACGGCGCCGTAGCCGGTGAGGACGGCGCAGCCGAGGAGGGCCGCGTCGGTCAGCGGGACGCCGTCCGGGACCGGCAGGACGCAGGACGCGGAGACGACCGTCTCCTCGGCGAACGCGGCGACGTTCAGGCCGGGGTGGAGGTCGGTGCCCTCGGTGGTGCGGGCGTAGACGTCGGCCGCGCCGCTGAGGGCGTTGGCGCACAGCCACACCTCGCCGAGCGAGCAGGCGTGACAGGCGCCGCAGGACGGGGCCCAGTTGAGGACGACACCGTCGCCGGGCGAGACATGGCCGACCCCCTCGCCGACGGCGACGACCGTGCCGGCGCCCTCGTGCCCGAGGACGGCCGGGACGGGCACGCGCATGGTGCCGTCGGCGAGGGACAGGTCGGAGTGGCAGACCCCGGCGGCGGCGAGCCGGACCCGGACCTGGCCGGGGCCGGGGTCGGGCAGGTCGATGCCGGTGATCTCCAGCGGGGAGCCGACGGCGGGCAGGACGGCGGCGCGGACAGCCATGACGGAAGGGACTCCCCTGGGCTAGAACTGAAGGGACTTGGTCTGGAGGTACTCGGCCAGGCCGTGCACGCCGAGTTCGCGGCCCACGCCGGACTGCTTGTAGCCGCCGAAGGGGGCGAGGGGGTTGAAGCGGCCGCCGTTGATGTCGACCTGGCCGGTCTCCATCCGGCGCGCGAAGGCCACCGCCTCGGCCTCGTCACCGGCCCAGACGGCGCCGGCCAAGCCGTACACGGTGCCGTTGGCGATCCGCAGGGCGTCCTCCTCGTCCTCGTACCTCAGGATCGACAGGACCGGGCCGAAGATCTCCTCCTGTGCGACGGTCATGTCCTCGGTGACGTCGGCGAAGACGGTCGGGCTGACGAAGTAGCCCTCCTCGCGCGGGGCTTCGGGGCCGCCGGCGACCAGGCGGGCGCCCTCCGCGACGCCCTTCTCGATGTAACCGCGTACCCGGTCCTGCTGCTTGGCGTTGACGACCGGGCCGATGCGGTCGCCGTACTTGGCGGCGGCAGCGGCGGCGAGCTCGACCGCCTCGTCGTACTGGTCGCGGTGGACCAGCATCCGCGTCCAGGCGCTGCACGTCTGGCCGGAGTTGGACATGACGTTGGCGACCCCGACGTTGACCGCCTTGGCCAGGTCGGCGCTCGGGAGGATGACGTTGGCCGACTTGCCGCCCAGTTCGAGGGCGACCTTCTTGACCTGCCCGGCGGCGATCGCGGCGATCTGCCGGCCGACGGCGGTGGAGCCGGTGAAGGACACCAGGTCGACACCGGGATGCTCGGCGAGGGCCTGGCCGGCGACCGGGCCGAGGCCGGTGACCAGGTTGAAGACGCCCGCCGGGATGCCCGCCTCGTGCACGGCGTCGGCGAAGAGCCGGGCCACCAGCGGGGTGTCCTCGGCGGGCTTCACCACGACGGTGCAACCCGCCGCGAGGGCCGGGGCGACCTTGGCGACGATCTGGTGCAGGGGGTAGTTCCAGGGCGTGATCGCGGCCACGACACCGACCGGCTCGTGGTGCACGACCGAGTTGCCGGTCCTCTCCTCGAAGGCGTACGTCGCCGCCAGCTCCGCGTACGAGCCCGCCACCGCGATCGGCACGCCCGCGTGGACGGCCTGCGAGAACTTCAGGGGCGAGCCGAGTTCGGCCGTGACCGTCTCGGCGATCTCGTCGGCGCGGGCCACGAGCACGTCCCGGAGGGCGGAGAGCCGCACCGCCCGCTCGGCCGGCGGGGTGGCCGCCCAGCCGGGGAGAGCGGCGCGGGCGGCCCGTACGGCGGTGTCGACGTCCTCGGCGGTGCCCGCGGGGACGGTGCCGATGACCTGCCCGTCGACGGGGTTCACGACCTCGATCACGTCCTGGCCGGCGGCGGGGCGCCAGGCGCCGTCGATGTACATGCCGTCGTGTGCCTTCATCGCGCTTCCTCCGGGGCGGGGCGTCGTCGTCCGACACATAAACTAGCGGCGATAGTTTTCTCGCGCCAGACGTCCCGGGGTGCCGGGACCCGGATGCCGCAGGGCCATCACAGCACGGCGCGGGTCCCGCCCGAAGGTGCGGCTCCTCACTCCCCCAGGTCGGGCAGCCGCGCCGGATGCGGGCAGATGCGGTCGCCGTGCCGGTCGAAGACGAAGAGGTGGGCGAGGTCCACGAGGAGCGGCACCTGCATGCCGTGACGCAGCGCCAGGTCCGGGGTGGTACGGACGATCAGGTCCCCGGGCAGGCGGGCGTCGGCGGTCACGGTCCGCTGTGCGTCCTCGGGACGGTCCAGGGCGATCACGGGTCCGGCCCGTCCGGCTCCGGACCGCTCCCGCAGCCGCGTGAGGACCGAGCCGTCGCGGCGCCGCCGGGCGGGGCGGCCGGGGCGGGGGCGCGCGGCCTCCAGTTCGGGGACGACGGCCGGGCTGGAGCCGGTGTCGAAGTGGACGAGGATCTCGTGCCCCTGGAACTCCACGTGCTCGACCAGGCCGGTGATCGGCACCTCGCCGGGGCGGGCAGCGCTGTGGTTGGCGATCCGGACGGCCTCCGAGCGCAGGCCGACGATGACCTCGCGGCCCTGCTGGACGCGCAAGAGTTGGTGGTCGAGGGAGAGCGGCTCCGGCAGGCGCAGGAACTGCTTGCCCAGGCTGATGGTCATCGCCCCGTCGAGCGGGGCGCGCACCAGGCCGCGCAGCAGGTTGATGCGCGGGGTGCCGATGAACGCGGCGACGAAGACGTTGCCGGGCAGCGCGTAGACCACGCGGGGGCTGTCGACCTGCTGCAGCACACCGCCGCGCAGCACCGCGACCCGGTCGCCGAGCGACATGGCCTCGGCCTGGTCGTGGGTGACGTAGATCGTGGTGACGCCCAGCTCCTGGGTGAGCCGGGAGATCTCGGCCCGCAGACGGGTGCGGAGCTTGGCGTCGAGGTTGGACAGCGGCTCGTCCATCAGGAAGGCGGAGGGGTGGCGGGAGATGGCCCGGCCCATCGCGACCCGCTGGCGCTCACCGCCGGACAGCTGCCCGGGCAGACGGTCCAGGAGGTCCTCGATGCCCAGCATGCGGGCGGTGGCGTCCACCCGGGGGCGATGGTCCGCACCCGGGGACTCGATGCGCAGCGGGAAGCAGATGTTGTCGCGGGAGGTCATGTTCGGGTAGAGGGCGAAGTTCTGGAAGACCATCGCCATGTCCCGGCCGGACGGCGGCAGGTCGTTGGCGTACTGGCCGTCGAGCAGCAGCCGGCCCTCGTCGATCTCCTCCAGCCCGGCGATCATTCGGAGCACGGTCGACTTGCCGCAGCCGGACGGGCCGAGCAGCACGAGGAACTCGCCGGGCGCGATGTCCAGCGTCAGCCGGTCCACCACACGGGGACCCCGCGGGTAGGCCTTGCTCACGTCGTGCAGGGAGATGGCGCGTGTCATGAGGGGCCCCCGAGAGGTCATCAGGGCGATGGTGCTCCGCGGTCGGAAGCCCCGTGCGGGTCGTACGGGGCTGTGAGTCACGGAAGTTAACGGAATGTACGCGGTCGGGGGAAGACATCGGGCGAGATCGGGGGCTTCGGTCCATCTGGTGAGAAGGCGGGCGGCCCGGCCCGGCCGTCAGCCGGACCGGACCGGATCAGCGGATGCCGGTGAGATGGGCGAAGACGACCAGGTTCCCGGAGTAGCCCTTCCTGCGGTCGTAACTGCCGCCGCAGGTGATCAGCCGCAGCTCGGGGCGGCCCCGGGCGCCGTACACCTCCTGGCTCGGGAAGTGCGCCTTCTCGTACGACTTGATCCTGTCGACCGTGTAGACGGCCGTCCGCCCATCGGCGCGCCGGGCCTTGATGATCCGGCCCCGCTTCAGCTCGGCCAGCCCCGCGAAGACGGCGGGGCCGCTGTCGGTGTCCAGATGCCCGACGGCCACGGCGGTGCCCCGCTCGCCGGGCGAGGCGCCGGGCCGGTACCAGCCGACGAGCTTGGGGTCGTCGTCCGGCGGGGCGGTGAGGCGACGGTCGCGGTCGAGGCCCAGGTCCATGACCGGGGCGTCGAGGCCGAGGTAGGGGATGAGGAGACGAGTGGCCCGGGAACGGGGCAGGGGGTGCAGGCCTGCCGGCGGGTGGGGCTTCCGGAGGGCGGGTGCGGCGGGCTCGGGAGCGCGACGCTGGGTGGTGCCCGCGGGTCGGCCGGGGGGCGTGGCGGGCTTGGCTCCGCGGAGCCCTGGGGCACCGGCCCCTGGGGCGCGGCTCCCGGGGGTGGCGGGGCCGGGGCTGCGGACTCCGGAGGGGGTGGGGCCCGGCGTGCGGGAGCCGGGGGTGCGAGCCGGTGTCCTGGCGGATGCGGGAGCCTCGGCCGGGCCGGTGCGGGGACCGGGGTCGAGGTTGGCGGGGCCGGCCGGGAGGGCAGCGGCTCCGGGGGCGCCGGGCGCGGCGGTCTTGCCCGTGCCGGAGGTGCCCGGCAGGGCGGCGTTGCCCGTGGGGGTGGGACCCGGCAGGGCGGCCGTGCCCTTGTCGGCGCCGGCCGGGCGGTCACTCGTGCCCGGGCCTGTGCCTGTGCCAGTACCCCTGCCCGTGCCCGACGGCCGGTCGGCCGTGCCGGGGCCGGCCGGGTGGGCGGCCGTGGTGAAGTCCGGCGGCGCGGCCGTGACCGTCGTCGCGCCGGGCTCTTCCCCCCGGTCCCAGCAGACCCCGGCCACCACCAGCAGCGAGACGGCCATCACGATCGTCCGCGTCAGCCGGTAGGCACGTGTCCGGTACCAGGGCCTGCGCGAGCGCCCGGGCCACCCCCCGGGCACGCCGCCGGGTGCCGCGTACCGCCTCGCCGGGACGGCGCCGCTGCCCGAGCCGGAAGCACGCCGGACCACCGGGACCGCAGCACGTCCGGCCCCGCGCCGAAGCTCTCGGACATCGTCATGGCCGGTCCCGCGCCGCCCCGACGGCACTCGACCGGGGCCCGCCTCGCCCCTGCGCCGAACGACCGGAGCGTCGGCAGGCCCTGAGCCGGGCCGGGCTCCGGGGCCTGTGGTGCCGCGCCGGCCCCCTGGAGCCGCTCCGGACCCGGTGCCGCCCCTACGCCGCCCCGACGGCACGGCGCCGGAACCGGAACCGGCCCCACGCCGAACCCACGGCACATCGCCGGAACCGGAACCAGCCCCACGCCGAACCGCCGAGGCGGCGCCGGAACCGGAACCGCCTCCCCGCCGCCTCACCGCCCCGGTGTCGGACCCGAGCGCGCCCCCGTCCCGGCCCGGCCGGGCGGAACCATCCGCGGAACCCGGCCTACGCGGCGCCATCGGAGCGGCGACGGAGCCGGAACCAGACCGTCCCGGCGACGGCGGCCAGGCCGACCGCGGCCGCGCCGGTGACCGGCGTGAAGGCCTCTCCGCGGGCGATGCCGCCACCGCCCGCGGGCGGGCCGCCGACCGGCGTCGTCGGCTTGGAGGTGGGGCAGTCGACCTTGAACACCTTGAACTTGCCGGCGCCGTGGGCCTGGTCGGTGAGCCACGTCAGCTTGTACTGCCCGTTGGGCAGATCGACGGCCTCGGTGCGGCCCATGCCGGTCGGGTCGGCGACGAAGCTGCCCGTGCGCGTGGCGCCGCCCGGGACCTCGGGCTGGGTCTGGATGGTCCAGTTGATCTGCTCACCCGCGTCGAAGTTGAACGCGGCGAGGTAGAAGTCGCAGACCTTCGGGTCGTTGCGCTGATTGACCGCGGCCGTCGTGCTGGCGTGGATCTTGACGTCTCCGTTGTCCCCCGGGATGGGAGCGGCGACGGCGGACATCCCGCTCAGGGTGGTCCCTGCGAGGGTGAGGGCGGCGATGACGGCGGTGCGGGTGCCGGCGCGGCGCGCGAGGGGTACGACGGGCATGAACATGCCTCCAAGTCAGATGATTTACATACAAACGCCTCGTCACCTGACTCTCTGTCACCTCACCGCCGAAAAGGCCGCAGCACCGCCCTACGACGCGTCAGATATCGCTCTTCCGGCGCAGCGTCGCCCCGCGCCCGAGAGACCTCCGCCCCCCACGGCCCTCACCACCCGACTTCTCCGGCTCATCGGCCCCGTCCGGCGCTTCACCCCGCTCATCCGGCTCCCGCGGCGACCGCACGGCGACCCCGGCGGACAGCAGCAACAGCACCCCGAGCATCACGAACGGCGCCGCCACACCCGCGACTCCGGCGATCAGCCCGGCCGCGGCGGGCGCGGCGACCTGGCCGAGCCGGTTGCCGGTCAGGCGCAGGGCCAGGGCCGTGGAACGGGCGTCGTCGGGGGCCGCCTGGACGACCGTCGTCATGGACAGCGGCTGACCGACCCCGAGGCAGAAGCCGAGCGCGACCAGCAGCAGCCCGAGCGCCCACACCGGCACCGGCACGGCGATGCCCGCGCACAGCAGGGCCGCCAGCAGACAGGTGAGCGTCAGCAGCAGGGGCCGGCCGAGGAGCCGCAGCAGGGGCGTCAGCACCAGGCGGCAGGCGATCGTCGCCGCGGCGCGCAGACTCAGCAGGATGCCGATCACGGACGGCGCGATGCCCCGGTGCTCGCCGACCACCGGCAGGTAGGCGGTCAGGATGTCGGTCGCGGACAGCACGGCCAGGCTGATGAGAATGCCCGCAGGCACCCCACGGGTGCGCAGGATGCCGCGGACCGGGACCCGGGCCCCCTTGTCCGCGCCGGACGGGGACGCCGTACGGCGATGTTCGATGCGCCACAGCGAGGTGAACGCGACCGCCGCGGTCGCGCCCGCCACGATCAGGGCGAGCGCGCTGCTGCCCGCCATGTCCTCACCGCCGATCAGCGCGCCCGCGGCGACCGGGCCGACCAGCTGGCCGAGGGCGGCGCCGATGGTGAAGTGGCCGAAGTTGCGGTCCTGTTCGTGCGGCGCGGACTGGCGGGCGACCAGGGACTGGGAGCCGATGACGAAGCACAGGTGCCCGAGGCCCATCACCCCGCTCCACAAGGCCATCGTCCACAGGGAGCCCGCCACGCCGCTGAGGGCGCAGCCGCCGGCTATGAGCACCACGCCGACCGGCAGCAGGGGCGCGCAGCGGCCGTGGTCCGTGCGGCGGCCCAGGGGCACGGCGGCGAACAGGGGCAGCAGCGCGTACACACCGGCGATGACACCGACAGCGCGCTCGTCCGCGCCCAACGCGAGGGCCCGGTAGGAGACGGCGGGCCGGGCCATCGACACCGCCCCCTGCGCGAAGGCGAAGGCGATGACGAGGCGGAGCAGCCAGCCGCGGTTCCCACCGGGCCTCACGTTGACGTCCTCCATGTGGTGGTTCAGATGATCCCGAACAGCATGCCCGCGCCGAGGATGACCAGGCAGGTGAGGGCGGCCCACTTCACGACGAACCTGGTGTGGTCGCCGAACTCGACCTTGGCCATGCCGACCAGGACGTAGACGGCCGGGACGAGCGGGCTGGACATGTGCAGCGGCTGGCCGACCAGCGAGGCGCGGGCCATCTCCAGCGGGCTGACCCCGTGCGCGGCACCCGCCTCGGCGAGGACGGGCAGGACACCGAAGTAGAAGCCGTCGTTCGACATGAAGTAGGTGAGCGGCAGGCTCAGGATGCCGGTGACGAGGGCCATGTGCGGGCCCATGCTGCCGGGGATGACGTCCACCATCCACTTGGCCATGTGGTCGACCATGCCGGTGCCCTGCAGGACGCCGGTGAAGACGGCGGCGGCGAAGACCATGCCGGAGACGTTCAGGACGTTGTCGGCGTGGGCGGCCAGGCGGGCCTTCTGGTCGGGGATGTGCGGGAAGTTCACGGAGAGGACGAGCGCGGCACCGATCAGGAACAGCACCGGGATCGGCAGCCACTCCATGATCATGGCGGTGAGCAGGCCGACCGTGAGCAGCGCGTTGAACCAGTACAGCTTGGGGCGCAGAGTGGGCCGGTTCGGGTCGAGGCCCTGGAAGGCGCCGTCGTCACCGGAGGCGGCGGAGCCCGTGGCGCCCGCGGGGGCGTCCGTGCCGGAGCCCGTGGCGCCCGCGGGGGCGTCCGTGCCGGAGCCCGCGGCGCCCGTGCCGACCTTGCGCATCGAGACCTTGCCGTCGCCGGAGGCACCGGAGCCGACGAGGACCGTCTCGGCCTCCTTCTCCTCCTCCAGCACCTCGTCCAGCGTCAGCACGCCGAGCCGCCGGCGCTCACGCACGCCGAGCACGTAGGACAGGATGAAGACGAAGAGCAGGCCGACCAGGAGCGCCGGGATCATCGGGACGAAGATGTCACTGGCGTCGACCTTCAGCGCGGTCGCGGCGCGGGCGGTCGGGCCGCCCCAGGGGAGGGTGTTCATCACGCCGTTGGCCATCGCGGCGACACCGGTCATCACGACCAGGCTCATCTTCAGGCGCTTGTACAGCGGGTACATCGCCGAGACGGTGATCATGAAGGTGGTCGAGCCGTCGCCGTCCAGCGACACGATGGCGGCGAGCACGGCGGTGCCGACGACGATCCGCATCGGGTCGGCTTTACAGAATTTGAGGATTCCGCGGACGATCGGGTCGAAGAGACCGACGTCGATCATCACGCCGAAGTAGACGATCGCGAACATGAGCATCGCCGCGGTGGGGGCGAGGTCGGTCACGCCGTCGAGGACGTAGTCACCGAGCTTGGGGCCCTTGCCGACGAACACGCAGAAGAGCGCGGGAATCAGCACGAGCGCCGCGATCGGCGACATCTTCTTCATCATGATCAGGACCAGGAAGGTCGCGATCATGGCGAAGCCGAGGATGGTCAGCATGAGTGGATACCTAACGTTCGCCCTTGAACATCCCACCAGGGCCGGCGGTTCCCGAGACGTTAGGTCCCGTCAAGCAGCGTTAACAAGACGTTGACGTGCGAGCAATAAGCGCAAAACTGCTGGTCACAGCTTTGCTCAGGTCAGAGCGGTGAGCTTTTCGGTCACCGGAGCACATTCGGCGGGGCTCTCGGGGGTGACCTCGACGGGCACGCCGTTGAGGACCGCGTTGCCCGACAGCGGGTCCAGAAGGCGGCCGTCGAGGAGCTGGTTGACGTTGACGCCGGGGTCCTTGGAGGCGTGGCCGAGGCGGGTGCCGGGACGGTCGTGACCCCAGCCGTGCGGCAGGCTCACCACGCCCCGGCGGACGCTGTCCGTGACCTCGGCGGGTGCGACGACCTCTCCCCCGGCGCCCTTCACGCGCACGGCGGCCCCGTCCTGGACGCCCAGCCGCTCGGCGTCCTCGGGGTGGAGGTGCAGGGTGCAGCGGTTGGAGCCGCCGGTGAGGGAGGGCACGTTGTGCATCCAGCTGTTGTTCGAACGCAGATGGCGCCGGCCGACCAGGACGAGTCCTTCGGGGCGTTCGGCCAGGGCGGCGCGCAGCCGGGGCAGGTCGCCCACGATCGGGCCGGGGAGCAGCTCCACCTGGCCGCTGCGGGTCTTCAGGGGCTGCGGCAGACGGGGGCGCAGCGGGCCGAGGTCGATGCCGTGCGGGTGCGCGAGCAGCTTCTCCAGGCTGAGTCCGTCCGGCCGGGCGCCGAAGCCGTCGCCGTAGGGGCCGAGGCGCAGCATCATGTCGAGCCGGCGCTCCGGGCCGGTGTCGCCGGTGAGCCGGCCGGCGAGCTCGCGCGGGTCGCTGCCGTATACGGGCGAGTGCGGTTCCTGGACCGCCTTGCCGAGGGTCTGGTCGATGACCATCTGGTCGACCGCGGCGGGATCAGCCCCGTGCATACCGGTCACGGCCAGGATCAGCCGGGCCAGGATCTCCGTCTCGGCCATGCGGCCGGGCTCCAGGGGGACCGCCGGGCGGGTGTAGCGGACCTGGTTGCGCACGGCGAGGGTGTTGAAGGCGAAGTCGTGGTGGGGGCTCTGGGAGGGCGGGGGCGGGGGCAGGATCACATCGGCGTGGCGCGAGGTCTCGTTGAGGTACGGGTCGACGCTGACCATGAAGTCGAGCGAGTCGAGCGCCTTGTCGAGCCGGTCGCCGTCGGGCGCGGACAGCACGGGGTTGGCGGCCACGGAGATCAGCGCGCGCACCGGCTCGCCCTCCTCGGTGGCGGTGTCGATCTCCTCCGCGAGGGCCGACAGGGGGAGCTCGGCCTTCGCCTCGGGGTGGCGGCTCACCCGGGAGTGCCAGCGTCCTAGGGCGAAGCCGCGGCCGGGTCCGGCGGGGCGCGGGGTCTTGTCGGTGGCGGCCTGCGGGAAGAGCGCGCCGCCGGGCCGGTCGAGATTGCCGGTGAGGATGTTCAGGACGTCGACGAGCCAGCTGGCGAGGGTGCCGTGCGGGACGGTGCAGCTGCCGATGCGGCCGTAGACGGCGGCGGTGGGGGCGGCGGCCAGGTCGCGGGCGAGTGTGCGGATGACGCCGGCCTCGACGTCACAGGCCTCGGCGACGGCTTCGGGGGTGAACTCCGCCAGTTCGCGGGCCAGTTCCTCGATGCCCTGCACGTGCGGCGTCGGGTCGACGAGACCCTCGTCGAAGAGCACCCGTGCCATCGCCGCCAGCAGCAGCGCGTCGGTGCCGGGCCGGACGGCGACGTGAAGGTCGGCGAGCTTGGCGGTGCGGGTGCGCCGCGGGTCGATCACGACGAGGGTGCCGCCCCGGGCCTTGAGCGCCTTGAGTTTGCCCGGGAAGTCGGCGGCGGTGCACAGACTGCCGTTGGACTCCAGCGGGTTGGCGCCGATCAGGAGCAGATGGTCGGTGTGGTCGAGGTCGGGCACCGGGATGGCGTTCGCGTCGCCGAAGAGGAGGCCGCTGGAGACGTGCTTGGGCATCTGGTCGACCGTGGAGGCGGTGAAGACGCTGTGGGTGCCGAGCCCGGCGAGCAGGACGGCCGGGTAGAGGGCGCCGGCCATGGTGTGCACGTTGGGGTTGCCGAGCACGACCCCGACGGAGTGCGGGCCGTGTCGCTCCACGACGGGCCGGACACCCGCCGCGACGGCGTCGAAGGCCTCCTCCCAGGTGGCCTCGCGCAGTTCCCCGTCCCGACGCACGAGCGGCGTGCGCAGCCGGTCGGGGTCGGAGTCGACCGCCCCGAAGGAGGCGCCCTTGGGGCAGATGAAGCCCCGGCTGAACACGTCGTCGCGGTCACCTCGGGCGTGGGTGACGCGCGTGCCCTCGATGGTGAGGGTCAGGCCGCAGGTGGCCTCGCACAGGGGGCAGATACGCAGGGCGGTGCGGGACACGGGTCCTCCCGGGGCGGCGGCTACGGTGACGCACTGACGCGCCCGAGCATACCGACCGGTATGAACGGCGGGGAGGTCCTGGCGGGACCGGCTTCAGTCCAGCACCCGGGCGAGATAGGCCCGCAGCATCTCCCGTGCCTCGCCGATGATCCGCTGGTCCCCCTCCGGTGCGACCCGGAACGCCAGGTGCACGAGGGTGTCCGCGGTCTCGACCGCTATGAGGAAGACGCGCCGCAGATCGTCGTCGGGTTCGCGGTCGAGATAGCCGGAGAGGAGTTCGGTGAGGCGGTCGGCGACGCGGTGGTTGGGTTCGGCCTGGCGGGCGCCGACCGGGATCTGGTTGCCGAAGTCGACGAGGGAGAAGCCGGGCGCGGTGCGCTTCATGTCCAGGTACTCGTCGAGCACGACGTCCATGGCCGTGCGCCAGTCCCCGTCCTCGCCGGCGTCCCGCAGACGCTGCGTGACGCGCTCGGAGTACCGCTCGAGGTTGCGCTGGGCGAGGGCATCGACCATCTGGCGCTTGTTGCCGAAGAAGCGGTAGACCGAGCCGATCGGGACCGAGGCCCGCTGGGCGACGGCACGGGTGCTCAGGGCGTCGTAGCCCACCTCGTCGAGGAGGTCGGCGCAGGAGTCGAGGATCCTGGTCAGGCGTTCGGCACTGCGCCGCTGCACGGGCGCACGTCGGAGCGATGTCGCGTGGGGCACGGGCTTCATGATGCCCCTCGACCGCGATCCGGTGAACCTCGGTCCCCGGACGCACCCCGGCCTCGGTCCGGTACACCTTGGACCTCGGATGCACCCCGGCCTCGGTCCGGTGCACCTTGGACCTCGGAGGCACCCCGCCCGAGGTCCGGTGCACCTCGGCCCCCGGCGTCCGCGCCCGGGGTCCGGGCCTTGCGCCGGGAGGCGGCATCCGGCGTCACCCCCGGGCCCGGCTCCGACGCGGTGATGTCTGCCGTGCTCTCCACGGGCTTGCCGTCCACCGCCCACACGGTGCCGTCGTCGGCGTGGAGACGAGCCGTGACGTGGTGCGTGCCGCGCGGCACGAGGCGGGCGTCCAGCCGGTAGGTGGAGGTGCGCAGCCGGGTCACGGGGCGGCCGTCGACGAAGAGGTGCGCGAGACCGCGCCCGGCCACCGCACGGGCTGCCGCACCGGCCGGTGAGAAGCGGAAGTTGCGCACGGTGAGGCGTACGTCCCAGCCGCCGGCCGCGTCGGGCTGCACCTCGACCCCCACGTCGGGGGCGCCCTCGGGTGCCACTTCACGCAGGGGCTGCCCGTCCTGGTCCCGGCCCTCCAGGATCTGGCCGATCGGTGCGGACGACACACCGCCCTCCCGGGCGTCACCGGTGCCGCAGCCCGCGGACCCGGCCAGGAGGAGGACACAGCCCGCGAGCGCGGCGCAAAGTCTCCGTGTCCACGACATGTTCGGGAGCGTAGAACACACGTCCGCCCCTGCGGATCATTCTCAAGTCGGGTTCCGGTCATCCGCGAAGAGGAGGGCGCGCGCCCCTCTTGCGTCGGGGAAACCGCAATCCTACGGTGTGGCATAGGAATCAGACCGCAAGGGAGCAGCGATCATGGGCGATGGGGGCACCACCCGCGCGAGCGCGTTCGAGCACGGGGGAGCGCGGAAGACCGCCGAAGGGCTGGCCTACCTCTCCGGCTTCGGCAACGAGCACAGCTCGGAGGCCGTCCCGGGCGCACTGCCCGAGGGCCGCAACTCGCCCCAGCGAGCCCCGCTCGGACTGTACGCGGAGCAGCTGAGCGGTACGGCGTTCACCGAGCCGCGGGCCCACAACCGCCGCTCGTGGCTGTACCGGATCCGCCCGTCGGCCGCGCACCCGGCGTTCACCCGGACCCACAACGGGACGGTCCGCACCGCCCCCTTCACCCAGACCGTGCCCGATCCCAACCGGCTGCGCTGGAACCCGCTGCCCGACCCGGCGCCCGAGACCGACTTCCTGGCGGGCCTGTGGACCCTGGGCGGCAACGGCGACGCCACCCAGCGCACCGGCGTCGCCGTGCACCTCTACACCGCCAACGCCTCGATGGACCGGGTGTTCAGCGACGCCGACGGCGAACTGCTGATCGTCCCGGAGCGCGGCGGGCTGCTGCTGCACACCGAGTTCGGTCTGCTCCATGTGGAGCCGGGACATGTCGCGCTCATCCCGCGTGGGGTCCGCTTCCGTGTGGAGCTCTTGGACACGGCGTCCGACGGCGGGCCGAGCCCGGCCTCCCGCGGCTATGTGTGCGAGAACTACGGCGCGCCCTTCCGCCTCCCCGACCTGGGGCCGATCGGCGCCAACGGGCTCGCCAACCCCCGGGACTTCCGCGCACCCGTCGCCGCCTACGAGGACGTCGAGGGCCCGGTGGAGGTGGTGAACAAGTTCTGCGGCAACCTGTGGACCGCCACCTACGACCACTCCCCCCTCGACGTCGTCGCCTGGCACGGCAACCACGTGCCGTACGTCTACGACCTGCGCCGCTTCAATGTGCTCGGCACCCTCACCTACGACCACCCGGACCCGTCGATCTTCACGGTGCTCACGTCCCCGTCGGACACCCCGGGCCTGGCCGGTGTCGACTTCGTGGTGTTCGCGCCGCGCTGGCTGGTGGGCGAGGACACGTTCCGGCCGCCGTACTTCCACCGGAACGTGATGAGCGAGTACATGGGCCTCATCGAGGGTGCGTACGACGCGAAGGCGGAGGGCTTCGTGCCGGGCGGCGGGTCGCTGCACAACATGATGTCGGCGCACGGCCCGGACCGGGAGACCTTCGACCGGGCGAGCGCCGCCGAGCTGAAGCCGCAGAAGATCGACGACGGCCTGGCGTTCATGTTCGAGACGCGCTGGCCGCTCACCCTCACCCCGCACGCGGCCCGCGCGGAGCACCTCCAGCAGCGCTACGACGACGTCTGGCAGGGCCTGGAGCGGCACTTCCGACCCTGCGGAGATCCGTCAGAAGCCCCCTTGCACTGATCATTTCTTACCGGTACGGATGGCTCGTGACCTCCTTCGCCCCGGACTCGATCGTCCTGAACCGCAAGCTGCCGCTCTGGTACCAGGTGTCGCAGTCGCTGCGCGCCTCGATCCTCGGCCGCTCGCCGCAGGACCCTCTGCGGCTGCCCACCGAGGAGCAGCTGGCCGGGCACTACGGCGTGAGCGTGCTGACCATGCGGCAGGCGCTGAAGGAGCTGGAGGACGAGGGACTGATCACGCGCCACCGCCGGCGGGGCACGTTCATCGAGCCGCACGCGCGCCGGGGTTCCCCGGTGCGCCTGCTCGGCTCGGTGGACGCGATCGTGGCCCAGCAGTCCGGCATGACGTCCGAACTGCTGGACCACGGCAGCGCGCCCGTGCCGGGCGAACTCGCCGAGTTCTTCCCGGATGTGCGGGAGGTGTCGACGTACCACCGCCTGCGCAGCGACGAGAAGACCGGCGAGCCGACGAATCACGCCCGCAACTACGTCCGCCCCGAACTGGCCGCGCGGATCGACCTGGACGACCTCGTCCGGTGGCCCATGACCAAGGTGCTGCGGGACGTGGTGGGGGCGGACATCAGCCGCATCACGGACACGGTGGAGGCGCGGCTGGCCGACCCGGAGACCTCGAAACTGCTCCAAGTCCCCCTGCTGAGCCCGATCCTGCACTACACCGGAGTGACCTACGACGCCGCCGGGCGGCCCCTGGACGTGGCCGTCATCCACTACCGCGGGGATCGTTTCTCCTTCACGGTGACCCTGGACGCCACGTGAGCGCTCCACTGGAAGCGCCCCGTCCGTCCGCGCGCCGGCGGGGGCCGGCCGCGCCGTTCCCCGCGCTCCTTCGGGGCGCGGGACACGTCGTACGATGCCCTGCGTGACGCACGACGACGCTCCGCTGCTGGCGGACCTCATGCCGTGGTCCGTCGCACCGCCGCGGCTCGGCCGGGGCTGGCCGGCGGCGCCGGACACGGCGTCCCTGAAGGCCCGCTGGGACGCCTTGGTGAAGGCCGAGGGGCCGGACCGCGAGGCCCTGTTCGAGCCGACCCGCTCGCGCACGCTGCACACGGCGGTCGGCCAGTTGCCCGGCCTGGCCGGCAGCGGCACCGAGAAACTGGTGCGCGCCTCGGGGCCCTGCCCGGAGCCGGTGCGCGTCCTGCTCGCGCCCTACGACGAGCAGTGGCTCATCCCCGACCAGCGGCTGATCGACGCGGCCCGCCCCGAGCTGTGGCGGGTGGCGGACGAGCCGCAGGTCTTCGTGCTGGAGACGCCCGAGGCCGACCCGCCCCTGCTCGCCACCTCGCTGCTCCCGCTGGTGCGCCCCGGCCGGATCCGTCCGCTCTTCCGGCGCCCGGGCGGCCGCGAGCCCAATCTGGCCCCGGGCCTGCTGGATTACCTCGGCACCCGCCTGGGCGGCACCCCGACGCCGCTGGACGTACTCGCCTGGATCACGGCCACGGCCCGCCCGGATCTCACCGTTCCGCTCACCGGGGACGCCGGCGCGTGGGAGCGGGGCCTCGAGCTGGGTCACCGGCTGCTGTGGCTGATGCGCCGCGACGGCGATCGCCCGAAGCTCCCCGGCGGCCGCCGCCCCTACGTGCGTGCCCCGCTGCCCTCCCGGCCGGTGGCGCTGCGCTACGACCGGGACGAGGAGGCCTTGTTCCTGGACGAGGGCCGTATCTCCCCGGTCCCTCCGGAGGCCTGGGACTTCGAGGTGGGCGGGGTGCGCGTCCTGCAGGAGTGGTTCGCCACCCGCGTCGCCGCCCCCGAGCCGGGCACGCTGGCGGCGATCCGTCCCGCCACCTGGCCCCAGACCTGGACGTCGGAGCTGCTGGAGCTGATCACCGTCCTCGCGCTGCTGGCCGAGCTGCGCCCGCTGGAGGGACCGGAGGTCCGCGACCCGGTCACGGCGACGGAGTTGCGCGAGGCGGGCGTCCTGCCGGTGCCGAGCGGGGCCCGCCGCCCGGCGTCGGTGCTGGAGGGGCCCGAGGAGGGTCCCGAGGGGCAACTGGCGCTGCTCTAGCACCGCCCCGGGGGACACCCCTCAGCGCAGCTCCGGGTCGAAGGCGTCCAGGACGCGTTCGAGGGCCCGCCGGAACACCGCCTCCAGATCGACCGGCCCGCTCTGCTCCGTGAAGGCCGCGGTCAGCCGCGGATACGCGCCGGTGGCGATCTGGCTGCCCAGGTAGGCCATGCGGACGGCGTTCTCCTCCTCGGCCGTCCACGGCATGGACCGGGTGCGTTCGGCGGTCGCGATGTCGTTCCCGGTGTACGTCGTCACGACGCCGTTGAGCAGCGCGACCAGCTCCGTCTTCGTACCGGCCGGCACGTCGAGCGGTTCGAGGCAGGCCAGGCAGTGCTCCAGGTAGCGCAGGGTGTTGGGGCTGAAGCCGAAGACCCCCGGCATCAGGCGCGGCACCCAGGTGTGGCGGTGCATGATGGCGCGCGTCTCCTCGGCGTTGCGCAGCATGTCGGCGCGCCAGTCGCCCGTGGGCTCGAACATCTCGTGCTCGGCACCGATGGCGTCGATCATCAGCTCGTACAAGTCCTCCTTGCGGGGGACGTAGTTGTACAGCGACATCGTGCCGCAGCCCAGTTCCGCGGCGACATGCCGCATGGTGACCCCGTCCAGCCCCTCCGCGTCGGCGATCCGCACGGCGGCCGCCGCGATGTCGGCGCGGGTGAACGCCGGTTTCGGCCCACGGCCGGTGCGCTCGGGGCGCGCCCAGATCACTTCGGGTACGGCCGCTCGGCCCGCCATCGATCATCACCTCGGCCACCATCCTAGTTACGTACAGCGTACGTAGTGCGCTATGGTCCTACCATGACTTCTACGTACGCTGTACTTAGTGAAGGTCTGGAGAAGCGATTCGGGGAGGTCCGCGCCCTGCGCGGGCTGGACCTCGCGGTCCCCGAGGGAACGGTCTGCGGGATCCTCGGGCCGAACGGGGCGGGGAAGACGACGGCGGTACGGCTGTTGACCACGCTGCTGCGGCCGGACGCCGGCTCCGCCCGGGTCGCGGGACACGACCTCGTCCGCGAGGCCGCCGCCGTGCGCAACAGGATCAGCGTCACCGGGCAGGACACCTCGATCGACGGGGACCTCACCGGACGCCAGAACCTTCAGCTGTTCGGCCGGCTGTACCGGGTGCGCGGACCGGCGGGACGGACCGCGGTGCTCCTCGACCGCTTCGGTCTGACCGAGGCCGCCGACCGCCCCGCGTCCACCTACTCCGGTGGCATGCGCCGCCGCCTGGACCTCGCGGCGAGCCTGATCCGCCGCCCCGACGTGCTGTTCCTGGACGAGCCGACCACCGGCCTCGACCCGGTCAGCCGCACCCTCATCCGGGACGTGGTGCGCGACCTGGCCGCCGAGGGCACGACGGTGCTGCTCACCACGCAGTACCTGGAGGAGGCCGACCAACTGGCCGACGACATCGCCCTGGTGGACCGGGGCCGGGTCACGCACACCGGGTCTCCGGCACAGCTCAAGTCGCTGGTCGGGGCGCACGCCGAGGTCGTCGTGCCGGATGCGGACACCCTTGCGAGGGCGGCGGCCGTCCTCGACCGGCTGACGGGCGCGCAGCCGTCGTTCGACCACGAGCGCAACGCCGTCGGCGCGGTCAGCAAGGACCCGACACTCACGATCCCGCTGCTGGTGCGCGCCCTGGACACGGCGGGCGTGCCGCTGCTCGACGTGAGCCTGCGCCCGCCGACCCTCGACGACGTGTTCCTGCGCCTGACGGAGACTGCGCCGCCCAGGACGACCGAGGCGACCGAGACGACCGAGACGACCGACGAGAAGGAGCGTGCCGCATGAGCATGCTGGCGTACGACGGGACCGCGATGCTGGGCCGCCAGCTGCTGCGACTGCGGAACAACCCGGGCCTGCTGATCCTCACCCAGACCATGCCGATCAGCATGCTGCTGTTCTTCGGCTACGTCTTCGGCAGCGCGCTGGCGGTTCCGGGCGAGACCTACCGGTCGTTCCTCGTGCCGGGCCTGCTGGTGGCGACCGCCTCGGGCGGGATCATGGCCGGCATGTTCCAGGCGGCCCAGGACACGCACCGGGGCGTGACGAACCGCTTCCGTACGCTTCCGATGAGCCGGGCGGCCGTACCGCTGGGGCAGGCAGCCGCGGATCTGGTGGCCACCGCCCTCGGGACGGTGCCGTTCCTTCTGGTGGGCCTCGCGGTCGGCTGGCGTGTCGAGGGGAGCCTGCTCGAAGCGATGGGGGCGCTCGCGCTGCTGATGCTGTTCCGCTTCGCCTGCACCTGGGCGGGGATCTACCTCGGCCTGCTCACCCGCAACGAGGAGGCGGCCGGTCAGCTGGGCGGGGCGACATTCCTGCTGCCGCTGCTGTCCAGCGCGTACATCCCGACCAGCGGACTGCCGGGCTGGCTGCGGACGGTCGCCGAGTGGAATCCGATCAGCGCGGTGGCGACGGCCCTGCGGGACCTCTTCGGCAACGCGCCCGTACCCGAGGGGGCGGCCTGGCCGGTGGCCCATCCCGTCGCGGGGTCCGTCCTGTGGTGCGTCGTACTGCTCGGGGTGTTCGTGCCGCCGGCCGTGCGCCGGTACGCGCACGGGGAGCAGTGACCGGGCGGCGGTCGCCGCGGACGTCGCCCCCGGTCACTGCCGGGCGGGGATGAGGCACCGACAGGGGGCGTGCCGCGCTCGGGACCACACCTGGCGCCGCTGCGTGCCGCGGGGATGACGGACGACGGGTGTCGCAGCGCCGGCGCCGGAGACGGTGTGACCGCCCGAGCGCGGACCCCTACCTGCTGCCGAACAGGGAGCGGCGCAGTCGGCGCAGCGGCGCGAAGAGCGAGACGCGACGCACGCGCGCACCCCTGCCACTGCGGTCGTGCGGCTGACGCGCGGTCAGTTCCCGCATCAGCGAGGTCGCCTCGACCGTCTCCCGTTGAGGGACGGCGGGGCCGCCCAGCACCGAGAGGTGGCGGTCGAGGCGCGAACTGGTCGCGCTGCTCCCGCAGGTGATCGCAGGGACCCTGGCCCTGCTGCGCACTGTTATCTGTTCCATGTCACTCCCCACCCGTACGAGTCCACCCGGCCCGGGCAGGTTAACCCTATCGCCCCGTCCGGGCACTCGTGTATCGCGGTCACAGGATTCACCTTCCCCGTAAGGGGGTTGACGATGTATCTCCGATTACTCTCCGAATCCAACAGATTTCAGGGCGAGTTGGACGATCGGCTGGGTAGTGGGCTGCGGCGACCCCCCGGCGGGCTCGACGGTCACGGCCAGTGACGTCGCGGAGGTGCCCAAACCCGTTGCGACCAGGGGCGTGTCGCCGTCGAAGAGGCCGAGGGAGCGTGGGGGCGTGCCCGGGCGCATGAGCCACAACTGGTGCACGCGGCCGCCCGAGGGGGCGCCGTATCCGCCGAGGGTGACCACCGCACTCCCCTCCGTGGCGGAAGCGATCACTCCGAGGGTGCGGCCCCGCACGTCCCGGCCTCTGCCCGCACGGGCGTCCGGAGCCGCCAGAACGTGGGCGATCTCACGTGACCGATCTTGCTCGGCGGTCAGCCGGTCCTGGGTCCGGTTCGCCTGCACGGCGAACAGCGAGGCGACGACGAGGGCCGCGGCGGCGGTGACCGTCGCGAAGGGCACGAACAGCGGGATCCGGCGCCGTTGCCGCTGTCGCGGCGGCGGCTGGGCGCCCCACACGTGCGGGGGCAGCTGCGTCGCCCGCGCCCGTGCCGGCTCGCGCGCCGCCGTCCCCTGCGGTGCCGGGTCCTGCGGAGTGGTCCGCACGGCCAGCATGACCCGGTCACGCATCGCGGCGGGGGGCGGGGCGGTCGTGGACCAGGCGAGCCGCACGGCGTCCTCGGTCAGGGCGCGCACCTCGGCGGCGCAGCGTTCGCACTCCCTGAGATGCTTCTGGAAGCGGACCCGCTCCGGGGGCTCCAGGGCGTCGAGCGCGTAGGGCGCGGCGAGCGAGTGCAGGTCCTCGCGGCGGAAGAGGCTCATGCCACACCTCCCAGGCACTCGCGCATACGGGTCAGTCCGTCCCGCATCCGGGTCTTGACGGTGCCCAGCGGCAGGGAGAGCTGCTCGGCCACCTCACGGTACGTGTAGCCCTCGTAGTAGGCGAGGGTGACCGACTGGCGCTGCAGGACGGTGAGCCGGTCGAGGCAGCGGCGCACCCATTCCCGTTCGAGTCCGGCCTCGACCTCCTCGGTGACCTGGTCGAAGGCGGGCTGGTTCGCGCGCAGCGCCTCGCGCTGCTCGCGTTCCCCGGCCGCCCGGGCACTGCGGACCCGGTCGACGGCGCGGCGGTGGGCGAGGGTGAGGATCCACGACATGGCGCTGCCCCGGTCCGGGTCGAACCTCGCCGCGGACCGCCACAGTTCGAGCAGCACTTCCTGAGCCACCTCCTCCGACTGGGCGGGGTCCCGCACCACACGCCGTACGAGCCCGAACACCGGGCCGGACACCAGTCCGTACAGGTCCTCGAAGGCCTTCTGGTCCCCACCTGCCACGAGCAGCAGCAGCTCGTCCGCCTCCACTCGGTCCCCCTCTCCGAGGCCGCACCGGGCCTGTCCTCTCACACGAGGCACTCGCAACACACACACCTCCGGACGGGGTTACGGATCAGCGTGCCGAAAACGCGGGTCGCCCGGCGATGAAACAACTTTCCCGATGCTCCGTAAGAACGTTTGAGATTCGACCAATCCGCTTCGCCGACCGCTCCGAATGGCGTGTGTCAGGCAAGTTGGCACGGAGGACGGACGGCATGACACCTATCTCCAGGACCGGTGCGGGACGCGCGAGCATCGCGACCGTGATCTGTGGCGCGCTGGCCGCCGGCGGGCTCGCAGCCGCCGGTGTGACCGCGCTGGCACCCGAGGAGGCCTCTGCCTCCAGCCACCGCGAGGCCCCGCTGATCTCGGGGACCCCGCAGTACGACAACACCGACGTGTACGCGTTCGTCAGCCCGGACAAGCCGGACACGACGACCATCGTCGCGAACTGGATTCCCTTCGAGGAACCGGCCGGCGGGCCCAACTTCTTCCCGTTCGCCGAGGACGCCCAGTACGACCTGCGCATCGACAGCAACGGTGACGCGCAGGAGGACCTGCTCTTCCGGTACACGTTCAAGACTCATGTGAAGAACGACAAGACGTTCCTGTACAACACGGGCCCGGTCGAGAGCCTCGACGACCCCGACCTCAACATCACACAGACGTACGACCTCGAGCTGATCAAGCTGAAGCGCCTGAAGGCCGTGTCGAAGACCAAGGTCGCCGACGACGTGCCGGTGGCTCCGTCCAATGTCGGCAAGGCGTCGATGCCGGACTACAACACCCTGCGCAAGCAGGCCGTCCACAAACTCGCCGGTGGCGCCCAGACGTTCGCCGGGCAGGCCGACGACCCGTTCTTCCTGGACCTGCGCGTCTTCGACCTGCTGTACGGCGGGAACCTCTCCGAGGTCGGCAACGACACCCTCAAGGGCTACAACGTCAACTCGATCGCCCTGCAGGTCCCGAACAGCTTCATCACCGAGTCGCACGAGCAGCCGGTCGTCGGCATCTGGTCGACGACGCAGCGCAAGAACGCCAAGGGCTACTTCTCGCAGGTCTCGCGCCTGGGCAACCCGCTGGTCAACGAGGTCGTCAACCCGATCAAGGACAAGGACACGTTCAACGCGTCCACGCCGCGGGACGACGCCCAGTTCCTGAAGAACGTCACCAACCCGGAGCTGCCGAAGCTCATCGAGGCGATCTACAAGATCCCGGCACCCGCCGAGCCGCGCAACGACCTGGTCGACGTCTTCCTCAAGGGCGTCAAGGACCTCAACCAGCCGCCGCACGTGACGCCGTCGGAGCAGCTGCGGCTCAACACGTCCATCAAGCCGGCCGCCAAGCCCAAGCGGCTCGGCGTCCTGGACGGTGACAACGCGGGCTTCCCGAACGGCCGTCGCCTCACCGACGACGTGATCGACGCGTCGCTCCAGGTCGTCGAGGGTGAGCTGCTCGGTGCGAAGAACGACCTCGGTGACGCGGTCGACAAGAACGACAAGAAGTTCGAGAAGGCCTTCCCGTACGTGGCTCTGCCGACGGAGGGTTCGCGCGGCCCGCTCGCCAAGGGCGTGGACGGCGGCAACGACGTCCGCAGCCAGCTGGGCGACGCGCTCCAGCCGGCCGGCGCGCAGGGTTCGGACGACATGGGTCTGATGGCCGCCTCCGCGGGGGCCGGGGCGGGCGGCATCGTCCTGATCGGCGCGGCCCTGATGTGGTGGCGCCGCATGCGGAACCGGGCGTACTGACCCGCTCCGCTCCCACCGACCGGCGCGGCCCGTTCCACATCCCCCACGGCGCGGGCCGCGCCGCCGACTTCCGCACCAGCACACCCGACCGAGGAGAGGTCATGCCTCCGCGTACGACCGACAGCACACCGGAGGGGCGCGAGGACGACCGCGCGCCGTCGACGGCACCGGAGCCCGAGATCACCGGGGATCGGGAGGGTGGTGCGGCTGCCGGGACGGAGACGACCGGGGCACGGGGCGAGGCGGCCGAGGCCGGCCAGGACCGGCCGCCCACCGCGGGCACGGAAACCGGCGAAGCCGGGACCCGAACGGACCCCACCCCCACGGAAACCAGCGACACCCGCACCCGAACGATCCCCACCCGCACGGAAACCAGCGACGCTGGGACCCGAACAATCCCCACCCGCGACACCCGCACCCGAACGATCCCCACCCGCACGGAAACCAGCGACGCTGGGACCCGAACAATCCCCACCCGCGACGCTGGGACCCGAACAATCCCCACCCGCACGGAAACCAGCGACGCCGGGGATCCGGCCGGGTCCTGCGGCGGAGACCGGGCCGGCCTCTCGGCGCTCGCCGGCGACGGCAGCGGCGACGGCAGCGGCAGCGGCAGCGGCAGCGGCACGGTCGGGGTTCACCCCGCCGAGGGCCACTCCGGCCCGGAGGCCGGCACCGAGCACCAGGCGCACACCCACCCTCCGACCGGCGGGGACGACGCCGGTCAGCGGGTCGCCGCGATGCGGCGGGCCGCCGACGGGGGACGGCGGTGGCGGGGTCTGCACGTTGCGGGGTGTGCGGTGCTGCTGGCGGTCGCGGTGACCGGCGGGGCCATCACGTTCGGGGGTGTGCAGGACCGTGGGACCGGTGTCGACGCCGTGTCGGCGGCCGGGGCGTTGTCGCCCGGCGACCTCGCGCGCGGGGATCTCGACGCGGGGATCGCGTCCCTGCAGAAGCACCTGCGGGCCCAGCCGAGGGACTTCGGCAGTTGGGCCACCCTCGGGGTCGCCTACGTCGAGCAGGCCCGCACGAACGGCGACCCCTCCCGGTATCCGCAGGCCGAGCGCGCCCTGAAGCGGTCCCTCGAACTGGAACCGGGCAACGACCAGGCCCTGGCGGGCCACGCCGCCCTCGCCGCCGCCCGGCACGACTTCCCCGGCGCCCTGACCTACGCCGGCCGGGCGCTGAAGCAGAACCCCTACAACGAACGCGCCCTGTGCACCCGTATCGACGCCCTCGTCGAACTCGGACGGTACGACGACGCCGCGAAGGCCGCCGACACCGCCGACGACAGGCGCCCCGGCATCCCGGTCTTCACGCGGTACGCGTACGTGCACGAGCTGCGCGGCGACGTCCGCACGGCGCGTGAGGTACTGGAGCGCGCCCTGGGCTCGGCCCACGCGCCCGCCGACGTCGCCTACGTCGCCACTGCCCTCGGGCAGCTCGCCTGGAACCAGGGCGAGTACAAGACAGCCCTCGGCCACTACGCCCGTGCCCTCGCCGCCGACGACGCGTACCTGCCCGCCCTGGAGGGCCGCGCCCGCGCCCAGGCCGCGAGCGGCGACCGGGCGGCCGCCGTCAAGGGGCTGGAGCAGGTCGTCGCCCGCTTCCCGCTGCCCGGCCCGCTCGTCGCCCTCGGCGAGCTGTACGAGGACCGCGGCGCCGACGGCGACCGGGCGAAGGCCGGCGACCAGTACGCCCTCGTCGACGCCTGGACGGCCCTCGCCCGCGCGGGCGGGGTCAACGCCGACCTCGACACGGCCATGGCCGCCGCCGACCACGGCGACAAGAAGGAGGCCCTGCGCGCCGCCCGCGCCGAATGGGAGCGCCGGCACAGCGTGCACACCGCCGACGCCCTCGCCTGGGCCCTGCACGTCAACGGCCGCGACGAGGAGGCCCTGCCGTACGCCCGCCGGGCCACCGCCACCGGCTACCGCAACGCCGTCTTCCTCTATCACCGCGGTGTCATCGAGCGCGCCACCGGCGACGACCGCGAGGCCCGCACGCATCTGAAGGCCGCGCTGGACCTGAACCCCGGCTTCTCGCCGCTCGGCGTGCGCGAGGCCCGTACCGCACTCGAGGACCTGGAGGGGAACCGGTGACCCTGCGCCGGCTGTTCGCGTCCGGTGCCGCCGTCCTCACGGCCGCCTGCGCGCTCACCCTGCTGCCCGCCGCCACGGCGAGCGCCCACCCGCTGGGCAACTTCACCGTCAACCGCTACGACGGCCTGGTCGCCGCCCCAGGTGAACTGCGCGTCCACCACGTGGAGGACCTCGCGGAGATCCCGGCGACCCAGGCGGGGCCGGACATCGAGCGGCTGGGCATCGCCATGTGGGCCCGCCAGCGGTGCGCCACGGCCGCCGAGGACAGCCGCGCGACCGTCGACGGCCGCGGGGTGGCCCTCACGGCCGAGCGCAGCAACGCGCGCGTCCGGCCCGGGCAGGCGGGACTCGACACCCTCCGGGTGGAGTGCGAGCTGACCGCGCCCCTCCCGTCGGGCGGGAAGACCGTGTCCCTCGGCTTCCGCGGCGCGGGTGCCTCCAGCGGCCCGGGCTGGCGGGAGATCACGGCACGGGGCGACCGTATGACGCTCGCCGCGTCGGACGTGCCGGAGAAGTCGATCTCGGACGAACTCACCAGCTACCCGGAGGAGTTGCTGTCCTCCCCGGCCGACACCGCGTCGGCCGCCCTGCGGGTGCGCCCCGGCGGCGCCGCCCTGGCGGACGAGGAGTCGGACGCGCCCGCGGCATCCGTGCTCCCGCGCGGCGCCGACCGCTGGACACGTGCCCTGGACGACCTGGTGGCCCGGCAGGACCTCACCGCCGGCTTCGCCGCGCTGGCCCTCCTCATCGCCGTCGTCCTCGGTGCGATGCACGCGCTCGCCCCGGGCCACGGCAAGACCATCATGGCCGCGACGGCTGCGGCCCGGGGCGGTCAGGCCCGGATGAGGGACGTCCTGCCCATGGCAGCCTCGGTGACCGTCACGCACACCCTCGGCGTGGTCGCCCTGGGCCTGCTGGTGACGGCCGGTTCGGCGGCGGCGCCCTCCGTGATCGCCTGGCTCGGTGTCGCCAGCGGCCTGCTGGTGACCCTGGCGGGCGCGAGCCTGGTCCGCCGCGCCCTGCGCAACCGCGCGCACACCCACCCCCCGCACGCCCATCATCACGGCCATCACGACCACGGAAGCCACACCCACGACCACGACGGCGACCACCACGGTCACGCGCACGACCACAAGGATCACCACCACGACCACGACCACGACCACGACCACCCGCACGATCACGCCCACCCTCACTCCCACCCCCACACGGTCGAGCACACCCACGGCGGCTTCACCCACTCCCACCCCGTCGCCCCCACCCTCCGCGGCACGATCCTCATGGGCTTCGCGGGCGGCCTCGTGCCCAGCCCGTCCGCCGTCGTGGTGCTGGTCGGCGCCGCCGCGCTCGGGCAGGCCTGGTTCGGCCTGCTGCTCGTCGTCGCCTACGGCGTCGGGCTGGCCCTCACCCTCACGGCCGCCGGGTACGCGGTCGTCAAGGCGGGCAGCGGCATGACCCGGCTCCTGGACCGGCGCCCGCGCTGGTCGACGGGCCCGATGGCGGCCCTGGTGCGCCGGACCGCCCCGCTCGGTTCGGCCTTCGCCGTGCTGGTCCTCGGGGCCGGACTGGTGTTCAAGGGGGCGGCATCCGCACTCGGCTGAGTTACGTTCGTGAGGCATCGGATGTCCGGAGAAAAGCGGACGTCGTGAGGAAATCAGACCGCGTGGGGAAGACACACCCCATGGAGATTTCGCCCGGCTGCGAATGGGGGCGCCGTGTTCGAAGAACCGGGCCATGAACGTGTGATCGCGGGCCGCTACCGGCTCCTCGCACCGCTCGGCGAGGGCGGCATGGGGACGGTGTGGCGCGCCCGCGACGAGGTGCTGCACCGCGAGGTCGCCGTCAAGGAGGTCCGTGCCCCGTCCGGACTGGCGGGCGACGACGTACAGCGGATGTACGCGCGGCTGGAGCGGGAGGCGTGGGCGGCGGCCCGGGTCGCCAACCGCAACGTGGTGACGGTGTATGACGTGGCGACGGACGACGGCCGCCCGTGGATCGTCATGGAACTGGTCCGCGGCCTCTCCCTCGCCGAGGTCCTGGACGCCGAGGGCCCGATGACGCCCCAGCGTGCCGCGCACATCGGCGCCGAGGTGCTGGCCGCGCTGCGGTCCGCGCACGAGGCCGGGGTGCTGCACCGCGACGTGAAGCCGGCCAACGTGCTGATCTCGAACGACGGCCGGATCGTGCTCACCGACTTCGGGATCGCCATGGTCGAGGGCAGCTCGGCACTGACCATGACCGGCGAGGTCATCGGCTCGCCCGAGTTCCTCGCCCCGGAGCGGGCGCTCGGCCGTACGCCGGGCCCTGAGTCCGACCTGTGGTCGCTCGGCGTGCTGCTGTACGCGGCGGTCGAGGGTCACTCCCCCTTCCGTCACGACACCCCGCTGAGCACGCTGCGGGCGATCGTCGACGAGGAGCTGCCGCCGCCGTACCGGGCCGGTCCGCTGGCCCCGGTGATCGAGGGGCTGCTGCGCAAGGATCCCGAACAGCGGCTGCCGCCCGAGCGGGCCGAGGAGGATCTGCGGGTCGTCGCCGCGGGTGGTTCGCCGCGTGCGGACACCACGCGGGCGGTTCCGTTCCCGCCGACGGTCGTGGGCCACCCCGAGCCCGCGCCGACGCCGCCGATGCCCTACCCGGGGCAGGCTGCGGCATCCGGTGCGGGCACCACCACGACGGCCACCGGCCAGGACCGGGACCGCCGGGCCGGCCGGGTGCTGGTCGCGGGCGTCATCGCACTGGCCCTCGCCGTGGGCGGGCTGACGTACGCGCTGCTCAACGACGGGGACGGTTCCGGCGGCAACGACCAGGGGGCCGGGGACAATACGCCCACCGCGACCAAGAGCCCGCCGCGCAACACCGCGACCGAGAAGTCCAGCCCGTCGCCGACGCCGAGCAGGACGAGGGAGAGCAGTCCGCCCCCGCAGTCGGTGCGGGTCGCCCTGGAGGGCCGGCGCACGGACTACTCGGGCCCGTGTCCGCCGCCGAACGCCCAGGCGCCCGAGTTCACGGCGACGCTCACGGTGGGGCGGCTCCCGGCCGAGGTCAGCTACCGCTGGGTGACGCAGGACGGCCAGGTGCTCGACGGGGGCTGGAAGACGCTGTCGTTCACGGAGGGCGGCGGCCGTTCGAAGCGGGACACGGTGCGGGTGACGACGCGGGAGGAGACCGGGACGTTCGAGAACGAGATCAGCGTCGAAGTGCGGGAGCCGGTGCGGGAGACGTCCGAGTCGGTGCCGTTCTCGGTGACGTGCGAGACGGAGACCCCGACGGGCGGGGCCTCCCCTTCTCCTTCCGACACGGATCCGGACGCGCAAACGGGTTCGAACCCGGGATCGGACTCGAACCCGGGATCGGGCTCGGACTCGGGCTCGGACTCGGGCTGATCGGTCAGTCGTTGCTGTTGAGCACGGGCAGGTAACCGCCCGACTGGCCGGGAGCCTTCGGGTGGTACGAGTCGCCGATGTTGAGCCAGCTGACGCTGTGCAGCCAGGAGTCGCCGGAGCAGATCTCGTGGCCGGTGAAGGTGGCGCGGACGTCGCCGAAGGCGAAGCCGTGGTCCGCGGCGCGCTTGGCGACGGCGGTGTTGAGGTGGTCGGAGGCGTCGTTGATGGCCTTGCGCTTGGTCTCGGACAGACCGAGACAGGTGGTGCCGAGCTTGTAGAAGCGGGGGTAGCCGAGGACGACGACCCGGGCGGCGGGTGCCTTGGAGCTGATCGCCGAGTACACGCTGTCGAGCTTGCCGGGCAGCGTGGAGTCGACGTACGCCCGGGCGGTGTTGATGCGGGAGACGCAGGCGCTGTCGGACTGGGTCACACAGGTCGTCATGACGTCGGCGAAGCCGGCGTCGTTGCCCCCGACGCTGATCGAGACGAGGGCGGTGGAGGCGCTGAGCGGAGTGAGCTGACTCGCCAGAACGTCACCCGTTCGGGCGCCCGAGCAGGCGGTGAAGTCGAAGCTCGAGGGTGAGTGGGCGGCCGCCCAGAGGTAGGGGTAGGCCTTGGTGCTGCGTTTGCATTCGCCGCTGGAGCCGATGTAGCTGCCGGCTCCGACCCCGGAGGAGTAGGAGTCACCGAGGGCCACATAGCCGCCGGCGGCGTCGAGTGAGGACGCCTGCGCCGTCGCCGCCCCGGTGAGGGCTGTGCCGACGGCGAGGAGGAGCGAGCTCACGAGGACGACAAGTCGGGAACGTCTCATGGAACCTCCCTTTAGCAGGATCTCTGCCATAACCGTCGTAGCAGCTACGCGTGTTGACAGGAAGTGTCCATGCCAAGCCTTTTCGGCCTCTCCCCGGATGTTTGGCGCATTCACCACGGCTCGCGTCACACGTCGACCCTCTCTTGTTACGTGCTCATGACAGATTTGTTGACTGATGCTCAACTCTCTTGTTCTACGCCGGTAGTTGGTCGACGCTTTACTCCGGCCGGGAGCGGAACGCGACGCTCCCCGGCCCGTGTGCGCGAACACGCGCACACCCCCCACATGACGCGCGTCCCACCCAGGCGCGCGCCGCCTAGAGGAGGAATCCCTCGTAATGGCACAACTGCGTAGCAAGAGACTCGGGTTCGCCGCACTCACCTCACTGGCGACCGCCGCCCTCGTGGGTGGGCTCACCACCCTTCCCGCCCAGGCCGCACCCGCCGAGGGCCGGGTGCTCGCCGCGGGCTCCCCGACCGCGATCAAGGACAGCTACCTCGTCACGCTCAAGAAGAGCGCGGGCCTGAAGGCGTCCTCGGCCGCGGGCAAGGACCTGGTGAAGGAGTACGGCGGCTCGGTCGACAAGACGTTCGGCAAGGCGCTGAACGGCTGGTCCGCCACCCTCTCCGCCACCGAGGCCCGGCGGCTCGCCGCCGACCCCGCGGTGGCCTCCGTCGAGCAGAACCAGCGCGTCACGCTCGCCGCCACCCAGACCAACGCCCCGTGGGGCCTGGACCGCATCGACCAGGCCTCGCTGCCGCTGTCCGGCACCTACACCTACCCGGACAGCGCGGGCAGCGGCGTGACGGTCTATGTGATCGACACCGGTGTGCGCATCACCCACCAGCAGATCAGCGGCCGTGCCTCCCACGGCTACGACGCCGTCGACGGCGACAACAACGCCTCCGACGGCAACGGCCACGGCACCCATGTGGCCACCACGATCGCCGGATCCACCTACGGCGTGGCCAAGAAGGCGAAGATCGTGGGTGTGCGCGTGCTGAACAACAGCGGCTCCGGCACCACGGCCGGCGTGATCGCCGGCATCGACTGGGTGACGAAGAACCACTCGGGCCCCTCGGTCGCCAACATGTCGCTCGGCGGCGGCGCCTCCGCGACCCTGGACACGGCGGTCCGCAACTCCATAGCCGGCGGCGTCACATACGCCGTCGCCGCGGGCAACAGCAGCACCTCCGCCTCCTCGTCCTCCCCGGCCCGGGTCGCCGAGGCGATCACGGTCGGAGCCACCACCAGCACGGACGCCAAGGCGAGCTACTCCAACTACGGCTCCGCGCTGGACATCTTCGCGCCCGGCTCGTCGATCACGGCCGGCTGGCACACCAGTGACACCGCGACCAACACCATCTCCGGCACCTCGATGGCGACCCCGCACGTCGCTGGCGCGGCGGCGGTCTACCTGGCGGGCCACACCTCGTCGACCCCGGCCCAGGTCGCGACGGCCCTGGTGAACGGCGCCGTCACCGGAAAGGTCACCAGCGCGGGATCCGGTTCGCCGAACCGCCTGCTGCAGATCGTCCCGTGACCGACGTCCGCACCCGCACCCGCACCCGCACTTGAACACACGTTCCCCGGAGGCCCTGATCGCCTCCGGGGAACGCATGTTTATGAGACGGGAACGTGCAACTTGCGCCGCAGGAACGGTCCCTCGCAACGACCAAACCAACAAAAACGTGAGAGGCCGTTCCAGGTCTTGCCATACGGGTTCAATCGTCAATACCGTCATACATCTCACCCGCATCGGTCCGTCAGTACGCGGCTCTAGGGGAGGGCTCAAGGACCGCGACGAACCGGCGCGGGGCGCGGTAGGGGGGTGCCGTGCTCGGTGACCGCAAGGGTCTCCGGGCCGTGCCGCGCGGTCGGCTGCCGTTCTTGCGGCCGGCCAGCTTTGCCAGCTCACCCGGCGTGCCGGAGCTTCATCCCGGCATGCCTCGCCATCTCGGCGTGCCTCGGGTGAGAACCCCCCTTTCGAACCGGACTGGATCCGGACTGCCCTGGGGGGGCGGTCCACCGGACGAGAGGGACCAGACTCATGAGCTCAGTTCTGCAGCCGGCCGTGACGCAGCAGCGTCCGCCGACCGCCTCCAAGTACCGGCCCGTCTCCTCGCACCTGGCCATCGCGCCGCCGGTGAGCGTGGTGATCCCGGCCATGAACGAGGCGGAGAACCTTCCGTACGTCTTCAAGACCCTGCCCGACTGGATACACGAAGTGGTCCTGGTCGACGGCAACTCCACCGACAACACCGTCGAGGTGGCCCGCGAGCTGTGGCCCGAGGTGAAGGTCGTCGAGCAGCGCGGCAAGGGCAAGGGCGACGCCCTGATCACCGGGTTCCAGGCCTGCACCGGCGACATCATCGTGATGGTCGACGCGGACGGCTCGGCGGACGGCGGGGAGATCCTCAGCTACGTCTCCGCCCTGGTCTCCGGCGCGGACTTCGCCAAGGGCTCCCGCTTCGCCAACGGCGGCGGCACCGACGACATGACCTTCATCCGCAAGATGGGCAACTGGGCGCTGTGCACGGCCGTCAACCGCAAGTTCGGCGCCCGCTACACCGACCTGTGCTACGGCTACAACGCGTTCTGGCGGCACTGCCTCGACAAGATCGACCTCGACTGCACCGGCTTCGAGGTCGAGACCCTGATGAACATCCGGGTCGTCAAGGCCGGGCTCAAGGTGCAGGAGATCCCGAGCCACGAGTACCTGCGCATCCACGGCGTGAGCAATCTGCGGGCCGTGCGCGACGGACTGCGCGTGCTGAAGGTGATCCTGCGGGAGCGCTCCAACCGACGTGCGCTGCGCCGCCGTTCGCCCCGGTCGTCGATGCCGGCCGCGATGCGGGGAGAGGTGTCTTGAGCGGTCCCGGCATCTCCGTCGTGATCTGCGCGTACACCGAGGACCGCTGGGAGGACATCCTCGCTGCGGTCTCCTCGGTCCGCGCGCAGTCACGGCCGGCCCTGGAGACGCTGCTGGTCGTCGATCACAACGAGACGCTCCGGGAGCGTCTGGCCAAGGAGTACAAGGAGACCTCCGACGGTGCTGTGGTGCGGGTGCTCGCCAACGCGGGCCCCCGCGGCCTGTCCGCCGGCCGCAACACCGGCATCGCCGCGGCCCGGGGCGAGGTCGTGGCCTTCCTCGACGACGACGCCGTCGCCGAGCGCCACTGGCTGCGGCACTTCGCCGAGGCGTACACCGACCCGCGGGTGATGGCGGTCGGCGGGCGCACGGAGCCGGTCTGGGCGTCCGGGCGGCGGCCCGACTGGTTCCCGGAGGAGTTCGACTGGGTGGTGGGCTGCACCTACCGAGGTCTGCCGCGCGGCCGGGTGCGGGTGCGCAACGTGCTCGGCGGCAACGCCTCGTTCCGGCGCAGCGCCTTCGACGCGGCGGGCGGTTTCGCCACCGGAATCGGCAGGGACGGCGACAAACGCCCGCTGGGCTGCGAGGAGACGGAACTGTGCATCCGTCTGTCCCGGGCCCGGCCCGACGCGGTCCTGCTGATCGACGACCGGGCGGTGATCCACCACCGGGTGCCCGAGGTCCGCGAGCACTTCCGCTACTTCCGCAGCCGCGCCTACGCCGAAGGCCTGTCCAAGGCCCTGGTGGCGCGGAGCGTCGGGGCGGAGAAGGGCCTGGAGTCGGAGCGCCGGTACGCCACGCGGGTCCTGCCCGCCGGGGTGGCCCGGGGCCTGCGGGACGCCCTGCTGGCCCGGTCGGGCGGTGCGGGACGAGCCGGCGCGATCGTGGCCGGGGTGCTGACGGCGGCGGGCGGTTACGTCGTCGGCGGCGTCCGGGCACGCCGGGGCGGGACCACGTTCCAGGTGCCCGAGGTGAAGGTGACGGCCCGTGAGTGACGCCCGCGTCCCGATCCTCATGTACCACGCGGTCGCGACCGACCCGAACGAGGAGACGCGCGCCCTGTCCGTGACCCCGGAGGCGTTCGCCGAGCAGATGGCGGTGCTCGCCGACCGGGGGCTCAGTCCGCTCACCACGGCCGGACTGGCGCAGTGCTGGCGCTCCGGCCGCGCGCTGCCCGAGCGGCCGATCCTCATCACCTTCGACGACGGCTACGAGGGCGTGCACCGGCACGCCCTCCCCGCCCTGGCCAAGCACGGCTTCCCGGCCACCCTGTTCGTCTCGACCGGGTGGCTCAGGGGGCCGTACGACACCGGCGGCGGCCTGGACACCATGCTGGACTGGGACCAGGTCCGCGAACTCGCGGCCACCGGTGTCGAGATCGGCGGGCACAGCCACAGCCACCCGCAGCTCGACCAGGTCTCCGACGCCACCCTGCGGTTCGAGCTGATCCACTGCAAGGAGATCGTCTCGGACCAACTGGGTTCCGCACCCGCCTCGTTCGCCTATCCCTACGGCTACTCCAGCCGCCGGGTCCGGCAGGCGGTGCGCGAGACGGGCTGGGACCAGGCCCTCGCCGTCGGCAACGGCCTCGCGCGGCGCGCGCAGGGGCCGTACGCGCTGCGGCGGGTGACGGTGCGCCGCAGCACGGGCATCGAGGAGTTCGAGCGGATGATCGAAGGGCGCGCGATCGCCCGTACGTTCGCCGCGGACCGTGCCCTGACCAAGGGGTACGCCGTGGTCCGCAGGGCCCGGCGGGCGCGCCGGCTGGTCTGCGGCGCCGGGGCCTGACCCGCACAGGGCCGACATGCCGCGTGCACGCGGAAACCGGGTGCACGCGGCGGCCCCGTGCCGGATCATGGCGGCATGTCTGGAAACCCGCACGAGGCGCTGCCGATCCGGCTCAACGTCGACGACTCCGACTCCCCGTCCGACGTCGTCGACGCGCTGTTCCTCGGCCGCTTCGCGACGGGTGAGCAGCCGTACTCCCACGCCGTGAACATCGACCGCGTGCGGTCCGGGGCGACACTGATGCCACCGGGTGCCCGGGTGCTGCGCGTGGCCCGGGACGACGACCGCAGCGCGACCCTCGCCGAGGGCGACGGCTGGACGCTGCTGGTCTCCCGCTGGAACCGGGGCGCCGACGTCACGGTGACGGCGACCGGTGAGGAGCTCGCGAAGAAGATCCTCGACCAGGCCACGGACGGCGCCGCGGACGAACCCGAACCGCAGCCGGAGAACGTCACGATGGGCTTCTGGTACGTCTCCCCGCGCCGGGGCCCGCACCGCACCACCCGCCAGATCGCCGCGGGCACCTGGGACGAGGTCCGGCCCAACTACACCGCACCGGTGGCGGACGCCATGGACCGCCTGATGAAGACGACCCCCGAGGACATCGCGGGCCGGCTGCTCCTGCTGCACGGCCCGCCGGGAACCGGCAAGACCTCGGCGCTGCGCACCCTGGCCCGGTCCTGGCGCGACTGGTGCCAGGTGGACTGCGTCCTGGACCCCGAGCGGCTCTTCTCCGACGTCGGCTATCTCATGGACATCGCCATCGGCGAGGAGGACGCGACGGGCAAGGGCCGCTGGCGGCTGCTGCTCCTGGAGGACTGCGACGAGCTGATCCGCGGCGAGGCCAAGCACACGGCGGGCCAGGCCCTGTCGAGGCTGCTGAACCTGACGGACGGCCTGCTCGGCCAGGGCCGCAACGTCCTGGTGGGTGTCACGACCAACGAGGACCTGGAGCGCCTGCACCCGGCCGTGGTCCGCCCCGGCCGCTGCCTCGCCCGGATCGAGGTCGGCCCGCTGACCCGGTCGGAGGCGGTGAACTGGCTGGGCCAGGAGGACGGCATCGGCCGCGAGGGCGCGACGCTGGCGGAGCTGTACGCGCTGCGCCGGGGCACGTCCCCGACGGCCCTGCCGGAGCCGCGCGGGGGCGTGGAGGCGGGGCTGTACCTGTAGCGGGACCACCCGCCGGTTCCGGTCACAACCGCCTCTCACCTGCCTGTTAACCAGGCGTGCCAAGGTGTGCGGCGGAGCGACGCCGAGCTCCGCATGGACCAGGGAGGCTCTGATGGCGCACCCGGCGCCCACCGTGTTCAGCGAACCCGCCCACCGCGTCGCGCGATGGGTCCCGCCCGTCGTGCTCGGTGTCGTCTACGGCAACTGGGTCGCGGTGAACCGGCGTCACGGCGGTCCGATCACCGGGCCGGACGTGGCGTCGGGTGTGTGGAGCGCACTCGCCTTCATGGCCCTCTGCATCGCCGTGGTCCAGGCGACCCGGCGCCTCCGACGCGACCTGCACGCCCTGCACGCCCTGCTCCGGGCCGCGTTCGCCGGCGCCGCACTGGGCTTCCTCTACAGCCAGACCGGCGACGACGTCCGTCCCGTGGTCATCACGTCGGTGCTGGTCACGGCAGCCGTCTTCCTGCTGCTGTTCTACCGCTTCCACACGCGCACCGATACCTAGGGCCTGGAGGACCGGGCCGCCTCTGCCGCCCTCGAAGACACCTGGTGCTTTGATAGGGATATGACCCTGTTCGTCGGCACGTCCGGGTGGCAGTACAAGGACTGGCGGGGCCTCCTGTATCCGTCCGGGCTGCCGATGCGGCTCTGGCTGGAGGAGTACACGGGGCACTTCGCCACCGTCGAGATCAACAACGCCTTCTACCGGCTGCCGTCCCGGGAGACGTTCGAGGACTGGCGGCGGCGGGTGCCCGGTGACTTCGTCGTCGCGGTCAAGGCGAGTCGCTATCTGACCCACATCAAGCGGCTCAAGGAGCCCGAGGAGCCGGTGCACCGGCTGATGAGTCACGCGGCGGGCCTCGGCGACCGCCTCGGCCCGGTCCTGCTTCAGCTCCCGCCCACGCTGCGCGCCGACCCGGGCCTGCTGGACGCGTGCCTGGCCTGCTTCCCGGCCTCGACCCGGGTCGCGGTCGAGCCGCGTCACGACTCCTGGTGGACGCCGGAGGTCCGCCGCGTCCTTACGTCCCGGCGCGCCGCCCTGTGCTGGGCCGACATGCTGGCCCGCCCGGCGACGCCGCTGTGGCGCACCACCGACTGGGGTTACGTCCGCTTCCACCAGGGCCGCGCCAAGCCCTGGCCGCGCTACGGCCGGCGCTCGCTGGCCACCTGGCTCGACCGCATCGCCACGACCTGGACCGACGGCGAGGACGTCTACGCGTACTTCAACAACGACCCGGGCGGCGCGGCGGTGGAGGACGCGATGGCGTTCGCACGGGCGGGAAGGTCGGCGGGGCTGGACATCACACGGACCCCGGAGCGACTGACGCAGCCGTCGGGTCAGGACACCCGCTAGGTACTCGCGGGGCGCGAGCGTGACGACGGACTCACGCAGCCCTCGCCGCGCACCCGGGACCGGCCTGTCGTGCGGATCAGGCTCCAGGTGCGCTGCCCGAAGAAGCCGCCCGCAGGGCGTCCCGGACCGCGGCGAGCGCGACCTCCTCGCCCAGCACGTGCGAATCAGGCTCCAGGTGCGCTGCCCGAAGAAGCCGCCCGCAGGGCGTCCCGGACCGCGGCGAGCGCGACCTCCTCGCCCAGCCCGAGTCGCCTGGCCCGCTCCACATAGGCCTGTGCGGCCGAGGCCAGCTCGCGATCCGCGGCCGATCCGGCCGCGGCGACGAACGTGCCGTTGCGGCCCCGCGTCTCGATCACCCCGTCCGCCTCCAGCGCCCGGTACGCCTTGGCGACCGTGTTCGCGGCGAGGCCCAGCGACTCGGCCAGCCCCCGCACGGTCGGCAGCCGGTAGCCCACGGGCAGCGCACCGGACCGCGCCTGCTCGGAGATCCGCGCCCGCACCTGCTCGTAGGGCGGGGCGCTGTCGTCGATGTCGATCTTCAAGGTCACAGGCCGATTGTCGCGCACCCGGCGGAAAATGAGAGGCACCCCGGACGGCTCCACGCGTAGCGTGCGCCCTCATGACCGTGATCGTGCGCGACCTGCGTCCCGACGTCCGAGCCGATGCCGAGGGATTCTCCGACACGCGCCGCCTCGCCCTGCCCTACATGTTGTCCACCCCCGAGTCGGTGGTGCACACCCTGACGCACGTCCACCCGGACGCCCGTTTCGGGCAGCTCATCGCCGAGGAGGACGGCGAGATCATCGGCACCGCCCAGGTCAGCGTCGCCCACGACAGCCCGGAACCCGGCCAGGGCTCGGCCAACATCTATGTACGCCCCGACCGCAGGAACCGCGGCGCCGGTTCGCTGCTGCTGCGTACGGCGGAGGAGCGCCTGGGACGCCTGGGCGTCACGAAGCTGTTCGCCTGGGTCCTGGACGAGCCGGACAACCGCGCCTTCGCCGAGCGGCACGGCTTCCGGGCCAGCCGCTCCGCCTTCTTCCTGCGCCTGGACCTGGCCGGTGGCACGCTCCCGCCCCGGCAGGAGCCACCGTCCGGCGTCGAGCTGCGCACGGCCGCCGACTTCGCGGACGACCCGCGCCCGGTGTTCGAACTGGACGCGGAGACGTCGTCCGACGAACCGAGCGACATCGATGTGGAGTTCACGGACTACGAGGCCTGGCTCGAGGAACACTGGAAGCACCCTCTGCTGAACCGCGACCTGACCACCGTCGCGCTCGTCGACGGCCGACCCGCCGCCTTCAGCGTGGCCCACACGGACGGCGACTCCCGCTATGCCACCGCGATGACCGGCACCGCCCGGGAGTTCCGCGGCCGGGGCCTGGCGAAGCTCGCCAAGAACGACTCGCTGCATCGCGCCCGCGCGGCGGGGTGCACGGAGGCGTTCACCGGCAACGACACGGGGAACGAGCCGATGATCGCCATCAACAAGTGGTTCGGCTACGAGATCTGCGCGAAGGAAGTGCGTTATGTCCGCGAACTCGGCTGACCGGTCCCCGCAACTGGACGTCGTGCTCGTCAAGGCGGGTCGCACGAAGATCCGTTACAGCGGCGAGCTGCTGGCGGACGACGGCACGCGCGTGGCGGTCCGCGCCGCGTGGGCGGGCTCCGGCGTCCGCGACTTCGGCTTCGTCCGCTTCGAGCCCGGGGACGTCTTCACGGAGTACTACTGGCGCGACCGGTGGTACGCGGTGAAGGAGGTCCGCTCCGCCACGGGCGCGCTGAAGGGCTGGTACTGCGACGTCACCCGTCCCGCCCGGCGCTCCGGTCCGGAGCTGGTGGTGGAGGATCTCGACCTCGACCTGTGGCGCTCCGCGGACGGCACGGACGTACGGCGCCTGGACGAGGACGAGTTCGCCGAGAGCGGCCTCGGCGAGTCGGACCCGGAGGCGGCGTCCGCCGCGCTGGCCGCGCTCGACGAACTGGAGTCACTGGCCCGCGGCGGCGGCTTCGCGGCCCTCCTGGCCTGAGTCGCCGGTCACCGCGACCACCGCGTACCGCTCGTCCGCCACCGGGCCGCCCCACAGCAGCGGATCGTCCGAGAGCCGCTGCACGCTCACCCGTCCGGCGATCGGGGCGAGCAGGCCGGTGAGCCGCTCGGCGGGTATGCCGACCGGCTCGACGCTCCCCCACACGCCCTCGACCAGCACCAGTCGCCCACCCGGCCGCAGCAGCCCGCGCCAGTGCCTGAGGGCGCGGGCGGGGTCGGGCAGGGCCCACAGGACGTGCCGCACGAGCACGGCGTCGAAGCGCTGCTCCCCGACCGGCGGTGCCGCGGCGTCACCGACGAGGAACGCGGCGTCGCGCCCGGCGAGTTTTTCCCGGGCGAGCGTCACCATCGCCAGGGAAAGGTCCACGCCCGTCACGCGGTGCCCCTGTTCGGATGCGAGGAGTGACAGGCTGCCGGTGCCGCAGCCGAGGTCGAGTACGTCGCCCGCGCGCCCCGGCAGCCACTCGCGCAGCCGGCCGGCCCAGGCACGGCGCACCTCGGGGTCGCGCAGGCCGTGGTCCGGCTCCTCGTCGAAGGAGGCGGCCTCGGCGTCCCAGTCCACGTTCGTCATGGGCCCCAGAGTGACACCCGCCACTGACAATCGAATCGTGACTGCCGCCACTGACAGACCAGGAGCGATGAGTAACCCTCCCCCGAAAGGTCTACCTCCGTGAGAACGCGGAACCCGGTAGCCCCTCAAGGAGGCAGCCATGCGCCGTGTGACCGTGCAGAAGCCCCTGAAGAAGTCGGACGTCCGCCGGGTCCGCGAGGAGGCCGACGAGCGTCCCGCCGGGCGCCCGGAGGTCCGCAAGGACATCGCACGCACCTGGTGGCCGGACGCCTGAGCGGCCGGTGCCGGTCGTGAGACGCACGCCTCAGAACAGCCGCTTGCGGTAGTGGACGCGGTCGTAGGGGCCGTCCACGCGGCGCCCCACGACTTCGTAGCCGTACTTCGGATAGATCCGCTGGTTCTCCCACATCAGCGCGTTCGTGTAGAGCCTGACCTCGGGCAGGCCGAGGGTACGCGCGTGTGCGTCCACGAACCGGAGCAGTCGCCGCCCCACCCCTCTGCCGTGCGCGGTGGGGTGGACGGCGATGGTGTCGAGGAAGAGGTGGTCGTCGAACGCCTCGACCACGACGAGCCCGGTCACCGGATCGCCCGTCACGAACACCTTGCCGGTGGCCACGTTCGCCGCGTGGTCCTCCTGCATGGGCTGGGGCACCAGCCCGATGCGCTCGATGTAGGGGCGGAAGGCCGCGTCGACCACCTCGGCGACGACCGCGACGTCGGTGGCACGGGCCGGTCGGATCTCCTCGTCTGCCATTCCGCGACGGTACCTACCTGATGCCAGTCCGAACACTCCCTTAAGCGGGCCATAAGGATCTCCTCCACCCGCCCTCAGCAGGCGATTTCACGGTTTTCAGGGGCTAGCTTCGGAGCACCCCACGGGATTCCGGCCCACGTCGGCCCGGACCTGCCCCATGCACCGTTTCGAGGAGTTCCCGCATGCCCGCACGCCGCAAGGTCGCCTCCGTCGCCGCCCTCGGCAGCCTCCCGCTCGCCCTGACCGCGCTGACCGCCGCACCGGCCGCCGCGCACGGTTCGATGGGCGACCCGGTCAGCCGGGTCTCGCAGTGCTACGCCGAGGGCCCCGAGAGCCCGAAGTCGGCCGCGTGCAAGGCGGCGGTCGCGGCGGGCGGCACCCAGGCCCTCTACGACTGGAACGGCATCCGCATCGGAGACGCGGGCGGCCGGCATCAGCAGCTCATACCGGACGGCAAGCTCTGCAGCGCGAACAACGCGGAGTTCAAGGGGCTCGACCTCCCCCGCGCCGACTGGCCCGCGACCGCCGTCCGCAGCGGCTCGCACACGTTCAAGTACCGCGTGACGGCGCCGCACAAGGGCACGTTCAAGGTGTACCTCACCAAGCCCGGCTACGACCCGGCCAAGCCGCTCGCCTGGAAGGACCTGGACCTCGCGAACCCGGTCGCGACGTCCACCGACCCGGTCGCCACCGGCGGTTTCTACACGTTCTCCGGCAAGCTGCCCCAGCGCTCCGGCAAGCACCTGCTGTACGCGGTCTGGCAGCGGTCGGACAGCCCGGAGGCGTTCTACTCCTGTTCGGACGTCAGCTTCGGCGGCAGTGGCGGCGCGGCGGGCGGCGCGGCCCCGTCCGCCTCCGCTCCCAGCGAGAAGCAGATCGAGGACGGCAACGACAAGTCGACCATCGAGCACCACGGGCACGGCGACGACGATGCCGGCACCTCGGCTGAGCCGGCCGCGGCCCCGATGGAGAGCACGCCGGACCGCCCGAAGGCGGCGGCGCCCGCGCCCAACCGGCCGAAGGCGGCCGGAGCCACGGAGAACCTCGCCGAGACCGGCGGTGACAGCACCACCCCGTACGTCGCGATCGGTGGTGCGGCGGCGCTGGCACTGGGCACCTCGGCCCTGTTCCTCTCGGCCCGGCGCCGGACGGTGAGCGGCGGCCGGCACGGCCGCTGACCCCCACCGCCCCACGACCCGGGGCCTGTCCGGCGGCTCAGGCCGGACAGGCCTCGAAACGTTTCTCTGACACGTGTCAACGAGTGACACGTGTCATTCGAAGGCCGATGCGCAGGTGGTGGGGGTGGCCCGGCCCGGATCGAGGGCGTTGGCCACCTCGTGGAAGACGACCCGGTCGAGCAGGCCGACGGCAACATGCTCGGACAGGTCGACGGGGCACAGGTCCTGGAGCAGGACGTTGCGCACGTCCGGTCCGCTCAGGTACTGGCTGCGCCACGGCGTGACCACCTCGTCGTACCGGGTGGCGATGACGGTGTAGCGCACGCCGGGCACGGTGTCGCCGCCCGCGTTGAGCTTGGCGAGGAAGGCGGAGCCGGTGACCTGGTCGGCGAGGGCGGGGGTGTTCTTCGACAGCAGGTCCGCCGCGCCCGGGAAGTACGGCAGCAGGCGGGTGAAGCCGTTCAGGTCGGTGCCGTGGTTGCTGGGCGCGATGCCGACCAGGGCGTTCACCTCGGCGGCTCCGCCGAGGAACTTCAGGTAGTAGCGAGGCATCATGCCGCCCTGCGAGTGCCCGACCACGTCGGTCTCGGCGGCTCCGGTGGCCGCGAGCACCTTGTCCACGAAGTCCTTCAGCTGCCCGGCGGACTTCTCGACGGACCCGAGGCCGTGGAAGAAGGGGACTCCCTCCAACTGGCCGTAGTCGAGGGAGAAGACGCAGTAGCCGCGGACCTTCAGATAGGGGGCGAGGCCCAGCCAGTTGTCGACGGAGTTCCCGAGGGTGCCGTGGACGAGAACGACGGGGCGGGGGTGGGCGGCGGACGGCTTGCAGGAGTAGTCGTTCCAGCCGGAGCTCGGGGTGCCGGCGGCCTCGGCGGCGGTGGCGGGGACGGTGACGGCCGCGGCGGTCAGCAGCAGCGCGGCCAGGGGTCTGAGCACTCGTTTCCAGGGCAGCATCAGGTGATCTCCTTGCGGGTCAAGGGGGGTGCGACGGCACTGGGCCCTGTGATCCGGATCACGAGGATGCTGTTCACTCGTCAAGTTACGGGCGAGTAGTCAAAGTGGGAAGTTACGCGTCAGTAAAAACTTGCAGCGATAACCGGCACGCCCGGCCCCGACTGAAACCCCCTCACCAGGCGGGCCTGATGGGCCCCTGCGGAGCGATCCGCAGCAACTGCCGCCCCAGCGACCGCACCTCCCGCTCCCCCAGCAGGTCCCCCCACTCCCGAACGGCCTCCGCGGCCGCCTCCTCCGCGGCGCGCGTACACCCCCACCCCCGCTCGGTCAGCACGACCAGGCGCGCCCGCGCGTCCTCGGGATGCGGCCGCCGTTCGGCGTACCCCTTGCGAGCCAGCTCGTCGACGAGCTGGCTCGCGGCCTGCTTGGTCACCCCGAGGTGCGCGGCGAGGTCGGTGACCGTCGCGCCGTCCGGGGCGAGCCGGGCGAAGGCGAAGCCGTGCGCGGGCCGCACTCCCTCGAAGCCGCGGGCGAGCACGCCCTCATTGATGCGTTGCGTGAGCCCGCCGGCGACGGCGAGCAGGGCGGCGGACAGGGCCATGGCCTCGGAGTTCTGCACGCATGCATTGAAACACCCTTGACGCATTGGTCAAGCTGCTTGACCATATAGTCAAGCAGCTTGACCAACTGGAGGCCTCATGCCCTTCGTCCGATCATCCGAAGCCGTCATCCACGAGATCCACGGCGCCCGTTTCGTCTCGTACGCCACCCCGGGCAGCGGCAGCAAAGAGCTGTGCGCCTGGCGCGGTGAGATCCCGGCCGGTCTCAAGGCACCCACGCACACGGTCAGCCGGGAGGAGATCTTCCATCTGCTCGACGGCGAACTGCTGATCACCCTCGACGGCCGCACCGAGCGGATCGCCGCGGGCGACACGGTGATCGTCAACCCCGGCGCCACCCTGACCGTCGAGAACCCGACCGACCGGACCGCGTACTCCTGGGTCACCACCTCCATCGGCCTGGAGGCACGGCTGGCCGACGGCACCCGCATCGTGCCGCCCTGGGCGAACTGACGTCACACGGAAGGCCGACGTCATACGGAAGGGTCTACGCCGCCCGTCCCCCGCGGCGGACACCCCCTAGTCCCCCGGGCATCACCGCCCGCGGCCCGAACTTCGCCCGCGCCAGGTCCGCGACCTCCTCGATACGGCGGACCTTCTCGTCCACCGGGTCGAAGGTCAGCTGGTGGGAGGCCTGGTCGGCGGGGTCGAGCCCCTCGGCACGCAGGGCGATCGCCCGCACCCGGGCCCGCTGCAGCCCGAGCGCCTCGTACATCCCGTAGGCGGCCCTGGTCAGCTCCGGGGAGTGCGCGGTCGGTTCGGTCAGGGTGCGGCTGCGGGTCGTGGCGGACCGGTCGGCGTAGCGCACGGTGAGGGTGAGCGTGCGGCAGACCTTCTCCAGGGCGCGCAGCCGGGCGCCGATCTCCTCGGCGGCCGACAGCAGCGCCCGGCGGTGCCGGTCCGGGTCCAGTTCGTCGCGCCCGAAGGGGCGTTCCGTCGCCAGGGACCGGGAGACGGCGTTCGGTACGACCCGGCCACGGTCGAGGCCGTTCGCCCGCTCGCGCAGCTCGCGGCCGGCCTTCGCACCGATCAGCCGCTGCAGCGTGGACAGCGGTGCGGCGGCGACCCGGCCGAGGGTGTCGAGCCCGTAGTCGCCCAGCGTGCGGGCGGTCGCGGCGCCCACACCGGGCAGCGCGGCGACGGGCTTGTCCGCGAGGAACTCCGCGATGGCGTCCGGCTCGTCGGGCACCGCACACGTCACCCCGGGCGCGGCCTCACGCAGCGCCATCCGGGCCAGCATCGGCCCGGGTCCGGCTCCGATCACGCAGTCGACGCCGTGGAGGGCGAGCGACCGCACCCGGATCACCGAGGCCAGTTCGACGGCGTCCCGCCCGAAGTACCGCTCGGCGCCGCGCAGGTCGGCCAGCGCCCCGTCCGGTGGCAGGGCCTGGACGACAGGGGTGAACTCCTCGAGCATCCCGAGCAGATGGGGCAGATCCGCCTCACTCGTCGGAGGCGGCTGGAAACGTACGCAGAGGATGGTCATCCCGCACTCCCCGGACTCTGGTGCCACAACTTCCTTGTGTTCGCGGGCTCTTCGCCCGCCGGACGCAGATCGGCCCAGGGGTGCATCTCGTACCCCGTGGACATACGGATCTTCCGCTGCTCCATCGGATCCCTGGCCGCGGAACCGGTCGGCGCGGGCACGCCGTCCGACCCGGCGAGCCGCCGCCGCGCGGCGCCCTCACCGTCGCCGCCGGAACCGTCGCCGCCGGAATCCTCCTCGCCGGTACCGCCTTCGCCGGACCCGCCGGGGCCGGGGCCGGCCAGCCGGGCCGCGACCCCCTCCAGCCCCTCCTCCCGGCGCACTTCCAGCAGGTCCGCGAGGTTCCAGGCGGTGGCTCCCACCACGCTGAGGCTGCGCGGACCTCGACGCTGCACCACCCCGCGCACCAGCAGCAGCCAGGAGTGGAAGACGGTGTGGGCGCAGGCGTCGTGGGAGTCGTCGAAGAAGGCGAGGTCTACCAGGCCGGTGCCGTCGTCCAGGGTGGAGAAGATGACGCGCTTGCCGGACCGGATCGGCGGCGTCTGCGTGGCCGCCTTGGCGCCCGCGACCAGCACGGTCTCCCCGTGCCGTGCCTCGCGCAGCCGCCGCGCCGACACCACGCCGAGCTCGTCGAGGAACTGCCGGTGATCGTCCATCAGATTGCGTGAGGCGTCCATGGACAGCACGCCGAGCTCGGCGCTGAGCCGCTCCGAGGGGGTGAGGTCGGGCAGCCCGGCCGGTGCGGTCTTCCGCCCCCCGGCCAACGGCAACTGGCCTCCGCCAGAGCCCCGGGCACCCCGGTGCAGCTCGGTCAGATGCAGTTGCAGATCACGGCGGTTGGCTCCGAACGCGTCCAGTGCTCCCACCTGTGCAAGCCGCTGGGCCACCGGACGGCTGGGCCGGCCCCGCTCCCAGAAGTCGACCAGCGAGGCGTACGGCCGGCCCTCGGCGATCCGCGCCGCCTCGGCCTCGCTGATGCCGTGCACATCGGAGAGAGCCAGCCGCAGCCCCCACTTACCGGACACCAGTTCGATACGGTGTGCGACTCCCGACGCGTTCACATCCAACGGCAGCACGGGCACTCCCCGGCGCCGCGCGTCCGCCAGCAGCAGCCGCTTCGGATACATCCCGGGATCGTGCGTGAGCAGCCCGGCGTAAAAAGCAGCCGGATGATGCGTTTTCAGCCACGCCGACTGGTAGGTCGGCACGGCGAAGGCGACCGCGTGCGCCTTGCAGAAGCCGTACGACCCGAAGGCCTCGACGATCTCCCAGGTCCGCCGAATCGTTTCCGCGTCATAGCCGTTCGCCGCCGCGTGCTGGGCGAACCACACCTTGATCCGCGCCTGCGACTCCGCGTCCGACAGCCCACGCCGCACCCGGTCGGCCTCGCCGCGCCCGCAGCCGGTCATGATGTCGACGATGTCGATGATCTGCTCGTGGAAGACGACGACCCCGTAGGTCTCCCTCAGCGGCTCCTCCAGGTCCGGGTGCGGATACCGGATCGGCGCCCGCCCGTGCCGCGCCTCGATGAACGGCCGCACCATGTCGGCGGCGACCGGCCCGGGCCGGAACAGCGAGATGTCGACGACGAGGTCGTGGAAGCCGGCCGGCTGGAGCCGCCCGACCAGATCCCGCTGCCCGGGCGACTCGATCTGGAAGCACCCGAGGGTCTCGGTGGACTGGATCAGCCGGTACGTCTCCGGGTCCCCCGGCGCCAGCCCGTCCAGATCGATTCTGTCCCCCGTCGCCCGCTCCACTTCCTCCACCGCGTGCGCCATGGCCGACTGCATCCGCACGCCCAGCACGTCCAGCTTCAGCAGCCCGAGGTCCTCGACGTCGTCCTTGTCGAACTGCGACATCGGAAAGCCCTCGCCGCTGGTCGGCATGACCGGCGTACGCGCGAGCAGCGAGGCGTCCGACAGCAGCACCCCGCACGGATGCATGGCCACCCCGCGCGGCAGGGCGTCCAGCGCCTCGACCAGTTCCCACATCCTCCCGTACTTCTCCTTCTCCCCCGCCAGGGCCCGCAGCTCGGGCAGCTCCTCCAGCGCGGCGCGGGCGTCCCGCGCGCGGATATGGGGAAAGGACTTGGCGACCCGGTCGATCTCGGCCGGGTCCATGGACAGGGCGGCACCCACATCGCGGATGGCGTGCCGTACGCGGTACGTCTCCGGCATCGCGACCGTCGCGACCCGCTCGGTGCCGAACCGGTCGATGATCGCGCGGTAGACCTCCAGCCGGCGCGCGGACTCCACGTCGATGTCGATGTCGGGCAGCACGACCCGCTCCTTCGACAGGAACCGCTCCATCAGCAGCCGGTGCTCGATCGGATCGGCGTGCGCGATACCGAGCAGGTGATTGACGAGCGACCCGGCCCCGGACCCCCGGGCGGCGACCCGGACACCCATCTTCCGCACGTCGTCCACGACCTGGGCGACGGTCAGGAAGTAGGAGGCGAAGCCGTGGTGCGCGATGATGTCCAGCTCGTGGTGCATCCGCTCCCAGTACTCCCGCCGCCGGTCGTACCCGCGCAGCACCATCCCGGCCGCCGCCCGCGAGGCCAGCGTCCGCTGGGCGGTGCGGCGCCCGGCGCCGACCAGATGCGGCTCGGGAAAGTGGACGGTACCGATCCCGAGATCGCCCTCGGGATCGACCAGGCACTCGGTGGCCGTGGCCTGCGTCTGCTCCACCAGCCGGTGAGCGGTCTCCCGCCGGAACCCCGCGGCCTCCATGATCCGCTCCGCCACCCCGGCCATGTCCCCGGCGCCCTTGAGCCAGGCCTCGCCGGAGTCCAGCCCCTTGGCCGGGTCGACGGGCACCAGGCGCCGGGCGGCGTCCAGCACGTCGGCGACCGGCCCGAGACCCGGGTCGGCGTACCGTACGGCGTTGGTGAGTACGGGCCGGATCCGCTGCTCGGCGGCGAACCCGACGGTACGGGCGGCCAGCCGCAGCGACCCGGGGCCGGTGCCCTTCCGGCCGTGCCAGACGGCCTCCAGCCGCAAGTCGTCTCCGTAGGCGTCCCGCCAGGGCGCGAGCAGCCGCGCCGCACGGTCGGGCCGCCCCGCGGCCAGGGCACGCCCGACGTCCGACGCGGGCCCGAGCAGCACGGTCACACCCTGGGCATGATTGCGCTCCCAGGGCAGCAGGGGCGTCCCCTCCCCCTCATGGGCAGCCGAGACGAGCCGGCACAGCTCCCCCCACCCTCGGGCACCGTCCCGGGCGAGAAAGGTCACGCGAGGGGCCGACTCATCGACAAAGGCACCGCCCCGCACCGGGGTCCGGCGCCGCCCCCGCCACTCGGCCCCGGGCTCCGCACTCCCCACCGCCAGATCGACCCCGAACAGCGGCCGGACCCCTGCCTTCCCGCAGGCCTTCGAGAACCGGACCGCGCCGGCAAGCGTGTCGCGATCGGTCAGCGCGAGGGCGTCCATGCCCCGCTCGGAGGCACACTCGGCCAGCCGCTCCGGGTGCGAGGCTCCATAACGCAACGAGAATCCGGAGACGGTGTGCAGATGCGTGAACCCCGGCACACGCACCTCCCGCACTCGTGAGCCACACCAGCTCTCGAACATCTGTTCCCAGCTACCTCACCCCCACCATACCCCCATCCTCGAATGTATGTGCGACATCCGTTCGGCCCCGCCCCACCTGCGGAAACACCCCGAACCCCCCGACCGTGGAGGCATGCCGCACAGCTCGTTCCTCGCCGAGGTGCGAGACGCCGTCACGCCGCGGGCCACCCTGCTCATCGTCGGCGTGATCGCGCTCCAGCTGCTGTTCATCGCCTCGTACGTGGGAGCACTGCACGACCCGAAGCCCAAGGACGTGCCCTTCGGCGTGGTCGCCCCGCAGGCCGCAGCCGGCCAGGCGGTCGGCCGACTGGAACAGCTCCCCGGCTCCCCCCTGGACCCCCGCGCACTGCCGAACGCGGCAGCGGCCCGTACCCAGCTCGCCCACCGCGACATCGACGCGGCCCTGATCATCGACCCCCGGGGCGGCACCGACACCCTCCTGGTCGCCTCCGGCGGCGGCAGGGTCCTCTCCACCACGCTGACGGCCCTCGTCACCACCCTGGAGAAGTCCGAGCGGCGCACCCTCCGGACCATCGACGTGATCCCGTCCGCGCCCCACGACCCCAACGGGCTCTCGTCCTTCTACCTGGTGATCGGCTGGTGCGTCGGCGGCTACCTGGGCGCCGCGGCCCTCGCCATCAGCGCCGGGGCCAAACCCTCCAACCCCACCCGCGCCGCGATCCGCCTTGCGGTCATGGCCCTGGTCGCGATCATCGGCGGTCTCGGCGGAGCCCTCATCACCGGCCCGATCCTGGACGCCCTGCCGGGCAGCGCCGCGGCCCTCTGGGGTCTGGGCGCCCTGATCATCTTCGCCGTGGGCGCGGCCACCCTCGCCCTCCAGGGCGTCTTCGGCACGATCGGCATCGGCCTGGTCATCCTGCTGGTGGTCGTCCTCGGCAACCCCAGCGCGGGCGGCGCCCTGCCCCCGCCCCTCCTCCCCGCCTTCTGGAAGGCGATCGGCCCGGCCCTGCCGCCCGGCGCCGGCACCTGGTCGACGCGCTCCATCGCCTACTTCGACAACCACGCGATGACCGGCCCCCTCCTCGTACTGGCGGCGTGGGCAGTGGCGGGAACCGCGATCACCATGGCGGCGGCGGCAGTACGAAAGCGCGCGAAGGCAGCACAGTAGAAGCCGCACACGACGAAACGGCACGCGACGCCGAACGGAAGCCGCACACGACGAAACGACAGGCGAAAGTCCCGCCCCTCGCACAAGGGGCGGGACTTCACACGCTCACGTATCAGCCGATCTGCGTCCCGGTCGCCGACAGCGCCTCGGTCACCGGCTGGAAGAACGTCTCCCCGCCCGAGGTGCAGTCACCGCTGCCGCCGGACGTGAGCCCGACCGCCTTGTCACCCGAGAACAGCGACCCGCCACTGTCACCCGGCTCCGCGCACACGTCGGTCTGGATCAGCCCGTTCACGATGTCGCCGTTGCCGTAGTTCACGGTGGCGTCCAGCCCCGTGACCTTGCCGTCGTGCACCTGCGTGGTCGACCCGCTCCGGGTGACCGCCATGCCGACAGTCGCCTCAGCGGCGCCCGAGATCTTCTGGGTGGACCCGTTGTACAGGTTCACCTCACTCGGGTGGTCAACCTCTGCGGTGTACTTGACCAGCCCGTAGTCGTTGTCCGGGAAGCTGGAGTCCGCGTTGGTGCCGAGCTCCTTGCCGCTGGAGTCCGACCAGGTGGAGATGCCCTCGGTGCAGTGACCGGCGGTCAGGAAGAACGGTTCGCCGCCCTTGACCACGTTGAAGCCGAGCGAGCAGCGCCCGCTGCCCCCGGTGATCGCGTCGCCACCGGCGATGAAGGGCTTGTACTCCCCCTTGGACCGCTTGAGTTCGGCCTTCGCCCCGAGCCCGTCCACGACCTTCGTCAGCGTCGCCCACTCGGCCTTGGAGACCGTGCGGTCGGCGGTCACGACGACCTTGTTCGTCGTCGGGTCGGTGACCCAGGCGGTACCGGGGATCGTCGCGTCCTGCTTCAGCGTGCTGCGGGCGCTCTTGAGTTCGGCGAGGGAGTTCGCCACGACTCTCGCCTTGGCGCCGGCCTTCTCGACGGCATGCGCGGCACTCTCGTCGAGCACGTTCACCACGAGGCTCTTGCTCTTGGTGTCGTAGTACGTCCCGGCCGCGTCGCCGCCCAGATCCTCGGTCAGCGAGGAGGCGAGCTTTCCGGCCGCGGTGACCGACAGGGTCCGGGGTGCGGAGGCCTCAGGGGTCTCACTGGCGTTCGCGGTCTGGAACGTCACTCCCGCGGCGACCAGCGCGGTGATGCCCGCACCTGCCACGGCTGCACGCCGCTTGGGTATGCGTCGGTGCTTCAACTTTCGTCCTCCTGTGGGGGGTCGGCACGAGAGGTTGTGGGGACCTCACGAGCCGGAAGGCTTCGTTGACGAGCGCCCACTATTCCGAGGACGGCGGGGAGCACACAAGGGTGAGTTCTAGACGCGCGTAGACAGCGCTTCGCACGCCCCCGCATTTTGACCGTCCACGATCAAATCGGACCCAACTCCCGTGCGTTCACAGTGCAAACATTACGCGCGAGTAATGTGTGCCCACTCTGTGACGTCTACACGTGGCTGAATTTCGCCCCTTCGAAAGCCGGTTCGAAGGGAAGCCCGGAGGGGCCCGCGCCCAGCACGAAGCCCCCGCACGCGATGCGCGCGGGGGCTACGAGAAGTGCTGCGAAGAGAGTGCCGCGAACTGCCGCCGGGGGCCTAGTAGACGCTGACGCCGTAGGCGCTCAGGGCCTCCGTGACGGGCTGGAAGAACGTCGTGCCACCGGACGAGCAGTTGCCGCTGCCGCCCGAGGTCAGACCGTACGCCGTGCCGTTGCTGCCGTAGAGCGAACCGCCGGAGTCACCGGGCTCGGCGCAGACGGTGGTCTGGATCAGGCCGGAGACGATGTCCCCGCCGCCGTAGTTGACGGTGGCGTTGAGGGCGGTGACACGGCCGCTGTGCGTACCGGTCGTGGAGCCGTCGCGGATGACGGTGGTGCCCACGCTCGGGGTGGCCGCACGCGTGATGTCCACGCCGTTCGCGGTGCCGGGGCGGCTGACGGACCCGCTGTAGCGCACGAGGCCGTAGTCGTTGCCCGGGAAGCTGGAGCCGGCGGTCGAGCCGATGACCGTGGTGCGGCCGGAGTTGGAGTACCAGGTGCCCGCGCCGTCGGTGCAGTGACCGGCGGTCAGGAAGTACTCGGTGCCGTTGCTGGCACGGACGTTGAAGCCGAGGGAGCAGCGCCAGCTACTCGCATAGATGGCGTCGCCGCCCTGGATGAGCTTGTTGAACTTGCCCGGGGTGCGCTTGATCGTGAGCGCGTCGGCGTTGCCGCCGGCCTGCTGCTTGATCTTCGCTATCTCGGCCTGCGTGACCGTGCTGTCCACGGTCAGGAGCACGCGGTTGGTCTTGCTGTCGACGGCCCAGGCGGTACCCGGGATGTCGGCCTTCAGCAACGAGCCGCTGGCGCTCTTGAGCTCGGCGGCGCTGAAGGTGGTGGGGGCGTCGGACGCGTTCGCGCTGGGGATCGCGATCGCTGCGGCGGCAACGAGGCCGGTGGAAACGGCGATCAGCCGGGTCCGTCTCGAAATGCCACTGCGGGGGGTGGTGCGCTTGATCCTCACTTTTCGTTCCTCCACAAAGGAAGTAGGGGGCCCTCGTGGGGTTTCGGGCCCGTGAGGCGCAGCCTGGGACCGGCCGTCCGGATTCCGAACACGCCGTGCCCCTGACAAGCGCTGAGGGGGAGTATTCGGCCGAACGGCCGGTCGGCGCAAGAGTGCCTTTCGGACTCCCGCCTTTGATGGATCTTCACGAAGCAGCGCCGCGGCCGCCTTTCACCCCCTCCGGCCGCACCTCACACCAGGTCAGGAAGTCGACCGTCCGGATGATCCTTGAGCCTGGGGGTGCCCCCGGGCGCCATTCGGGCACTGGGGGAGCGTGCCGATGAGCGCGAGCGGCCCGTACGGCGCCGAGACCGTCGCGACACGCCGCTCGTGCCACCACTGCCGGTCCTCGGACGCGTCCGTCGTCGTACGGACGACCCTGCCGCACGGGGCAGGTCAGCCGTCGCAGGGGCAGCAGCAGTCGCACCCGTCGCAGTCGCAGTCCCGGCAGACGCCCTCGCGCTTCTTACGGGACCACGGCCCCTCGTACTCCTTGGCACAGCACAGCTTGCAGGTGCAGCACAGCAGCCAGAACATCCCGCAGCCGGCCCAGAATCCGCGCCGGCGGGGCGGCTGCGGCACCGGAGCGCCCCCACCGAGACCGCCGCCGAAACCGCCGCCGAAACCGTCCCCGCCGTACGCCCCGCCGCCGCCGGCGTACGGGTTCCCGCCACCGCCCGCGTACGGGTGCTGCGGGGAGCCGTAGGGCCCCGGCGGCTGCTGTCCGTGGGTCCCCTGCGGTCCGTAGGGCCCCTGCGGTCCGTAGGGCCCGCCGCCCTGGTGGGAGGCGCACACCGGCACCGTGCCGAACGCCCGGTCCACCGAGCGCCGCAGTTCGTGCACGAGCAGCAGATGCACGAGCTGCGCGTCGGTGAACTCGGCGTCGCGCAGCGCGAGCCGCACCCCTTGCACCGCGTCGTCGGCGAGCCGTCTGGCCTCCGCCAGGGAGGTGCCGGTCGCAGCGATCGGGTTCCAGGTGCCTGACGCGGCGTCAGTGTGCAGGTCTTCCACGGCGTCCAGCAGGTGGGCGAGGCGTCCGAAGAGCCGCCCGGCCTCGGAGAGCGGTCCGGCGTTGTGCGGCCGGCCGGCGAGGACCGCCGTGTGCGCGAAGGCGGCGGCGGTGGCGGTTTCGGTCGGCTCGGTGACCGTCAGGATCGGTGTCCCGGGCCCGGCCAGTAGCTCGATCCCGACCTGCCGGTCCACCGCGTCGACCAGGAGCGAGGTGTCGAATCCCACAGCGGTGCCGGTCCGGGCACCGGCGGTGTCCCAGCTCGCGGCGACCCGGCGCGCGGCGCGCGCCACCGGCCTGCGGGCCAACAGCCCGTCACCGTCTGTGACGTGATCACGCACCTTCGCCGAGGCCAGCACCAGGGAAACGGCCGCCGCGAGCCGGGCTCCCTCGCCGTCCGCGACGGAGGCGGTGCGCATGCCGCGCAGCGGGCACGGGCCGGCCGTACGCCGACCGGCGGCCCCGCCCCCGCTCTCCGTCTGAGCCTCTGTCAAAACCGAGAGAAGCAGCCCGTCATAACTCGTGACTATCCGGGCGAACTGCCCGTGATCACCGCGCAGAGCGAGGCAGAGCCCGCACAAATGCGCCATCCACTGGTCGGCGAGCCTGTCTCCGAGCCGGTGTCTGCAAGGCCTGACGATTCCGAACACAACGCTCCCCCGAACTCGTGACGACGCTGAGCTGCGGCATCGTATCGCCGCGGCATTCACCCGTACGCCCCGGCCATCACCCGTACGCCGGGAAGAATCATATTTCACTCACAGTCAGCAGCCGTTTGGGAAACGGCCCTTGGGACACACGGACTCTCGACGGAATCGCTGTGCACCAGTACCGTCACAAACCCCCCGTGCGGCGTCTATCCACTTGGCGCGCCATCCGCATCATGGACGACCATAGGGATGCGGAAAGCAGAAAGACCGCTGTGAGAGGAGGCGTCCATGGGATCGGTACGCAAGGCAAGTGCCTGGCTTGGCCTCGTCGACGACAACGAAGACGAGCGTTACTACGACGACGACGACTACTCCGACGGAAACGAGCCCGGGGAAGCCTGGGTCACCGATCCGCGCGTCAAGGTGGCCTCGGACGTCGCCGAGGAGAAGGGCCGCCGCATCGGCACGGTGACCCCGGACAGCTTCCGGGACGCACGCGCCATCGGCGAACTGTTCCGCGAGGGTGTGCCGGTCATCATGAACCTCACGGCCATGGAGGCCTCCGACGCCAAGCGCGTGGTGGATTTCGCGGCCGGGCTGATCTTCGGCCTGCGCGGTTCGATCGAGAGAGTCTCGACCCGCGTGTTCCTGCTGACCCCGGCCCACACGGAGATCGTCAACGGCGACCCGGCCGGACACCGCACGGACGGCTTCTTCAACCAGAGCTGAGGCAGGGCCGCTCACCGGCCCTGCCCCCGCGCAGGGTTACCGGACCGGCCTACCGGAAGGCATCGAGTCCGGTGAGCGCCTTGCCCAGCACGAGCTGGTGCATCTCGACGGTGCCCTCATACGTGAGCACCGACTCGAGGTTGGTCGCGTGCCGCATCACGGGATATTCGAGCGAGATCCCGTTGGCCCCGAGAATCGTCCGGGCCGTGCGGCAGATCTCGATCGCCTCCCGGACGTTGTTGAGCTTGCCGAAGCTGACCTGCTCGGGACGCAGGCGGCCGGCATCCATACGCCGCCCCAGATGATGGGCCAGCAGAATCCCCTTGTGCAGTTCGACCGCCATGTCGGCGAGTTTGGCCTGGGTGAGCTGGAAGCCGCCGATGGGCCGTCCGAACTGCTCCCGGGACTTCGCGTAGTCGACCGCGGCCTCGAAACTGGCACGGGCCGCGCCCATGGCACCCCAGACGATTCCGTACCGGGCGTGCGACAGACAGCTGAGGGGCCCGCGCAGGCCGGTGACCTCCGGGAGGACGGCGTCGGCGGGCAGCCGCACGTCGTCGAGCACGAGCTCGCTGGTGACGGAGGCCCTGAGGGACCACTTGTGCTTGATCTCGGGGGCGGAGAACCCGCCGCTGTCGGTGGGCACCGCGAACCCGCGGATCCCCTCCTCGGTCTGCGCCCATACGACGGCGACACCGGCGACCGACCCGTTGGTGATCCACATCTTGCGGCCGTTGAGAATCCAGTCGGAGCCGTCGCGCTTGGCGTGCGTCCGCATGGCGGCGGGGTCGGAGCCGTGGTCGGGCTCGGTGAGCCCGAAGCAGCCGATGACCTCGCCGGCGGCCATACGCGGCAGCCACTGCTGCTTCTGCTCCTCGCTGCCGAAGCGGTGGATCGCGTACATGGCCAGGGAGCCCTGCACGGAGACGAGGGAGCGGATGCCGGAGTCGGCGGCCTCCAGCTCCAGGCAGGCGAGCCCGTACTGCACGGCGGACGCACCGGCACACCCGTACCCGTCCAAGGACATCCCGAGGGCTCCGATGCCGCCGAGTTCCCTGGCCAGCTCCCGGATCCCCGGCAGCTCCCCCTTCTCGTACCACTCGGCGACATAGGGCAGCACCCGGTCCGCGGCCCAGGCCCGCACGGTGTCCCTGATCCCGAGGTCCTCGGGCTCCAGCAGGTCGTCCAGGCCGAGCGGATCGCCGGGATCGAAGGGAGGCAGCTTGGACGAACCGGACATGATCGACACCCTCCGAAGCTCTTTAACTAGCACTGCTAATCAAGACGCTACGACGTCGGCCCACCCACGCACCACCCATGGCTGCCCACAAAGAGGGAACGCGGAGGGCCCTCACACCGAGACGCGTGAGTCCGCGTCCCTGGGAGCGGGCAGCTCCACCTTCTCCGGCTCACACTGCATCACCCGCGGCAACCGCAGCGCCATCGCCGCGCCCAGCAGCAACAACCCCGCGCTCACCAGCAGCGTCACATGCAGCCCGTGCACGAACGCGTCCCGGGCCGCATGCCGCAGAGCGGCACCGGCGGACCCGCCCAGCTGCGCGGCAACCTCGTACGCCTCCCCCAGCGAATGCCCCGCGGACGCGGACGCCGACGCCGGAACCCCGGGCACGCCCGACAGCCCGGGCGCGTACGCCGCGTTCATCACCGTGCCGAGCAGCGCGATCCCGATGCCCGCCCCGAGCTGGTACGACGTCTCCCCGATGGCCGCCGCCCCACCGGCCTGCTCCTGCGGCGCCTCGCTCAGCATCGACTCGTACGCCCCGAACAGCGTCGTCTCCAGTCCGAAGCCCAGCAGCACGAACCCGCTCAGCATCAGCGCACAGTCGTCCGTCCGCCCCAGCGCCGTCAGCAGCACCACGGCGAGCGCCGTGAGGCAGAACCCGGCACACACCATCCTGCGCGGCCCGAACCGCCGCAGCATCCGCGCCCCGGCCAGCCCGGCCGCCATCGCCGCGAACGTCAGCGGCAGCAGCCGCAGCCCGGTCTCCAGCGGCGACAGACCGAGCACCAGCTGCAGATACTGCGCCGCGATCAGTTCCAGACCCACCAGCGCGAGCATCGCCAGCACGATGCACCCGACGGACGTGCTGAACGCCGGCCGCGCGAACATCTTGAGGTCCACCAGCGGATACCTCCGCCGGCGCTGCCGCCGCACGAAACCGACCATGAGCGCGGCGCCCACCACCAAGGGCAGCACGGTGAGCAGGCTGCCCACCGACCCCCCGCTGCCGAGCCGCTTCACGCCCAGCACGACACCGAACAGCCCGGCCGCCGCCATCAGCGCACCGACCACGTCCCAGGGGCCCTTGCCGTCCCCCTTCGACTCGGGCAGCAGCAGTCGGCCCACCGGGAGGCTGACCAGCATCAACGGTATGTTGACGAGGAACACCGAGCCCCACCAGAAGTGCTCCAGCAGGAAGCCACCGAGCAGCGGCCCGACGGCCGCGCCCACCGCGGCCACCGCACTCCAGATGCCGATCGCGAGTGCCCGCTCCCGCCGGTCCGGAAAGACCTGCCGCAGGATCGACAGGGTTGCGGGCATGATCATCGCGCCGCCCACGCCGAGCAGCGCCCGCGCCACGATCAGGACGTGGGCGCTGTCGGCCAGGGCCGCGAGGCCGGAGGCGACGCCGAACAGCGCGTATCCGAGGAGCAGGACTCTCCGGCGGCCGATGCGGTCGCCCAGCGTGCCGAACAGGATCAGCAGCGAGGCGCAGACCAGCGGGTAGACGTCGACGATCCAGAGCAGCTCCATCCCGCCGGGCTTCAGGTCCTCGGTGACGGCGGGAACCGCCACGTGCAGCACGGTGGCGTCGACGGCGACCAGCAGCAGGCTGACGCAGAGGACGACGAGGACCACCCAGCGGTTGGCACCGGCCCCGGCCGCCCGACGGCGCAGCGCAGCGGCGGCCGTGGTCGTCCCGGACATGTACGTACCTCCCAGATGTTCCCTCGCGATCGGCGGGCTCGCGGGGTGGGGGACGCCCCCGCGACTCGGCCGGAGAGGAGCGGCGGTATCCGGCCGGCGCAAACGAAAAGCGAGTGACACGTCAGCGTACGCGAGTCCCCGGCGGAGACCAGTGGCGGACCTCTCACACCTCCGGCGGATGGATGTGGCATACGCCACTTCCTCCCGTGTCGTCGACGCCCTGGCCGGCCGGGTGGTTCCGGCCCGGGTCGATAATCGGGCGCGTGACCGATCTTGAGACGCGTGCGGCCCCGTCCCGCGCCGGGGCGCTGCGCCGGGCGGCCCCGGCGCTCGCCGGGTACGCGGCCGTCCGCGCCCTGGGCCTGCTCGCCCTGTTCCTGTGGAGCGAGGCGCGGGACAAGAGCGCGTACACGCTGTTGACCGCCCGCTGGGACGCACTCTGGTACGTCAGGGTCGCCGAGCTCGGTTACGGCTACGAGGTACGGCTGCCGAACGGGGACGTGCACTCGAACCTGGCGTTCTTCCCGCTGCTGCCCTGGCTGGAGCGGCTGGTGGCGGCGGGCTCGCCGCTGTCGTACGCGGACGGGGGCTTCCTCGTCAGCCTGCTCGCCTCGCTCGCGGCGGCGTGGGGGATCTTCGCGGTGGCGGACCATGTGTACGGCCGCCGGGCGGGCGTGTGCGCGGTGTTGCTGTGGGCCGTCCTGCCGGTCGGGATCGTGCAGTCGATGGCGTACAGCGAGTCCCTGTTCACGGCGCTCGCGGCCTGGTCGCTGTACGCGGTGCTGACCGGCCGGTGGGTGACGGCGGGCACGCTGGCCCTGCTCGCGGGACTGACCCGCCCGGTGGGCCTGGCCGTGGCGGCGGCGGTGTGGGTGACGGCGGCGGCCGCCTTCGTGCGGGAGCGCCGCACGTCCGGTCCTGACGTCACGGGCGCCCCGGCCGACCGCAGGGCCCGGACCCGGCGCGTTCTCGCCATGCTGCTGGCTCCCCTCGGCACCGCCGGCTACGTGCTCTGGGTCGGGCACCGCACGGGCAGGGGTCCGCTGGGATATCTGGACGTTCAGGCCGGATGGCGCAACGGCTTCGACGGCGGGTACGCCTTCGCCCGGTTCGTCGCCGAGAAGTTCGCGTCGTTCCCGGCGATCCTGGCCGGCGTGGGGCTGATCCTCGGGGTCGCGTCAGTCGTCTGGCTGTATGTGACCGGAGTACGTCAGCGCCAGCCGCTGCCGTTGCTGGTCTACACGGGGGTCGTGACCGCGCTCGCCCTGTGCGCGTCGAGCTACTTCGGCTCGAAACCTCGGCTGCTGCTGCCCGCCTTCCCCCTGCTGCTGCCTCTCGCCCTGGCCTTGGCCAAGGCGCGTTTGGGCAGGTCAGCGGCGGTTCTGGGGTGCGTGGCGGTGGCTTCCGCGGTGTACGGGGCGTTCTGGCTGAACGGTTCCGGTCCACCCTGACCCGCTGTGAGCGAGAGGGGAATTCGGCGCCATGCCCCGGTGAACGAATTCAAAAGCGCAATAAAACCCCCATCCGAAACGATCAAAGGAATTGAAGGCCACAGCGCCCGACCATTGCAGAATCACTGGAAATAAACCTCCTCCTGAGAGGAATCCCACATCACATCGTCATCACAAAGCCGTTGATTCGCCCGGGATCTCAGCTCACTCGCTGTAACGTCGATTGGGTGCGTACCGAACCGAAGCTCACCCGTCTGGACCGGGTCTTCGCCCGGCTGGACCGTGAGCCGGAACGACCGGCCCACATCGATGTGCCGAAGATGAGCAGGCACCGCATCGTGCTCTTCGCGGCGACCCTTGCCTTCTACGGCGCGATCGTGTGGGCCGTGGTGATCACGTCCTGGCTGGTCCGGCTGGACTGGCAGGTCATGTTCTTCCGCCCCTACCAGCAGTGGTCGGAGATCCACTGGTTCGTCGACTACTACGTGGTCCTCGGACAGCGCGGCCCGACCGCCGTGATGGTCGCGGCCTGGCTGGGCTGGCGCTCCTGGCGGCAGCACACCCTGCGGCCCCTGCTCGCACTCGGCGTGTCGCTGCTGCTGCTGAACATCACGGTCGGCGCCGCCAAGTACGGCATGGGCCGTCTGGGGCCGCACTACGCGACCACCATCGGCGCGAACGAGATGTGGCTCGGCGGCGATATATTTCCGAGCGGTCACACCGCCAATGCCGTGGTGACCTGGGGAATCCTGGCCTACCTGGCGTCCAGCGCGAGAGCGCAGCGCTGGCTGTCCGCCGTGTCCGCGGTGACCTCGCTCGGTGTCGGGATGGCCACCGTCTACCTCGGTACGCACTGGCTGAGCGACGTGCTCCTCGGCTGGACCGCGGGTCTGCTGATCCTGCTCGGGCTGCCGTGGTTCGAGCCGCTGATCGCCCGCGCCGAGGACGCGATCTTCGACCTGCGCGACCGTCTGCGAGCTCGCAGGGCCCGTACCTCGGCAGTCCCGGTCGGCGCGCCGCCCGTCGTGGTCACGCCCTTGCCCGACCGTGACGACGTCGCGGCCCGCTCGTCGCGGGCCCCGGTCCATCTGGCGCCGGGCCCGCACTCGGTCCGCTCGGAGCGCTCGCCGGTCACCCCGGCCGGCAGCCGCCGCCCGCCGCACGCCGAGCGCCACCCGCGCGGTTCCGCCTCGTCGGCCCGGCCCGTGACGGGCGGCTGACCACCGGCCGGTACGCCTCCCCGCACGGCATGGCGAAGGCCCCGGTTCCGGAACGGAACCGGGGCCTTCGCCGGATCTCAGCCCTTCCAGGCCCGCGCCACCCGGCCGCCCTTGACCTCGAAGTTCAGCCGGCCCACGCGGTACTCCATCGTGATGATCGCCCCCGGTGGCAGCGCGCGGACCGTCGGCCAGCCGCGCTCACGCGCGAGGCGTTCGGCCCGGTCGGCCTCCAGGCCGACATAGGTGTCCGGGCTGTCGTCGGGTTCCGCGGAAGGTGTCGGAGTCGGTGCCATGCCGCCACGCTATGTCCTGCCCGGCGACCACGGAAGTCCGGGCGGCGACCACGCGGATCCGGGTCGCGGCCGGTCACTGTCCGCCTCCCGTCACGCTTCTGTCACAAGATCACGACAGGGGTTTCGGGAGCTGTCCGTCACACGGACGAGCGGTTCCGTACGCCTTCCGCAGGCATTCGATCGTCATTACCGCGTGTCCCATGAGCTCATGGAAAAGCCCGGCGGAAAGTGCCGGGAGAAGCGCCTTCCGAGCTCCGTTCCTTTCCGCTGCCGGACCGGCCCGGTGAAGTCGGCGCGATACAGGAAATGCATGGCTCCGGCACGAAGAGGCCGGTACGCCCCCTGTCGGAGCGCACGACGGCGCGAGCATCATGGCGTGAGCTCGCGGGCACGTGAGGCGCGGGCTACGGCGGGCCCGGTACGCGATGAGCGAAGGGGCGAGCGAGCGATGGGGACGCAGACCGTACAGGCGGTGACGCCGCCCGAGCCGCGCACACGGCACGGACGGGTGGTGGTCGACTGGCTGACGACGACGGACCACAAGAAGATCGGCCATCTCTACCTGGTCACGTCGTTCGGGTTCTTCCTGATCGCCGGGGTGATGGCCCTGCTGATGCGCGCCGAGCTCGCCCGGCCGGGCCTGCAGATCATCGACAACGAACAGTTCAACCAGGCGTTCACGATGCACGGCACGATCATGCTGCTGCTGTTCGCGACGCCGAGCTTCGCGGGCTTCGCGAACGAGCTGATGCCGCTGCAGATCGGCGCGCCCGATGTCGCCTTCCCGCGGCTGAACATGTTCTCGTACTGGCTGTTCCTGTTCGGCGGGCTGATCGTGCTCGGCTCGCTGCTCGTGCCCTCCGGGCCCGCCGACTTCGGCTGGTTCGCCTACGCCCCGCTCAACAGCGCGGAGCGTTCGCCGGGTGTCGGGCCCGATCTGTGGATCATGGGGCTCGCCCTGTCGGGCTTCGGCACGATCCTCGGCGCGGTCAACTTCATCACCACGATCATCGGGATGCGCGCCCCGGGCATGACGATGTTCCGGATGCCGATCTTCGTGTGGAACACCCTGTTCACGTCGATCCTGATCCTGATGGCGTTCCCGGTGCTGGCGGCGGCGCTGCTGGTGCTGGAGGCGGACCGGCGGTTCGGTGCGCAGGTCTTCGACGCGGCCAACGGCGGCGCGATCCTGTGGCAGCACCTGTTCTGGTTCTTCGGCCATCCCGAGGTGTACATCATCGCGCTGCCGTTCTTCGGCATCATCACGGAGATCATCCCGGTCTTCAGCCGCAAGCCGTTGTTCGGCTATCTGACGCTGGTCGGCGCGACGATGGCGATCACCGGCCTGTCGATGATCGTGTGGGCGCACCACATGTTCGCCACGGGAGCGGTGCTGCTGCCGTTCTTCTCCTTCATGAGCTTCCTGATCGCGGTGCCGACGGGTGTGAAGTTCTTCAACTGGGCCGGCACCATGCTCAAGGGCTCGCTGTCGTTCGAGACGCCGATGCTGTGGGCGACGGGGTTCCTGGTGACGTTCCTGTTCGGCGGGCTGACCGGGGTGATCCTCGCGTCGCCGCCGATGGACTTCCACGTGACGGACACGTACTTCGTGGTCGCGCACTTCCACTACGTCGTCTTCGGCACGGTCGTCTTCGCGATCTTCGCTGGCTTCTACTTCTGGTGGCCGAAGTTCACCGGGAAGATGCTCGACGAACGGCTCGGCAAGATCCAGTTCTGGACGCTGTTCGTCGGCTTCCACACCACGTTCCTGGTGCAGCACTGGCTGGGCGCCGAGGGCATGCCCCGCCGGTACGCCGACTACCTCGCCGCGGACGGGTTCACGGCGCTCAACACGGTGTCGACGATCGGCGCGTTCCTGCTCGGCATGTCGACGCTGCCGTTCCTCTACAACGCGTGGAAGACCGCCAAGTACGGCGAGAAGGTCGAGGTCGACGACCCCTGGGGCTACGGCCGCTCCCTGGAGTGGGCGACCTCGTGTCCGCCGCCGCGGCACAACTTCACGACGCTGCCCCGGATCCGCTCCGAGTCTCCGGCGTTCGACCTGCACCATCCTGAGTACGCGGCGGTGACTGCGCAGCCCGAGCCAGAGCGCCATCAAGCCGGTCCCGGGTCCTCCTGATCGCCTCGATCAGCCCGTCGGGCTCCAGCACCTCGAACTCGAAGCCCAGCATGACGACGTGGATGACCATCACGTCGAGGCTGCCGGCGCCGCAGCGCAGCAGGCAGCTGTCGGGGCCTTCGGCCTCCAGCACGCCGGCCGAGGGCGAGATGTGCTCGGTGGCCTCCTCCAGGGGTACCAGGAGCCGCACGACGGCGTGGGTGGCGTACGCGCGCGTGGAGACGCCCTGGGAGACGTAGGCGGCGAGGTCCTCCGCGGGGGGCTCGCGGGGAGCGAAGCGCGGGCCGTGCGGCGGCCTGGGCGTGACACGGTCCACGCGGAACGTGCGCCAGTCGTCCCGGTCGAGGTCCCAGGCGACCAGGTACCAGCGGCGTTCGGTGCACACCAGCCGGTGCGGTTCGACGGTGCGGCGGGAGGGGGTGCCGTCGTGACCGCGGTACTCGAAGCGCAGCCGCTCGGCGTCCCGGCACAGATGGGCGAGTTCGGTGAGCACGGCCGGGTCGACCGAGGAGGGCAGCGTGCTGCGCAGCATCGGCACGGTGACGGCGTTCAGGGCTCCCACGCGGCGGCGCAGCCGGTTCGGGAGCACCTGTTCCAGCTTGGCGAGGGCCCGGACCGAGGTCTCCCCGATGCCGTCGATGCCCTGTCCGGCGGCCGTGCGCAGTCCGACCGCCACGGCGACGGCCTCGTCGTCGTCCAGGAGCAGCGGCGGCAGTTCGGCGCCGGCGCCCAGCTGGTAGCCGCCGCCGGTGCCGGGGCTGGCGTTGACCGGGTAGCCGAGTTCGCGCAGCCGGTCGACGTCCCGGCGCAGGGTGCGGGCGCTGACGCCGAGCCGGCCGGCCAGGTCGGCGCCGGACCACTCGCGGTGGGCCTGGAGCAGGGACAGCAGACGCAGCAGGCGGGCCGAGGTCTCCAACATGGGGCGAGTCTGTCAGGCCTTGCGGACAGGCACTGTCCTCAAGGCGCGTAGGCCAGTTGCGGGACGGTGAAGCAGGTGCGGTTCATGTCCCCCTGCCCCACCCACCCCTTGCCGTCCTGCCAGCGGGCCACCGACAGGCAGGTCCGGCTGGTCTTCGGAGGCTCGGGCAGGCGGTCGAAGCGGACGGGGAGCAGCAGCCCACCGGCGGTGTATCCCTGGCTGCGGTCCATGAACGAGTCGACGCACGCGCGCGTGATCCCCGTCGCCGCGCAGGACGTCGCGGCGTCGGTGAACCACCGCGCGGCCGCCCACCCCTCCAGCTGCCACTGGGAGTGCGCCGTCAGCTCCCTCGTCGCCTCGCGGAACTCCCGTACGGCCGGGTGGCCGGTGTCGTCGAAGTTGCGGCTGGCGCCCGTCGCCCAGAGGGCGTTGCGGCAGCGCGGGGCGTCCTTGTAGTCGTCGGTGACGGTGGACGTCCAGTTCTGCACATTGGTCACCTTGGCGGTGACATCGGCGCCGGCTTCGTCCATGGCCTGGCAGAGCCGCGCGTTGCCGTGCCCGTCGATGGCGTCGAACACCAGGTCGACGCCCTGCTCCTTCAGATCGGCGGCGACGGCGCGGAAGTTGGGCAGGGCGAAGTCGACCTGCTCGGTGACGACCTTGTAGCCCTCGGCGCGCAGGCCCCGCTCGACCAGCCGGGCGTAGGCGGCCGAGGCGGACTGGTTGTAGGAGACGACGGCGGCGGTGCGGGCGCCGTGTTCGCGTGCGAAGTAGCGGTAGACCTCGGTGCCGCCGTACAGCATGCCGTCCCAGCCGGGGGTGCCGTCGCGGGGCGCGAGGCTGCCGTAGATGCCGTAGAGGTGCGGGTAGGTGTCGTAGGCGGCGCCGATGGGCTGGCCGCCGATGTCGGGCACGCGCGCGCGTGCGACGCGGGAGGCGCCCGCGTAGTCGAGCGCGGTGGTGGCGACCAGGGCGACGACCTCGTCCTCCTCGACGAGCTTGTGCACGCACTCGTTGTTGCCGACTCCGCTGCCGCCGTCGTCGCAACGGCGTACCTCGACCCGGCGCCCGTCGATGCCGCCGCGCGCGTTGAGCCGCTCGAAGAAGGCCACCGCGCCGTCGCGCGGGCCGGTGAAGGCGCTGCCGCCGACGGGGCTGGTGGCGCTGGTGACGATGCCGACCCGCAGGGGTGCGGCGTCGCGGGGCGCGGGGGTGCGGTCGTCGTGCTCGAAGTCGCTCTCCGGGAGCCGGCTGCCGCAGGCAGCGCTCAGGGCGAGCAGCAGGACCGCGACGAGGATCTCAGCAACCCGGAACCGGCGACCCATTGCCGCTCATCTGCACCAGCGAGCACAGCGCCTTGACGGACACCTTCCAGGTGCCCTCCTCCTCGACGGCTGTCCCCGAGGCGTTCGGCAGAGCGGTGGCGCCCTTCAGGGTGAGCGTGTATGTCACGTCCGCCTCGGTCGCCGAGGTGAACTCGACCTTGGTGACCTTCGCCTGGACCTGTCCGCCGCGCTCGTCACCGCTGAAGGCCTGGAGAACCGGCCCCATCCGGTCGCCGTTCTCCAGGATGGCCTGCTTCTCCTCGGTCGAGGTCTTCGGATCGAAGAACTTCTCCCAGTTCTGCCTGACCTCCGCCTCCGCCGCGGCCCGGTCCGCCGGTGCACTGGCCGGCGCACTCGTGGTCCGCTCCGCGGTCGGGGTGGGAGGCGTGGACTCGCTGCCGCCGCCGCTGTCGTCGCTGCATGCCGCGAGGGCCGGTGCGAGGGCCAGGACCAGGGCGGCGGTGATCGCCGTGCCCCGTCCCGCGGTGCGTGGACCCCCTGTCGCGTTCCCCCGCCTGAGGTCGCTGCCGAGAACCATCTGGCTCACCACCGGGTGTCGGTCCGGGCCATGTGCGGCCGGTGCTTTCAGGGTCAGCTTCCACAGGGCATAGTGCAAGCGATCGGCCGACTTGAACAGGCAGCCCGACGCACGCACAGCCGAATCCGACGTGTGGGAGCCAGCGATGCGGACCAGCCGACTGCGGACCGTGCATCCCGTCCTGTGGGCCGGCTGGGCCGCCCTGGCCGCCGGCGCGGTGCTGTGCGCCGTGGGCTGGTACGGAGTCTCAGGCGAGCGCTACGCCGAACGGCAGCTGCCCTACCTCGCCTCCTGCACGATCCCCGGGGCGGCGCTGATCATCGCCGGGGCGGTGCTGCTGGCCCAGGGCAGGGGTTCGGTCGCCGCCGCGCGGGTGGAGGAGCTGTACGGCCTGCTGGTGGCGGCCGAGCCGGCCGGGACTGAGGAGACCGGCCGGGCGGCGCTCGCGCCCCTCGCGGTCAGCGGCGACCTGCTGATGGTGCCGGGCGGCACACTGTGGCACCGCGCCGACTGCCCGCTGGTCGCCGGCAGGACGGAGGCGGTCCCGGTGGACTCCAAGCTGGTGGCGAGCGGTGAGCTGGACGCCTGCCCGATCTGCGAGCCGGCCGAAGAAGCCGACTGATGTCGTCGCTGACGTACGACCTCACGCTCGCCGGGCTCTCGGTGGGCAGCGCCGCGGCGCTCACCGGGATCGGCCTGATCGTGACGTACCGCGCGACCGGGGTGCTCAACTTCGCGCACGGCGCGATCGCCATGGTGTGCGCGTACGTGCTGCGGCAGTGCGTGGTCGAGTGGGGCTGGCCGCTGTGGCTCGGGGCCGCGGTGACGCTGCTGGTGCTGGCGCCGGGCTTGGGGGTGGTCCTGGAACGGTTCGTCTTCCGGCCCCTGGCGGTCCTGGGCGGTGATCCTGCGCAGACGCTGGTGGCGTCCATCGGGGTGTTCGTCCTGCTGGTGGGCGGCGCGGCGCTGCTGTGGGGGCAAGGGGCACGGGACGACGCGCCGGTGCTGGTGCCGGACGAGCCGTGGGGGCAGCTGGCGGTGGTGCTGGTGCTGGCCGCGGGAGTCGCGGCGGTGGTCCGCCGGACGCGGTTCGGGCGGGAGCTGCGGGCGGTGGTGGACGACCGGCGGCTCGCCGTGCTGGGCGGTATCGACGCGGACCGGGTCGCGGCCACCGGCTGGGCGTTCGGTTCGTTCACGGCAGGGCTGACGGGTGTGCTGCTGGCGCCGTACGTGCGGCTCGACCCGTACGGTCTCTCGCTGCTCGTGATGGAGGTCGTGGCGGTCGCGGTGGCCGCGCGCATGCGGAGCCTGCCGGTCGCGGTGGTGGTGGCCCTGGGCATCGGGGTGGCGCAGAGCCAGCTGACGCGGCTGCATCCGTCGGGCTGGGCCGAACCACTGCCCCAGGCGGTCGGCACGAACCTGTTCGTCGTCGCGCTGCTGGTCGCGGCGCTGGTGCTGCCGGGCATCGGGGAGCGGGACGCGCTGCCGCGCACGGCCACGGCGCGCGTGCCGACCCCGCCGGGCGCCTGGATCGTGGTGCTGGTGCTGTTCCTGCTGCCGCTGGGTCTCGCGGGCCGGGACCTGCACACCTCGGTCCAGGTGCCGGCGCTGGCCGTGATCCTGCTGTCCCTGGTGGTGGTCACCGGACGCGGCGGCCAGATCTCCCTGGGGCAGTCCGCGTACGCGGGGCTGGGCGCCCTGTTCACGGCGCTGCTGGCGTCGGGCCGCTTCCCGGGCCTGCCCCGCCTGCCGGAACTGGCGGCCCTCGCGGTGGCGGTCGGGCTGGTGGCGCCGCTCGGCCTGCTGACGGGCCGGCCGGCGATCGGCCGCCGGGGCCTGGCCCTGGCGCTGGCGACGTTCGCGGTCGGAGTGGGGGTGAGCCGCTTCGTGTTCGCCCAGCCGTACGCCACGGCGGGCCTCACGCTCGGCCGCCCGGCGGGCTTCGACGGGGACCGGGCGTACTACGTCCTGGAGCTGCTCCTGCTGGCGGTCGCGCTGCTGGCGACGCACGCGCTGCGCCGGGGGCGGACGGGCCGGGCCCTCGCCGCCATGCGGGACCACGAGCGGGGCGCGCAGGCGGCGGGCGTCCGGGTGCCGTCCCTGAAGCTGCTGGCGTTCGTCGCGGGCGCCGCGCTGGCCGCGCTGGGCGGCGCCATGCTCGGCATGGGGCTGCGTGCCTTCGACGCGGGCGCCTACGACCCGGTGCGGGGCCTGCTGTGGTTCGCGGCGGTGGTGGTGCTGGGCGCCGACAGCACGCTCGGCGCCCTCGCCGCCGCGGCCCTCCTGGTCGGGCTGGACGCGGGCAGCCGTGGCGGGGTCGCGGCGGCCCTCGTCGGCATCCTGGCGATCCTGGTGGGGCGCTTCCCGGGCGGCCCGTACGAGGCCCTGCGCACAACGGCGGAACGCCTGCGGCCGCGCCGTAACCCGGCGCTGACGGAGGCGGGCATGCGGGCCCGCGCGCGGCTGCACCCGGCGGAACCGCAGCCGGCGCGGCGGGCACCGGTGCCGACGGGGGCGACGGGCCTGGTGCTCAGGGCGAAGGACGCGGGCGCGGGGGGATCTGTCGGTCGGGGCGAGCGCCGATACAGCCAGGGCCGTCCGCAACGCCGCCCGATGGCCACGGCCCCCGCCGCCGCGCCCCTCCTCACCGCCCGGGACCTCCACGTCCGCTATGGCGGCTTCACCGCTCTCGACGGGGTGGACCTGAGCCTCTCCCCCGGCCGGATCACCGCTGTCGTGGGGCCCAACGGGGCGGGGAAGAGCACCCTGTTCCACTGTCTGGCCGGGACGCTGCGCCCGGGGCGCGGGACGGTGCGGCTCGCCGGGCGGGACATCACCGCGCTGCCCGCCCACGCCCGCACCCGGCTCGGTGTCGCGCGGACCTTCCAGCAACTGGCCGTCTTCCCCTCGCTGACCGTGGCCGAGAACGTCCGGGTGGGCGCCGAGCAGGGCCGGGTGGCCGACCCGGGCGCGGTCGAGCGCACCCTCAGACTGTTCGGGCTCGACGGGCCCGTACGGGCACGGCCCGCCGCCTCACTGCCCACCGGGACTCTGCGCCGCGTCGAGCTGGCCCGGGTCCTCGCGGGCAGCCCCCGCGTCCTGCTCCTGGACGAGCCCGCCGCCGGTCTCGACACCGCCGAAGTGACCGCCCTGGCCCGGGTCCTGAAGGCCCTGGCCGCCGACGGCACGGCCCTCCTCGTCGTCGAGCACGACCTGGACCTGGTGGCCGGTATCGCCGACGTCGTGCAGGTGATGACCGCGGGCCGCATCGTTGCCTCCGGTCCGCCCGGGCACGTCCTGGACGCCCTGGACCCGGGGGCCGGCCGATGACGACGCTCTCCCTGCGCCACGCACGCGTGCGCTACGGCCCCCTGGAGGCCCTGCACGGCATCACCCTCGCCGCCTCCGGCCCGGGCCTCACCGTGCTGCTGGGCCGCAACGGCTCCGGCCGCACCACCGCCCTGAACGCCCTGGCCGGCACGCTGCCCCTGTCGAGCGGCGCAGTGGTGTGGGACGACACGGACGTGACCCGCGTCCCGGCCTACGAACGCGCCCGGCGCGGGTTGTGCCTGGTGCCGGAGCGGCGGGCCGTCTTCGGCTCGCTCACCGTGCGCGAGAACCTCGAACTCGCCGCCCGCGACCACACCGTGGCCCTCGACGCCTACCCGCAGCTGCGGCCCCTGCTGGAGCGGCGCGCAGGCACCCTCTCCGGAGGGGAGCAGCGCATGCTCGCCCTCTCCCGGGCGCTGCTCGCACGCGCGCGCGTGGTGCTCGTCGACGAGCCCGCCCAGGGCATGTCTCCCCCGGTCGCGGCCCGGACGTACGAGCTGCTGGGCGCGCTCGACGCCTGTGTGGTGATCGCCGAGCAGCGGATGCCGCCCGCCCTGCGGGAGCGGCCCGCCGTCGTCTACGAACTGCGCCGCGGGGCCGTCGTCTTCGCCGGGGAGGCGGGTGAGCTCGCGGGCTGACCCGGAACGCCCGCGTGCCAGGCGTCGTGGGGCGGTGGAGCGGGTGGCACCACGCCTGGGCCCCGTCCGGTCGGTCGACCGGACGGGGCCCGTGTCCCGGCGAGGGGGAGCAGCGGCTCAGAACCTGAGGCGCAGGCCGGGCACGATCACGTCGGGGTCCGCCCCGATGACGGTCTTGTTGGCGGCGTAGAGGCGCTGCCAGGTGGTCCCGTGCCGGGCGGCGACGCCGCTCAGTGTGTCGCCCCGGCGGACGGTGTAGTCACCGCGGGAGGAACCGCGGTCCGCGTGTTCCGCGGCGCGCGCGGGGGCCTTCGACGGCTTCGCCGCCGAGGGCTCGGTGGAGGTGACCGGGTCTGCGGCGGGTGCGCCACCGCTCGCCCCGGCGCGTGCCGAGCAGACGGGCCAGGCGCCCCACCCCTGGGCGCGCTGGACCTTGGTGGCGACGGCGATCTGCTGGGACCTGCTCGCCCGGTCGGCGGTCGGCGCGTAGGCCGTGCCGCCGTAGGCGTTCCAGGTCGAGGGGGCGAACTGGAGTCCGCCGTAGTAGCCGTTGCCGGTGTTGATGTGCCAGTCGCCGCCGCTCTCGCACTGGGCGATGCGGTCCCACACTCCGCTGTCGGCCGCCGCGGCGTTTCCGGTCGCGGCCAGCAGTCCGAGGGGCGCGAGCAGTGCCGCCCCGGCGAGGACCGCCGTCGTACGAACCTGGTGCTTCCGGGCGGTGGAGCGAGTGGTATCGGCACATTCGGACATGTAGGTCCCTTTCGAAACACCCGGGATCCCCCAAGGCGGAGCGCGGCTCCCGCGCCATGGGACGCGAGGGTCGCGCTCACCCCGTCCACCGGAGCGGTGCCGTGCCCGGTTCCTGGGAACCCGGCGGCCGGTGGACGTACCCGAGCGGTGCTCGTTGCACACGGCGGAGGAATCTAAGGAGGTGGGCGGCCGGCATCAACCAGTCGCCCGTCCGGGCAGGCCAGTTGACCGATACCTCGGGTAACGGCAATTTCCGGACACCCACTTCATTCGCGGATTTCCGGATTTATCGACCAACCCCCCTGGCGATCTGTGACCCACTTCACCCACCCAACGCCCTTTGCGGCACGGCGAGTTGACGGTGAGTACGCGATTCCGCGCGAAGCGTGACTCCGTGCGCTGGATGGTTCGATTCCGTTCGCCCTGGGGCGTGACTCCCGCCACAGATCGCCCGTTGTCTTCTGCATGAGCCGGGACCTACCCGGACCACGGGCCGGGAGCCACCCGGCTTTGCCACACACCGCATCCCCGAGGGAGCCACCCGTGCCGCGCATGCTCGACGTCAGCGACGAGGTACGCGCCGAGATCGGCGACGAAGAAGCAGACCGCCTGCTCGCCGGAGAGACCGCCCCGGGCAGTTACGACTGCACGTCCTGCCGCACTCCGGGCGACTCCGCGCAGGAGCGCACCAGCACCGTCCTGTTCATCGGGGACGAGACCGCCGTCCTCGCCTTCGCCCACGCCGGCTGCCTGCCCTCGCAGGTCGTGCAGGTCACCGAGGAGCAGCTGCGGGGCGCCGTGAAGTCCATCACCGGCGACACGGTCGACCTGGAGCCCGACAAGGCAGTGCCCGAGCAGGCGGTGCTCGGCGTGACCAGTGGGCTCGTCCTGATCGGCGGGGAGCTGCATCCGGCCCTGGTGGTCGAGCCGACCGGGCCCATCGCCCGGGCCGGTACGACCGGCGGCGGCGACGAGTTCCTGCCGCTGCTCATCGAGCAGGGCTTCATGCCGCTCACGGAGCTGTCCGCCGTACCGCCGGTGCTGCACGGCTGGTCGGTGCTGCTCGCCGTGGGCCAGCTGCACGCGGTGCTCCAGCCGGGCGTGGGCGGCGGCCAGCCGGTGGCCTGGTGGCAGGCGCACCAGCCGCTCCAGGTGACCGAGGGGTGGCGCGCGGCCGCCAACAAGCACCAGCAGGTGCTGATGTTCGCCGCGCCGGCCGGCTCGATCGGCCGCCAGCCGCGCGAGGACCTGCTGCGGGACGCACTGGACAAGGCGGCGGCGAACGGACTGCTGGTCGCCTCGGCGCTGCCGCTGGCCGGTACCTGAACCGCACGTCACCCATCCACGCCACCCACCTGCGAAAGCCGTACCCGGGCCGCATCCCTTGACCCGCGGGGTCGTTTGGACATACGTGCACGCATACGACGTTCCCCGCCGCCAGTCCTTCTCGCCGATCCCGTCCGCGCGATCGGCTCAGGACTCCCAGGGCGGCCCATCGGCCACGCCGATCTACGACGCGCTCTACGCCGAGTACGTCAGGTCCTTCCGCGCACTGCCAGGCGACCGCAGCGGCGAGGAGAAGCTGGGCTTCACCGCCTTCGGGAACACTCCGCACGGTTCGGGCTCGTACGGAGGGACGTACGGCGGCTCGTACAGTGCCTACAGCGCGGGTGCCCAGAGCGCCCGCCACGCCGCCGGGCAGCAGCCGCAGTGGCAGCGCGTCGGGACCGCCGGCTCGCACGGCACGGGCGCGCACGGCACATGGATGCACTACGTCCCGGCCGCGCTGCCGCCGGGACGGCGCGGCAGCTGAGCGAGCACGGAAGCACCGGAAAGGGCGGCCCCGTTCGGGGCCGCCCTTTCCGGTGCTTCGCGCTACTTCTTCTTGCCGCGCTTCTCGCGCACGCGCACGGAGATGTGGATCGGCGTCCCGTCGAAGCCGAACTCCTCGCGCAGGCGGCGCTCGATGAAGCGCCGGTAGCCCGCCTCGATGAAGCCGGAGGCGAACAGGACGAACCGCGGCGGCTTGGTGCCCGCCTGCGTGCCGAACAGGATGCGCGGCTGCTTGCCACCCCGCACCGGGTGCGGGTGGGCGGCGACCAGCTCACCGAGGAAGGCGTTCAGCCGTCCCGTCGGGACCCTGGTCTCCCAGCCCGCAAGGGCGGTCTCGATCGCCGGGACGAGCTTCTCCATGTGCCGGCCGGTGCGCGCCGAGACGTTGACCCGCGGCGCCCACGCGACCTGGCCGAGCTCGGTCTCGATCTCCCGCTCCAGGTAGTAGCGGCGCTCCTCGTCGAGGGTGTCCCACTTGTTGTACGCGAGGACGATCGCGCGGCCCGCCTCGACGGCCATGGTGACGATCCGCTGGTCCTGCACCGAGATGGACTCGGAGCCGTCGATCAGGATGACCGCGACCTCCGCCTTCTCGACGGCGGCGGCGGTGCGCAGCGAGGCGTAGTAGTCGGCGCCCTGCTGGAGGTGGACGCGCTTGCGGATGCCCGCCGTGTCGACGAACTTCCAGGTGACGCCGCCGAGTTCGATCAGCTCGTCGACGGGGTCGCGGGTGGTGCCCGCCAGCTCGTTGACGACGACGCGCTCCTCGCCCGCCACCTTGTTCAGCAGGGAGGACTTGCCGACGTTCGGGCGGCCGATCAGGGCGATGCGGCGCGGGCCGCCGATGCCGCCCCCGCCGAAGGTCTGGCGCGGCGCGTCGGGGAGCACCTCCAGGACCTGGTCGAGCATGTCGCCGGTGCCCCGGCCGTGCAGCGCGGACACCGGGTGCGGCTCCCCCAGGCCCAGCGACCACAGGTAGGAGGCGTCGGCCTCGCCGCTCGGGCCGTCCACCTTGTTGGCGCACAGCACGACCGGCTTGCCGGCCTTGCGCAGCAGCCGGACGACGGCCTCGTCGGTGTCGGTGGCGCCGACCTTGGCGTCGACGACGAAGACGACCGCGTCGGCGGCCTCGATCGCGTACTCGGCCTGGGCGGCCACGGAGGCGTCGATACCGAGGACGTCCTGCTCCCAGCCGCCGGTGTCGACGACCTTGAAGCGGCGGCCCGCCCACTCGGCCTCGTAGGTCACACGGTCGCGGGTGACTCCGGGCTTGTCCTCGACGACCGCCTCTCGGCGCCCGATGATGCGGTTCACCAGAGTCGACTTGCCGACATTGGGGCGGCCGACGACGGCGAGCACGGGAAGCGGGCCGTGACCCGCCTCCTCGATGGCGCCCTCGACGTCCTCGAGGTCGAAGCCCTCCTCCGCGGCGAGCTCCATGAACTCCGCGAACTCGGCGTCGCCGAGCGCCCCGTGGTCGTGCTCGTGGGCGCCCTCGGACGCGTCCGAGCCGTCGGGCTGGATGTGGTCGTTCATGAAGTCCGTACCTCGTCGTTCATTCGTGGTGGTCGGTGGAGTACCCGGTGTGTTCCGGGCTTGTCCACTACTCAGTGTCGCCTAGCGCCTGGTGAGGTGCCTGGCGTTTTCCAGGTGGGCCGCCAGCTGCTTCTGGATCCGCCCGGTCGCCTCGTCCAGCGCCTTGCGCGTCCGGCGGCCGCTGCCGTCGCCCGCCTCGAAGGGCTCGCCGAAGACGACGTCGACGCGGGAGCGCAACGGAGGCAGCCCCTTTATCAACCGTCCCCGCCTCTCGGAACTTCCCAGCACGGCCACCGGCACGATCGGGGCGCCGCTGCGCACCGCGAAGTACGCCAGGCCGGCGCGCAGCGAGGCGAAGTCGCCCTCGCCCCGGGTGCCCTCCGGGAAGATGCCGAGCACGCCGCCCTCGGCCAGGACGCCGAGCGCCTGGGTGATCGCCGTGCGGTCGGTGGTGTCGCGGTCGACCTTGACCTGCCCGATGCCGAGCAGGAAGGGGTCCAGCGGACCGATGAAGGCTTCCTTCTTGATCAGGAAGTGCGTCGGCCGGGGCGCCACGCCCATGACCATGGGGCCGTCGATGTTGTGGGAGTGGTTGACCGCGAGGATCACCGGGCCGCTCGCGGGCACCCGCCAGGCGCCCAGCACGCGCGGCTTCCACAGCCCGTACATCAGACCGACGCCGATGCGCCGCCCGACCTCGGCACCCCGCGCCGAAGGAAGCTCGGTCACTTTCCGGCCCGCTTCTCCTCGACGAGGGTGACGACGCACTCGATGACCTGGGCCAGCGTGAGCTCGGTGGTGTCCACCTCGACGGCGTCGTCCGCCTTGGCGAGCGGGGAGGTCTTGCGGCTGGAGTCGGCGGCGTCCCGCTTGATCAGGGCCTCGCGGGTGGAGTGGACGTCGGAGCCCTTCAGCTCACCGCTGCGGCGGGCGGCGCGCGCCTCCGGGGAGGCGGTGAGGAAGATCTTGAGGTCGGCGTCGGGCAGCACGGTCGTGCCGATGTCCCGGCCCTCGACGACGATGCCCTGCTCCGCGGAGGCGGCGATCGAGCGCTGCAGCTCGGTGATCCGGGCGCGCACCTCGGGCACCGCGCTGACCGCGCTGACCTTGGAGGAGACCTCCTGGGTGCGGATCGGAGCCGAGACGTCCACACCGTCGACCGTGATGGCGGGCCCTTCCGGGTCGGTGCCGGAGACGATCTCGGGCTTGCCCGCCACGGCGGCGACGGCGGACGGGTCGTCTATGTCGATGCCGTTGCTCACCATCCACCAGGTGATCGCCCGGTACTGGGCGCCGGTGTCCAGGTAGCTCAGCCCCAGCTGGGCCGCCACGGCCTTCGAGGTGCTCGACTTGCCGGTGCCGGCGGGGCCGTCGATGGCGACAATCACTGGCGTGGCGCTTTCCACAGTGGGGACCTTCCTGAACCGGGCTCGGCGGGGGTGAGGGCGCGAGTGCCCCGCACAAGGTTACTGGGTGCGGGTCACTCGTCCGGCCGCGCGTCCACGGCGCAGCCACCCGCCAACCACGGCCACCCTGCCACGCCCGTCACCCGCCCACCGCCGGCGCCCCACGGCGACGCTCCGCCCGCTCCGGCAGACCCGGCCCGCACTCGACGACGACACCCGGCCGCGCCCGGCGACGGCACCCACCCGCCCTCCTGCCCGTCCGGCGCTGGAGGACGCGGGCGGCAGCCCGCCCGGTCCGGCCGGGCGGCAGCCCGCCCGGCCGGACCGGGTGACCTGCCTACTGCCGGAGAGCCCAGCCCCGTTCCCGCAGCGCGGCGCTCAGCACCGGGGCCGCCTTCGGCTCCACCATCAGCTGCACCAGACCGGCCTGCTGCCCCGTCGCGTGCTCGATGCGCACGTCCTCGATGTTGACGCCGGCCATACCCGCATCGGCGAAGATCCTGGCCAACTGCCCCGGCTGGTCGTCGATGAGCACGGCCACGACCTCGTAGGCCCGTGGCGCGGACCCGTGCTTTCCCGGGACGCGGACCTGGCCGGCGTTGCCGCGCCGCAGCAGGTCCTCGACCCCGCCGGCGCCCTCGCGGCGCTTGTGGTCGTCGGAGGACTGCAGGGCACGCAGGGCCCGCACGGTCTCCTCCAGATCCGCGGCGACGTCCGTGAGCAGGTCGGCGACCGGCGCGGGGTTCGCGGAGAGGATGTCGATCCACATCCGGGGGTCGGAGGCGGCGATCCTCGTCACATCCCGGATGCCCTGCCCGCACAGCCGTACGGCGGCCTCCTCGGCGTGCTCCAGGCGCGCGGCGACCAGGCTGGAGACCAGGTGGGGCATGTGCGAGACGAGGGCGACGGCACGGTCGTGGGCGTCGGCGTCCATCACCACCGGCACGGCACGGCAGTGTGAGACGAGTTCCAGGGCGAGGTTCAGCACCTCGGTGTCGGTGTCCCGGGTCGGGGTGAGCACCCAGGGACGGCCCTCGAAGAGGTCGCCGGTCGCGGCCAGCGGGCCGGACTTCTCCCGGCCCGACATGGGGTGCGAGCCGATGTACGCGGACAGGTCGAGGCCGCGTGCCTCCAGCTCGCGGCGCGGCCCCCCCTTGACGCTGGCGACGTCGAGGTAGCCGCGTCCCGCACCGCGGCGCATGGCGTCGGCGAGGACGTCGGCCACGTGCGCGGGCGGGGCGGCGACGATCACGAGGTCCACGGGCCCGTCCGGCGCCTCGTCCGTGCCGGCGCCGAGCGCGGCCGCCGTACGGGCCTGCTCGGGATCCGGGTCGGCGAGGTGCACGGTGACGCCCCGCTGAGACAGGGCCAGGGCGGCGGACGTGCCGATGAGGCCGGTGCCGATGACGAGTGCGGTCCTCACTGGGCGATGTCCTTGCGCAGGGCGGCCGCGGCGCCGAGGTAGACGTGGGCGATGCCGGCCCGGGGCCGGTCGGACTCGATGTGCGCGAGGACGCGGACGACTCGGGGCATGGCGCCCTCGATGTCCAGTTCCTGGGCGCAGATCAGCGGCACGTCGACGATGCCCAGCTTGCGGGCGGCCGCGGCCGGGAAGTCGCTGCGCAGATCGGGCGTGGCCGTGAACCAGATGCTGATCAGGTCGTCGGCGGCGAGATCGTTGCGCTCCAGGATCTCCGTGAGCAGGGCTCCGACCTGCTCGTCCATGTGCCCGGCCTCGTCCCGTTCCAGTTGGACGGCGCCCCGGACCGCTCGTACCGCCACGGCGATGCTCCTTGCTGACGTGCGTGTCGCTCTACGTCCGACCAGCCTAGTCAGCCCGCGCGACGCGGGTGCGCGGCGCCCGCCCGGTGAGACGCCGGGAACGACACCTTTGGGTAAGTTCAGTGCCTAGATGACATGAATTCCGATTCAAGCCTTTTGCACGTTCGGAGTGACGACATGACCCACGAGACCACGCGCCGCACGGTTCTCCTCGCGACCGGCGCCACGGGTGCCGCGGCACTCGTCGCGGCCTGCGGCGGGGGCGGCGACGACAGCGGTTCCGCGTCGACGGGCTCCCCCACCGGCCAGGACACGACGGCCGGCCCCGCCGGGCAGGTCCTGGCCAACATCGACGAGATCCCGGTCGGCGGCGGGAAGATCTTCAAGGACGAGGAGGTCGTGGTCACCCAGCCGGAGCAGGGCCGGTTCAAAGCCTTCTCGGCGATCTGCACCCATCAGCGCTGCACCGTGGGGTCCGTCTCAGGCGGCACGATCAACTGCCCCTGCCACGGCAGCAAGTTCAAGATCGCCGACGGCGCGGTGACCCACGGCCCGGCGACCCAGCCGCTGCCCGCCGAGCAGATCACCGTGGAGGGGAACTCGATCCGTCTGGCCTGAGGGCCCGCACCCGGCACCGGGCCGTCACGCGTCCCACAGGGCCCCGAGGGTGAGCAGGTCGCTCCGGTACTCGACGCGGTCGGCCCACTCGGTGGGCCAGGCCTCCGCGCCCAGGTACGCGCCCGCGAAGGCGCCCGTCAGGCAGGCGATCGAGTCCGAGTCGCCGGCCGTGCAGGCGGCGCGGCGCAGGGCCGTCACCGGCTCGTCGACGAAGAGCAGGAAGCACAGCAGCCCGGTCGCCAGGGCCTCCTCGGCGATCCAGCCCTCGCCTGTGGCCAGACACGGGTCGGTCTCCGGCGAGACGGTGCCCACGGCGTGCCGGAGCCGTTCGAGGACCTCCAGGCACTCGTCCCAGCCGCGGGACATGAACTGCTCGGGGCTCGGGTCCCCGGCCCGCCGCCACAGGTCACCGAGCCAGCGCTCGTGGTAGCGACTGCGGTTCTCCAGGGCGTACGAGCGGAGCAGGCCGATCAGCCCGGTCGGCTCGGCGCCCTGCGCGAGCAGGCGTACGGCGTGCGCGGTGAGGTCGGACGCGGCGAGCGCGGTGGGGTGCCCGTGGGTGAGGGCGGACTGCAACTGGGCGGCGCCCGCGCGCTGTTCGTCACTCAGGCCGGACACCAGGCCCAGCGGCGCGACGCGCATGTTGGCGCCGCAGCCCTTGGATTCGGTCTGGCTGGCGTCCTGCCAGGGGCGGGACTCGTCCTTCAACAGACAGCAGGCCTTCATGCAGGTGCGGCCCGGAGCCCGGTTGTTCTCAGGGGACTGGTACCAGTCCACGAACTCCTCACGCAGGGGCCGCACCAGCCGCAGCGGGGCGAGCACGCCCCGGTCCATCGCCGTCCGCACCGCGCGGCCCAGCGCCAGCGTCATCTGGGTGTCGTCCGAGACGGTGGCGCGCTGCGGCAACTCCAGCTGCCGCCACGGTCCGAACGTGGCGAGGATCGACGGTACGTCGTGGAACTCGGTCGGGTATCCCAGCGCATCCCCGAGGGCCAGGCCCGTGAGCGCTCCGGTGGCGGCCTGCTTGTGGACGAGCGTGGTCATGCGGGGCGTCCTTCCCGGGTGGGCCGGAGGAGGGGTGGGTGGAGGGCGGTGGCGGTCCCGGCGCGGTACAGCGCGGCGGGCTTGCCGCGGCCGCCGGTCAGTCGCGCGGCGCCCGGGACGGCTTCGACGAAGCCGGGGGTGGCGAGCACCTTGCGCCGGAAATTGGGCCGGTCGAGCTCGGTGCCCCATACCGTCTCGTAGACCTGCTGGAGCTCGCCGAGGGTGAACTCGGGCGGGCAGAAGGCGGTGGCGAGGCAGGTGTACTCGAACTTGGCGCCGACGCGGTCGTGGGCGTCGGCCAGGATGCGGTCGTGGTCGAAGGCGAGCGGCCCGGCCGTCCCGTACGGCATCCAGCGGGCCTGCGCGGCGTCACTGCCGCCGTGCGCCTCGGGTGCGTCGGGCAGCAGTGCGGCGAAGGCGACCGACACGACCCGCATCCGGGGATCGCGGCCGGGCTCGCTGTAGGTCCGCAGCTGCTCCAGATGCAGCCCGGAGACGTCGGACAGGCCGGTCTCCTCGGCGAGTTCACGCCGGGCGGCCGTCTCCGCGGACTCGTCCGGCTGCACGAACCCGCCGGGCAGGGCCCAACGCCCGGCGTACGGCTCCTGCCCGCGCTCGACGAGCAGCACGTGCAGCGCGCCCTCCCGGAGGGTGAACACTGCGAGGTCGACGGTCACCGCGAAGGGTTCGTGGGCGTACTCGTCGTAGCCGTCCATGGCGAACACCAACACCCCCTTTAATAGTCAGCACGACTATAAAAGGGGGTGCGGGTCGCTCACAAGCCCTCGGGGCGACGCGGACTCTAGAGGTCGACCTCCTGCATCAGCATCCCGACCTCCGTGTTGGACAGCCGCCGCAGCCAGCCCGACTTCTGGTCGCCCAGGGTGATCGGCCCGAAGGCGACCCGGACCAGCTTGTCGACCGGGAAGCCGGCCTCCGCGAGCATCCGGCGCACGATGTGCTTGCGGCCCTCGTGGAGGGTGACCTCGACGAGGTAGTTCTTGCCGGTCTGCTGGACGACCCGGAAGTGGTCCGCGCGGGCGTAGCCGTCCTCCAGCTGGATGCCGTCCTTGAGCTGCTTGCCCAGGTCGCGCGGGATGGGACCGACGATGTGTGCGAGGTAGGTCTTCTTCACGCCGTACTTCGGGTGCGTCAGCCGGTGGGCCAGCTCGCCGTGGTTGGTGAGCAGGATGACGCCCTCGGTCTCGGTGTCGAGCCGGCCGACGTGGAAGAGCCGGGTCTCGCGGTTGGTGACGTAGTCACCGAGGCACTGCCGGCCCTCCGGGTCCTCCATCGTGGACACGACACCGGCGGGCTTGTTGAGCGAGAAGAACTGGTAGCTCTGCGTCGCGACGGTCAGGCCGTCGACCTTGATCTCGTCCTTCTCCGGGTCGACGCGCCGCCCCTGCTCCAGGACGATCTCGCCGTTGATCTCGACCCGGGCCTGCTCGATCAGCTCCTCGCAGGAGCGCCGGGAGCCGAAGCCCGCGCGGGCGAGGACCTTCTGCAGCCGCTCACCCTCCTGCTCGGCGCCGGGGAAGGTCTTCGGGAGCTTGACCTCCTTCTTCCCGGCGTACCGGTCGCGGTTGCGCTCCTCGACCTGCGCCTCGTACTCACGCGGGCGCGCCGGGGCCGTACGCCCCTGCTTCTGGGGCTGCTTGGGGCCGCCCTTGGCGCCACCGCGGGCCGCGCCGCCACGCCCGGCCTTGGGGCCGTCCTTGGTCGCCCCGGGGCCCACGTCGTAGCGGCGCTCCTCCGGGCGCGGCTTCTTCGGACGGCCACTGCCCTGCTTGTCGTCGCGGTTGTTGCCGGCGCCGCGGAAGTTGCCGCGACCACCACCACTCCCGCCGCGGCCGCCGCTGTTGCCACCACGGCTCCCGCCGTTGTTTCCGCTGCTGTTCCTGCCGCTGCTGCTTCGCATCAAAGTTCCGTCTGGTCGTCTTCGTCGTGGGTCCCCGGGCTCACCGGGCTGCCCGGGGCGTCGTCGTCAGGCGCGTCCGGGTCGAACGACGGTACGCCCTCCTGGGTCTCGGCCTCGATCGCCTCCGCCTCGGGGAGGAAGGGCGCGAGCTCCGGGAGCTCGTCCAGACCGCGCAGGCCCATCCGCTCCAGGAAGTAGTTCGTCGTCCTGTACAGGATCGCACCTGTTTCGGGTTCCGTGCCCGCCTCCTCTGTCAGTCCCCGCTGGAGGAGGGTGCGCATGACGCCGTCGCAGTTCACTCCGCGTACCGCCGAGACCCTGCTGCGGCTGACCGGCTGGCGGTAGGCGACGACGGCCAGGGTCTCCAGGGCGGCCTGGGTGAGGCGGGCCTGCTGCCCGTCCAGGACGAAGCGCTCGACGGCCGGCGCGAAGGCGGCCCGGGTGTAGAAGCGCCAGCCGTTGGCGACATAGCGCAGCTCGAAACCGCGGCCCTGGACGGTGTACTCGTCGGCCAGCTCGCGCAGGGCGTCCGCGATCTGGCGCCTCGGCCGCTCCAGTATCTTCGCGAGGTGCTCCTCGGTCGCGGGCTCGTCCACGACCATGAGGACGGCCTCCAGGGCGGGCTTGAGGTCGAGATCGGCGACGGTACGCAGTCCGGCCGGCAGGTCGGTCGTTCGCTCGCTCACGCCTTCTTCTCCTCCTTCGGCGGCTCGGGCGGCCGGTCGAACTCGTCGGTGACGGTCGGTGCCTCGTCCCCGTCCCCGCCGGTCCACCGCACGCGCAGCTCCCCGAGCGCGGTCTCCTGCTCCAGGGCCACGGCCTTCTCGCGGTACAGCTCCAGCAGGGCGAGGAACCTCGCCACGACGGTCAGGGTGTCGTCGGTGTCCGCCACGAGGGACCGGAAGCCGGCCTCGCCGAGCTCCCTGAGCCGGGCGACGACGATCTGCGCCTGCTCCTGCACGCTGACCAGCGGGGCGTGGATGTGGTCGACGTAGACCTGCGGCTTGGGTCGGGGCTGCATCGCCTTCACGGCGAGTTTGGCGAAGCCCTCCGCGCCGATGCTGATGACGACGTCGGGCAGCAGCTCGGCGTGGTGTGCTTCGAGTCCGACGGTCCGGGGGTAGCGCCGGGCCTCGTCGTCGAGCCGCCCGCTGAAGATGTCGGCGATCTGCTTGTACGCGCGGTACTGCAGCAGCCGGGCGAACAGCAGGTCCCGTGCTTCGAGCAGGGCGAGATCGCCCTCGTCCTCCACCTCGGCGGCGGGCAGCAGCCGCGCGGCCTTCAGGTCGAGCAGGGTGGCGGCGACGACCAGGAACTCGGTCGTCTCGTCCAGGTCCCAGTCCGGCCCCATCGCCCGGATGTACGCCATGAACTCGTCGGTCACCTTCGACAGCGCGACCTCGGTGACGTCCAGCTTGTGCCGCGAGATCAACTGCAACAGCAGATCGAAGGGCCCCTCGAAGTTGGCGAGCCGGACTTTGAAGACCCCGCCGTCCGCAGCTTCGGCGTCGTCGGCCGGGGGCTGCGAGCCCGGGGCGCCTCCGGAAGCCTCGCCCGGCCCGGCCGCGGCGCCCGCAGGCGCCACCCCGGCCGGGACCGCCTCCTTCGGCTGCCCGACCGACAGACCCGCACGGTCCACATCCACAACCGGCCCACGCTGCCCGACCGACGGAACTGCAGAGTCCGCCGCCACAACCGGCCCACGCTGCTCAACCGGCGGACCCGCACGGTCCGCCTCCACTACCGGCCCACGCTGCTCAACCGGCGGACCCGCACGGTCCGCCGCCGCGGGAGCCCCGGGCTGCTCGGTCGCCGGGGCCGCCGCTCCCCGCCCCAGCGCACGCCGGCGGCCGGGCCGGCCGCCGGGGGGAGGTGGGGAAGCGTTCGAGGTCATGGCCCCCGCAGGCTACCGCTACCGCCCGCGCAGTCGCCGTACGAGGATGCTGGCGTCTCCGCGGGTCTCCAGGTCGGCGAGGACCACCGCGACCGCCTCGCGGACGATGCGCCCGCGGTCCACGGCCAGACCGTGCTCGCCGCGGAGGACGAGACGGGCGTGTTCGAGGTCCATGAGCTCCTCGGCCGACACGTAGACCGTGATCTTCTCGTCGTGCCGCTCACGACCGCTGGGGCGGCGCGAGGGGTTCCGCCCACGCTTGCGGGGCGCGGCCGCTGCCGCACCGGCGGCAGAACCTTCCTGCGCCGCCTGCCGACGGGCGGCGCCGGAGCGCTCGGCGGCCGCGGAACGGCTGTGGCCCTCCCCGGCCTCGGCCGGCTCCGCGTCCGCCGCGACATGCTCCGGACCCTCGCCGTCACCGCCCTGCGCGGGCACCGCCTGCGGCGCGTCCTCCGCAGCGGCGGCCGCCGCGTCGCCCTCCCCCGCCGGAGCGGGCACCCTGGCGTCGCCGTTGGCCTGACGCCTGGGCTGGGACGACTGAAGCGCCATACCCCCTGTCGTACGGAAGAGTTCGTCGGCCCCCGGCAGACTCACTCGGCGTGACACCGGGCGAGCACCTCCCTGGCGAGCTGGCGGTAGGCGGCGGCACCGACGGAGTTGGAGGCGTACGTGGTGATCGGCTCGCCGGCGACCGTGGTCTCCGGGAAGCGGACCGTGCGCCCGATGACCGTGTGGTAGACGTGGTCGTCGAAGGCCTCGACCACCCGCGCGAGCACCTCACGGCTGTGCACCGTGCGCGAGTCGTACATGGTGGCGAGGATGCCGTCGAGCTCCAGCTCCGGGTTGAGCCGTTCCTGGACCTTCTCGATGGTCTCCGTCAGCAGGGCCACACCGCGCAGCGCGAAGAACTCGCACTCCAGCGGCACTATCACCTTGTGCGCGGCCGTCAGGGCGTTCACCGTGAGCAGGCCGAGCGAGGGCTGGCAGTCGATGACGATGAAGTCGTAGTCGGGCAGCAGCGGCTTCAGAGCGCGCTGCAGCGTCGACTCGCGGGCGACCTCGGAGACCAGCTGGACCTCGGCCGCCGACAGGTCGATGTTGCTGGGCAGCAGGTCCATGTTGGGGACCGCCGTCTTCAGCAGCACCTCGTCGGCCGCCATCCCCCGCTCCATGAGCAGGTTGTAGACGGTGAGGTCGAGCTCCATCGGGTTGACGCCGAGTCCGACCGACAGCGCGCCCTGCGGGTCGAAGTCCACGAGCAGGACCCGGCGTCCGTACTCCGCGAGCGCGGCACCCAGGTTGATGGTCGACGTGGTCTTGCCGACGCCGCCCTTCTGGTTGCACATCGCGATGATCTTCGCGGGGCCGTGTTCGGGCAGCGGTCCCGGGATCGGGAAGTACGGCAGCGGCCGCCCGGTCGGGCCCACACGCTCCCGGCGCTGTCTGGCCGCGTCGGGCGCGAGAGTGGCCGCGTACTCGGGGTCGGGCTCGTACTCCGCGTCGGGGTCGTAGAAGTGCCCCTCGGGCAGTTCGTCGTAGTCGGCGAAGTGGTTGTGGGGCGCGCCACTTCCGTCGCCGGCCATGGCGTTCACGTGATGGCCATCCATCTTCTGGTGTGCAGTGTGAGTCGCCTGCTGACTCTGGTGGGCTGCGAAGGTGCGCACAGCGACGGAGCCGACAGCCGCGAACCCCGCGGGCTCCTGGTCCCGTGCAGGCATTCCTGGTTGGCCACCCCCGGGAGTAAATGTCGACTCATTCACAAGTCGTCTTACCTCCTTGGTGACCAGGAAACTTCTAGACAGGTCAGCGTGGCACCATGCCGACAGCTGGCGACTCTATGGCGTGTCGGGCGTCCGCAGCAACACAATCCGCCGGACCCGGCCCGATGTGTCGGCAATGAAACATCCCGCTGTCAAGGGCGTACGGCCGTCGCACGGCAGGTTTCACCGGTGTGCGAATCGGTTGAAGGGTTACGTTCGAGGCGAGTTGCTCGAGAATCGCGAAGTGACCATACACACATCCGGCCGGACCTTGTCGGGCAAGGTCCGGCCGGGTGCGCGGCGTTGACGACCTGTGTTGACGTATCGCCTTTGCCGGTTGGTTACTTAGCCGACTTACCGGCTAGGGGCGGCGGGCGGCTCAGCCGAGCAGCGAGGTCAGCTCCACGTGCTCCACGCCGTGCGCCTCGGCGACCTCGCGGTAAACGACCTTGCCATCGTGGGTGTTGAGACCCTTGGCCAGCGCCGGGTCGCGGCGCAGCGCGTCCGCCCAGCCGTGGTTGGCCAGTTCGACGATGTACGGCAGCGTCGCGTTGGTCAGCGCGTAGGTGGAGGTGTTGGGCACCGCGCCGGGCATGTTGGCGACGCAGTAGAAGACCGAGTTGTGGACCTGGAAGGCCGGCTCGGCGTGGGTGGTCGGACGGGAGTCCTCGAAGCAGCCGCCCTGGTCGATCGCGATGTCGACAAGGACACTCCCGGGCTTCATGCGCGAGACGAGCTCGTTGGTGACCAGCTTCGGGGCCTTGGCGCCGGGGATCAGCACCGCGCCGATGACGAGGTCGGCCTCCAGGCAGGCCTTCTCCAGTTCGAAGGCGTTCGAGACGACGGTCTGGATCTTCGTACCGAAGACCTTGTCGGCCTCGCGGAGCTTGTTGATGTCCTTGTCGAGCAAGGTCACGTGGAAGCCCATGCCGATGGCGATCTGCGCGGCGTTCCAGCCGGAGACACCGCCGCCGATCACGACGGCGCGGCCGGCCAGCACGCCGGGGACACCGCCGGGCAGCACGCCGCGGCCGCCGTTGGCGCGCATCAGGTGGTAGGCGCCGACCTGCGGGGCCAGCCGGCCCGCGACCTCGGACATCGGGGCGAGCAGCGGCAGCGCGCGGCTCGGCAGCTCGACGGTCTCGTAGGCGATGGCCGTGGTGCCGGACTCCAGCAGGGCGTCCGTGCACTCCTTGGAGGCGGCCAGGTGCAGGTAGGTGAAGAGCGTCTGGTCCTTGCGGAGGCGGTGGTACTCCTCGGCGATGGGCTCCTTGACCTTCAGCAGCAGGTCGGCGGTGGCCCACACCTCGTCGGCGGTGCCGAGGATCTGCGCACCCGCGGCGACGTACTCCTCGTTCATGATCGAGGAGCCGACGCCGGCGTCGCGCTCGATGACGACCTGGTGGCCGTGGCGCACCAGCTCGTGCACGCCGGCGGGGGTGATGGCCACCCGGAACTCGTTGTTCTTGACCTCGCGGGGGATGCCGACCTTCACGTCGATCACGGTCCTTGGCTCAGAGGGTACGGGGGGTCTTACTTAGACATACCCGGGCACGCACGGGCACACCGGGAGAGACCGCAGGAGAACGTGCGGCAGAGCCAGTCTAATGAAGGTGTTCTCGCTGTCTAGCCTTTCATTGCATCAATCTTCAGCTGATGTGGTACGGATTTCGCAGGCGTCAGGGTCGTTTTGAAGGTTTGAGTCGCCGAGAATCCGCTCGGCGGCGCCCCGGTGCAGCCCCGCCGACGCGGGATCACCCAGGCGTTCGAGGGTGTCGGCGACCCGCAGGTGCAGGGCCGCCTGCAGCCGCGGGTCCTCGGCGCGCCGCGCCCACTCCACGGCCTCCCGGCAGGTGCGCAGCGACTCCTCGGGACGGCCCGCGTACCCCTGGACCCGTGCCAGCTCGCTCAGGGCCCGGGCCTGGGCGGCCACGTCGCCGTTCTTGCGGTGCCCGGCGATCGCCGCGCGCCAGTTCCGCAGGGCTTCGCCGTAGCGGCCCGCATGGGTGTGTGCGGCGGCGATGCGCCCGTAGAGCCGGGCGGCCTCGCCGCGCTCGCCCCGGGCGAGTCGCTCGACCAGGGCACGGCCGAACCAGTCGGCGGCCCGGTCGAAGTCGCCGAGCTCCAGGTGCGCGCCGCCTACGGATTCCATCGCGCGGCCGGTCGCGTACGGGTCGTTCACCTCGCGCCCGGCGTCCAGCGCGGCCCGGTAGCGCACCAGGGCGTCGGCCGTGCGGCCGGTGCGGGCGTCGAGGTCGCCGAGGTTCAGCAGGGCGGCGGCCCGCTCGCGGGGCAGGTTCCGGCGCTCGGCGACGTCGAGGACCATGCCGTGGATGTCGTAGAGGTCGGGCGCGGCGGCCTGGGTGCCGATGTGCGCCGCCATCGCCCGGACCAGCTGGGACATCAGCCGTCGGGCCAGGGTGTCCAGCTCCCCGTCGGCGACCGCGAGCCGGGCCGAGGCCAGCAGGGCGGGGCGGGTCAGGCGCAGCCAGTCGGCGGCCGCCCGCGGAGTGGGGAAGCGCAGCGCGCGTGGCATGTCGAGGAGCTTCTGGCGGGCCTGCGGGCTGTCGGTCTCGGTGATCGCCCGGCAGGCCTGGAGCAGTCGGACGGTGCGCTCCAGCATGCGGGCGCGGGCCAGCTGGAGATCGGCCGGGCGTTCGTGGTGCTCGGCGAGGATCCGCAGCTGCGGGTGCAGACAGCCGGGCACCTCGTACTGCGGCAGCGGGGAGTCCACCGCGTGCAGGAAGCCCAGGGCGACGAAGTCGTCGAGGGTGGTGCGGGCGCTGTCGACCGAGCAGCCGACGAGCGCCGACGCGGTCTGCGGGTCGACGAGGCCGGCCGGGGCGAGGGCGAGCAGGCGCAGCATCCGGGCGGCGGTCGGGTTCAGGGCGGCGTGGGCGAGCCGGAAGACCCGGGTCAGGGCGGTGCCCTCGGAGTCGTCGGCGCGCAGCTGCTTGGCCAGGTCGGAGACGGCGGCCTTGGGGCGTGCCGCGAGCCAGCCGCCCGCCAGCATCAGCGCGGCGGGCTGCCCCTGGCACTCCTCGGCGAGGCCCTCGGCGGCCCGGGGGTCGACGGTGATGCGGACCGAGCCGGTGTGCCGGGTCAGCAGTTCCACTCCGGACTTGGCGTCCAGTCCGCCCAGGGTGCAGGGGCGGACGTCGGAGATGCCGGTGAGCGGGCCCTCGGAGACCGCGACGACCAGGCAGTCGGGGGTGTCGGGCAGCAGGGCGTCGACCTGCTCGGCGTCGGCCGCGTCGTCCAGCAGGAGCAGCGCCCGGCGGTCGGCCAGGGCGGTGCGCAGAGCGTGGGTGAGGTCCTCCTCGCAGGCCCCGGCCGGTGCCTGCTCGTCCAGGGCGGTGAGGAGGTCCCGGGCGGCGCGTCCGGCGGGGACGGGGGTGCCGTCGGGTTCGGTGAGGCCGGCGCGCAGTACCCCGTCGGGGTAACGGTGCGCGACCTGCCGGACGAGTTCCTCGGCGAGTGCGGTGCGGCCCGAACCGGGCCGGCCGGCGATGAGCAGCACGCGTGCGCGGGGCGCCTTGCGGCCGGCCAGGGTGTCCAGTCCGGCGCGCTCGATGTCGGCGCACAGTTCCTTCAACTCCCGCGTGCGGCCGAGGAACTCGCTCGCCCCGGCAGCGGGCCCGGCCGGCCGCACGTCGCCTGTCTCCACGACCTGATCCGTCACGGGCCACACTCCCGTCCCACCGCACACGCAAGCCCGCCGGGACTCCGGTTCGGGCGTGCCCCAGAGCCTAGTTCACGCTCTGCAACGCCCCCGGAAGAGCACGGCGGGCACGGCGCCCGCATCCCCCGATCGGATCAGCAGATCGTAGGACTGACCGGCTTCGGGGTCGCGCCTCAAAGGGGCGCGGGGAACCGCGCGACCAACCACGCCGCACCTCAAAAGGGCGCGGGGAACCGCGCGACCAACCACGCCGCACCTCAAAAGGGCGCGGGGAACCGCGCGACCAACCACGCCGCGCCTCAAAGGGGCGCGGGGAACTGCGCGACCGGCCACGGCGACGCCGCACCCGACCGACGACCTTCGCGGCACCCGCCTGTCACGGCCCTCCCAGCGGAGCGCTACGCCTCGAACGGACGCGCCGGCCAGGGAGCCTGGGCCGGGCGCAGGGCGTCCAGCCCGTCACCGGCCCGCGCGGCGACCAAGGAGAGGACGCCCACGACGAGGCAGTTGTTGTGGAGCTCGCCGGCCAGCACACCCCGCACGAGATCCTCGACCGGCACCCGGTCGAGTTCCATGTCGGCCTCTTCCTCCGCGACCGCGAACCGCTCCCCCTCGGCCTCGGACAGGTCCCGCGCGAGGAAGATCCGGACGGCCTCGTCGCAGCCGCCGGGCGTGGTGTAGACGTCGGTCAGCACCCGCCAGTCCTCGGCCTTGACGTGCGCTTCTTCGTACAGCTCGCGCTGCGCGGCGTGCAGCGGGTTCTCGCCGGGGACGTCGAGCAGACCGGCCGGGATCTCCCACAGCTTGTGGCGCACGGGGTGGCGGTACTGGCGCAGGACGAGCACACGGTCGGCCTCGTCGAGGGCGAGGACGGCCACGGAGCCGGGGTGGACCTGGTAGTCACGGCCGACCACGGTGCCGTCGGGCATGACCACGTCGTCGGTGCGGACGGAGGTCTTGTTGCCCGTGAAGGGGGTCTCCGTCGCCCGGATCTCCCATTCCTCCGGGATGTCCTTGATCGTCATGCCTGTCCTTCCACGTGCCACGACCTGCCGAAACGAAACCGGGGTGCACACCCTTTGAAGGGATGCACCCCGGCCACCGTACAACTGGTGTGTTACTTCGAAATCTTCCGTTCGACCGAGGCCTTGACGAGCCCGGCGAACAGCGGGTGCGGACGCGTCGGACGCGAGCGCAGCTCCGGGTGGGCCTGCGTGGCGACCAGGTACGGGTGGACGTCGCGCGGGTACTCGACGTACTCGACGAGCTTGCCGTCCGGCGAGGTGCCGGAGAACAGGATGCCCGCCTTCTTCTCCAGCTCGGCGCGGTAGGCGTTGTTCACCTCGTAGCGGTGCCGGTGGCGCTCCTCGACGTACTCCTTGCCGTCGTACACCTCGCGCACGATCGACCCCTCGGCCAGCTTCGCCGGGTACATGCCGAGCCGCATGGTGCCGCCCATGTCGCCCTCACCGGCGACGATGTCGAGCTGTTCGGCCATGGTGGAGATGACCGGGTGGGAGGTGGCCGGGTCGAACTCGGTGGAGTTCGCGTCGGTGACGTCGGCCAGGTTGCGCGCGGCCTCGATCACGATGCACTGCAGGCCGAGACAGAGGCCGAGCAGCGGGATCTTGTTCTCGCGGGCGTACTTGATCGCACCGACCTTGCCGAGCACACCGCGGTCGCCGAAGCCGCCGGGGATGCAGATGCCGTCGACGTCGCCGAGCTGCTGGGCGGCACCGGCCGGGGTCTTGCAGTCGTCGGAGGTGACCCACTTGATCTTCACGCGGGCGCGGTTGGCGAAGCCGCCGGCGCGCAGCGCCTCGGTGACCGACAGGTAGGCGTCGGGCAGGTCGATGTACTTGCCGACCAGGGCGAGGGTGATCTCGTGGTCGGGGTTGTGGACGCGGTCGAGCAGGTCGTCCCAGGTCGTCCAGTCGACGTCACGGAAGGGCAGGTCCAGCTTGCGGACGACGTAGGCGTCCAGGCCCTCGCCGTGCACCGTCTTCGGGATGTCGTAGATCGAGCGGGCGTCGGGGCAGGCCACGACGGCGGCCTCGTCGACGTCGCACATCAGGGAGATCTTGCGCTTGATCGCGGTGGGCACCTCGCGGTCGCAGCGCAGCACGATCGCGTCCGGCTGGATACCGATGTTGCGCAGGGCCGCAACCGAGTGCTGGGTGGGCTTCGTCTTCAGCTCACCCGAGGGGCCGATGTACGGCAGGAGCGAGATATGGACGACGAAGACGTTGTCACGGCCGACCTCGTGACGGACCTGGCGGACGGTCTCCAGGAACGGCAGCGACTCGATGTCGCCGACCGTGCCGCCGACCTCGGTGATCACGACGTCGACCTCGTCCGTCGCCATGCGGCGGATGCGGTGCTTGATCTCGTTGGTGATGTGCGGGATGACCTGCACGGTGTCGCCCAGGTACTCGCCGCGCCGCTCCTTGGCGATCACGGTGTTGTAGACCTGGCCGGTGGTGACGTTCGCGGAGCCGTCGAGGTCGCGGTCGAGGAAGCGCTCGTAGTGGCCGATGTCCAGGTCGGTCTCGGCGCCGTCGTTGGTGACGAACACCTCACCGTGCTGGAAGGGGTTCATCGTGCCCGGGTCCACGTTCAGGTACGGGTCGAGCTTCTGCATCACGACGCGCAGACCGCGGGCCTTGAGCAGCATGCCGAGGCTGGAGGCCGTCAGGCCCTTGCCGAGCGAGGAGGCGACACCCCCGGTGACGAAGATGTGCTTGGTCGTCGAATTACGAAAAGCGGCGGGCGGCATGGCCAAGACGGGGCTCCCGTGGTCGCGGTCTGGGGGTGCGGTACGGCTGCCCGCCGGAAAACTCCGGGGTGCCGTCGCTGCGGTTCGGGGGTTCCCTGTCGGGAAGGGGCCCACCGGTCCACGGGCTACCAGCGTATCAGCGCCGCGGGACGGTGGCTTCCGGCCACGCTCCGCACACATCCCGACACGGAGGCGGCCACCCTCACCGCTTCCTCACCCGTTGCTCACTCGTTCGACGTACTCCCCTTGTCCGGACGGGCACCCGGATCATCCGCGTGCGTCGTATCCTGCTCGGACACTCGCTGCCGAGCCCGTCCGGCCCAACGGCACCACCCCCCGCCCGTGAACACCGGAACAACGTGAGCTCGTCAGTTCGTTGAGCAACAATTGGCGCTTTGCATCACGGCTGAGCGACCTGTTTTGCTTCATCGCTCAATGACGCATTGCAAGACCTGCTGAAAACCCCCCTTGACCGCACTAGCGACAGCCCCCTCGTGGGGTGACGTGGCCGTTCGACTGGAGTTGCACGTGGCCGGGCGCATCGAAGACTACGCACTCATCGGAGACATGCAGACCGCTGCCCTGGTCTGCCGGGACGGGACAGTCGACTGGCTGTGCCTGCCCCGCTTCGACTCGCACGCCATCTTCGCCGGCCTGCTGGGCAACGAGGAGCACGGCTTCTGGCGGCTCGGACCCGCCTACGCCTCCGACCAGCAGCCCCCCACCGCCGCGCGGCGCAGCTACCGGGGCGACTCGCTGATCCTGGAGTCCGAGTGGGACACCCAGCGGGGCACGGTCCGGGTGACGGACTTCATGCCGCCGCGTGACGGTGCCCCGCAGCTGATCCGGATCGTGGAGGGCGTCTCGGGCCGCGTGCCGATGCGCTCGGCGCTGCGGATGCGGTTCTCCTACGGGCGGGTGGTGCCGTGGGTGCACAAGCACGAGGGGCGCACGGTGGCCGTCGCGGGCCCCGACTCCGTGTGGTTCGACACATCCGCGGAGACGTACGGCAAGTCGCTGACGACGTACGCGGACTTCACGGTCGCGCCGGGTGACCGGATCGCGTTCACGATCTCCTGGGAGCCCTCGCACAAGGAGCCGCCGCCGCTGCCCGAGCCGGAGCAGTCGCTGGAGGCGACGGAGGACTTCTGGCGCGAGTGGGTCGACCACTGTACGTACCACGGCCCCTACCGCGAGGCCGTGGTGCGCTCGCTGATCACGCTGAAGGCCCTGACCTACGCCCCGACCGGCGGCATCGTCGCAGCGCCCACCACCTCCCTGCCGGAGGACATCGGCGGCGTCCGCAACTGGGACTACCGCTACACCTGGCTGCGCGACGCGGCGATCACCCTGTCCTCGCTGCTGCGCACCGGCTACCGCGAGGAGGCCCGTGCCTGGCGCGAGTGGCTGCTGCGGGCGGTGGCCGGCGACCCGGAGAACCTGCAGATCATGTACGGCATCGCCGGCGAGCGCGAGCTCGGCGAGGCGGAGCTGGACTGGCTGCCGGGCTACGAGAACTCCACCCCGGTCCGGGTCGGCAACGGCGCGGCCCACCAGCTCCAGCTGGACGTGTACGGCGAGGTCACCGAGGCCCTGCACCTGGCCCACATGACGGGCCTCGCGCGCAACGACTACGCCTCGCTGCTCCAGCTGAAGCTGATCCGCTACCTGGAGGACCACTGGCAGGAGCCGGACGAGGGCATCTGGGAGGTGCGCGGACCGCGCCGCCACTTCGTGCACTCCAAGGTGATGGCCTGGGTGGCGGTCGACCGCACGATCAAGCTGATCGAGTCCGGCGACGCGGACGGCCCGCTGGAGCGCTGGCGGGAGCTGCGCGACGACATCCACCGGGACGTGTGCGAGCGGGGCTACGACAAGGAGCGCAACACCTTCACGCAGTCGTACGGCTCGAAGGAGCTGGACGCCTCGCTGCTGCTGATCCCGCAGATGGGCTTCCTGCCGCCGGACGACAAGCGGGTCATCGGCACGATCGAGGCGATCCAGCGTGAGCTGTCCACGTCGGACGGCTTCATCCTGCGCTACCCGACCACCAGCGGGGACGAGAACGTCGACGGTCTGCCCGGCGACGAGGGCGCGTTCCTGGCCTGCTCGTTCTGGATGGCCGACGACCTGGCGATGATCGGCCGCGTGGACGAGGCCCGCAAGCTGTTCGAGAAGCTGCTGTCGCTGCGCAACGACCTCGGTCTGCTGGCCGAGGAGTGGGACCCGCGCCTGCAGCGCCAGGTCGGCAACTTCCCGCAGGCGTTCAGCCACGTGCCGCTGATCGACACGGCTCTGCGTCTGACCGCTTCGGGCGCCTACGGCGGCTGAGCGGGGCGGCCCCGGGGTGTCACTGCGGCCTGAGGGCCATGAGCGTGCCCCAGCGGATGTCACTGCGACCTGAGGACCGTGAGCGTGCCCCCGCGGATGTCACTGCGGCCTGAGGGCCATGAGCGTGCCCCAGCGGATGTCACTGCGACCTGAGGACCGTGAGCGTGCCCCAGCGGATGTCACTCCGGCCTGAGGGCCATGAGCGTGCGCTCACCCGCGGGGTCGCCGGCCGTGGCCGGGACGAGGGCTATCTCGTCCAGTCCGGCCTCGGCGTAGGCGGCGATACGGGCGCGCACGGTGTCGGCGTCGCCGACGAGGGCGACCGTGCCGGCGGCCTCGGCCGGTAGGGCCCGCAGCAGCGTGTCGGCGTCGGCGCCCTTGGCGGCCAGCTCGACGACCTCCGCGAACCCCGCGTCGACGAACACGTCGCTGTAGCCCGGCACCGCGAGGTAGCCGACGACGCTGCGCAGGACCTGCGTGAGCGTCTCCGGCTCCGGATCGACCGCGGCGGGGAGCCAGGCGGCCAGCCGCGGCGGCGTACGGCCCGCCTTCTCCGCGGCCGCGAGCATCCGGCCGCGCAGCATCCGGACCTGCTCGGGCGAGACGAGGTCGAGCAGCATCCGGTCGGAGTACGCGACGGCGGCGGCGACCGCCCGCTCCCCGAACGCCGCGACGGTGACCGTGCCTCCGGGCGGGGGCAGCCGGCGCGGGAAACCGCTGCCGGGCACGACAGGCTCGCCCGGCACGCTGTCCATCAGCGCCCGTACGGCCGCTGCCGACTCCGCGAGGGCCGCCGCGGGCCGGGTCCGCGGCCGGCCGTGCACGCCCTCGACGACCCGCTTGCTGGAGGTGCCCAGGGCCACGCCGACGGGCCGGCCGGTGACGGCCGCGGTGGAGGCGGCGCCCCGGACGATGGTGAGCGGATCGCGCACCGACACCGGCACGGGTCCGGCGGTCAGCGCGACCCGCTCGGTGGCCGCTCCGATCCCCGCCGCCAGAACGAACGAATCCCACGTGGGTCCCTCGCCCGCCCAGACCTCCCGGTACCCGAGCCGGTCGGCGAGCACCGCGACCCGCAACGGCTCCTCGACCGGACTGTCGTCCTCCCGGCCTACCGCCACCACGCTCATGTCCATGACGGCGCCGTACCCGGTCGATCACGCGCTAATCCGGGGAGATCCCCCCGCGGGATCCGGAAGGTGATCGTTTCGGAGCCCCGCCGGAGATGTCCGGGACGCACCCACGCGGGTAGCGTCCGGCACATGGACAGCGGGACGGACAGCGCGCACGACACCCAGGGCGCCGGGATCACCGTGCGGCGGGCGCTGGAGCTGCCGGGGCTGCGCAGCGGGCTGCCGGAGGTGCTGGCGGGCGCCGAGCGGCTCGGGCGGACCGTGCGCTGGGTGCACGCGGGCGAGGTGCCGCACATCGCCTCGCTGCTCAAGGGCGGAGAGCTGCTGCTGACCACGGGCTACGGTCTCGGCACCCGGCCCGCCGAACAGCGGGCGTTCGTGCGCACCCTGGCCGAGCGCGGCATCGCGGCCCTCGTCGTGGAGCTCGGGCCACGCTTCACCCGGCTGCCCGCGGCCCTCGTCGACACCGCACGCGCGGCCGGGCTGCCGCTGGTCCAACTGCACCGCGAGGTGGCGTTCGTCACGGTCACGGAAGAGGTCCACACCGAGATCGTCAACGGCCACTACGCCCTGCTGCAGCGGGCCGAGGAGGTGCACCGGCGGTGCACGCAGGCCGTACTGGGCGGCGGCGGTGTGCCCCAGGTCCTCGGCATCCTGGCCGACTTCGCCGCCAACCCCGTGTTCCTGGAGACGGCGGACGGACAGTTGCTGTACGCCGCCGGGGCCGGTCCCGAGGGCGCGGACCCGCTCCAGGTGTGGGAGGGGCTGCGCGGCCAGCACAAGGACGAGCCGCCGCTCGCGGGGTCGGTCCTGGTGGACGTGCCGGGCGGCGGACCCGGCAGCGGGGGCGTCCGGGCGCGTCTCGTCCTGCTGCCGGTGCGCACTCCCCTGGCGCCGGTGCACCGGATGGCGGCCGAACGGGCCGCGGGCATCCTGGCCGTGGTGCTGATGCAGGCCCGCCAGGAGGAGGAGCTGGCGGCCCGCGGGCGGGGCGACTTCCTCACCGACCTCGCCGAGGGCCGGGTGACGGCCGAGGACGCCCCGGCACAGGCCCGCGTGCTGGGCTTCCGGCCGGGCGAGGGGCCGCTGCTGCCGGTGGTCATGCGGCTCGGGGAAGCCCTGTCCCCGGGTGGGGGAGGCTGGGCCGTTCCGGCCCGGGCCGTCTCGGAGGAGCTGGCCTCGGTGGGCGTGCCGGTACTGCTCGGCGTGCGGCCGCTGGAGGGCCGGGTGCTGGTGCTGCTCGGGCTGCGTGCGGAGTCGGAGCGGGCGGCGGTCGCGGACCGGGTCGCGGCGGCGCTGCGGGCGGGTGTGGGCCGGGCCGGGATACCGCGGCCGGGCGGGCAGCCACCCGTGGTGGTCGTGGGTACGGCCGGTGGCTGGCCGGCGGCGGCCTCGGGCCTGCGGCACGCGGCCGAGACGGCCACGGCGGCGCAGGGGCTTGCGGACCGGCCCTGGTACGACGCCCGTCGGCTGGACATCGACCTGCTGCTGTGGCGGCTGCGCGACCATCCGGACCTGGCGGCCTTCGTCGACCGCGCCCTCGGCCCGCTGCTGGAACACGACCGCCGTTCCCGGCCGGCGCTGCTGCCCACGTTGACGACCTACCTCGCCCATGCGGGACGCAAGGCGGAGACGGCCCGGGAGCTGCACCTGAACCGGCAGACCCTGTACAACCGCCTGGCCCGCATCGGGGAGTTGCTGGGCACGGACCTCGACGACCCGCAGACGGTCCTCGCCCTGAGCCTGGCCCTGCGGGCCCGCAGGCACGTCCTCTAGGGGCCGGGCGTCTCTAGGCGAGGGGGCGGGGTTGCGTCAGCTCGTCGTACACACTGAGGACCTGGGCGACCGTCTCGTCCTCGGTCGGCCAGGTGGCGGCCTGCCGGGCGCCCTTGGCGGTCAGCAGTTCCCGGCGCGCCGGGTCGTCGAGCAACCGTACGACGGCGTCGGCGAAGGCCTTCGCGTCGCCGTACGGGACGAGTTCGGCCGCGTCGCCGACGAGTTCGGGGATGCCGCCGACCTCCGTCGCGACGAGCGGCACGCGCGCGTGGAGGGCCTCCTGGGCAAGGACGGAGCGGGCCTCCCAGCGGCTCGGGAGCAGGGCGAGGTCGGCGGCGGCGAGCAGGTCGGAGATGTCGTCGCGCCGCCCGAGGAGCCGGACCGGCAGCCCTTCCTCCTCGATCCGGCCCTGGAGTTCACCGCGCAGCGGCCCTTCCCCGGCGATCACGACCAGCGGCACGGGATCGAGCCGGCGCCAGGCACGCGCGGCGTCCAGCAGCACGTCGTACCCGCGGTGCCGTTCCAGGGAGCCGACGGCCATCAGCAACGGCCTGCCGATGGCGCCCAGTTCGGCGCGCACCTTGGGCCGCAGCCGGTCGGGGTCGTCGGGTTCGCGGGGACTGCGGGGGCCGGGCAGCGCGACGGCCGCGAGCCGGGCGTCCCGCGCGCCGGTGAGCCGGGCCCGGTCCACGAGCGGCGAGGTCGTCCCCAGCACCACGGTGGCCGCCTTCACGACCCTGCGCTCCAGCACCCGCAGCATGTGGGCTCGGGCCCCGTCGGCGTGCGCCCGGTCGTGCCACGTCACCACCAGCGGTGTGCGCACGCGCCGCCCACTGAGGGCGAGGACCGTACGGAAGGAGGCGTGCAGCCCGTGCGCGTGCACCAGATCGGCATGGGCGCAGGCCGCGCGCAGGGCCGCCACCGACACCGGGTCGCTGCTGCGCGGCACGTGCACGTGGTCGGCGCCGACTCCGCTGAAGTCATAGGCGCGATCGGCCTCGTAAGGGGCGCACACCGTGACTTTCACGCCCCGCGCGACGAGCCCCGCGGCCAGCGAGCGCACATGCGCACTGCTGGCGGCATTGCCTCCGCCCAGCACCTGCACGGTGCGCAGCGGCAACTGGCCGTGCGGTGAGTGGCTGCTCACGGGGGTCACGTGGCCGGGCTCCTGGTTCGGGTCGGGCGGTCACGACGCGTACTCCGCCAAGGATGCCAGGACATACGGGGGTTCCGGGAACGCCGAAGCCCCCGTGACGCGGCAGCGGGGCGCGGCACCGGGGGTGTGCGCCGGGCCGGGTCACCCACACGAGTGAAATCGGGTGACCCGCCCGGCCCTTCCCGCACCACCGTCGGTGCACCGCTCCCGACTAGGCGTCCGCCCGGGCCGCCGCGAGCAGCTCCTCCGCGTGCGCCCGGGCCGTCTCGGAGTCCTCCTGACCGGCAAGCATGCGGGACAGCTCCCGGACCCGGTCTTCACCTTCCAGGACCTTGACGCCGGAGCGGGTCACGGACCCGTCGTTGGTCTTCTCGACCAGCAACTGCCGGTCGGCGAAGGCGGCCACCTGCGGCAGATGCGTCACGACCACGACCTGCGCGGTCTTCGCCAGCCGCGCGAGCCGCCGGCCGATCTCGACCGCCGCCTTGCCGCCGACCCCTGCGTCGACCTCGTCGAAGAGGTACGTCGGCACGGGATCCGTCCCCGCGAACACGACCTCCACGGCCAGCATCACCCGCGACAGCTCACCGCCGGACGCGCCCTTGGCGATCGGCCGGGGCGGCGCGCCCGGGTGCGGGGCCAGCAACAGCTCGACCTCGTCGGCGCCCGCCGGACCGTAGGCGACCGGACGGCCCCCGACCTCCACGCCGTCGGGGTCCTCGGTCTGCCGGATGTCGAACGACACGCGCGCGTGCGGCATGGCGAGCGAGGCCAGCTCGGCGGTCACGGCGGCGGCGAACCGCTCGGCGGCCTCTGTCCGGGCATCCGTCAACGCCTGTGCCAGACCGCCCAGTTCGGACCGCAGGGCGTCACGCTCGGCGGTCAGCTCCCCGATCCGCTCGTCGTCGCCGTCGAGTTCGGTGAGTCTCGCGGCACTCTGCTCGGCCCAGGCCAGCACGGTGGCGATGTCCTCGCCGTACTTCCGGGTCAGCCCGGTGAGCGCGGCCCGCCGCTCCTCGACGGCCGCGAGCCGCAGCGGATCGGCGTCCAGGTCGTCGGCGTACCCCGCCAGGTCCCCCGCCGCGTCGCGCAGCAGGATCCCGATCTCCCCGACGCGGTCGGCGAGCGCGGCCAGCGCCGAGTCGTGAGACCGTACGGCGTCCAGGGCCCGCTGGGCGCCCGCCACGAGCGTCCCGGCGTCGACGCCTTCCGGGTCCTCCGGGTTGCCCGCGAGGGCGGCGTGCGCGGCCGCTGCGGCGGATGCCAGCGCCTCGGCATGCCCGAGCCGCTCGGCCTCCTCGGCCAGCTCCACGTCCTCACCGGCCCGGGGTTCGACGGCGGCGATCTCGTCGAGCCCGAAGCGCAGCAGGTCGGCCTCCTGGGCACGTTCCCGCGCCCGGGTGGTGATCTCGTCGAGCTCGGCTGCCACCGCCCGCAGCCGCTTGTACGCCTCGCCGTACTTGGCCAGCGGCCCGGCGACCGCGTCGCCCGCGTACCGGTCGAGCGCCTGGCGCTGCCGGGACAGCTTGAGCAGCCCCTGCTGGTCGGTCTGCCCGTGCACGGCCACCAGCTCGTCCGCGAGCTCGGCGAGCACGCCCACGGGCACGCTGCGCCCGCCCAGGTGCGCCCGCGAGCGCCCCTCGGCCGAGACGGTACGGCTGATCAACAGGGCCCCGTCGTCCAGCTCGGCCCCGGCCTCCTCGGCGCGCACCGCGGCCGTGGCGTCGCGGGGAACGGTGATCCGCCCCTCCACGACGGCCTTGCCGGCCCCGATCCGCACGAGCGCGGGGTCGGCCCGCCCGCCCAGCAGCAACCCCAGGCTGGTGACCACCATGGTCTTGCCCGCACCCGTCTCACCGGTGACCGCGGTGAACCCGGGCGACAGCTCGACGACAGCGTCGTCGATCACGCCCAGCGACCGTATCCGCATCTCCTCCAACACGGACACGACCTTACGAGGTCGGGGCCGCGGATTGCGACTGGCCTGCCTTTGTCACCCACGTGAGTGGCAACGCCCCTTTTCAGGGGCGCGGGGAACTGCGCGAACAACCACGATCCACCCGCACCCGCCGACCCTCAGCAACCACCCCCCGCAAACCGCTAGTGAGGCGCCCCCCGCCACCCGGAAACCGGCAGCGCGAACTTGGCCACCAGCCGGTCCGTGAAGGACGCGTGATGCAGCCGCGCCAGCCGCACCGGCACGGCTCCCCGCCGCACCTCCACCCGGGCCCCGGCCGGCAACTCCACCGTCCGCCGCCCGTCGCACCACAGCACGCCCGGCGGAATGTGTGGCAGAACCTCCACAGCCAACACAGAATCCGGCGACGTCACGAGCGGCTTCGCGAACAGCGCATGCGCACTGATCGGCACCATCAGCAGCGCCTCGACCTCCGGCCACACCACCGGCCCGCCCGCCGAGAAGGCGTACGCCGTCGACCCCGTGGGCGTGGCACACACGATCCCGTCACAGCCGAAGCCCGTGACCGGCCGTCCGTCGATCTCCAGAACGATCTCCAGCATCCGCTCGGCGGACACCTTCTGCACGGCCGCCTCGTTCAGCGCCCAGTCCGTGTGCACGATGTCGCCGTTCTGGTGCACCACGACGTCGACGGTCATCCGCTCCTCGACCTCGTACGCCTTGGTCACCACCCGGTCGACAACCTTGTCGAGGTCGTCCCGCTCGGCCTCCGCGAGGAACCCGACGCGCCCGAGGTTGACACCGAGCATCGGCACGCCCGAGGCCCGGGCGAACTCGGCGCCGCGCAGCAGCGTGCCGTCGCCGCCCAGCACGATCAGCAGCTCACACCCGTCGAGGCACTGCGGAGTGGCCTCCTTGACCAGCTCCACCTCCGTCGGCAGCGGCAGGTCACGCGCCTCCGCCTCCAGGACGCGCACGCCGAGACCGGAGCGCAGCAGCCCTTTCACGACGAGCTCGGCACTGCGCACGGCCGCGGGCCGGCCCGTGTGGGCCAGCAGGAAAACAGTACGAGCTCGGTTCTCGGTCAACGCGGCCCCTCCGCCACTGCACGGTCTGCCTCTGCCGGGTCCAGTTCCGGTGCCCCGGACCGCAGCCACAGAAAGTATTCGACATTCCCCGACGGCCCGGGCAGCGGACTGGCAGTCACGCCCTTCACCCCGAGCCCCAGCCCCCAGGCCTTCTCGGCCACCCCCCGTACCGCTTCGGCCCGCAGCTGGGTGCTGCGCACCACTCCCCCGCTGCCGAGGCGCTCCTTGCCCACCTCGAACTGCGGCTTGACCATCATCACCAGGTCGGCGTCCGGCTTCACGCACCGCACCAGGGCGGGCAGGACCAGCCCGAGCGGGATGAAGGACAAATCCCCCACGACAAGATCCACTGGCTCCCCATCGATCGCTTCAAGCGTCAACTCGCGTACGTTCGTACGGTCCTTGACGGTGACGCGTTCATCCTTCTGCAGGGACCACGCGAGTTGTCCGTATCCGACGTCCACGGCGACGACGTGGGCGGCGCCCGCCCGGAGCAGGACGTCGGTGAAACCGCCGGTGGACGCGCCCGCGTCGAGCGCCCTGCGCCCCTCGACGGCCAGCCCCTGCGGCCCGAACACCGCGAGCGCGCCGGCCAGCTTGTGGCCGCCGCGCGAGACGTAGTCGGGGTCGCTGTCGTCCTGGGCCACCAGGATCGCGGCCGCGGTCTCCACCTGTGTGGCGGGTTTGGTCGCGACGGTCTTGCCGACGGAGACCCGCCCCGCGGCGATCAGCTGCGCGGCGTGCTCACGCGAGCGCGCGAGCTTCCGGCGGACCAGCTCCGCGTCGAGACGGCGACGTGCGACTCCTGCCACGTTCGGTTCAGCTCCTAGGTGCGTGCGGCGATCAGAGGGGGCGACCCGAAGGGTCTCGTTGAGGGGTGGTGGTCGGGTGACGGGCGGGAACCGGAGGTCCCGGGCGTACGTCGAGCGCGGTGAGCGCGTCGCGCAGCCCCCGGTGTACATCCTCGTACACCTCGAGATGCCCGTCCGTGGCGAGGTGGTCCGCGTCGCCGAGCCGGTCCAGTGCGGCGTCCACCTCGGCGTCACCGGTGGGCGTGCGGGGCACGTTCAGGGGAGCGGGGCCGGCGGGGTCGTACGCCGGCTCTTCCTCCGCCGCCGGCGGGAGCTCGGGAACTGCGTCGTCCATGCCCCGACGCTACCGCGAACCGCTGCGGTACCGTCGACCGCGATGGCCACGATCGAGGAGTGCCGCAGCGCACTCGACAAGCTCTCGGACAACATGCAGCGTGCCGAAGGGGACGTCCGCGACGCCACGGCCCTGGACCGCTCGGTGAGCTGCCACATCACGGACCTGGACGTCACCTTCGTCGGCCGCATGCAGGGCGGGCGGATCGAGGTGCACGACACCGTGCAGGGACCGCCGCCCGGCAAGGCCGAGATCAGACTCGCCATGACGGGCGACGACCTGGTGGCCCTGGTGGGCGGCGAGCTGAACTTCGCCAAGGCCTGGGGCTCCGGCCGGGTCAAGCTGTACGCGGGGGTGCGGGACCTGCTCCAGCTCAGGAAGCTTCTGTAGCCGCGGCCTTCCCTGCCGTGCTCTGAACCCGGGCCTTGCGGGCCGCCGGCACGACCAGCGGTGTGCCCGTCTCCGGGTCGTCGATCACCTGGCAGCGCAGCCCGAAGACCTCCTCGACCAGGTCGGCCGTGACGATGTCCTTCGGCGCGCCCTCGGCGATGACCCGGCCCTCGCGCAGGGCGATGAGGTGGGTGGCGTAACGGGCGGCGTGGTTCAGGTCGTGCAGCACGGCGACGAGCGTGCGCCCCTGCTCCTCGTGCAGCTCCGCGCACAGGTCCAGGACGTCGATCTGGTGCTGGATGTCCAGGAAGGTCGTCGGCTCGTCGAGCAGCAGCAGCGGCGTCTGCTGGGCGAGGGCCATGGCGATCCACACGCGCTGGCGCTGACCGCCCGAGAGCTCGTCGACGTAGCGGTCACCGAGTTCGGCCACGCCGGTCCGGCGCATGGACTCCTGGACGACCCGCTCGTCCTCGGTGGACCACTGGCGCAGGATGCCCTGGTGCGGGTAGCGGCCGCGGCCGACCAGGTCGGCGACGGTGATGCCGTCGGGCGCGACGGACGACTGGGGCAGCAGGCCGAGGGTGCGCGCGACCTTCTTCGCGGGCATCGACTGGATGACCTGCCCGTCGAGCAGCACCCGGCCCTCGCTCGGCTTGAGCATCCGCGACAGCGCCCGCAGCAGCGTCGACTTGCCGCACGCGTTGGGGCCGACGATCACCGTGAACGACTGGTCGGGTATCTCCACCGACAGCTTCTCGGCGATGACCCGCTGGTCGTAGGCGAGGGTGACGTTCTCGGCGGACAGGCGGTTCACGGTGCTCCCTTGGTTGTTCAGTCCGCTGCTGGTACTGCTCTCGGCGCGCATGCCCGCCCTCATATCCGGCCCGCCCGGCGCTCGCTGACCAGCAGCCACAGCAGGTAGACCCCGCCGAGCACGCCGGTGACCACACCCACGGGCAGCTGCTCGGAGCCGAACGCCCGCTGCGAGACCCAGTCGGCGACGACCAGCAGGGCGGCGCCCATGCACAGCGACGGCAGCAGGTTCGGCCCGGGCGAACGGGTCAGGCGCCGGGCCAGCTGCGGCGCGGTGAGCGCGACGAAGCTGACGGGACCGGCCGCGGCGGTGGCGGACGCGGTGAGCAGCACGGCCGCCACCATGAGCAGCAGCCGCACCCGCTCGACCCGCACCCCGAGGGCGTACGACACGTCGTCGCCCATCTCCATCATCCGCAGCCCGCGCGCGTTGACGAGGACGAGCGGCACCAGCACGGCGGTCAGCGCGAGCAGGGGCCACACCTGGTCCCAGTCCCGGCCGTCGAGAGACCCGGTCATCCACACGACCGCGCGGGCCGCGTCCACGATGTCGGACTTGGTCAGCAGATAGCCGTTGACCGCCGTGACGATCGCGGAGACGCCGATGCCGACCAGGACCAGCCGGTAGCCGTGCACGCCCCGCTTCCAGGCGAGCACGTAGATGGCGAGGCCGGTCACCAGGCCACCCACCAGGGCCCCGGCGGCGACCTGGTTGGCACTGCCGGAGGTCAGCACGATCACCACGAGCGCCCCGGCCGTCGCCCCCTGCCCGAGGCCGAGCACGTCCGGACTGCCCAGCGGGTTGCGGGAGATGGCCTGGAACAGCGCGCCGCCGAGTCCGAGCGAGCCGCCGACCAGCAGCCCCACCAGGACCCGCGGCAGCCGCAACTCGTTGACGATGAACTCCTGGCCCGGATTGCCCTCGCCGACCAGCGTCCGCAGCACGTCTGCGGCCGGGATCGGGAAGTCGCCGGTGCCGATGAGCACGACACTCGCCACGAGCGCCGCGAGGATCAGCAGGAGCACGACGGTGAGGGCCCGCACGTCCAGGCGTATCGAGAGCCCGCCGGTCCGCACGGCACGGTTGGTGGTCTTCACAGCTGCGCCGTCCTCCGCCGTCGTACGAGAAAGATGAACACCGGTCCGCCGAGGATCGCGGTGACGATGCCCACCTGGAGCTCCGAGGGCCGGGCCACGATCCGGCCGATGACATCGGCTCCGAGCAGCAGCACGGGCGACAGGATCGCCGCGTACGGCAGGATCCAGCGCAGGTCGGGCCCGGTGAAGGAGCGCACGACGTGCGGCACCATCAGCCCGACGAACACGATCGGCCCGCAGGCGGCGGTCGCCGCCCCGCACAGCACGGTCGCGGCCAGCATGGACAGCGCACGCGTGCGGTTGAGGTTGGCGCCCAGCGCCTTGGCGGTGTCGTCACCCATGGCCATCGCGTTCAGCGGCCGGGCCAGGACGAGCGCCAGAACCGTACCGGTCAGCAGGAACGGCAAAACCTGCGTGATGGTCGAGTTCGTCGCCGAGGCCAGCGAACCGACCGTCCAGAAGCGCATCTTGCCGAGCGCCGCCTCGTCCATGATCATCACGGCCTGGAGGTAGCCGTACAGCGCGGCGCTGACGGCCGTACCGGCGAGCGCCAGCCGCACGGGCGTGGCGCCCCGGCTGCCGCCGAGGAACCACACCAGCGCCCCGACCGCGGCCGCGCCGAAGAAGGCGAACCAGACGTAGCCGCTGAGCGAGGTGACCCCGAAGTACGTGATGGCCGTGACGACCGCGGCGGAGGCGCCGGCGTTGATGCCGAGCAGTCCGGGATCGGCCAGCGGGTTGCGCGTGAGGGCCTGCAGGACCGCCCCGGCCAGACCGAGCGCGGCGCCGGCGAGCAGCCCCAGCAGGGTCCGCGACAGCCGCTCCGCCACGACGACGTCGCCGTAGCTCCCCGAGTCCTCGAACAAGCCGTGCCACACCTGTCCGAGGGACAGCTCTTTCGCTCCGATCGCGATACTCGCCAGCGCGACGAGCACCAGGATCGCCACGGACAGGAGCAGCCCGAAGGCTCGTACCGCCCGTCGGGTCGGGGGCGCGGGGGCGGTCTCCGCGCGCTGTTCGGGGGGACTCTCGACCAACACGCAGTTAGGTTAGCCTACCCTCGCATTCCGGCAAGATTCGGTGTCCCGTGCCGCCTCGGACACCCGGCCCGGGCACTGACAGGCGCTCAGATGCCCAGCCGTGCCAGCGCCTTCCCCCCGTCCAGTGCGCACGCGCCCTCACCGGCCGCCGTCCACGCCACGGCACACAGCGCGCGCAGCCCGTCCAGCGCGTCACCTTCCCCGTCGAGCTCCAGCCGGTCCGCACCGGCCGTCGCCGTCCAGCCACCGCACCGGAAGCCGCCCTCGCCCGCCGCGACGACCTCCGGCTGACCGGTCAGCATCCCGCGCAGATCGGCGTCCACATACGTCGGCCGGTGCTGCGGCGGCGCGGCCAGCAGCTGCGCGCCGTCGGTGACACCGGTCAGGACGAGCAGCGAGTCGACCTCCCCGTTGAACGCGCCCTCGATGTCCGTGTCCAGCCGGTCCCCGACCACCAACGGCCGCTGCGCACCGGTCCGCAGAATGGTCTCCCGGTGCATCGGGGGCAACGGCTTGCCCGCGACCTGAGGCTCCGCACCCGTGGCGATCCGGACGACCTCCACCGCGGCCCCGTTGCCCGGCGCGATGCCGCGCCCGCTCGGAATCGTCAGGTCGGTGTTGGAGGCGAACCACGGCACGCCCCGCGCCACCGCGTAGGAGGCCTCGGCGAACCGGCCCCACGGCAGATCGGGCCCGCCGAACCCCTGCACCACCGCCGCCGGATCGTCGTCCGCCGACTCCACGGGCACCAGCCCGCGCTCGCGCAGCGCCACCCGCAGCCCCTCACCGCCGATCACCAGCACCCGGGCGCCCGGCGGCACCTGCTCGCTGATCAGCCGCGCGACCGCCTGCGCCGAGGTGATGACGTCCTCCGCGCCGGTCGGTATCCCCAGCTCCGTCAGATGCCCGGCCACGGTCTCCGGGGTCCGCAGCGCGTTGTTCGTCACGTACGCCAGGCGCATCCCGCCCTCCCGGGCCGTGGCCAGCGACTCGACCGCGTGCACGATCGCGCTCCCGCCCGCGTACACGACACCGTCCAGATCGAGCAGCGCCGTGTCGTACGCCTCGCTCAGGGCCTGCCCACTGGCCTCGGGCCTCGTCCTGACGCTTGGGCTCATCCCGCATCGCTCCTCGTTCGACGGCTTTCCCCCGATCATCCCCCATGGCACCGACAGCCGTACGATGCCGGGATGAACTCAGCAGGTCACTCGGAGGCAACGGTGCACCGAGGCCTGGAACTCACCCCGTTCCGAGGCCTTCGTTACGACCCCGACCGGGTCGGCAGCCTTGCCGCCGTCACATCTCCGCCGTACGACGTCGTGGTGCGCCCCGACGGCCTGCACCACCTCGAGTCGGCCGACCCGTACAACATCGTCCGTCTGATCCTCCCCCAGGCCGCCACACCCAGCGCCCGCAACGAACGGGCCGCCGACACCCTGCGCCGCTGGCTGTCCGAGGGCGTCCTGACCACCGACCCGGAACCGGGCCTCTATGTCTACGAGCAGCGGGACGGCCACGGCATGCTGCAACGCGGCATCATCGGCGCCCTGCGCGTGTCGGACCCGGCAGAGCAGCTCGTGCTGCCGCACGAGGACGTCATGCCGCACGTCGTCGCCGACCGTGCGGCCCTCATGCGGGCCACCTCGGCCAACCTCGAACCCCTCCTGCTCACCTACCGGGGCGACGACTCGACGACCGCCACGGCGGAACTGATAGAGCGCACCGCCGACCGGCCGCCGCTCCTGGCGACCACCACCGAGGACGGCTTCCACCACCGCCTGTGGTCGGTCACCGCCCCCGAGGACCTGGCCACGATCCAGACGGACCTCGGTCGGCACCAGGCCCTGATCGCCGACGGCCACCACCGCTGGGCGACCTACCGCCGCCTCCGCGCGGAGCACCCCTCCCCCAGCCCGTGGGACCACGGTCTGGTCCTCCTCGTCGACACGGCCCGCTACCCCCTCCGGGTCCGCGCCATCCACCGCCTCCTGCACGATCTGCCGGTCGCCGATGCCGTGGCCGCCCTCGAGGGCCACTTCCGCGTGCGCCGCCTCGACGTCCCGCTGTCCGAGGCCCTGGAAACACTGGCCGACGCCGCCTGCGCCGACAACGCGTTCCTGCTGGCCGGCGACGGCGCCTTCCATCTCGTCGACCACCCGGACCCGGAGCTGCTGGCCCGTACGATCCCCGCCGACCGTCCAGCGGCCTGGCGCACCCTGGACGCGACGGTCCTGCACGCCACGCTCCTCGAACACGTCTGGCGCATCTCCGAGGACTCCCCCGCCCACATCGCCTACATCCACGACACGGCGGCGACAGTCGAGAAGGCGGAACGCGACGGCGGTACGGCCGTCCTGATGCACCCGGTCCGCGAGGAGGTCGTCCGCGAGCTGGCCCGCCAGGGCGTGACGATGCCCCGCAAGTCGACGTCGTTCGGCCCGAAGCCGGCGACGGGCCTGGTACTGCGGGCGCTGGACCTCTGACAGGACGTAAGCCGGCGCCGGCACGACGCCGACATGACGCACCGACATGACGAAGGGGCGGGACCCGAGGCCTCACAGCCCGGGTCCCGCCCCTTCTCGGACGGACGTCAGTCCTTGTCGTTCTCGACCTCGTTCTCGACCTCGACCTCGTTCTGGTTCTCGATCTCGACCTCGTTCTGGTTCTCGATGTCGTCCGCCTTCGGCGAGACCGGAGCCTCGTCGTCCTCGTCCTCGACCATGGCGTCGACGAACTCCACGCCGTCCAGCTCGGCGAGCCGGTCCGAAGCGTCGGTGCTGCCGTCACGGTCGGCCTCGACGGCCTTCGCGAACCACTCCCGCGCCTCGCTCTCCCGCCCGGCGGCGAGCAGCGCGTCGGCGTAGGCGTACCGCAGGCGCGCGGTCCACGGCTGCACGGCGTTCGCAGCCAGCTCGGGGCTCTGCAGCGTCACGATGGCCGCGTCCAGCTGCCCCATGTCCCGCCGGGCACCGGCCGCGACGAGCCGCATCTCGACCTGACCGGCCTTGTCGAGCTTGTGCACCTCGGGCGCCCCGGCCATGTCCAGCGCCTTCTCCGGCCGCCCGAGCCCACGCTCGCAGTCGGCCATGACGGGCCACAGGTCGATGTTCCCGGTCATCCGCTTGGCGGCGCGGAACTCGGCGAGCGCCTCGCTGTACTTCTGGTTGGCGTACGCGGCGAACCCGGCGGCTTCCCGCACGGCGGCGACACGCGACGCCAGTCGCAGCGCCACCCTGGAGTAGCCGTACGCGCCCTCGGGGTCCTCGTCGAGGAGCCGCGCGACCATCACGAGGTTCCTGGCGACATCGTCCGCGAGCGTCTTGGGCAGGCTCTGCAGCTCCTGCCGTACGTCCTTGTCGATCTCGTCACCCGTGACGTCCTCGGGGATCGGCAGCCGCTTGATCGGCTCCCTGTCCCGCTCGCGCTCCTCACGGAACCGGCCGGGGGCACCACGCCGGTCGTCCCGGCCGCGGAAACCACCCCGGTCGCCGTCACGGCGGTCGCCGTCACGCCGGAAGCCACGGTCACCGCGGTCGTCACGCCGGGGACCACGCCCACCGCGATCGTCCCGGCCGCGGAAACCACCGCGGTCGCCCCGGTCGCCGCGGTTGTCGTCCCGACGGAAGTCACCGCGGTCGCCACGGGGGCCGTCCTCGCGGCGGAATCCGGGACGCCCGCCCCGGCCGCTGTCGTCGCGCCGGAAGCCGCCGCGCTCTCCACGGTCGTCGCCGCGGCGAACGTCCCCACGACGGTCATCCCCGCGGCGGTCGTCACGGCGCTCGTCACGGCGGTCGTCACGGGCCCGGAATCCACCGCGGTCGTCGCGCCGGAAGCCGCCACGGTCGCCGCGGTCGCCGTCGCGCGGCCGGTCCCGGTCATCGCTGCGGAAGCCGCGGTCGCGGTTGTCCTCGCGGCGGAAACCGCCACGGTCCCGGTCGTCGCGGCGGGGGAACCCACCGCGGTCGCCGTCGCGCCGTTCGCCACGCCGGTCATCACGCCGGTCGTCACGCCTGTCGTCCCTGCGGTCGTCGCGCCGGAAGGCGGGGCGCTCACCACGGTCGTCCCGGTCGTCACGGCGGAACGGCGGACGCTCACCGCGGTCGTCCCGACGGAACCC
>NZ_JBVJSX010000010.1:260629-364623 GCF_055606225.1 Streptomyces sp. NPDC037100 | reverse complement strand
ATGCCGGGCCAGCACCGCGTCCACCTCCGGCGTCAGCGCCGCCGCCAGACGAGCCGCCGCGGGGCGGCCCTCGTCCCGCAGGGCGTCGACGGCGGTGAGGATCACTGCGCGCAGTCCCTCCTCCTCGGGCACACCGGCCGCTGCCCGCTCGTACAGTCGCGCGCCCTCCTCCAGGACGACGTCCGTGTCCATGCCCGCCGGGATCTTGATCTCGGCATGATGGCGCCAGGTACTGACCGGGTCCCCCCACGCCTCGACGGTGAACGTCCACAGCCCGGGCTCCCCCGCGGTGACCGTGGCACCCCATCGGTCGGTCCCCGGGGCCAGCTCCCGCAGGGGCGTGAACGGGCCGGGGCGGCCCTCGGGGTCCTTCAGGACGACATTGGCCGCCACCGCGTCGTGCCCCTCTCGGAACACGGTCGCCGAGATCTCGAAGGTCTCGCCGGTGACGGCCTTGGCGGGCCTGCGTCCCTGCTGGACCGCCGGGCGGACATCCAGGACGGGTATGCGCCCGACGGCGGTCGCGTCGCGGCGTGGTGGCGCGGCCGGTGGACCGGGGTCGGCCGGGCGTGCGGGGCGTGCTTCGCCGCCGGGTGCGCGCGCCCCGGTGGTGCGGCGGTTGGGGGGTGCTGGCGAGTGGTGCTTGGCGGGCATGACCGCTCCTGTCCGCGTCAACGTGGGTAGGCGGATGTCTGTGGGGAGGTGGGTCCTGCATGGTGCTCCTGAGAGGGGTACCCGCAGGAGCCTTCCCACCCTATTCGGGTGGGCAATCCGGCACGTTGTTAACTACTCACGCGTATGTCGACACACAAGACCGGCCTCGTCCGCGACGGACGAGGCCGACCCCTGCCGTGGCTGCTCCTTCGCCCTACCCGCGCGGCACCCGCAGTAACTTGTCCGGCGAACCGAAGCCCCGGCCGGAGACCTTCCCGGTCGCCGCTGTGGCGGTCAGAGCCCTCCCGACCTGCGCCGGAGTGGCTTTTGGATGATCGGCCAGATAGAGAGCTGCCGCGCCGGCGGCGTGCGGGGACGCCATCGAGGTACCCGAGAAGGTGGACCATGCGGTGTCGCCCGCGGCGGACGCGGAGGTGATGCCGACTCCCGGCGCGAACAGATCGAGGGCCGGACCGTGGTTGGAGAAGGCCGGTTTTGCATCCTCCCGGTCGGTCGCGCCGACCGTGAGGGCCTGCTTCACGCTCCCCGGGGAGTACAGACCGGCCGGCCTGCCGTCGTTGCCCGCGGCGACCGTGTAGGTGACGCCGGAGGCGATGGAGGCGCGGACGGCGGCGTCCAGCCGCTCGTTGCGCGGTCCGCCCAGACTGAGGTTGGCGACCGCGGGTTTCTTCGCGTGCCGGGTCACCCAGTCGATCCCGGCGATCACCCGGGCCGTGGTGCCCCCGCCCGCGGCGTCGAGGACGCGCACGGAGACGATCCGGGCCTTCCTGGCGAGGCCGTGGGTCGTCCCGGCCACCGTGCCGGCGACGTGCGTGCCGTGACCGTTGGCGTCCGAGGCGACCCGGTCGTTCCCGACGAAGTCCCAGCCGTGGCCCGCCCGGCCTGCGAAGTCCTGGTGGGTGGCCCGGACTCCGGTGTCGATCACGTACACCGTCACTCCCGCACCGGCCGACCGGGGCCAGGTGTAGCTCCGGTCCAGAGGAAGCCGCGGCTGGTCGACGCGGTCCAGCCCCCAGGACGGGGGGTTCTTCCCGGTGCCGTCGAGGCGCACGCGCGTGTCCTGGACGACCGAGGCGACACGGGGGTCGGCGGCCAGCCGAGCGGCCTGTCTCCCGTCCGCGCGGACCGCGTAACCGTTCAGGACCGTGCCGTAGGTGTGGCTGATCTCCACCCCGTACTTTCCGGCGAGGCCCTTTCCGGCCGCCGACCGGGCCCCCGTGCCCTCCTCCAGTGTCACCAGGTAACTTCCGTGCACGGAGCCGGGTGATCCGGCGCCGAGTATCCGCCCCTCCGGTACGGCCTGCGCGGGCAGGGTGGTGGCCGAAAACGCCGCGGCACAGATCGCCGCGACCAGGCCCCCCGTCCGGCGCAGACGCCGCTCGCGCGTCCGAGCCATGGTCCGATTTCCCCTCCTCGACTCGGCGTACGGCGGCCGCGGCGGCGCCGCGTGCGGCGGGCGCGGGCCGGTACGCCAGAGGCAGCCTCTCGTGGCGGGTGAAGCACCACAAGGACGCCTGTGGGGGTGGAATCGGCCATATCCGCCGATGGTGCGGTTCAGGCCGATCGGGGGTCGGGTCGCGGAGCCTCAGCGGCGGGGGCGCCGACGTGGGTACTGTCGTAGGAGACGTCGTCGAAGCCCTGCGAAATCCAGCGAACGCGCCGAGGTGGAACCCGTGAAGGCGATCCGTCGATTCACCGTCCGACCCGTTCTCCCCGACCCCCTCCGGCCGCTCAGCGACCTGGCCCGCAACCTGCGCTGGTCATGGCACGCGGAGACCCGTGAGCTGTTCCGGTCCGTCGACCCCGAGCGCTGGGCGGCCTCAGGTGGCGACCCCGTCCGGCTGCTCGGCAGCGTGCCGCCCGCGCGGCTGGCGGAACTGGCCGGGGACCGCCCGTTCCTGCGCCGCCTGACCGCGGTCGCCGGCGATCTGCACGACTACATGACCGGCGACCGCTGGTACCAGACCCAGCCCGAGGAACTGCCCGCCGCGATCGCCTACTTCTCACCCGAGTTCGGCATCACGGCCGCCCTGCCCCAGTACTCCGGCGGCCTCGGCATCCTGGCCGGCGACCACCTCAAGGCGGCCAGCGACCTCGGCGTCCCGCTGATCGGCGTCGGCCTGCTCTACCGGCACGGCTACTTCCGCCAGACCCTGTCCCGGGACGGCTGGCAGCAGGAGCACTACCCCGTGCTCGACCCGAACGAGCTGCCCGTCGTCCAGCTCGAGGAGCCCGACGGCAGCCCGGCCCAGGTCACCCTCGCCCTGCCCGGCGGCAAACAGCTGCACGCCCGGATCTGGCTGGCGCAGGTCGGCCGGGTCCCGCTGCTGATGCTGGACTCCGACGTCGAGGAGAACGACCTCGGCGAGCGCGGCGTGACCGACCGGCTCTACGGCGGCGGCAGCGAACACCGGCTGCTCCAGGAGATGCTCCTCGGCATAGGAGGTGTCCGGGCGGTACGGACGTACTGCCGGCTGACCGGCCACCCGGCGCCGGAGGTCTTCCACACCAACGAGGGGCACGCGGGCTTCCTCGGCCTGGAACGCATCGCCGAACTCTGCGCCGAGGGACTGGACTTCGACGCCGCGCTGGAGTCGGTCCGCGCCGGAACCGTCTTCACCACCCACACCCCCGTACCGGCCGGCATCGACCGGTTCGACCGCGCGCTGGTCGCCCGGCACTTCGGCCCCGACGCCGAGCTGCCCCGCATCGACGTCGAGCGCGTCCTCAGGCTCGGTATGGAGACCTATCCCGGCGGGGAGCCCAACCTGTTCAACATGGCCGTGATGGGCCTGCGCCTGGCCCAGCGGGCCAACGGCGTCTCGCTGCTGCACGGCAACGTCAGCCGGGAGATGTTCGCCGGGCTGTGGCCCGGTTTCGACGCCGACGAGGTGCCGATCACGTCCGTGACCAACGGGGTGCACGCGCCCACCTGGGTCGCCCCCGAGGTGTTCCGGCTCGGTGCGAAGCAGATCGGTGTCCAGCGCGCCGAGGACGCGCTGACCGTCGGCGGCTCGGACCGCTGGGACGCGGTCGCCGACATCCCCGACCAGGACATCTTCGACCTGCGGCGGGTCCTGCGCGAGCAGCTCGTCGAGGAGGTGCGGGAGCGGCTGCGGGCCTCCTGGCGGCAACGCGGCGCCCATACGGCCGAGCTGGGCTGGATCGACAACGTGCTCGACCCGGACGTCCTGACGATCGGCTTCGCCCGGCGCGTCCCCTCGTACAAGCGCTTGACGCTGATGCTGCGCGACCGGGACCGGCTCATGGACCTGCTGCTGCACCCCGAGCGGCCGGTCCAGATCGTCGTCGCGGGCAAGGCGCACCCCGCGGACGACGGCGGCAAGCGGCTGGTGCAGGAGCTGGTGCGGTTCGCGGACGACCCGCGGGTACGGCACCGGATCGTCTTCCTGCCCGACTACGGCATGGCGATGGCGCAGAAGCTGTACCCCGGCTGCGACATCTGGCTGAACAACCCGCTCCGGCCGCTGGAGGCCTGCGGCACGTCCGGCATGAAGGCCGCGCTCAACGGCTGTCTCAATCTGTCCGTCCTCGACGGCTGGTGGGACGAGTGGTTCCAGCCCGACTTCGGCTGGGCCATCCCCACCGCGGACGGTGCCGGTACCGACCAGGACCACCGTGACGACATAGAGGCCGCGGCGCTGTACGACCTGCTGGAGCAGCGGGTGACGCCCCGCTTCTACGAGCGCGGGCGCAGCGGACTGCCCGACCGGTGGATCGAGATGGTCCGGCACACGCTGAGCCTGCTCGGGCCGAAGGTACTGGCGGGGCGGATGGTCCGCGAGTACGTGGAGCGGCTCTACGCGCCGGCTGCGCTCTCCCACCGGGCCGTGGGCCCGGACGCGGCGCGTGATCTCGCCGAGTGGAAGACGAAGGTGCGGGCGGCGTGGCCGGGCGTCACCGTCGACCATGTGGAGACGTCGGCGTCGGAGGTGCTGGCGGAGCTCGGTACGACGCTGGGGCTTCGGGTGCGGGTGGGGCTCGCGGACCTGGGGCCGGACGATGTCGAGGTGCAGGTCGTTTCCGGGCGGGTGGACGAGGAGGACCGGATCGGGGACGCGACGGTCGTGCCTCTGAAGCCGGTGGGGTCTCCCGGCCAGGACGGGCGCTGGGTGTACGAAGGGCCCTTGTCGCTGGATCGCACCGGGCCTTTTGGGTACACGGTGCGGATCCTTCCCGCGCATCGGCTGTTGGCTTCGAGTGCGGAGTTGGGGCTTGTGGCAGGGCCGTCCGAGGAGCTGGTGGCGGCTGCCGGGCTGTTGATGCGCTGAGTGTCGGCCGCGGCGGCGTGGGGGCTGGTCGCGCAGTTCCCCGCGCCCCTAGAGGGGCGCTGCGATCCGGCGCAGGACATGGCCGCAGCGCCGGGCATACGCGTGCTGGAAGCCCCTCGTCGCCGGGCCGCCCGCCTTGGCGTACCACTTGGCCGCACGACTGAACGCGTTCACCGTCAGCCAGACCGTGCCGTCTCCCGTGCGGTCGACCACGAAGGACTCCTCGCCGGTCTCCGGGTGGCCGGGCAGGGTGCCGTAGGCCCAGCCCGCCCGGCGGGGTTCCTCGACCGTCCAGACCACGCGGCAGGGGGCCTTGATCATGCCGGCGAGGGTGACGGTGACGTCGACGCCGGGGGCGGCCCGGTCCGCGCTCGCGTCGAGGCCGACTCCCATCGCGCGGTGCATCTCCCAGGTGAGGACCGCCTCCGCCGCCCGGCGGAAGACCTCCTCGCCCTCGCCGAGACGGGTGCGTACGTTCATGGGGCGGAAGCCCGGGGGACAGAAAGCCTGGTCACGGGTGGCGCCGACATCGGCGTAGGTGAAGTCCTGCGAATCCGTAGAAGACACGGTCCCCAAGAGTAGGGCGGTACCCGGACCGCTTCGGGTCCGGGTACCGCCCGGGGTCGTGCTCCGGTCAGCCGACGTTGACGGCCGACCAGGCGGACGCGACCGCCTTGTACTCGGTGCTGGACGCGCCGTACAGCGCCGAGGCCGCGTTCAGCGTCGCCGTACGGGCCTGGGCGTACTTGGTCGTCGACGTCATGTACGTCGTCAGCGCCTTGTACCAGATCTGCAGCGCCTTGGTCCGGCCGATGCCGGTGACCGTGGAGCCGTTGGAGGTGGGCGAGTTGTAGGTCACGCCGTTGATCGTCTTCGAGCCGCTGCCCTCGGACAGCAGGTAGAAGAAGTGGTTGGCGGGACCGGAGGAGTAGTGGACGTCCACCCCGCCGAGGCTGGAGGACCAGGCGTCCTTGGACGAGCCGTCCTTGCTGGGCTTGTCCATGTAGCGCAGCGGCGAGCCGTCGCCGTGGATGTCGATCTCCTCGCCGATGAGGTAGTCACCGACGTCGGAGGAGTTGTTCGCGAAGAACTCGGCGCCCGCGCCGAAGATGTCGCTGGTGGCCTCGTTCAGGCCGCCGGACTCGCCGCTGTAGTTCAGGCCGGCGGTGTTCGAGGTGAGCCCGTGGCTCATCTCGTGGGCGGCCACGTCCAGCGAGGTCAGCGGGTGGGTGTTGCCCGAGCCGTCGCCGTAGGTCATGCAGAAGCAGCTGTCGGACCAGAAGGCGTTGACGTAGTTGTTGCCGTAGTGGACCCGGGAGTAGGCGGCCTTGCCGTCGTTGCGGATGCCGTTGCGGCCGAAGGTGCTCTTGTAGAAGTCCCAGGTGATCTGGGCGCCGTAGTGGGCGTCGGCGGCGGCGGTCTCGGCGTTGGACGGGTTGCCGGTGCCCCAGACGTCGTCGGAGCCGGAGAAGAGGGTGCCGGTGCCGGAGGTGCCGCGGCCCAGGTTGTACGTCTTGTGGCCGCCGCGGGTGCCGTCCGTCAGGTTGTAGGCCGACCCGGACTTGGTGGTGCCGAGGGTGACGGCGCCGCTGTAGGTGGTGTTGCCGGTGCCGGTCTCGATGCCCTGGTACTCGTACAGCTTCTTGCCGGTGGCGGCGTCGGTGATGACGTGCAGCTCGTTCGGGGTGCCGTCCTCCTGGAGGCCGCCGACGACGGTCTCGTAGGCGAGGACCGGCTTGCCGTCGGCCGCCCAGATCACCTTGCGGGGAGCGGAGTTCGCCTCGGACTTCTCCGAGCCGGCCGCCTTGGCGAGGGTCACGGCCTGCTTCTCGGCCTTGGCGGCGCTGACCGCGGGCTTGAGCGAGGCGACCTTCAGGGTCGCCTCGGTGGCTCTGGTGACGCCCTTGGTCGCGCCGGACTTGGACGCGTGCACCACGAGGTCGCCACCGAGGACCGGCAGGCCCGCGTAGGTGCGCTCGTACCGGGTGTGGACCGATCCGTCGGCGTCCTTCACGACGTCCTTGACGACCAGCTTCTCCTGGGAGCCGAGGCCTATCGCGTCGGCGGTCCGCGTGGCCTGTGCCTGCTGCTCCTGGACCAGCGCGGTGCGGGCCTGCGCGGAGAGCAGGACGGGGGCGGCGGCGAGGGCCGGCTTGCTCGCGGAGTCCGCGGCGACGCTGCTGCCGGAGCTCAGGCCGGTGGTGAGCAGGGCACCTGCGGCAACGGCGGTGGCGATGGCGAGCGTGGCGCGCTTTTGACGCGCGTAGAAAGAGGTGGACACACAAGCTCCTCGATGTGGGGGAAGTGCTGTGCTGCTGTGGTGCCGTGCGGCGTGGGGGAAGAGTGGCACCAGGGACGCGTACATGTCAGGAGAGGGACCTGAGGTTGGCCGGAACTCGACGACCAGATGTACGCGAGGACACGTGAAACGGACGCCGCCCCGGGGGATTCGAACCCACCGGGGCGGCGCCCTGACTTCGAGGGGCCTACGGGCCCGCGTACCTATGGGCCTGCGGGCCTGCCGGCCTGCGGATCTACGGGAACGTCAGCTTCCAGCTGTTGATGTAGCCGGTGTCGATGGCCGCGTTGTCCTGGACTCGCAGGTTCCAGACGCCGTTGGCGACCTCGGAGGAGGCGTTCACCGTGTAGGTGGTGTTGATGTCGTCGGCGCTTCCGCCGGTGCCGTACCCCTTCAGTGTGTAGACCGTGCCGTCGGGGGCGACCAGGTCCACCTTGAGGTCACCGATGTAGGTGTGGACGATGTCCACCGAGACCTGGAGGTTGGACGGCGCGTTGCCCGTCCGGCCGGAGACGGTGACCGGCGAGTTGACCGCCGCGCCCCGGTCCGGGATCGCCACGTCGGCGGTGTTCTCGAAGGACGTGCCGCCGCCCCCTCCGCCGCCGGAGCGGGTTCCGACGTTGACGCCCGCCCACGCGTCCTGGACCGCCTTGTACTCGGCGCTGTCCGTGCCGTAGAGCTCACCGGTGGCCGCGAGGGTGCCGGTGCGGGCGCCCGCGTAGTTGGTGGTCGAGGTGAACTTCGTGGTCAGCGCGCGGAACCAGATCTTCTCCGCCTTGTCCCGGCCGATGCCCGTGACCGGAAGGCCGTCCGAGGTGGCCGAGTTGTACGTGACACCGTTGATGGTCTTGGTGCCGCTGCCCTCGGAGAGCAGGTAGAAGAAGTGGTTCGCGGGACCCGACGAGTAGTGCACGTCGACCGAGCCGATGCCCGAGTACCAGCTGTCCTTGGACGAGCCGTCCTTGCTGGGCTTGTCCATGTAGCGCAGCGGCGTGCCGTCGCCGTTGATGTTGATCTCCTCGCCGATGAGGTAGTCACCGACGTCGGAGGAGTTGTTCGCGTAGAACTCCACCGTCGAGCCGAAGATGTCCGAGGTCGCCTCGTTCAGGCCGCCGGACTCGCCGCTGTAGTTCAGGCCGGCGGTGTTCGAGGTGAGCCCGTGGGTCATCTCGTGCGCGGCCACGTCGATCGACGTCAGCGGGTTCGCGTTGCCCGAGCCGTCGCCGTAGGTCATGCAGAAGCAGCTGTCCGACCAGAAGGCGTTGACGTAGTTGTTGCCGTAGTGGACCCGGGAGTACGCGCCCACGCCGTCACCGCGGATGCCGGAGCGGCCGTGTACGTTCTTGTAGTAGTCCCAGGTCAGGGCGGCGCCGTAGTGCGCGTCGGCGCCCGCGGACTCCAGGTTGGACGGGGTGCCGTTGCCCCAGACGTCGTCCGGGCCGGAGAAGAGGGTGCCGGTGCCGGAGGTGCCGCGGCCCAGGTTGTACGTCTTGTGGTTGCCGCGGGCGCCGTCGGTGAGGTTGTACGTCGACCCGGACTGGGTGGTGGTGAGGTCGACCGTGCCGGAGTACACCGTGTTGCCGGTGCCGGTCTCGATCGCCTCCCACTCGAACAGCTTCGCGCCGGAGGTGGCGTCGGTGACGACGTGCAGTTCCTGCGGGGTGCCGTCGTGCTGGAAGCCGCCGACGACCGTCTCGTAGGCCACGACCGGCTTGCCGCTCGCGGCCCAGATCACCTTGCGGGGCTCACGGTTGATGCCGGGGCTCTTGGCCTCGTCGGCCTCGCCGGCGGTCAGGGCCTGCTGCCGGGCCTTCGCGGCGGACACCGCGGTCTTCGTCGTCGCCGGCTTGATGGCGGCGCGGGTGGCCTTCACGACGGCCGCGGTGGCGTCCGCCTTCGTGCTCTCGACGATCAGGTCGCCACCGAGGACCGGCAGGCCGTCGTAGGTGCGCTCGTAGCGCGTGTGCACGGTGCCGTCACCGTCCTTGAGGACGTCGCGGACGACCAGCTTCTCCTTGGCGCCGAGGCCCAGGTCCTTCGCGGTCTGCGCCTTGGCGGCGTCGGCCTCGCGGATCAGTGCGGCGCGCTGGGCGGGGGTGAGCCTGACCGACTCGGAGCCGGGCTTCGCCTTGCTCGCGGCCGACGGTGCCTTCTCCGGGGCGGCGGTGGCGGTGCCGCTCTGCACGGCGGCGGCGATCAGCGCGGCGACGCCGGCGAGGGCCACGGCCGCGGTGCGGCGGGGGGTGTGGGGAGTGCGTCTGTGGGAGGTGCCTCTTCGCGAGGAACTGCTTCTCAACACTGACTCCTTCTGCGGGACCGGGGGTCGCCCGGCCTGGGGAGGTGGAGGTGTTGCTGTGGGGTTCCTGTGGAGCAGTCGTGGGAAGCGTGGCAGGGGAGTGCGCTTTCTGTCAGGACCGCGTCAAAAGTATGGCCGGAAAAGGTTCGTTGTCCGGAAGTTCATGTTCGCTATACGGACGCTTCACCGTCGTCGGGCGGATCTCCGTGCCAGGAGCGCCACAGCGCCGCATAGGCTCCGCCGGCCGCCACCAGCTCGTCGTGCGTGCCGAGTTCGGTCAGCCGGCCGTCCTCCATCACCGCCACCCGGTCGGCGTCGTGCGCGGTGTGCAGCCGGTGCGCGACGGCGATGACGGTGCGCCCCTCGAGGACGGCGGCCAGGGCCCGCTCGGTGTGCCGGGCGGTCGTCGGGTCGAGCAGCGCGGTCGCCTCGTCGAGGATCAGCGTGTGCGGGTCCGCCAGCACCACGCGGGCCAGGGCGAGTTGCTGCGCCTGCGAGCCGTCGGTACGGCGACCTCCCTGGCCCAGCGGGGTGTCCAGCCCCTGCGGCAGCTCCCGCACCCACGTATCGGCGCCGACCACGGCCAGCGCTTCCCACAACCGCTCGTCGTCCGCGGCCGGTTCGGCGATCCGCAGGTTGTCGCGGACCGAGCCGAGGAACACGTGGTGCTCCTGGGTGACCAGGACGACCTGACGGCGCAGCCGCTCCGGCCCCAGCCCGACGACCGGCACGCCGCCGACCGTCACCGAGCCCGCGGTCGGCGCGTCGATGCCCGCCATCAGCCGGCTCAGCGTGGTCTTGCCGGCCCCGGACGGCCCGACCACGGCGAGCCGCTCCCCGGGCCGCACCGTCAGATCGACACCGCGCAGCACCTCGACGCCCCCGTCGTAGGCGTAGCGCACCCCGACGACGTCGATCCGGTCACCGTCGGGATCCGGGCAGTCGCCCTCCCCGCCGGCGTGCGGCGCCCGGGCGAGCCCTTCCACCCGGGCGAACGAGGCGCCGCTGCTCTGCAGTTGCTCGACCCGGACCAGGATCTCGTCCAGCGGGTTGCTCAGCTGATGCAGATACAGGGCCGCCGCCACCACCGCCCCGAGACTCATCGCGCCCGAGGAGTGCAGCACGCCGCCGATCACCAGCACACCGGCCACGGGCAGGACGTACGACACCTCCACCGCCGGGAAGAACACACTGCGCAGGTGGAGCGTGTGGAAGCGGGTGCGGCGGGAGGTCTCCAGGGCGTCCCGGCTCGCGGCCGTGCGCTGCCTTTCCAGGCGGAACGCCTCGACCGTGCGGGCGCCGGACGCGGTCGCCGCGAGAATCTCCGCGACGTCCGAGGTGGCCGCGCCCTCGGCGAGATAGCCGTCCCGGGCCCGGCGCAGGTACCAGCGCAACGCCGCCTGGATCGGCGTGAGTCCGAGCACGCCGAGGGCGCCGAGCAGGGGGTCCAGGAGGAACACCGCGCCGATCAGGAACAGGCACTGGACGAGGTTGACGAGCAGGACGGGTCCGGCGTCGCGCAGGGTGTTGCCGACGGTGGTGACGTCGGAGGTGCCGCGGGCGGTGAGGTCGCCGGTGCCGGCTCGCTCGACCACCGAGGCGGGCAGGGCGAGGGCGCGGTCCACGAACCGCTCCCGCACGCGGGCCAGGGTCCGTTCGCCGAAGCGGTGGCCCGCGTAGCGGGCCCAACGGGCCAGGAGCAACTGGGCGAGGGCGCACAGGAGCAGGGCGAGGGCGAGCCGGTCCACGGCTCCGACTCCGCGGCCCGCCTGTACGTCGTCGATCATCCGGCCGAGCAGCCACGGCCCGGCCAGACCGGCCAGGGCGGCCAGGGCGTTGAGACCGAGGACCGTGCAGAAGACCCGGGTGTCCGCCCGTACGAGGCCCACCATCGCGCGCCGGACGTCCGGCCGTGCGGCGACGGGGAGTTGGGTGCGGGTCATCCCAGGGCCTCCTCGGCGTCTCGTGCGTCGGTGGCCCGTGCTCCGGTGGCCTGTGCCTCGGCGTCTCGTGCGTCGGTGGCCCGTGCCCCTGCGTCTCGTGCGTCGGTGGCCCGTGCTCCGGTGGCCCGTGCCCCTGCGTCTCGTGCTCCGGTGGCCCGTTCTTCGGCGTCCCGTGCCCCGGTGTCCCTTGCGACGACGGCTCGGTAGCCGGGGCTGGATTCCAGGAGTTCGTGGTGGGTGCCGGTGGCTGCGACCTTGCCGCCTTGCAGGAAGAGGACGATGTCCGCGTGGTCGAGGACCAGGGGGGAGGTGGTGGTGACGACCGTGGTGCGGCCTTGTCGTGCCGCGCCGAGCCGGGAGGCGACCGTGGCTTCCGTGTGGGCGTCCAGGGCCGAGGTGGGTTCGACGGTGAGGAGGATCTCCGGGTCGGCCAGAAGGGCTCTTGCCAGGCGGATGCGCTGGCGTTGGCCGCCGCTGAGGTTGCGGGCCTGGGCGGTCATCGGGGAGTTCAGGCCGTCGGGGAGGGCTTGGACGATGTCTTCGGCCGCGGCGGTGTGGAGCGCCTTGCGGGTCGCCGCGGCGTGCCGCCCGGCGGCTGCGGGGGTGCCGTGGCCGGTCGCGCGGTTCCCCGCGCCCCCGACCACAGGTCCCACCATCTCCTGCAGGGTTCCGGCGAACAGGTCCGCCTCGTGGTCCGCCAGCAGGATGCGGGACCTGACCTGGGTCAGGGCGATGTCGTCCAGGCGAGTGTCACCCCACATGGCGTTCGACGGGGCGTAGCGGGCCAGGCGGTCCAGGACGGCCGTGGCGTCCGCGGGGTGCTCCGCCACCAGCGCCGTCATGCGGCCCGGCCGGATGAGCACGCCCGACTCGGGGTCGTGCAGCACCGAGGGTTCGGACGGGGCGTCCCGGGTGCCGGTGTCGGGCACCGGCTCCAGGCGCAGGAACCGTACGACCCGCCGGGCGCACACCAGACCGCGGCTGATCTGGTAGCCGCACTCCACCCAGAAGGACACCGGGCCGACCAGGACCGCCACATAGCCGTAGACCGACACCAGCTCGCCCACGGTGATGTCACCCTGCGCGGCCAGTCGGGCCGCGAGCCAGGTCACCACCGCGAGGAACAGGGTCGGCAGGCCGATGCCCAGGGCCTGGACCCAGCTGGTCACCGCGCCGACGCGGTAGCCCTGTTCACGCAGCCGCCCGGAGTCCCGGCGGAAGGCGTCCGCGATCAGGTCCTTGCCGCCGAGGCCGGCGAGGACCCGCAGGCCACCGGCGAGGTCGCCGATACGGGCCGTCAGGACGCCCTGGCGTTCGCGGTACTCCGCCTCCGAGCCCTGCAGCCGGCCGAGCAGCGGGCCGACCAGCAGGACGAGGACCGGAATGCCGAGCAGGACGACCGCGGCGAGGAGTGGAGAGACCGAGATCAGCAGGACGGCCACGACCAGACAGGCCACGACGGCGCCGACGCCGGGGCCGACGACCGTCAGGGACTGGCTGATCGTCTGGACGTCACCCACACCGATCGTGACGACCTCACCCGCGCCCATCTGCCGGGACAGGGACGACCCGAGCCGGACCGCCTGACCGACGACCACCTTCACCGTGCGGAAGTTCGCGTCCATACGGACCCGGGTCATGGTGCGGTGCCGCATGATGCTCAGCCAGGCGTTGAAGGCCCCCACCGCGAACAGCGCGCCGCTCCAGAGCACCAGCGCGCTCATGTCCCCGGGCTCCAGACCGTCGTCGATCGCCCGGGACATCAGATAGGGCGTGGCCGCCAGCAGCACCATCCACACGCTGCCCAACATCGCCCCGGCGGCACACCGCCCGGGCTGCCGCATGACCAGCCACCACAGGTACCGGGCGCCGCCGCGGTGATCGGGTGTGCCGGGGTCCTCGTACGCGTCGATCATCTGCCCGCCCTCCGCCCTCCGCCCTCCGCCCTCCGCCGCCGCCCTAGGCCAGACTGTCCCGCCACGCCCGGTGCAGATCCGCGAACCTGCCCGTACCCGCGATGAGGGCGGCCGGTTCGCCGTCCTCCACGATCCGGCCGTGCTCCATCACCAGAACACGGTCCGCGATCTCCACGGTCGACAGCCGGTGCGCGACGACCACGGCCGTGCGGCCCTTCAGCACCGTCGTCATGGCCCGCTGCACCGCGCGCTCCCCGGGGATGTCCAGCGAGCTGGTCGCCTCGTCGAGGATCAGCACCGCCGGGTCGGCCAGCAACGCCCGGGCGAACGCGACCAGTTGCCGCTGCCCGGCGGAGATCCGGCCGCCCCGCTTGCGCACGTCGGTGTCGTAGCCGTCGGGCAGGGAGCTGATGAAGTCGTGCGCGCCGATCTCCTTCGCCGCCTGCTCCATCTCCTCGCGGGTGGCGTCCGGGCGGCCGATCGCGATGTTGTCGGCGACCGTGCCGGAGAACAGGAACGCCTCCTGCGTCACCATGACCACCCCGCGACGCAGTTCCGGCACGGGGAGGTCGCGCAGGTCGACGCCGTCCAGCAGCACCCGGCCGCCGGAGGGGTCGTAGAACCGGGCCAGCAGCTTGGCCAGCGTCGACTTGCCGGCGCCCGTGGACCCCACGACCGCGACCGTCTGCCCGGCCGGCAGGGTCAGATCGAACGTGGGCAGCACCTCGCCGCCGGTGCGGTAGCCGAAGCGGACGCCGTCGAAGACCACTTCGCGGCCGGGATGCTCGCCCTCGAGCGGCGGGAGCTGCCGGGGGGCGGCCGGCTCGGGGACCGACGGCATCTGGGCGAGCAGGCCGGCGATCTTCTCCAGCGAGGCCGCCGCCGACTGGTAGGAGTTCAGGAACATCCCGAGCCGGTCGATGGGGTCGTACAGCCGCCGCAGGTACAGCACGGCCGCCGCCAGCACACCGAGGGCCAGCGTGCCGTCCGCGACTCGGTGGGCGCCCCACAGGACGATCGCCGCGACCGCCGTGTTGGCGACCAGGCGGGAGCCGGTGACGTAGCGGGCCATCTCCAGCAGCGCGTCGCCGTTGACCCGTTCGTGCCGCCGGTTGAGCTCGCCGAAGTCCGCGTCGTTGGCGGACTCCCGACGGAAGGCGCGCACCGGGCGGATGCCGTTCATCGTCTCGACGAACTTGACGATCACGGCCGCGATGGCGGTCGACCGCGCCCGGTACACCCGCCCGGCCCGCCGCTGGTACCACCGCACGAGCCCGTACAGCGGCACCAGGGACGCCACCGCCACGCCCCCGAGCCCCAGGTCGAGCCAGAGCAGCATCGCCGAGATGTAGACGAAGGACAGAATCACCGTCACGAGCTCCTGGAGGCCCTCGTCCAGCAGTTCGCGCAGTGACTCCACGTCGGTCGTGGAGCGGGAGATGAGCCGGCCCGAGGTGTAGCGCTCGTGGAAGTCGACGCTCAGCGCCTGCGCGTGGCGGAAGATCCGGCCGCGCAGGTCGAGCAGCACGTCCTGGCTGACCCGGGCCGCGGCGGCGACGAACGCGAACTGCAGTCCGCCCGCGGCCAGCGCGCACGCCAGATACCCGACGCCCACCGCGATCAGCGGCCCGTGGTCCTGCGCGCGGAACGCCGGCACGCCGCGGTCGATGGCGTACGCCACGAGCAGCGGGCCCGCCTGCACGACCGCCTGCTGGAGCAGCAGCAGGAGCGTCGTGACCGCGACCCGCGCCTTCATGGGCGCGAGCAGGGAGCGCAGCAGGGCCCCGGTGGCGCCCGGCGGGGTGGGCAGGACATCGTGGTCGAAGGGGTCGCCGGTGGCGGCGTGACGATCGCCGGGTGGGTCGTCGGGTCGGTCGTCGGGTTTGTTGCCGGCCGGTGCGCCGGTGGCCGCCGTCATCGTGCGCCCTCCTCTTCCCCTGACAATTCCCCTGGCAGTTCCCCTGACATCAGATGCGCGTACTCGGCGTTCGTGCGCAGCAGTTCGTGGTGGGTGCCGACCGCGGCGATCCGGCCGCCGGACAGCAGCGCGACGCGGTCGGCGAGCAGCACGGTGGACGGGCGGTGCGCGACGATCAAGGCGGTGGTGTCCGCCAGCACTTGCCGCAGGGCGGCCTCGACGGCGGCCTCGGTGTGTACGTCCAGGGCCGACAGCGGGTCGTCCAGGACGAGGAACTCCGGCTGCCCGACGACGGCCCGGGCCAGTGCGAGGCGCTGGCGCTGGCCACCGGAGAGACTGAGGCCCTGCTCGCCCACCTGAGTGTCCGTCCCCTGGGGCAGGGCATGCACGAACTCGGCCTGGGCGACGGCGAGGGCACGCTCCAGATCCGTTGTGCCGGCGGTGTCCTTCGCGCCCATGAGAACGTTGTCGCGGACCGCGGCCGAGAACAGCGTGGGCTCCTCGAAGGCCACGGCGACCTTGGTGCGCAGCGCTTCTCCGGACAGCTCCGTGATGTCGACGCCGTCGAGCGTGATGCGGCCCGAGGTCAGCTCGTAGAGGCGGGGGACGAGCGCGGTGAGGGTGGTCTTGCCGCTGCCGGTGGCCCCGACCAGGGCCATGGACTCGCCGGGGCGGATGTGCAGGTCGATGTCCTGCAGGACGGGAGGGGAACCGGGCGGGGCGTCCGGGTAGCGGAACCGGACGTGGTGGAAGCGCAGACCCGCGTCCTGCGGGTCCTTCGCGCCGGTCCGCGTACCGGAGGCGGTGTGCTCGGGGGCGGTGCGCGTATCGGAGGCGGTGTGCTCGGGGGCGGTGCGCGTATCGGAGGCGGTGTGCTCGGGGGCGGTGCGCGTATCGGAGGCGGTGTGCTCGACCTCCTCGTCCATCACCTCGAAGAACCGCTCCGTCGCCGTCGCCGCCTCCTGGCTCATCGCCAGCAGGAACCCGATCGACTCCACCGGCCACCGCAGCGCCAGCGCCGTCGACAGGAACGCCACCAGCGTCCCCGCCGACAGGGCACCGTCGGCCACCTGGACGGCCCCCACCACCAGCGCCGCCCCGATCGCCACCTCCGGCAGCGTCACGATGACGCCCCAGATCGTCGCCAGCAGCCGCGCCTTGCGCAGTTCCGTGCCGCGCAGCGTCCGCGACAGGTCCCGGAACGCCCGGGCCTGGCTCCGGTGGCGGCCGAAGCCCTTGATGATGCGGATGCCGAGCACGCTCTCCTCGACGACCGTCGTCAGGTCGCCGACCTGGTCCTGGGCCCGCCGGGCCACCTGCGCGTACCGCTTCTCGAAGACCAGGCAGGTGACCATGACGGGCACGGCGGGTCCGAGGACGACCAGCCCCAGCGTCCAGTCCTGGAGCAGCATGATGACCACGCCCACGACGATCGTCACTCCGTTGACCAGCAGGAACGTCAGAGGGAAGGCGAGGAACTGGCGCAGCAGCATCAGATCGGTGGTGCCTCGGGACAGCAACTGCCCCGAGGCCCACCGGTCGTGGAAGGCCACCGGCAGCCGCTGGAGGTGCCGGTACAGCCCCGCCCGCATGGACGCCTCCACGTGGGTGAGCGGACGGGCCACCAGCCACCGCCGCAGCCCGAACAGCAGGGCCTCCGCGAAGCCGAGCAGCAGCAGATAGAGCGCGCCGAGCCACACCCCGGCCGGGTCACGACCGGCGATCGGCCCGTCGACCATCCACTTCAGGACGAGCGGGATCACCAGGCCCACGCAGGAGGCGAGTATCGCGACGAAAGCGGCACTGAACAGCCGCACCCGCGCGGGCCGCACGTACGGCCACAGGCGGAGCAACGAGCGCACGGCGGAACGGTCCTGGGCGGGGGCGTGTGTCGTGGCCATCAGCAGCGAGCCTACGGATCGCCACTGACACTGCCCACCGAGTTTCCGCCGGACCGGCTCGGTCCTCGGCCCTACGACCTGGGGGTACTCCCCGCTCGAGCGAAGCCGGGAGCTCCAGGGAGCGTTCGACGGGCGGTACGGCTGCACCTGCCGGGTCGTACGGCCGCATCAGCCGATCGGTCGATGTCCGTTCGAGCGCGACGGCCGATGTGCCGGGCCCCGCCTCACCGGGACCCTCTTCTCCCACCTGTACGCCGAGCCGGGCGTCAACGACCGTGCGGCGGCGGTCGCGACGGCGTACGAGCGGGGGATCCTCGGCCAGGCGGGGTAGCGCAGCGGGGTTCGGTCGGTCTTCTCCGAAACGGCCTTGAGCTCGGCGAGCCGCTCCGGTCGGTCCGGGCCAGGTCGGCCTGCGGGTTCACGGACCTGCAACGAGCCGCAACACAGCGCGGCATCGCCTCCCGGCCGACCGGCGAAACGGCGCCTCGGGCCGCCCCGCGGCGCAGTACCGCCCGGGTCGGCATGGCCCGGTCTCGCTCTCCCGGCCGGTGGCGAAACGATGCATCAGCCCGCCACCCTCAGCAGCAGCACCGCCCGTGCCGGCATCGTGATCTCCGTCCCCGCGCGGTGCTCCACACCCGGCGCCTCCCCCTGCTCCTCCAGGCTCGTGTCCACGACGACCTCGTACCGCTCGGCCCACGGCGGCCCCGGCAGCGCGAAGTTCACCGGGCCCTCGCCCGCGTGCAGGACGGCCAGGAAGCTGTCGTCGAGGATCTGCTCCCCGCGTTCGTCGCGGCCCGGGATGTCCCGGCCGGACAGGTACATGCCGAGTGTGGCCGCCGGTGCGTACCAGTCCTGCTCCGTCATCTCCGTGCCCCGGGACGTGAACCAGGCCAGGTCGCGCAGCCCGTCCGCGGTCTGCGCCCGGCCCGAGAAGAACGCCCGGCGCCTGAGCACCGGGTGGCGGTGGCGCAGCGCGATCAGCCGGGAGGTCAGCGCGAACAGGGCCTGCCAGCCCGGGTCCTCCAGCAGCTCCCAGTCCACCCAGCTGATCTCGTTGTCCTGGCAGTAGGCGTTGTTGCTGCCGCGCTGGGTGCGGCCCAGCTCGTCGCCCGCGACCAGCATCGGCACGCCCGTCGACAGCAGCAGCGTGGTCAGGAGGTTCCTGAGCTGGCGGCGCCTGAGCGCCCGTACGCCCTCGTCGTCCGTCTCGCCCTCGGCACCGCAGTTCCAGGCCCGGTTGTCGTCCGTGCCGTCCCGGTTGCCCTCGCCGTTGGCCTCGTTGTGCTTGCGCTCGTAGGACACGAGGTCGCGCAGGGTGAAACCGTCGTGCGCCGTGACGAAGTTGACGGACGCGTACGGCCTGCGCCCGCCCCAGGCGTACAGGTCGCTGGAGCCCGACAGGCGGTAGCCCATCTCGCGGACATCCGGCAGCGCATGCCGCCAGAAGTCCCGCACGGCGTTGCGGTACCGGTCGTTCCACTCCGTCCACAGCGGGGGGAACGCCCCCACCTGGTAGCCGCCCGACCCCACGTCCCACGGCTCGGCGATCAGCTTCACCCGGCGTAGCACCGGGTCCTGGGCGATGACCGCCAGGAACGGGGAGAGCATGTCGACGTCGTGCATGGAGCGGGCCAGCGCCGCCGCCAGGTCGAAGCGGAAGCCGTCCACGCCCATCTCGGTCACCCAGTAGCGCAGCGAGTCCGTGATCAGGCGCAGGACGTGCGGCTGGACCACATGCAGGGTGTTGCCGCATCCGGTGTAGTCGGCGTAGCGCCGGGGGTCGTCCTGGAGGCGGTAGTAACCCCGGTTGTCGATGCCCTTCAGGGACAGCGTCGGACCGAGCTCGCCCGCCTCCGCGGTGTGGTTGTAGACCACGTCGAGGATGACCTCGATCCCCGCCGCGTGCAGGGCGCGCACCATCCGCTTGAACTCGCCGACCTGCTGCCCGGCCGTCCCGGAGGCCGCGTAGCCCGCGTGCGGGGCGAAGTAGCCGATGGAGTTGTAGCCCCAGTAGTTCCTGAGACCTCTGCGCAGCAGGTGGTCCTCGTGCGCGAACTGGTGCACCGGCAGCAGCTCCACCGCCGTCACGCCCAGCTCGACCAGGTGCTCGATCGCCGCGGGGTGCGCGAGACCGGCGTAGGTGCCGCGCAACTCCTCGGGGACGCCCGGGTGCAGCTGCGTGAAGCCCTTGACGTGCAGTTCGTATATCACCGAGTCGGCCCACGGCGTCTTCGGGCGGCGGTCGTCGGCCCAGTCGTCGTCATCGTGGACGACGACGCCCTTCGGCACGTACGGCGCCGAGTCCCGGTCGTCGCGCACGGTGTCGGCGACGTGCTGCTGCGGCCAGTCGCGGACGTGCCCGTACACCTCCGGCGGCAGACCGAAGTCCCCGTCCACGGCGCGGGCGTACGGGTCGAGCAGCAGCTTCGCCGGGTTCCAGCGGGCGCCCGTCCACGGGTCCCAGCGGCCGTGCACCCGGTAGCCGTAGCGCTGCCCGGGCAGCACGCCCGGGACGAAGCCGTGCCAGATCTCGTGGGTCAGCTCGGCGAGCCGGACCCGCGACTCCTTGCCCGCCTCGTCGAACAGGCACAGCTCGACGCCCTCGGCCCCGCCCGCCCACAACGCGAAGTTGGTGCCCGCCACCCCGTCCGGACCGACCCGGAACCGGGCGCCCAGCGGGGTCGGCGCACCCGGCCACGCGGACACGATGGGCGGCGGCGCGGCCCTTCGTGCGCCGTTCACGGCGGCGGCCTGGCGCCCGTTCCCGGTGGCCCGATGACCGGCCACCGCCTCCTGCTCGGCTGCGCTGGACACCTGTCAGCCTCCCACCGGCTCGTGGGACGACGGGGGACAGAGGGGTACGGCCCTGTGCTGCGGCCCGGGTCGCGGCTCCCCTGCGCGTCGTCCTCCCCACTGTTCTGCCCAGAGCGTGGGTCGCACTCACGTTTCCCCGGGGGCGGGCATGGTCGTTTCCCGGGGACGCGGCCGGTCGTTGGGCACCGCGTGAGGCACGTACAAGGGCGCGCGCGGCGCGCGAGGGCCGCGCTGGCCGCCGTAGTGACATGGGCAGGGCTCCTGGCCGGGGCCACGGGGTGTACCTCGGACGACGCGGGCGGGATCACCGGGGCGTTCGGCGCGCCCCCGGCGCCCGAGGACGTCATCAAGGTCTCGCCCGACGACGGCAGCAGGGGTGTGCGCCCCGACAGGAAGCTGCGGGTGCGTGTGCCCGACGGCCGGCTGGAGAAGGTGAAGGTCGTCAGGTCGCACGACGCGCAGGAGTCCCGGGTGCCCGGGCACCTCTCCGCCGACGGCCTGACCTGGGAACCCGACGAGCAGCAGCTCGCGCTGGCCGCCAAGTACACGATCGACGCGGTGGCGGTGGGCGGCGACGGGCGCCGCTCGGCCCGGCACACCACCTTCACCACCTACGTCCCCGAGGAACGCTTCATCGGCTACGTCGCCCCGGAGAACCGCGCCACGGTCGGCACCGGCATGATCGTCTCCCTGGAGTTCAGCCGCGAGATCACCGATCGCGCCGCCGTCGAACGCGCGATCCGGGTCACCGCCCGCCCGGCCGTCGAGATCCGCCCGCACTGGTTCGGCAGGACCCGCCTCGACTTCCGCCCCGCGGACTACTGGAAACCCGGCACCCAGGTCACCGTCGCCCTGCGTCTGCGCGACGTCGAGGGCGCGCCCGGCGTCTACGGCCTGCAGCACAAGACCTTCTCGTTCACCGTCGGACGCAGCCAGGTCTCCGTGGTCGACGCCGCCGCGCACTCCATGGAGGTCCGGCGCGACGGAGAGCCCCTCGCCACCGTGCCCGTCACGGCGGGCGCGCCGGGGAACACCACGTACAACGGCAAGATGGTGGTGACGGAGATGCTCGACGTCACCCGGATGAACGGCGCCACGGTCGGTTTCAAGAAGCGCGACGGCAAGGGCGAGTACGACATCCCGGACGTCCCGCACGCCATGCGCCTGACCGACTCCGGCACCTTCCTGCACGGCAACTACTGGGCGCACCACTCCGTGTTCGGCCGCACCAACGTCAGCCACGGCTGCATCGGACTGCGCGATGTGAAGGGCGGCAGCTCGGACACCCCGGCCGGCTGGTTCTTCGACCGCAGCCTCGTCGGGGACGTGGTGGAGGTCGTCAACAGCAATGACAAAACCGTCTCTCCGGACAACGGGCTCGGAGGATGGAATATGGGCTGGAATGCATGGAAGGCAGGCAGTGCGGTGAAGTAACCGGACAGCGGGGTGGGTTGACCTGTGATCCGTTGGGACCGAACGGTGACAATCGCAGGCCGCCGGTGCCCGGTGCCTTGTGGTTAATATGCGCCGACGCGCGGGGGACGCGCGGGGTGCGGGTCTGACCAGGCCCTGGGAGGGGAGAACCACGTGAACGGGCGACCGATATCGGGGGCGTCGGTTGGGCGCAGGAACGGAGTGCTCGCGTCGGCGATCGGCGTGCTGCTGCTCGCCGTCACGGCGTGCGGCGGCGGGGGAAGCGGCTCCGGTTCCGGCGAGGGCGGCGGCAACGGCAAGGATTCGGGCAGCGCACAGAGCAAGCAGTCCGAGGCTGTCGTCGGCATCACCCCCAAGGACGGGGCCAAGTCCGTCGACACGAGCGGTGCGCTGAAGGTCACCGCGACGAAGGGGAAGCTGACCGAGGTCGAGGTCAAGGACGCCGAGGGCAGGAAGGTCGACGGCGAGATATCCGGGGACGGCGCCAGCTGGACGCCGTCCATCCATCTGGCCGGCGCCACCAAGTACACGGTCCACGCGGTCGCCAAGGACTCCGAGGGCCGCACGGCCGCGGAGGACGCCGGCTTCACCACACTGACCCCGAAGAACACCTTCATCGGCACCTTCACCCCCGAGGACGGCTCCAAGGTCGGCGTCGGGATGCCGTTCTCCATACGCTTCTCCCGGGGCATCACGGCACCGGAGGACGTCGAGAAGGCCATCCGCATCAAGACGGAGCCGGCCGTCGACGTCGAGGGCCACTGGTTCGGCAACGACCGCCTCGACTTCCGGCCGGAGAAGTACTGGAAGCCCGGCACCAAGGTGACCGTCGACCTGAACCTCGACGGCGTCGAGGGCCGCTCCGGCGTCTACGGCGAGCAGGACAAGACGGTGAAGTTCACCATCGGCCGCAACCAGGTCTCCGTGGTCGACGCCAAGAAGCTCACGATGAAGGTCATGCAGGACGGCAAGACCATCAAGACCGTCCCCGTCACCACCGGCCAGCCCGGCATGGAGACCTGGAACGGCCAGATGGTCATCAGCGAGATGCTCACGGTCACCCGGATGAACGGCGAGACGGTCGGCTACGGCGGTGAGTACGACATCAAGGACGTCCCGCACGCCGTCCGCCTGACCACCTCCGGCACCTTCCTGCACGGCAACTACTGGGCGAGCGGCGCCTTCGGCAACTACAACGCCAGCCACGGCTGCATCGGCCTGCGCGACGTGCGCGGCGGCTGGGACAAGAAGGTGCCGGCCGCGTGGTTCTTCAACCACTCGATGATCGGTGACGTGGTGGTCGTCAAGAACTCCGAGGACCGGATCGTCGACCCGGACAACGGGCTCAACGGCTGGAACATGTCCTGGGAGAAGTGGAAGAAGTAGTTCTCATTCGCGTAGGACACGAGGGCCCCGGCCGGTGTGACCCACCGCACCGGGGCCCTGGGCGTGAGTCCCCTGCCGTGCCGGCCCGGGGGCGACCCCGGACCCCCGGCCGGTGTGACCCACCGCACCGGCCCCAATCCTGTTAGTCCCCGTTAACCTGCTGCCTATGACCGTCTCTCTCGAAGTCGCTGAAGGCGTCGGCACGATCCGTCTCGACCGCCCGCCCATGAACGCGCTGGACATCGCCACGCAGGACCGGCTGAAGGAACTCGCCGAGGAGGCCGCGCGGCGCGAGGACGTCCGGGCCGTGGTGCTCTACGGCGGGGAGAAGGTGTTCGCGGCCGGCGCGGACATCAAGGAGATGCAGGCGATGGACCACACCGCGATGGTGCTGCGCTCCCGTGCCCTGCAGGACTCGTTCACGGCGGTGGCCAGGATCCCCAAGCCGGTCGTCGCGGCCGTGACGGGCTACGCGCTGGGCGGCGGCTGCGAACTCGCCCTGTGCGCGGACTTCCGCATCGCCGGCGAGAACGCCAAGCTCGGCCAGCCGGAGATCCTGCTCGGCCTGATCCCCGGCGCCGGCGGCACTCAGCGCCTGGCCCGCCTGGTCGGCCCCTCCAAGGCCAAGGACCTCATCTTCACGGGCCGGATGGTGAAGGCCGACGAAGCCCGCGAGATCGGCCTGGTGGACCGGGTCGTCCCCACCGGCGAGGTGTACGCCCAGGCGCACGCCTGGGCCGCGAAGCTGGCTCAGGGTCCGGCCCTCGCGCTGCGCGCCGCGAAGGAGTCGATCGACACGGGTCTGGAGACGGACATCGACACGGGCCTCGCGATCGAACGGAACTGGTTCGCGGGACTGTTCGCCACCGAGGACCGTGAGCGCGGGATGCGCAGCTTCGTGGAGGAGGGGCCGGGCAAGGCGAAGTTCCTCTGAACATCCCCACAGGGGCTTGCAATTGACGCGGTGTCTGACCCGGGGTCCCTCGATGGGGCGGTTTATGTGAGCCTTAAGGCAACCTTAAGCGTGCCGGAACGGGAGAGTCCGGCGATTACCCCGGAAGGCAACGTTCCAGCAGTTCAGGCGGGGTGCCGAGGGCTTCGAAATGCCTGCAGCATATGACGGATGATCGCCGGTCCGCCGTCCGTTCCCCGGGGCGTATTCCCCGGGAACGGCCCCGTCGGGTGCTGCGGACGGCCATGATGGGGGCATGGCGGGGCTGGAGGGTATGGAACAGCCGCGGGGACACGCACATGCGGCCGCGGCACGCTGGTCGCCGACCGTCGAGGACGAATACGCGCTCAAAGCGCTGGAGTTGTACGGCAACCCGACGGAGGCAGAGGTTCCACTGCCGTCCCGCCCCGAGTCCGCGGCCACCGCGAGACGGCTCACCCAGGTCGTGATCCTGCGCCACTGGGGACTCACCCCCAAGACCACCGAGGACGCGGTGTTGCTCGTCTCCGAACTGGTCGGCAACGCCGTACGCCACACCGGCGCCCGTGTCTTCGGGCTGCGCCTGCACCGGCGCCGCGGCTGGATCCGCGTGGAGGTCCGCGATCCCTCCCGCGGGCTGCCGTGCCTGATGCCGGTCCAGGAGATGGACATCAGCGGCCGTGGCCTGTTCCTCGTCGACAAGCTGGCCGACCGCTGGGGGGTCGACCTCCTGCCCCGGGGCAAGACGACCTGGTTCGAGATGCGGGTCTCCGACCGCTGAGCACGCCCGATGCCTCACCCGGTCGCCGGACGGACGAATCATGCGTTCCTCCGCCGGGCGCCCATTAAATGGTGCAATGCGCCCCCATCTCGTCAAGAGCACCCTGGTCGCGGGTGCCGTCCTCGCCGTCCTCGCCGCCTGTGGCACCGGAAGCGGGGAACGGACCCCCGAGGGACACGGCACCAAGGCCGCCGTGCCCCTCCCGCCCGAGAAGAAGCCCGTGAAGGGCCTGCCCGGCATGCCGCCCGTCCTGGACCCCGAGGACGTGTACGCGGCCGACCGCCCGAACAAGCTGTCCCCGGTGGTCAAGGACTTCCCGTCCCGGGTCTACGTCCCCAACACCGAGTCCGACACGGTCACCGTCATCGACCCCAAGACGTACGAGATCACCGAGACGATCCGGGTGGGCCGGCAACCCCAGCACGTCGTGCCCTCCTGGGACCTGAAGACGCTCTGGGTCAACAACAACCGCGGCCACACCCTCACCCCGATCGACCCCAAGACCGGCAAGGCCGGCAAGGACGTCGAGGTCCACGACCCGTACAACCTGTACTTCACGCCCAACGGCAGATACGCCGTCGTCATGGCCTCCCTCGACCGCGAGCTGGTCTTCCGGGACCCGCACACCATGGCGATCAAGAAAACCGTCCCGGTCTCCTGCTACGGCGTCAACCACGCCGACTTCTCCCTCGACGGCCGCTACTTCATCGTCTCCTGCGAGTTCAGCGGCGAGCTGCTGAAGGTCGACACCGAGAAGATGGAGGTCGTCGGTCAGCAGCGGCTGCCGTTCGACGGCGCCATGCCGCAGGACGTGAAGGTCTCGCCCGACGGCAAGAGGTTCTACATCGCGGACATGATGGCCCACGGCATGTGGGTCCTGGACGGCGACCGGTTCACCGAGCCCACCCTGATGCCCACCGGCAAGGGCTGCCACGGCCTCTACGTCAGCCGCGACTCGCGCGAGATGTACGTGACCAACCGCGGCGAGGGCACGATCTCGATCTTCGACTTCACTCAGGGCAAGCTGACCAGGAAATGGCAGCTGCCCGACGGCGGCAGCCCCGACATGGGCGGTGTCTCCGCCGACGGCAAGGTGCTGTGGCTGTCCGGCCGCTACGACGCCGAGGTGTACGCCGTCGACACCCGCACCGGCACCCAGCTCGCCCGCATCCCGGTCGGCAACGGCCCGCACGGCCTCGCGGTCTACCCCCAGCCCGGCCGCTACTCGCTCGGTCACACGGGCGTCTTCCGGTGAGCCCGGGCCCACGGCGGCCGGACCGGAGGCGGCCGAGGTGCTGGGCGAGCTGCTGGGGGACGCCGATCCGGCCGTCGTGCTGACCCGGCTGCGGGCGCACGCCACCCACCGGGTGGCCCGGTACCGGGAGTTGCCCGCCGCGGTGAAGGGCACCGGGCCCGGGGCGGCGTACCACCAGGAGTTCGCCTGGGTGGTCGCCGCGCTGGAGGCGCGCACGGCCGGTTAACCTGACCTCCGTCAGACCTGCGTCAGCAGGACGCACAGCACGAGATGAGGGGCGGATCGGTGGCGGACATCGAGGAAGCACGCAAGCAGTTCGAGCGGATCGATACGGACGGGGACGGATTCATCACCGCTGCCGAGTTCAAGACCGCCCTGGCCCGGTCGGGTGACTGGAACGTCACCGAGTCGGTCGCCGAGGTCGTCATCAAGACCCGCGACCTCGACGGCGACAAGCAGTTGAGCTTCGACGAGTTCTGGGCCTACCTGAGCAAGTAGCCGCACCGCTCGCCGGCCGCGAGCGAAGGGGCCCGTTCCGCGATCCCGGACCGGGCCCCTCGCCGTACCCGGAACACGGGAGGCCGGACGTCCGCGGCAGGTCAGGCGTCTTCCGCCCACGTGCGCAGCGCCGCCCTGCTCTCGAAGCGGGCCACGTTCTTGTCGAGCGGGTCGTCGGTGTACTGGTGGAAGCGCCACTTCGCCTTGATGCGGGGCTTGCCCGCCGAGACGTAGTCGGCGATCCACAGGCCGTCGCCCGCACAGGAGGTCGTGTCGACGTTGAGCCAGAAGTTGCGGTTGGCGTAGAGGACGACCCGATGGTTCGGCCGGAGGTCCTTCAGCTTGCGGATGAACCGGTCCTTCTCGGCGTTGCTCGCGTGGGTGCCGCTGCCGGTCGTCTCCCAGTCGACGGCGAGGATGTCGCCCGCCCGCTCGGGGGCCTTGCTCAGGAAGTACTCGGCCTGGGCCGTCAGATTGCCGGGCCACAGGAAGTGGTAGAAGCCGACGACCAGCCCGGCGTCTCTGGCGCGCTTGGTCTGGGCGGCCAGCTTGGGGTTGACGTAGGAGCGGCCCTCGGTCGCCTTCACGAAGACGAAGGAGAGGCCGTCGGTGTCGTAGGAGGAGCTCTGGTAGGCGCTCACGTCGATGCCGCGCAGCATGGGGGTCTCCCTGAAGTGCATGTGGGGGAGGGGGAGTTCGACCACCATGGCACGGGCTGCCGTCGGCTGACGTGGAAACGGCGACGTAGGTCGAGTGCGGGGCGGAGGTCCTCCGGGTCCGGAGTGTGGTGATGCCCCCGCTGCGGCGGCCCTACGCCGGGCGTGAGGCGGCTCGCGCCCGGCGCTCGTGAACGGAGGGCGGATTCAGGGGGCGGAGGAGGTGACCGGGGAAGCGGGCGCATCGGTGGCGGAGACGGCCTCGCCCGAGTCGAGGGAGAGGTGCTTGGTCTCCTTGCCGATCAGGAGCGCGACCAGCGTGAGCACCGCCATCGCCGAGAGGTAGACGCCCACCAGCCAGGGCGAGCCGTCCCCGGCCTGCCACAGCGCCACGGCGATGAACGGCGCGACGGCCGCCCCCAGGATCGAGCTGACGTTGTACGCGATTCCGGAGCCGGTGTAGCGCACGCTGGTCGGGAAGAGCTCCGGCAGCAGCGCGCCCATGGGGCCGAAGGTCATGCCCATCAGGGTGAAGCCGAGCACCAGCCACAGCACCACGCCGAGGGTGCCCAGTTCGATCAGCGGCACCCAGACCAGACCGAAGACCACGATCGCGGCGGTGATCCAGATCAGGGTCGTGCGCCGGCCGTAGCGGTCCGCGAGCGGTCCGGAGACCAGGGTGAACGCGGCGAAGAACAGCACGCCGAAGATCATCATGAGGACGAACGTGGTGTAGTCGTACCCCAGCCCGGGCACGGCCGCGTCCCGCGCGGTGCGTCCGTAGCTCAGTGAGAACGTGGTCATCAGGTAGAAGAGCACGTAGGTGGCCAGCATGATGAAGGTGCCCAGGACCAGCTGCTTGCCGTGGCCGCGCACCACGGTGGCCAGCGGCAGCCGCCGCACCCCGCCCGACGCGCGGGTCTTGGCGAAGACCGCCGACTCGACGAGCCGGGAGCGCACCCACAGGCCGATCGCGACCATCACGGCGGAGAACAGGAACGGCACGCGCCAGCCCCAGCTGACGAAGGCTTCGGAGGGCTGCGAGGGGTCGGCGCCGGCGGCGGAGGGCAGCAGCGCGCCCATGGCCAGGAACAGGCCGTTTCCGATGATGAAGCCGAGCGGGGCGCCCAGCTGGGGGAAGGTGCCGTACAGGGCGCGCTTGCCGCTGGGCGCGTTCTCGGTGGCGACCAGGGCGGCGCCGCTCCACTCGCCGCCGAGCGCGAAGCCCTGGGCGAGGCGCATCAGCACGAGCAGTGCGGTGGCCGGCCAGCCGACCTGCGCGTAGGTGGGCAGGACGCCGATGAGGAACGTGGCGATGCCCATGGTCAGGAGCGAGGCGACGAGCGTCTTCTTCCGCCCGAGCCGGTCGCCGAGGTGCCCGAAGACGACGGCGCCGATCGGGCGGGCGACCATCGCGGCGCCGAAGACCGCGAAGGACGACAGCAGCGCCGTGGTCGGGTCGCTGCTCGGGAAGAACAACGCGGGAAAGACGAGCACCGCGGCGGTCGCGTAGATGTAGAAGTCGTAGAACTCGATCGTCGTGCCGATGAGGCTGGCGACGAGGACACGGGACCGCGAGTTGACGGGTGTCGGGGCGGAACCGGGGGCAGATGGGGGCATCGTCAGGTCTTTTCACGCGTGAAACATGGTCACTGCAACGATGTCAGCCGTCTCGTTTGCCGGTGTCGCCATCTCGCGATGTGGGACGGCGATCGGGGGTGCCATGACGTCCCCGGGGGCGAGTCGGTGGTGATGCCGCTCCACGGGAGACGGCGTAGCTGCTTCCTGTCGGGCCCCGGATTCCGCTTCACGGGAACCGGCGTGGCTGCACAACGGCAGCAGCCGCTGCGGCTGGTCGTCGGCTGTGCGGACTCGCTGTCTATGTCCTGCGGGTGTTCGAATCTGCCTGCCCCCCGAGGTGAACACAGTCAGAACGCGTCCGCATGGCCGTAGACGGCGGCTAAACACTTTTGACGGGTCGGGAGATGAACAGGCATGAACGCCATCGCAGCCCTGATGCAGGGGTGGGCAGTTGAGGGGGCAGCCTTCATGCGGCACGTGTTGCCGTGGCAGTCCGCCTGCTGCGTCTTACTCATCACCGGAGTGATGAGATTCCTTTCGGAGAGGTCGCGCCGCAAGACCCTGCTGGCCATCACCACGCAGTCGCCGCCCGGCACCGTAGTGACGCAGGCAGGTGGCATGGGGGGCCCGAAAATGTGGATCCAGGTCGGAGGCGGGGCGGTGTCGCTTCCGGAGCGGGACTCATGACGCCTCGAATCCCGCCGATGCACCGGGATGAGATTGCCGCCCTGTACCTGCAGCTCCGCGACGGCATGGTCAAGTTCGCGGACCGGCTGCTCCATGGCGATCGCCATATGGCTCGTGACCTGGTTCAGGAGACATTCAAGGCCGCTGCCCTGCAGTGGGGCACCTTGCGCACCCGTACCGAGTGCGTCCAGCGGGCGTGGTTGTACCGAGTGCTGAAAAACAAGATCTTCGATCAATGGAGAGCAGCCGGACGCCATGAGGAGAGCGCCGGTGGTCAGGACATGGTGAACGAACTGGATACGCCGCGGACGGCGATCTCCAACCTCCTATTGCAGAAGTGCTGGAAAGCCATCGACAGCATGCCTTGTGCTCAGCGACGGGTGGCTCTCTTGAAGTGGCAGGGCGAGTGGACCAACCGTGAGATCGGCACACACTTGGACATCGCTCCGAGCACCGTACGGGTCCATCTGAGAAACGCGCGGAACACGCTGGTCGCCGAACTGGGCGATGAGCTTGTCTTCCCGTCCGAATGGAGGGACGAGGCACCTGGAGAGGAGGCAGCAGGATGAGGAACACCCAGCACTGGACAGACGTCCCCAACCCCCCGTCTCCATCCGGCAAGTGCGTCAGGGTTGACGACCTTCTCAGGCAACTCGACCGTGCAATGGACGCGGAGGTACCGACACGGAGTGCAGTCGAAGGGTTGATCGAGTTGAAGGAGTGGATGGCCGGGGAGAGGCCGTTTCTTCAGGAGCAATCCGGGCATGGGGCGATGTTTCCCGCGGATCAGCCGCATGAAGTGGTCGGGCATACGGCAGATGAGCTGCGGCAATCGGCCACCCGGCAGGACCTGTTACTGGAGCGCCACGAGGAAGTCCAAGCCATCGACGAAGCATTGGTGGCGCTGGGCAGGACCGCCGACGGTGTGCGACGGCAGCGGCACACCGGACTCCTCGCCTTCACCGGCCCGGCCGGACTGGGCAAGACGGCTCTCGTCACGGAAGCGCGCACCCGAGCCGCGGCACGCGGGTTCACAGTGCTTTCGGGCAAGGGCGGCGAGATGGAGGAGCAGTTCGCGTTCCATGTGTTGCGTCAGCTGGTGCAGCCCGCCCTGGCGCCGATGGACGAGGCCGAACGCCGTGCCTGCCTCGGTGGTTGGTACGACATCGTCGCCGCCACGCTCGGACTCGAGGCACCCGACCCCGCTCGGGCACCAGACCCGGCCGGGGTGCGCGATGGCCTCGACTGGGTCATGACACGCCTTACGGTCAAGAAGGCGCCTGTCGTTCTGCTCCTGGACGACATGCACTGGGCCGACGCCGAGTCTCTGAACTGGATCGCTTCCTTCGCCCCACGAGCCCAAGACCTCCCCCTGCTGATCGTGGTCGCCTACCGGCCGGACGAACTACCGTGCGAGGCGGCCGCTTTCCGCATGCTCATCGAGCGTCACAACCGTCCCTACGCCTTGAAACCACTCACACCGGCCGGCGTGGCACACATCGTCAGGGAGAAGGTGAGCGGGGGAGCAGACGATGTGTTCTGCGAGGAATGCTGGACGGTGACCGGAGGGAGTCCGTACGAGGTCGCCGAACTCGCCAGTCAGCTCGCGGAACGACAAGCAGCGGGCAGCCACGACGAGTTGCCGGTGTTGCGAGAGCTGGCCTCTGCGGTCAGGGGCCCCGGACTGCTCGACCGACTGCAACGACTGGGTACCGCGACCGTCCGCTTCGCGTGGGCCTCCGCCGTTCTGGGCACCTCCATCTCGCCGAATCTCGCGGCTGCCGTCGCCGCCGTCAACAGCGCGGAGGCCGCCGAAGCGACAGAGAAACTGCGCGCCGCGCGAATCCTGACAGACACCCTCGAACGCGATGGTGGCATGGAGTTCTCACATCCACTGATCGCCTCGGCGATCTACCGATCCATTCCCCCGGCCCTGCTGGTCGCTCTGCACCATTGCGCGTCAGAAGCCGTCATGGCTGCGGGGTTGGGTCCCACCGCCGCTGCCCGGCATCTGCTGGAGGTGCCCTGCGAGGGCATGCCCCGAACCGTCGAATGCCTGCGTGCTGCCGCGCGGGAGTACCTTCGCGCGGGAGCTCCGGAGGCCGCCCGGCGGGTCCTGAGCCGGGCGCTGCTGGAGCCGCCCCTCCCGGAGGACCGCGCGGCACTCCTCCACGAGCTGGCCTGCTCGACCTCCCTGACCGACCCCATGGCCACGGTTCGTCATCTCCGGGCAGCGCTGTCAGAACCGGGAGTCGACCCCGACCTGAGGGCCTTCATCGTCCATCGCCTGACGCAGGCGCTGGCCCACACCGACCAGGTGGCCGAGGCGGCAGACCTGGCCGCCGACGAGGCACGGCAGGCGCCCAACCCGCGCATCAGGCTGCGTTTGCAGGCAGATCATTTCGTATGGAGCGCGCTGCGCATGGACGAGCCCGACTCGGCCGCCCGCTCGCGTCGGCTGGCGCGGCTGGCCGGGCGCCTGACCGGCCGGGGTCTGGAGGAGCGGTACATCCTGGGCCTGAGAGCCTGGGACGCCATGCTGTGCGGCGAGCCGCGGCCATCCGTCCTGTCCCATGCCGAGGATTCCCTGCGCGGCGGACTGAGCTGGACTGATGAGGACCGAGGCTTCGAGGTGCCTGTCTATGTCGCTCTCGTCTTCATGTACTGCGACCAGCCACGACGGGCCGAAGAACTGTTCGCCAAGGGGATGGCCGAGTGCGAGGCCAAAGGCTGGCGCGGCTCCCACCTGGCAGTCGGGCAGACCCTCTTGGCCTATATCCGCTACCGTCGCGGCTGCCTCACCGAAGCGGAGGCACTGGTACGGGAGGGCCTGCGCACCGCCGACCGCGTGGAAGGTGCGGTGCCCGCCCAGTGGTTCGCCATCGGCATCCTCATCCAGACCCTTATCGCCCGGGGGCGGACGGCGAACGCGCGCGAGCTCGCCGATTCCTACCACTACGGCGAGGTGGTTCCGAATGCCGTCATCTACCCGGACCCTCGCACGGTGTACGCCGAACTGCTCCTGGCCGAGGGGCGGCGGTCCGAGGCCGAGCGCCTCTTGTCCACCGTGGGAGACTGGCTTGAGTCACGGAACTGGCGCAACCCGACCTGGTGCCCCTGGCAGCTGCACCTGGCGTCCGCTCTCGCATCCTCCGCTCCCGACCGGGCGGTCCGCCTCGCCCGGGAGGCCGTCAAACGGGCCCGCCACTTCGGTGCGGCGTCCGCGATCGGCCAGGCCCTCCTCACCGAGGCCGATGTGACAGGCGGGTCGGCGGCGCTCGACCTGTACGCCGAGGCCGTCGACCACCTGGAACGGTCTCCTGCCTCCTACGAGCTGGCCCGGGCCCTGGTCGGATATGGCGCCGCCCTGTCCCGGAACGGCCAGCCACAAGAGGCCGCAGACCGCCTCTACCAGGGCCTGGAAGCCGCTGTCCACTGTGGTGCCGAGGCCCTGGCCGACCACGCCAGAGAGGAACTCTCGGCAGCCGGACTGCGGCCCCTTCGCCACGCGCAAAGGGACACACTCACCGCTCATGAACGACTCGTTGCCGAGATGACGGCCCACGGTCAGCCGACAGCGGTGGTCGCGAAGGAACTGCGGATCACCGAACAGGGCGTGAAGCGACTGCTCTCCTCCGTCTACCGCAAGATCGGCACCGACAACACCGGTCTCGCCAGAGACCTCGACGCACTCTCCCGCTTGTGACGATGCCGCGCAGCGCCCCTCGGCCTGGCAGCCTCCGGAAAGGCCTGCCGGCTGCGAGGATCGGTACCGCACCGGCCGAGCTACGGGCGTCGCAACGACGAGGGAGCCCCCACTGAGGACCGCCGACGGGGCCGCGGAAGTCCCCGGCAGTGGTCGAGTCGGCGCCAGGACGCTTTCGGCGCTCACGGGGCGCGGCACGCGGCGGACCTGCGTCCCCATGTCGGTACGGCCGCGCAAGCAGGGAAGGCCCTGACAACCCCGACCGACACGAACACGCTGGTCAGGCCCGTTACCTCAGCACTCGATGATGTTCACCGCCAGCCCGCCCCGGGCCGTCTCCTTGTACTTGACCGACATGTCCGCGCCGGTGTCCTTCATCGTCTTGATGACCTTGTCCAGGGACACCTTGTGCGAGCCGTCGCCGCGCATGGCCATGCGGGCGGCCGTGACGGCCTTGACCGCGGCCATGCCGTTGCGTTCGATGCAGGGGATCTGCACCAGACCGCCGACCGGGTCGCAGGTGAGGCCGAGGTTGTGTTCCATGCCGATCTCGGCGGCGTTCTCGACCTGCTCGGGCGAGCCGCCGAGAACCTCGGCCAGGGCGCCCGCGGCCATGGAGCAGGCGGAGCCCACCTCGCCCTGGCAGCCGACCTCGGCGCCGGAGATGGAGGCGTTCTCCTTGAAGAGCATGCCGATCGCGCCCGCGGCGAGCAGGAAGCGGACCACGCCCTCCTCGTCGGCGCCCGGCACGAAGTTCATGTAGTAGTGCAGGACCGCCGGGATGATGCCGGCGGCGCCGTTGGTGGGGGCGGTGACGACCCGCCCGCCGGCGGCGTTCTCCTCGTTGACCGCCATGGCGTAGAGGGTGATCCACTCCATGGCCAGGGCCAGCGGGTCGCCCTCGGAGCGCAGCTTGCGCGCGGTGTTCGCGGCCCGGCGGCGCACCTTGAGCCCACCCGGCAGGATGCCCTCCTGGGACAGTCCGCGCGCCACGCAGTCCCGCATCACCTGCCAGATCTCCAGCAGGCCCTCGCGGATCTCCTCCTCGGAGCGCCAGGCCCGCTCGTTCTCCAGCATCAGCGCGGAGATGGACAGGCCCGTCTCCTCGGTCAGGCGCAGCAGCTCGTCACCCGTGCGGAAGGGGTACTTCAGCACGGTGTCGTCGAGCTTGATGCGGTCCGCCCCGACCGCGTCCTCGTCGACGACGAAGCCGCCGCCGACCGAGTAGTACGTCTTCGTCAGCAGCTCGGTGCCCGAGGCGTCGTACGCCCACAGCGTCATGCCGTTCGCGTGGTACGGCAGGGCCTTGCGGCGGTGCAGGACCATGTCGTCGTCGAAGGAGAACGCGACCTCGTGCTCGCCGAGCAGGTTCAGCCGGCCGCCGGCCTTGATCGCCTCCACCCGCTCGTCGGCGCTCGAGACGTCCACCGTGCGGGGCGAGTCGCCCTCCAGGCCGAGCAGCACCGCCTTGGGCGTGCCGTGGCCGTGCCCGGTGGCGCCGAGCGAGCCGTACAGCTCCGAGCGGACCGAGGCGACGGACCCCAGGAGCTCCTCGTTGCGCAACCGCCGGACGAACAGGCCGGCCGCCCGCATCGGGCCGACGGTGTGGGAACTGGACGGGCCGATGCCGATCGAGAACAGGTCGAAGACCGAGATGGCCACGGGGGAACTCCTGACTACATGGGTGGTGCAGAGGGGGTGGGCGCCGCGTCCACGGGTGGCGGGCGCGGCGCCCGAAAGGTTTCTTCGTTACGTGTTCAGACCCGGGTACAGCGGGTGCTTGTCGGCCAGGGCCTTCACCCGGGCCTTGAGGGCCTGCGCGTCGTACGACGGCTTGAGCGCCTCGGCGATGACGTCCGCGACCTCCTGGAAGTCCTCGGTCCCGAAGCCACGGGTCGCCAGCGCCGGCGTGCCGATCCGCAGACCGGACGTCACCATCGGCGGACGCGGGTCGTTCGGGATCGCGTTCCGGTTGACCGTGATGCCCACCTCGTGGAGGCGGTCCTCGGCCTGCTGGCCGTCCAGCTCCGAGTGGCGCAGGTCGACCAGGACCAGGTGCACGTCCGTGCCGCCGGACAGGACGTCCACGCCCACGGCCCGGACGTCGTCCTTCACCAGACGCTCGGCCAGGATGCGGGCACCGTCCAGCGTACGGCGCTGGCGCTCCTTGAAGTCCTCCGAGGCGGCGACCTTGAAGGAGACGGCCTTGGCCGCGATCACATGCTCCAGCGGGCCGCCCTGCTGACCGGGGAAGACGGCGGAATTGATCTTCTTGGCCAGTTCGGCCGTGGAGAGGATCACACCGCCGCGCGGGCCGCCGAGAGTCTTGTGGGTCGTGGTGGTGACCACGTGGGCGTGCGGCACCGGGTTCGGGTGCAGCCCGGCCGCGACGAGCCCCGCGAAGTGGGCCATGTCGACCATGAGGTACGCGCCGACCTCGTCCGCGATCCGGCGGAACGCGGCGAAGTCCAGCTGCCGCGGGTAGGCGGACCAGCCGGCGACGATCAGCTTCGGCTTGGACTCCTTGGCCAGCCGCTCGACCTCGGCCATGTCGACCCGGCCGTCCTCGCCCACGTGGTAGGCGACGACGTCGTAGAGCTTGCCGGAGAAGTTGATCTTCATGCCATGGGTCAGGTGCCCGCCGTGCGCGAGGTTCAGCCCCATGATCGTGTCGCCCGGCTTGAGCAGCGCGAACATCGCGGCCGCGTTGGCCTGGGCGCCCGAGTGCGGCTGGACGTTGGCGTGCTCGGCGCCGAACAGCTCCTTGACGCGGTCGATCGCGATCTGCTCGACCACGTCGACGTGCTCGCAGCCGCCGTAGTAGCGGCGGCCCGGGTAGCCCTCGGCGTACTTGTTGGTGAGGACCGAGCCCTGCGCCTCCATGACCGCGACCGGCGCGAAGTTCTCCGAGGCGATCATCTCGAGCGTGGACTGCTGGCGGTGCAGCTCGGCGTCGACCGCCGCGGCGACGGCCGGGTCGAGCTCGTGCAGGGGTGTGTTCAGGACGGACATACGACTCCCTCAGCCCGCGGAGAAGGCGGTGTACTCGTCGGCGGAGAGCAGGTCGCCCGGCTCGTCCGTGACCCGCACCTTGAACAGCCAGCCGCCCTCGAAGGGGGCCGAGTTCACCAGCGACGGGTCGTTCACGACGTCCTCGTTGACCTCCGTGACCTCACCGGAGACGGGGGAGTACAGGTCGGACACCGACTTGGTCGACTCCAGCTCGCCGCAGGTCTCACCGGCGGACACGGAGTCACCGACCTCGGGAAGCTGGACGAACACGACATCGCCGAGCGCGTTGGCCGCGTGCTCCGTGATGCCGACCGTCGAGACGCCGTCCTCGGCGGCCGACAGCCACTCGTGCTCCTTGCTGTAGCGCAGCTCGTTGGGGTTGCTCATGACCTGGATTCTCCTGTACGCGCGGGAGTGCTGTGGAAGGGGGGACTGCTGGTGAGCTGGGACGACGGGCACGGGGTCGCTGGAGCGGCCCTCCGGCCAGTGTCTACTTCTGACGCTTGTAGAACGGCAGCGCCACGACCTCGTACGGCTCGTGACTGCCCCGGATGTCCACGCCCACGCCGGTCGTGCCGGGTGCGGCGTGCGCGGCGTCGACGTACGCCATCGCGATCGGCTTGCCGAGGGTGGGGGAGGGGGCGCCGGAGGTGACCTCGCCGATCACCTCGCCGCCGGCGACGACCGCGTACCCGGCGCGCGGCACCCGGCGTCCCTCGGCGACCAGCCCGACCAGCACGCGCGGCGGGTTCTGCTCGGCGCGGGCGGCGGCCTCGCGCAGGGCCTCGCGCCCGACGAAGTCGCCCTCCTTCTCGAACTTCACCACCCGCCCGAGCCCGGCGTCGAAGGGGGTGAGGGAGGTCGACAGCTCGTGCCCGTACAGCGGCATGCCCGCCTCCAGGCGCAGCGTGTCGCGGCAGGACAGCCCGCACGGGACCAGGCCGACGCCCTCGCCGGCCTTGGTCAGGGCCTGCCACAGCTCGACCGCGTGCTCCGGCTTCACGAACAGCTCGAAGCCGTCCTCGCCGGTGTACCCGGTCCGGGCGATCAGGGCCGGTACGCCCGCGACCGTGCCGGGCAGCCCGGCGTAGTACTTCAGGCCGTCGAGGTCGGCATCGGTCAGGGACTTCAGGATCCCCGGCGACTCCGGTCCCTGGACGGCGAGCAGCGCGTAGGCGTCCCGGTCGTCGCGCACCCCGGCGTCGAAACCGGCGGCGCGCTCGGTCAGCGCGTCCAGCACCACCTGGGCGTTGGAGGCGTTGGCGACGACCATGTACTCGGGGGCCTCGGTCTCGCCCAGCCGGTAGACGATCAGGTCGTCCAGGATGCCGCCGTCGGCCCGGCAGATCATGGTGTAGCGGGCCCGGCCCGGCTTCACACCGCCGATGTTGCCCACCAGGGCGAAGTCCAGCAGGGCGGCGGCCTGCGGCCCGGTGACGGTGATCTCACCCATGTGGGAGAGGTCGAAGAGCCCGGCCTTCGTGCGCACGGCGGTGTGCTCGTCGCGCTCGGAGCCGTAGCGCAGGGGCATGTCCCAGCCGGCGAAGTCGGTCATCGTCGCGCCGAGGACACGATGCAGGGCATCGAGCGCGGTGTGACGGAGTTGTCCTGTACTGCTCACAGTCGGTCGTCTCCAAGGGCAATGACGGGCGAGGTCGTTCCTCCCCATCTGTCATCGGAACCTGAGAGGTTCGCCATGACCGCACGGGTCGTGACTTGCACCTTGGGTGGGGCCACCCCTGTCATACGGAGGGGGCGACCCGCTTTTCAGATGTGCCTCGCCCGCGCGGTAACGGGGCCTGAGAGATTCAAGGGAGGGACTTGCTCCTTCGGCGCCCCAGCGACAGATGCTGCCGGGGACTCTCCCGCGCGGATTCAAACGGCCGGTATGCAGTTGGCGCGCACATCATTGCACGCATCCTTCCGGCGCGGCAGGGGGACCTTCACAGGGAGTGCGGGAGTCCCGCGCGCCGGACACGGCGACCTGTAGCAGCCCTGTTGCAGGACGCGAACGTAAATGAGAGGCCTGCGGCATTACCTTCTCTTTACACTCGGCGGGGATGGGACTCCGTACCTGGCCCCAGGGGAGGACGATCACGGTGAACAGGACCACCGCGTACGCGACGACGGGCATCGCGCTGCCCGAACAGCCGGCCGCACCGGCCCGGGCGGTCCCCGCTCCGGCACCGGCGCCGGTCGTCCGCGACCTGCGCGACCGTGCCGGCCGGAGCCCGCACGCGCTGCTGTTCGGCCCCCGCGACCTCGTCGTGGTGACGGGCCTGCCGGGCAGCGGCAAGTCCACGCTGATGCGGCGCACCGTGCCGGACAGGCGCATCGACTCCCAGGACACCCGCGACCGCTGGGCCGACCGCATGCCGCGCGCCCTGCCGTACGCGCTCTACCGCCCGCTCGTCCGCCTCGCCCACTACACCGGGCTGCGGCGCGCCCTGCGCACGGGAGAGGGCGTCGTCGTGCACGACTGCGGCACGCAGGCCTGGGTCCGCCGCTGGCTCGCCCGCGAGGCGCGCCGCCGCGGCGGCGCCCTGCACCTCCTCCTGCTCGACGTCAGTCCCGAACAGGCACTGGCCGGTCAGCGCGACCGCGGCCGCGGGGTCTCGCGCTACGCGTTCCTGCGCCACCGCGCGGCGAGCACCCGCCTCCTGCGCGCCGTGGAGCGCGGCGACCTCCCCGCCGGCTGCGCCTCGGCCGTCCTGGCCGACCGGGACGCGGCGAACAGCCTCCGCAGAATCGGCTTCACGGGCTGAGCCCGCGCGGTCGTCCACAAGCCGGCCTTCCTCATGCCGTCCGGCGTCCGTCAGCCGTTAGCCTTTTGAGCCACAGCAGTGGTTCCAGGCAGGCGGTAGGCAGATGGACATCCCGGCGGACTTCTCCGCGGACTTCCCGGCGCAGACGCAGACCCACCCGCACGGCGGTTGGCCCGGCAACGAGCTGGAGGAGGTGCTCTCGGCCTCCCTCGGCGCCGGACCGGCGGCCGGCGGGCGGATCGTCGAGGTGCTCGGCCGGAGCTTCGTGTGGGTCCCGCTGCCCAACGGCGGCGGCCCGCACAGCGGCCCCCTCGACCTGCCCGGCATCGAGATCGACGGCCAGGCGTTCGTGCCGGTGTTCAGCTCCGAGGAACAGTTCCGCCAGGTCACCGGCGCACACATGTCGTACACCATCGCGCCCGCGGTGGAGTTCGCCCGCGGCCTTCCCCCGCACGCGGGGATAGTCGTCAACCCGGGCGGTGTGGTCGGCATTCCGCTCCCGCCGCCCGCCGTGGCCGAGCTGTGCCGGGCCGGCCGGACCCCGCTGGACGGCCCCGCGAGCGGCGGCCGCGTCCGCCTCTTCGAGCCCGACTGGCAGGACGACCCGGTGGACTTCCTCGCCGCCGTGGCCGCCGAGTTCGAGGCGACCGGCGTCGTCGTCACCGCCCGCCGCTGCCTCGCCGCGATCGAGACCGCCGACCCCGTGATGTTCGTCGGCGTCGAACTCTCCCAGTGGGAGGGCGACCTGCGCGTCCTCCCCCTGGACGCCCTCACCCGCGCCGTCACCGCCGTCCCGGCCCCCTGGCCGGTCAACCTGGTGCTCCTGGACGTGACGGAGGACCCGGTGGGCGCCTGGATGAGGGAACGGGTCCGGCCCTTCTACCAGCGGTAGGGCAGCGCCTCAGGGGCGCGGGGTACCGAGCGATCAACCACACACGACCGCACCCGCCCGACGGCACCAAGCTCCGGGCTTCCGCGCGGGCTTAAGCTAGGGCACCGTCGAGGCGTTGTACGAAGGGGCGGTAAAGGTGAGCGCGAGCGGCACGGCCGCGGCCGGACAGGTCGAGCACATGCTGCGCCAGGTCACGCCCGGGCGTTACGACGCCTACGAGGCACTCCTGCGCGCGCTCGCGACCCCGCACACCGGCCAGATCTGGATGCTCCTGTGGCACGGCCAAGCCGGCTCCCCCGACGCCCAGTACGGGAACATGGACGTCGACGGCCACGGCTACGCCCCCTGCGTGACCTCCGCCCAGGAGCTCTCCGCCAGCGGCTGGAACCGCTCGTACGAGGTGATCGACGGACTCGACGTCGCCCGCGCCCTCTACCCCGACCACTACGGCCTCTGGCTCAACCCGCACGCCCCCGGTGGCGGCGTCGGCATCCCGTGGCTCGACCTGCGCCGGATCGCCACGGGCCTGGACCGCCAGCCCGCCGGCCCCCTGCGCCTGTCGGAACCCGCCATCGAGATCCCGCAGTTCTACGCCCTGCTCGCGCAGAACGCCCACCGCACCCCGGCGGTCCGCTCGCTGCGCCGCGCCTGGGTGCAGCCCGCGCTCGGGGCGCCGTACCTCGCCATCGGACTGGATGTGTACGACACCTCGCCGCCGGCCGTGGACTCGGTGCGCGCGATGATGCAGCAGTCCCTCGGCGCCGTACCGGACGGGCTGCCCGTGTCGACCGTCGCCATGTCCGACGAGCACGACCCGGTCGCGATGTGGCTGCGCGAGAGAGCGCGCCCCTTCTACGACCGTGAGGCCCACGCCACCGCCCCCGTCCAAGCCCCGGCCTCCGGCTACGGCTACCCTCCGGCCCAAGGCCGGTACTGAACGTCGCCCGTCCTCATCCTCTCGGGTGCGGCAGAGGCGCGTCTTCGCGCGTAGATAGCGGAGAAATCATCTAACCTGCATCAAATGTCCAGGTTTGTCTGCGACCGATCCCCGTCGCCCCTTGTCCGGATAACGGAATCCCGCAGACAGCATCACGTTTGCGCATCCTTTCATCGTCAAGTCTGGCAGCGAAACGCTGAAGCGTTGAAGACTCCCCGCACCAGGGGAGTTTCGCCCCTGCGTACGACGGACTGATCACGCCGCTACAGCGGAATGCGCGGGCCGGCCACCGCCGGTTGAGAAGAGGGGTCCCTGCCTGATGACGGCACCATTGCACGAGCCGACCGCGGAAGCGGCTCCGAGTGCGGCCGAGGAAGCGGCAGTTGTCGGTGCCGGTGTGAAAGCCGTGCAGGGCCGTTCTCTGGGCCGGATCGCCTGGGAGCGCCTGAAACGGGACAAACTCGCACTGGCGGGTGGCGTCATGGTGCTCGTGCTCATCGCGATCGCCCTCCTCGCACCGGTCATCACGAGCCTCGTGGGTCAGGACCCCGAGGCGCACCACGAGGACCTGATCGACCCGCTGTTCGGCACCCCCACGGGAGCGTTGGGCGGCATCAGCGGTGATCACCTGCTGGGTGTCGAGCCGGTGAGCGGCCGTGACATCTTCGCCCGCATCATCTACGGCGCCCGGATCTCACTCCTCGTGGGCTTCCTGTCCGCGATCGTCGCCGTCGTGATCGGCACCGTCCTGGGCGTCCTGGCGGGCTTCTTCGGCGGCTGGGTCGACGCCGTCGTCAGCCGTGTGATGGACGGCCTGCTGGCCTTCCCGCAGCTGCTGTTCATCATCGCCCTGGTCTCCGTCATGCCGAACCAGATGCTGGGGCTGACCGGCACCGGCGTGCGTCTGTTCGTGATGATCCTGGTCATCGGCTTCTTCGGCTGGCCCTACATCGGACGCGTGGTGCGCGGCCAGACGCTCTCGCTGCGCGAGCGGGAGTACGTCGAGGCGGCTCGATCGCTCGGTGCCGGGCGGTTCTACATCCTTTTCAAGGAGCTGCTGCCCAACCTCGTTGCGCCCATCATCGTGTACACGACGATGATGATCCCCACCAACATCCTCACCGAGGCGGCACTCAGCTTCCTGGGTGTGGGTGTCAAGCCCCCCACGGCCTCCTGGGGGCAGATGCTGTCGAGCGCGATCGACTACTACGACTCGGACCCCATGTACATGGTGGTCCCGGGCATGGCGATCTTCATCACCGTCCTTGCCTTCAATCTCTTCGGTGACGGCGTGCGTGACGCGCTCGACCCGAAGGGTTCCCGCTGAACTGCCGTACAAACAGCGACCCGTGACACCTGGCACGGGGCCTCTCATCTAATCCGGAGGATCCGAGATCGTGACTACCCAACGCACCTCAGGGCGGCGCAAGCAGGCCATGGCCGCTGCGGCCGTGGTCGCCGCACTGCTGACCACGGCGGCGTGCGGCGGCGGCAACGACAACGGGGGGTCGAAGGACGGGGCGGCGGGCTTCGACGCCGCGAACAACAAGGTCGCCCAGGCCTCGCTCGCCAAGAAGGGCGGCACGCTGAAGTTCGCCGGTGCCCAGGACGCCGACTCGTGGGACACCACGCGCGGCTACTACGGCTTCATGTGGAACTTCTCCCGCTACTACAGCCGCCAGCTCGTCACGAGCAAGACGGAGCCGGGCAAGGCCGGCACCGAGCTGACGCCGGACCTCGCCACCGGGCTCGCCAAGATCTCCGACGACGGCAAGACCTACCAGTACACCCTGCGTGACGGGGTCACGTGGGAGGACGGCAAGCCGATCACGTCCAAGGACGTCAAGTACGGCATCGAGCGCGTCTGGGCGCAGGACGTGCTGTCCGGCGGCCCGGTCTACCTGAAGGACGTGCTCGACCCCAAGGGCGAGTACCAGGGCCCGTACAAGGACAAGTCCGCGGACAAGCTGGGCCTGAAGGCCATCGAGACGCCCGACGACAAGACCATCGTCTTCAAGCTGCCGCGGGCCAACTCCGACTTCGAGGAGATGCTGGCCCTGACGTCGGCGTCCCCGGTCCGCCAGGACAAGGACACCAAGTCCAAGTACGGCCTGCACCCGTTCTCCTCGGGCCCGTACAAGTTCCAGTCGTACAACCCGGGCAAGGACCTGACGCTGGTCCGCAACACCCAGTGGAAGCAGTCCTCGGACCCGATCCGCAAGGCGAACCCGGACAAGATCACGGTCAAGTTCTTCTCCAACGCCAACGACATGGACGCGCGCCTGATCGCGGGCGACTACGACCTGGACATCAACCAGACCGGTATGTCCCCGCAGGGCCGCACCACTGCCCTGAAGCAGCACAAGGGCAACCTGGACAACCCGGTCTCCGGCTACATCCGCTACGCGGTCTTCCCGCAGAGCGTGAAGCCGTTCGACAACATCGAGTGCCGCAAGGCCGTGATCTACGGCGCCGACCACGTGTCGCTGCAGACCGCCCGCGGCGGCCCCATCGCCGGTGGTGACATCGGCACCAACATGCTGCCGCCGTCCGTCCCGGGCGCCGAGGGCCAGAAGTACGACCCGTTCGAGATCGCGGGTGCCAACAAGAAGGGCAACGCGGCCAAGGCCAAGGAAGCCCTGAAGGCCTGCGGCAAGCCGAACGGCTTCAAGACCACCATCGCGGTCCGCAACAACAAGCCGTCCGAGGTGGCCACTGCCGAGTCCCTCCAGGCCTCGCTGAAGAAGGTCGGCATCACCGCCGACATCGACCAGTACGACGGCTCGCAGAGCTCCGGCATCATCGGCAGCCCCTCGAACGTGAAGAAGAAGGGCTACGGCATCATCATCATGGGCTGGGGCCCGGACTTCCCGTCCGTGCAGGGCTACGGTATGCCGCTGTGGGACAGCAGCTACATCCTTGAGAGCGGCAACAACAACTTCGCCCTGATCAAGGACAAGGCCATCGACGGTCTGTTCGACAAGTACGTCACCACGCTGGACGACGCGGGCAAGACCAAGATCGCCACGGAGATCAACCACAAGGTCATGGAGGGCGGCTACTACCTGCCCTTCGTCTTCGAGAAGTTCATCAACTGGCGTTCCAGCCGCCTGGCCAACGTCTACACGACGGACGCGTACAGCGGCATGTACGACTTCGTCAACCTCGGCCTGAAGTCCGCGAAGTAACCGGCACACCCGCCGTACGGCACGAAAGGCAGGTGAAGGCCGGCGCGGCGTGACCCAGGGCCACCGGAAGACCTCCGGTGGCCCGAAGGTCCGCAGCGGGCCGAGATCTGTGCTCGCTTACCTGATCAGGCGGCTGTTCGCCGCCGTAGTGATGCTCGCGGTCATCATCATGGTGGTCTTCGGCATCTTCTTCCTCGTCCCCAAGTGGGCGGGTGTCGACATCGCCGCCAGCTTCGTGGGCAAGCAGGCCGACCCGGCGGCCGTCGAGGCCGTGCGCCAGAAGCTGGGTCTGGGCGACCCGATCTTCGTCCAGGTCTGGGAGTTCTTCAAAGGCATCTTCGTGGGCCGCACCTACGCGGCCGGCGGCGACGTCACCCACTGCGCCGCACCGTGCTTCGGCTACTCATTCCGCAGCGAACAGGCCATCTGGCCGGTACTGACCGACCGATTCCCGGTGACCCTGGGACTCGCGCTCGGCGCAGCCGTGCTGTGGCTGCTGTTCGGTGTCGCGGCGGGTGTCCTCTCCGCGCTCAAGCGGGGCAGCATGTGGGACCGCGGTGCGATGGTGATCGCCCTCGCGGGCGTCTCCCTCCCCATCTACTTCACCGGGCTGCTCAGCCTGGCGATCTTCTCCTACGGGCTGGGCTGGATCAACGCCGAGTACGTGCCCATCGAGGAGAGCTTCACCGGCTGGCTCGGCGGCATGATCCTCCCGTGGGTCACCCTGGCGTTCCTGTACGCCGCGATGTACGCCCGGATCACCCGCGCCACCATGCTGGAGATCCTCGGTGAGGACTACATCCGTACCGCCCGTGCCAAGGGCATGCGTGAACAGGTCGTCATCCGCAAGCACGCCATGCGCTCGACGATGACACCCATCCTGACCATGCTCGGCATGGACCTCGGTGCCCTCATCGGCGGCGCCATCCTGACCGAGACCACGTTCAGCCTGCCCGGCCTGGGCCAGGCCGTGCTCAACGCGATCAAGAACCAGGACCTGCCCATCATCCTGGGCGTCACCCTGATCACCTCTGTCGCGGTGCTCATCGCCAACCTCGTGGTGGACGTCCTGTACGCCGTGATCGACCCCCGAGTGAGGCTCGCATGACCGAACTCAACAAGACCGGAGCGGCCGTGGGCGAGCCCACGAGTGACGCCACGGCACCGACCGCCTTCCTGGAAGTGCGCGACCTGAAGGTGCACTTCCCGACCGACGACGGCCTGGTCAAGTCCGTCGACGGGCTCAGCTTCCAGCTGGAGAAGGGCAAGACCCTCGGCATCGTGGGCGAGTCGGGCTCCGGCAAGTCAGTGACCTCGCTGGGCATCATGGGTCTGCACACCGCCGGCCAGTACGGCAAGCGCAAGGCGCGGCTCTCGGGCGAGATCTGGCTGGACGGCACCGAGCTGCTGTCCGCCGACCCCGACCACGTGCGCAAGCTGCGCGGTCGTCAGATGGCGATGATCTTCCAGGACCCGCTGTCCGCGCTGCACCCGTACTACACGATCGGTCAGCAGATCGTGGAGGCGTACCGGATCCACCACGACGTCAGCAAGAAGATCGCGCGCCGGCGGGCGGTCGAGATGCTCGACCGCGTGGGGATCCCGCAGCCGGACAAGCGTGTCGACAGCTACCCGCACGAGTTCTCCGGCGGTATGCGCCAGCGTGCGATGATCGCGATGTCGCTCGTCAACAATCCCGAGCTGCTCATCGCGGACGAGCCGACGACCGCCCTCGACGTGACCGTCCAGGCGCAGATCCTCGACCTGATCCGTGACCTGCAGAAGGAGTTCGGCTCCGCGGTCATCATCATCACCCACGACCTGGGGGTCGTCGCCGAGCTCGCCGACGATCTCCTCGTGATGTACGGCGGCCGCTGCGTCGAACGGGGCCCGGCCGAGCAGGTGTTCTACGAGCCCCGCCACCCCTACACCTGGGGTCTGCTCGGCTCGATGCCCCGCCTCGACCGTGAGCAGCAGGAGCGCCTCATCCCGGTCAAGGGCTCCCCGCCCTCCCTGATCAACGTCCCGTCCGGCTGCGCCTTCAACCCGCGCTGCCCGTACGCCGACGTCCCCAAGGACAACGTCACCCGCACGGTCCGCCCCGAGCTGACCGAAGCCGGAAGCCGGCACTGGGCCGCCTGCCACATGAGCATGGAGCAGCGGGAGCGGATCTGGATCGAAGAGATTGCGCCGAAGCTGTGAGCGAGAACTCCAAGGACACCGTTGTGACCACTCCCGCCGAGAGCGACGGCACCGAGGCGAACGCATCCGGCGCGGCGACCCTCACCAAGAACGCGGCTTCGGGCGACGTTCTGCTGAAGGTGACCGGGCTGCAGAAGCACTTCCCGATCCGCAAGGGGCTGCTTCAGCGGCAGGTCGGTGCGGTGCGCGCGGTCGACGGCATCGATTTCGAGGTCAGGGCCGGTGAAACCCTCGGTGTCGTGGGCGAGTCGGGCTGCGGCAAGTCGACGATGGGCCGGTTGATCACGCGCCTGCTCGAACCCACCGCGGGAAAGGTCGAGTTCGAAGGCCAGGACATCACGCATCTCGGTGTCGGCGGCATGCGTCCGCTCCGCCGGGACGTGCAGATGATCTTTCAGGACCCGTACTCCTCGCTGAACCCGCGCCACACCATCGGCACGATCGTCGGCGCCCCCTTCAAGCTCCAGGGCGTCACGCCCGAGGGCGGCATCAAGAAGGAAGTGCAGCGGCTGCTCGAGGTCGTGGGCCTCAACCCCGAGCACTACAACCGCTACCCGCACGAGTTCTCCGGCGGTCAGCGCCAGCGCATCGGCATCGCCCGCGCGCTCGCGCTCAACCCGAAGCTGGTCGTGGCCGACGAACCGGTCTCCGCGCTCGACGTGTCGATCCAGGCCCAGGTCGTCAACCTGCTCGACGACCTCCAGCAGGAACTCGGTCTGACGTATGTGATCATCGCGCACGACCTGTCGGTCGTCCGGCACGTCTCGGACCGTATCGCGGTGATGTACCTCGGCAAGATCGTCGAGTTGGCCGACCGGGACCAGCTCTACCGGTCGCCGATGCACCCGTACACCAAGGCCCTGCTGTCGGCGGTGCCGATCCCGGACCCGCGGCGCAAGTCGGCCAAGAGCGAGCGCATCCTGCTCAAGGGCGACGTGCCGTCGCCCATCTCGCCGCCGAGCGGCTGCCGCTTCCACACCCGGTGCTGGAAGGCCACGGAGATCTGCAAGACGACCGAACCGGCGCTCGTCGAGCTGACGCCCGGCCAGCGGGTCGCCTGTCATCACCCGGAGAACTTCGAGGACCAGGCCCCGCAGGACACCGTGCTGCTCACCGCGGCGAAGGAAGCCGCGGAGCTCGTTCCGGGCGAGGTGCTGGAGGAGTCCGCACAGACGTCGGCGGCCGTGGCCGGGGCCTCTTCCGAAGGGGTTGCCTCCTCAGCCGAGAACGGCGACGCCACCGGCTCCACGGAAGCGGACGGACAGGGGGCGACGGAGCGGAAGGGGATCTGAGCTCTCGGCTCTCCATCCTGTCGCCGCGCCGCGACCACGACGACCGCAGGGCCGGCAGGTACTCCTGCCGGCCCTGCGGCGTTCAACGGGCTCCAGGCGGATCAGCCGCACCGTGACCCGCGATCCGGCTTTCGCCGACGGCGCGCCGAACCGCCGGGAACCCCGTCCGCTCTCCGTCACCGGTGGCCCCTCCCGGAGCCGGGGACGTGCCTCCGGGAGGAGGCGTTGTCCGGCCGCAGGGGAAGATGTCCGGGTGCTCCAGCAACTCTTCAGCCCGTCCGTCCAGCACACGCTCGACCTGATCGGCATCTTCGTCTTCGCGATCTCCGGCGCCCTGCTGGCCGTGCGCAAGAACTTCGACGTGTTCGGCATGGCCGTCCTCGCCGAGGTCACCGCGCTGGGCGGGGGGCTGTTCCGCGACCTGGTCATCGGGGCCGTACCGCCGGCCGCCTTCACGGACCTGGGGTACTTCCTCACCCCGCTGCTCGCCACCCTCCTCGTCTTCTTCCTGCACCCCGAGGTGGAGCGCATCCAGACCGCGGTGAACGTCTTCGACGCGGCCGGCCTCGGACTGTTCTGCGTCGCCGGCACGATCAAGGCGTACGAGTACGGGCTGGGCCTGACCGCGTCCGCCGGTCTGGGGCTGACCACCGCCGTGGGCGGTGGTGTGCTGCGCGACGTCCTCGCCAACGAGGTCCCCTCCCTGCTGCGCTGGGACCGCGACCTGTACGCGGTCCCGGCGATCGTCGGCTCCGCCCTGGCCGCCCTGTGCATCCGCTACGACGCCCTGAACCCCGTCACCAGCGGTGTCGCGGTGATCACCGCCTTCGTACTGCGCCTGCTCGCGATGCGGTACCACTGGCGAGCTCCGCGGGCGTGGCACCGGCGGTCGACGGTGAGCGAGGAGGAGCAGCCCGTCCTGCCGTGACCCGCCCGATGCCCATCTGCTGGGCCGGCCAGCGGAACACCGGGACCATCTGCGGCCGCCACAGCGCCATGTTGTGACCGCCCGCGCTCTTCGGGATGTACACGACGTGCACGGTCGTCGGGGCCTTCGCGGCCTGCCGCATGGCCACGGCGTCCTCGTGGCCGTCGTGCGGCCGACCGGAGAGGTACAGCGCGATCCGCGGCGGGACGGACGCCCTGCGCAGCATCAGGAGCGGATTGTTCTCGGAGCGCAGGGCGGGGCTCTGCGCGGTGAGCGAGTCGCGTTCGCCGCTCGGGTCGTTGTAGCCGGACATGCTGACGGCGGCCCGGTAGCGGTCGGGATGGGTGTGCCGGTAGGCCGGTTCGCCGTACTGCGCGGCAGTCAGACGTAGACCTCGGCGTTCACCCCCGACACCCGGCCCGCGAGCTTGGGGGAAGAATTGCCCGTGTCTCACCAAGGCGTGGCCCGGGACGGCGCGGCAGGTGTATGACCCAGGTCGCCAGTAGAAAGCTACCGCTTAGTAGTAAGATCTTGTACTGTTCAGCCATGCCAGAAGCAGCCACCGCCCCGGCCGCCCGGGCCACGATCGGCGACAGCGAGTTCGACCGCGACACCGCGCTCACCCGCCGCGCGCCGGGCGTCTACGACATCGACCTCTCCGCCGGCTGGACGATCATCAGCGCCGTCAACGGCGGCTACCTGCTGGCCGTCCTGGGCCGCGCCCTCGCGGACGCCCTGCCGCATGCCGACCCCTTCACGATCTCGGCGCACTACCTGACCGCGTCCCAGCCCGGCCCCGCGGTCGTCCGCACGGACGTCGTCCGCACCGGCCGCACCCTGTCGACCGGCCAGGCCTCCCTCTTCCAGTACGACGACGAGGGCCGCGAGGTCGAACGCATCCGGGTCCTCGCCTCCTACGGCGACCTGGACACCCTGCCCGACGACGTCCGCACCACGGCCCGGCCGCCCGCGATCCCGCCGCTGGAGCACTGCTTCGGCCCGGAGGACGGGCCCGCCCCCGTCGACGGCAGCTCGGCGATCACCGAGCGCCTGATGCTCAAGCTCGACCCGTCCACCCTCGGCTGGGCCCTCGGGCAGCCGTCCGGCAAGGGTGAGATGCGGGCCTGGTTCGGGCTCAAGGACGGGCGCGATCACGACCCGCTCTCCTTGCTGCTCGCGGTCGACGCCCTGCCGCCCACCGCCTTCGAGCTCGGCCTGAAGGGCTGGGTGCCGACCGTCGAGCTGACCGTGCACGTCCGGTGCCGCCCGGCGCCGGGCCCGCTGCGGGTGTCGATCACCACGCGCAACCTCGCCGGCGGCTTCCTCGAGGAGGACGCCGAGGTGTGGGACAGCGCGGACCGGCTGGTCGCGCAGTCCCGGCAGCTGGCGCGGGTCCGGCTGGGCTGAACTCCGCCTCGCCGACGGGAGGAGGACGCCGAGGTGTGGGGCAGCGCGGGCCGGCTGGTCGCGCAGTCCCGGCAGCTGGCGCGGGTCCGGCTGGGCTGAACTCCGCCTCGCCGACGGGAGGAGGATCGCCGAGGTGTGGGGCAGCGCGGACCGGCTGGTCGCGCAGTCCCGGCAGCTGGCGCGGGTCCGGCTGGCTGAACTCCGCCTCGCCGACAGGCAGATCACAGGGTGCTCCCAAGACAGGCCCAGACGGCGTTGGTTGAGTTCGCCGCCTCGGAACTCCCTTCCTCCTGTCTGGAGCTGTCTCTCATGAAGCGTGCGCGTCTCGTTCCCGCCGTGACCCTGCTGGTGCTGTCCCCTCTGGCTCTGGCGGCCTGCGGGTCTGGTGGCTCCTCGTCGTCCTCGAACAGCGGGGGCGGGTCGGGGCGACAGGCCTGCGTGGCGCCGTCGGGGGCGGCTTCGGGGGCTCCCTCCGGGGCGCCTGCCGGCGCCCCCTCGGGTGCCCCGTCGGGTGCCGCCTCCGCGGGCGCCAGGCCCTCGGGTACGCCGTCCGGGGCCCCTTCGGGGATGCCCGGCGGCGCGTCGGGAGGCGGCCAGGGCGGCCCCGGTGGGGGCCCCGGCGGCGGCTGCGGCGGCCCGGGTGGCGGCGGACAGGCCGCGGACGGGCAGGGCGAGAGTCCGCAGCCTCAGCAGTCGCAGAAGGCGGAAAAGGAGCAGTAGGCGCTCCGAGGCGGCACGGACGGGCCGGCCCGGGCCCACCCGGGCCGCGGCGGGGGCGACGCGTCCGGCGAACGGGCGCGCCGCCCCCGTGTGTCGTACGGGGTGTCAGTCCAGCCAGTGATGGCGGCCGAGGCCGATCAGCCGCATCTGGCGGGTCGCCAGCTGTGCGACCTGCCGGGTCCGGTCCGGGCGCTCCTCCTCCGGCCCTTCAAGGGCCTCCAGGAACAACGACGCCGTGCTCAGCATCTGGTCGACGTAGAGATGCGCGAGCATCAGCAGGTCGTCCTCACTCCAGCCCTCAGAGACCGGGTCCTTGGCCAGCTCGTCCTTGACCTCCTGGGCGAACCGGGCCAATTGGCTCCTTATCGCCTCCCGAACCGGCTGAACTCCGCCATGTCGTTCACGAGCGATGAAACGGACATGGGCCGGGTACCCGTCGACGTGACGGGCGATCAAGTCGATGGTGCGCACGACGCGTTCCTCGCGGTCGCCTGTCGTGGACACCGTCGTCCGAATCATCGGGTGCAGGCTGCCCAGCGCCTCCTCGACCAGGGCCACGCCCAGATCCGCGATGGAGCGGAAGTGGCGGTAGAAGGCGGTCGGGGCGACACCGACGGCGCGGGTGACCTCGCGCAGTCCCAGGCTGCTCAGGCTCTGTTCCTCCAGCAGTCCGAGGGCCGCGTCGAGGAGTGCCTGCCGGGTCTTCTGCTTCTGGGCCTGCCGGATGCCGAGGGTGTGACTCATACCATGCAGTTAACAACTGTTCTCTGGAATTGGAAAGTCATGGAAGGCGTTAGACTGGGAAGTCAGTGAACAAGTGTAACCACAAGCGTTCACCGAAACCCTGGGGGTTGTTTCCCGTGCTGTTCATCGTCGCCGCACTCCTGCTGCTGGGCGTCGTCCTGGGCACCGTGGCCCACGCACCGCTCACCTTCTCCGTCGCAGTCGGCGCCGTCATCGCCGTCTGGCTCGGCATCTTCGCGCTCCGCGAGCGCGGCCGCCGGCGCCACACGCAGGCCCACTGACACCGCCCACCACCCCTGCGATCCGACTTCGGGAGTCGTTCATCATGCAGCTCACCGCTCCGGCCTCGCGCCGCACCGGTATCCGCGACACCGACGGCATGGCCGTCGCGTCCTTCATCCTCGGCCTGCTCGGCCTGCTCGTGCTCAACCTCTTCCTCGGCCCCATCGCCATCGTGCTGGCGAGTGTCGCCCTGTGGCGCGGCACCGAGCGCCGCGGCCGCGCGTTGCTGGGTCTGGGCCTGGGCGTGGCCGACCTGCTGGTCCTCGCGGCCTTCATGGAGTTCGACAGCACGATCTCGTGGAGCTTCTGAGCCGCCGTCGGACAGCCGTCCGCCGGTACGCCGCGGCCGGGCCCGGGGACGACGGGCCGTCGCCGCGCCGGAAAGCGGTTCACGTTCGGCCAGCCTTGCTCTGAGGGCGGTCGAAGGGGAGCCGTAGAATCGGGCTCACCATGGCTTACCTCGACCACGCCGCGACCACCCCGATGCTCCCGGAGGCGGCAGAGGCGCTCACCGCCCAGCTGGGTGCCACCGGCAACGCGTCCTCCCTCCACGCGTCCGGCAGGCAGGCCCGCCGCACCGTCGAGGAGGCCCGCGAGACCCTCGCCGAAGCCCTCGGCGCCCGCCCCAGCGAGGTCGTCTTCACCTCGGGCGGCACGGAGGCCGACAACCTCGCCGTCAAGGGCCTCTACTGGTCACGCCGTGACGCCGACCCGGCGCGCACCCGCGTCCTCGCCAGCCCGGTCGAGCACCACGCGGTCCTCGACGCCGTGCACTGGCTCGGCGAACACGAAGGCGCCACCGTCGAGTACCTGCCGGTCGACCCCCACGGCCGCGTCCACCCCGACGCCCTGCGCGAGGCGATCGCCCGCAACCCCGAGGACGTGGCCCTCGCCACCGTCATGTGGGCGAACAACGAGATCGGGACGATCCTGCCCGTCCGGGAACTCGCCGACGCGGCAGCCGAGTTCGGGGTCCCGCTGCACTCGGACGCCGTCCAGGCCTTCGGCCAGATCCCCGTCGACTTCGCCGCTTCCGGCCTCGCCGCGATGACGGTCTCGGGCCACAAGATCGGCGGCCCGTACGGCATCGGCGCGCTGATCCTCGGCCGCGAACACACCCCCGTACCCGTTCTGCACGGCGGCGGTCAGGAGCGGCATGTGCGCTCCGGCACCCTCGACGTGCCCGCCGTCGCCTCCTTCGCCGTCGCCGGACGGCTCGCCGCCGAGCAGCGCGAGTGGTTCGCCCGCGAGATCGGCGCCCTGCGCGACAGCCTCGTCACCGCGGTCCGCTCGGCCGTGCCGGACGCGATCCTCGGCGGCGACCCGGACCCGCAGGGCCGCCTCCCGGCCAACGCGCACTTCACCTTCCCCGGCTGCGAGGGCGACTCCCTGCTGCTCCTGCTCGACGCCCAGGGCATCGAGTGCTCCACCGGATCCGCCTGCACCGCCGGCGTCGCCCAGCCCAGCCACGTGCTGCTCGCCACCGGCACCGACCCCGACCTGGCCCGCGGCACCCTGCGCTTCTCCCTCGGCCACACCTCCACCGAGGCCGACGTCGAGGCCCTGGCGAAGGCCATCGGCCCGGCGGTGGAACGGGCGAGGGCGGCGGGACTGACCTAGGACCTGTCGTTCGGATCAGGCCACAGGAGACTCACGGTACTGGTCGATGCAGGTGAGCGGGGTCTGGTGCGAGCGGCTGCAAGGCGAGGGAGGGCGTCGAGACGATGGGGCCTCTCCCGCGTGAGCGCGGCCGAGCGTGGGGGAGTCGGCAACCGACGACAACGCGGCAGATGCGCGTGCCGCGCGTCTGTGGCGTGATCCGAACGACAGGTCCCAGGACCCGGTGCCGGCAAGCCCCGGAGCTCAGGCCGGGCTCGTACGCGCCCGGCGGATCAGGCGCATGTACTTCTCCCAGTCCCAGTGCCGCCCCGGGTCCGTGTGGTCCGTGCCCGGGACCTCCACGTGGCCGATGATGTGCTCGCGGTCGACGGGTATGTCGTAGCGGGCGCAGATCCGGGCCGTGAGCCGGGCCGAGGCCTCGTACATCTCGTCCGTGAAGTCCTGCGGGCGGTCCACGAAACCCTCGTGCTCGATGCCGACACTGCGTTCGTTGTAGTCCCGGTTGCCCGCGTGGTACGCCACGTCCAGCTCGCGGATCATCTGCGCCACATGCCCGTCCTGCCGGACGATGTAGTGCGCGGCCGCCCTGTGCCCCGGGTCCTGGAAGGCCTTCACCGCGCTGTCGAAGCTGCCCTGCGTGACATGGACCACCACCATGTCTATGCCGTAGTCGTCGGGCCGGTCCGCACGGCGCCAGTTGGCGTCCGACGCCGCCACCCACCGCGCCCCCGCGTAGTCGACCTCGCCCTCCTTGCGCGGCTTCTCGACGCCCGGAGTCCGCCACCACAGGCGCGCCAACTCGTCCCGGGCGAGCACGGCGGAGCCCGCCGCGGCCACCGTGCCGCCGATCAGCAGCGCGCGGCGGCCGACCTTCCGGTCGCCGTCCCTCGAAGCCTTCCGCTGTCCCATGTGATCGTCAACGGATACCCGGCGGTCCTGGTTCCCGCGCCCCCGTACCCTGGAGGGGTTATGACTGAGACCCCGCAGCGCCCCCGTCCCCTCCGCGTCCTGGCCGCCATGTCCGGCGGAGTCGACTCCGCCGTCGCCGCCGCCCGCGCGGCCGAAGCGGGCCACGACGTGACCGGCGTCCACCTCGCGCTCTCCGCCAACCCCCAATCCTTCCGGACCGGCGCGCGGGGCTGCTGCACCATCGAGGATTCACGCGACGCCCGCCGCGCCGCGGACGTCATCGGCATCCCGTTCTACGTGTGGGACCTCGCCGACCGCTTCCGCGAGGACGTCGTCGAGGACTTCGTCGCCGAGTACGAGGCCGGGCGCACTCCCAACCCCTGCCTGCGCTGCAACGAGAAGATCAAGTTCGCCGCCCTCCTCGACAAGGCGCTCGCGCTGGGCTTCGACGCGGTCTGCACCGGCCACTACGCGCAGGTGATCGTGCGCGAGGACGGCACCCGCGAGCTGCACCGCGCCTCCGACGTGGCCAAGGACCAGTCCTACGTCCTCGGGGTGCTGGACGACCGGCAGCTCGCCCACGCGATGTTCCCGCTCGGCGACACCGTCACCACCAAGGACGAGATCCGCGCGGAGGCCGAGCGCAGGGGCCTGGCCGTGGCCAAGAAGCCCGACTCGCACGACATCTGCTTCATCGCCGACGGCGACACCCAGGGCTTCCTCGCGAACCGGCTCGGCCGCTCCGAGGGCGACATCGTCGACGAGTCCGGCACCAAGGTCGGCACGCACGAGGGCGCGTACGGCTTCACCATCGGCCAGCGCAAGGGCCTGCGCATCGGCACCCCGGCCCCCGACGGCAAACCGCGCTACGTTCTGGACATCTCGCCGGTCGACAACACGGTGACCGTCGGTCCGGCGTCCGCCCTGGACGTCAGCGCCCTCACCGCCGTCAGGCCCCGCTGGTGCGGCGCCGCCCCCGCCGGTCCCGGCACCTACACGGCCCAGCTGCGCGCCCACGGCGGCGAGACCGAGGTGACCGCCGAAGTCGTGGACGGCTCCCTGACGGTCACCTTCACCGAGCCCGTCCGCGGCGTCGCTCCAGGCCAGGCGATCGTGCTGTACGACGGCACGCGCGTGGTGGGCTCGGCGACCATCGCGTCGACGACCCGGGTGACGGCGGGCGTGGCCTGATCCGGCTCGCGGGGCCCGGGGGCGTGCTCCACGCGCGCGTGCCCCCGTGCCGCCCGTCTCAGTCCCGGCTGAAGAACTCCGTGAGCACCGGCGTCAGGACGTTCGGCTCGACCATGTGTGTCTGCCCCTGGAGCGTGCGGTAGGTGCCCTCGGGCACGGAGTCCGCGATCGCCCGGGCCGCCTCGCGCAGCCACTCGGGGCTCGCGTCGCCCGCCACCGCCAGGACGGGGACGCGGACCGAGCCCAGCCGCGAGCGGGGGACCGTGCCGTCGCCCATCACGGCGTCGTCGTAGGCGAGGCTCGGGGCCATCGCCTCCATCCCGGGCCACATGGGGGACCGGCGGGCGCCCTGGATCATGCCCTCGGCGAGACCCGTCAGCCGCAGGAACAGTTCGACCGCGTCCCCGCGCCGCCCCTCGCCGAGCGCCTCCGTCAGCCGCCCGGTGTACTCGGCGCGCTCCCTTGCGCCCTCCTCCGACATGGCGAACGGCGTCTCGTAGACGGCCACGCGCCGCACCGGCAGCCCGCTCGCCGCCGCCTCCAGTGCCAGGGCCCCGCCCGAGGAGATGCCGTACAGCAGCGCCTCGCCGCCCACCGCCTCGATCACCGCGGCCAGGTCCTCGATCTCACGCTCCACGGCGTAGGGCGCGGTGTCACCGCTGGCGCCGCGGCCCCGCCGGTCGTACACCACCGCCTGGAAACGCTCCGAGAGCGACACCGCCAGCGGCGCCAGAGTGCCGCCCGTCGACATCGCGCCGCTCACCAGGACGACCGCGGGGCCCCGTCCGGTGCTCTCGTAGGCGATGCGGGTGCCGTCGCGCGAAAGGATCTTCTTGTCCATGCTCATGCAGACTGCCGCACGGCGCGGTGTTCATCGGTGAAGCGGGCGGCGCGTCAGCCGATCAGAACACTTCCACTTCGTAGAAGCACAGGTGGTCCTTGATCTCGGCGACGTCCGGCTTGGGGTCCGGATACGCCCAGACGAGGTCCGCCGCGTCCGGCAGCGACCAGTAGGAAGCGGTGCCCTTGAACGGGCAGTACGTCTGTGTGCCGGACGGTGTCAGCAGGTCCAGGCGCACGTCCTCGGCCGGGATGTAGTAGCGCTCGGGGCAGCCCGTCTCGCGCAGCACCAGCGACCGGTCGCTCTCGGCCAGCACCCGCCCGTCGTGCACCACGCGCACGTGCCTGCCGCTGCGCTCGACGGTGATGCGATGCCCTCTGGGTCCTCTGGTCACGATCGCCCCTCCTCGGGTAGCCGGTTCCACCGGTACAGCGCAGGCTGAAGCGGAGTTCTTCCCTCGCCGCAGGAGGCCCCCATGCGTGCCACGCAACCGGCCGGAAACCGCTCCCGCCTGCTCCACCAGGTCCGGTACGCCGTGCGCCACCCGGAGCGCGTACCCGCGCACGCCCGGCGCGCGGTGCGGGACGCCTGGCTGCGGCTGCGTCACCCCGACCACATCGCGTACTACCGGGCCGTCATGGCCTCGGACGCGGCCCGCAGCACCGAGGCGGCGGTGGGGCACAACCCCTCGCGCGAACAGTGGGCGCGGATCGGCCGCATGCAGTTCGACTACCTGGTGGGCCACGGCCTCCGGCCGCACCACCGGATGCTGGAGATCGGCTGCGGCAACCTGCGCGCCGGGCGGCTGTTCATCGACCACCTCGACACCGGGCACTACTACGGCATCGACATCTCGCCGCACATCCTGCTCGCCGCCCAGGAGACCCTCGTGGCCGAGAAGCTCCAGCCCAAACTGCCCTACCTGGCGCTCGCCGGCGACCTCACCTTCGCCTTCCTGCCGGACGCCCACTTCGACGTCGTGCACGCGCACAGCGTCTTCTCGCACTCGCCGCTGCACGTCATCGAGGAGTGCTTCGCCCACGTCGGCCGGATCCTCGCACCCGGCGGGTTCTTCGACTTCACCTTCGACCGCACCGAGGGCGAGGAGCACCAAGTCCTGCACGAGGACTTCTACTACCGCACCCGCACCCTCACCGACCTCGCCGCGAAGCACGGCCTGGACGCCCGGTTCATGGACGACTGGGAGCGTCTGCCGCACCGGCAGTCCAAAATGCGGGTCACCGCCACGGGGGACCGGGCCCGTACGGTGGGTTCATGAACATCTGTGTCTTCCTGTCCGCCGCCGACCTCGACGAGCGCTACACCCGCCCGGCGCGGGAGTTCGCCACGCTGCTGGGCAAGGGCGGCCACACGCTCGTCTGGGGCGGCTCCGACGTCGGCCTCATGAAGGTGGTCGCCGACGGGGTGCAGGAGGCGGGCGGCCGGCTGGCCGGCGTCTCCGTGCAGTTCCTCGCGGCCAAGGCCCGCCCGGGCGTCGACGAGATGGTCGTCGCCAAGGACCTCGCCGAGCGCAAGAAGCTGCTCCTGGAGAGGGCCGACGCCGTGGTGATCATGGTCGGTGGCACGGGCACGCTCGACGAGGCGACCGAGATCCTGGAGCTGAAGAAGCACGGGCACACCGACAAGCCGGTGGTCCTGCTCAACACCGCGGGCTTCTACGACGGCCTGAAGGAGCAGTTCCGCCGCATGGACGCCGAGGGCTTCCTGCCCCGGCCGCTGACCGACCTGGTGTTCTTCGCCGAGGAGCCGGTCGGGGCGCTGGCGTACCTGGAGGAGAGCCGGGGCATCGAGTGACCCGGCTCTGATGCGAGCATGGCGGGCATGGCTACTCATGTGATCACCGGAGCCGGCTCCGGCATCGGCGCGGCCGTGGCCCGCCGCCTGCACGCGCGCGGGGACGAGCTCGTGCTGCACGCGCGCGACGCGGGCCGCGCCAAGGAGCTGGCGGCCGAGTTCCCCGGGGCGGGGACCCTGGTCGGAGACCTCGACGACCCGGACCGGCTCTCCTGGGCCTTCTCCCACCAGTCACTGCCGGACCGCGTGGACTCGCTGCTGCACATCGCCGGCGTCGTCGACCTCGGCCCGGTCGGCGAGCTCACCCCGAAGACCTGGCGCCACCAGCTCAACGTCAACCTGATCGCCCCCGCCGAGCTGACCCGCCACTTCCTGCCCCAACTGCGCGCCGCCCGCGGCCATGTCCTCTTCGTCAACTCCGGCGCCGGTCTCAACGCCCACGCCGGCTGGTCCGCGTACGCCGCCTCCAAGCACGGCCTGAAGGCCCTCGCCGACTCCCTGCGCCACGAGGAACACGGCAACGGGATCCGCGTCACCTCGGTCTACCCCGGCCGCACGGCCAGCCCCATGCAGGCCAAGGTCCACCAGCAGGAGGGCAAGGAGTACGACGCCTCGAGGTGGATCGACCCGGAGTCGGTCGCCACGACGATCGTCATGGCCCTGGACCTGCCGCGCGACGCGGAGGTCAACGATCTGACGGTGCGCCCGGGAGGCTGACCCAGGTGCAGGCGCTGCGTAGGCTTCTCCGGTGAGTGAAAACAGCCAGTTCAGGTTCGGCGCCGCCACCGGTGTGGGTTCCATGCCGGGCGGCGACGCCCGTGAGGCCGCCAAGACCGTCACCGGCACCTTCGAGGACTTCCCCTTCCTGCCCGAACTGCCCGCGCGGGGGCCCGGCGCGGACATGATCGGACGGACCGCCGGCCTGCTCGTCGAGCTGTACGCGCGCGTGGAGCCCAGCGGATGGCGGCTGGGGGACCGGCCGGGGCGCGACACCAAACGGGCTCGCTCCTGGCTCGGCGAGGACCTCGACGCTCTGGAGGAGTTCACGCAGGAGTACGAGGGGCCGCTGAAGGTGCAGGCCGTCGGCCCCTGGACCCTCGCGGCCGGTCTGGAGCTGCGCAACGGGGAGGCCGTCCTCTCCGACGCCGGTGCCTGCCGCGACCTCGCCGCCTCCCTCGCCGAGGGGCTGCGACTGCATCTCGACGAGGTGCGGCGGCGGATCCCGGGCGCGCAGCTCGTCCTCCAGCTCGACGAGCCGTCCCTCACCGCCGTCCTGCGCGGACAGGTGAGGACCGCCAGCGGCTACCGCACCCACCGGGCCGTCGACCGGCAGCTCGTCGAGCAGACGCTGCGCGACCTCGTCGGGGTGCACGGGCCGGGGCCGGTCGTGGTCCACTCCTGCGCCCCGGACGTGCCGTTCGCCCTGCTCCGTCGCGCCGGAGCGGCCGCCGTCTCCTTCGACTTCTCCCTGCTCACCGAGCGTGACGACGACGCGATCGGGGAGGCCGTGGAGGCCGGGACCCGGCTCTTCACCGGTGTCGTCCCGGGCACCGACGGTCCGTTGTCAGACCCTGCCGGTAGCGTCATGGGTGTCAGGACGCTGTGGCGCAGGCTGGGGCTGTCACCGGGGCTTCTCGCGGAGGCGGTCACGGTCACCCCGGCGTGCGGACTCGCGGGGGCCTCCCCGGGGTACGCGCGCACGGCTCTCGCGCACTGCGCCCGGGCGGCGAGATCCCTCGCGGACAACCCAGAGTAACGGGAGGACGACACGGTGGCCGGCGACAAGCAAGCGGAGACGACGACGGTGCCCGCCGAGGCACGGGAGAAGCACGCGCGCCTCGCGGAGCAGATCGAGGAGCACCGCTTCCGCTACTACGTGAAGGACGCTCCCGTCGTCAGCGACGCGGAGTTCGACCAGCTGCTGCGTTCCCTGGAGGCACTGGAGGAGGAGCACCCCGAGCTGCGCACGCCGGACTCGCCGACCCAGAAGGTCTCCGGGTCCTACGAGACGGAGTTCACGGCGGTCGAGCACCGCCAGCGCATGCTCTCCCTCGACAACACGTTCAACGACGAGGAGATGGCCGCCTGGACGGAGCGCATCGCCAGGGAACTGGGCGAGCAGGAGTACCACTTCCTGTGCGAGCTGAAGGTCGACGGCCTCGCCGTGAACCTCACCTACGAGCACGGCCGCCTCACCCGCGCGGCCACCCGCGGTGACGGCCGCACCGGCGAGGACATCACCCCGAACGTGCGGACGATCGCGGAGATCCCCGACCGCCTCAAGGGCGACGCCGTCCCCGACCTGGTGGAGATCCGCGGCGAGGTCTACTTCCCGATGGAGAAGTTCCAGGAGCTCAACGCCCGCCTGGTCGAGGCCGGCGACAAGCCCTTCGCCAACCCGCGCAACGCGGCGGCCGGTTCACTGCGCCAGAAGGACCCGCGCGTCACCGCCACCCGGCCCCTGCACATGGTGGTACACGGCATCGGCGCCCTGGAGGGCTTCACCGGCCTGACCCGCCTCTCCCAGGCCTACGACCTGCTGGAAACCTGGGGTCTGCCCACCTCCCGGCACAACAAGGTGGTCGACGGACTGGAGGGCATCCGCGAGTTCATCGCCTACTTCGGCGAGAACCGCCACTCGGTCGAGCACGAGATCGACGGCGTGGTCGTCAAGCTCGACCAGATCCCCCTCCAGGGCCGCCTCGGCTCCACCTCGCGCGCCCCCCGCTGGGCGATCGCGTACAAGTACGCGCCGGAGGAGGTCAACACCAAGCTCGTCAACATCCGCGTGGGCGTGGGCCGCACCGGCCGCGTCACCCCCTACGCCCAGGTCGAACCGGTCACGGTCGCGGGCTCCGAGGTGGAGTTCGCCACGCTGCACAACCAGGACGTGGTCAAGGCCAAGGGCGTCCTCATCGGGGACACGGTCGTGCTGCGCAAGGCCGGTGACGTCATCCCGGAGATCCTCGGCCCCGTCGCCGACCTGCGCGACGGCAGCGAACGCGAGTTCGTGATGCCGAGCGAGTGCCCCGAGTGCGGCACGGCGCTGCGGCCCATGAAGGAGGGCGACGTCGACCTGCGCTGCCCCAACGCCCGCACCTGCCCGGCCCAGTTGCGCGAGCGCCTGTTCTACCTCGCCGGCCGCAAGGCTCTGGACATCGAGCACTTCGGCTACGTCGCCGCGGCCGCCCTCACCGCCCCGCTGGAGCCGGAGACCCCGCCCCTGGTCGACGAGGGCGACCTCTTCGACCTCACCATCGAGCAGCTGCTGCCCATCAAGGCGTACGTCCTCGATCCGGACAGCGGCCTGCCCAAGCGCGACCCGAAGACCGGCGAGGAGAAGATCGCCACGATCTTCGCGAACCAGCAGGGCGAGCCCCGCAAGAACGCCGTCGCCATGCTGGAGAACATCGCGGCGGCCAAGGAGCGCCCCTTGGCCCGCGTCATCACCAGCCTGTCGATCCGTCATGTCGGGCCCGTCGCCGCCGAGGCACTGGCCCGCGAGTTCCGCTCGATCGAGCGCATCGACCAGGCCACGGAGGAGGAGCTGGCGGTCACCGAGGGCGTCGGCCCGACCATCGCCGCCTCCCTCAAGCAGTGGTTCGCCGAGGACTGGCACCGCGACATCATCCGCAAGTGGAAGGCCGCAGGCGTCCGCATGGAGGCCGAGAGCACCGGCGAGGACGAGGGGCCGCGCCCGCTCGAAGGCCTCACCGTCGTCGTCACCGGCACGCTCGAACACTTCACGCGGGACGGCGCCAAGGAGGCGCTGCAGAGCCGCGGAGCGAAGGTGACCGGCTCGGTCTCGAAGAAGACGTCGTTCGTCGTGGTCGGTGACAGCCCCGGATCGAAGTACGACAAGGCGATGCAGCTGAAGGTTCCGGTTCTGAACGAAGTCGGGTTCGGCGTCCTGCTGGAGCAGGGACCGGACGCGGCGGCCGAAGTCGCCCTTTCGGCCGAGGAGTAGCGGTTGAAGGCCACCCGTTCGGCGCATACCAGATGCATACGGGTGGCCGGGGCGCATTCGGGCAACCGTCCGCGACCGCTGCCCCTGGAAGCCTTCAGCGGCCTACTGTTGAGATGTGCGCCTGCCGTGCCCAGATGCGGTCGGGGCATCTTCGTGCTCGGGCAGGGCGCGGGGAAGGGTTTTCGGGCGCGGGCCGTTGAGGGTTGTCGGGCACCGGGCCGCGGGGCGTGGGCACCGCCGGCTGTGAGAGGGACGGGAATGAAACCGACCGAGAGCGCCGTGCCGGGCTCACGGCTGCACTTGCGCCGCATGGCGGTCGCATGGCGTGCGGTCCGTGATGCCGTGCGGCCGGCGGGGCGTCCGGGCGCGGAGGTGCGCGCCGTCGGACAGTACACCCCGGACGGGCGCGGCGGTGGAGGGCGCGCCGCGGACGGCCCCGGGGCACAACCGACCATCGAACACACCACCGGGCCGGCCGGCGCGCATCCGGACGAGGACGGCGAACGGCACCAGTCCTGGCCCGCGTTGCCCGCGGCCGTCGTCGCGGCGGCCGGGTTCGTCCTGGGCGCGGGTTTCTACCGCGCCTTCACCGACGGCCACGCGCTCTTCCCGGCGGGCACGGCCGGCTGGTCGCTGGCCGTGCTGACCGGCATCATCGTCGGTCACCTCGTCATGCTGGGCCGCTCCCGCTGGTGGGGCGGCACCGGCTCGGGCGCCGCCCTCACCCTCGCCGTGCTGCTGCTCTACGGCTGGGTTCCGGCCGGCATGGTCAGCCTCACGGTCGTCGTGCTGGTCGGCACGGCCCGCCGCAACCGCTGGCGCCAGGGCGTGCTGCACGGAGCTGTCGACCTCCTCGGCATCGGCGCCGGCGCGCTCGTGCTGGCCGTCTTCGGCACCGTGCCCTCCGTCGAGTCCCCGGCGGAGCCCGCAGCCTGGACACTCGCGACCGCGCCCCAGGTGGTCCTCGTCGCCGTCGCCTACCTGATGGTCACCCGCGTCCTGCTCTGGTACCTGCACGCCCCGCGTCCCGGCTTGCCCACCGTCGCCCGCACCGCCCTGGTCAGACAAGGCCTGGTCGCGGTCGCGCTGCTGGGGATCGCGCCGCTGGTCTGCGTGGTCGCCGTGGCCAAGCCCATCCTGCTGCCGCTGTTCTCCATCCCCCTGATCGCCCTGGACTCCACCCTGTGGATAGCCCGGGCCCGGGCGGAGGAGCAGCTGCGCGACCCGCTGACCGGGCTGCCCAACCGTCAGTGGTTGCTGGAGCGCATCTGGACCGCGCTGGACGACGCGGAGCGGATCGACGCCCGAGCCGCCCTGATGCTGATCGACCTCGACCGGTTCCGGTCGGTCAACGACACGCTCGGTCATCTCGCCGGTGACCGGCTGCTGCTGCAGATCGCCGACCGGCTGCGGGTGGCACTGCCGCGCGGGGCGGAGGCCGCCCGGCTCGGCGGGGACGAGTTCGCCGTCTTACTGCCCGTCGCCGACTCCACGACCTCCGCGACCCGCATCGCCCGCAACCTCGTGGCCGCCCTCAGCTCCCCCCTCGACCTCGACGGCCTCACGCTCGTCCTGGAGGCCAGCGCCGGGGTAGCCGTCTTCCCCGACCACGCCCTGGACGCCGAAGGGCTGCTGCGACGGGCGGACGTGGCGATGTACCAGGCGAAGCGGGACCGCACCGGCGTCGAGGTCTACGAGTCCAAGCGCGACTCCAACACCCCCGACCGCCTCGGTCTGCTGGGCGATCTGCGCCGCGCCCTCGACGCGCACGAGGTACATCTGCACTATCAGCCCAAGGTCCGCTTCGACGGGCAGGTCGCGGGCCTGGAGGCGCTGGTCCGCTGGGTGCATCCCGAGCGGGGCAAGGTGCCGCCGGACGAGTTCATAGCGATCGCCGAGTCCTCGGGTCTGATGCCCCACCTCACCGAGTACGTGCTGGAGACCGCGCTCGGCCAGGTGGCCCGCTGGCGGGACCAGGGTCTGTTCGTCCCGGTCGCGGTGAACGTCTCCCCGCGTGATGTGCACACCCCCGGCTTCGCCGGCTCCGTCGCCGCCCGGCTGGCCCGGCACGGCGTCCCTGCGGGAGCGCTCCAACTGGAGATCACGGAGCACGTGCTCCTGGAGGACCCGCAGCGTGCCGCCGACACCCTCAACCAGCTGACCGCGCACGGCGTGAAGATGTCGCTCGACGACTTCGGCACGGGCTACTCCTCGCTCGTGCACCTGCGCCGGCTGCCGGTGAGCGAGCTGAAGATCGACCGTTCGTTCGTGGCCCGGCTGGCGGTCGACGCCGAGGACGCGGAGATCGTGCGCTGCACGGTCGACCTCGCCCACTCCCTCGGCCTGCTCGTCGTCGCCGAGGGCGTCGAGGACGACGAGACCTGGGAGCGCCTGCGCGACCTCGGCTGCGACGCCGTCCAGGGCTGGCTGGTCGCTGCGGCGATGCCCCCGGAGGAGACCACGGCGTGGCTGCGGGCGCGGGGCCCCCGGGGGTGGCAGCGGCCGCGCGCCGCACTGCCCGCGGCGACGGCCGACGAATGACGAACAGGGACGAATAGGGCCGTACTCCCGCTGTTCCGCTCGCCCGCTGCGCCACTGCTGGGGTCACACGGACGGCGGGCCCGCCGGAGCACGGCCGCCGACCTGCCGGCCCGGTTCCCCTCGGGCGAGGGCTCAGCTCGTGCCGGGCGGCACGAAGTGGCCGATCAGCGGCGCCGGCCGTTGCTCGTGTGCCTCCTCCGGCAGCCGCCCGCTGCGCATCAGGGTCACCAGCCCGTGCAGCCCGGCCCAGTACGTCTCCGTCAGCGTCCCGGCACTCGTACCGCTCGCGACACGTGATCGTGCCGCGCCACGGCGGTACGAAGGCGGTGGCCTTCGGGATCCACTTCGACCACCACGGACGTCGTCCTGATCAGCGCCGTACTGCTCTTCGCGGTCTGAGTGCGCCCCGAGCACGCGGGCACGGCCAGGGTGAGGGCGGCGGTCTCGCAGCGGATGCGGACGGTCAGCAGCTCCCCCGGGACGCCAAACCGTTTCACGGGCACGGCCCCGCGCCCCATAGGATTGGGCCAAACCACATTCACTCACCCCAGAGGATCGCTGCATGCCTGGCATCACGCGCGAGGAGGTCGCCCACCTCGCCCGGCTGGCGCGTCTGGAGCTGAAGCCCGAAGAGCTCGAGCACTTCGCGGGACAGCTGGACGACATCATCGGCGCGGTCGCACGCGTCAGTGAGGTCGCCGACCAAGACGTACCGCCGACCTCGCACCCGCTCCCGCTGACGAACGTCATGCGCAAGGACGAGGTCCGTCCGTCGCTCACCCCCGAGCAGGCGCTCTCCGGCGCCCCGGCCCAGGAGCAGCAGCGTTTCAAGGTGCCGCAGATCCTGGGGGAGGACTAACAGCCATGACGGACATCATCAAGCTCACGGCCGCCGAGACCGCCGCGAAGATCGCCTCCGGCGAGCTCACCGCGGTGCAGGTCACCGAGGCCCACCTCGCCCGCATCGAGGCCGTCGACGAGAAGGTGCACGCCTTCCTGCACGTCGACCGAGAGGGCGCCCTGGCCCAGGCCCGCGCCGTCGACGAGAAGCGCGAACGCGGTGAGAAGCTCGGCCCGCTGGCCGGCGTCCCCCTCGCGCTGAAGGACATCTTCACCACCGAGGGCATCCCGACCACCGTCGGCTCCAAGATCCTCGAGGGCTGGATCCCGCCGTACGACGCGACCGTCACCCAGCGCCTGAAGGCCGCCGACGTCGTGATCCTCGGCAAGACCAACATGGACGAGTTCGCCATGGGGTCCTCCACCGAGAACAGCGCGTACGGCCCGACCGGCAACCCCTGGGACCTGACCAAGATCCCCGGCGGCTCCGGAGGCGGCTCGTCCGCCGCGCTGGCCTCCTTCCAGGCGCCGCTGGCCATCGGTACCGACACCGGCGGCTCCATCCGCCAGCCGGCCGCCGTCACCGGCACGGTCGGTGTGAAGCCGACGTACGGCGCGGTCTCCCGCTACGGCATGGTCGCCTTCTCCTCCTCCCTCGACCAGGGCGGCCCCTGTGCCCGCACGGTCCTGGACGCGGCCCTGCTGCACGAGGTCATCGCCGGGCACGACCCGCTCGACTCGACCTCCATCGACGAGCCCGTCCCGGCGGTCGTCGAGGCCGCCCGCAACGGCAGCGTCGAAGGCATGCGCGTCGGCGTCGTCAAGCAGTTCCGCGGCGAGGGCTACCAGGCCGGCGTCATCCAGCGGTTCGACGAGTCCGTCGCGCTGCTCAAGGAACTGGGCGCCGAGATCGTCGAGCTGGACTGCCCGTCCTTCGACCTGGCGCTGTCGGCGTACTACCTGATCGCCCCCTCGGAGTGCTCCTCCAACCTCGCCCGCTTCGACGGCCTGCGCTACGGCCTGCGGACCGGCGACGACGGCACGCACTCCGCCGAGGAGGTCACCTCCCTCACCCGCGAGGCGGGCTTCGGCCCCGAGGTCAAGCGCCGCATCATGCTCGGCACGTACGCCCTGTCGAGCGGCTACTACGACGCCTACTACGGCAGCGCCCAGAAGGTCCGCACGCTCATCAAGCGGGACTTCGACACGGCGTTCGAGCAGGTCGACGTGATCGTCTCCCCGACCACCCCGACCACCGCCTTCGCGATCGGCGAGCGCGCCGACGACCCGATGGCGATGTACCTCGCCGACCTGTGCACCATCCCGACCAACCTGGCGGGCAACGCGGCCATGTCGCTGCCGTGCGGCCTCGCCCCGGAGGACAACCTCCCGGTCGGCCTGCAGATCATCGCCCCCGTCATGAAGGACGACCGCCTGTACAAGGTGGGTGCCGCCGTCGAGGCCGCCTTCGTGGAAAAGTGGGGCCACCCGCTGATCGAGGAGGCTCCGTCGCTGTGAGCGCACTGTCCAAGGCCAAGGGCTTCAAGAAGTCCAAGTCCGGGCTGTACATCTCGATGGCCACGTCGGCGTTCGGCGCCGTCGGGGTCTACAAGCAGATCAAGAAGGCCCGCGGAGACAACGACACGCTGCGGCTGCTCGACGCCGTCGTGACCGGAGCCGCGGTCGTCACCAACCTGGCCATTCTCTATCGCGAGCTCAAGCAGCTGGGCGACGACGACGTTCTGCTGGGCTGAGAGGGAAGTACTCACCGTGACCACCACGACCGACCTGGTGTCGTACGAGGACGCACTCGCGTCGTACGACCCCGTCATGGGCCTCGAGGTCCATGTCGAACTCGGCACCAAGACCAAGATGTTCTGCGGCTGTTCGACCGCCCTCGGCCAGGACGCCAACACGCAGACCTGCCCGGTCTGCCTCGGCCTGCCCGGCGCGCTCCCGGTCGTCAACGCGACCGGCGTCGAATCCGCGATCAAGATCGGCCTCGCTCTCAACTGCGAGATCGCCGAGTGGTGCCGCTTCGCCCGGAAGAACTACTTCTATCCGGACATGCCGAAGAACTTCCAGACCTCCCAGTACGACGAGCCGATCGCCTTCAACGGCTACCTCGACGTGCAGCTGGAGGACGGCGAGACCTTCCGCGTGGAGATCGAGCGCGCCCACATGGAGGAGGACACCGGCAAGTCGACGCACGTCGGCGGTGCCACCGGCCGCATCCACGGCGCCTCGCACTCGCTGCTGGACTACAACCGCGCCGGCATCCCGCTCATCGAGATCGTCACCAAGCCGATCGAGGGCGCCGGCGAGCGTGCCCCCGAGGTCGCCCGGGCCTACGTCCGTGAGCTGCGCGAGCTCATCAAGGCGCTCGGCGTCTCCGAGGCCCGGATGGAGATGGGCCAGATGCGCTGCGACGTGAACCTGTCGCTGCGCCCGCACGGCACCGAGAAGTTCGGCACCCGCTCGGAGACGAAGAACGTCAACTCGCTGCGGTCCGTCGAGCGCGCGGCCCGCTTCGAGATCCAGCGGCACGCGGCCGTGCTGTCGTCCGGCGGCACGATCATCCAGGAGACCCGCCACTTCCACGAGGACACGGGGTCCACGACCTCGGGCCGGGTGAAGGAGGAGGCCGAGGACTACCGGTACTTCCCGGAGCCCGACCTCGTCCCGGTGGCCCCGTCCCGTGAGTGGGTCGAGGAGATCCGGGCCTCCCTGCCCGAGCTGCCGCTGGTCCGCCGCAACCGGCTCCGCGAGGAGTGGGGCGTCTCGGCCGTCGACATGCAGGCCATCCTCAACGCCGGTGCGCTGGAGCCCATCGTCGCCACGATCGAGGCCGGGGCCGACGCCGCCTCCGCCCGCAAGTGGTGGATGGGCGAGCTGGCCCGCAGCGCCAACGAGTCGGGCAAGGCGCTCGACGAGCTGGCGATCACGCCGGCGCAGGTCGCCCGGGTCACCGAGCTCGTCGCGAAGGGCGACCTGAACGACAAGCTGGCCCGGCAGGTCATCGAGGGCGTCCTCGCGGGCGAGGGCACCCCGGACGAGGTCGTCGACAAGCGCGGTCTGAAGGTCGTCTCCGACGAGGGCGCCCTGACCGCCGCCGTCGAAGAGGCCATCGCCGGCAACCCGGGCGTCGCGGACAAGATCCGTGGCGGCAAGGTGGCTGCGGCCGGTGCCCTGGTCGGCGCGGTCATGAAGGCCACGCGCGGACAGGCCGACGCGGCGCGCGTCAAGGAGCTCATCCTGGAGAAGCTGGGCGTCAGCGAGGGCTGAGCACCGCGGACCCGACAGAGGGGGATGCACCGTACCCGGTGCATCCCCCTCGTCATTCACTCAACGGCTGCGTCCCACCACCCGGACGAAGCCCAGCGTCTCGCCGCGGTCGAGGCGCAGCATCTCGGCGCACCGTCCGGCCATCCGGACGTGCCACTCGTCGGTGTGTTCCTCGGCCACGACCTCGCACCAGCGCAGCCAGTCGCGCCAGCCGTCCTGAAGCCAGTCGGCCGTCTCGACCTCCACGGCACCGCTGCGCGTCCAGTGGCGCCGCCACCAGGCCGCCGTGTGGAAGCACCAGAACCCGGGCTCCCAGTACGGCTTGAGGTGCTCCGGGGGCTCGGCGCCGTCGATCTCCTCCCGCAGCGCCGGCATCACGACTCCGATCCGCCCGCCCGGCTTCAGCAGCCGGGTCAGAGTGGGCAGGTAGAGGTCGTCGGTGCCGAAGTACTGGTACGCGTCGATGCTCACGATCGCGTCGAAGGTGCCCTCGCCGAACGGCAGGTCGTGCGCCTCGGCGAACACGGGCAGGACGCGGTCGGCGACGCCCGCCTCGGCGATGCGCCCGGCGTTCTCGTCGGGCTTGATCCACAGGTCGGCGGCGACGACCTGGGCGCCGTACTCCCTGGCGAGGAAGACCGACGTCATGGCACGGCCGCAGCCCAGGTCGAGCACGCGGGAGCCGGGGCTCAGGGTGTCGAGCCCGAGGGCGGGGGCCAGCCACTCCAGCAGCCACAGCGCGTGCGGGCCCATCTGGTTGTCGATGGTCCAGCGGGCGTCGTAGCCGTTGCTGCGGGGGTAGCGGGGGTGGCTCACACGGTCAGTGAGGGGGGCGTTCGAGGTCCGGGAAGTGATGTCCGGCATCGGTGAACGGGCTCCTTGAGTCCTTGAGGAAGAACGGGGATGCGGAGGAGCTCGGTCGGACCGTCAAACAACGCACCTGCTTCGGCCGGGCGGCGAGCGGCCGCGGGCGTTTCCTCGGACCGGCCGACGCTAACAGCCCGCCCGTCGGCCCCGCATCCGGGTTTCCCGCCCGGCGCGCTACCGTCTCGGCCATGAGTGGACGTCCTGATTCCGACACCGATCCCGAGAGCGCGGACTCGGAGGCGGCCGCCGGGCAGGACGGGACCGACGACCCGGCCGAGGCCGAGGAGGCCGCGCGCCGGGCCCGCTGGACGGCGGCGGGCACCGGCGTCGCACTGACCCTGGCCGGTCTCGCCGCGGCGCTGCTCCGCCTCACCCGCTCCGCTCCGGCGCTCGTCCCGGCCGCCTACGCCGGCGGGGCCGCCGTATGTGCCGCCGCCGCCGTGCTGGGCTCCCGCGGCCGCACCCGGCGCGCCCTGTGGTTGCTGATCGCGGGCGTGATGGCGATGGCGCTGGGGGATCAGTTCGACTGAGCCCGGCCGCTGTGAATAACCCCACGAAACCGACAAATGATCTCGTCGGTTTGTCAGAGTGGCAGCGCATTGCTCATGCGTTCTTTGCTGGCCGTTCAGTTCATCTACGACTGTTCCCGGTCAAAGATCCACACAAGGCAACCCCGGGAGCACGTTTCGTGGCAGCCCTCGCACGCTGGTGTGTCCAGCGCCGTCTGCTCAGCGTCCTGCTGTGGCTCCTCGCGTTCGCGGGGGTCGCCGCGGGCGCCGCGGTCGCCGGCACCACGTACTCGAACGACTACCAGGTCCCCGGCACCGAGTCGGGCCGCGCCACCGAACTGCTGCACGAGGGCTTCCCGCGGCTCGGTGGCGACAGCGACACCGTCGTCTGGCACGCCACGTCCGGCAGCGTCCGCGCCGCCGACGTCGAGCAGACGATGACCCGCACCCTGGACCGGATCGAGAACCTCCCCGGCGTGGCCTCGGTCACCAGCCCCTACGACGGGCCGGGCACGGGCCGCATCAGCGAGGACGGCCGCACGGCGTACGCCTCGGTCACCTTCGACGACCAGGCCGAGGACATCGCCAAGGGCGAGGCACAGGCCGTCGTCGACACCGCGAAGAGCGCCGAGACCGACGGGCTCCGGGTGGAGCTGGGCGGCAGCGCCGTCGCGCTCACCGAGTCCTCCGGCGGGCACGTCGCCGAGATCGTCGGCGTGATCGTCGCCGCGGTGGTGCTGTTCCTCGCCTTCGGCTCGCTCGCCGCGTCCCTGCTGCCCATCGCCACCGCCCTGGTCGGCGTCGGCACCGCCTACGCCGGGATCGTGCTGCTCGGGCACGCCATGACCGTCGCCGACTTCGCCCCCATGCTGGGCATGCTCGTCGGGCTCGGCGTGGGCATCGACTACGCGCTGTTCATCGTCACCCGGCACCGGCGCGGGCTGAAACGCGGGCTGTCCGTCACCGAGGCCGCCACGAACGCCGTCGCGACCACGGGACGGGCGGTCGTCTTCGCGGGTGCCACCGTTTGCATCGCCCTGCTGGGCATGCTGATCCTCCGGCTGAGCTTCCTCAACGGCGTCGCCGTCGCGGCCAGCCTCACCGTGATCCTCACCGTCGCCGCCTCCGTGACCCTGCTGCCCGCACTCCTGTCCTTCATAGGCATGCGCGCGCTCAGCCGCCGTGAGCGCCGCCGCCTCGCGGAGCACGGCCCCGAACCCGAGGTGCCCACCGGCTTCGCGGCCCGCTGGTCGGCCTTCGTGGAACGCCACCCCAAGGTGCTCGGCGCGGTCGCCCTGGTCGTCATGGCCGTTCTCGCGCTGCCCACCTTCTCCCTGCACCTGGGCACCTCCGACCAGGGCAACGGCCCGAAGACGGCGACCACCCGCCAGGCCTACGACCTTCTCGCCGACGGCTTCGGCCCCGGCGTGAACGGCCCGCTCACCCTCGTCACGAAGGTCGGCGGCGCCGACGACAAGCTCGCCCTGGACAATCTCGACGGCACCCTGCGCGCCACCGACGGCGTCGCCTCGGTGACCCCGGTGACGTTCGACTCCGGCGGCCGGACCGCGTACCTGACCGTCGTACCGGAGTCCTCCCCGCAGTCGGAGCAGACCAGCGACCTCGTCGACCGGCTGCGCGGCGAGGTGCTGCCGCGCGCCGAGTCGGGTACGGCACTCGATGTCCAGGTGGGCGGCATGACGGCCGGTTACGACGACTTCGCCGACGTCATCGTCTCCAAGCTGCCCGTCTTCGTCGGGGTCGTCATCGGCCTGGGCTGCCTGCTGCTCCTGCTCGCCTTCCGGTCGATCGGCATCCCGCTGAAGGCCGCCGCGATGAACGTCGCCGCCGTGGCCTCCGCCTTCGGGGTGGTGGTCGCGATCTTCCAGTGGGGCTGGGGCAGCGAACTGCTCGGCCTGGGCAGCGCGGGGCCTATCGAGCCCTTCCTGCCCGTGATCATGGTGTCGGTGCTCTTCGGCCTCTCCATGGACTACCAGGTCTTCCTGGTCAGCCGGATGTACGAGGAGTGGCTGGAGACCGGTGACAACCGGCGGGCCGTGCGCGTCGGCCTCGCCGAGACCAGCCGGGTGATCAACTCGGCAGCGGTCATCATGATCTCCGTCTTCCTGGCCTTCGTGCTCAGCGGCGACCGGGTGATCGCCATGTTCGGCATCGCCCTGGCCGCAGCCGTCGCCCTGGACGCCTTCGTCCTGCGCACGCTCCTCGTCCCGGCCCTGATGCACCTGCTCGGCGGCGCCAACTGGTGGCTGCCCCGCTGGCTGGACAAGCGCATGCCGCGCCTCAGCATCGAGCCGCCCGAGAGCCGCGCCGCCCATGAGAGGCTGGCCGCCGCGACGGACGCCGAGGTGGCGGACGTCCTGGCGGAGGAGGAGCGGCAGCGGGATGTACGCGATATCCCTGGGTGACGACGCCGAGCTGAAGCCCCTGGAGCCCTGGCACGCCGGGGAGTTCCTGGCGCACCTGGAGCGGGGACGGGAGTTCATCGGGCAGTACATCCCGTTCGGGACGACCGAGACGGACCTGCCCTCGGCCCGCGCGAAGCTCCAGCGCTACGCGGACATGCGCGCCGCCGACACGGGCTCCCTGCACGGCATGTGGCTGGAGGGGACCCTGGTGGGCGGGGTGCTGTTCCTGAACTTCGACGCGTCGACCGGCAACTGCGAGGTCGGCTGCTGGCTGGAGCCCGCCGCGACGGGCAGGGGTCTGGTCACGCGCGCGATGCGGGTCCTCATCGACTGGGCCGTCGAGGAACGCGGCATCCACCGCGTCGAGTGGGTCGCCGCCTCCCTCAATCGGCCGAGCCTGAACGTGGCGCGCCGACTCGGTATGACCCGCGACGGTGTGCGACGCGAGGCCCACCCCTATGGTGGCGTACGGCACGATCTCGAAGTCTGGTCCGTGCTGGCGCCCGAGTGGCGCGCCGCACGCGCGCGTGCGGTTCACAACGATCATTAAGAGACTTCTCAGACAGCGACCCTACGGTGCGAGACATGGCAACGAAGACAGTGGACGAGACCGAGGCCACCAAGGCCACGACCGATGAGAAGGCGGTGGACACCACCGGGTCCGACGAGGTGCCCCAGACCGAGGTCCCGGCCGCGGCCGACGACGTGCCGGCCAAGGAGGAGAACCCCTCCGGCGTCGGCCAGGGCGCCGCCGCCGTGGTCTCGGCCGCGCTGGGCGTCGTCTCGCTCACCGGCAGCTGGATCGGCACCGTCGCCTCCGCGCGCCAGAACCTCGTCGGCCAGCTGGAGACCGCGCAGAACGCGGGCGTGGCCCAGCAGATCCAGGCGGTCTACGGCGACGCCTGGCAGACCACCGCCCTGTGGGGCGGCCTGTTCGCGCTGATCGCGCTGGTCGTCGGCGTCGTGACGCTGGCCCGGCCCGCGTTCGGCACGCCGGGCAGGGTCCAGGCCCCCTGGATCAAGTCCGTCGCCTGGGCGGGAGTCGCGCTCGGCGTCATCGGCCTGTTCCTGGCCGTCCTCAAGTACACCGGCATCCTGCTCGGACTGCCGTCCGCGAGCTGAGCGCCCGAGAGCCGAGAGCCCGCAGGCCCTGAGGGGTCTTAGGCGGTTCCGTGAGCACCTTACGGAGTCCCTGAGGCCCCTCAGCCGCGTCTAAGGCACCGAGCGCCGCCGAAGATGCGGAACTCTCCCGATGTGGCGGCCCCGCCTGGGAGACGAGAGTGAGGTCATCGCGGAAAACCTTCCGTGACCCGCCTCTCCTCGAAGGACACACCATGTACGAGTACGAGCTCCAGCAGATACGCACCTCCGACCTCATCCGCCGGGCCGACCACGCACGTCTGGTCCGCGAGGCCGCCCGGGCCCGCCGCGCGGCCCGCCAGGAAGGAGGCGGGGACTCCGCCGAGCACGAGAGCCATAGCCGCCGTTTCCGCCGGCTCCGGTCTGCCCGGGCGGCGTGAACGCCGGGGCGGGACCGGCCGCCGCGGTGGCCGTCCGGGGAGCAGCGGTCGTCGTTCGCAGAGGAACGGCGGCCGCTGCTCCGGCCGTTCGGCGGAAAACCGGTCCCACGCCGTCGGACCCGCATGCGATGCTCGGACCTGTGGAGACCCAGTCCGTCAGCCCCGTGTTCGTCGGCCGTGCCGAGGAACTGGGCACGCTGTACGACGCCCTCGCACGCGCCTGCGAGGGCGAGCCGCAGGCGCTGCTCATCGGCGGGGAGGCCGGGGTCGGCAAGACCCGCCTCGTCGAGGAGTTCGCCGCCGCCGCCCGCCACCGCGGGGCGGTGGTCGCACTCGGCGGGTGCGTGGAGATCGGCGCCGACGGGCTGCCCTTCGCCCCCTTCTCCACCGCGCTGCGCGCCCTGCGCCGCGAACTCCCCGGCGAGCTGGCCGCCGCTTCCGCCGGCCAGGAGGAGGAGCTGGCCCGTCTGCTGCCCGAACTGGGCGAGTCGCGGGCCGGGCGGCACGACGAGGACGGCATGGCCCGCCTCTTCGAACTCACCGCACGCCTGCTGGAGCGCGTCGCCGCCGAGCACACCGTCGTCCTCGCCCTGGAGGACCTGCACTGGGCCGACGCCTCCACCCGCCATCTGCTCTCCTACCTCGTCCGCACCCTGCGCACCGGCCGCCTCCTCGTCCTCGCCACCTACCGCTCCGACGACATCCACCGCCGCCACCCGCTCAGGCCCCTGCTCGCCGAACTCGACCGGCTCCGCACGATCCGCCGCCTCGAACTCGCCCGCTTCAATCGCGACGAGGTGGGCCGCCAGGTCGCCGGCATCCTCGCCCACGAACCCCGGCCGGACCAGGTCGACGCGATCTTCCAGCGCTCCGACGGCAACGCCTTCTTCGTCGAGGAACTCGCCGTCGCCGACCACGAGGGCTGCCGGACGGGCCTGACCGACTCCCTGCGCGATCTGCTGCTCGTCCGTGTCGAGGGGCTGCCGGAATCCGCCCAGCAGGTCGCCCGGATCGTCGCCGAGGGCGGCTCCACCGTCGAGTACCGGCTGCTGGCCGCCGTCGCCCGGCTCGCCGAGGACGATCTCATCGAGGCACTGCGGGCCGCCGTGAACGCGAGCATCCTCGCCCCCGCCCCCGGCGGCGACGGCTACCGCTTCCGCCACTCCCTGGTCCGCGAGGCCGTCAGCGACGACCTGCTCCCCGGCGAACGCTCCCGCCTCAACCGCCGCTACGCCGAAGCCCTGGAGACCGACCCGTCCCTCGTCCCCGCCGACCAGCGGGCGACCCGCCTGGCCAGCTACTGGTACCACGCCCACGACGCCGCCAAGGCCCTGCCCGTCGTCCTCGAAGCCTCCGTCGAGGCCCGCCGCCGCCACGCCTACTCCGAGCAACTCCGGCTGCTGGAGAGGGCGATGGAACTGTGGGACTCCGCTCCCGAGGCCGTACGCGCCACCCTGCGCCCCGTCGACTACACCGAGGTCTATCCCCCCTGCGGCTGCGACCCCGCCACCACCGCGCTGCGCTACCTGGACCTGCTGGCCGAGGCGGCCGTGGCGGGACGGCTCTGCGGAGAACGCGAACGCGCCCTGAAGATCACCAAGCGCGCACTGCGCCTGCTGGAGGAAGAGGACGATCCTCGCCCAAGCTCTCAACTGCGTTCGAGCAGGGGAGACCCCCAGCGCGCCGCCTGGTTCTGGATCCAGCGCTCCCGGCTGGTCCAGCGGCTCGCCCGGGGCGACGGCTGGCAGGAGATCGCCACCGCGCGGGAGCTGGTCCGCGGCCTGCCGCCGTCCGAGGTGCACGCCGAGGTGCTGGCCACCGCCGCCCACTGGTCGATGCTCCGTGAACCCGGCCCGGAGGCACTGACGGCCGCCGAGCGGGCCGTCGAGTACGCGCGCATGGTGGGCGCCGACGAGATCGAGTCCAACGCCCGCCTCACCCTCGGCGGTCTCATGGTCGAGGCCGGGCAGATCGAAGCCGGGCTGGCCCACATGTACGAGGTCCGGGACGAAGTGGTGGCCCGTGGTCTCGCGGTCGTCGTGGGCCGCAGCCATGTGAACCTGCCCTCCACACTGGAGGGCATCGGGCGCTCCGAGGAGGCCGTGACCATCCTGCGCGAGGGCCTGCGGCTCACCTCCAGGATGGGACTGACCGAGTCCGAGGGCTGGGTCCGGGGCAACCTCGCCGAGTCGCTCATCTCCCTCGGCCGCTGGGACGAGGCCGCCGAGGCGGCCGTCAGCGCCCAGCGGCTGGGGCAGACGGCCGGGCCGTACGGGTCGGGTGCCGGCAGCCTGGCGTTCCTCGCCCTGGCCCGCGGTCAGGTGTCCGAGGCCGCCCGCCACCTCGCCGAGGCCCGCGCCTCCTACGGCCCGCACGACCCGATGCCGCAGTACGACCTGCCGATCTCCTGCCTCACCATTGCCGTCGCCGCCGCCGAGGGCCGCCTGGCCGACGCCCGGACCGAACTGGCCCGCACGCTCACCTCCGGCTTCCCGCTCGGCACCCAGCGCTACGCCTGGCCGCTGCTGCTCCAGGCGGCCACCGCCGAGGCCGACGCCCGGGCACTGCCCGCCGCCCGCGACGGCCGCGAGCAGGTCCTGGACGCCATCTTCTCCGCCGTCAAGCGCCTCACCACCCACGCCCCCGTCTGGCTCGCCCACGACCGGTGGGTCCGCGCCGAACTCCATCGCGCCGAGGGCCGGAGCACCCCGGCGACCTGGTCGGACGTGGTCACCGCCTTCGAACCCCTGGGCCGGCCCTACGACCTTGCCCGCGTCCGGTACCGCCTGGCCGAGTCCCTGCTGAAGGGCGGTGGCGAGGACGAGCGCGACCGTGCCACGGAACTGCTGCGGCTCGCCCACACCGTCGCCCGCCACCTCGGCGCCCGGCCGCTCGAGGACGCCGCCACCGCGCTCGCCCGGCGCGCCCGCCTCCCGCTCACGCCCGCCACGGAGCCCGGCCCCGCGCCGGCCGACCCCGCCGAGGCCCTCGGCCTCACCACCCGGGAACGGGACGTCCTGCGTCTGGTCGCCGCGGGCCACACCAACCGCCGCATAGCGGAGGAGCTGTTCATCTCACCCAAGACCGCGAGCGTGCACGTCTCGAACATCCTGGCAAAGCTCGGCGTCTCCGGGCGGGGCGAGGCGGCGGCGGTGGCGCACCGGATGGGGCTCTTCCCGGCCGAGATGGTCATGCCCGGTCCCACGGGGTGAGGCATACGCTGTGAGGGACGTCGCGGAACCCGCGGCCCAGGGAGGCACCGTTGTTCAACGCGTTCGAGGAACTGTTCTCGCCCGGGCGCAAGCACACCCGCGACGAGCAGAACCGCCTGGAACTGACCCGTGAGGACGTCGGGGACGGCGATCCCGGACGCGGACCGATAGATCTCTCGTCCGGGAAGGTCGTCGTACGCCCGCCTCAGGAGCACGAGGACGACGAGGACGGCGAGGGGGAGTAGCCCCCACGGTTCCCGGGGCTAGCGCACCCGCAGTTCCAGGATCCGGTCGTCGCCGTCCTTCGGGCTGCCCCGGCCGTCCGTGTTGCTGGTGACGAGCCAGAGCCGGTCGCCGCCCGCCGCGACGACCGTGCGCAGCCGCCCGTACTCGCCCTCCAGGAACGCCTGCGGCTCCGCCGAGGCCGCCGTGCCGTTCAGCGGGATGCGCCACAGCCGCTTGCCGCGCAGGCCGGCCATCCAGATCGACCCCTCGGCGTGGGCGATGCCGCTGGGGGAGGCCTCCGCCGTTGTCCACTGGTCGACCGGGTTGCGGTACCGCTCGTCGTCGGACCGGCCCTCGGCCTCCGGCCAGCCGTAGTTGTCGCCCGGCTTGATCGCGTTCAGCTCGTCCCAGGTGTCCTGCCCGAACTCCGAGGCGAACAGCCGCTGCTTGCCGTCCCAGGCCAGGCCCTGCACATTGCGGTGGCCGTAGGAGTACACCGGCGAGTCCGGGAACGGATTGCCCGGCGCCGGCTCGCCCTCCGGGGTCAGACGCAGGATCTTGCCGCCCACGGAGTCCTTGTCCTGGGACAGGCCCGTGTCGCCGCTCTCGCCGGTACCCACGTACAGCATCTTGTCCGGGCCGAACGCGATACGCCCGCCGTTGTGGATGAAGCCCTTGGGGATGCCCTTGAAGACCGTGTCGGGAGCGCCGAGCTGTTCGCCGGAGGGCTTCTGCCCGTCGTAGATCATGCGGACGATGCGGTTGTCGGACGCCGAGGTGAAGTACGCGTAGACCATGCGGTCCGAGGCGTAGTCGGGGGACAGGGCGATGCCGAGCAGGCCGCCCTCGCCGGCCGCCGAGACCCCCGGCACCTCGCCCAGTTCGGTCTTCTTGCCGGTCTTCTCGTCGACCCGGACGATCGTCCCGTCGTCCCGGGAGGCGACGAGGAGGCCGCCGCCCGGCAGCGGAGCGAGACCCCAGGGGGAGTTCAGGCCCTCGGCGACGGTGCGCACCACCTTCACCGAGCCCTGGGCGGGAGGTGTCTCCTCGGCGGCCTGCCGCGGCGGTGCGGACGACCCCGGCGCCGTACGGCTCGGGGAGGCGCTGTCGTCCTTGCCGGACGGGCCTCCTTCGTCGGAGGAGCAACCGGCCGTCAGCAGGAGCGCGGCGGCGGCCAGCACGGCCGGGACGGCTCGACGTTGCACGATCATGGTCCCTTCGACGGGGCGGGTCCTTCTCCCTGTCATACACCGCTCGAGGCTCGAGGGTTCCCGATCGCGGAATGCCGTGGCGGGAACACGGGGTTTGCCCGAAACGCGCCGGGGTGCAGGCCCGTTCTCAGTCCCACGAGCCCTGGGCCGGCGGCAGCGCGGCTATCTCCCTGAGATCGTCCGGGGTCAGGCGCACGTCCGTCGCCGCCGTGTTCTCCGTGACCCAGCGCTCCTGCTTCGTGCCGGGGACCGGGACCACGTGCGGGCCCTGGGCCAGCACCCACGCGAGGGCGACCTGGGCGGGCGTGACGCCCGTGCCGTGCCGGCGGGCCACGCGGCGCAGGCCCGCGACGAACGGCTGGTTCGCGGCCATCATCTCGGCCGTGAAACGGGGGTGCCGGGCGCGCGGGTCGTCCGCCTCGAAGCCCGCGCCGGGGCGCAGCCTGCCGGTCAGGAAGCCGTTGCCCAGCGGCATCGCGGCGAGGAGACCGACGCCCCGCGTCCGGCACCACGGCAGCAGGGCCTCCAGCGCCTCCGGTGACCACACCGACAGCTCCGCCTCCACCGCGCTCACCGGGAAGACCTGCTGCACGCGCTCCAGCTGCCGGATCGTTCCGTCGTGCAGCCGGGCCCCGGCACGGCGACCGGCCCGCGCGCCCACCGCACACAGGCCCAACGCCCGTACCTTCCCGGCCTGGACGAGCTCCGCCATGGCGCCCCAGGTCTCCTCGACCGGCACCTCGGGGTCGGCCCGGTGCAGCTGGTAGAGGTCGATGACGTCCGTCTGCAGCCGCCGCAGCGACGCGTCGCAGGCCCGCTTCACATACCCGGGGCGGCCGTTGGCGACGATGTGCTGGTCGCCCACGAGCAGCCCGACCTTCGTCGACACGAACGCGTCGGACCGTCGCTCCTTCAACACCCGCCCCAGCAGCAGCTCGTTGGTGAAGGGGCCGTACATGTCGGCCGTGTCCAGCAGGGACGCGCCCAGGTCGAGCGCCCGGTGCACCGCCCTGAGCGACTCGTCGCCGCGCCGCCGCGAGGCGCTGTAGGCCCAGCTCATCGGCATGCACCCGAGTCCGACGGCCCCCACCGCGAGCGCCGCCGCGCCGATCGTCCTGCGCTCCACCTGGTCGTGACCCTCCCTGTTCGAGCCACCCCAACCTAACCTCTGCCGTCACACCCTCCTGACATAGCCTCCAGAGCATGACTGCTGACGTGTGGCTGCCCATCCCGCCGGACGAGATCGACGGACTCCCCGAGGGCCCGGACTACCGTTTCTGGAACGGCGAGGAGGAGTTCCCCGCGGACCCGGCCGACTGCGCCTTCTACGTCGTCCCCTACATGAGGCCCAGCCCGCTGTGCGTACGTCCCATGGGGCGGATGAGCAACATCCGGGTCGTGCAGACCCTCTCCGCCGGGATCGACCACGTGGAGCCGGGGCTCGCGCAGCTGCCCGCGGGTGTGCGGCTGTGCAATGCGCGGGGGGTGCACGAGGCCAGCACCGGCGAGCTCACCCTCGCGCTGATCCTGGCCTCGCTGCGCGGGATTCCCGACTTCGTCCGCGCGCAGGACCGGGGGGAGTGGCTCGGCGGGTTCCGGCCCGCGCTCGCCGACAAGAACGTCCTCATCGTGGGATACGGCTCGATCGGCGAGGCCATCGAGGACCGGCTCGTTCCGTTCGAGGTGGCGCGGGTGGCGCGCGTCGCGCGCTCCGAGCGCACCACGGCGCGCGGTCCGGTGCATCCGCTCACCGACCTTCCCGCGCTGCTGCCGGAAGCGGACGTCGTGATCCTTTCCACCCCGCTCACCGAAGCCACCCGAGGCCTGGCCGGCGCCGACTTCCTGTCCCGGATGAAGGACGGCGCGCTCCTCGTCAACGTCGCCCGCGGCCCCGTCGTCGACACCAAGGCCCTGCTGGCCGAGCTGGAGACCGGCCGCATCACCGCAGCCCTCGACGTCACCGACCCGGAGCCGCTGGCGCGCGAACATCCGCTGTGGCGTGCGCCGGGGGTACTCATCAGCCCCCATGTCGGCGGCCCCACCTCCGCGTTCCTTCCGCGCGCCAAGCGGCTCCTGGTGGACCAGTTGAACCGCTATGTGAACCGGGAGCCGCTCCGCAACGTGATCCTCACGACGGGTGCATCAACCGACTGAGAGACCTTCGAGTACCGTCCGCAACCCCTCGGGTGCGGTGGGTACTCATATACCTATTGATCGTCACGGAGCGTAGAGAACCTATGTCCCTGAGTGACGAGACTGGTGTATCGTCCCGACAGGGGCTGCGCCGGGGACCGTTCGGCGCCGGGGACGGACACTTCAGACTGTGAGGGGGGCGACAGGCGATGCACGGCCTTTGGGCGAGCGATCCGACGGGGCGGGGCGGCCGGCGGCGACCCTGGCGGACGGCCGCGTGCAGACGCGGTCAGCACGCCGATCACGTCGGCCACCACACCCACCACAGCGAACACCACAGCGACCACCACGCCGATCACGGTCACCATCACCGCACGTCCGGCAGGAGCAGAAGGCATGCCCAGCCGGTCCACCGGGGCCCGCGGGACCCGGGAGCGACGCTCACCGGGAGGGCCCGGTGAGCGCGCCCCCCACCCCCACGCTGGACGGAGCGCTGCGGGCACAGCCTCCCTCCACGGGCGCGCTGCTGCCTCGCACGCCGGTCACCGGCCACCGGCCGGGCCTGGCCCTCCAACTCGTCCTCGCCCTGGCCTGCGCGGGATACGCCGTCGGTGCCGCGTTCGGCTGGGGTTCCTACGAAGTGGCCCTGTTCATGGGCGACTTCGGGCTGAGCGCCGCGGCCGCCACCGCCGCCGTCTCGTGCTTCCTCTACGCCCGCAGCCGCCGCACCCGCTTTCGATCCGCCTGGCTGCTGTTCGGCCTCTCCTCGACCATGGCGTCCCTGGGCAACCTCGTCTGGGGGTGGTACGAGGTGGTCCTGGGACTGCCCGTGCCCAGTCCCAGCTACGCCGACCTGTTCTTCCTCTGCTTCGCGCCGCCAGCGATCGTCGGGCTGCTCGTGCTCGCCAAGCGGCCGGTGACCAAGGCCGGCTGGGTCTGCCTCGGGCTGGACGCCTGGCTCATCGGCGGCTCGCTGCTGACACTGGCCTGGAGCCTCGCCCTCGCCCAGGCCGCGAAATCGGAAGGGCCCGGCGTGGCGCACATCGCGCTGTCGCTGGCGTACCCGCTGCTCGACATCGCCCTGGTGAGCATGGTCCTCGCCCTGCACTTCAGGCGGTCCGCGGTGAACCGCTCCGCGGTGAACACCGCCATCGGCGCCCTCGCCCTGACCGTGATGTGCGACGCCCTGTTCACCTCACCGCTCATGCACCACGACTACCGCTCAGGCCAGCTGCTCGACGCGGGCTGGTTCGCCGGCTCGCTGCTCCTGGCGTACGCCCCATGGGCCGGGACCCGCACGGAGGGCGACCGGCACGGCTCCGACCGGCACCGCGCCGCCGGGCACACCCGCGTGGTGCACGAGCACGTGCCGGGGCAGCGTGGCGGCGCCCACCACCAGGCGCCCCCGCCCGGCGCCGAGCACAGCCGGTATCCGGCCGCCCGGCCCATCGCCGGCTCCCTCGCCGCGCTCACGCCGTATCTCGCGGCCGCCGTGTGCACCCTGGGGATCCTCTACAACGTCCTCAACGGCCGCAGCGTCGACCGCGTGGTCCTGCTGACCGGAGGCACCGTGGTGCTCGCGCTCGTCGTGCGCCAGGGCATCATGCTGCTCGACAACATCACCCTCACCCAGGAACTGGCGCAGAAGGAGAACCACTTCCGCTCCCTCGTGCAGGGCTCCAGCGACGTCATCATGATCGCCGCACCCAGCGGCGTCCTGAGGTACGTCTCCCCGGCCGCCGCCGGTGTGTACGGCCGCTCGGCGGAGGAGCTGGTGGGTACGGAACTGGCCAACCTCATCCACCCCGAGGACCTGGGCTGCGTCGTCCACGAGGTGCGCAGGTTCCTCGCCGCCGACCCGGTCGAGGAGCCCACCACTCGCATCGAGTGCCGCTTCCGCTCGGGCGGTGGGGGCACCTCCCGCTCGAGCGAAGCCGAGGGTGGGGGAGGCTGGCTGAACGTCGAGTCGACCGTCAACCGTCATCACGGCGGCCTCATCTTCAACAGCCGCGACGTGACCGAAAGGGTGCGCCTGCAGGCCCAGTTGCAGCACAACGCCGAGCACGACCCCCTCACGGACCTGCCCAACCGCGCCCTGTTCACCAAGCGCGTCCAGCACGCCCTCTCGGGCCGCCGCGCCACCGACCGGGGCGTGGCCCTGCGGAACACGGCCGTGCTGTTCATCGACCTGGACGGCTTCAAGGCCGTCAACGACACGATCGGGCACCAGGCCGGGGACGAGCTGCTGGTCCAGGCCGCCCGCAGGCTCCAGGACTCCGTCCGGCGCGGCGACACCGCGTCCCGGCTCGGCGGAGACGAGTTCGCGGCCCTGATCGCCGGGGACAACACCCGCGACCGGGACGCCCGCGAGCGGCACATACTGGAGCTCGCCGACCGCCTCAGGGCGACGCTGTCCCAGCCCTACCTCATCGACGGCAACGATGTCCGTGTCAACGCCTCCATCGGCGTCGCCTTCGCCGAATCCGGCCTCGGTGCCGGCGAACTGCTGCGCAACGCCGACCTGGCCATGTACCGAGCCAAGGCCGGCGGCAAGGGCCGCGTCGAGCTGTACAAGCCGCAGATGCAGCAGGACGTCGTCCGCAAGGCCGAGCTCGCCACCCGACTGCGCGCCGCGCTGCACGACGGGGAGTTCGCCCTGCTCCACCAGCCGGTGGTGTCCCTGGAGAACGGCCGGATCACGTCGGTGTCCGCACAGGCGCGCTGGCGCTCCTCACAGGGGGTGCTCTTCACCCCTGCGGAGTTCCTGCGCGTGGCCGAGGACGGCGACAGGACCGCCGAGCTGGGCCGGTGGATGATCGAGGAGGCCGTCGAGCAGGCCGCCGAGCGGCACGCGGCCGGGCTGTCCGTGCCGGTCGTCGTGCGGATGAGCGCGCGCCGGCTGCTGGACCGGTCGATGCCGCTCGGCTCGATCGAGGCGCTGCTCACGCGGCACGGGCTGCCGCCGGGGTCGCTGATCATCGAGCTGTCGGACGCCGACCCGAGGGTCTCCCTGGACGAGCTGGAGCGGCGTCTGGGCGCCCTGCGGCGGGTCGGCGTACGGATCGCGCTCGACGGCTTCGGCAGCGGCTACGCGGCGATCACGGCCCTTCGGCGGCTGCCCGTCGATGTGCTGAAGCTCGACCGCGGTCTGGTCGAGGGCGTCGTCGAGTCCGCGCGTCTGCACAAGATCACCAGCGGGCTGCTGCGCATCGCGGGAGACCTCGGGCTGAAGTCCGTGGCGGAGGGGGTGGATCTGCCCGAGCAGGTCATCGCCCTGCGCGAGATGGGCTGCACGCACGGGCAGGGCATGGCGTTCTCCGGGCCGCTCGACGAGTACCGGCTGCGCCGGGCGCTCGCCGCAGGCCACTGTCCGGTGCCGAGCGGTCAGGCCGAACCGGCGTTCGCGGGCGGCGCCCCGCGGGTGTACGGCTCGGGCATGTCCGCCGTCATCGGAGGCGGCACGGCACTGCGCTCACATAATGAGACTCCCGTCCCACCCACTTGACAGTGAGTGCGTGCCGGGGGGAGGGTCAGTGCCATGCGCACCCGAATTCTCGTACTTGGAAAGCGCGTCGGCTGACGCTGAGCTTCGACCGCTCAGCGACCCCACCCGGCGCGCTCCCCTCGCTTGCCTTATGGCACGAGGGGTTTTTTGTTGCACAGGCGCCTTTCGTGCAACAGCCGAAGACCGCACAAACCTCGCATAAACCCTCAGCATCTGAGAAGAGAATGCCGATGACCGAGCAGGCCACCGGGGCCCACCACCCGCAGCCCCGGCCCCGATCCGGAGGACACTCCGCCCCCGAGCAGGTGACGGGCGCGCAGTCCCTCATCCGCTCTCTCGAGGAGGTCGGCGCCGACACGGTATTCGGCATTCCCGGCGGTGCGATCCTCCCGGCCTACGACCCGCTGATGGACTCGACCCGGGTGCGCCACGTCCTGGTCCGCCATGAGCAGGGCGCCGGTCACGCCGCCACCGGCTACGCGCAGGCCACCGGCAAGGTCGGTGTCTGCATGGCCACCTCCGGCCCGGGCGCCACCAACCTGGTCACCCCGATCGCCGACGCGCACATGGACTCCGTGCCGCTGGTCGCGATCACCGGCCAGGTGGCGTCCAAGGCGATCGGCACGGACGCCTTCCAGGAGGCGGACATCGTCGGCATCACCATGCCGATCACCAAGCACAACTTCCTCGTCACCAAGGCCGAGGACATTCCGCGGATCATCGCCCAGGCGTTCCACATCGCCTCCACCGGCCGCCCCGGCCCGGTCCTGGTCGACATCGCCAAGGACGCCCTCCAGGCGAAGACCACCTTCTCCTGGCCGCCCGCCATGGACCTGCCCGGCTACCGTCCGGTGACCAAGCCGCACGCCAAGCAGATCCGCGAGGCCGCCAAGCTGATCACCCAGGCCCGCCGGCCCGTGCTGTACGTCGGCGGCGGCGTGCTCAAGGCCAAGGCCACCGCCGAGCTGAAGGTCCTCGCCGAGCTCACCGGCGCCCCCGTCACCACCACGCTGATGGCGCTCGGGGCGTTCCCCGACAAGCACCCCCAGCACCTGGGCATGCCCGGCATGCACGGCTCGGTCGCCGCCGTCACCGGACTGCAGAAGGCCGACCTGATCGTCGCCCTCGGCGCCCGCTTCGACGACCGCGTCACCGGCAAGCTGGACAGCTTCGCCCCGTTCGCCAAGATCGTCCACGCGGACATCGACCCGGCCGAGATCGGCAAGAACCGCGCCGCCGACGTGCCGATCGTCGGTGACGCCCGCGAGGTCATCGCCGACCTGATCCAGGCCGTCCAGAAGGAGCACGGCGAGGGCCACCAGGGCGACTACAGCATGTGGTGGAACGACCTGAACCGCTGGCGCGACACCTACCCGCTCGGCTACGACCAGCCCGGCGACGGCTCGCTCTCCCCGCAGCAGGTCATCGAGCGCATCGGGCAGCTCGCCCCCGAGGGAACGATCTTCGCAGCGGGCGTCGGCCAGCACCAGATGTGGTCCGCCCACTTCATCGAGTACGACAAGCCGGGCACCTGGCTCAACTCCGGCGGCGCCGGAACCATGGGCTACGCCGTCCCGGCCGCCATGGGCGCCAAGGCGGGAGCGCCCGAGCGGGCCGTCTGGGCGATCGACGGCGACGGCTGCTTCCAGATGACCAACCAGGAACTCACCACCTGTGCCCTGAACAACATCCCGATCAAGGTCGCCGTCATCAACAACGGCGCCCTCGGGATGGTCCGCCAGTGGCAGACCCTCTTCTACAACCAGCGGTACTCCAACACCGTGCTGCACTCCGGCCCGGACGACGTCAACCCCGAGGCCCGCGGCACCCGCGTCCCCGACTTCGTGAAGCTGTCGGAGGCCATGGGCTGCTACGCCATCCGCTGCGAGTCCCCGGACGACCTCGACAAGGTCATCGAAGAGGCGAACTCCGTCAACGACCGCCCCGTCGTCGTCGACTTCATCGTCCACGAGGACGCGATGGTGTGGCCGATGGTCGCCGCCGGCACCTCCAACGACGAGATCATGGCCGCCCGGGACGTCCGCCCCGACTTCGGCGACAACGAAGACGACTGAGAGCCACCCAGGACTTTCAAGCAGAGGAAGCAGATCATGTCCAAGCACACGCTCTCCGTCCTGGTGGAGAACACCCCCGGCATCCTCGCCCGGATCGCCGCCCTGTTCTCCCGCCGCGGCTTCAACATCGACTCGCTCGCGGTGGGCGTCACCGAGCACCCCGACATCTCCCGCATCACCATCGTCGTCGGCGTGGAGGACCTGCCGCTGGAGCAGGTCACCAAGCAGCTCAACAAGCTCGTCAACGTACTGAAGATCGTCGAGCTGGAGCCGTCGCAGGCGGTGCAGCGCGAACTCGTCCTGGTGAAGGTGCGCGCCGACAACGAGACGCGCTCCCAGATCGTCGAGATCGTCCAGCTGTTCCGCGCCAAGACCGTCGACGTCTCCCCGGAGGCCGTCACCATCGAGGCCACCGGGTCCGGCGAGAAGCTGACCGCGATGCTCAAGATGCTGGAGCCGTACGGCATCAAGGAGCTCGTCCAGTCCGGCACGATCGCGATCGGCCGCGGGGCCCGTTCGATCACGGACCGGTCGCTGCGCGCCCTGGACCGGTCGGCGTAAGACCCGGAACGGGCGGTCGGCGCGCCGTCGGCCGCCCGTATTCCGAGACCCTGAGACTTCCCTTTCGCCCCCCGTCATACGGTGGGACGCAACACCTGCACTCCCGAGGAGAGAACCCAAAGTGGCCGAGCTGTTCTACGACGCCGACGCCGACCTGTCCATCATCCAGGGCCGCAAGGTCGCGGTCATCGGGTACGGCAGCCAGGGCCACGCCCACGCGCTGTCGCTCCGTGACTCGGGTGTCGACGTCCGCGTCGGTCTGCACGAGGGCTCCAAGTCCAAGGCCAAGGCCGAGGAGCAGGGCCTGCGCGTGGTGAGCCCGTCGGAGGCCGCCGCCGAGGCCGACGTCATCATGATCCTCGTCCCGGACCCGATCCAGGCCGAGGTCTACGAGAAGCACATCAAGGACAACCTGAAGGACGGCGACGCGCTGTTCTTCGGCCACGGCCTGAACATCCGCTACGGCTTCATCAAGCCCCCGGCCGGCGTGGACGTCTGCATGGTCGCCCCGAAGGGCCCGGGCCACCTGGTCCGCCGCCAGTACGAGGAGGGCCGCGGCGTTCCCTGCATCGCCGCCGTCGAGCAGGACGCCACGGGCAACGGCTTCGCGCTGGCGCTGTCGTACGCGAAGGGCATCGGCGGCACCCGCGCCGGTGTCATCAAGACCACCTTCACCGAGGAGACCGAGACCGACCTGTTCGGTGAGCAGGCCGTTCTCTGCGGTGGCACCGCGGCGCTGGTCAAGGCGGGCTTCGAGACCCTGACCGAGGCCGGCTACCAGCCGGAGATCGCCTACTTCGAGTGCCTGCACGAGCTGAAGCTGATCGTGGACCTCATGTACGAGGGCGGCCTGGAGAAGATGCGCTGGTCGATCTCCGAGACCGCCGAGTGGGGCGACTACGTCACCGGCCCGCGGATCATCACCGACGCCACCAAGGCCGAGATGAAGAAGGTCCTCGCCGAGATCCAGGACGGCACCTTCGCGCAGCAGTGGATGGACGAGTACCACGGCGGCCTGAAGAAGTACAACGAGTACAAGAAGCAGGACTCCGAGCACCTGCTGGAGACCACCGGCAAGGAGCTGCGCAAGCTCATGAGCTGGGTCGACGAGGAGGCGTAAGCCGCCCGCCCGAGGGGCCGGAGCGAACCCGCTCCGGCCCCTTCGGCGAACCCCGGGTAACGTCGGTGGTACGGCGTTGTCCATCCCGTCCGGCCACGGACGGGTGATCCTTCCGCAGCGGCACAAGACGACGCCCCATGCGCCACTAGACTGCTGCACACATACGCGTCAGGCCCACAGCGTCGTGCGTCTCCAACGCGGCAAGCACCCCTCCACCGCCTGCGGCCGTCGGGACGGCCGTCCGCAGCACTGGACTTGTGAGGACTCACGTGAGCTCGAAACCCGTCGTACTCATCGCTGAAGAGCTGTCGCCCGCCACCGTCGACGCCCTGGGCCCGGACTTCGAGATCCGGCACTGCAACGGCGCGGACCGCGCCGAGCTGCTCCCGGCCATCGCCGATGTGGACGCGATCCTGGTCCGCTCGGCCACCAAGGTCGACGCCGAGGCGATCGCCGCCGCGAACAAGCTGAAGGTCGTCGCACGAGCCGGCGTCGGCCTGGACAACGTGGACGTCTCCGCCGCCACCAAGGCCGGCGTGATGGTCGTCAACGCCCCGACCTCCAACATCGTGACCGCCGCCGAGCTGGCCTGCGGTCTGCTCGTCGCCACCGCCCGCCACATCCCGCAGGCCAACGCCGCGCTGAAGAACGGCGAGTGGAAGCGCAGCAAGTACACGGGTGTGGAGCTGGCCGAGAAGACCCTCGGTGTCGTCGGCCTCGGGCGCATCGGCGCGCTCGTCGCCCAGCGCATGTCCGGGTTCGGCATGAAGGTCGTCGCCTACGACCCCTACATCCAGCCCGCCCGCGCCGCGCAGATGGGCGTGAAGGTGCTGTCGCTGGACGAGCTGCTCGAGGTCTCCGACTTCATCACCGTGCACCTCCCCAAGACCCCCGAGACCGTCGGCCTGATCGGCGACGAGGCGCTGCGCAAGGTCAAGCCGAGCGTGCGGATCGTCAACGCCGCGCGCGGCGGGATCGTCGACGAGGAGGCGCTGTACTCCGCCCTCAAGGAGGGCCGGGTCGCCGGTGCCGGTCTCGACGTGTACGCGAAGGAGCCCTGCACGGACTCCCCGCTGTTCGAGTTCGACCAGGTCGTCTGCACCCCGCACCTCGGTGCCTCCACCGACGAGGCGCAGGAGAAGGCCGGTATCGCCGTCGCCCGCTCGGTGCGCCTCGCCCTCGCCGGTGAGCTCGTGCCGGACGCGGTGAACGTGCAGGGCGGTGTCATCGCCGAGGACGTCAAGCCCGGTCTGCCGCTCGCCGAGCGCCTGGGCCGGATCTTCACCGCGCTCGCCGGTGAGGTCGCGGTCCGCCTCGACGTCGAGGTCTACGGCGAGATCACCCAGCACGACGTGAAGGTGCTGGAGCTGTCCGCGCTCAAGGGTGTCTTCGAGGACGTCGTCGACGAGACGGTCTCCTACGTCAACGCGCCGCTGTTCGCGCAGGAGCGCGGCGTCGAGGTGCGTCTCACCACCAGCTCCGAGGCGACCGAGCACCGCAACGTCGTCACGGTGCGCGGCACCCTCGCCGACGGCGAGGAGGTGTCGGTGTCCGGCACGCTGGCCGGCCCCAAGCACCTCCAGAAGATCGTCGCGGTCGGTGACTACGACGTGGACCTCGCGCTCGCCGACCACATGCTGGTCCTGAAGTACGAGGACCGCCCCGGCATCGTCGGCACGGTCGGCCGCATCCTCGGTGAGGCGGGCCTGAACATCGCCGGCATGCAGGTGTCGCGTGCGGTGGCCGGCGGCGAGGCGCTGGCGGTACTGACCGTGGACGACACGGTGACCGCGAACGTACTGGCCGAGGTGGCCGCGGAGATCGGGGCGACCTCGGCCCGCTCGGTGAACCTGGCCTGACCTTCCCGGGGCTGCGTCCCCGGACGCCCGTTCGTATGAACGGGCTCCTTCCTCAGACGCCGGACGGGCTGAGCTGATCAGCCTGTCCGGCGTTTTTCCGTACCCCCACCCGCCGCAGGGTCAGCACCGCCGCTGCCGCCGCGCACGTCAGCAGCACCGCGCCCGTGATGGCCGCCGTGTGCATGCCGCTGGTGAAGGCCTCGCGCGCCGCCGTCGCCGGGGCGTCCCCCGCGCGCCCCGGGAGCCGGTCGGCCACGGCCAGGGCGCCGCCCAGGGTCTCGCGAGCCGCGGCGGGTGCCGAGTCCGGCATCTCGTGCCGGAAGACGGCCGTGCCGATGGAGCCGAGGAACGCCATGCTCAGCGCGCCGCCGAACTCCGTGCCCGTCTCCAGCAGGGACGACGCGGCGCCCGCCTTCTCCACGGGAGCGGCGCTCAGGGCCAGGTCCGCCACCTGCGACATGACGGCCACGATGCCGCAGGCCAGGACGGCGCACGCGGCCAGCAGCAGCCAGAGGGAATCGGTACCGGCCAGGGCCAGCATCACGTAGCCGCATGCGGCGACCGTGAAGCCTGCGCCGACGACGTGCGCGCGGGGAACGCCCCGCTGCACGAGCCGTGCGGAGAGCGGGGCCGCGAGCCCGATGGGCACCGACGGCAGCAGGCTCCACAGCGCCGCCTCGAGGGGGCCCTTGTCCAGGACCGACTGGATGTACTGGGTGGTGAAGTAGGCCGAGCCCATCATGCCGAAGGCGGCGGCGAGGTTGAGGACGACGGCCGGGCTGAAGCCGCGGGCCCGGAACAGGGCCGGGGAGATCAGGGGGGAGGCCGCCGTGCGCTGGCGGTGGACGAACAGCGCGGCGAAGAGCAGGCCGACGGTCACCGACATCACGTACCGCACGTTCCAGCCCTCGGCCGCGAGTTCCTTCAGGCCGTAGATGACGGGGAGCACCGCCGCCATCGACAGGGGAACGCTCAGCAGGTCGAAGCGGCCGGGGTTCGGTGTGCGCGACTCGGGCAGCAGGACGGGGCCGAGGGCCAGGAGCAGCAGCATCGCGGGCAGGTTGACCAGGAAGACCGAGCCCCACCAGAAGTGCTCGACGAGCACCCCGCTCATCACCGAGCCGAGCGCGATGCCGGCCGTCATCACCCCCGACCACACACCGATCGCCTTGGTCCGCTGCGCGGGGTCGGTGAACATCGTGCGCACGAGCGCCATCGTGGACGGCATCAGCGTCGCGCCGCCGATGCCGAGGACCGCGCGGGCGGCGATCAGGGTCTCGGCACTGTTCGCGTAGGCCGCGACCAGCGAGGCCGTGCCGAAGGCGGCGGCGCCGGTCAGCAGGAGCCTGCGGCGCCCGATGCGGTCGCCGAGCGAGCCCATCGTCATCAGCAGGCCGGCCAGCACGAAGCCGTAGATGTCGAAGATCCACAACTGCTGGGTGGCGCTCGGCTCCAGGTCGGCGCTGATCGCGGGTATCGCGAAATAGAGGACGGAGACGTCCATCGAGACCAGCAGCAGCGGGAGCATCAGCACGCCGAGGGCCGTCCATTCGCGGCGGCCGGCGAGGACGGGAGGGGGCGGTTTCGTCGTCATGGGCAGGACTGTACGAACGTATTAAACGCTTGTCTAGTACGGCTGTTTAATACGCTCGTCTGGATCTCGGGATAGGGTGGCGGGCCATGGGACACCGTGAGGATCTGCTGGAGGGCGCCAAGCGCTGCCTGCTGGCGAAGGGCTTCCTGCGCACGACCGCGCGCGACATCGTCAAGGAGTCGGGGACCAACCTGGCCTCGATCGGCTACCACTACGGCTCCAAGGACGCGCTGCTGGCACAGGCGTACGTCGAGATGGTGGAGGGCATGTCCGACGCCTTCGAGGGCGGCGGTGAGCTGCGCGGGGAGCCGGGGTCGCTGGAGCGTTTCACCGATGTCTGGGCGAACATCATCCAGACCATGCGGGAGCCCGGTTCGATGTGGCGGCTCAGCATGGAGATCGTGGCCATGGGGGAGCAGCTGCCGGAGGTGCGGGAGCATCTCGCGCGGGCCCAGCGTGAGGGCGCACGCGGCATCCTGCCCCTCTTCCTCGGCGGGCACGAGGCCGACGTGACGGACGAGCAGGTGGACACCCTCGGGTACTTCTACCTGACCCTGATGATGGGCCTGATGGCGCAGTGGACCTTCGACCCGGAGAACGCTCCGGAGGCCGAGCAGCTCGCGGCGGGGCTCCGCCGGGTGATCGAGGCGGCCGAGAGGAAGTGACGCCTCACCACGGTGCGCCGACCACCGAGTCGATGGCGGACGCGGTGTCGGGTGCGGTCCGGGTGGGGGTGAGTGCCGTCCCGGTCCACGGGCGGCCCGCCGACACCCACACACTGCGGGCGCCGATTCCGGCCGCGCCGGCGATGTCGGCGTGCGGGGAGTCGCCGATCACCCAGGCGCCGTCCAGCGTGGCGCCGACGGCGGCGGCAGCGGCGTGGAAGATCTCCGGCGCGGGCTTCTTGTGGCCGACGCACTCGGAGACGGCCCAGCCGTGGGTCAGCGCGTCGAGGCCGGTGGCGCGGATCTTCCTCTCCTGCTGGGAGGTACGGCCGTTGGTGACGATGGCGAGAGTCCAGCCGGCGGCGGTGGCCTTCTCGAGTGCGGTGCGGACGGGTGCGGACAGTACGACACGGTCGGCCGCGCCCCGGTCGAGCAGATCGCGGACGGCGTCCCGGGGGACGCGGTCGCCGTACCGCCCGTGCATGGCCCGGGCCACCTCCGGGCGGGGCGTGTACCCACTGGCGTCGACGCTCATGAGCCAGTCGATGTCGTCCTCGGGCAGCCCGTGCTCGGCCAGGAAGTCCACCAGGGTGGCGCGGTAGGCGGCGTCCCGGTCGATCAGGGTGTTGTCGAGGTCGAGCAGCAGCAGAGGCATGAACGGGCCGTCCTCACAGTCGGTGTGCCTTGAGGGCCATGTGCAGCAGCAGACGGTCCTCACCGTCGTCCAGGTCGAGGCCGGTGAGCTTCTCGATCCGGGACAGGCGGTAGTACAGGGTCTGGCGGTGGATGCCCAGCTCGGCGGCGGCCCGGGCGGCCTGGCCGGCGCAGTCGAGGTAGACCTCGGCGGTCCGGGCGAGTTCGTGATGGACCGGGGTGAGCAGCGTGCGGGCGACGGGGTCGTGAGCGACCTCGGGAGGCAGGGCCGTGAGCAGCCGGAACGGCCCGATCGAAGCCCACTGCGCGACCGGCCCGAAGCGTGCCTCGGCCAGCGCCGCCCGGGCGGCCGCCGACGCCTCCCGCCAGGCGGTCGCCGACTCGGCGAGGCCGGAGCGGGGGGTGGCGATACCGGCGGCTGGCGAGCCCGGGCCACCGCTCGGCCCACCCGTCCCGCCCTCCGTGCCGCTCTTGCCGCGCGCTCTCTCCATCAGCCGCCCCGCCGCCGTGGTCGCCGGAGTCAGGACGTCCGGGGAGCGCAGGCGGACCAGCACCGCCAGACACTGGCCCGTCGCCCCCCACGGCAGGGTGCACAGTGCCGTCGCACCCGGGACCGCGCGGACCGACGGAGCGTCGTCCGGGTCGGCCGAAGGCCAGGGGGCGACGCACATCAGCGCGTGGAGGCCGTCGGCGCGGGGGCCGAGGGCCGTGCGGAGTTCGGCGACGGCCATGTCGCTCTGCCAGCCGGGTTCGGCGGTGAGGACGGCCCGGAGTTCGCGGCTGAGGTCGGCGCCGTGCTGCGCCTCGTCCGCGAGCAGGGCGCCGATGCGGGCCGTGACCCGCATGGCGGCGGAGAGCTGGCGCTCGCTCGGGCCGGGGTCGTCGTCCAGGAGCCAGACATAGCCGTGCACCACGCCCCGGTGGCGGACGGGGAGACAGATCCGGCCCCGGTAGACCCCGGCCTCCGGTGTCGGGGGGATACGGACCGGTGCCGTCGCCCGGGTGATGCCGAAGCCCTCGAACCAGGCCCGGACGGCCGCCGTCGAACGGCGGGTGAGGATCGAGCGGGTGCGCACCGGGTCCAGGGCCGACGGATCGAGGTCGCCCTCACTGTCGTAGGCCCCGAAGGCGATCAGCTCGAAATCCCGGTTCTCCAGGGTCGCGGGCGCGCCGAGCAGCTCCGAGATCTCGTCGACCAGCTCCTCGTAGTCGCCCCTGTGTTCCGACGTCACCCGGGCATTGTCGCGCACTTCCCGGACCCCTTCATACATCTGTCTGAGATCTGCGGCACGGATGCGTGACAGCTGTCGATGGCCCACGATCGGAGGGATCCTTAGGTTTCACGGTGGTTCTCCGTGCCGTACCCGAAGCGTCGTCCGCGAGGGGTCCGGCCTTCACGTTGCTGGTGCTTGGAGGTGCCCCGTGCTGGGTCCCGTGATTCTCGCCGCGTCTCGCAGCGACCGGATGCGACGCCTGATCTCGGCGGCCCCGGTGACCAAGCAGGTCGTCGACCGCTTCATCCCGGGCGAGGACGTCGACGACATCGTCCCCGTCGTCCGGAGTCTGACCGAGCAGGGGCTGGAGCTGACGATGGACGTCGTCGGCGAGGACATCACCAACCCCGCGCAGGCCGCCGCCGCCCGGGACGCCTACCTGGAGCTCGTCGACCGCCTCAAGCCGCTGGAGCTCGGCACCCGCGCCGAGATGTCGGTGAAGCTGTCGATGTTCGGGCAGGCCCTCCCGTCGCCCACCACCACCCTGTTCGAAGGGCCCTCCGGGCCCGCCCCCACATTCCAGTACGGCCACGAGCTGGCCCTGAAGAACGTCCGCCCGGTCGTCGAGGCCGCCGCCGAGATCGGCACCACGGTCACGCTCGACGCGGAGGACCACACCACCCTCGACTCGATGTTCGCCATCCACGAGGAGCTGCGGAAGGACTTCCCGCAGACCGGCTGCGTCATCCAGGCCTACCTGTTCCGCACCGAGGCCGACGCCCGCCGCCTCGCGGAGAGCGGCAGCCGGGTCCGCCTGGTCAAGGGCGCCTACAAGGAGCCCGCCTCGGTCGCCCACCAGGACAAACACGCGATCGACCGGGCATACGTCCGCATTCTGCGGACGCTGATGCGGGGGGAGGGGTACCCGATGATCGGGTCCCACGACCCGCGACTGATCGCGATCGGCCAGGAACTCGCCCACCGGGCCGGGCGAAAGCCCGACGAGTACGAGTTCCAGATGCTCTACGGCATCCGCACCGACGAACACCTGCGGCTGGCCGCCGAGGGGCACCGGATGCGCGTCTACACCGCGTACGGCACCGACTGGTACGGCTACTTCATGCGCCGACTCGCGGAGAAGCCGGCCAACCTGCGCTTCTTCGCCCGTTCGATGCTCACCAAGGGCTGACAGCCCGGCAAGGGCCGAGAGCCCGTCAAGGGCCGAGACCGAAACACCGCTCAGTAAGGAGTTACGGAAAACATGGACGCTGTGACCCAGGTCCCCACCCCCGTCAACGAGCCGGTGCACGGCTACGCCCCCGGCTCGGCCGAGCGGGCCCGGCTGGAGGCCAAGCTGAAGGAGCTGGCCGACAACCCGATCGACCTGCCCTGCACCATCGGCGGGGAGAAGCGGATGGGCGGTGGCGAGGCCTTCCAGGTCGTCCAGCCGCACAACCACAAGGCCGTGCTCGGCACGTACCGCAACGCCACGCAGCAGGACGCCCAGGACGCCATCGACGCGGCCCTGGCCGCCGCCCCCGCCTGGCGTGCGCTGTCCTTCGACGACCGCGCGGCGATCATCCTGCGCGCCGCCGAGCTGCTGTCCGGCCCCTGGCGCGAGACGCTCGCCGCCTCCACCATGCTCGGCCAGTCCAAGACCGCCCAGCAGGCCGAGATCGACACGCCCTGCGAGCTGATCGACTTCTGGCGGTTCAACGTCTCCTACGCCCGCAAGCTGCTCGCCGAGCAGCCCCCGGCGAACTCGCCCGGCGTGTGGAACCGTCTGGACCACCGCCCGCTGGAGGGCTTCGTCTACGCGATCACGCCCTTCAACTTCACCGCCATCGCGGGCAACCTCCCGACGGCCCCCGCCCTGATGGGCAACGTCGTCGTCTGGAAGCCGTCCCCGACGCAGACCCACGCCGCCGTACTGCTGATGCAGCTGCTGGAGGAGGCCGGTCTGCCCAAGGGCGTCATCAACCTCGTCACCGGTGACGGCATCGAGGTCTCCAAGGTCGCCCTGGAGCACCGCGACCTCGCCGGCATCCACTTCACCGGTTCGACCCCCACCTTCCAGTACCTGTGGAAGACGGTCGGCAACAACATCGAGAAGTACCGCACCTACCCGCGCCTGGTCGGCGAGACCGGCGGCAAGGACTTCCTCGTCGCCCACCCGTCGGCCGACCCGGCGATCCTGAAGACGGCGTTCACCCGCGGCGCCTTCGAGTTCCAGGGCCAGAAGTGCAGCGCCACCTCCCGGGCGTACATCCCCGCCTCGATCTGGAACTCCGGTTTCAAGGAGGAGCTGGCCGCCGAGGTCGACGGCATCAAGATGGGTGACGTCACCGACCTGTCGAACTTCATCGGCGCCGTCATCGACGAGCGTGCCTTCGCCAAGAACAAGGCCGCCATCGACCGCGCCAAGGAGGACCCCTCCTGCACGATCGTCGCGGGCGGCACCTACGACGACTCCGAGGGCTGGTTCGTCCGCCCGACCGTCATCGAGTGCACCGACCCGGAGAACGAGGTCTTCCGCACCGAGTACTTCGGCCCGATCATCGCCGTGCACGTCTACGAGGACGACAAGTACGACGAGATGCTGACCCAGATGGAGTCCGTCTCCGACTACGCCCTGACCGGCTCGGTCATCGCGAACGACCGGGCGGCGGCGGCCTACACGGCCGACAAGCTCCGCTACGCGGCCGGCAACTTCTACATCAACGACAAGTCGACCGGTGCTGTCGTCGGCCAGCAGCCCTTCGGCGGCGGCCGCGCCTCCGGCACCAACGACAAGGCCGGCGCCCCGCAGAACCTGATGCGCTGGACCCTGACCCGCGCCATCAAGGAGACCCTGGTCCCGCCGACGGACTACACCTACCCGCACATGGGCTGACACTCCCCGGGCGAACCGACGGGCCAGGTCGAAAAGACCTGGCCCGTCGGCATGTCCGGAGAAAGACTGGGCCGATGACCATCCGAGTGCGCACCGCCCACACCGCCGATCTCACCCCCGCCGGACTCGACGCCGTACGAGGCCTCCTGGACGCCGCGTTCGAGGGGGACTTCGGTGACGAGGACTGGGATCACGGTCTCGGCGGCGTGCATGCCCTCGTGCACGACGAATCCGGGCTCGCCGCGCACGGGGCGGTCGTGATGCGCAGGGTGCGGCACGGCGGGCGGTGGCTGCGGGCCGGGTACGTCGAGAACGTCGCCGTGCGTGCCGACGCCCGTCGCGGTGGCCTCGGCGGGCGGGTCATGGCGGAACTGGAGCGCGTCGTCGACCGCGCCTACGACCTCGGCGCCCTGTCCGCGAGCGACGACGGGGCCCGGCTCTACACCTCCCGCGGCTGGGAGCAGTGGGCCGGCCGGGTGCATGCCCTCAGCCCGCGGGACGGCATCGTCCGGCTGCCGGAGGAGGAGGGCAGCACGTACGTCCGGGCCGCCCTGGCCGGGTCCCTCGACCCCGCGCACGAGCTGGTCTTCGACTGGCGCGACGGCGACGTGCTCTAGAAATCACCGCAGGTCGGCATGGTGTGACCCAGTCCACCGTCTCAGATAGTAGGAAGTCCGAGTAATTGTGGAGACAGACGCTCCGCGCTCCCTTAGCTTTGTAGGAGCCGAACGTCTCGCTCGACCAAGCGAATGGCGGTCGTGAGCCGGGCCCCGTGCAGGCAATCCCTGCGGCACCGCTCCCCGCCCCTTCCGGCGTCTCGTAACCCTCCCTGTGCACTCCGTGCTGTCGAAGGAGTCGATTTCCCATGGCCGAGACGACCGTCCGCCGCCGAGTCCGTCACGTTTCCCGTACCACCGAGTCCGACCGGAAGAACGCCGCCGCCGCGCTCCAGCGCGCCCTCGACCGCAGGGACAACGGCGGCTCCAGCGGCCACTGAGCCGCAGTATCACCGCAGGCCGGGAGCCGCCCGCGAGGTGCGGTGCGGGGTCTCACGCCCCGCGCCGCACATCGAAGTGGTCGATCCGCTCACCGTTCGACGCCAGCGCCGACACCTTGAGCCTCGGCCTGGTGCCGCTCTCCGCCTCCACCGAGAGGAACGAGAAACCGCGGTAGCGCACCCGTGACCACGCTGCCGACTCCGCCTTCGTGCCCTGGGACCTGGTCCACCGGAAGGTGGCGACCGGTTCGTGCTCGGCGGTGTTGCCCTCGTAGCTCTCCTTCACGCCGTCGGGGAAGCCGTACAGCTCCTTGCCGCCGCCGCCCGCGGTGACGTACACGATCCCGTCCCGCCTCGGGTCCGTCGTCCCGCCGACCGGCACCGGCCTGCCCACCTCACCGCCCCGGATCGCGTCGGTGCGTTCGTAGACGTGGTTGTGCCCGTTGATCACCAGGTCCACCTCGTGCCGGGCGAACAACGGCAGCCACTCGGCGCGCACCCCGCCGTCGGAGGCGTGCGTGGACGTCGAGTAGGCGCAGTGGTGGAAGAAGACGACGATGAAGTCGACGTCCTTGGACGACCGCAGCTCGCCGAGCTTGCCGTCCAGCCACTTCGTCTGCCGCCCCTCCGTGTGGCCGAAGTTGGCGGGGATCTCGTACGACACGTCGTTCGCGTCCAGCGCGACCACGCCCACGTTGCCGTAGGTGAAGGCGTACACGCCCGGTGCCGTGCGCGCGTCGAAGCCGCTGTCCGGCAGGGAGAAGCGGGCGAGTTGGCCGCCGTAGCCGTCCGGTGAGTACCAGGCCTCCATGTCGTGGTTGCCGGTCGTCACCATCCACGGCACCGACCTGGCCACCGGCTCGGTCTGCTTGAGGAACCGGTCCCACTGGCTCGCGTCGAAGACGTCCGACTCCTTGCCCTTGCCGGTCGGATCGGCGTAGCAGATGTCGCCGGCGTGCAGATGGAAGGCGGGCTCGCGGCGCAGCAGCGTACGGTCGTTGAGGGCCGCCTCGTCACCGACGCCCTGGTCGCCGAACGCGGTGAACACGAAACGCCCGGGCGGGCTCGCCGGTGCCGTGCGGAAGGACGTGACGGTCGACCGGTGCCGTGGGGAGGCCGGGTCGAAGCCCTCGTGGCCGACGCCGTAGTAGTACGTCGTGCCCGGGCGCAGTCCGTCCAGCGCGGCGTGCAGGTAGTACTGCTCGACCGCCGCCCGTACGCCCTTCAGTTCCGGGGTGTGCAGGTCGCGCAGCTCCGCCTCGATCCTGCGGCCGAGGTCGTCGGGGCGCAGGCCGACCCGGACGTACGGCTTCTTCACCGCGAGCGGCACCTGCCAGGAGATCCGCATCTGCGTCTTCGGATCGGCGCCGAAGGCCAGATGACGGCCGAAGGGCGTGATCAAGGAGCCGGGGGCCTTCGACGTGGCGGGCGACGGGCTCCCGGTCGGCGTGGCGCCGCCCTGCCCGGAACGGGAGCCGGAGCCGCAGCCGGTCAGCAGCCCGCTCGCCACCGCGCCCGCGGTCACCAGGGTGCGCCGCCGCGACAGCCGCGTCCTCAGGTACTCGTGCTGCTCCGCCATGCTCATCCGGCGCGCGAGCTCGGGCGGGATGCCGAAGTGGGGGATCTCCATGTCCGGAGAATTTCCCAGCAAAGACCGACGACCGCACCACATACGGGTGAACGGCACCCGACGGAAGCGTGCCGCCCCCGAGCGGGCGCCTTCCGGGGCGTCCGCATCACGGACACCGTGTGTCATTCCATGGGACGAGGAGTAGGGTGCCCGCATGTCTCGCAGCATCAATCTCGCAGTGATCCCCGGTGACGGCATCGGCCAGGAGGTCGTGGCCGAAGGTCTGAAGGTCCTCTCCGCCGTCCTTCCGCAGGATGTGAAGCTGGAGACCGAGGAGTACGACTTCGGCGCCCGGCGCTACCACGCCACCGGTGAGACCCTCACCGACGCCGACCTCGACGCCCTGAAGCGGCACGACGCCATCCTGCTCGGCGCGATCGGTGACCCGACCGTGCCCTCCGGCGTCCTGGAGCGCGGCTTCCTGCTCAAGCTCCGCTTCGCCTTCGACCACCACGTCAACCTGCGTCCCTCGAAGCTCCTGCCGGGTGTCGCCACCCCGCTCGCGGGCGAGCCGCAGATCGACTTCGTCGTGGTCCGCGAGGGCACCGAGGGCCCCTACACCGGCAACGGCGGCACGATCCGCAAGGGCACCGAGCACGAGGTCGCCACGGAGGTCTCCGTGAACACGGCCTTCGGTGTCGAGCGCGTGGTCCGCGACGCCTTCGCCCGAGCCCAGGCCCGCCCCCGCAAGAAGCTCGCGCTGATCCACAAGAACAACGTGCTGACCTTCGCCGGTCACCTGTGGACGAACGTCTTCAACAAGGTGGCCGAGGAGTTCCCCGAGGTCACCACCGAGTACATGCACGTGGACGCGGCGACGATCTACCTCGTCACGCAGCCCGAGCGCTTCGACGTGATCGTCACGGACAACCTCTTCGGCGACATCGTCACCGACCTGGCCGCGGCCGTCTCCGGCGGCATCGGCGTCGCGGCCTCCGGCAACATCAACCCCTCCGGGGAGTTCCCGTCGATGTTCGAGCCCGTGCACGGCTCGGCCCCGGACATCGCCGGCCAGGGCAAGGCCGACCCGACCGCCACCGTGCTGTCCGTCGCCCTGCTGCTGCGCCACCTCGGCTACGAGGCCGAGGCCGCCCGTATCGACGAGGCGGTCGCCGCCGACCTCGGCGAGCGCACCGGCAAGCCCGCCCGCTCCACCTCGGAGATCGGCGACGCGCTCGCCGTACGCGTAGCCGGCTGACCCGCCGCTGCTTTCCGCAGGCCGCCGGGTCGCATCAGCGCCCGGCGGCTTCCGCATGTTCCCGCCGGGTGCCACCATCGACCACCGGGCCGCAGTCACCCCGTTCCTTCCGCCGCCGCCCCCGGGCGATAATCGAACGCGAGGCCGCGCAATGAGGGAATGCTCGGACGTCCTAGCACTGGTCACCATCAGAGCAGTACCGAGCGCGGCCCGTCACTACAACCGGTGAAGGACATCAACCCATGACGACGCCCACGATCGAGCTCAAGCCCTCCGCCAACCCGCTCTCCGCCGCCGAGCGCGAGCAGATCCTGGCCAACCCCGGGTTCGGCCGCCACTTCACCGACCACATGGTGACGATCAAGTGGACGGAAGGCCGCGGCTGGCACGACGGCCAGCTCGTGCCGTACGCGCCGATCTCCCTCGACCCCGCCACCACGGTCCTGCACTACGCACAGGAGATCTTCGAGGGGCTGAAGGCCTACCGGCAGCCCGACGGGTCCGTCGCCACCTTCCGCCCCGAGAAGAACGCCGAGCGGTTCCAGCGCTCCGCCCGCCGGCTCGCGATGCCCGAGCTGCCGGTCGAGACGTTCATCGAGGCGTGCGACGTCCTGGTGCAGCAGGACAAGGCATGGGTGCCGGCGCACGGCGGCGAGGAGTCCCTCTACCTGCGCCCCTTCATGATCGCCACTGAGGTCGGGCTGGGTGTGAAGCCCGCCAACGAGTACCTCTTCCTGGTGATCGCCTCCCCGGCCGGGGCGTACTTCCCCGGGGGTGTGAAGCCGGTGTCCATCTGGGTCTCCGAGGACCGCGTCCGCGCCGTCCCCGGAGGCATGGGCGACGCGAAGACGGGCGGCAACTACGCGGCGTCCCTGCTCGCGCAGGCCGAGGCCGCGACGAAGGGCTGCGACCAGGTCTGCTACCTCGACGCCGTGGAGCACACGTGGGTCGAGGAGCTGGGCGGCATGAACCTGTACTTCGTGTACGGCGACAAGATCGTCACGCCGTCCCTCACCGGGTCGATCCTGGAGGGCGTCACGCGCGACTCCCTGCTCGCCGTCGCCCGTGACCTCGGGTACGAGGCCGAGGAGGGCCGGGTCTCGGTCGACCAGTGGCAGCGGGACTCGGAGAACGGGTCGCTGACCGAGGTCTTCGCCTGCGGTACGGCCGCGGTGATCACTCCGGTCGGTACGGTGAAGCGTGCCGGGGCGGAGTGGAAGCAGAGCGGGGGAGAGCCGGGCGAAGTCACGCTCCGGCTCCGTCAGGCGCTGCTCGACATCCAGCGGGGTACGGCGTCGGACCAGCACGGCTGGATGCACCGCCTGGGCTGACCGGCCCTGGCCCCGGGGGCTCCGCCCCCGGACTCCCGCCCATGCCCACCCACCACCGGGGAACCGGTCGGGCAGGAAGCCGGGCTCGTAGCTGCCGAACCGGTCGCCCGGGAAGCCGGATTCGTAGCCGTGCCGAATCGGTCGGTCGAGTAGCGGGACGCGAACCGGCCGGCCGAGAAGAACGCGTCGCCTCACCGGCCCCGGCTTCCCCTCGCGCGGAACCCGGGGCCGACAGCGCGTACGCCACCCCGGCAGCAGGAAACGAGACCGGTGCCGGCGGGGAGCTCCTCACCCGACCTCGTCGCCGGCGACACGTACGACACCTCGCACCTCTACGTCCGTCACCCGAGGTGACCGACCGCATCCTGAGACGGCGGTGAGCGGAGCGCGGGGGGTGTGCCAGACTTCCCCCGTGCTCTCGTTCGCCATGATTATTGGCAGCAGGCGCGCCGGTCCGCAGTGACCACCACGTACGACCAGGTACGGGTGGACACCGTCGTCCTAGACCCGCGCGCAGACCTCTCGCACCCGCGAGAGGTTTTTCGCATTTCTGGCCCACCCGCAGCCGGAGGCGAGAGCGCGAGGGAGTATGTGAGGGCGGTGGAGCCGGTCATTCCGGTACGACCGAGATCCCATTCCCAGGAGCCTTGAGATCATGACCGAAACCAGCGAGCTCGACGATTCGTTCCACGTCTTCGACACCACCCTGCGCGACGGCGCCCAGCGGGAGGGCATCAACCTCACCGTCGCGGACAAGCTGGCCATCGCACGGCACCTGGACGACTTCGGGGTGGGCTTCATCGAGGGCGGCTGGCCGGGCGCCAACCCCCGGGACACCGAGTTCTTCGCCCGTGCCCAGCAGGAGATCGACTTCCGGCACGCCCAGCTCGTCGCGTTCGGCTCCACCCGCCGCGCCGGCACCACCGCCGACCAGGACCCGCAGGTCAGGGCGCTCCTGGAGTCCGGCGCACCGGTGATCACACTCGTCGCCAAGTCGCACGACCGCCATGTCGAGCTCGCCCTGCGCACCACCCTGGACGAGAACCTGGCGATGGTCCGCGACACCGTGTCCTTCCTCAAGGAGCAGGGCCGCCGGGTCTTCATCGACTGCGAGCACTTCTTCGACGGCTACCGCGCCAACCCCGAGTACGCCAAGGCGGTCGTCCGTACCGCGTCGGAGGCCGGCGCGGACGTCGTCGTGCTGTGCGACACCAACGGCGGCATGCTCCCGGCCCAGATCCAGGCCGTCGTCGCCACGGTCCTCGCCGACACCGGCGCCCGGCTCGGCATCCACGCCCAGGACGACACGGGCTGCGCGGTCGCCAACACCCTGGCCGCCGTAGACGCCGGTGCGACGCACGTGCAGTGCACGGCCAACGGCTACGGCGAGCGCGTCGGCAACGCCAATCTCTTCCCGGTCGTGGCGGCCCTGGAACTGAAGTACGGCAAGAAGGTCCTGCCCGAGGGCCGTCTGCGTGAGATGACCCGCATCTCGCACGCCATCGCCGAGGTCGTCAACCTCACCCCCTCCACGCACCAGCCCTACGTCGGCCTCTCCGCCTTCGCCCACAAGGCCGGACTGCACGCCTCGGCGATCAAGGTCGACCCGGACCTGTACCAGCACATCGACCCCGAGCTGGTCGGCAACACCATGCGGATGCTGGTCTCCGACATGGCCGGGCGGGCGTCCATCGAGCTCAAGGGCAAGGAGCTGGGCGTCGACCTCGGCGGCGACCGCGAGCTGGTCGGCCGGGTGGTCGAGCGGGTGAAGGAGCGCGAGCTCAAGGGCTACACCTACGAGGCCGCCGACGCGAGCTTCGAACTCCTGCTGCGCGCCGAGGTCCAGGGCAGGCCGCTTCGCTACTTCGAGGTCGAGTCCTGGCGGGCCATCGTCGAGGACCGGCCCGACGGCTCCCACGCCAACGAGGCCACGGTCAAGCTGTGGGCCAAAGGCGAGCGCATCGTCGCCACCGCGGAGGGCAACGGCCCGGTCAACGCCCTCGACCGGTCCCTGCGCGTGGGCTTGGAGAAGATCTACCCGCAGCTCGCCAAGCTGGAGCTGGTGGACTACAAGGTCCGCATCCTGGAGGGCAAGCACGGCACCAACTCCACGACCCGCGTGCTGATCTCCACGTCCGACGGCGCGGGCGAGTGGTCGACGGTCGGCGTCGCCGAGAACGTCATCGCCGCGAGCTGGCAGGCCCTGGAGGACGCGTACACCTACGGGCTGCTGCGCGCGGGGGTC
>NZ_JBVJSX010000010.1:254673-260531 GCF_055606225.1 Streptomyces sp. NPDC037100 | reverse complement strand
TCGCTCCGGCGCAGTAGCCGTCGCCCCGGCGGGGCCCGGCGCCCGGGGTGGGTGTCACATCGCCGTGTCGCGGGACCGCGGCCCCGGGACCTCGCCACCTACGGGCTGCTGCGCGCAGGGTCGCTCCGGCGCAGTAGCCGTCGCCCCGGCGGGGCCCGGCGCCCGGGGTGGGTGTCACATCGCCGTGTCGCGGGACCGCGGCCCCGGGACCTCGCCGCCGCGGTCACGGCCCGGGGGCCGGTCGAGACGGAAGAGGCCCGCGGTGTGGGAGCGCTGGCCGGTGGCGGTGCTGGTGGAGCGGGTGAGCTCCTCGACGCCGTCGGCCAGATAGCCGACCCAGGCCGCGCCCTCGTCCTCGATGACCCGCTGCGCGTCGGTCCGCAGCCGCTCGATCACCCCGAGCAGGGCGGCCTGCTCCTTGTCGCTGGGGGAGTCGGTGGTCCTCAAGAACCCCTGCGCCCAGTCGGACTGGGCCTTCTTCAGGATCTGCTGCAGCGCCATCTCCGCGCGGATGTAGCGGGTCCAGGACGCCGAGAACCCGAAGATCCGGTCGAAGAGCACACAGCCCGCCCCGCCGGCCAGGAACACGAACCCCCACTCGGGCTGCACGGTCGTGGGCGAGGCCGCGTGCACCAGCGGCGTGATCGTGCCGACGATGCCCAGCAGCGCGGCGAGCGCCCGCAGCGAACGAGACCACAGCGACGGCCCCCGGCGGCGGGCCAGATACCAGCCGATCGCCGACGTCACCTCCGCCTCGGCATGCCGGAACAGCTCCCACAGCAGGTCGGCGCGCGTACGCGACCGGTCCAGCTCGGTCAGTTCGGACACCGTCATGTCCGCAGCCCTGCGTCGTCCGAACATGTCCCGCTCCCGCCCCTCCTGGATGGCCAGGGGCATCCTAGGCGCAGTCGCGCCGACAAATCCCTGCCACGACGGATAACCCTTTCTGCGCCGTTTCGGGTACTTTCGAACATATGAGGGCCGCACTGATGCGTACCGTCGTACGTCTGCTGATCGTGCCGTTCGCCGCCGTACTGGCGGTGCTGCTGGCCGGTGCGCCGGGCGCGCAGGCGGCCACCGACCTCTCCAAGGTCGCCCGGGAACTGCGCGAGAGCCCCGTCTACGTCGATCCGGCCGCCTCCGGGCAGCTCGCGGCGTCGGACGCGGAGGCGCTCGCCGACAAGATCAAGGACGCGGACAAGCCCGTCTTCGTGGCGGTCCTCCCCGCCGGCTACCCCGCGCAGGACCTCTTCCGGAACCTCCGCACGGAGACCGGCATCACCGGTCTGTACGGCATCCGCCTCGGCGACCGGTTCGACGCCCGCGCCGACAGCTCCGTGATGAGCAGGCAGGCGGTGTCCAACCTGGTCACCTCGGTCCAGGGTGCGGGTGACACCAAGGCCCAGCTGAACGACTTCGTCGACGACGCCTTGCGCAACGTGGGCGGTTCGGCGCCGAGCAGCTGGAGCGACGGCTCGGGCACCGACGTGCCGGTCGGCGGCCTGATCACGATCGGCGCCCTGGTGGCGGCCGGCGGCGCGGGCGCCTACACCGTGGTCCGCCGCAACCGGCGCCGCCACGAGGAGGAGCAGCGGGCCGCGCTGGAGAAGCTGCGGGTGGTCGTCGACGAGGACATCACCGCGTTCGGCGAGGAACTCGACCGGCTCGACTTCCATCCCGGGGAACCCGGCGCCGACGACGCGATGCGCACCGACTACGAGCGCGCCCTGGACTCCTACGAGCAGTCCAAGTCCCTGATGGCGGCCGCGACGAAACCGGAGGACGTCCGGGCCGTCACCCAGGCCGTGGAGGACGGCCGGTTCTCCCTGGCCCGGCTCGCGGCCCGCCGCGAGGGCGGGGCCCTGCCGGAGCGCCGCCCGCCCTGCTTCTTCGACCCGCGCCACGGCCCGTCCGTCGCCGACGCCACGTGGATGCCACCGGGCGGCACCGCCCGCGAGGTCCCCGTCTGCGCGGCCGACGACAGGCGCCTGGCCGAGGGCCGCGACCCGGTGATCCGCGAGGTCGACACCGCAAACGGCCGCCGCCCCTACTGGGAGGCCGGACCGGCGTACGGCCCCTGGGCCGGCGGCTACTTCGGCGGCGGCCTCCTGCCCGGCCTCCTCGTCGGCACCATGCTCGGCAGCATGATGGCCGGCCCCGCCTACGCGGCCGACTACGGCTCCGGCTACGGCGACTTCGGCGGCTACGAGGGCGGCGACGTCTCCGGCGCGGACTTCGACACCGGCGATTTCGGGGGCGGCTTCGGAGGGGGATCCGGAGGCGGCGACTTCGGTGGGGGCGGGGACTTCGGGGGTGGGTTCTGATCCCGGCCGGAGCCGCGGCGTCGGCAGCCGTGGCCGGGGGGTCGAGTTCCCGCGGATTGCTCGCGTAGCGGACAGCGACAGGCCTATTGCCTCCCTACGGTGGCGCCATGAGCACCTCCGACGACATTGGCCCGCTCGCCTTCGCGGGCACGGCCGACCTGGACTCCTGGCTTTCCGCCCACCCCGCGCCGCAGTCCGGACTCTGGGTCCGGATCGCGAAGAAGGGCTCGGGCCTCCCCTCCGTGAGTGCCGCCGACGTCAACGACCTGGCCCTGTGCCACGGGTGGATCACCGGGCAGCGCAAGGGGCTTGACGAGGCGTACTACCTCCAGCGGATCACGCCGCGGCGTCCGGGCAGTCTCTGGTCCCTGGTCAACGTCCGGCGGGTCGAGGAGCTGACCGCCGCCGGGCGGATGCGGCCCGGCGGGCTCGCGGAGGTGGCGGCCGCGCGGGCAGACGGTCGGTGGGAGGCGGCGTACGCGTCGCAGAAGGAGGCCGAGGTCCCCGAGGACCTGGCGGCGGCGCTGGAGCGGAACTCCAGGGCCGCCGCGGCGTTCGCGGCCCTCGGCCGGACGGACCGATACCTGGCGATGCTCGGCGTGCTGCGGGCCAGGACCGCGCGGAGCCGGGCCGCTCAGGTGGCGGCGGCGGTGGCGAAGCTGGAGTCACGCAAACCGGAAACGCGGTGAGTCACCCGGCGGAGGCCGCCGCGCGAAGCGGGCCCGGCTCCCTCGGAGCCGGGCCCTGAAGTCGTGTCAGAGCGTCGACGCCGCCGAAGCGATGGCGGAGGCGAAGGTGGAGACCTCCGTGTAGACGCCGGGAGCCTCGGGCCGGGCGCAGCCCTCGCCCCAGCTCACGATGCCGACCTGGATGAAGTTGCCGGCGTTGTCCTTGCGGAACATCGGGCCGCCGGAGTCACCCTGGCAGGTGTCGACACCGCCCGCGTCGAAGCCGGCGCAGATCTCCTCGTTCGCGACGAGGCCGCTGTAGAGGCCGCCGTAGGCCTTGCACGCGGCGTCGCTGACGAACGGCACGGTCGCCTTGAGGAGGTAGCGCTGCTGGGAGCCGCCCTCCCGGTTCGCGCCCCAGCCGGCGACGGTGAAGTCACCGGTGTTGTACTGCGCGGTGGTGGCGATCTTCAGGGTCGGCAGGTTGATGGGCTGGGCGAGCTTGATGAGCGCCCAGTCCTTGCCGGTGCCGTTGTAGCCGGGGGCGCGCAGCACCTTGGTGGAGCGGACCTGGACCCGGCCGCTGGTGGACTGCAGGTCGACGACCCCCGCGGTGGCGGTGATGCCGGTGTTGTTGCCGGAACTGCCCACGCAGTGCGCGGCCGTGAGCACGATCTGCTGGGTGTAGAGGGCGCCGCCGCAGCCCATGGAGAGCCGGACCATGAACGGGAACTCGCCCTGTGCGGCCCGGGTCCCGCCGACGACGGGCGACGGGGCGGCCTGTGCGGCGGAGACGGGCTGGAGACTGGCGATCGCGAGGGCGGCGGCGCCGAGGACCGCGCATCTCTTGAGGGCCGTGAGAAGTCTCTTCAACGTGATGCCTTTCGTGGGGGTTGACTGGGGAGGTGCAACCGAAGCATCAGATTGACGAGTGCATGACAGCAGCAAGCGCAAAAAGAACGTCCATGTGCTGGCATGGACTGGTCAAAATATTGCTGCTGGATTATGAGAACGCCGACAGTCTTTGCACAAGGGGCGGGAACCGGCCAGACCGGCCCGGCGACGATTCACCGGGCCGGCCCCACAGGGCTCACGCGTTCCTGATGGCCGAGATGTCGAAGTTCAGCTTGATCTTGTCGGAGACCAGGACGCCACCGGTCTCCAGTGTGGCGTTCCAGGTCAGGCCCCACTCGGAGCGCAGGATCTCGGCCTTGCCCTCGAAGCCGACGCGCTCGTTGCCGAAGGGGTCCTTGGCGGCGCCGTTGAACTCGAGGTCGATGGCGAGCGGACGGGTGGTGCCGAGGATCGTCAGGTCGCCGGTGACCCGGTAGTCGTCGCCGCCCAGGGCCTCCACGCCGGTGGAGCGGAAGGTCATGGCCGGGAACTCGTCCGTCTTGAAGAAGTCCGCGCTCTTGAGATGGCCGTCACGGTCGGCGTTGCCGGTCTCGATGCTGTCCATCACGACATCGAGGGAGGCCGTCGAGCGCGACGGATCGGTGCCGTCGAGGCGGAGCGTGCCGGTGAAGTCCTGGAAGCTGCCCTTGACGTTCGTGACCATGGCGTGCCGGGCGGTGAAGCCGATCGTCGAGTGGGCCGGGTCGATCGTGTAGTCGCCGGTCAGGGCGGCCAGCTCGGGGGTCACGGCGCTCGTGGCGGTGGCGGTGCGGGTGCCGGTGCGGCTGAAGATGCTCATGGTGTACGCCTCCTGTGCGTGATGTTGAATGTTTAACTACTCCAACGAGACTCACCGTAGACCTATTCCGTTCAATGTTCAACATCTTCAGGGCGGGTGTCTCCGCCTCGGTCTGCCGCGCCTTACTCGTTCCGCCGCTTGGCGCAATCGCGCGGCCCGTCGGGGTGGACCCGCCGGACGCGGTGCACGGCGGCCCGGAACCGGGTGGGCCGGGGCCCGCGGGCTCGCCGAAGCCGGGGCGCCGGGCCTCGGCCGGCACCCGGTGCGGTGGCGGTGTCCGGCGAGACGGGGTTCCGTGTCAAGGGAGCGCATGGAGACAGACGAGACCACGGCGGACGCCCAGCGCAGGGGAGAGCGACTCGTGACACTCACCGGCTCCGGCTCGGCCCACGACCCACCGGCGGATCCCGCCCCGCGCCGCTCCACGGCCCCCGTCCCCGCCCGCGTGCACCAGTACGGGCCACCGCGACGACTCGACCGGCGCGTGGCCCTGGTCACCGGCGCCTCCTCCGGCATCGGGGCGGCCACGGCCCGGCGTTTCGCGATGGACGGCTGGCAGCTGCTCCTCAGCGGACGCGACCGGCACCGTCTGGAGCAGACGGCGTCCGGGACCTCGGCCGTCGTGCTGCCCGCCGACCTCGCCGCCCCGGAGGGCCCGCGCCTGCTGGCCCAGTCCGCGCTGCACACCACCGGCCGGATCGACGTCCTGGTCGCCGGGGCGGGCATGGGCTGGGCGGGCCCCTTCGCCGCCATGCCGCACACCGACATCGACCGGGTGCTGACCCTCGACCTCAACGCCACGCTGCACCTCGTGCGTGAGGTGCTGCCCTCGATGATTGCCGCCGGACGGGGCCGTGTGGTGCTGCTCGGCTCGGTCGCGGGCTGCGTGGGCCTGCGGGAGGAGGCGGTGTACTCCGCAGCCAAGGCCGGCCTCGCCGCCTTCGCCGAGGCGCTGCGCCAGGAGCTGCGCGGCACGGGCGTGGGCGTCACCCTCGTCGTGCCCGGAGCCGTCGACACGGCCTTCCATAACCGGCGCGGCAGGCCCTACGACGGCACCCGCACCGGTCTCCTCTCGCCGGGGTGCGTGGCCGGCACGATCTGGGAGGCGGTCCGGCAGAACCGCGACGAGGCCTACGTCCCCACGTGGCTGACCGTTCCGGGCCGCGTCCGCGG
>NZ_JBVJSX010000010.1:218009-254575 GCF_055606225.1 Streptomyces sp. NPDC037100 | reverse complement strand
GGCCTCGCACCGGGCCTCTACCGCCGCCTGCGGAACCGCTTCGGCTGACGGGCGCCGGTTTGGTGCCACAGTCCGTCGAGCTTTGCGGCTGACCGTTCCGGGCCGCGTCCGCGGCCTCGCACCGGGCCTCTACCGCCGCCTGCGGAACCGCTTCGGCTGACGGGCGCCGGTTTGGTGCCACAGTCCGTCGAGCTTTGCGGCTGACCGTCCCGGGCCGCGTCCGCGGCCTCGCACCGGGCCTCTACCGCCGCCTGCGGAACCGCCTCGGCTGACGCGCCGGTTTCGTGCCTCAGTCCGTCGAGCTTTGCGGCTGACCGGCGTCGGGCCCGGTGCCGCCCGGCCGCCCGTCGAACCGGCCGGCGCCGGCCCGTCATGCTTTCCGCGGTCCTGCGAGAGGGCCGCCGGCCTCCGGGCCCGGCATGACTGTTCCCCCTGTCGAACCGATGGACAGGCCCTCCTGGCTGCCGCCCCTGCCCGCGTGCGTGACGAACAGGTCGGAACCGATGACCTGGGGGGCCACCGGGCCCGAGAGGCGCCGTTGGAGACGCTGATGAGAGGTCCGACCACCGCCTGGACCGGCGCACCCCTGCCCGCAACCGCTGAGCCGCCCGCCCGCCCGGCCGTTACGCCGTTCCGGTCACTCCGGCCGGATCCACCGTTCAGGTGACCGCCTGCCCGTGGTAGGGCATGGGCATGGCTCCCCAGCGTCGCGTCTTCCCCCGCCGCACGGCCGGGGCCGCCGCCCTGCCGCGGCCCGGCCGCCGCGCCCTGCTGCTCGCGGCCGCGGCCCTCGCGGCGACCGGGGGCGCGGCGCCCGTGCGCCGGACCGTCGACGTGTCCGGTGACCCGTACGACACCCTCCGCCGCCGCTGGCTCGGCATCTCCCTCGGCACCGGATACGACCCGGCCGCCGAGCCCTACGCCGCCCGGCTCGCCGAGACCGGCGCACTCGCCCGCGACCTGCACGCGAGCATGGCCCCGACGGCGAACTCGCTCTGGCCCGGCCACCCCTTCGACCCGCCGGCCGGCATCACCCTCGGCTACGCCCGCCTGTGGACCATGACCCAGGCCTACGTCCGGCAGGGCACCGGCTCCACCGCCGACCCCGGCCTCCTCGCCGGCATCCTGCGCGGCCTCGACCACCTCTCGGCCACCGTCTACCACCCCGCCACCACCCGCTGGGGCAACTGGTGGGAGTGGCAGATCGGCAGCCCCCGCCTGCTCACCGACATCACCGCCGCCCTGTACGAGGAGCTGGGGGAGGCCCGCGTCAGCGCCGCCTGCGCCGCCGTCGACCACTTCGTCCCCGACTCGGCCCTCGGCGACTACAGCGGCACCTCCACCGGCGCCAACCGCGTCGACCTGTGCCGCTCCGTCGCCCTGCGCGGCGTCCTCGGCCGCGACCCCGCCAAGATCGCCCTCGCCCGGGACGCGCTCTCCCCGGCCTTCCCGTACGTCACCCGGGGCGACGGCCTCTACGCCGACGGCTCCTTCGTCCAGCACACCTGGGTCGCCTACTCGGGCACGTACGGACAGGTCATGCTCGACGGACTCGGCCGGCTCCTCGCGCTGCTCGCCGGATCCGCATGGGAGGTCACCGACCCGAACCGGCAGATCGTCCTCGACAGCGTCGAGCGGTCCTACGTGCCGCTCCTCCACGACGGACTGGTCATGGACAGCGTCAACGGCCGGGCCATCAGCCGCGGTCACCTCACCGCCGACGACCGAAAGGTCCTGCGCGGCGACCACTACCACGGCCACCGGATCATCGCCGCCATCGCCCTCCTCGCGGCCGGGGCGAGCCCGGCGGAACGGGACCGCTGGCACGCCCATGTCAAGGGCTGGATCGAACGGGACACCGTCAGCCCGATCCTGACGGCGCCCCAGTTCGATGTCGCCGACCTGGCCCGGCTGCACACCGTCGCCGCCTCACCCGCCCCGGCCGCGCCCGAATCCGTCGGGCACCACCTCTTCCCCGCCATGGACCGTGCCGTCCACCGCGGCCCGGGCTTCACCGTGAACATCGCCATGGCCAGCGACCGCATCGCCCACTACGAGTGCGGCAACGGCGAGAACCCCCGCGGCTGGCACACCGGCGCGGGCATGGTCAGCTGGTGGTCCCGCACGAGCGACCAGTACACGGACTGGTTCTGGCCGACCGTCGACTGGTACCGGCTGCCCGGCACCACCGTCTCCACCAAACGGCTCGCCGACCGCGAAGGCGGCGAGTGGGGCACGGCCCGCCCGGACACGCGCTGGGTCGGCGGCACCACCGACGGCAGGTACGCGGCCCTCGGCCAGCACCTCAAGGGCCTCGGCTCCACCCTGGAGGCCCGCAAGTCCTGGTTCTGCGTCGCGGACGCGGTGATCTGCCTGGGCGCCGGGATCACCTGCGCCGACGGCGTCCCGGTCGAGACGATCGTCGACAACCGCAACCTCGGCGCGTCCGGCACCCCGCGCTTCGTCAAGGGTCCGCACTGGGCCCACCTGGAGGATCACGGCGGCTGGATCCTGCTCGGCCGCGAGCCGAAGGCGCTGCGCGAGGACCGCACCGGCGCCTGGTCCGACATCAACACCGGCGGCACGCGGGAGCGGCGCACCCGCCGCTGGCAGACCCTCTGGCTCGACCACGGCACCGACCCCGAGGACGCCACGTACGCCTACGTCCTCCTGCCCGGGGCGTCCCGCAGGGCGATCGCGCGCCGGGCCGCCGACCGCCACTGGATGTCGGTGCTGGCCAACGACCCCGGCCGTCAGGCCATCACCGTGCCCTCCCTCGGCTGCACGGCCGCGAACTTCTGGAGGGCCGGCACCGCGGGCCCCCTCACCGCCTCCGCCCCCGCGAGCGTGCTGATCGTCGTCCGGGGCCGCACCGCTACCCTCTGCGTGAGCGAACCGCCCCGCACCGGCGAGCCCCTGGAGGTCGCCTGGGACCGCCCGGTCCGGCGGGTCGTCCGCGTGGACGAGACGGTCGAGGTGCTGTCCACCGGCCGAGGGCTGCGCCTGCGCGTCACTCCGGGGGCGGCATGCGCCACACATGTCTGTGAGGTGACTCTCGCCTGAGCGCTTTGTGCGACCCCTACAAGCGACACGCCCGCTGAGCAGTCAGAAAGGGTCAACCCCGTCCGAGTTCTGTTCAGGGGTACCAGGAAAACACGCCGGAGACTGTGAGGAGTCGACGGCCCGCATTCCTCGGTTGACTTCGTAAGGTCACTACATGACCGTTTTGGATGAGGCGCCGGGTGAGCCGACCGACGCGCGCGGACGCGTGGCCGAACTGCACGAGATCCGTGCGCAGGCGGTGGCCGGACCGAGCGAGAAGGCGACCGCGGCGCAGCACGCCAAGGGCAAGCTGACCGCGCGGGAGCGGATCGAACTCCTCCTGGACCCGGAGTCCTTCCGGGAGGTCGAGCAGCTGCGCCGGCACCGGGCCACAGGCTTCGGCCTGGAGGCCAAGAAGCCGTACAGCGACGGTGTGATCACCGGCTGGGGCACGGTGGAGGGCCGCACGGTCTTCGTCTACGCGCACGACTTCCGCATCTTCGGCGGCGCCCTGGGCGAGGCCCACGCCACGAAGATCCACAAGATCATGGACATGGCCATCGCGGCCGGTGCCCCGCTGGTCTCGCTGAACGACGGCGCCGGCGCCCGTATCCAGGAGGGCGTCTCCGCCCTCGCCGGCTACGGCGGCATCTTCCAGCGCAACACCAAGGCCTCGGGCGTGATCCCACAGATCTCGGTGATGCTGGGCCCGTGCGCCGGTGGCGCGGCCTACAGTCCCGCCCTCACCGACTTCGTCTTCATGGTCCGCGAGACCTCGCAGATGTTCATCACCGGCCCCGACGTCGTCAAGGCCGTCACCGGCGAGGAGATCACGCAGAACGGCCTGGGCGGCGCCGACGTCCACGCCGAGACGTCCGGCGTCTGCCACTTCGCCTACGACGACGAAGAGACCTGCATCGCCGAGGTCCGCTACCTCATCTCCCTGCTCCCGCAGAACAACCGCGAGAACCCGCCCCGCACCGAGTGCTCCGACGCGGCCGACCGCCGCTCGGACGTCCTGCTGGACCTGGTCCCGGCGGACGGCAACCGGCCCTACGACATGGCCAAGGTCATCGAGGAGATCGTCGACGACGGCGAGTACCTCGAGGTCCACGAGCGCTGGGCCCGCAACATCATCTGCGCGCTGGGCCGGATGGACGGTCAGGTCGTCGGCATCGTGGCGAACCAGCCCCAGTCGCTGGCGGGCGTGCTGGACATCGAGGCCTCCGAGAAGGCGGCCCGCTTCGTTCAGATGTGCGACGCGTTCAACATCCCGATCATCACTCTTCTGGACGTCCCCGGCTTCCTTCCGGGCGTGGACCAGGAGCACGGTGGCATCATCCGCCACGGCGCGAAGCTCCTCTACGCCTACTGCAACGCGACCGTGCCGAGGATCTCCCTGATCCTGCGGAAGGCCTACGGAGGTGCGTACATCGTCATGGACAGCCAGTCCATCGGTGCCGACCTCACCTACGCCTGGCCGACGAACGAGATCGCCGTCATGGGCGCGGAGGGCGCTGCCAACGTCATCTTCCGCCGCCAGATCGCCGAGGCCGAGGACCCCGAGGCCATGCGGGCCCGCATGGTCAAGGAGTACAAGTCCGAGCTGATGCACCCCTACTACGCGGCCGAACGCGGCCTGGTCGACGACGTCATCGACCCCGCCGAGACCCGCGAGGTGCTCATCAAGTCCCTCGCCATGCTCCAGACCAAGCACGCGGACCTGCCGTCCCGCAAGCACGGCAACCCGCCGCAGTAACCCGGCGGACATCTTCCTCACGGAGACTGACACTCATGGAATCGCCTGACATCCGCGTCGAGAAGGGCCACGCCGAGCCCGAGGAAGTCGCCGCCATCACGGCCATCCTCCTGGCCCGCGCCGCCGCCCGCCCCGCTGACCCGACCCCGGCCCACCGCGGCCGCATCAAGGCCGGCTGGCGCCGCCTGGAGCGCGAGCCCGGTTTCCGGGCCCCGCACAGCTGGCGCTGACCGACCGCGGAACCCGAAAGAAGGCCCCTCATGGAGGGGCCTTCTTCGTTTGGGGGCGCGGGGAACTGCGCGACGAGCCACAGACCACCTGCGCCCGGCAATGCGACAGCCCCCGGCAGCCCAGAGGCCGCCAAGGGCTGCCCGGCATGCGACAGCCCCCGGCAGCCCAGAGGCCGCCAGGGGCTGTCCCACAGCAACGTATTACCGCAGGCGCGCCATCAGCGCGTGCTCCACCAGCGTGATCAGAGCACTCTTCGCGTCGGCCCGGTGCCGCGCGTCCGTCGTGATGATCGGCGTGTCCGGACCGATCTGGAGGGCTTCCCGGACCTCGTCCGGCGTGTACGGCTGCTGTCCGTCGAAGCCGTTCAGCGCGATGACGAAGGGCAGGCCGCTGTTCTCGAAGTAGTCGACGGCGGGGAAGCAGTCGGCGAGCCTCCTCGTGTCGACCAGCACGATCGCGCCGATGGCGCCGCGCACCAGGTCGTCCCACATGAACCAGAAGCGGTCCTGGCCCGGCGTACCGAACAGGTACAGGATCAGGTCCTGGTCCAGGGTGATACGGCCGAAGTCCATGGCCACCGTGGTGGTGGTCTTGTCCCCGGTGTGGGTGAGGTCGTCGATGCCGGCCGAAGCGGACGTCATGACGGCCTCGGTGCGCAGCGGGTTGATCTCCGAGACGGCACCCACGAACGTGGTCTTGCCCACGCCGAAGCCGCCAGCCACCACGATCTTCGCGGACGTGGTGGAGCGGGAAGGCCCTCCGCTAGAGCTTGCGAAGTCCACTGAGCACCCTTTCGAGCAGTGTCACGTCTGGCTGGCCGCCGGCGTTCTCGTCGCCGCCGGGCTGATGGATGGCGACCAGTCCCGCCTCCGCCAAGTCGGCGACGAGGATCCTGGCCACGCCGAGAGGGATCGTGAGGAGCGCCGAGATCTCGGCGACCGACTTGATTTCCCGGCAGAGGTTGCAGATCCGCTGATGCTCGGGCAACTGGCCCTGCATCTGGTGCGGCTGCGCAGTGGTGTGCACCAGCGCCTCGATGGCGAGCTGGTAGCGAGGGCGGGTCCGGCCGCCGGTCATGGCGTACGGACGCACCAGGGGGTTGTTCGACGCCCCGGCGGGCGCCGGCTCGGGGGTGCGGCGCTGCGGCTGCACGGGCTGGATACGCGGGGCCGGCGGCTGATCGTACGGCGACGGGCCGGGGCCCTGCGGCGCGTACGGCTGCCGGTGGCTCGGTGCGGAGGGGAAGTTGTAACGGTTCGGGTTCTGACCACCGTCGCCCTGGCCCTGGGCAGGGCCGTACGACCAGTTGCCCGAAGACGAACCGCCTGGGGGTGTTGCCACTTTCTCCTCCTCCGACTGTGCCTGGCACCCATCGCTGTGGAGCCGCGTCCCGAAACCTTACGGCCACGGGACGCCAAAACGCACCGTCCGTCTACTAGTTGAGCAGGCTCCCCTGGAGCTCTGCACGAAGGTCCGGTGTCAGGACCGTACCGGCTCGGTCGACCAGCAGCGCCATCTCGTACCCGATGAGGCCGATGTCCGCCTCCGGATGAGCGAGCACGGCGAGCGACGAACCGTCGGATACGGACATGATGAAGAGGAATCCTCGCTCCATCTCCACAACGGTCTGGTTCACGGCGCCTCCCTCGAAGATCCGGGAAGCGCCCGCCGTCAGCGAGGTCAGACCTGAGGCGACGGCCGCGAGCTGGTCGGCGCGGTCGCGGGGAAAGCCTTCGGACATCGCCAGAAGGAGTCCGTCGGCGGAGACCACCACCGTGTGGGACACCCCCGGGGTGTTGTCCACGAAGTTGGTGATCAACCAGTTCAGGTTCTGTGCCGCCTGGCTCATCGGGCTCACACTAACGCTCCTGGTTGTAGGTGCTGTCAGGACCGAAGCCCTGGCCGTTCGTTTCACTGCCTGCGCTGCGTCCGCGCTGGACGCCCCGACGCAGGTTGCTCAGCCTGCCCCGGACGTCCTCCGGGGCGCGGGAGACCTGTGGGCCTCCCTGGGGGGTGCTTTCGGCGGCACCCTCGATCAGGTTCGCCTTGGGTACCCGCCTCGGCAGGCCGGAGGAGGTGACCCCGCCCGCCTTGGGCTTCCGGAGCTGCGAGGCCTGCTGCCACCGCTCGTCGTTGGCCGAGCGCCAGTTGTCGCCGTTGCTCTCCGGAGTGGAGGCTGGCGGCTCCTGGCTCACATGCCGTGCGCCACCCGAACCGTTCGCACCGCTCGCGGTGGGTCCACGGCGGGGAAGCCCGGCGTCGGTCATCGTGTGAGCGGCTGAGGGGCTCGATCCCGGACGGTCGAAGCCTACGCGGTCCTGCTCACTTGCGTCAGCGGCCTGCGCAGATTCCGTTTCCGGGGCCTGAGAAGGGTACTGGCTCGGGTAGCCGTTCTGGTAACCGTCCTGCTGCGGCCAGTCGTCCTGGTGACGCCGCTGCTCGAACGCGGCGAAACCGCCCGCGCCGCCCGCACCCTGCCCCGAGGGCTCCTCCTGGGCCGGCTCCGCATAGGAGGGCTCCGGGTAGCCGCCGTTCGGCGAGAAGGTGTCGTTCTGCGGCGCACCGCCGTTCGGCGCGTAGTACTGCTCGTCGTAAGCAGAGCGCTGCGGCTCCTCGTACGCCGTGTGCCGCTGCTCGTCGTACGACGGCTGCTGCTGCTCGTACGGCGCCTGACGGTCGTACGCGGACGGCTGCTGCTCCGGGTAGCCGCTCTGGCCGGTGTCGTAGGCCTGCCCGGCGTCGTAGCCCTGCTGCCCGTTGTACTCGTCACGGTAGCCGGTCGCCTGGGAGGGCTCCTGGCCGCTCTGCGCGGGCAGCGCGGGCTGCTCGTGCGACTGGGCCTCCAGGGCCGCCCGGCGCTCCTCGCGCATCAGGGAGCGGCCCACGGGGTCCAGCTCCCGTATGTCGTCGGGGACGTCGGAGTAGCGGCTGTCGTCGAAGCCGAGCTCCGCGGCCGTGCGCATCGGCTGCTGGTTGAAGTTCTCGCCGCCACCGCCGAAGTTCTGCTCCGGGATGATCTGCGAGACGGTGAACTCGTCGCGGTCCACGTGCTGCTCGCCACCACCACCGTGGGTGATCGCGTCCGGCAGCATGACCAGCGAGGTGGTGCCGGCCTGCTCGCCCGAGGGGCGCAGCTGGACACGGATGCCGTGCCGGTCGGACAGCCGGCCGACCACGAACAGGCCCATGCGCTGCGAGATCGCGGCGTCCACGGTCGGCGGGTTGGCCAGCTTGTGGTTGATGTCCGCGAAGTCCTCGGCGGTGAGGCCGATGCCCTTGTCGTGGATCTCGATCATGACGCGGCCGTCGGGGAGACGGGTGGCGGTCACGCGGACCTTGGTCTGCGGGGAGGAGAACGTCGTGGCGTTCTCCAGCAGCTCGGCGAGCAGGTGCACGAGGTCGGTCACGGCGCGGCCGTGGATCTCTGCCTCCGGGACGCCGGAGAGTTCGATGCGCTCGTACTGCTCCACCTCGGAGGAGGCGGCGCGCAGCACGTCGACCAGCGGCACCGGCTGGTCCCAGCGGCGTCCGGGCTCCTCGCCGGCGAGGACCAGGAGGTTCTCGCCGTTGCGGCGCATACGGGTCGCGAGGTGGTCCAGGCGGAAGAGGTTCTCCAGCTGGTCCGGGTCGGCCTCGTTGTTCTCCAGGTCGGTGATCAGGGTCAGCTGGCCCTCGATCAGCGACTGGTTGCGGCGCGACAGGTTGGTGAAGATCGCGTTGATGTTGCCCCGCAGCAGGGCCTGCTCGGCGGCGAGCCGGACGGCCTCGCGGTGGACCTGGTCGAAGGCGCGGGCGACCTCGCCGATCTCGTCCGTGGTGGTGATCGGGATGGCCTGGACCCGGGTGTCGACGCGGCCCGGGTCGGTGCGGGAGAGCTGGTCGACCAGCATCGGCAGGCGCTGCTCGGCGATGCCGAAGGCGGCGTTGCGCAGCTGGCGCATCGAGCGGCTCATCTGGCGGGCGACCGCACCGGCCAGGATGAAGGCCAGGAGCAGGGCGACCACGACGGCGGCACCGGTGATGTAGGCGTCGCGCTGGGCGTCGTCGGCGATGTCGGACGCTTCGCTCACGGCCTTGTCGGCCATGTCCTGCTCGATCTTTTCGTACGCGTTGAACTTGAGCGTGTTGACCGCCCACCAGTTCTCGGCGGTGATGCCCTTCTGGGCGAGCGCGGCACGGGCGCTCGGGTCCGTGCTCGGCAGCGTCGCCACGGCCGAGATCATCGTCGTCGGGCTGGCCGGCGGCGGGACGTAGTCGGGGTTCTTGGCCTTGGCCTCACGGGCCATTGCCGCACCGTCGGCCTTGATCTTGGCCTCGGCGGCCTTGAGCTTGTCCGCGTCCTGCTGGGTGCCACCGCCGATGTACTCCTGCACGGCGATGCGCTCGAGGTAGGCGTACGAGGACAGGGCGATGCGCTGGCTGGACAGGTTGCCGTCGTCGGGGCCCGGCTTGACCAGGATGTGCATGCCGATGGACCGCTGCAGCGACAGGGCCGCCTTGGTCAGCTCGATGGCGTACACGGTCCGGCCGTAGCTGGTGATGTTGCCGGTGCCGAGGCCGAGCTCGTTGGCGAACTCCGTCAGCGGGTGGGCGACCTCGACGTAGCCCTCTTCGGTCTGTACGCCCTTGAGCTTGGAGGTGTAGGCGACCTGGCGCAGGGTAGCCAGCCGCGGCTCCGCCTTGCGGAACAGCTCCAGCCGGCGCTCCAGACCGGGTTTCGCCGGCATGTTCTGCGCCGCGGCGTCGAACTCGTCGGCGGCCCGGTCGGTGAGCTTGCGGGCGTCGACGACGGTCTTGTCGTCCTGGCCCTTGCCCTGCAGCAGCGGGGCGGCGGTGATGTCGCGTTCGTTGTAGAGGGCGTTGGCGTAGAGCAGCGAGGCGCGGACCAGGCGCGCGGTGTTCTCCGCGTCCTCGGCCTCCTGCCAGGTGTCGATCGAGCTCTTCACCTGGAAGCCGCCCATGACGAGGCCGACCACCACGGGTATGAGCAGGATCGCGTTCAGCCTGGTCGCCACACGCCAGTTGCGCGGGGAGAGACGGCCGCCGCTCTCGGCGGGCGCGGCCGTCGGTTCCGAACCGGGCACGGGGGCGGGCGCCGCTGTGCGCGGCGGCGGGGTGAAGTTGCCCCGGGCCGACGGCTCGGGACTGTTCTTGCTTCGCCTCACTCGACCAACAACCTCTCGGCGGTCGGCACCAACGTTGTGCCGCAGTGTTCAGAGCCCAAGACGCCAGCGACGGACGAGGGCGTCATTGACTATTGGGCAGTTCAGGCATTCCAGCACGACGACCTGCGCTCTTCCAAACAGTCCGAGGCGGGGAATCGGCGTGATGTAAGCCCCAGATAAAACGGTCATAAAGAGCGAGCCCCGCCAAAAGGCGGGGCGATTGTGCGCGCAGCGAGACCGGATGTGCGCGACGCGTGGCCGTACCACCCGATTCCTCTGCCGAAACGTTATGAACACCTTGGCCGACCGTGTCAAAGGACACAGTCGGCTCCGGTGTATCTACGACAACTGCCGTATGGCACTTCTGAATTGTGCTACCTCAGCCGTGCCATCAGAGCGTGCTCGACCAGCGTGATCAGGGCACTCTTCGCATCGGCCCGGTGCCGGGCGTCCGTCGTGATGATCGGGGTGTCGGGTCCGATCTGCAGCGCTTCGCGCACCTCTTCGGGCTGGTAGGGCTGCTGTCCGTCGAAGCCGTTCAGCGCGACGACGAAGGGCAGGCCGCTGTTCTCGAAGTAGTCGACGGCCGGGAAGCAGTCGGCCAGGCGCCGGGTGTCCACGAGTACCACCGCGCCGATGGCGCCGCGCACCAGGTCGTCCCACATGAACCAGAAGCGGTCCTGGCCCGGCGTACCGAACAGGTACAGGATCAGGTCCTGGTCCAGGGTGATACGGCCGAAGTCCATGGCCACCGTGGTGGTGGTCTTGTCCCCGGTGTGGGTGAGGTCGTCGATGCCGGCCGAAGCGGACGTCATGACGGCCTCGGTGCGCAGCGGGTTGATCTCCGAGACGGCACCCACGAACGTGGTCTTGCCCACGCCGAAGCCGCCCGCCACCACTATCTTCGCGGAGGTGGTGGACCGCCCCGCGTCAGAGCTTGCGAAGTCCACTGAGCACCCTTTCGAGCAGTGTCACGTCCGGCGCGCCGGTGGCGTCGTCGCCGCCCGGCTGGTGGATCGCGACGAGACCGGCCTCGGCGAGGTCCGCGACCAGGATCCGGGCCACGCCCAGCGGCATGTTGAGCAGCGCCGACACCTCGGCCACCGACTTGACCTCACGGCACAGGTGGCAGATCCGCTGGTGCTCCGGGAGCAGTCCCATGAGCGCGGCGGGGTCCGCGGTCGTACTGATCAGTGCCTCGATCGCCAGTTGGTAGCGCGGCCGGGTCCGGCCGCCGGTCATGGCGTACGGCCGTACCAGCGGCTGGTCGCCCTCGTCCTCGTACGGCTCCGCGTACGGATCATGAGAGGCGGTGGGCGGGGTCATGGGTCCTCCGGGCGGGACAGCAAGTCGGTCAGCAAGCCGTCTGACGGGGCCTGTGTGGGGTGTGTGGCGGCCGGACGGTGATGTGGTGAGACGGGTGGTGCCGGGGCCGATCAGTGGAGCAGACTGCCTTGGAGCTCAGCCCTGAGGTCGGGGGTGAGGACCGCGCCTGCCCGGTCGACCAGGAGCGCCATCTCGTAGCCGACGAGGCCGATGTCGCACTCGGGGTGGGCGAGTACCGCGAGGGACGAGCCGTCCGAGACGGACATGAGGAAGAGGAATCCCCGCTCCATCTCCACGACCGTCTGCGCCACCTCGCCGCCCTCGAAGATCCGGGAGGCGCCTGCCGTCAGGGACGTCAGCCCCGAGGCGACGGCCGCGAGCTGGTCGGCGCGGTCGCGCGGAAAGCCCTCCGACATCGCCAGGAGGAGACCGTCGGCGGACACGACGACGGTGTGGGACACCCCGGGGGTGTTGTCCACGAAGTTGGTGATCAACCAGTTGAGATTCTGTGCCGCCTGGCTCATCGGACTCAACTAACGCTCCTGCTGGTGAGTGGGCCGTGGGTGGGTGCCGGTCTGGGTGGACCCGGCCTGACGACCCTGTGCGATTCCCCGACGGAGATTGGTCAGCCGGCCGCGCACGTCATCGGGCGCACGCGAGACCTGAGGACCGCTCTGGTGGGTTTGCTGCTGCGCCGTGCCCGGGACGAGGTTGGCCCGGGGGACCCGGCGCGGCAGGCCGGAGGTGGTGACACCACCCGCGGCGGGCTGGCGGACTCGCTCGGCCTGGCGGACGAGGTCGTCGTTCGGCGAGGTGCGCCAGCCGGCGGGGGCGGACCGCTGCGGACCGGTGGGTCCCTGCGGTTGCTGCGACTGCTGCGGGGCGGAGCCGTTGTTCTGCGGCTGCTGCTCCTGCTGGCCGTGGAACCAGTTGGTCTCCAGCGTGTCGTACAGCGGCGTACGACCGTCGCCCGGACCGGACGCCGGCGGCAGGGCCTCGGGCTCCTGCCGGACCGGCCGGGCCTGCGGGGCGGGCGGACGCGGGGCGCCGAAGTCGGCCGGACCCCGGCCACCACCCGTCTGCGGCCGCTCGAACCGGCCCGTGCCCGCGGGGTCGGCCGGAGTGGCCGGACCCGGGAGGGTGGGCCGCCCTGAGCCGTTGTCCTGACGGGACGCCGGGTACTGACCGGTGGAGCCGTTGTCCTGGCGCTGGGCCGGGTACTGGCTGCCGTTGTCCTGACGGGGCGCGGGGTACTGGCCGGTGGAGCCGTTGTCCTGGTGCGGGGCCGGGTACTGGCCGCCGTTGTCCTGGCGGGGGGCCGGGTACTGGCTGCCGTTGTCCTGGCGGGGCGCGGGGTACTGACCCGTCGAGCCGTTGTCGTAGGACTGCGGCGCCGGGTACTGGCCCGACGCGGACGAGGTGTCGCGGTGGCCGCCGTGGGTGCCGAAGACGTCCGGGCGGACGAACTGGCCCTGGCCCTGCGAGGTGTTCGCGCCGGGGCCGAACGGGTCCGCCTGCTGGGGAGCGCCGAAGTCGGCCGGGGAGCCGAGGCCCTGCCGGTCGTTGTCGCGCGGCACGGCCGGCATCTCCGCCGTCGTGCCCGGGTCCTGCCGGTCATCGGCGCGCGGCAGCGAAGACGTACGGGAGAGGTCCGGCTCCTCGTGCCCGCGCGGGGCGTCCAGCGAGGCGCGCGGCGCCGGCGGCTGGGCGTTCTCGTCGCTCCAGCTCGGCACGCGCGGCTGCGCGTCACCGCCAGGCAGCTCGGCACGCGGTCCGCCGCGCGGCGACAGCTGCGGCCTGCGGCCGCCCTGCTCGGAGTCGCCGCCCTGCTTCTTGCGGCTCCGTCCTCCGCCGAAGGCGTCCTGGCCCTGGGGCCCGTTGGTGCCCGCCGCCTGCAGACCCTGCGGGGCACCCGGAGCCTGCTGGCCGAACCCGGTGCCCGCGGGAGCGGGACGGCCCTGCGGGGAACCACCCTGCTCGAACGACGAGGTCCCGGGACCCTGCGGTCCGCGCGCTCCACCGGGCGTTCCCGGACGGCCGCCGTCCGCGTCGCGCCCGGGCAGCGCGGCACGCGGGCCCTGACCGGAAGCGAGCCGGCCACCGCCGGACGCACCGCCACCGAAGGCCCCGCCGGATGCACCGGCGCCGAGGGCACCGCCGCCCTGGCCGGCCCCGGCGGCACGCCGGGCCGCAGCCGCACCGGCGGCTGCCTGCGCGGCGGCCGGACCGCCGCCGGCCGACGGCTGACCGGGCTGCTTGGGCTGGGGCTTCCTGCCGCCCTGGGCGACATCGACGGGCAGCATGACCAGCGCGGTCGTACCGCCGGAGTCGGACGGGCGCAGCTGGATGCGGATGCCGTGGCGCTGCGACAGACGACCGACCACGAACAGACCCATGCGGCGGGAGACGGAGACGTCCACCGTCGGGGGAGAGGCGAGCCGCTCGTTGATCGCCGCCAGGTCCTCCGGCGACAGGCCGATACCGGTGTCGTGGATCTCGATGAGCACACGGCCGTCGGGCAGCGCGTGACCGGTGACCTTGACCTTGGTCTGCGGCGAGGAGAAGGAGGTCGCGTTCTCGAGCAGCTCGGCCAGCAGGTGCACGAGGTCGTTGACCACGCGGCCGGCCACTTCGGTGGTCGGCACCGAGGCCAGCTCGATGCGCTCGTACTGCTCCACCTCGGACGCGGCGGCGCGGAGCACGTCGACCAGCGGGACCGGGCGGGTCCAGCGGCGGCCGGGCTCCTCACCCGCGAGGACGAGGAGGTTCTCACCGTTACGGCGCATACGCGTCGCGAGGTGGTCGAGCTTGAACAGCGAGGACAGCTGGTCCGGGTCGGCCTCGCGGGACTCCAGCTCGGAGATCAGCGACAGCTGGCGCTGGATCAGACCCTGGGAGCGACGCGAGAGGTTGGTGAACATCGCGTTGACGTTGCCCCGCAGCAGGGCCTGCTCGGCGGCGAGGCGGACCGCCTCGCGGTGCACGTCGTCGAAGGCCGCGGCCACGCGGCCGATCTCGTCCCGGGAGTGCACACCGACCGACTCCACGGACGTGTCGACGTCCTGCGGGTCGGACTCGGACAGCTGCTTGACCAGCTCGGGCAGGCGGTCGGAGGCGACCTTGGTCGCGGTGTCCTCCAGCCGGCGCAGCGAGCGGATCATGGAGCGGGCCACGACGAAGGCGCCGACCAGCGACACACCCAGCACGATCAGGATCAGGGCACCGGAGATGATCGCGTCGCGCTCGGTGGCGCTGCGCAGCTCGCGGGCCTTCTGCTCCATCTCCTCGAGCAGCGTGTGCTCGATGTTCTTCATCTGCTGGATCTTGGTGGAGCTGTCGTCCAGCCAGTCGCGGTAGGACCGCTTGTCCTGCTGGGCGAGACCGCTCGCGGATTTCAGGGCGCGGCCGGCGTAGGTGTCGGTCGCCTTGATCGTGGAGTTGCCGCCGTCCTCGATCGGCTTCAGCAGCTCGGCGGCGGCGTCCTCGCCGTAGATGCTCTTGAAGGTGCGGAGCTCGGAGTCCTGGCTCTCCAGGGCCGACTCGGCGTAGAGCCGGTCGTTCGGGGAGAGCTTGCCGGCCGTGGTGTTGCTGGCGGGCAGCGCCGCGGCGAGGGCCGCACGCTGGATCGAGGAGTACTCCTTGGCGGCGGAGAACGCCGCGAGCGCACGCGTGCGCTGGATCATGTCCGGGTTGCTGGTCGCCTCGGCCATGTCCTGGGAGAGGTCGATCAGGTTCTCGATCAGACGGTGGTACGCCTCGACCGTCTGCGTCGAGTTGCCCTCGGAGGCGTAGGCGCCCTTGCGGATCTGCTCCAGGTCGCCGAGCTCGCCGGCGATCTGGACGAGGTACTCGCGGACGCCCTTGAGGTTGCCGTCCTTGCTCGCGCTGTCGATCTCCTCGGAGCTGTCGAGGAAGTTCTTCCTGGCCCGGTCGGTCTTCTCGCGAAGCCCCTTGACCGTGAAGTCGGTCGCCTTGCCGCCGTGCGCCAGCGGGCCGGCCGACTGGTCACGCTCCTCCTGGAGCGCGGCCGACAGCTCGGTGGCCTGCTTGGTCATGTCCGTCAGCAGCTTCATGTTGTCGAGCTGCTGGATGTCGTCCATGGACTGGTCGATACGCAGCGCGCCCAGCGAGGTGGCCGCGACCACCGGGAGGGCGAGCAGCGACACCAGTCGCGTGGAGATGCGCCAGTTGCGCAGGGCTATTCGCGGCCCGGGGCCGGTCGGGCCCGCCGGCGGCTTCAGCGCCGGGGAAGAACCCGCGGCCCCCGACGGGGCCGACGTACCGGCGCGCGCGGAGCGCTCACCGCCGTCACCGGCCGGGCCCTGGGCGTGCTGGGGCGCGGGGCCGCCTTTCACGGGGCCAGTCCCGCCGTGCGGCTCCGGCTCCGCCGAAGCGCTGCCATCCCTCTTGAAACGTCCCTGCACTAGCGTCGCAACCTCTGGACCAGGCACCCCGTCGCCTGAACGGCGGGGCACGGTGTCGGCGTTCTGGGGACGCCCTGAAAAACGCCCCCGTGGTGGTCTTGAGTGACCGGCGCCGGCTTCCCCTACTCACCGCCACTCGGCGCGTCTGTGCGCCCCCTGTGCGCCGGCTCGATGCTGCGGCGGTCCGTGAGATTCCAGCACAGCACAGGATCTCCAACAAGGCCCGTAGGCCGAGCCGTGATGTAGGTGACACCACGTGAGCGACGGGTCACCGGTCGTAGAAAGAGAGTTCGCCCATTTCGGGCGAAAGCCCGCGAGTCGACGAGCCCTGCCGGGTGTCCCAGTCGCCATGATCAGCAGCGGAATGATGGCTTCAGTGGGCCAATGTCCGTTTCGTTGGGGTGGGGCGAGAGTCCGGATTGACCGATTCGCCCACTGATTCGTGAGAAAACTCACATGCCGATCATGACCTCTGCACGACGGGGCCGGGGAATCGGATGTTTAGCCTGACGCTTTACAGCGATGGCACAACCGACAACCCGCGCCCGTGCGGGGGTTCATCACCCTCCGGGCGCCCGTCACAGGACAGGGTCAAGTAAACAGTGAAGACGACGACGATGTTCCACAAGATCGCCAACCCGCGACGCACGACGCTGGCACACCTGGACGACGCCGGTGAACTGCAGACGCCGGAGCAGCCGGAGCACCCCGTCGAACTGCCGGCCCAGACCGCAAATCCCAAGCGCACCGTCCTCATGGAGATGCCCGTCGCGGCCACCGCGGCCGCGGAGTGACACCAGCTAGTACGCGTGCCGGCCGCCGGATGCTCATGGCGGCGGGACCGGATTTCCGAGGGGCGCCCCGTGACGGGGCGCCCCTTCGTACGTGACGGGGCGCCCCTTCGTCATGCGCGGGGCGCCCCCTCGTAATGCGCGGGGCGAGGTCACCTCCCCGCGTTAGCCTGGACCGTCAGACTCCAGCCGCTTCAGTCAAGGGGCCAAGCAACCCGTGCGCATCGCCAGGTTCTCCATCGACGGGAACGTCGCCTTCGGCGCCATCGAGGGCGACAAGCAGGACGAACTCGTCCTGAACATCATCAAGGGCATCCCGTTCGCGGACTTCGAGCTCTCCGGCACGAAGGTGCCGGTCGGCAAGGTCAGGCTGCTGCCGCCGGTGCTTCCCAACAAGGTCGTGGCCTTCGGCCGCAACTACGCGGAGCACGCGCGCGAGCTGGGCAACGAGGTGCCCGACGCCCCCTTCGCCTTCTTCAAGCCGTCCACCTCGGTGATCGGCCCCGGCGACGAGATCCAGTACCCCTCCTTCTCCGAGGAGGTGCACCACGAGGCCGAGCTGGCCGTGGTGATCGGCCGGATGTGCCGCGAGGTCCCGCGCGAACGCGTCAAGGACGTGATCTTCGGCTACACCTGCGCCAACGACATCACCGCCCGTGACGTGCAGCGGCGCGAGAAGCAGTGGGCCCGGGCCAAGGGCTTCGACAGCTCCTGCCCGCTCGGCCCCTGGGTGGAGACGGACCTGGACGCGAGCGACCTCACTATCCAGCTCACGGTCAACGGCCAGCAGCGCCAGCTGGGCCGCACCAGCGAGATGATCCACTCCATCGAGGACCTGATCGTCAACATCTCCGAGGCCATGACGCTGCTCCCCGGCGACGTCATCCTCACCGGCACCCCGGCTGGGGTCGGCCCCCTGAACGTCGGCGACGAGGTCGCCGTCACCATCGAAGGCATCGGCACTCTCACCAACAAGGTTGTCAAGCGTGGCTAGCGCACCCGGCACTCCAGTACGCGTCCGTTTCTGTCCCTCGCCCACCGGTAACCCCCACGTGGGCCTGGTCCGCACCGCCCTGTTCAACTGGGCGTTCGCCAAGCACCACCAGGGCACCCTGGTGTTCCGCATCGAGGACACCGACGCGGCCCGTGACTCCGAGGAGTCGTACACCCAGCTGCTCGACTCGATGCGCTGGCTGGGCTTCGACTGGGACGAGGGCCCCGAGGTCGGCGGCCCGCACGCGCCGTACCGCCAGTCGCAGCGCATGGACCTCTACAAGGACGTCGCGCGGAAGCTGCTCGACGCCGGCCACGCCTACCGCTGCTACTGCTCCCAGGACGAGCTGGACACCCGCCGCGAGGCCGCCCGCGCCGCCGGCAAGCCCTCCGGCTACGACGGCCACTGCCGTGAGCTGACCGCCGCCCAGGTCGAGGAGTACCAGGCCCAGGGGCGCGAGCCGATCGTCCGCTTCCGGATGCCCGACGAGACGATCACCTTCACCGACCTGGTCCGCGGCGAACTGACCTTCACCCCGGAGAACGTCCCCGACTACGGCATCGTCCGGGCCAACGGTGCCCCGCTGTACACGCTGGTCAACCCGGTCGACGACGCCCTGATGGAGATCACCCACGTCCTGCGCGGCGAGGACCTGCTCTCCTCCACCCCCCGCCAGATCGCCCTGTACAAGGCGCTGATCGAGCTGGGCGTCGCCAAGGAGATCCCGTCCTTCGGCCACCTGCCGTACGTGATGGGCGAGGGCAACAAGAAGCTCTCCAAGCGTGACCCGCAGTCGTCCCTCAACCTCTACCGGGAGCGCGGCTTCCTCCCCGAGGGCCTGCTGAACTACCTCTCGCTGCTCGGCTGGTCCCTCTCGGCGGACCAGGACGTCTTCTCGATCGACGAGATGATCGCCGCGTTCGAGATCTCCGACGTGAACCCGAACCCGGCCCGCTTCGACCTCAAGAAGTGCGAGGCCATCAACGGCGACCACATCCGCATGCTGGACGTGAAGGACTTCACGGAGCGCTGCCGCCCGTGGCTCCAGGCGCCGTTCGCCCCCTGGGCCCCGGAGGCCTTCGACGAGGCCAAGTGGCAGGCCATCGCGCCGCACGCCCAGACCCGCCTCAAGGTCCTGTCGGAGATCACCGACAACGTCGACTTCCTGTTCCTGCCGGAGCCGGCCGAGGACGAGGCCAGCTGGACGAAGGCCATGAAGGAGGGCTCGGACGCCCTGCTGCGCACGGCCCGCGAGAAGCTGGAGGCCGCCGACTGGACCTCCGCCGAGTCGCTCAAGGAGGCCGTCCTGGCCGCCGGTGAGGCCCACGGCCTGAAGCTCGGCAAGGCCCAGGCCCCCGTCCGCGTCGCCGTCACCGGCCGCACGGTCGGTCTGCCGCTGTTCGAGTCCCTGGAGGTCCTGGGCAAGGAGACCACCCTGGCCCGGATCGACGCGGCACTGGCGAAGCTGGCCGCGTAGGCGCACGGCATCACACCGCGAGGGCGGCGTCCGGTTCGGGCGCCGCCCTCGCCGTGTCCGCCCAGCCGTCACCCGGAGTTCATCCTTCCGGCCAACTCCCGTCCTATGAAGGGACGTTGGATGCCCTCTGTGCGCACGGTGCGCGTGTGCGCCCTGGTACAGGGGGAGAGAGCATGATCCGTTCACGAAGACTCGTCCACGCGGCCGTCGGCGGGGTGGTGGCCCTGTCCTGCACCGTGCTCGCCGCACCCGCGCAGGCGGCGCCCGGGGCCGACGAGCCGGCTGGCACGGTGCGGCTGGCCACCGAGAAGCGTGTGACCGTCGACTACCCCTGGGCCGGGGCGTCCGGCTTCCAGTACCGCCCGGGGACCACGTCGGTCACCACGGTGGACTACCCCGACGCGGTCCCGCCCGCCCACGCCGGCCCGGACGACCTGGCCACCGGCACCGACGTCGTGAACACCCGCGACGGCCAGACAGTGCTGCAGAAGCACCGCTCGACGGGCGTCACCGCCACCGTCACCATCCCCACCGGCCAGGCCTACCGCGCCGCCGCCGGCTGGAGCGTGCTGACCATGGACGGCACCGGCGCCCTGCACGTGCTGCGCACCGTCGACGGCACCCTCACCGTGGACACCCCGGTCACCGGCTTCCCCGCGGGCGCCCGGCCCGTCCTCTACCGCACCGGCGGCTCGGTCGGCCGACTCGCGATCGTCTACATGCTGGACGACAGGACGTCCGTGGGCCTGGTCGACCTCTCCGACGGCGCGTTCCGCACCTACGTCACCGGCGACACCGCGACCCCGCAGCTCGCCTTCAACGACCGCTGGCTCGTCGCCGACTGGAAGGCGATCCGGGTGGACGCCGAACCCGGCACCCAGCCCACCGCGCTCACCAGCACCGACGCCCAGCTCGAAGCCGTCGTCGGCGACCAGCTCCTGATCGGCAACCCCAAGTTCGTGCTGGGCGGCACCGAGGCCGCGCTGACCGCCCGTTCCCTGGTCACCGGCGCCTCGAACACCGTGCTCACCTCGTCGTTCGGCGGCATCGGCCCGACCCTGGACGGCGGCGCCCTGGCCACCGCGGGTCCCTCCAGCCTCGACTGGAACATCCACCGCATCACCCCCGACGGCAGCGGCGGCCTCACCACCGCCGAGGTGGCCCGCGTCCCCGCCGCCGCGACGGGCGTACAGGGACTGGCCGTCGCCGGCGGCGAGTTGTTCCTCTACGGCGCGACGCCGGGCGCCTCGCTCCGCTACAGCAGCTTCCAGCTGGACGCGGCAGGCCGCCCCGCAGGCCCCCAGACCCGCCGCAGCCCCGCTCTGAGCGCACCCACTTGCCTCACCGGCGACGCCGCCTGCCCCCAGCTGGAAGCCCTCGGCGACGGCCGCGTCAGCCACCTGTGGACCAGCGAGACGGGCCAGGAGTCCGTCAGCACCGTCGGCCTCGACACCACCACCGTCCTCAGCGCCCCCACGGACGGCGACTCCGCCGGCCGTATCGGCGCCGGCACCGGCCGGTACGTGCTCTACAACGGCGGCTCCGGCAAGCAGCGGATCGTCGACTTCCCGCGCGCCGCGACCGCCGGCGAGACCGCCCTCACCCGCGACCGCACCGCCGCCGCGGTGTGGGGGCAGACCCTGTGGGCCCCGGGCGGCACCCAGGGCCAGGTCACCGGCCGCAACCTCAAGACCGGCACGACCACCACCATCGCCACCGGCGCCCCCTGCACCCCCACCGACATCCAGGCCGTCAACACCTGGCTGTTCTGGTCCTGCGGCACCTCGGCCGGCGTGTACGACCGGGCCACCCAGCGCAAGATCACGGTCCCGTCCGACCTCGGCCCGGCGCGCCTCGCCGACGGCTTCCTGCTCCGCGAGAACCGCACCACCCACGAACTGCTGCTCACCGACTTCCACACCGGCACGGCCACCACCCGCACCCTGGTGAAGCTGCCCGCCACGGACCAGAACACCGGCGGCAGCAACGGCCGCTGGGCGGTCGACCGCTTCGGCGGCGCCATCGCCTACCTCAACGGCACGTACGGCGAGGTCTCGATCGTCCCCAGCGGCGTCCCCACTTCGCCCCTGGCGCAGATGGAGGCCCAGGTCTACTCGCCGTCCGTGATCGGCAAGTCCTTCCCCTGGGCACCGGTCTGGCAGCTGAACAAGCCCTCCTCCTGGACCCTGACCCTCACCAACGCCTTCGGCAAGATCGTCCGCACGCTGACCGGCAGTTCCACGGGAGCCGCCGTACGCCCCGCCTGGGACGGCACCACCGACAGCGGCGGCGCCACGGGCGGCGCGTACACCTGGAAGCTCACCGCTCACCCCCGCGACGGCCAGGGCCCGGACCTCACGCTCTCCGGCACCATGACCCTGGGCTGAGAGCACACCGCCGTGGGTACGGTCGGAGCATGAGCATCAAAGCCGTGGTCTGGGACGTCGACGACACCCTCTTCGACTACACCACCGCCGACCGCCTCGGCATGCGCGCCCACCTCACGACCGAGGGCCTGCTCGACCGCTACGACAGCGTCGAGCAGGCCATCGACCACTGGCGGGAGATCACCCACCTGCAATGGGCCCGCTTCTCGGCCGGCGAGGCCACCTTCGAGGAGCAGCGGCGCGACCGCGTACGGGTGTTCCTGGACCGGGACCTCACCGACGCCGAGGCCGACGCGTGGTTCCAGCGGTACATCACCCACTACGAGGCGGTCTGGGCCCTGTTCTCGGACGTCCTGCCCGTCCTCGACGCCCTCTCCACCAGCCACCGGCACGCCGTGCTCTCCAACTCCAGCCTCCACGTCCAGGACCGCAAGCTGCGCGCCCTCGGCGTCCACGATCGCTTCGAGACCATCCTGTGCGCGGCCGAGCTCGGCATCTCCAAGCCGGAGGCCGGGGCGTTCCTCGCGGCCTGCGAATTCCTCGGACTGCCGCCGCACCAGGTCGCCTACGTCGGCGACCACCCGGAGATCGACGGACGGGGCGCCGCCGACGCCGGACTGCTGTCCGTGTGGATCGACCGCGGCGGCCTGTACGCCACGATCGACCCGCCCGTCGGGCCGCACCGCATCGCGTCCCTGGACGAACTGCCGTCCCTGCTCGGCCCGGATAGTCGTTTTGGAGCCCCGTCCACCTTCAGGTAATGTTCTTCCTGCGCCGCGGGAGCGGGCCGGAAGGCCGGAACCCCAGGCGCACAACTAGAACACGGACCCTCCGGGGCTTGCGTTCCAGTGGCCTATGGTGTAATTGGCAGCACGACTGATTCTGGTTCAGTTAGTCTTGGTTCGAGTCCAGGTAGGCCAGCTCGCAGAGCTCATCTGCATCGCCCCCGTTGTGTAGCGGCCTAGCACGCTGCCCTCTCAAGGCAGTAGCGCCGGTTCGAATCCGGTCGGGGGTACTGGTTCCGAAGATCGGCAGATCGACGATCATCTCGGGACTGCTAGGGCCCCCGTTGTGTAGCGGCCTAGCACGCCGCCCTCTCAAGGCGGTAGCGCCGGTTCGAATCCGGTCGGGGGTACTGACTGGTCTAAACCACATTGGTCTATGGTGTAATTGGCAGCACGACTGATTCTGGTTCAGTTAGTCTTGGTTCGAGTCCAGGTAGACCAGCTCGGACCTGCGGAAACGCAGGCTCCACGCCCCCGTTGTGTAGCGGCCTAGCACGCCGCCCTCTCAAGGCGGTAGCGCCGGTTCGAATCCGGTCGGGGGTACGTACGAGAAAGGCCCTCCACTTCGGTGGGGGGCCTTTTCGTGTCCAACCCAGGGGCGCGGGGAACTGCGCGATCAGCCACGGCGGGCCGGCACTCGACAGCGGAACCGCACCCACTACGGCGCCTGGTCGGGGAAAGGCCTGCCGCGGCGTTGAGGCCGGCCTCTCCCGAGACGCTCCGTCGATTCAGCCGGTACGCCGCAACGCCTCGGAGAGACGCCCCGCCGCATCGATCACAGCCTGCGCATGCATCCGCCCCGGGTGACGCGTAAGACGCTCGATCGGCCCGGACACGGACACCGCGGCCACCACCCGGTTCGAAGGCCCCCGCACCGGCGCGGACACGGACGCGACGCCCGGCTCCCGCTCGCCGATCGACTGGGCCCAGCCCCGCCGCCGCACACCTGACAGAGCCGTCGCCGTGAAGCGCGCCCCCTGCAGGCCGCGGTGCAGCCGCTCCGGCTCCTCCCAGGCCATCAGGATCTGCGCCGAGGAGCCGGCCTTCATCGTGAGCGTGGAACCGACCGGGACCGTGTCCCGAAGGCCGGACAGGCGCTCCGCAGCGGCGACGCAGATGCGCATGTCGCCTTGGCGGCGATAGAGCTGCGCGCTCTCGCCCGTGATGTCCCGAAGATGTGTGAGCACCGGTCCGGCGGTGGCGAGGAGACGGTCCTCACCCGCGGCTGCGGCAAGCTCTGCCAGGCGGGGGCCGAGAATGAAACGCCCCTGCATGTCGCGCGCCACCATGCGGTGGTGTTCCAGGGCCACGGCCAGGCGGTGGGCCGTGGGTCGTGCCAGTCCGGTGGCGCCGACCAATCCCGCGAGGGTGGCCGGACCGGACTCCAGAGCGCTCAGGACGAGGGCCGCCTTGTCCAGAACGCCGACGCCGCTACTGTTGTCCATGAAACGATACTCGCGTCTCACTCTGTGAAACGCAAGTTCAATTTTCCGTGGAACGCGCCACCCTGGAATCACGAAGTCACAACGGCCCGTGACGTAAGGGCCTGGCGGTGTGTGCCCGGAATCAGGGGTACGGGCACTGCCTCCTCAAGATCTCTAGTTGGGTCGGCGGATCGTCGTCGGCCGGAGGGAACAGCGATGGGTAGGACACTCGCGGAGAAAGTCTGGGACGACCATGTCGTCCGGCGCGCGGAGGGCGAGCCCGACCTTCTCTTCATCGATCTGCACCTGCTGCACGAGGTGACCAGCCCGCAGGCCTTCGACGGTCTGCGCAAGAGCGGCCGCACAGTGCGGCGTCTGGACCTCACCATCGCCACCGAGGACCACAACACCCCCACCCTGGACATCGACAAGCCGATCGCGGACCCGGTCTCGCGGGTGCAGCTGGAGACGCTGCGCAAGAACGCCGCCGAGTTCGGCGTGCGCCTGCACCCGCTGGGCGACGTCGAGCAGGGTGTCGTACACGTCGTGGGCCCGCAGCTGGGTCTGACCCAGCCGGGCACCACCGTGGTGTGCGGTGACTCCCACACCTCCACGCACGGTGCCTTCGGCGCGCTGGCGTTCGGCATCGGCACCTCCCAGGTGGAGCACGTGCTGGCCACGCAGACGCTGCCGATGTCCCGCCCGAAGACCATGGCGATCACGGTCGAGGGCGAACTGCCCGAGGGCGTCACCGCCAAGGACCTGATCCTGGCGATCATCGCGAAGATCGGCACCGGCGGCGGCCAGGGCTACGTCCTGGAGTACCGCGGCGAGGCCATCGAGAAGCTCTCGATGGAAGCCCGCATGACCATCTGCAACATGTCGATCGAGGCCGGCGCCCGCGCGGGCATGATCGCCCCGGACGAGACCACGTTCGCGTACCTCAAGGGCCGTCCGCACGCCCCCGAGGGCGAGGACTGGGACGCGGCCGTCGCGTACTGGAAGACGCTCAGGACCGACGAGGACGCCGAGTTCGACGCCGAGGTGGTCATCGACGCCGCCGAACTGTCGCCGTTCGTCACCTGGGGCACCAACCCCGGGCAGGGCGCACCGCTTTCGGCGTCCGTCCCCGATCCTGCTTCGTACGAAGACGCATCGGAGCGCTACGCCGCCGAAAAGGCCCTGGAGTACATGGGGTTGGAGGCCGGGCAGCCGCTGCGTTCCATCAACGTGGACACCGTCTTCGTAGGCTCGTGCACCAACGGCCGCATCGAGGACCTGCGCGCCGCCGCCGAGCTGCTGAAGGGCCGCAAAGTCGCCGACGGCGTACGGATGCTGGTCGTCCCCGGCTCCGCGCGGGTGGGTCTGCAGGCCGTCTCCGAGGGCCTGGACGTGGTGTTCAAGGAGGCAGGCGCCGAATGGCGGCACGCGGGCTGCTCGATGTGCCTGGGCATGAACCCCGACCAGCTGGCCCCCGGTGAGCGTTCCGCGTCCACCTCCAACCGCAACTTCGAGGGCCGGCAGGGCAAGGGCGGACGCACCCACCTGGTGTCGCCGCAGGTCGCGGCCGCCACCGCCGTCCTGGGCCACCTCGCCTCCCCGGCCGACCTGTCCGACGCCGCAACCCGTACGCCCGCTGGAGTCTGATCAGTCATGGAAGCCTTCACCACCCACACCGGCCGGGCCGTCCCGCTGCGCCGCTCCAACGTCGACACCGACCAGATCATCCCCGCCCACTGGCTCAAGAAGGTCACGCGCGACGGGTTCGAGGACGGGCTGTTCGAGGCCTGGCGCAAGGACGCGTCGTTCGTGCTCAACCAGCCCGAGCGCAAGGGCGCGACCGTCCTGGTCGCCGGCCCCGACTTCGGCACCGGCTCCTCGCGTGAGCACGCCGTCTGGGCGCTGCAGAACTACGGCTTCAAGGCCGTGATCTCCTCCCGCTTCGCCGACATCTTCCGCGGCAACTCGCTCAAGAACGGCCTGCTCACGGTCGTTCTGGAGCAGGAGACCGTGGACGCGCTGTGGGAGCTCACCGAGAAGGACCCGCAGGCCGAGATCACCGTCGACCTGGAGGCCCGCGAGGTGCGGGCCGAGGGCATCACCGCCGCCTTCGAACTGGACGAGAACTCCCGCTGGCGGCTGCTGAACGGCCTCGACGACATCTCGATCACCCTGCAGAACGAGGCGGACATCGCCGCCTACGAGTCCAAGCGCCCCTCCTTCAAGCCGCGCACCCTTCCCGTCTGACCCCGGGCACGGTCCGTCGCCTGAGAGCAAGGCGACTTTCGGCCACAGCAACATCCCCTCTGTACCCCCGATCAGCCCGATCGGGGGTACAGCCGTGTCTGCACCCGAACGGCCCTGCCCACCCGCTGTTCGGCTGCCAACTTCCCACGTTAAGCCCGTGGTTGCTGGGGTATGCGAGGGGTACAGCCGTGACTTCCACGTGTGCCGGGAAGGCCGTTTGAGGCGGCAGTTGTCCCCTGCGCAGGCGACAACTCGCCCCAGATGGCACAATCTGTGCATGGAACACGACGGCCAACTCGAGCTCTATGCGGCAGTCGCGGACCAACTCAAGGAAGCGCACACAAGAGTGCGCGCACTGCAAGTCCCGGAGGGCGTACGGATGGCGCTGACCCGGAAGCTGCTGGTCATTACGGCCGCGGCCAAGCACGATCTCGCCGACGCGGCAAGGCGGCTTGAGCGGTTCAATACGGACCTCGACGAGGGACGTCTCCCCGTCGAGGAACGCTGAACCTCTCTACACCGTCGAGTTCGCTGCGGCACAAGGGTGATAAGCCCGTTTCGTGTTTGATTTGCGGTATATATCTGCCTAACGTGCGAAAAAGCTTGAACACTTTCGTTCTGGCGATGTCTCCGAAGGGGAAGACGTGAACAAGGCGCAGCTCGTAGAAGCGATTGCCGACAAGATGGGCGGCCGCCAGCAGGCCGCCGACGCTGTCGACCATGTACTGGACGCCATCGTCCGAGCGGTCGTCTCGGGTGAGCGGGTCTCGGTCACCGGCTTCGGTTCGTTCGAGAAGGTCGACCGTCCGGCCCGGTACGCCCGTAACCCCCAGACGGGCGAGAGGGTTCGGGTCAAGAAGACCTCCGTTCCGCGCTTCCGTGCCGGTCAGGGCTTCAAGGACCTGGTCAGCGGCTCGAAGAAGCTGCCGCGCGGCGGCGAGGTGTCCGTCAAGAAGGCGCCGAAGGGCAGCCTGACCGGCGGTGCCGGCGCGACGGTCAAGAAGGCCGCCGCGAAGAAGGCGACCGCCAAGTCGGCCGCCGCGAAGAAGACCGCCGCCAAGAAGACGACGGCGAAGAAGGCCACGACGAAGACCGCGGCCGCGAAGAAGGCCACCGCGAAGAAGGCGCCCGCCAAGAAGACCACGGCGACGTCCAAGACCACCGCCGCGAAGAAGACCACCGCGCAGAAGGCCCCGGCGAAGAAGGCCACGGCCAAGAAGGCGCCCGCCAAGAAGTCCACGGCGCGCAAGACCACCGCCAAGAAGACCACCGCCCGCAAGAAGTAGGGGCGACGGGGCACTCACGCGCCGGGCCGGACTCCGCACGGAGTCCGGCCCGCGGCGTTGTTCAGCGTGTGGTCAGAGGGTCTGCAGGGTCACCAGAGTGATCCGGAGCGCGTCCCTCGACCCTTCCACCTCGATGCGTACCCGCTGGCCCGGGCGCAGCAGTCTGAGGCCCCCCGCGTCGAACGCGGCCGCGTCGAAGGGCACCGGGGTGCCGTCGTCCAGGAGCACCTGCCCGCTGCGGCTTTCGGGGTCGTACGTGTACGCGGTCGCCTGCATGGCCGCAGCCTACTGCCCGGGAATCAGCAACCGCGCGGCGGCCGCGGCCGTATGAGGGCCGACCCCCAGGGCCAGCGCGCTGCGCAGGTCGTCGCCGGTGTCCACGTCCTGGCGTACCGAATCGACCGCGGTGAGGGGCAGTTCCACGGCCCCCGATGCGCGGTGCCGGGCCCGGGATTCCGCGCCGAAGGCCGGGCGCAATTCCCGGCCCGGTGCGGCGGCCAGCAGGGTCGTTCCGATTTCTGCGGCGTCCGGCAGAAATGCGCGCGGGAATTCGGCGGCGGCATCCAGTACCCGGGACAATTCCGCCGGGCGCAGGGCCGGCAGATCGGCGTTCAACGCGGCCACCGCTCGGGCCGGGCGGGCGGACCGTACGGCCCGCGTCGCGTGTGCGAGGGCGGCGTTGAGACCGCCGCCCGGCTCGTCGGGGATGATCGCGGCGCCCAGCGCGGCCAGCTCACGGCCTGCCCGGGCGTCGTCCGTGACGACTGCCACATCCCCCACTCCCGGGCAGGCCAGCGCGGCCGCCACCGTGTCCTGGGCGAAGGCCAGCGCCAGGTCCGGCCGCAGCCCGTCGTCCGCGGTGTCCGCAAGCCTGCTCTTGGCCTGGGCCAGGGGCTTCAGGGGTACGACCAGGGTCCACTGCACGGGGGTTCCGTCCTCCTCTTGTCGCGGTCATTGTCACCCGGGGCATCGGGCGGGTGGCGTGCCGGGGCGTACGGTGTTCTCGACAGACCGGCGGCCTGGGGCGACACTTGTGCGGCCCCCCGTGGCCCCGGCTTCAGCCCAAGAGGAAGGTGTCCGCGTGCCCCGCCGCAGAATCGGCTTCTGGTACCGCTTCGCCGCGGTGATCTGCAAACCGCCGCTGGTGGTTCTGCTCAGGCGGGACTGGCGTGGAATGGAGCACATTCCGGCCGAGGGTGGATTTATCACCGCGGTGAACCACAATTCGCACGTCGATCCCTTCGCTTACGCGCACTTTCAGTACAACACCGGGCGCGTCCCGCGATTCCTCGCGAAGAGCGGGCTTTTCAAGAAGGGATTCGTCGGGGCCGCGATGCGGGGCACCGGGCAGATCCCCGTCTACCGCGAGAGCACGGACGCGCTGAGTGCCTTCCGGGCCGCGATCGACGCCGTGGACCGCGGGGAATGCGTGGCCTTCTACCCGGAGGGCACCCTCACGCGCGACCCGGACGGCTGGCCCATGACCGCCAAGACCGGGGCCGCGCGCGTCGCTCTGCAGACCAAGTGCCCGGTCATCCCCGTCGCCCAGTGGGGCTGCAACGAACTGCTGCCGCCGTACGCGAAGAAGCCGAATCTGCTGCCCCGCAAGACGCACCGCGTACTCGCCGGGCCGCCCGTGGACCTCGCGCGGTTCTACGACCGGGAGATGACCGCGGAACTGCTGAAGGAGGCCACGGAGGTCATCATGGCCGCCGTCACCGCGCAGCTGGAGCTGATCCGGGGCGAGAAGGCACCCGAGACGCCGTACGACCCGCGCCGGGAGCGGATCGAACAGCGGCGCCGCACGCAGGCTCAGACGCAGACGCACCAGAAGTCCGGACAGACCGTGCAGGAAGAGGGGCTGGGCAAGTGAGCAAGCCGGTCAAGGCGGCGGTCCTGAGCGCCGGTTCGTGGGGTACGGCCTTCGGCATGGTGCTCGCCGACGCGGGGTGCGAGGTCACCCTGTGGGCGCGCCGTCCGGAGGTCGCGGAGGCGATCAACTCCACGCGGACCAATCCCGACTACTTCCCGGGCGTCGAGCTCCCGGAGAACGTCCGGGCGACCACCGATCCCGCCCGGGCCGCCGCGGACGCCGACTTCACGGTGCTGTCGGTGCCCTCGCAGACCCTGCGCGGCAACCTCGCCGAGTGGAGCCCGCTGCTGGCCCCCGGCACGGTACTGGTGTCGCTGATGAAGGGCGTCGAACTCGGCTCCGCGATGCGGATGAGCGAGGTCATCGACGACGTCGCCAAGGTCGGCCCGGAGCGGATCGCCGTGGTCACCGGGCCCAACCTGGCGCGGGAGATCGCCGCGCGGATGCCGGCCGCGGCCGTGGTGGCCTGCACCGACGAGGCCGTCGCCCAGCGGCTCCAGGCCGCCTGCCACACGCCGTACTTCCGCCCGTACACCAACACGGACGTGGTGGGTTGCGAACTGGGCGGAGCCGTGAAGAACGTCATCGGTCTCGCGGTCGGCATCGCGGACGGCATGGGACTCGGCGACAACGCCAAGGGATCGCTCATCACCCGCGGTCTCGCCGAGACCACCCGGCTCGGCATGGCGCTCGGCGCCGATCCGCTGACCTTCTCCGGACTCGCGGGCCTGGGCGACCTGGTGGCCACCTGCTCCTCGCCGCTGTCGCGCAACCACACCTTCGGCACCAACCTCGGCAAGGGCATGACCCTCCAGGAGACCATCGCGGTCACCAAGCAGACCGCGGAGGGCGTCAAGTCCTGCGAGTCGGTGCTCGACCTGGCCCGCCGGCACGGCGTCGACATGCCCATCACCGAGACGGTCGTCGGCATCGTGCACGAGGGCAAGCCCCCGGTGGTGGCTCTCAAGGAGCTGATGTCGCGCAGCGCGAAGCCCGAACGACGCTGAGCGACGCGAGGCCGGCGGCGCTTACTAGCGGCCCTACCAACGGGTACTCTCAACGCGATATGAGCACCGAGAACCTCCCCCAGAGCCCCGAGCAGCCGCCTCGCAAGCCGCGTGTGGCCGTCGTGTTCGGCGGGCGCAGCTCCGAACACGGGATCTCCGTGGTCACCGCCGGCGCCGTCCTCAAGGCCATCGACCGGACGAAGTACGACGTCCTGCCGATCGGCATCACCCCGGAAGGGCGTTGGGCGCTCACGGCGGACGAACCGGAGCGGATGGCGATCGTCGACCGGCGCCCGCCGAGCGTCGACGCGCTCGCGGAGTCGGCCGAGGGCGGAGTGATCCTCCCGGTCGACCCCGCCAACCGCGAAGTCGTCTACAGCGAGCCGGGATCGGTCCCCAAGGCGCTCGGCGAGGTCGACGTGGTCTTCCCGGTGCTGCACGGCCCGTACGGCGAGGACGGCACCGTCCAGGGCCTCCTGGAGCTCTCCGGCGTCCCGTACGTGGGTTCGGGTGTGCTCGCCTCGGCCGTGGGCCAGGACAAGGAGTACATGAAGCGGGTGTTCACCTCCTTCGGGCTGAAGGTCGGCCCGTACGTGGTGATCCGCCCGCGCGAGTGGGAGCAGTCCGCCCCGAACGGGGACAAGGGTGCCGCCGCCCGCAAGAAGATCGTCGACTTCGCCGGCGAGCACGGCTGGCCGCTGTTCGTGAAGCCCTCGCGGGCCGGCTCGTCGATCGGCATCACCAAGGTCGACGACCTGTCCGGACTCGACGAGGCCGTCGCAGAGGCCCGGCGTCACGACCCGAAGATCCTCGTGGAGGCCGCGCTGCGCGGCCGCGAGATCGAGTGCGGCGTCCTGGAGTTCGAGGACGGTCCCCGCGCCTCCCTCCCCGCGGAGATCCCCCCGCCCGAGGCGCAGGCGTACTACGACTTCGAGGCCAAGTACATCGACTCCACTCCGGGTCTCGTCCCCGCACCCCTCACGCCCGAGGAGACCGCCGAGGTCCAGCGCCTGGCGGTCGAGGCGTTCGAGGCGGCGTCCTGCGAGGGCCTGGTCCGCGCGGACTTCTTCCTCACCGAGGACGGCGAGTTCGTGATCAACGAGATCAACACGATGCCCGGCTTCACGCCCATCTCGATGTATCCGCAGATGTGGCAGGCGAGCGGGGTGAGCTACCCGGAGCTGATCGACCGGCTGGTGCAGGCGGCACTGCGCAGGTCGACGGGCCTGCGCTGAATCCTCAACGCCCGGCGCTCAGGAGGCGATCCCCCTGGGGATCGCCTCCTTCACAGCGGCGGCCAGATCGATCAGCACACCCGAGCTGTCCACGCCCTCCGGCGCCCGGACCTCGACGTACGCCTCCCGGTTGGCGGTGGTGAACAGATACCCCCCGCCGTCCTGCTTCTCCATCAGCCAGTCGACCCCGTTCACGCCCCCGGCGACGGCATCCGGATCCCGACCGTCCGCCACCTTCGGGTCGATCATCTTCGGCGGCTTCGGCACACCGCAGCGCAGTATGATCGCCGGGCTGCCCCAGCCCGCCGTCAGCGCCGACGCGGGCTCGGGATCCGCACGACGCTCACCGTCCACCTTCGCGGGCAGTACCTTGTCCAGGTTCCGGCACAGTCCCACGACCTTCGCGTCCGGACTGGGAACCGCCGCCGACGCGCTGTCGTCTGCTGAGGAGCAGCCCGCAGCAGTGATCAACAGTGCGACAGCGGGCAGGCGGAACACGCGGAAGACACAACGGTGCCGGTGACGGAAAGAGTTCACCGGCACAGGGTAGACGGGGGCTACAGATGGACGACCGGGCAGGTCAGGGTGCGGGTGATGCCGTCCACCTGCTGAACCTTGGCGACCACCATGCGGCCGAGATCGTCGACGGTGTCGGCCTGGGCCCGCACGATCACGTCGTACGGTCCCGTCACGTCCTCGGCCTGGATCACCCCAGGGATCTTGCCGATCGTCTCGGCGACGGTCGACGCCTTGCCGACCTCCGTCTGGATCAGGATGTACGCCTGTACCACGGAACCTCCAGGGCGGCCACGAGGATCATGTGGGGAAAAGGAACGCCACGGTATCGCGTCGCCGCTCGCCGCGGGGAGACCTGCGGGGACCGGGTTGTGCGCGCCGGTGTGCGGGTCCGGCAGAACTTGACGGTCACTTCGACGGTAGCGAGGCCTGAGATGCCTCGCGACCGGGCACGGACAGGGACAGAAGGGGAGCAAGGGCAATGAAGGGCACTGTTGGTGAGCTCGGTGAGTTCGGGCTCATCAGGGAGCTCACCTCCCGTCTGACCACCACCCCGGCGGTCCGGGTCGGCCCCGGCGACGACGCCGCCGTGGTGGCCGCGCCCGACCGCAGGGTCGTGGCGAGCACGGACATCCTGGTGGAGGGCCGGCACTTCCGGCGCGACTGGTCGACGGCCTACGACGTGGGCCGCAAGGCGGCCGCGCAGAACCTCGCCGACATCGCCGCCATGGGCGCCGTGCCGACCGCGCTGCTGCTCGGGCTGGTCGTTCCGGCCGAGCTGCCGGTGACGTGGCCGAGCGAGCTGATGGACGGCCTGCGCGACGAATGCCAGGTGGCGGGCGCCGCCGTGGTCGGCGGTGACGTCGTACGCGGCGATTCGATCACGGTGTCGATCACCGCGCTCGGCGATCTGCGCAACCAGGAGCCGGTGACGCGGGCGGGCGCCCGGCCCGGCGATCGCGTCGCGGTGACCGGCTGGCTGGGCTGGTCGGCCGCCGGGTACGCGGTGCTGTCGCGGGGGTTCCGTTCACCGCGGGCGTTCGTGGAGGCCCACCGGCGCCCGGAGCCGCCGTATCACGCGGGTCCGGCCGCCGCCGGGCTCGGGGCGACCGCGATGTGCGACGTGAGCGACGGGCTGATCGCGGACCTCGGGCACATCGCCGAGGCGAGCAAGGTGCGGATCGACATCCGCTCCGGGGCGATCGACATCCCGTCCCAGATGAACGACATCGGGCAGGCCGTCGGGGTCGACCCCATGCAGTGGGTGCTGACCGGGGGAGAGGACCACGCGATCGTGGCGACCTTCCCGCCGGACGTGAAGCTGCCCGCCCGCTGGAAGGTCATCGGTGAGGTCCTCAACCCCTCGGCGCTGCCCCAGGTGACGGTCGACGGGGCGCCCTGGACCAGCAAGGGCGGCTGGGACCACTTCGGGGACATGGAGTCATGATCCCCAACGTCCTGACGGTGGCGGGCTCCGACTCCGGCGGCGGCGCGGGCATCCAGGCCGACCTCAAGACGATGCTCGCGCTCGGCGTGCACGGCATGAGCGTCGTCACGGCGGTGACCGCGCAGAACTCCCGCGGCGTGCAGGGGGCTTGGGAACTGCCCGTGGAGGCCGTGCGGGCCCAGTACCGCAGTGTCGTCGACGACATCGGCGTGCAGGCGGTCAAGACGGGCATGCTGGCCTCCGCGGAACTCGTGGAGGCGGTCGCCGAGTTGATCGCCGGGACGGACGCCCCGGCGGTGGTCGACCCGGTGGGCGTCTCCAAGCACGGCGACGCCCTGCTCGCCGCTTCCGCGCTGGACTCCGTCCGTACGAAGCTGCTGCCGGTGGCGACGGTCGCCACCCCCAACCTCGACGAGGTGGCCCAGATCGCGGGCGTACGGGTCGAGGCGGAGCGCGATATGCGCACGGCCGCCGCGGCCGTGCTGGCGTACGGGCCGCGCTGGGTGCTGATCAAGGGCGGACACCTGCCCGGGGACGCCGTCGACCTGCTCACCGACGGCTCCGAGGAGCACTGGCTGCGGGCGCCGAGGCATGACAACCGCCACACCCACGGCACCGGCTGCACCCTCGCCTCCGCGGTCGCCTCCGGGCTCGCCAAGGGGCAGTCCGTGCCGGAGGCGGTGGCGGCGGCGAAGGAGTACGTCACGGGGGCCGTCTCGGCCGGGTTCGCGCTCGGCGGGGGGATCGGGCCGGTGGATCACGGCTGGCGCTTCCGCACGGGCACGGAACGCGACCGACGCTGACGACCAGGCACGGCAAAGAGCCGGCCCACCAGAGGTGGACCGGCTCTGCAGCGAACCAGCAGTGGCCGCGCGCTAGCTGAGCGTCAGCGCGAGACCTTGCCGGCCTTGATGCACGAGGTGCAAGCGTTCACGCGCTTCGGCGTCCCGCCCACCACGGTACGCACACGCTGGATGTTCGGGTTCCAGCGGCGGGGCGTACGGCGGTGCGAGTGCGAGATGTTGTTGCCGAAGCCCGGCCCCTTGCCGCAGACGTCGCAGTTGGCAGCCACGGGTCACTCCAAAGACTTCAGATGCACTTACGGTTGATCCCGGCAGGCCGGGATCAGGACTCTCGGGCTGTGAGCAGCCGGTCGAAATCTGAGTGGCGTTGCCAGGGGAAGGCCCGATCAGATCGGGCAACCGGAGCAGCATACAACGGCTGCACCCGTAGAACGAAACTACCATGGCAGCTCAGGGGTCCGGCCCCCGCCCACTTCCGGTGAACACCGCCCCGGGGTCTACGCTGCCTGCCACGTCCGGCAGCTCAGGGAGGCGTAGTGGCGCAGGTGCCGCAGACATTCTTCGATGCTCTCGCGGTGCGCACCTGGTGCGGTCTCGCGCTGGAGACACTGGGGCGGGCGCGTGAGGAGATCGACGCGATCAACGTCTATCCGGTGGCGGACGGCGACACCGGCACCAACCTCTATCTGACCGTGGAGTCCGCGGTCGCGGCCGTCGAGGCGGTGTTCGCGGGGCACGCGGCGGGAGCCGAAGCCGCCGGCGGCCCGGGCGCCGCGCGCTCCGGCGCTGCGGGCTCGGGTGCTGCGGGCTCGGGTGCTGCGGGCTGCGAGGGGCCGACGCTCGCCGACGCGGCCCGGGCGATGGCGCACGGGGCACTCATCGGCGCCCGCGGGAACTCCGGGACGATCCTCGCCCAGCTGTTGCGCGGCATGGCCCAGGTGCTGGCCGACGGTGACCTCGGCCATGCCGACGGCCGGGACCTGCGGCTCGCCCTGCGCCGCGCGGCCGACTCCGCCCGTCAGGCCGTCGCCCATCCCGTCGAGGGCACCGTCCTCACCGTCGCCTCGGCCGCCGCCGACGCCGCCGCCGATGCCGCCCACGATGCGCAGGGCGACTGCGGAACCGTGGCCCGGGCGGCTTACGACGGAGCCTGCACCGCCCTCGCCGAGACCCCGGGCCGGCTTCCCGTCCTGGAGCGCGCCGGGGTGGTCGACGCCGGCGGCCGGGGGCTGGTCGCGGTGCTCGGGGCGCTGGTGGAGACGCTCACGGGGGAGAAGGCACGGGACCCTCGCCGGAATTCCCCCGCGCGCGTGGGTCCCGTCGAAAACCCCGCGCCTGGCGACGGCGTCCCGGGCGGGTGCACGGACGGCGTCGCCGCCGTGCCCGGCGAGGAGGGCCCCGCCTTCGAGGTGATCTACCTCCTGGAGGCCGAGGACGCGGCCGTGGAGCGGCTGCGGGAGCGGCTCGACGCCCTCGGGGACTCCCTCGTCGTGGTCGGCGGCGACGGGCTGTGGAACGTCCACGTCCATGTCGACGACGCGGGCGCAGCCGTCGAGGCCGGCATCGAGGCCGGGCGGCCCCACCGCATCCGCATCACGCACTTCGGTGCCGGCGACGTGCACACCACCGGCGCCGAGCGGCCGCCTCGGGAACGTACCGAGCGTGCCGTCGTGGCCGTCGTGCCCGGCGAGGGCCTGGCCGGGCTGTACACCGAGGCCGGGGCGACGACCGTGCTCGCCCGACCCGGGGAGCCGCCCGCCAGCGGCGAGCTCGTCCAGGCCGTACGGCGGGCCCACGCGCGCGAGGTCGTGCTGCTGCCCAACGACGCCGACCTGCGCCACACCGCAGCCGCGGCCGCCGAGCAGGTCCGCGCGGAGGGCGTCCGGGTGGCCCTGATCCCGACCCGCTCGGCGGTCCAGGGCATCGCGGCCCTGGCCGTCCACGAGCCGGACCGCCGCTTCGACGAGGACGTCGTGTCCATGACGTCGGCCGCCGGGGCCACCCGTTACGCCGAGGTCACCGTCGCCGAACGGCAGTCCTGGACGATGGCCGGCATCTGCCAGGCCGGCGACGTCCTGGGCCTGATCGACGGGGACGTGGCCGTGATCGGCTCGGACATCGCGGTGACCGCCGAGACCGTCCTGGACCGCATGCTCTCGGCCGGGGGCGAGATGGTCACCCTGGTCCTCGGCGACGACGTCCCCGACACCCTCGCCGCGCATCTGGAGAGCCGGGTCCGCGAGGGGTACCTCGCCGTCGACACGGTCGTCTACCGGGGCGGACGGCAGGGGTCCCTGCTCCTCATCGGCGTGGAGTGAGCGGCGGCGCTCAGTCCTCCGACGCGACG
>NZ_JBVJSX010000010.1:111149-217913 GCF_055606225.1 Streptomyces sp. NPDC037100 | reverse complement strand
GACGCGGAGCAGGTGCTCCGCCTCCGCCCGACGGGCCCGTACCGCCGAGCGGCCCCCGTCCTGGCCTTCGGTCCGCGCGTCGCCCTCGGTCCGCGCCGCGGCGGCGCTCAGTCCTCCGACGCGACGCGGAGAAGGTGCTCCGCCTCCGCCCGCCGGGCCCGCACCGCCGAGCGGCCCCCGTCCTGGCCCTCGGTCCGCGCGTCGCCCTCGGTCCGTGCCGCGGCGGCGCTCAGTCCTCCGACGCGACGCGGAGCAGGTGCTCCGCCTCCGCCCGACGGGCCCGTACCGCCGAGCGGCCCCCGTCCTGGCCTTCGGTCCGCGCGTCGCCCTCGGTCCGCGCGTCGGCATCGGTCTCGGGGACGTCGTGGCCGCCGTAGGCCGACAGCACCGTGCGCGCCCGAGCCCTCGCGTCGGCCGGCCGGCCCAGTTCGATCTCCAGCCAGCCCGCGGTGAGTTCGGCGCCGGTGCGACTGTGCAGGGCGCCCTCCCCGAGCGAGTCGAACACCTCGGCGGCCCGCTGCAGCCGGGACAGGGCCTCCTCGAACACGGCTCGGACGGCGGGGCCTTCGGCGCCCTCCGAGACGGATCGGGTCAGCAGGTCAGCAAACTGCCGGTGGGTGTCGCCGAGTTCGGCCACGAGCTGCTGCCGGGTCTCCTCGTCGGACGCCGCCTCCCGTGCCGTTTCGCACGCGCCGATCGCCTCCGCCATCAGGGCACGTGCCTGGGCCGGCCCGCTCTCGGTCTCCAACGCCAGCCAGGCGCGGGCGCGCAGGGAGCGGATCAGGCCGGGGGTGTTGCCGAGCGCGCGCCACAGGTCGCCCGCGCGGGCGTAGGCCCGGTCCGCCTCGACGGGCAGTCCGGCCTGCCCGAGGGACTCCCCGGCCAGGTGGGCGAGGGTCGCGTGGTCGTGCTGCTCGGGCCAGTGCCGGGCGATCTCGGCGGCCTGCAGCCGGCGTTCGGCGGCCGCGCGGTGCTCGCCGAGCTCGCTCAGGCAGTCGCCGAGCCACCACTGCGTCTGCACGACCGCCCCGTCGCCGTGCGTCTCGGCGGTCAGGTCGGGCAGCGCCGACTCCAGCACCTCCGCGGCCTCGGCCCACCGCCCCTGCCGCAGCAGGAGCCCGCCGAGCTGCTGTCGCGCCCAGGCACCCAGCGTCGCCGACTCACCCGCCTCGTCGGCCCAGTGGGCGGCCTCCAGGGCGTGCCGGGCGGCCTCCACGGCATCACCCCGGCCACCGAGGACCTCGGCGAGCTGGAGGTGCAGCTGGGCCCGGCCGGGCGCTTCCAGGTGCGCTCCGCCGTGCTCCAGGGCCGCCCGCAGCGCACGTTCGGTCTCCGCCGCGTCGCCGAGGTGGTGGGCCAGGGTGGCCAGGCGGGCCTCGTACTCCACCGCGTACCACGGCAGTCCCGCCGCGACGAACGCCGCCGCGCCCCGCGCGAACAGCTCCGCGGCCGTCTCCAGGTCCCCGGCGAGCCCCGCCAGCTCCCCGAGCATCGCCTGCGCCTCGGCGACCCGCGCGGCCAGTCGTACGTCCTTGCCCGTCCGGCCGTCGACGAGCGCGAGAACCTCACGGACGGCGTTCTCTGCCTCGGCGAGAGCGGCCCCCTCGCCCTCGCCCTCGTGCGCCCGGCGGGTCAGGATCCGCGCCCGGCTCATCACGACGGACGCCGTCTGGCGCATCCCCGTGCCCTCGGCGGCGTACAGCGCGAGGATCTCGTCGTACGGGCCGGTCACCGCCGCCACGGCGCCGTCCACGTCACCCGCGAGCGCGCGGACGTACGCCCCACGCGCGCGTGCGGCGAGAGCCTCGCCCGGGTCGCCCGCCTCGGCGTAGAGGTCTGCGGCCCGCTCGAAGAGCACGATGCCCTCGGAGCCGAGGGACATCGCCTCGTGGTCGGCCATCTCGGCACGGTCACGCGGGTCCAGCTCGGCGTCGCCGGCGGCCTCGGCGGCCGCCGCCCACGCTTCCACGGCGTTCGGCCGCAGGGTGTCCGACAGCCGCCGGGCCTCGGCCAGCAGGGCGGGCAGATCGGACTGCCCGGTGGCGCGGACCGGAGCGGCCGGGGGAACGGGCGGGGGAGCCGGGCGTACCGACCGCACGCCCAGCGGCAGCCGTTCCGCCAGCGGTTGCCGCGCCATACGCGCGCGTGCCCGCTCGCTCACGTGCGCCGTGCCGTTGCGCTCGTCGAAGCGCGCCGCCAGGGCGAGGGCCTCCCCGCGCGCGTGCGCGGCGAGTTCGCGGGCGGTCCACTCCCGCCCGGCCGGCCCCGGCACCCGCCGCTCGCCCAGCCCCAGCCCGGTCAGCCGGTCCATGAGCAGGGCCACCACGCTCAGGAAGTCCAGCCTGCTCTGCGGATGCCCGTCGTCGGTGAAGTACGCCGGCCGCTCCGCGAGCAGCTCCAGACCCCGGGCCTCGTTGCCGGTCAGCGCGCAGAACTCCACGTGCTCGGCGTACGCACCGCGCATGCTCTCCATCGCCCGGACGAGCCGGAAGCCCCGCAGGTGGTTGGCCCGGGCCTCGTCCAGGCGGCCCAGCCGCAGCAGCGGCACCAGGGAGGACGCGAAGGCCGTGTGCGGCTCGTGGGCGCAGGTGAACTCGCCCTCCAGCACCGGCCGCCACAGCCGAAGCGCCTCGGCGTCCCGCCCCAGTTCCGCCTGCCACCAGCCCTGTCCGTGCAGCTCGCAGGCGTGGCAGTCCGCCATGGTGTCCCGGTCGGCGGCCAGCCACGCGGCGTACGCCCGCTCCGCCCGCGCCACGTCCCCGACGTGTGCGGCCACACTGTGCTCGGCGCTGCGCACGGCCCGTTCGGAGTGCCCGGCGAGCCGGTAGCGGTGCTCCATCTCGCCGAGCCACTTCTCGATCGACGCGAGCGGGATGTGCGGCTGGTCGAGCATGCCGGCCGAGACCCACTTGAAGACCCAGTGCAGCGAGTGGGTCTCGTACTCGTCGAAGTCCTCGGGCCGCTCGTCCCACATGCGCAGCAGCCGCGCGAAGGGGACGAACATCTTCCCCTTCTCGGAGCTGTAGTTGTAGACCTTCAGCTGGTGGCCGAGGGCCTCGATCACGGCGAGCGGGACGCCCAGCTTCTCGGCCGCCGTCAGCAGCTCCTCCGCGCGGGCGTTGCGGGCCGGCCCCTCCGGCTGCCCGGAGTTCTCCGCCATCGCCTCGCGAAGGGCGTCGAAGTCCGTGATCTCCGTCATGACTGACCGTCCTCGCTGTGCGTGGCCCACTCCAGGAGGCCGATGAACGCGCGGTTGAGCAGCGCCGAGTCGGCCGGCCTGAGCGGTCGCTGCGCCATCAGCAGCGCCTGCCCGTACAGCGACTCGGTGGCGGTGCCGATCAGCTCCGGGTCGGGCAGCGCGCTGATCCGCCGCACCAGCGGGTTGAGATGGTTGAGCACCAGCCGCGCGCGGGGTGCGCTGCCGCGCAGGGAACCGAGGATGCCCGCCCACAGGTCGTCGGCCCGCGCCTCGGCGTCCGCCCGCGCCTGCTCGTGCCGGGCGTCCCGGTCGTCGAGGTGCAGCGCGGGCACGGAGAGCGGGTGGAAGGCCCGCAGGACCACGTCGCAGCCGAGCGGGTCGAGCCGGGCCCGGGCCGCCGCCAGGAAGCCGGACAGGGCCAGCTCCTCGGCCGGGTCGACCGCGTCCAGATGCGCGGTGACCGTGTCCGCGTCCAGCTCGGAGACCACGGTGCCCGGCCGCACCGACGGCAGCGCCTGCACCAGCTCGCTGTCGTACGTGTAACCGCCGTTGACCACGCCGATGCCCTGCGCGGACGCGATCGGCGCGACCTGCCGGTACTCCTCGACCGTCCGCGTGAAGTGCACCACCGGGTGCCGCTGCGCGAACTCCTCCAGGGACAGCCGCCCGTCGGTCGTCTCGAACGGCAGCCACGGCAGCATCGTGCGCAGCATCTCCCGGTCGTGCCGGGCCAACGACTTCACGCCCAGGTGGTGCACCGACAGGAACGCGGCCAGCCGGTCCGGATCACCGGCCGCCAGCCCCGTCAGCCAGGCACGGATCCGCTCGCCCAGCGCCTCCCGCACGCCGGCCAGCGTCTCGTCCTCGTACAGCGCCTCGCGCGACGCCGTGGGCCGCAGACTGTCCGTGTCGAGCACGCAGCGCACGAAGAACGCCCAGTCGGGCAGCAGCTGTTCGGCCCGCTCGGTCAGCAGCATGCCCTTGAGGTGCACCCGGTGACCCGCGCGCTGGGCCGGGCTCACCGCCGACGGCAGCACGTACGCCACCCCGCGGATGCCGGCCAGCGGCACGGACAGGTCGATCGTGTCCAGCGGGGTGAAGCCGAACAGATCGTGGCAGTGCCGGGCGAGGGCGACGCGACGGGCGGCCGGGCCCGGATACGGCCGGTCCCAGGGCGCCGGAAGGTCGGTGACCGCCTCGTCGCCGACCCGGACGTCGTACGGCAGCAGCGACCCGAAGTCCCGGGCCAGCGCCTCGACCCGCTCGGGCGCGAGCCACTCCGCGGCACCGGCACGGGCCACCAGGTGCACGGTCGTGCCCGGTTCGGGCCGCTCGGCGTCCGGCAGCGTCCGCACGGTGTACGAACCGTCGTCGGAGGCCGTCCACTCCACCGGCGGCGCCCCGGGCGTACGCGCGCTGCGGCTGACGACCCGGATCCGCTCGGCGACGACGAAACAGGCCAGCAGCCCGATGCCGAACTGCCCGAGGAAGTCGGACCGCGCCGCTTCGAGCCCCTCGGCCCGCTTGGAGCTGCGCCCGATGGTGGCCAGCAGGCTGTGCACGTCCGCCTCGGTGAGCCCCACGCCGGTGTCCTCGACGCGCAGGGCGCCGCCCTCGGTGTACAGCCGGACCCGGGACGGAGCGTCGGGTTCCGTCGCGCGTCTGGCCGTGATGGCGTCCACGGCGTTCTGCAGCAGCTCGCGCAGATACACCTTGGGGCTGGAGTAGAGGTGGTGGGAGAGCAGGTCCACCAGACCACGCAGGTCGACCTGGAACGTATGAGGTGACGGGGGCGAATGGGGTGCCTGGGAGGGCTGTGAGGTCTGGGAGTCCATCATCACGGCGCCGGTGGGGGACTCGCGACGGCGCGGGGTCGGGCGGTCCCGGTGGGGCGGTGACCGCGAAGAGGGCCGGGAGCGCGTCATCCTAAGGCCCTGGCGAGCCGCCTGACCAGGGGTTTCCAGGATCTTTACGGCGATCGGGCCGCGGGCCTGGAAGCCATTGTCAGTGGCGTGGTGTGCAATGGATCTCGTGCCCGCACTGGAAGAACCCCTGCGCCAACCGCTGAAGTCGGTGCTCGGCCCCGCCACCGCGAAGGTGATGGCCGAGCACCTCGGCCTGCTCACCGTCGGCGACCTCCTGCACCACTACCCGCGCAGATACGAGGAGCGCGGCCAGCTCACCCACCTCGCCGACCTCCCCATGGACGAGCACGTCACGGTGGTCGCGCAGGTCGCCGACGCCCGCCTGCACACGTTCGCCTCCGCCAAGGCCCCGCGCGGCAAGGGCCAGCGCCTGGAGGTCACGATCACGGACGGCAGCGGCCGGCTCCAACTGGTCTTCTTCGGCGCCGGAGTCCACAAGCCCCACAAGGAACTCCTGCCGGGCACCCGCGCGATGTTCGCGGGCAAGGTCTCCGTCTTCAACCGTCGTCTCCAACTCGCCCATCCTGCCTACGAGTTGCTGCGCGGCGACCCGGAGGAGTCCGTCGAGACCTGGGCGGGCGCCCTGATCCCGATCTACCCCGCCACCGCCAAGCTGGAGTCCTGGAAGATCGGCAAGGCGATCCAGACGGTCCTGCCCACCGCCCAGGAGGCCGTCGACCCGCTCCCCGACTCCCTGCGCCAGGGCCGCGGGCTGGTCCCGCTCCCCGAGGCCCTCCTCAAGATCCACCGCCCGCAGACCAAGGCCGACATCGAGGACGCCCGCTCCCGCCTCAAGTGGGACGAGGCCTTCGTCCTCCAGGTCGCCCTGGCCCGCCGCCGGCACGCGGACGCCCAACTCCCCGCCGTCCCCCGCAAGCCGGCCCCCGACGGCCTCCTCACCGCCTTCGACGCCCGTCTGCCCTTCACCCTCACCGACGGCCAGCAGCGCGTCTCGAGAGAGATCTTCGACGACCTGGCCACCGACCATCCGATGCACCGGTTGTTGCAGGGGGAGGTCGGTTCGGGCAAGACCCTGGTCGCCCTGCGCGCCATGCTCGCCGTGGTCGACGCGGGTGGACAGGCCGCCATGCTCGCGCCCACCGAAGTGCTCGCGCAGCAGCACCACCGGTCCGTCGTCGAGATGATGGGAGAACTGGCCGAGGGCGGCATGCTGGGCGGCGCCGAGCAGGCCACCAAGGTCGTGCTGCTCACCGGCTCCATGGGGGCGGCCGCCCGGCGGCACGCCCTGCTCGACCTCACCACCGGCGAGGCCGGCATCGTCATCGGCACGCACGCGCTGATCGAGGACAAGGTGCAGTTCCACGACCTGGGCCTGGTCGTGGTCGACGAACAGCACCGCTTCGGCGTCGAGCAGCGCGACGCCCTGCGCGGCAAGGGCAAACAACCCCCGCATCTGCTGGTCATGACCGCCACGCCCATCCCGCGCACGGTCGCCATGACCGTCTTCGGCGACCTGGAGACCTCCGTCCTCGACCAGCTGCCGGCCGGCCGCTCGCCGATCGCCAGCCATGTGGTCCCGGCCGCCGACAAGCCCCACTTCCTGTCCCGCGCGTGGGAACGGGTCCGCGAGGAGGTGGAGAACGGCCACCAGGCCTACGTGGTCTGCCCCCGCATCGGCGACGAGGAGGACGACCCCAAGAAGTCCGCCAAGAAGAAGTCCCCGGAGGACGAGGCGGAGAAGCGCCCGCCTCTCGCCGTCCTCGACGTGGCCGATCAGCTCACCAAGGGCCCCCTCCGGGGGCTCAGGGTCGAGGTTCTGCACGGCAGGATGCACCCCGACGACAAGGACGCCGTCATGCGCCGCTTCGCCGCCGGCGAGACCCATGTCCTGGTCGCCACGACGGTCATCGAGGTCGGCGTCAACGTCCCCAACGCCACCGCCATGGTGATCATGGACGCCGACCGTTTCGGCGTCTCCCAGCTCCACCAGCTGCGCGGCCGCGTGGGGCGTGGCTCGGCCCCCGGGCTCTGCCTCCTGGTCACCGAGATGCCCGAGGCGAGCCCGGCCCGCCAGCGCCTGGGCGCGGTCGCCTCCACCCTCGACGGCTTCGAACTCTCCCGCATCGACCTGGAACAACGCCGCGAGGGCGACGTCCTCGGCCAGGCCCAGTCGGGCGCCCGGACCAGCCTCCGGATGCTCGCGGTCATCGAGGACGAGGAGATCATCGCGGAGGCCAGAGAGGAGGCGGCGGCTGTGGTCGCGAACGACCCGGAGCTGACCCACCTCCCTGCGCTGCGGACGGCACTGGACGCCCTCCTGGACGAGGAAAGGGAGCAGTACCTGGAAAAGGGCTGAGTGTGTGCCACCCAAGGGGCGCGGGGAACCGCGCGACCAGCCACACTGATACCCGAAGCCCGCCCTCGACCAAGGACCACAGATGACCCGCGTGATCGCCGGCCGGGCCGGCGGACGCCGCCTGGCCGTCCCGCCAGGAACAGGAACCCGCCCCACATCGGACCGCGCCCGGGAAGGCCTCTTCTCCACCTGGCAGTCCCTCCTCGGCGGCCCCCTGGACGGCGAACGCGTCCTCGACCTCTACGCGGGATCGGGGGCCGTCGGCCTGGAGGCCCTGTCCCGCGGCGCCGGCCACACCCTCCTCGTCGAGGCCGACGCCAAAGCCGTCCGCACGGTCCGCGAGAACGTGAAGAGCCTCGGCCTCCCCGGCGCCGAGGTCAGATCAGGCAAAGCGGAACAGATCATCCGCACGGCACCCCCCGGCGCCCCGTACGACCTCGTCTTCCTCGACCCGCCCTACGCCGTCACTGACGACGATCTTCGGGAGATCCTCCTCACACTCCGCACCGAACGCTGGCTCGCCGAGGAAGCCCTCGTCACCGTGGAGCGCAGCACCAGAGGCGGTGAATTCCGGTGGCCCGAGGGTTTCGAACCCCTCCGGGCCCGTCGCTACGGCGAGGGAACGTTTTGGTACGGTCGCGCCGCCTCTACGTGCGAAGACGCACGATGACCGGACCGGAGAGCGAGGGATCACAAGTGCGCCGCGCCGTATGTCCCGGGTCGTTCGACCCGATCACCAACGGACACCTCGACATCATCTCCCGTGCCTCCAGGCTGTACGACGAGGTCTACGTCGCGGTGATGATCAACCAGGCCAAGAAGGGCCTGTTCGAGATCGAAGAGCGGATCGACCTGATCCGCCGGGTCACCGCCGAGTACGGCAACGTCCGCGTGGAGGCCTTCCACGGCCTGCTCGTCGACTTCTGCAAGCAGCGCGACATCCCCGCCATCGTCAAGGGCCTGCGCGCGGTCAGCGACTTCGACTACGAGCTGCAGATGGCACAGATGAACAACGGCCTCTCGGGCGTGGAGACCCTCTTCATCCCCACCAACCCCACCTACAGCTTCCTCTCGTCCTCCCTGGTCAAGGAGGTCGCCACCTGGGGCGGCGACGTGTCCCACCTGGTCCCGGCCGAGGTCCTCCAGGAGCTCACCGAGCGCCTGAGGAAGGACTGAACCGGCCCCCGGCGGCCCCACGGGGCCTGACTGCCCGTCACCCGGTGTTCCGGGGCGGCCCCATGGCCGTACAGTCGTCCCGTCCGTCTCCAACGCATCTGTAGAGAGTGGCGAGCACACGGTGGACGTGCAGAAGAAGCTCGACGAGATCGTCTCCGCGGTCTCCGGCGCCCGGTCCATGCCCATGTCGGCCTCGTGCGTGGTCAACCGCGCCGAACTGCTCGCGATGCTGGACGAGGTGCGCGCCGCGCTGCCCGACTCCCTCGCCCAGGCCCAGGAGCTGATCGGCGGCCGTGAGCAGATGGTCGAGCAGGCCCGCCAGGAGGCGCAGCAGATCATCGAGAGCGCGCACGCCGAGCGCGGGTCGCTGATCTCGGGCACCGAGGTCGCCCGCCGTTCCCAGGCCGAGGCCGACCGCATCCTCGCCGAGGCGCGCCAGGAGGCCGAGGAGATCCGCGCCGAGGCCGACGAGTACGTCGACTCCAAGCTCGCCAACTTCGAGGTCGTCCTCACCAAGACCCTGGGCTCCGTCGGCCGCGGCCGCGAGAAACTCCTGGGCACCGGCCCCGGCACCGACGAGCAGGGGTACGAGGACGAGGACGCCCCCGAGCGCAGCCACGACCCGGAGACCCAGCGCCGCAGCGCCGACGAGTACGTCGACGTCAAGCTCGGCGCCTTCGAGGCGGTCCTCGCCAAGACCCTGGAGGCCGTCGGTCGCGGCCGGCAGAAGCTGCACGGCCGGATCGCCACCGACGACCTCGGCTCCCTCGCCGACGACGCGAGTACCGTCCAGCACTCCAGCGACGCCGACTACCTGGCCGACCTGGCCGCCCTCACCGACCAGAAGCCCCCGGCCGGGCAGCCCGCCCGGCAGCAGGACTACGGACAGCCGCAGCCGGCGTACGCACCGGCCCCCGGCTACGCCCCCGCGGGAGGCGACCCCGCCCAGCAGCCCGATCCGTACGGCGACTATCAGCAGGCCTACGCCGCCCAGCAGGACCCCTACGGCTACCAGCACGCCGATCCCTATGCCTACCAGGGCTACGACCCCCAGCAGGCCGCCTACGACCCGAACCAGGTCCAGCAGCAGCCGCAGCAGGGCCACCAGGCCCAGCAGGGTTACGCCCTCGACGAGACCAGTCTCTTCGACACCGGCATGATCAGCGCCGAGCAGTTGCGCGCCTACGAGCAGGGCCGCGGCCAGGCCTGAACCCCGGATTGGGCCGAAAGCGAAAGGTCCAGTATCCTGGCTCTTCGGTCGCGCGTACGTCCGCGATCAACGCTGCCCGGGAACAACGAAGGGCAGCGCCCCCCGAGCTCAGCAGACCGAAAGTTGGAATGGCCCTGAACGCCCGCCTCGACCACCGCAACCCCCTCGTGTTCGACACACACGAGCTGGGCCGGCGGCCTGGTGCGCTGCAGCGCCTGACCCGCACGGTCGACGCTCCCAAGGACCTCGGTATCAAGGGAGTCATCGGAGTGCCGGAAGGCGCCCCGGTGGAGCTCGAACTCCGCCTGGAGTCGGTCATGGAAGGGGTGCTCGTCACGGGCACCGCCCGTGCCGCGGCCGAGGGGGAGTGCGTAAGGTGTCTGGAGCCGCTCGAGCAGCAGCTCGAAGCGGAGTTCCAGGAGATGTTCTCGTACCCTGACGCCGACGACCGGGGCCGCGTGATCGCGGAACCGGGCGACGACGCCGAGGACGACGAGGACAGGCTCTTCATCGAGGACGGCTTGTTCGACCTCGAGCCCGTGCTGCGTGATGCGGTGGTGCTCGCACTGCCGATGCAGCCGGTGTGCCGGGAAGACTGCCCCGGTCTGTGCGCCGAGTGCGGCGCGCGGCTGGCGGACGACCCGGACCACCACCATGACGCCGTCGACATCCGTTGGGCGGCATTGCAGGGACTCGCCGGCACCATGAAGGACGGCGAGAAGGACGAGATGAGCGGCGCCGAAGCGGAAGCGGGCGTCGACGAGAAGCAGGAGAAGTAGCCGTGGCTGTTCCGAAGCGGAAGATGTCGCGCAGCAACACGCGCCACCGCCGGTCGCAGTGGAAGGCTGCGGTCCCCACCCTGGTTGCGTGCGAGCGCTGCCACGAGCCCAAGCAGCAGCACATCGCGTGCCCGTCGTGCGGCACCTACAACAAGCGCCAGGTCCTCGAGGTCTGAGCGGCTGGTGAGAGGCACTGTGTCCACGCCTAAGAACAAGTCTTCCCGTGTGAGCGGGAGTGCTCCGGCGGACAACAACCAGGCCTCGTCCCACACGCTTCTGGAAGGGCGGCTCGGGTACAAGCTCGAGTCCGCCCTTCTGGTGCGCGCACTGACCCACCGGTCGTACGCATACGAGAACGGCGGTCTGCCGACCAACGAGCGCCTGGAGTTCCTCGGGGACTCCGTCCTCGGCCTCGTGGTCACGGACACGCTGTACCGCACCCACCCCGACCTCCCAGAAGGCCAGCTGGCCAAGCTGCGGGCCGCGGTGGTCAACTCGCGTGCGCTCGCCGAGGTGGGCCGCGGGCTCGACCTGGGCTCCTTCATCCGGCTCGGCCGGGGTGAAGAGGGCACGGGCGGCCGGGACAAGGCGTCCATCCTCGCCGACACCCTCGAAGCGGTGATCGGCGCGGTCTACCTGGACCAGGGACTGGACTCGGCGGCGGAGCTCGTGCACCGCCTGTTCGACCCCCTGATCGAGAAGTCCTCGAACCTCGGAGCCGGCCTGGACTGGAAGACCAGTCTCCAGGAGCTCACCGCGACCGAGGGGCTCGGTGTTCCCGAGTACCTGGTCACGGAGACCGGCCCCGACCACGAGAAGACCTTCACTGCTGCCGCCCGCGTCGGAGGCGTCTCGTACGGCACCGGCACCGGCCGCAGCAAGAAGGAGGCGGAACAGCAGGCCGCCGAGTCCGCATGGCGGTCCATCCGGGCCGCGGCGGACGAGCGCGCCAAGGCGGCGAAGGACGCCGAGGCGACGCAGACGGCAGCTGCTCAGGCCGCCCAGACGGTCACCGACGGCAGCGTCGGCGGCTGACCGCCGCCGCCCTCACCGGGCGGCAAGAACAGCGCACCCGAGCGCCCGCCCCTGCCCGGGGCGGGCGCTCGCGTCATCCACAGGTCCGTGACGGGGGAGCCCATGCCCGAGTTGCCCGAGGTCGAGGTCGTGCGGCGCGGTCTCGAGCGGTGGGTCGCCCACCGGACCGTCGCCGAGGCCGAGGTGCTGCACCCGCGCGCGGTACGCCGTCATCTCGCGGGCGCCGACGACTTCGCACACCGTCTCAAGGGCCACCGCATCGGCGTCCCCAGCCGGCGCGGCAAGTACCTGTGGCTGCCCCTGGAGGACACCGACCAGTCGATCCTGGCCCACCTCGGGATGAGCGGCCAGCTCCTGGTCCAGCCGCACACCGCGCCGGACGAGAAGCATTTGCGCATCCGCGTCCGCTTCACCGACGCCCTGAGCACCGAGCTGCGCTTCGTCGACCAGCGCACCTTCGGCGGCCTCTCGCTGCACGACAACACCCCCGACGGCCTGCCGGACGTCATCGAGCACATCGCGCGCGATCCGCTCGACGAGCTCTTCGACGACGAGGCCTTCCACCGGGCCCTGCGCCGCAAGCGGTCCACGATCAAGCGGGCCCTGCTCGACCAGTCGCTGATCAGCGGTGTCGGCAACATCTACGCGGACGAGGCCCTGTGGCGCGCCCGCATCCACTACGAACGCCCGACCGCGACCTTCACCCGCCCCCGCACCCTGATGCTGCTGGGGCATGTGCGGGACGTGATGAACGCGGCCCTCGCGGTGGGCGGCACCAGCTTCGACAGCCTGTACGTCAACGTCAACGGCGAGTCGGGCTACTTCGACCGGTCGCTCGACGCGTACGGGCGCGAGGGCCTGCCCTGCCGGCGCTGCGGCACACCCCTGCGGCGACGGCCCTGGATGAACCGGTCGAGCTACTACTGCCCGAAGTGCCAGCGGCCGCCCAGAATCACGCCCTAGCGGAGTCGTACCGCTCGCGCGCGGCCAGCACCTGCTCCATGCTGCCCTCCACGAAGCGGATCAGGGCGAGCAGCCGCTCGGCCACGTCCCGCCCCAGCGGCGTCAGTTCGTAGTCCACCCGGGGAGGATTGGTCGGCTGGGCCTCACGGTGGACCAGGCCGTCGCGCTCCAGGGCGTGCAGCGTCTGGGACAGCATCTTCTCGCTGACCCCGTCGACGCGGCGGCGCAGCTCGTTGAAGCGCAGCGACCCCTCGTACAGGGCGCCGAGCGCCAGGCCGCCCCAGCGGCCCGTGACGTGCTCCAGCGTGCCGCGCGACGGGCAGGCCTTGGCGAACACGTTGAACGGAAGGTCTTCGAGGCCCTCCGTGAGCCCCTCGGTGGTGGTCATAATCCCAGCGTACGCCAGCGCAGCGCTAACCAATAGCTCGCACTAACCAGGAGTTAGCACTCCTGTGACTGCGGCTTTCCCACGCCACCGGAGTGCCGTCAGCCGGGCCTGGTAGCCGAAGAAGTGATGGGCCGGGGCCCTGACCTGCAGTCGTCCAATCGATCAACGCTGCGACCTGCGACTTAGCCGTCGGTGGTTGTCGGCGTTGGTCGTCGTCGAGCATCCCCGCACGGCCCGGAGACGGCCCGAGTGGCGACCGTAGTTCAGACCCCGATCACGATCGGGAGCGCGTCCGGCCGGCCGTAAGCGAGGATGCGCGTGAGTGCCTCCTTCATGTGAGCTACGTCCGCGGCCGGTGCATGTAGCACTGCCTCGACTACCGGATCATCCAGGAACAGGGCTTCCAAGGAATCGGGGTCGAACGTGACCCGCAGGATGTCTCCATCCAGCTCCACCGTGCGCACGCATCCGTACGCGGTGCCTTGGTCGGGGGTGACAACGCAGTACGAGTCGCAGCCGTTGCGGATGTTCTGCGCATCGGGTTCCTCAAAGCTGCACTGGAAGTCAAGCGCGAAGCCCTCTCCGCCTTCTGACTCGGCAACTCCGGCAGTCAGGGCATAGATGTCCGGCCCCGGCTCGTGCCACCCGTAAGCGATCTTCGCAGTGAAGCTGTAGGTCATACGCGTGTTCTACCAGTGCCTGCAACGGCCGATGACGTGAGGTCGGCGGAGCGGCTTTGGGCGGGAGCTGCCATGAGGCGAGTGATCATGGCCCGTAAGCTTCCGGCGCGTCGGGCAGTCTGTGGACCTGCCCGTTGAAGCACGACGTTGGGGCCATGATCTTCGAGGCTCGCCCCATGGTGGCTGCCTAAAGTGGTGGCTCCCTAAAGCCGTGGAGCCGACCGCCCCAGCCACGACGTGTTCTGACCTCATGCCCGTGTGCCTGCCTCTTGGGCGGGAGCGAAGCGACGACGGGTGCTTGACGCGGGGGAGAGCATCAAGGCTCTCAGTGAGTACCTGGGCCACCATGACCCCGGCTTCACCCTGCGTACCTACGCACACCTGATGCCGTCGAGCGAGACCCGGACCCGGGCCGCCGTTGATCGCGTCTTCGCGGATGAAGAGTCATCGAGTGACGGCCCCGAGACGGCCCCAGGGGTCTCCTAGGCCTCTGACCTGCGGCTATCTCAGTAGCCGAAGTTCTGCGTCCACCAAGGGCCGCCGGAACCGAGTTCGACTCCCACGCCCAGCGTCTTGAAGTCGCAGTTCAGTATGTTGGCGCGGTGGCCGGGGCTGTTCATCCAGGCGTCCATCACGGCCGCGGCGTTCGCCTGGCCGCGGGCGATGTTCTCGCCCCCGAGGTTGGATATCCCGGCCTTCTCGGCCCGGTCCCAGGGGGTGCGGCCGTCCGGGTCGGTGTGGTCGAAGAAGCCGCGCGCCGCCATGTCCTCGCTGTAGCTCTGGGCCAGGTCCGTGAGAGCGCTGTTGGCGGCGACCGGGCTGCAGCCCACCTTGGCCCGCTCCTCGTTCACGAGGCTGAGCACCTGGGCCGCGGCGGCGGACTCCCCGGACAGGGCGGCGGAGGCGCTGGGCGTCCTCGGCGCCTTCGTGGCCGTACGGGAGGGCGTGGTGTCCGGCTTCTCGCTCGGGGTGGCCGCCGGCTCCTTCTTCTCCGGAGTCTTCTCCTGCGTCTTCTCCGGCTTTTCCGGCGTCTTCGTCGGTGCGGCCGAGGTCTTCGAGGCGGACGGCGACGGTGTGCCGGAACGCTCGGCGTCCCGGCTGGTGGACGTCTCGTCCCGGCTGTCGGCGGTGCCGGTGGTGCCGCCCTGCTCGATCGGGGTGTTCGTCGGCGTGTCCCCGGCCTGGACCTTGTCGGCCCCGCCGCCCCCGCCGAGCTTGTAGTTGTCGAGGCCGGGCACCGCCCCCGTGGCGACCGCGACCGTGCCGAGGGCGACGGCGGCGGAGACGCCGAGCAGCCCGGTGCGCATCGGCCGGGCGGCCTTCTTGCGGCGGCGGTGCGAACCTGCGCGCCGGGCACCGACGTCGGGCGTGAACCCGTCGCTCGCGAAGACGGCCGTGTCGCCGTAGCGGTCACCCGCGGCGGCCCCCTCGGGCCCCTCGGCGGCGAACAGGTACGCCTCGCTCTTCGCGTAGCTGTCGGCGTACGCCTCCGGGTTCAGATAGGGCGCGATGCCCATCGTCGGGGCGTCGTCCGCGGCGGGGTACAGCGGATCGTGGCCCTCCGCGAAGCCGTCGGCGTGGGTGATTCCCGTGGCGCGGCCCGTGGCGGCGCGGCCGGCGTCGGAGCGTCGGTGGCGTCCCATGTCCTGGCCTTCCTCGTCCTGGCGGTCGACTCGTCCTCGAGATCAACACCAAACTCACTCGATCGTGTGAGTTTCATATGAGATTCGTTGAGGGGGGACGGTACCGCATGGCGCAAGGGGAGGAAGTGCCCGGAGAGAGTTTGGGCGGTTAGGTTGCAGTCATGAGCGAGGATGTGCGATTGGTCGCCTGGGTGCGAGGACGCGTCCAAGGTGTGGGTTTCCGCTGGTTCACGCGGGCCAAGGCATTGGAGATCGGCGGCCTGAGTGGCTTTGCTCTCAATTTGGGCGACGGGCGGGTCCAAGTGGTCGCCGAGGGCGGTCGCGAGGGCTGCGAGGGCCTGCTGGAGTGGCTCCAGGGCGACGACACGCCCGGCCGCGTGGACGGCGTCACCGAGATCTGGGACACACCGCGCGGCGGCTACGACGGCTTCGCCATCCGCTGATCATGCCCGCCGGGCGGCTCCCGGGGCGGCCTCCGGGGGGCGCGCCGGCAGCTGCCCGGAGAGGAAACTTGCTGGTGATTGCCAGAACCGCTTGCCTTGCCACGCTCCACACGCAAGGATGATCGCCACGCCCCGAGGGCCCCGCAGAAGCCGCAGTACGGCCGTTCCAGGCCGCGCGTGCCCGGGCCGCCCCCCAATACGGGGCGTGATCGTGTTGACCGTCAAACTTTTTGGTGAGACGCTGAAAGCCCCGCGCACCTTAGCTGTTTGGCATGGCTGAACGGCAGTACAACTCCAGGCCCTGCCAATACCGCGGGTGCGAATCCCTCACGACCCACACCGCAGCGGTCGGTCACGCATTGTGGAGGACCATCCATCATGGCAAAGGCGCTTCTCGGTTACGTCGGCGGCTCCGACCCGCGACTCCTCGCCGAGATGCGACGGCTCCAGCAGCGCGTCCAGGACCTGGAATCCGAGCTCGGACGAATCCAGGCGGAGAACGAAGCGCTGACGGCTGCCGCTTCTCACGACAGGATCATGGAGAGCGTTGACGCACACCAGGCGGAGCCTGCGCTCACCTGATCACTGCACCGCTCCACAACAGCACAGCAGTGGTTGGGCCGCCCGTCACAACCACCTAGTTGTCAGAAGTGCAAGGGACGCCCTGTCGGCGTCCCTTCTTTCTTGCTTCCTTGCCCCCGCATCCTTTCACCGTCTTCAACGTCTGATGTGCCCTGCGCGTTCAGCGGCGAAACCGCGGGTTCATGGAGTGAGACATGCCCGGGCGGTAGAGTCCGGCGGCGTGCACCTCAAGGCCCTGACCCTCCGCGGGTTCAAGTCGTTCGCCTCGGCGACCACCCTTCGGTTCGAGCCGGGGATCACGTGCGTCGTCGGACCGAACGGCTCGGGCAAGTCCAACGTCGTCGACGCGCTCAGCTGGGTCATGGGCGAGCAGGGCGCCAAATCGCTGCGCGGCGGCAAGATGGAGGACGTCATCTTCGCCGGCACCACCGGCCGCCCCCCGCTGGGCCGCGCCGAGGTGTCCCTGACCATCGACAACTCCGACGGGGCCCTGCCCATCGAGTACGCCGAGGTCACCATCACGCGGATCATGTTCCGCAACGGCGGCAGCGAGTACCAGATCAACGGCGACACCTGCCGCCTCCTCGACATCCAGGAGCTCCTCTCCGACTCCGGCATCGGCCGCGAGATGCACGTGATCGTCGGGCAGGGCCAGCTCGACTCCGTACTGCACGCCGATCCCATGGGCCGCCGCGCCTTCATCGAAGAGGCCGCCGGCGTCCTCAAGCACCGCAAGCGCAAGGAGAAGGCGCTGCGCAAGCTGGACGCGATGCAGGCCAACCTCGCGCGCGTGCAGGACCTCACCGACGAGCTGCGGCGCCAGCTCAAGCCCCTCGGCCGGCAGGCCGCCGTCGCCCGCAGGGCGGCCGTCATCCAGGCCGACCTGCGCGACGCCCGCCTGCGCCTGCTGGCCGACGACCTCGTACGGCTCCGGGAGGCGCTCAAGGCCGAGGTCGCCGACGAGGCCGCGCTGAAGGAGCGCAAGGAGTCCGCCGAGCAGGAACTGCGCAAGGCGCAACAGCGCGAGGCCCTCCTGGAGGACGAGGTCAGGCAGCTCACGCCGCGGCTCCAGCGCGCCCAGCAGACCTGGTACGAGCTCTCCCAGCTCGCCGAACGGGTGCGCGGCACGATCTCGCTGGCCGACGCCCGGGTGAAGAGCGCCACCTCCGCGCCCCCCGAGGAGCGGCGCGGCCGCGACCCCGAGGACATGGAGCGCGAGGCCGCCCGCATCCGCGAGCAGGAAGCCGAGCTGGAAGCGGCCCTGGAGGCGGCCGAGCGCGCCCTGGAGGACACGGTCGCCCACCGCGCCGAGCTGGAACGCGCGCTCGCCCAGGAGGAACGGCGCCTGAAGGACGCCGCCCGCGCCATCGCCGACCGGCGCGAGGGGCTGGCCCGGCTCAGCGGCCAGGTCAACGCCGCCCGCTCCCGCGCGGCCTCCGCCCAGGCCGAGATCGAACGCCTGGCCGCCGCCCGTGACGAGGCGCAGGAACGTGCCGTCGCCGCGCAGGAGGAGTACGAGGCACTCAAGGCGGAGGTCGACGGCCTCGACGCCGGCGACGCGGAACTCGCGGCACAGCACGAGGAGGCGAAACAACGGCTCACCGAGGCCGAGACCGCCCTCACGGCAGCCCGCGAGGAGACCACGGCGGCCGAACGCAAACGCGCCGCCACCCAGGCCCGCCACGACGCCCTCGCCCTCGGCCTGCGCCGCAAGGACGGCACGGGCATACTGCTCGCGGCCAAGGACCGCCTCTCCGGCCTCCTGGGCCCGGCGGCGGAACTGCTGACGGTGACCCCCGGCCACGAGGCCGCCCTGGCCGCCGCGTTCGGGGCGGCGGCGGACGCCGTCGCGGTCACGTCCCCGGCATCCGCGGCCGACGCGATCCGGCTCCTCCGCAAACAGGACGGGGGCAGGGCCACCCTGCTCCTGGCAGGAGATGACGCCCTCGGAAGCGCGGGGAACGGCGCGACCGGTCACAACGGCCCTGCGGACGCCAGCCGCACCTACGCCGCAGACCTGGTACGCGGCCCCACTGACCTCATGCCGGCCGTCCGACGGCTGCTGGACGGCATCGTCGTCGTCGGCACTCTCGAAGACGCCGAAGACCTCGTCTACGCCCGCCCCGACCTCACCGCCGTCACCGCCGAAGGTGACCTCCTCGGCGCCCACTTCGCCCACGGCGGCTCCGCCGGCGCCCCCAGCCTCCTCGAAGTACAGGCCTCCGTCGACGAGGCGGCAGCCGAACTGGAAGAGCTCGCCGTCCGCTGCGAGGAGCTCGCCGAGGCCCAGCACGCGGCCGTCGACCGACGCAGGGACGCCGCCGCGCTGGTCGAGGAGCTGGGGGAGCGGCGCCGGGCCGCCGACCGGGAGAAGTCCGCCGTGGCCCAGCAGCTCGGGCGGCTCGCGGGCCAGGCGCGCGGGGCCACCGGCGAGGCGGAGCGCGCCACCGCCGCCGCGGCCCGGGCCCAGGAAGCCCTCGACAAGGCGCTCCAGGAGGTCGAGGAGCTCGCCGAGCGGCTCGCCGTCGCCGAGGAGATGCCGATCGAGGAGGAGCCCGACACTTCCGCACGGGACCGGCTCGCCGCCGACGGTGCCAACGCACGCCAGACCGAGATGGAGGCCCGGCTCCAGGCCCGTACGCACGAGGAACGGGTCAAGGGACTGGCCGGGCGGGCCGACTCGCTGGACCGGGCCGCCCGCGCCGAACGCGAGGCGCGAGCGCGTGCGGAGCAGCGGCGGGCCCGGCTGCGGCACGAGGCGGCCGTCGCCGAGGCCGTCGGCGCCGGTGCCCGGCAGCTCCTCGCGCACGTCGAGGTCTCCCTGGCCCGCGCCGACGAGGAGCGCCACGCCGCCGAGGCCGCCAAGGCCCGCCGCGAGCAGGAACTCGCCCGTGCCCGCACCGAGGGGCGTGATCTCAAGGGCGAGCTCGACAAGTTGACGGATTCGGTCCACCGTGGCGAGGTACTCGGCGCCGAGAAGCGGCTGCGCATCGAGCAGCTGGAGACCAAGGCGCTGGAGGAGCTGGGTGTCGAGCCGGCCGGACTGGTGGCGGAGTACGGACCGCACCAGCTCGTGCCGCCCTCGCCCCCCGCCGACGGCGAGGAGCTGCCGGAGGACCCGGAGCACCCGCGCAACCGGCCCAGGCCGTATCTCAGGGCCGAGCAGGAGAAGCGCCTCAAGGCCGCAGAGCGTGCCTACCAGCAGCTCGGCAAGGTGAACCCGCTCGCCCTGGAGGAGTTCGCGGCACTGGAGGAACGCCATCAGTTCCTCAGCGAGCAGCTGGAGGACCTGAAGAAGACGCGGGCGGATCTCCTGCAGGTGGTGAAGGAGGTCGACGAGCGCGTCGAGCAGGTCTTCACGGAGGCCTACCGCGACACGGCCCGGGAGTTCGAGGGCGTCTTCAGCCGGCTGTTCCCCGGTGGCGAGGGGCGGCTGATCCTGACCGACCCGGACAACATGCTCACCACGGGCGTGGACGTCGAGGCGCGTCCGCCGGGCAAGAAGGTCAAGCGGCTGTCGCTGCTCTCGGGCGGGGAGCGGTCACTGACCGCGGTGGCGATGCTCGTGTCGATCTTCAAGGCGCGGCCCAGCCCGTTCTACGTCATGGACGAGGTCGAGGCCGCCCTCGACGACACCAACCTCCAGCGGCTGATCCGGATCATGCAGGAGCTCCAGGAAGCCTCCCAGCTGATCGTGATCACCCACCAGAAGCGCACGATGGAGGTCGCCGACGCGCTCTACGGCGTCTCCATGCAGGGCGACGGTGTGTCGAAGGTCATCAGCCAGCGCCTCCGCTAGATGCCTGTGCACTACACCGGTCTCACCTGCACCTCTTCATGACTTCAACACTTGAACACATTGCCTCCACACTCCTGCCTCAGATTCACAGTCAATGACCTATTGACTTCGAAACTTGAAGGCATAGTCTCGGCAACGTTCCTTTTACCTTCAGGTACCTTCAGGTGGCACCTCGAAGGGCTGATCCCCTCCGGCAGCGTTGCCGGTGGCCCGAGGAGTACACGTGACCAGCACAGCGCAGGCACCCAAGTCAGGAGCCAGGACGGCTCACCCCGATCATCTCGGGCACGTCATCTTCATCGCGGCGGCAGCCGCGATGGGCGGTTTCCTCTTCGGCTACGACAGCTCCGTGATCAACGGCGCCGTCGAGGCCATCCGTGACCGCTACGACGTAGGATCCGCGGCCCTCGCCCAGGTCATCGCCATCGCCCTCATCGGCTGCGCCGTCGGCGCCGCGACCGCCGGCCGCATAGCCGACCGCATCGGCCGTATCCGGTGCATGCAGATCGCCGCGGTCCTCTTCACCGTCAGCGCCGTCGGCTCCGCGCTGCCCTTCGCGCTGTGGGACCTCGCCTTCTGGCGGGTCGTCGGCGGCTTCGCCATCGGCATGGCCTCCGTCATCGGCCCGGCCTACATCGCCGAGGTCGCACCGCCCGCCTACCGCGGCCGGCTCGGCTCCTTCCAGCAGGCCGCGATCGTCATCGGCATCGCCGTGTCGCAGCTGGTCAACTGGGGTCTGCTGAACGCCGCCGACGGTGACCAGCGCGGCAAGCTGATGGGCCTGGAGGCCTGGCAGGTCATGCTCGGCGTCATGGTCGTCCCGGCCGTCCTCTACGGCCTGCTCTCCTTCGCCATCCCCGAGTCGCCGCGCTTCCTCATCTCCGTCGGCAAGCACGAGCGCGCCCGGGAGATCCTCGCCGAGGTCGAGGGCAAGGACATCGACCTGAACGCCCGTGTCGCCGAGATCGAGGGCGCCATGAAAAGCGAGCACAAGTCGAGCTTCAAGGACCTGCTCGGCGGCAGCTTCTTCTTCAAGCCGATCGTCTGGGTCGGCATCGGCCTGTCGGTCTTCCAGCAGTTCGTCGGCATCAATGTCGCGTTCTACTACTCCGCGACGCTGTGGCAGTCGGTCGGCGTCGACCCCGCCGACTCGTTCTTCTACTCCTTCACCACGTCGATCATCAACATCGTCGGCACCGTCATCGCGATGATCTTCGTCGACCGCATCGGCCGCCGGCCGCTCGCGATCATCGGCTCGGTCGGCATGGTCGTCGGCCTGGCGCTGGAGGCCTGGGCGTTCTCCTACCACCTCGTCGACGGCAAGCTGCCGGCCACGCAGGGCTGGATCGCCCTGATCGCCGCGCACGTCTTCGTCCTCTTCTTCGCCCTGTCCTGGGGTGTGGTCGTCTGGGTCATGCTCGGCGAGATGTTCCCCAACCGGATCCGTGCCGCCGCCCTGGGTGTGGCCGCCGCCGCGCAGTGGATCGCCAACTGGGCCATCACCGCGAGCTTCCCGTCCCTGGCCGACTGGAACCTCTCCGCGACCTACGTGATCTACACCGCGTTCGCCGCGCTCTCGATCCCGTTCGTCCTGAAGTTCGTCAAGGAGACGAAGGGCAAGACCCTGGAGGAGATGGGCTAGACCCGTCCCGCGACTCGGGGGGAAGGGCCAAGTCCCCGCTGCCCCTCTCCCCGTAACCCGCCGCCGCCCCGGTTCGGCCACTGCCCGAGCCGGGGCGGCGGTCCGTCGTTCACCAGTCGAGTACGCCGCCCCCATGAACACGTCGACCGGCAAGTGAACACGTCGACCGGCAAGCCCACGGCGACAGTGGATCACCGAGGAGGCGTGGCGGGCCCCCGTTTGTCCGGCAGGGTCAGCGGTCCAGGCCCGGCAGCACCCGCTCGCAGAACAGCTGCAGGCTCCGCCACCCCTCCTCCGTCGGCATCCCGCCCGCCAGCGGATGCAGGACGTAGGACTCCAGCCCCAGCGCCACGCACGCCTCCGGCGTGAGGATCCGGTACACGCCTTCCGCCCGCAGCTCCTCGACCGTCGCCGCGGCCGACTTCACCGCCGAGCGCATCCCGCCCGGCTGCCAGGAGGCGTACGTCCGGGCCTCGTGCAGGAAGTGCCGCCCGTACTGCGCCCAGGCCCGGTCCGGATCCTCCGCAACGTGCAGCAGGGGCGTCTCGGCGGCGGGCATCATCACCCAGCCTTCGGTGCCGTACTCGACCAGCAGCTCCTTGTAGTACGTCTCCAGCTCCGGCAGATGCGCGCTGGGGAAGAACGGCAGACCGAGCCGGGCGGCGCGGCGGGCCGCTGCCCGGGACGAGCCGCCGACCAGGAGCAGTGGGTGCGGTTCGGTGCAGGGGCGCGGGGTGACACGGACCGTGCGGCCACGGTAGGAGAAGGGCTCGCCCGTCCAGGCCGCCAGCAGCGTCTCCAGCAGCTCGTCCTGGAGTTTCCCGCGCCGGGCGAAGTCCACCCCGAACTGCGCGTACTCCTCCGGCCGGTACCCGATCCCGGCGACCGTCACCAGCCGCCCGCCGCTCAGCAGGTCCAGCACGGCGATCTCCTCGGCCAGCCGCAACGGGTCGTGCAGCGGGCCGATGATCGCCGAGACGGTGACCGCGACACGCCGGGTGGCACCGAAGACGGCACCCGCGAAGGCGAACGGCGACGGCAGCCAGTTGTTGTCCGCCCCGTGGTGTTCCTCCGTCTGCACGGTGCTCACGCCCCGGTCGTCGGCGTACGCGGCCATCTCCAGGGCCGCCCGGTAGCGGGCACCGAGCTCGGCCGGCGTCGCCCCGGGAGCGACGAGGTTGAAGCGTGCGACCGTGACGGGCATGGGGCGTCTCCCTCCGCCGGGCGGGTGTCCGGGGGACGTTAGCTGACGATGCGTCAGACATCCAGAGGTGTGGAGATCAGGCGGCGCCCGGCCCGGCGGGGCGGTGCGAGCGGGGTGACCCGGGGGCCCATGACTGATACTGGACCCGTTATGGACATCGTCATCCTTGCTGTAGTCATCGCCGTGGTCGTGATCGGCGCGCTCGGCGGGCTCATCGTCGGCAGCCGGCGCAAGAAGCAGCTGCCCCCGCCCCCGCCCGCAGCGCCCGACATCACCGCCCCACCGGCCGAGCCGCACGTCGGCGACGAGGCCGAGACGCCGCGGGAGGAACCGCGGCGCACCATCGAGGAGGTGGATCTCCCGGACGGCTCGGCTCCGGTCGTAGTCGAGGAGCCGCCCGCCGAAGCTCCCGAGATCGAGATCCCGGAACCCACCGCCGGCCGCCTGGTCCGGCTGCGGACCCGGCTCTCCCGCTCGCAGAACGCCCTCGGCAAGGGGTTGCTCACCCTGCTGTCGCGCGAGCACCTCGACGAGGACACCTGGGAGGAGATCGAGGACACGCTGCTCACCGCAGACGTCGGCGTGCAGCCCACCCAGGAACTGGTCGAACGGCTGCGCGAGCGCGTGAAGGTGCTCGGCACCCGCACCCCCGAGGAACTGCGCACCCTGCTCCGCGAGGAACTGGTCACGCTGGTCGGCCGTGACATGGACCGCGCGGTCAAGACCGAGCCGGAGGACCGCAAGCCGGGCATCGTCATGGTCGTCGGCGTCAACGGCACCGGCAAGACCACCACCACCGGCAAGCTCGCCCGTGTGCTGGTGGCCGACGGCCAGAGCGTCGTGCTCGGCGCCGCCGACACCTTCCGTGCCGCCGCCGCCGATCAGCTCCAGACCTGGGGCGAGCGCGTCGGCGCCCACACCGTGCGCGGACCGGAGGGCGGCGACCCGGCCTCCGTGGCCTTCGACGCGGTCAAGGAGGGCAAGGAGATGGGCGCGAACGTCGTGCTCATCGACACCGCCGGCCGCCTGCACACCAAGACCGGGCTCATGGACGAGCTCGGCAAGGTCAAGCGGGTCGTGGAGAAGCAGGCCCCGGTCGACGAGGTGCTGCTCGTCCTGGACGCCACCACCGGCCAGAACGGCCTGGTGCAGGCCCGGGTCTTCTCCGAGGTCGTCGACATCACCGGCATCGTGCTCACCAAGCTCGACGGCACGGCCAAGGGCGGCATCGTGGTCGCGGTCCAGCGCGAGCTGGGCGTCCCGGTCAAGCTCGTCGGGCTCGGCGAGGGTGCGGACGACCTGGCGCCGTTCGAGCCGGAGGCGTTCGTTGACGCCCTTATCGGAGAGTGAGCTCGGCACCTGCCGAGGACGACCTCCGGACATTCGTATGTGCGCACGAAGCGCCCGTCCCGATACGCGATCGGGACGGGCGCTTCGCTGTGTACGTCCGTACGGAACTAGGCTCGCGAACGGTGCGCCACGTACGCCAGCGTGCCCAGCACCAGGCGGGCCTCCGGCGGCCGGGACGCCGAGTCCAGGGCGGGGGAGCGCAGCCAGCGCACCGGGCCAAGGCCGCCGCGGTCGGAGGGCGGTGCCGTGATGTACGTGCCCGGGCCGAGGCCGCGCAGGTCGAGGGAGGCCGGGTCGTCCCAGCCCATGCGGTAGAGCAGGCCGGGGAGATCGGCGGCGGCGCCGGGGGCGACGAAGAAGTGCGCGCGGCCGTCCGGGGTCGCGGCGACCGGGCCGACGGGCAGGCCCATGCGCTCCAGCCGGGCCAGCGCGCGGCAGCCGGCGGACTCGGCCACCTCGATGACGTCGAACGCCCCGCCGACCGGCAGCATCACCGAGGCGCCGGGGAACTCGCCCCATGTCTCGGTCACGGCGTCCAGCGTCGCGCCGGCCGGGAGCACCGGCGCGAAATCGAGCCGGTGCGCGCCCGGTGCGGGGCAGTCGCCGCGGCCGCAGGAGCAGGCGCCCGCCGAGGCCCGGGCACCCGGCACCACGTCCCAGCCCCACAGCCCGGTGTACTCGGCCACGGCCGTGCCGTCCGACGTGCGGCGGCGACGTGAGCCGGACCGGATGTCGCGCATGCCACGGTTGATACCGATCGTGAAGCCCATGCCCCCTCCAACGGGTCCGGCGCCCGGTGGTTACGCAGCGGACGCAGTGTGTGACTCTCTGTTTCCGCCTTCCCGATGGCGGCCCGCCCACTCGGCGCCCGGATGCGCCCGGGGTGGCGTGTCCGGCGACGCGCGCCCCCAAGTGCATCGCTGCACCCACTCCTGGTTGTGCTGTGTCAAGTGAATCGCGCCCAGGCGTACGTGAGTTCATTCGAAGGGGTGGCGAATGGTGGCGTTTCCGTGTGAGCCGTGGCTGGACGGGTGATCGTAGGATTACTTTGTGTGCACGAGACCTGGGGGCACACGCGCTCGTGGGTATGCCGGAGGCAAGTCGTCATTCCGTTCGAAGGGTGACAAGGGCCGGACGGACGGCCGTACGAACCGGCATGCTGATAGGGCTTGGCGCACTCGGCGACAAGTGGTCTCAGGGATGGGGGCGTTCCAGTGAGCGGCAACGGCGGAAGCGGAACGAACGCTGCGAGCGCGACGCACGCTGACAAGCGCCCCAACGAGCTGCTCACCTCCTGGTTCGTGCGCAGCGGCTGGTCCAAGGGTGAGCTCGCCCGCCAGGTCAACCGCAGGGCACGCCAGTTGGGCGCCAACCACATCTCCACGGACACCTCGCGCGTGCGCCGCTGGCTCGACGGCGAGAACCCCCGCGAGCCGATCCCCAAGATCCTGTCCGAGCTGTTCTCCGAACGCTTCGGCGTCGTCGTCTCCGTCGAGGACCTGGGCCTGCGCACCGCGCGCCAGTCACCCTCCGCCACCGGCGTCGACCTGCCCTGGACGGGCCCGCAGACCGTGGCCCTGCTCAGCGAGTTCTCGCGCAGCGACCTCATGCTGGCGCGGCGCGGCTTCCTCGGGAGCTCGCTGGCCCTCTCTGCGGGCCCGGCCCTCATCGAGCCCATGCAGCGCTGGCTCGTCCCCTCGCCCCCGGCCCCGCGCGCCGAGCCCGGGCCGGCGGGCGGCTCCGGGCGCGCCCGCGGCCGGCTCTCCAAGCCGGAGCTGGACCTCCTGGAGTCCACGACGGTGATGTTCCGGCAGTGGGACGCCCAGTGCGGCGGCGGCCTGCGCCGCAAGGCGGTCGTCGGACAGCTGCACGAGGTGACGGACCTCCTCCAGGAGCCCCAGCCGGAGTCCACCACCCGGCGTCTGTTCAAGGTCGCCGCCGAACTCGCCGAGCTGGCCGGCTGGATGTCGTACGACATCGGGCTCCAGCCGACCGCGCAGAAGTACTTCGTCCTCGCGCTGCACGCCGCCAAGGAGGCAGGCGACCGGCCGCTCGGGTCGTACGTGCTGTCCAGCATGAGCCGCCAGATGATCCACCTCGGCCGGCCCGACGACGCGCTGGAGCTGATCCACCTCGCGCAGTACGGCAGCCGTGACTGCGCCGGCCCGCGCACCCAGTCGATGCTGTATGCGATGGAGGCCCGCGCCTACGCCAACATGGGGCAGCCCGGCAAGTGCAAGCGGGCGGTGCGGATGGCCGAGGACACCTTCTCCGAGGCCGACGAGTGGGACGAGCCGGACCCCGACTGGATCCGCTTCTTCTCGGAGGCCGAGCTGTACGGCGAGAACTCCCACTCCTACCGCGACCTGGCCTACGTCGCCGGCCGCAGCCCCACGTACGCCTCGCTGGCCGAGCCCCTGATGAACCGGGCCGTGAAGCTCTTCGCCGAGGACGGCGAGCACCAGCGGTCGTACGCACTGAACCTGATCGGCATGGCCACGGTGCACCTCCTCCAGCGCGAACCCGAGCGGAGCACGGTCTTCGCCACCGAGGCCATGCAGGTCGCCAAGAAGGTCCGCTCCGAGCGCGTCAACACCCGGATCCGGAAGACGATCGACACCGCCGCCCGGGAATTCGGCGACCTCGGCGAGGTCGTCGACCTCACCGAGCGGCTCGCCGCCGAACTGCCCGAGACCGCCGAGGCGGTCTGAGAAGCCCTCCGACCTCCTGAACCCCGGCCGCGGCCGGCCCTCCCGAACTGCCCGACTCGGCTCCCCCATGCCAGGTCATCGGAAGGCCGACCGCGGCCGGTCTGTGCGCCCACGGCTGCCTGAAGCCGAAGGTTGCGCCACGATAACGATCGGCTCGCCCGTAATCCGGCAGTTCATCGACGCGTAACACAGAACGCGCCTTCGTCACGGCCGCGAAACAACGAGGGGCTTCGACCGAAACCGCGCTGCGCCAATCTCGTGGCGCATAACCGGCCCGCCCCTCAAGTCCGCTCGAGGCTTCGCCCGCACGGGGCCGTACCAATGACGAGGAGACGCCGATGGCACCAGCCATCACCCTTGCCGCAGAGGCGCCCAAGCTCTCTGCCGCGAACACAGGGTTCATGCTCATCTGTTCCGCCCTGGTGATGCTCATGACCCCGGGTCTGGCCTTCTTCTACGGAGGCATGGTCCGCGTCAAGAGCACCCTGAACATGCTGATGATGAGTTTCATCAGCCTCGGGATCGTCACCATCCTGTGGGTGCTGTACGGCTTCTCCATGGCGTTCGGCACCGACTCCGGCAGCCTCATCGGCTGGAACTCCGACTGGGTCGGTCTCGGCAACATCGGCCTTACGGAGCTGTGGCCCGGATACACCATCCCGGTGTTCGTGTTCCTGGTCTTCCAGCTGATGTTCGCGATCATCACGCCCGCCCTGATCAGCGGCGCCCTCGCGGACCGCGTGAAGTTCAGCGCATGGGCGCTGTTCATCGCCCTGTGGGCCACGGTCGTCTACTTCCCGGTCGCGCACTGGGTCTGGGGCACCGGCGGCTGGGCGTTCGAAATGGGTGTCATCGACTTCGCCGGTGGTACGGCGGTGCACATCAACGCGGGCGCCGCGGCGCTCGGCGTGATCCTCGTCATCGGCAAGCGCATCGGCTTCAAGAAGGACCCGATGCGCCCGCACAGCCTGCCGCTGGTCATGCTCGGCGCCGGTCTGCTGTGGTTCGGCTGGTTCGGCTTCAACGCCGGCTCCTGGCTCGGCAACGACGACGGCGTCGGCGCGCTGATGTTCGTCAACACGCAGGTCGCCACCGCCGCCGCCATGCTGGCCTGGCTCATCTACGAGAAGATCCGCCACGGCGCCTTCACCACGCTGGGCGCCGCCTCCGGCGCGGTCGCGGGCCTGGTCGCCATCACCCCCGCCGGCGGCGCGGTCACCCCGCTCGGCGCGATCGCCGTCGGCGTCATCGCCGGTGTGCTGTGCGCCATGGCCGTCGGCCTGAAGTACAAGTTCGGCTACGACGACTCCCTGGACGTCGTCGGCGTCCACCTGGTCGGCGGTGTCGTCGGCTCCCTGCTGATCGGCCTCTTCGCCAGTGGCAAGGGCCAGTCCACCGTCGAGGGCCTCTTCTACGGCGGCGGCCTGACCCAGTTCTGGAAGCAGTGTGCCGGTGTCTTCGCGGTCCTCGGCTACTCCCTGATCGTCTCCGCGATCCTCGCCTTCATCCTCGACAAGACCATGGGCATGCGGGTCACCGAGGACGACGAGGTCGCCGGCATCGACCAGGCCGAGCACGCCGAGACCGCATACGACTTCAGTGGCGCCGGTGGCGGTGCCGCCAAGACGGCCGTCACGGCCCCCGTCGCCGCAGCCGCGAGCAAGAAGGTGGACGCATGAAGCTCATCACCGCCGTCGTGAAGCCGCACCGGCTCGACGAGATCAAGGAGGCCCTGCAGGCCTTCGGCGTACACGGCCTGACGGTCACCGAGGCCAGCGGCTACGGTCGGCAGAGGGGCCACACCGAGGTCTACCGCGGTGCCGAGTACACCGTCGACCTGGTGCCCAAGATCCGCATCGAGGTCCTGGTCGAGGACGACGACGCCGAGCAGCTGATCGACGTCGTGGTCAAGGCGGCCCGCACCGGCAAGATCGGTGACGGCAAGGTCTGGTCGATCCCGGTCGACACGGCCGTACGGGTCCGGACCGGCGAGCGCGGCCCCGACGCGCTCTGAAGACCCTCGAGGCAGGCAACGGAACAGGAGTCGCTGGGTGACGGGTACGGACGTGCAGAAGGAAGCAGAGGACTCGGGACCCAGCGGCTACGCGGCGGCCCGGCTGCGTCTCCTCACCGAGGAGGCGCGGTCCGGGCCGCCGCGCCGTGCGGCCCTGGCCGAACTCACGGACGACTGGCTCACCGGCCTGTTCGCGGCGGGCGCCGAGGGGCTGCGCGGTGCCTCCCTCGTCGCCGTCGGCGGCTACGGGCGCGGTGAGCTGTCCCCGCGCAGCGACCTCGATCTGCTCCTGCTGCACGACGGCAGTGACGCCAAGTCCGTCGCCACCCTCGCCGACCGGCTCTGGTACCCCGTCTGGGACCTGGGCCTGGACCTCGACCACTCCGTCCGCACCCCCGCCGAGGCCCGCAAGACCGCCGGTGAGGATCTCAAGGTGCAGCTCGGACTGCTGGACGCCCGGCACATCGCCGGCGACCTCGGCCTCACCGCCTCCCTGCGCACGGCCGTCCTGGCCGACTGGCGCAACCAGGCCCCCAAACGCCTGCCCGAACTCCAGGAACTGTGCGCCGAACGCGCCGAGCGCCAGGGCGAGCTGCAGTACCTGCTGGAACCCGACCTGAAGGAGGCCCGCGGCGGACTGCGCGACGCCACCGCGCTGCGCGCCGTCGCCGCCTCCTGGCTCGCCGACGCCCCCCGCGAGGGCCTCGCCGACGCCCGGCGCCGGCTCCTGGACGTCCGGGACGCCCTGCACCTGGCCACCGGGCGCGCCACCGACCGGCTCGCTCTCCAGGAGCAGGACCAGGTGGCCGCCGAACTGGGCCTGCTCGACGCCGACACCCTGCTGCGGCAGGTGTACGAGGCGGCCCGGCTCGTCTCGTATGCCAGTGATGTCACCTGGCGAGAGGTGGGGCGTGTCCTGCGGTCGCGCGCCGTGCGGCCCCGGCTGCGCGCCATGCTGGGCGGCGGGAAGCCGACCGCCGAGCGGTCTCCGCTGGCCGAAGGAGTGGTGGAGCAGGACGGCGAGGTAGTGCTCGCCCGCGCCGCGCGCCCCGAACGCGACCCCGTGCTGCCGCTGCGCGCCGCTGCCGCCGCCGCGCAGGCCGGCCTCCCGCTCTCGCTGCACGCCGTACGGCGCCTGGCGGCCACCGTGCGCCCGCTGCCCACGCCCTGGCCCGCCGAGGCCCGTGAACAGCTCGTCACCCTGCTGGGTTCCGGCCGCCCCACCATCGAGGTCTGGGAGGCACTCGAGGCGGAGGGGCTGATCACCCGGCTGCTGCCCGACTGGGAGCGCGTCCGCTGCCGCCCGCAGCGCAACGCCGTGCACCTGTGGACCGTCGACCGGCACCTCATCGAGACCGCGGTGCGCGCCTCCGAGTTCACCCGCCGGGTAAGCCGCCCCGACCTGCTGCTGGTCGCCGCGCTGCTGCACGACATCGGCAAGGGCTGGCCCGGCGACCACTCCGTGGCAGGCGAGATCATCGCCAAGGACGTGGCCACCCGTATCGGCTTCGACCGCCACGACGTGACCGTCATCGCCACCCTCGTACGGCACCACCTCACACTCATCGACACCGCGACCCGGCGCGACCTGGAGGACCCGGCCACCGTGCGCTCCGTCGCCGAGGCCGTCGGCTCCGAGGGCACCCTGGAGCTGCTGCACGCGCTCACCGAGGCCGACGCCCTCGCCACCGGCCCGGCCGCATGGTCGTCCTGGCGCGGTTCGCTCGTCGCCGACCTGGTCGAACGGGTCTCGGCGGTGCTCGCCGGCGACGCCCCCGACGACCCCGAGGAGGCCGCGCCGACCGCCGAGCAGGAGCGGCTCGCCCTGGAGGCGGCGGCGACGGGCAGCCCGGTGCTCTCCCTGCGGGCCCAGACCGAGGCGCCCGCCGGGCAGGAGCCGTCCGGCGACCCCGAGCCGCTCGGCGTGGAACTCCTCATCGCCGTGCCCGACCAGCCCGGGGTGCTGCCGGCGGTGGCCGGCGTCCTCGCCATGCACCGGCTGACCGTACGCACCGCCGAGCTGCGCTCCGTGCACCTCCCGGACGGCGTGGACGGTTCCGTCCTGCTGCTGGACTGGCGCGTCGCGGCCGAGTACGGCTCGCTGCCGCAGGCCGCCCGGCTGCGCTCGGACCTCGTGAGGGCCCTGGACGGCTCCCTGGACATCGCCGGCCGCCTCGCCGAACGGGACGCGGCCTATCCGCGCCGCCGGGGCGTGATCGCCCCCGCGGCCCGGGTGTCGGTCCACCCGGCCGCCTCCCGGCTGGCCACGGTCATCGAGGTCCGCTCCCAGGACGCCCCGGGCCTGCTGTTCCGCATCGGCCGCGCCCTGGAGGACGCGAACGTGCGGATGCGCAGCGCCCACGTCTCGACCCTCGGCGCCAACGCCGTCGACGCCTTCTACGTGACCGGCCCGGAAGGCGCGCCGCTGCCCGGGGACGAGGCGGCGGCGGTGGCGCGCAAGCTGGAGGAGACACTGCGGGGGTGAGGCCGACCCTGTGACTTGTCATGCCGGGATACCCTGGAGGGCGATTCCCTGTAGCCACCGACCCCGAGGACCGCGAGCGCCGTGTTCGATACTCTTTCCGATCGCCTCTCAGCGACCTTCAAGAACCTGCGCGGCAAGGGACGGCTCTCCGAGGCGGACATCGACGCCACGGCGCGCGAGATCCGGATCGCGCTGCTCGAGGCGGACGTGGCGCTTCCCGTCGTCCGGGCGTTCATCAAGAACGTCAAGGAGCGCGCCCTCGGCGCCGAGGTCAGCAAGGCGCTGAACCCCGCCCAGCAGGTCCTCAAGATCGTCAACGAGGAACTGGTCACCATCCTCGGCGGCGAGACCCGGCGTCTGCGCTTCGCCAAGCAGCCGCCCACCGTGATCATGCTGGCGGGTCTGCAGGGTGCCGGTAAGACCACCCTCGCGGGCAAGCTCGGCCGCTGGCTCAAGGAGCAGGGCCACTCGCCGCTCCTGGTCGCCTGTGACCTCCAGCGCCCCAACGCCGTGAACCAGCTCAGCGTCGTCGCCGACCGCGCCGGTGTCGCGGTCTACGCCCCCGAGCCGGGCAACGGTGTGGGCGACCCGGTCAAGGTCGCCAAGGACTCCATCGAGCACGCCAAGTCCAAGGTCCACGACATCGTGATCGTGGACACCGCCGGCCGTCTCGGCATCGACCAGGAGATGATGCAGCAGGCCGCGGACATCCGCGACGCCGTCTCCCCGGACGAGATCCTGTTCGTCGTCGACGCGATGATCGGTCAGGACGCGGTCAACACCGCCGAGGCCTTCCGCGACGGCGTCGGCTTCGACGGCGTGGTGCTCTCCAAGCTCGACGGTGACGCCCGCGGTGGTGCGGCCCTGTCCATCCGGCAGATCACCGGCAAGCCGATCATGTTCGCCTCCAACGGCGAGAAGCTCGACGACTTCGACGCGTTCCACCCTGACCGGATGGCCTCCCGCATCCTCGACATGGGTGACCTGCTCACCCTGATCGAGCAGGCGGAGAAGACGTTCAGCCAGGAAGAGGCCGAGAAGATGGCCTCCAAGCTGGCGTCCAAGAAGGGCCAGGACTTCACCCTGGACGACTTCCTGGCCCAGATGGAGCAGGTCCGCAAGATGGGCTCCATCTCCAAGCTGCTCGGCATGCTGCCGGGCATGGGCCAGATGAAGGACCAGATCAACAACCTCGACGAGCGGGACGTCGACCGCACGGCCGCCATCATCAAGTCGATGACCCCGGCCGAGCGCCAGGAGCCGACGATCATCAACGGCTCGCGCCGCGCCCGTATCGCCAAGGGCTCCGGCGTCGAGGTCAGCGCGGTCAAGAACCTGGTCGAGCGGTTCTTCGAGGCCCGCAAGATGATGTCCCGCATGGCCCAGGGCGGCGGAATGCCCGGGATGCCGGGGATGCCCGGCATGGGCGGCGGCCCCGGCAGGACGAAGAAGAAGCAGAAGCAGGCCAAGGGCAAGCAGCGCTCCGGCAACCCGATGAAGCGCAAGCAGCAGGAGCAGGAGGAGGCCGCCCGCCGGGCCGCCGCGGCCGAGGGCGGCAGCGCCTTCGGGCTGCCGCAGCAGGGCGGCAAGGACTTCGAACTGCCCGACGAGTTCAAGAAGTTCATGGGCTGACGGCCGGTCCGAACGGCACTGAGGGCGCCCCCTTCTCCTCAAGGGGGCGCCCTCAGCGGTGTGCGGAGCTTCGCCGGTCAGCCGTTCGGGAACTTCCAGACGTACGGCTCGCCGTCCTCCTCGGACCAGTGGACCTCGACGCTCTTGGCGTTCGCCGGGACCACGTACGTCTCGCAGAAGACATGGCTCTCGCCCTGCTTCCAGCTCTCGACGTCGTACGGGTCCTCGCAGCCGGTGGCGTCCTCGGACGCGCCGATGAGGACCGAGCCGCGCTGTCCGTCGGCGAAGACCGTCGTGCCGTCGTGCACGTCGGAGCCGTCGGTGAGGGCGGGCCCGCTCTTGTGCGTGTACTTCACGTGCGCGACGGCCAGCACCTTGCCCTTGACCTTGTCCGGCTCGGAGACGGCCTTCGCCGCCTCGGCCTCGGTGCCCACCTCGACCTTCTGCGCCAGCACCTCGTAGGTGACCTCGCCCGGGTCCTCGGCGACCTTGCCCGTGGCGCTCTCGCCGGCCCCCATCTCGCCGCCGGAGGCGGGCTCCGGCGACGGCGAGGCCTTGGCCTGGGCGGTGCCCGTGCTCTTCGCGTCGGCGGTGTCGTCGCCGCCCCCGCAGGCGGTGAGCGTCAGGGCGAGGACGGCGACTGGCGCGACGAGGCGCAGCGCGGTGTGGTGGTGCGGCACAGCAGCTCCTGTATGCAGATGTATAGGTCCCCCGAGCGGTGGATCACACTAAGCGTTCATGATCCACTTGCTGGAACCAAAAGCTCCCCCTGGTGTTTTCTTCACACCATTCACACCTGCATCGGGAGCGCTGTGCGTCAGGGTGTCCGGGCGATCAGGTACCGGAACACGTTCGGCATCCACACCGTCCCGTCCTGCCGCTGGTGCGGATGCAGGGCCTCGGTGAGTTCCTTGTCCACCTGCACCTGGTCCGTCGCGGTCATCGCCGCGTCGAACAGACCCGTCGATTTCAGGCCGCGTACCGCGCTGTCCACGTCGGCGTAGCCGAAGGGGCACGCCACCCGCCCCGATCCGTCCGGCCTGAGCCCGGCCCGGTGGGCGACCTCCTCCAGGTCGTCGCGGCAGGCGGGGCGCCAGCTGCCCGAGGTGCGCAGCGGCTCCGCCAGCTTCGTGGCCACCCGCATCACGGACGCCGTGGCGCAGCGCTCCGGCGGACCCCAGCCCGCCAGCACCACGGCCGCACCGCGCCGGGCGAGCGGCGTCGCCTCCGCGAGCACTCCGGCCAGCCCCTCCGAGTCGCCCGCCAGGCACCCGATCGGCTCGAAGGCGGTCACCAGGGTGTAGCCGGGAGCGCCCGGCTCCGCGGTGTCCCGGGGCGAGCCGTCGACCAGCCGGGCGCCCGGACGCGCAGGCCCGCCCGACGCCCCGGGAAGCAGCCGCTCCCGCGCCAGGGCCATTCTTTCGGGGGAAGCGTCGACACCGGTGACCGCCGCTCCCCGGGCGGCGGCCATCAGCAGGGAGAGCCCGGAACCGCAGCCGAGGCCGAGCAGCCGCGTCGCGGGACCCACGTCCAGTCGCTCGTAGACGGCCTCGTAGAGCGGTACGAGCATCCGCTCCTGGATCTCGGACCAGTCACGCGCGCGTGCACGCAGGTCCACACGGGGTGCGGCCCCCGCGTGAGGCAGGTGCTGCCGCACGAGCGTAGGTGTCATAAGTAAGCGCCCCAATCCGCCGAGAGTTGCCTCTTGCCCGATTCCATGGCCCCCGTGACAGTGCGCTCGCACTACCCCCGTATGCCAGGAAACTCCCCCCTCGACCCGTCGTCCAGTGGAATGCGGAAGGGGTTGTGAGTTGTCATGTGCCTATGGCGAGATTTCACATTCCGGCAACGTGGGCCCGTACCCTCTCGCCATGGCCAAGGCACCTGTTCTCACCCCCGGGCGGTCGATTTCCCGCGGTGGTATCAGGACTTGATCACCAAAGCGGAGCTCGCCGACAACGGGCCGGTGCGCGGCACCATGGTCATCCACAGCCCGTACGGGTACGGGCTGTGGGAGCGGATGCAAAGAGCTCGAAGAGCCGGCCGTGTTCCGGCCCACCTCCGAGGAGGCGCGCGATTTCGCCGCGCACGGCGGCTGGGCGCGCATCCCGTGGGCCGTGCTCGGGCCTCGGGGAGGCCGAACTGGCCGATCACGCGGTGACCGTACGGTGTCTGGGCGCCGAGGACGGGTCGGTGCCGGAAGCCGACGACGCACCCGGTAACGTCGCGGTCGTCGCACGCGCTTACTGAGCAGGGCTCCAGGCGGCCGAAACACCTCTTGCGCACCCGCGGACCTCTGGTACGACGGCACGCGCGGTTTGTATACGCGCCGACCGAGAGGGTGGCCCGAAGGGCCTCGGCTGAGGGTGGTGACGGGAGACGGGCGGGCGTACGAGGGACTACGCACCACCTTGTGGTGAGGTGCGAGGCTTCTCCACAGATCAGCGCACCCGCCCTCGTCAGGACGCATCAGAGGCAACTGACGGGTACGTGCAAATTATTTGGGATGGCCCGGAATCGGAACACTGGGGCACCCCGGCTCGTTGTCATTACGTGAGCACGACACAGACACCACCTGTTCTCGCCGCAGAGCTGGCACAGGCGTGGGCCGACATTCAGCGGTACCACTCCGAGCTGCCCGACCTTGCCGCGCCAGAGTCCCTGATCGGGGAGTCGTCGTCCGCGTGCGGTCACGAGCTCTCCTTCGAGCGACTGCTCCATGAGGCAGTCCATGGCATCGCCGCCGCGCGCGGCGTCCGCGACACCTCCCGTGCCGGCCGCTACCACAACCGCAGATTCCTCGCGATCGCCGAGGAGCTGGGCCTGGACCACCCCGAGGAACCGCATCCCAGCAGCGGATTCTCCCTGGTCACGCTCACCCCCGAGGCGAAGCGCCGCTACCGCCCGACGATGGAGCGTCTCCAGCGCGCCCTGAAGGCCCACACCGCCGCGACCTCTTCCGACACGTCCCGCACCTTCCGGGGGCCGGCCGCCCGGCACGGATCCTCGGGCGGCGGTGTGCGCGTCAAGGCGGTCTGCGACTGCGGCCGCAACGTCCGGGTCGTCCCGTCCGTCCTCGCCCAGGCGCCGATCGTCTGCGGCGGCTGCGGCAAGCCGTTCCGGATCCCGGACATCGTGGGAGCGGCAGCGAGCTGACGCCCCGTACCGGCATCTCGTGGCTGCCGGTCTTCGGCGCAGGGCTCGGACCGATGGCGCACCCGGACGTGCCGCGCCTCCCACGCCGGGTGCGCCGTCGGCATGCCCGCGCAGCGGACCCGGCCCCCGGCCCGGAGCGACTCGCCGGGTGTGGCACAATGGCTAGCTGTACTCGACAGCCGCACAGGAACCCTCTCGCCTCCGGCTGACGCGTCCATCGGGCACTCGGGTACCGCAACCCCACGCGGCTCTCTCGCCGTGCCCAACCACGTCAAAACCAGGAGAACCCACTCCCGTGGCAGTCAAGATCAAGCTGAAGCGTCTGGGCAAGATCCGTTCGCCTCACTACCGCATCGTCGTCGCCGACTCCCGTACCCGCCGTGACGGCCGGGCCATCGAGGAGATCGGCAAGTACCACCCGACGTACAACCCGTCGGTGATCGAGGTCGACGCCGAGCGCGTGGCGTACTGGCTCGGTGTCGGCGCCCAGCCGACCGAGCCCGTGATGGCCATCCTCAAGAAGACCGGCGACTGGCAGAAGTTCAAGGGCGAGCCCGCCCCGGCTCCGCTGCTGACGCAGCCCGAGAAGGCCGCGCGCCCGTCGTTCGAGGCCATCGGCGGCGACGACGAGGGCAAGGGTGAGGCGATCACCCAGAAGAAGAAGGCCGAGAAGAAGGACGAGGCCGCCGAGTCCGCTTCGACCGAGGCCTGAGCATGCTCGAGGAGGCTCTCGAGCACCTCGTGAAGGGCATCGTCGACAACCCTGACGATGTGCAGGTCGCCTCGCGCAACCTGCGTCGCGGTCGCGTGCTCGAGGTCCGGGTCCACCCGGACGACCTCGGCAAGGTGATCGGCCGCAACGGCCGCACCGCACGCGCCCTGCGTACCGTCGTGGGCGCCATCGGCGGTCGGGGCGTCCGCGTCGACCTCGTCGATGTGGACCACGTCCGCTGACGCTTTCGCAGCAGCACCGGCTCGGGCCGGGGAGGGCCACTGGGCCGTCCCCGGCCCGCAGTCGTATGACAGGAGAATGGACACGTGCAGCTGGTAGTCGCACGGATCGGCCGTGCCCATGGCATCAAGGGTGAGGTCACCGTCGAGGTGCGGACCGACGAGCCGGAGCTGAGGCTCGGTCCCGGTGCCGTACTCACCACCGATCCCGCATCCGCAGGACCGCTCACCATCGAGACGGGCCGCGTCCACAGCGGCCGTCTCCTGCTGCGCTTCGAGGGCGTCAGCGACCGCACCGGCGCCGAGGCCCTGCGCAACACCCTCCTGATCGCCGAGATCGACCCGGAGGAACTGCCCGAGGGCGAGGACGAGTACTACGACCATCAGCTCATCGACCTGGACGTGGTCACCGCGGACGGCACCGAGGTCGGCCGGATCACGGAGATCTCGCACCTGCCCACCCAGGACCTGTTCATCGTGGAGCGTCCCGACGGCAGCGAGGTGATGATCCCCTTCGTCGAGGAGATCGTCGCCGAGATCGACCTCGAGGAGCAGAAGGCCGTCATCACGCCGCCGCCCGGCCTGATCGACGACCGCGCCGAGATCGCATCCAGCCGGGACGAGTCGTAATGCGCCTCGACGTCGTCACGATCTTCCCCGAGTACCTGGAACCGCTGAACGTCTCCCTCGTCGGCAAGGCACGCGCGCGTGGACAGCTCGACGTGCACGTCCACGACCTGCGTTCCTGGACCTACGACCGTCACAACACGGTCGACGACACCCCGTACGGCGGCGGCCCCGGCATGGTCATGAAGACCGAGCCGTGGGGAGACGCACTGGATTCCGTCCTCGCCGACGGCTACGAGACGGGCTCCCGGGCGCCCGCCCTCATCGTGCCCACGCCCAGCGGCCGGCCCTTCACCCAGGAACTCGCCGTCCACCTCTCCGAGCGCCCCTGGCTGATCTTCACCCCGGCCCGCTACGAGGGCATCGACCGCCGCGTCGTCGACGAGTACGCGACACGGATACCGGTGTACGAGGTGTCCATCGGCGACTACGTCCTGGCCGGCGGCGAGGCGGCCGTCCTCGTCGTCACGGAGGCCGTGGCGCGGCTGCTGCCCGGCGTCCTGGGCAACGCGGAGTCCCACCGGGACGACTCCTTCGCGCCCGGCGCCATGGCGAATCTGCTCGAAGGGCCCGTCTACACCAAGCCCCCCGAGTGGCGCGGCCGGGACATCCCCGACGTGCTGCTCAGCGGCCACCACGGGAAGATCGCCCGCTGGCGCCGCGACGAGGCCCTCAAGCGCACCACCGCCCACCGGCCCGACCTCATCGAGCGCTGCGACCCCAAGGCCTTCGACAAGAAGGACCGCGAGATGCTCTCCATCCTGGGCTGGGCACCCGACCCGGCAGGGGAGCCGTGCGGCCGATTTTGGCGCAGGACCGACGCCGTGGAAGAATAGCCAGCTGTTGTGCGTCCGTCCGGCGTGCGCCCCTGCCACAGGGGGAGACGACGTCCGCCCCGACTCGCACACACCTGATCCCGAAACCTAGTTTCCGTTGATGACCTGTGGCATCAGCGAGGAAAGCAGACGAAATGTCTCACCTGCTCGACACCGTCGACTCCGCGTCGCTGCGCACCGACGTCCCCGCCTTCCGTCCGGGCGACACCGTCAACGTCCACGTCCGCGTCATCGAGGGCAACCGCTCCCGTGTGCAGCAGTTCAAGGGCGTCGTGATCCGCCGCCAGGGCGCCGGCGTGCGCGAGACCTTCACGGTCCGCAAGGTCTCCTTCTCCGTCGGCGTCGAGCGCACCTTCCCGGTGCACACCCCGATCGTGGAGAAGATCGAGCTCGTCACCAAGGGTGACGTCCGCCGCGCCAAGCTGTACTACCTGCGCGAGCTGCGCGGCAAGGCCGCGAAGATCAAGGAGAAGCGCGAGAGCTGAGCGCTCTCCGGGGTTCGCGTCGGGGCCGGATAGCATCTGGCTCCGATGGACACCGAAGCACAGCACACGGAGCGCGACCGCTCCTCCCGCCCTTCCGGCTCCGAGACGACCACCTCGGGACCCGCAGGGCCGGAGGACCGGTCGCGTTTCGCGTTGGCGGCGCGTGTCAGCTCCTGGGTTCCGGGCGGCCGGTTCACCCTCACCCTGCTGGTCTGCCTGGTGTTCCTGCTGTTGCTCAGCACGTTCGTGCTGCGGCCGTTCCAGATCCCCAGCGGATCGATGGAGCCGGGATTGAGGATCGGGGACCGGGTTCTCGTAAATAAGTTGGCATACCGTTTCGGTGCCGTGCCGCAGCGGGGAGACATCGTCGTGTTCGACGGGACCGGGTACTTCGGGCACGCGGACTACGTCAAGCGCGTTGTCGGTGTGGGGGGAGACCGCGTGGTCTGCTGCGACGAGGAGGGGAGGATCCAGGTGAACGGCCGGCCGGTCGACGAGTCGGGATTCCTGCATCCCGGCGACAGCCCGTCCGCGGTGCCCTTCGACGTCGTCGTCCCCGGCGGCACCCTGTTCGTCCTCGGTGACCACCGCAGCGACTCCAGCGACTCCCGCGACCACCTCGGCTCGCCGGGCGGCGGCATGATCCCGGTGGACGACGTGATCGGCCGCGCCGACTGGATCATCTGGCCGTTCGGTCACGCCACCCGGCTGCACCGGCCCGACGCCTACGCGCGCGTGCCCGACGCCGGCAGGGCGGGCGCCCATGGGTAACCGCGGCAAACCACGCGGCGTCCCTGCGGGCCCCGCGCAGAACCTGCTGCCCACCGGCGCCCGGCGCGCCGCCGGTCCCTCCGGCAGCGGCCGTACGCGGGCCGAGCGCCGCAAGCTCCAGCGCAAGGTCAAGCGGCGCCGCAGGCGCGGCGCCGTGAAGGAGATACCGCTCCTCGTGGGCGTGGCGGTCCTGATAGCGCTCGTGCTGAAGACGTTCCTCGTCCAGGCCTTCGTCATCCCGTCCGGCTCCATGGAGCAGACGATCCAGATCGGCGACCGCGTCCTGGTCGACAAGCTCACCCCGTGGTTCGGCTCACAGCCGCAGCGTGGGGACGTCGTCGTCTTCAAGGACCCCGGCGGCTGGCTCCAGGACGAGCAGCCCACCACGCCGAAGTCCGACCCCGTCGTCATCAAGCAGGTGAAGGAAGGGCTCACCTTCATCGGCCTGTTGCCGTCCGAGAACGAGAAGGACCTCATCAAGCGGGTCGTCGGCGTCGGCGGCGACCGCGTCAAGTGCTGCGACACACAAGGGCGGGTGACCGTCAACGGCGTCCCGCTGAACGAGGACTATCTGTACCCCGGCGCCGCCCCCTCCGACACGCCGTTCGACATCACGGTCCCTCAGGGACGGCTGTGGGTGATGGGCGACCACCGGAACAACTCCGCGGACTCCCGCGCCCACCAGGACACCGACTACGGGGGCACGGTCTCCGAGGACGAGGTGGTGGGCCGCGCCATGGTCATCGCCTGGCCGTTCGGGCACTGGAACATGCTGGAGGAGCCGAATACGTACGCCACCGTGTCCGACTCGGCCACCGGGTCGACCGCTGCTCCCGAACTGTCGCATAGGGTTGCCCCCTACGATCCGAACGGAACGATCCAGCTCCCGACCCCTGCGGAACTCCCGCTCGTTATGGGAGTGGTGGGCCTGCGCCGCGTATGGGGCAGGCGGCGGCACAGAGTGAGGAGTTGGCGTGGGGGATGTGGCGGTTGGCGCACGGTCCGGACACGACGGCGAGGAGCACCGCGGACGCCCCGCGGAATCCGCCGTCCCGGCCGCGGACAGCGCCGTGACCTCCGGGAATGACTCCGGGGCAGCCGAGGACGGCAGGGTGACGGGCGAGCACACGACAGCCGAGGGCCAGGGACCGGGCGGCACGGCCAGGACACCGAAGAAGCCGCGCTCCTTCTGGAAGGAACTGCCCATCCTGATCGGCATCGCGCTGGTGCTGGCGCTGCTGATCAAGACCTTCCTGGTGCAGGCGTTCTCCATCCCCTCCGACTCGATGCAGAACACCCTCCAGCAGGGCGACCGCGTTCTGGTCGACAAACTCACGCCCTGGTTCGGCTCGGAGCCCGAGCGCGGCGAGGTCGTCGTCTTCCACGACCCGGACAACTGGCTGGCGGGCGAGCCGACCACGGACCCGAACGCCCTGCAGACCTTCCTCAGCTGGATCGGCCTCATGCCGTCCGTGGAGGAGAAGGACCTCATCAAGCGCGTCGTCGGCGTCGGCGGCGACACCATCGAGTGCAAGAACACCGGCCCTCTCACGGTCAACGGCAAGGCGCTGAACGAGCAGGACTACGTCTACGCCGGCAACACGCCGTGCAGCGTCGACGACCAGGGCGGTCAGTTCAAGGTCAAGGTCCCCGAGGGCTACATCTGGGTCATGGGCGACCACCGGCAGAACTCGCGGGACTCCCGCTACAACCAGTCCGACAAGAACCACGGCATGGTCCCGGTGAAGGACGTGGTCGGACGCGCCGTCGTCGTCGCCTGGCCGATCAACCGCTGGGCCACCCTGCCGGTCCCGGACACCTTCGACCAGTCCGGGCTGAGCGCCCAGCCGGCCGCCGCGGGCCTGACGGTCGCGCCGCAGGGGATCGCGCTCCTCGGCGTGGTGCCGGTGGTGCTCTGGCGTCGCCGGAAGCAGTGATCCCGGCCATGGGCTGACCCCGGCCAGTACCCCCGGGTAGGGTGCGGACCCATGGGTGGCGAGAGCATGACGCACACGGCCCCGCGCAGCGGTGGCCCGGGCACGGGCCCGGTGGGCAGCCGGACCGGACAGCGGCTGTCCGGGCTGGCCGTCGCACTGGGCCTTGTGCTGTTTCTCGGCGGGTTCGGCTGGGGAGCGGTGGTCTACCGGCCGTACACCGTGCCCACCAGTTCGATGACCCCGACGATCGACGCGGGCGACCGGATCCTGGCGCAGCGCGTCGACGGCGGCGAGGTGCGCCGCGGTGACGTCGTCGTCTTCAAGGACGCGACCTGGGCCAACGCGCCGATGGTCAAGCGCGTGGTCGCCGTCGGCGGCGACACGGTCTCCTGCTGCCAGGACGGCAGGCTGAAGGTCAACGGCAAGGAGATCGACGAAACGTACCTGCCCAAGGGCACACCGGCCGAGATGAGCAACTTCCCGACCGTGACCGTCCCCAAGGGCCGGCTCTTCCTGCTCGGCGACGAGCGGGGCAATTCCGTGGACTCCACGGCGCACCTGACCGACGCCGCCAGTGGCACGGTGGCACGCTCCGCCGTGGACGCCCGCGTCGACAGCGTGGTGTGGCCCATGAAGGGCATGCTGCAGCGCCCCACCGGTTTCGAGCCGCTCGGCACCCTCTCCTCGCCCGGACCGCTGCGGACGATCACCGCCCTTGTGATCGCCGGCGCCGTGCTCGTCCTGGGCGGAGGCGCCTACGGGCCCATCGCCAAGCGCGCGGGCGCCGCCCGGGCCCGGCGGGAGAGCGCCGCGGAGCCCGCAGGTGTCCGCTGAGGCCGCGGGAGCGGGCCGGGACATCTACGAGGGCGGGCTGCGCAGGGTCGCCCGGGTCGTGCTTCTGGACCCACGGGACCGCATCCTGCTGCTGCACGGGCACGAGCCGGACGACCCGGCCGACGACTGGTGGTTCACTCCCGGTGGCGGTGTGGAGGGCGAGGAGACCCGTGAACAGGCCGCGCTGCGGGAACTCGCCGAGGAGACGGGCATCACCGAGGTCGAGCTCGGTCCTGTGCTGTGGCGGCGCAAGTGCTCCTTCCCGTTCGCGGGCCGCCGCTGGGACCAGGACGAGTGGTACTACCTGGCGCGTACGGACCGCACGACGGTGGCCGCCACCGGGCTGACCGAGCTGGAACGGCGCAGTGTCGCCGGAGCGCGCTGGTGGACGTGTCCGGAACTGAGCCGGGCACATGAGACGGTGTATCCGACCAGACTCGCCGGGCTGCTGCGCACGCTGCTCGACGAAGGTCCCCCGGCCAGGCCAGTGATCCTTGACCCGGAAATCGTCTAGGGGCTCACAGGACTGGCGCACAATGGGGGGATCGCACGGCTGAAGGGGAACATGCCATGAGCGCCGAGGACCTCGAGAAGTACGAGACCGAGATGGAGCTGAAGCTCTACCGGGAGTACCGCGATGTCGTCGGTCTGTTCAAATACGTGATCGAGACTGAGCGGCGCTTCTACCTGACCAACGACTACGAGATGCAGGTGCACTCGGTCCAAGGTGAGGTGTTCTTCGAGGTCTCGATGGCGGATGCCTGGGTCTGGGACATGTACCGGCCGGCGCGGTTCGTGAAGCAGGTGCGAGTGCTCACGTTCAAGGACGTGAACATCGAGGAGCTGAACAAGAGCGATCTGGAGCTGCCCAGCGGGTGAGGGCCGTGCGGGTGACGGGGGCTCGGTCACCCGGGCGGGTGGCGAGGTTTTCCACAGTCGCCGGGCCGTCCACCAAGATCCACTTCGTGGGGGCGGGTGCGTGATCGTTGGCGCCGGAGGTGGTGCCGACATGACCGCACATCTGGCACGCAGTGCCATGGGCAGGTACGGGGAGGGTCTGGCCGCACGACGGCTGGCCGAGGCCGGACTGACGGTGCTGGAGCGCAACTGGCGCTCCGGCCGGACCGGCGAGATCGACATCGTGGCCAGGGACGGGGACGTCCTGGTCGTCTGCGAGGTGAAGACCCGCCGGGAGGGGCCCTTCCAGCATCCGATGGCGGCCGTGACACCGCAGAAGGCGGAGCGGCTGCGGGGCCTGGCCGAGCGGTGGATCCAGACACACGGGGGCGCACCGCCCGGCGGGGTCCGCATCGACGTGGTCGGCGTGCTGCTGCCGGCCCGCGGAGCCGCCGTGGTCGAACATGTGCGGGGGGTGGCCTGAATGGCATTCGCCCGTACGTGTTCGGTGGCGCTGGTGGGCGTCGAGGGGGTGGTCGTCGAGGTCCAGGCCGACCTCGAACCAGGCGTCGCGGCCTTCACGCTGGTGGGGCTGCCCGACAAGAGCCTCACGGAGAGCAAGGACCGAGTACGCGCCGCGGTCGTCAACTCGGGCGCGGCCTGGCCCCAGAAGAAACTCACCGTCGGCCTGAGCCCGGCCTCGGTGCCGAAGTCCGGCAGCGGCTTCGACCTGGCCGTCGCGGCGGCGGTCCTCGGTGCGGCGGAGCGCATCGACCCGAAGGTCCTGGCCGACATCGTGATGATCGGCGAACTGGGGCTGGACGGGCGGGTGCGGCCGGTGCGGGGGGTGTTGCCGGCGGTGCTGGCGGCCGCCGAGGCGGGATATGAGCAGGTGGTGGTGCCGGAGGGTGCGGTGCCCGAGGCTTCGCTGGTACCGGGTGTTTCGGTGCTGGGCGTGCGGAGCCTGCGACAGCTGATCGCGGTTCTGACCGACGAGCCGGTACCCGAGGAAGAGCCCGTGCCGAGGGAGATCCGTTCCGACCCCTTCCTGGCGGGCCTGGCCCTGCCGGGCACCGGGCTGGGCGCCGTGACCAGTGATCACACACCCGATCTGGCGGACGTGGCCGGACAGCACATGGCCAGGGCCGCCCTGGAAGTGGCAGCGGCAGGCCGGCATCACGTCTTCTTCAAGGGGCCTCCGGGCGCAGGCAAGACCATGCTGGCCGAGCGGCTGCCGGGGCTGCTGCCCGAGTTGAGCCGACAGGAGTCCCTGGAGGTCACAGCCGTTCACTCCGTGGCCGGAGTTCTGCCGTCAGGCCACCCGTTGGTCGACAGGCCCTCGTACTGCGCTCCCCACCACTCGGCCACCATGGCCTCGCTCGTCGGTGGTGGAAACGGCCTGCCCAGGCCTGGCGCGGTCTCTCTTGCTCACCACGGTGTGCTGTTTCTCGACGAGGCCGCGGAGTTCCACAGCAGTGTGCTGGACGCCCTGCGCCAGCCGTTGGAATCAGGCCATGTCGTGATCGCTCGTGCCGCCGGCCTGCTGCGGATGCCCGCGAGGTTCCTCATGGTCCTCGCGGCCAATCCGTGCCCCTGCGGGAGGCACGGAAGGGGCGATGACATCTGCGAGTGCCGGCCCTCCACCATCAAGCGATACCGCGCGCGCCTGTCCGGCCCCCTGATGGACCGCGTCGATCTGCGAGTGACGGTGGAACCGGTCTCCAGGGCAGAGCTGCTGCAGCTCCACACCGGCGCCGAGACGTCGACGACCGTGGCGGAACGCGTCAAGGTGGCGCGCGAACGTGCGGCACGACGCTATGAGGGGACGCCCTGGCGGACCAACAGTGAAGTGCCCGGACATGAACTCCGTACCCGGTGGCGTGTCCAGTCCGGGGCCCTCGCCAAAGCCGAGCAAGATCTGGACCGCGGACTCCTGACCGCACGAGGGCTGGACCGGGTGCTCCGCGTCGCCTGGACCCTGGCCGACCTGGGAGGGCGCGACAGGCCGTCGTCGAACGACGTGAACTGGGCGCTGGAACTGCGCACGGGCGTGCGCCGGGGAGCGATCCTGGAAGGACTCCGCACATGACGGACGACGACCTGCTCTGCCGGGTCCTTCTCACCCGGGTCATCGAGCCCGGGGACGAGGTCGGCGGGCGGTGGGTGCGGGAGTTCGGGGCCCGGGAAGTGGTGCGGCGGCTGGGGGAGGGCGGGACCGCTCTGCCGGGGGTCAGCGGGAAGCGGTGGGCCGGGCTGGTGGCCCGGGCCGAGGCCGCCCGGCCACGCCGGGATCTGGCGGCCGCCCGGGACGCCGGCGTGCGGTTCGTTTCCCCCGGGGACGCGGAGTGGCCGGGACAGCTCGACGATCTCGGGGACGCCCGGCCCCTGGGGCTGTGGGTGCGCGGGCGGGCCGGTCTGCGGATGTGGGCGCTGAAGTCGGTCGCCGTGGTCGGTGCCCGGGCCTGCACCGAGTACGGGGCCCACATGGCCGCCACCCTCGCCGCCGGGCTCGCCGAGCGGGGCTGGGTCGTGGTGTCGGGCGGCGCCTACGGAGTCGACGGTGCCGCCCATCGAGGAGCCCTCGGAGCCGGCGGCGCCACCGTCGCCGTCCTCGCCTGCGGCGTCGACCGCCCCTACCCCCGCGGCCATACCCAGCTGATCGGCAGGATCGCCGAACAGGGGCTGGTGATCGGCGAGCTGCCACCCGGGGACCACCCCACGCCGAGCCGGTTCATCCTGCGGAACAGAGTGATCGCCGCGCTCACCCGCGGCACGGTGGTGGTCGAGGCGGCCCACCGCAGCGGCTCCCTGGTCACCGCGCGGGCGGCACAGCGCCTCGGCCGGCACACGATGGGTGTGCCGGGCCCGGCCACGAGCGCCCTGTCCGCCGGAGTGCACGATCTGCTGCGCGGGGAGGCCGTCCTGGTCACCGACGTCGCGGACGTCGTGGAACTGGTCGGCGGCATGGGAGAGCTGGCCCCCGACCGGCGGGGCCCCGTCCTGCCCCGGGACCTGCTGGAGCCGGCCGGCCGGCAGGTGCTCGACGCGCTGCCGGGACGCGGCACGGCCGGGCCGGACGAGATCGCGCGCTCCGCCCGGACCGCACCGGACGACGCGATCGCGAGACTGTACGAACTCCGGGCACTCGGTTACGTCGAACGACACGGCGACGGCTGGAAGTTGACACGCCAGGCGGTGATGTCGGTCCGCGACGCTCGCGGGCCGTGCTGACGGCCTGTGTTCGGCCGTCCGGGGGAACCCCGACATCCCTTGGAAATGCGCCCAGTTGAGGCCCTGCGGTGATCACGCCGAGCGACCGCGCCACCCCGAGGGGGCGTCCTGAGGAACGTATCTGCGCCCGCTCTGGCCTCTGCCCTTCGCGCACCGCGACGCCACAGTCACGCTACGCTCGCGAGGGTCCCGACACGGACAGGCAACTCGACATCAGACAGACAGCTCACCTCGGCAGCACCACTCCGCAGCAGAACGGCACAAGGCGACGAATGCCCCAGCACACCTCCGGGTCCGACCGGGCGGCGATCCCCCCAGCCGCCCGTGACGGTGGCAGCGTGCGGCCGCCCGCTCCCTCGACGCTCGACGAGTTGTGGCGGTCGTACAAGGCGACAGGGGACGAGCGGCTGCGGGAGCAGCTGATCCTGCACTACTCGCCGCTGGTGAAATACGTCGCCGGGCGGGTCAGCGTGGGCCTGCCGTCCAATGTGGAGCAGGCGGACTTCGTCTCGTCCGGGGTGTTCGGGCTGATCGACGCGATCGAGAAGTTCGACATCGACCGGGAGATCAAGTTCGAGACCTACGCGATCACCCGGATCCGCGGCGCGATGATCGACGAGCTGCGGGCGCTGGACTGGATCCCGCGCTCGGTGCGGCAGAAGGCGCGCAACGTGGAGCGGGCGTACGCCACGCTGGAGGCGCGGCTGCGGCGGACGCCGAGCGAGGGTGAGGTGGCCGGCGAGATGGGCATCGCCGTCGAGGAACTCCATGCGGTGTTCAGCCAGTTGTCGCTGGCCAACGTGGTGGCCCTGGAGGAGCTGCTGCACGGGGGCGGTGAGGGCGGCGACGGGCTCAGCGTCATGGACACGCTGGAGGACACCGCCGCCGACAACCCCGTCGAGGTGGCCGAGGACCGGGAGCTGAGGAGGTTCCTGGCACGGGCGATCAACACACTGCCCGAGCGGGAGAAGACCGTGGTCACGCTGTACTACTACGAGGGCCTCACCCTGGCCGAGATCGGGAACGTGCTGGGCGTGACGGAGAGCCGGGTCAGCCAGATCCACACCAAGTCGGTGCTGCAGCTCAGAGCGAAACTGGCGAGCTTCGGCCGCTGACGCGGCCGGATGCCCTCGGGTCGGCATCAACCACTCCCGCGCGGCGGGGCGCGTCCGTAGAGTGTTGACGTGCCAAGGATTCGAGCGGCCTCCGTGGCCGAGCACCGGTCGATGCAGCGAGCCGCCCTGCTGGACGCGGCTCGTTCCTTGTTGTCCGAGGGCGGTACGGAGGCGTTGACCTTCCCGGCCCTCGCCGAGCGCACCGGCCTCGCGCGTTCGTCCGTCTACGAGTACTTCCGGTCACGGGCGGCCGTGGTCGAGGAACTGTGCGAGGTCGACTTCCCGGTCTGGGCGGCGGACGTGTCGGCCGCGATGGAGCGGGCGGAGACGGCCGAGGCCAAGGTCGAGGCATATGTGCGGCAGCAGTTGGAGCTCGTCGGGGACCGGCGGCACCGGGCCGTGGTCGCGATCTCCGCGAGTGAACTCGACGCGGGGGCGCGGGAGAAGATCCGGGCGGCGCACGGCGGGCTGGTCGCGATGATCGTCGAGGCGCTGGGCGAGCTGGGGCACCAGCAGCCTCGGCTCGCGGCGATGCTGGTGCAGGGAGTGGTGGACGCGGCCGTGCGCAGGATCGAACTGGGGGCGGCGGAGGAGCCGGCGACCATCGCGGATGCGGCGGTGTCCATGGCGCTGCGGGGTGTGCGGGGCTGAGCCGCGTCCGCGTCCGCGCCCGGCGCGGGTGGGTCCGCAGCCCGGCGGAGCGGGGTGCGCCGCGCCCACCCTCCCCAAGGCTCCCGGCTTCGCTCGAGCAGGGGGAATCCCGTCGCCCCGGCGGCACGACTGCCCGCAGCCGGGTCAGTACACCGGCAGCAGCCTGGACGGGCCCCGGCTGAGCAACCACGGGGGCAGGAGCGACAGGGGGTTCAGGTATGTCTCCCCGCGACGCAAGCCCCAGTGCACACACGTAGCCGTGCAATGCGAGCCGTTCGCGTCCGCCGTGCCGATCACCTCGCCCGGTGCCACTTCGTCGCCCTCCTCCACCGACGCCGTCACCGGTTCGTAGGTCGTGCGCAGAGGCGGTTCGCCGGTGTCCGCCAGCTCCACCGAGACCACTCCTTTTCCGGCCACCCTGCCCGCGAAGGAGACCCGGCCCGCAGCCACCGCCCGCACCGGCGTTCCCGGTGCCGCCGCCAGGTCCACACCCCGATGGCCGCGGCCGTAGACCGTCGCCGGGGGTTCCCACCCGCGCAGGACCGGAGGACGCAGGCCCACGGGCCATGCGCGGCCGACCGCCGGAACGGCGGGGTCCCCGAGGGGAGCGCCTGCCGCGAGCAGCCGAGGCGGTGGGGCCAGCAAGGCCCACGCCGTGAGGATCAGCAGCAGGATCAGACGCGTACACACGCGGACACACCGGTTCACTCGCATGGGCAAAGCGTCCCGGACCCTCACCCCGTGCGGACCTCGGCTGTGGATCACCCGCCGGTTGTGGACAACGGCGTCACCCGGTACCCCGCGGGTCCCGTACACTTCTGGTGGCGACCCGAGCCATCGGGTCGACTTCGCACGCCCCGATACGAACCCCGGCAAAGGGCCCGTATCAGCGCCCCTCGGTCCCTCGTGGAACGGCGCGCAGTGGGCGTCAGGCGCGGAAGCCGTCCGGCATCCGCGGCACAACCGAGAAAATCAAGGAGATACGGCCATGGCCGTCGTCACGATGCGGGAGCTGCTGGAGAGCGGCGTCCACTTCGGTCACCAGACCCGTCGTTGGAACCCGAAGATGAAGCGCTTCATCTTCACGGAGCGCAACGGCATCTACATCATCGACCTGCTCCAGTCGCTGTCGTACATCGACCGCGCCTACGAGTTCGTCAAGGAGACCGTCGCCCACGGCGGCACGGTCATGTTCGTCGGCACGAAGAAGCAGGCGCAGGAGGCCATCGCCGAGCAGGCCACCCGCGTCGGCATGCCCTACGTCAACCAGCGCTGGCTGGGCGGCATGCTCACCAACTTCTCGACCGTCTACAAGCGTCTGCAGCGCCTCAAGGAGCTCGAGCAGATCGACTTCGAGGACGTCGCCGCGTCCGGTCTGACCAAGAAGGAGCTTCTCGTGCTCTCGCGCGAGAAGGCCAAGCTGGAGAAGACCCTCGGCGGTATCCGCGAGATGCAGAAGGTGCCCAGCGCCGTCTGGATCGTGGACACCAAGAAGGAGCACATCGCCGTTGGTGAGGCCCGGAAGCTGAACATCCCGGTCGTCGCGATCCTCGACACCAACTGCGACCCCGACGAGGTCGACTACAAGATCCCGGGCAACGACGACGCGATCCGCTCCGTCACCCTGCTCACCCGCGTCATCGCCGACGCCGTCGCCGAGGGCCTCATCGCCCGCAGCGGTGTCGCCACCGAGGGCAAGGGCGAGAAGGCCGCGGGCGAGCCGCTGGCCGAGTGGGAGCGCGACCTGCTCGAGGGCGAGAAGAAGGCCGACGAGGCCGCCCCCGCCGCCGAGGCCGCTCCGGCTGAGGCCCCCGCCGCCGAGGCCGCTCCGGCCGAGGCTCCCGCCGCCGAGGCCGAGAAGCCGGCCGAGGGCGACAAGCCGGCCGAGGCCGAGCAGGCCTGACCCCGTCAGTCCCGTGGTGACGGCGGGAGCGGTACTGCGTACACCAGCGCCCTCGGCGCGGTGAAGTCCGCTCCCGCCGTTCACCCGTAGGTCAGCGGAAGGACAGCGCCCTCAGGCTCCATGAGGGCGCGACCGCAGGATCCGCAGATCTTCGATCTTCCAGACTTCGAGAGAGATTCACAGACTCATGGCGAACTACACCGCCGCCGACGTCAAGAAGCTCCGTGAGCTCACGGGCGCCGGCATGATGGACTGCAAGAAGGCGCTGGACGAGGCCGAGGGCAACGTCGAGAAGGCCGTCGAGGCGCTCCGCATCAAGGGCCAGAAGGGCGTCGCCAAGCGCGAGGGCCGCTCCGCCGAGAACGGCGCCGTGGTCTCGATCATCGCCGACGACAACTCCTCCGGCGTCATCGTCGAGCTGAAGTGCGAGACGGACTTCGTCGCCAAGGGCGAGAAGTTCCAGGCCGTCGCCAACCAGATCGCGCAGCACGTCGCCAAGACCTCCCCGGCCGACCTCGACGCCCTGCTCGCCTCCGAGATCGAGGCCGGCAAGACCGTCCAGGCGTTCGTCGACGAGGCCAACGCCAACCTGGGCGAGAAGATCGTCCTGGACCGCTTCGCGCAGTTCGCCGACGGCTACGTGACGGCGTACATGCACCGCACGATGCCTGACCTGCCCCCGCAGATCGGCGTCCTCGTCGAGCTGGACAAGCCGAACGCCGAGATCGCCAAGGGCGTCGCCCAGCACATCGCCGCCTTCGCGCCGAAGTACCTCTCGAAGGAGGACGTCCCGGCCGAGGTCGTCGAGTCCGAGCGCCGTGTCGCCGAGGAGACCACCCGCGCCGAGGGCAAGCCCGAGGCCGCCCTGCCGAAGATCGTCGAGGGTCGCCTCAACGGCTTCTTCAAGGACGCCACGCTGCTCGGCCAGCCGTACGCGCTCGACAACAAGAAGTCCGTCCAGAAGATCCTGGACGAGGCCGGTGTCACCCTGAAGCGCTTCACGCGCATCAAGGTCGGCATCTGAGTCCGTACCGCGCTCGACGCCCGACCCCGATAGGGTCGACAGCAGTCGTCCGCGTACGCCGTCACACCAGTGGCGGACGACAGCAGATCTGACGAGGAGGCCATTGCCGTATGGGATGCGAAACACGCCCCACCGGCAATGGCCTTCTTGGTATGTGCAACACGTGAAAGAGGCGGGATCCCCCATGACCACCAAGGCCCAGAAGAGCGACGACGGCAAAGTGCGCGGCCGGTTTCTGCTGAAGCTGTCCGGAGAGGCCTTCTCCGGTGGCGGCGGCCTGGGCGTCGACCCCGACGTGGTGCACAAGATCGCCCGCGAGATCGCGGCCGTCGTACGTGACGGCGCGGAGATCGCGATCGTCATCGGCGGTGGCAACTTCTTCCGCGGCGCCGAACTCCAGCAGCGCGGCATGGACCGGGCCCGCTCCGACTACATGGGCATGCTCGGCACGGTCATGAACTGCCTCGCCCTCCAGGACTTCCTGGAGAAGGTCGGCGTGGACTGCCGGGTGCAGACCGCCATCACCATGGGCCAGGTCGCCGAGCCGTACATCCCGCTGCGCGCCGTACGGCACCTGGAGAAGGGCCGCGTGGTCATCTTCGGCGCCGGAATGGGCATGCCGTACTTCTCCACCGACACCACCGCCGCCCAGCGCGCCCTGGAGATCGACGCCGAGGCCCTGCTGATGGGCAAGAACGGTGTGGACGGGGTCTACGACTCCGACCCCAAGACCAACCCGGACGCGGTGAAGTTCGATCACCTCGGCTACGGCGAGGTCATCACGCGCGATCTGAAGGTCGCCGACGCCACGGCCGTGACCCTGTGCCGCGACAACAAGCTCCCGATCGTGGTCTTCGAGCTGCTGGCGGAGGGCAACATCGGACGTGCCGTCAAGGGTGAGAAGATCGGCACGCTGGTGGGGGACCCCGGCAGCCGGGACTGACACCCCGGGTACAACCCCGTCCGGGGGACGGACGGGACGGAGCCGGGCCGGGGGATGGACAATGTCCTGCCGGTCGGGAACCGTGCAGGAAGAAGACGCGACGCAGCCGGCCGCCGCCCCACATGGAACCGCAGCCGGGCCTACTCAAGACACGCAGGAGCAAGTGGTGATCGAAGAGACCCTCCTCGAAGCCGAGGAGAAGATGGAGAAGGCCGTCGTGGTCGCCAAGGAGGACTTCGCCGCGATCCGCACCGGCCGTGCGCACCCGGCGATGTTCAACAAGATCGTGGCCGACTACTACGGCGCGCCGACGCCGATCAACCAGCTGGCCTCGTTCTCCGTGCCCGAGCCGCGCATGGCCGTGGTGACCCCGTTCGACAAGAGCGCGCTGCGCAACATCGAGCAGGCGATCCGCGACTCCGACCTGGGCGTCAACCCGAGTAACGACGGCAACATCATCCGTGTGGTGTTCCCCGAGCTCACCGAGGAGCGCCGCCGCGAGTACATCAAGGTCGCCAAGAGCAAGGGCGAGGACGCGAAGATCTCGATCCGCTCCGTGCGCCGCAAGGCCAAGGAAGCCATCGACAAGCTGATCAAGGACGGCGAGGTCGGCGAGGACGAGGGCCGCCGTGCGGAGAAGGAGCTCGACGACACCACCGCGAAGTACGTCACGCAGGTGGACGAGCTCCTGAAGCACAAGGAAGCGGAGCTGCTCGAGGTCTGATGAACGACTCTTCCTGGGGGGCGCCGCCACAGGCCGGGTACTGGGAGCCCACCGACCAAGGGCATGGTCACGGGCACGTCCAGGGCCCGGGCCAGGGGCACGTCCAAGGGGCCGCTCCGGCGGGTCCCGCATACGATGCGTATGAAGCGCCTCAGACTCGCCCCATGCCCATCGTGCCCGACGTGACCGCATTCGGCGGAAACCAGGATGACGACCGGGGGGCTGCTCGGCTGAGCGGCACCCCGGTCCGAAACGACACGAATCCGGAGCCCATGCCCGACGCCCCGCAGCCGGCGCCCAAGCCGTCCAAGAAGAGCGCGGGTCGAGACCTGAGTGCCGCGATAGGGGTCGGTGTCGGGCTCGGTGTGGTGATCGTCGCCTCGCTGTTCGTCGTCAAGGCCGTGTTCGTCGGTGTCGTCGCGGTGGCCGTGGTGGTGGGCCTGTGGGAGCTGACCAAGCGGCTGGAGGAGCGCAAGGGCATCCGGGCGCCCCTCGTACCGCTCGCGCTCGGTGGTGCCGCGATGGTCGTCGCCGGGTACGTCCGGGGCGCCGAGGGCGCGTGGGTGGCGATGGCGCTCACGGCACTGGCCGTCCTGGTCTGGCGCATGACCGAACCGCCCGAGGGCTTCCTGAGGGACGTCACCGCGGGTGTCTTCGCGGCGTTCTACGTGCCGTTCCTGGCGACCTTCGTCGCGATGATGCTGACCGCCGACGACGGGCCGCAGCGGGTGCTCACCTTCCTGCTGCTCACGGTCGTCAGTGACACCGGGGCGTACGCCGTCGGCTGGCGGTTCGGCCGGCACAAGCTCGCCCCGCGCATCAGCCCCGGCAAGACCCGAGAGGGCCTGCTCGGCGCGGTCTCCTTCGCCATGGTCGCGGGGGCGCTGTGCATGCAGTTCCTCATCGACGACGGTGCCTGGTGGCAGGGCCTGGTGCTGGGCCTCGCGGTCGCGGTCACCGCCACACTCGGTGACCTCGGTGAGTCCATGATCAAGCGGGACCTCGGCATCAAGGACATGGGCACGCTGCTGCCGGGGCACGGCGGCATCATGGACCGGCTCGACTCGCTGCTGCCCACGGCTCCGGTGGTGTGGCTGCTGCTCGTGCTGTTCGTCGGGTCCGGCTGAGGCGTACTTCTGTCAGCGAGCCCCCGTCCTTCCGGTCGGGGGCTCGCTGCCGTCTCGGGGAGACGTCCGGAGGCATGAAGTGGGACGATTCAGATGTACCTCCCAAAGGAGGCCATCATGGCCATCATTCGAGAGAGCATCGACGTGGACCGCCGCCCCGAGGAGGTCTACCAGTACGTCATGGACGCCGGCCACATGCCGGAGTGGCAGCTGAGCGCGGTGTCAGCGGAGCGCCTCGACGAGGGGCCCGTCGGCATCGGCTCGAAGGTCCGGGTGACCCGGCACGTCGGCCGCCGCGTCATGCCGATGACCATGGAGGTCACCGAGTACGACCCGCCGCACAGCTGGGGCATGCGCGGTGTCGACGGCCCCGTACGGGCCCAGGTGCACGGCGAGGTCGAGCCCTACGACGAGGGTCGCCGCTCGCACGTCACGATCGACATCGACTTCGAGGGCCACGGCATGGGCAAGGTCCTGGTCCCGCTCGTCGTACGCCCCCAGGTCCGCAAGGAACTCCCACGCAACGAGCAGCTCCTGAAGGACCGGCTGGAGCACACGGCCGAGTAGGAGCGAGGGCGGAGGGGGAGGGGCGAGGGGGGCACTGCCCTCCGGCGGCGCGGCTCAGCGCCGCCGGGGGAACCTCCAGCCGTTCTGCCGCAGCTTGAAGAGGACGAACACGCCGCAGAGCGCCCACACGCCGAGAAAGGCCCACTTGAACCACGGGGGGCCCTGCCATTTGTCCGCCAGCTGCACCGGTGCCGCGTAGAAGGACGTCATTGCTCGCGGGTGCCCGGCTCCTCGAACGGGAACACTCGGTTCCGCGGCGCCGGAGCCGACGCATCCGTGGCGCCGGAGCCGACGCACTCCTGGGCAAGGCCGTGTGGCCTCACATCCTCGACCTGCTTGGAGCGACGGCCTGGGCCGACCGGCGACGGGGCCCTGCCGGTCGTTGTCGCGCGGCACGGCCGGCATCTCCGCCGTCGTGCCAGGGTCCTTGCCGGCGCTGGACGCGGTTCCCAGGTCAGCCCCTAGTCGTCCCCGCCGCTGTGCTGGGTGCGGGAACTCCGGCTCGCGCTGCGGGCCAGTTCGCCGCCGATCAGCGTCGCCTTGGCCACGCCACGTGCCCAGCGAGGGGCGTCGCCCCGGGCTGCCCAGAAGACGCAGACGCAGCCGCCGATGATGAGCAGAACGACTGCCGACAGTATGAGCACGAGCATGCTCGCCCCTCGTCTCGTGTGATGGTCCGCTCAATCCTTGCAGGCGGTCTCATTCGGCAGGCCCTGAACGTCACAGCGGCGCGGCTGGGCTCGCGCGAGCGGCACGTGCGTCGAACTGGGCATCGCCCCACCCCTTGGGCGTCTGCACGCGGGCGACTGGGCCCCGAACCAGACTGAAGGCGACGAGGTGCTGTACTTGTTCGACGGCGGTCGGCTCGGCCAGGACGAGCCGACCAGGATCAGCTCGCAGACCGAGGAGCTGAAAAGCTTCGCCTCCACACACCCGAGCAGATCTCGGAGCTCACGCTCCCGCGAATGTCCCGGCGCATCATCGCCACACCGGAAACCCGAGACGCGACTGCGTCCCTCTCCGTGGGGCAGACACCCGACACAGAGGCGGCATGACGTCCCGCAACATGAGTCGAGAGAAAGGCATTCACCTCGTCCAGCGGCTCATGAACGCCGACTACGCCGACGAGGCCGAAGCCGACGAGATCATCGCAGCACTCGCTCGCGGACTTGGCTGCCCACACATCAGCGACTACGTCTTCTGGGACCACGATCCGCAGCTGACGGCGGAGAAGGTCGTCGACCGGGCCATGTCTTACGAGCCGTTCGCCCTGTGATCGCACACTCGAACGGTGTCGGATCCCAGCCGGCGCTTGACGTTCTGGTCCAGTTGATAGTTGACGGCGGGCCTGAGGCTGTCCCGTCTCTGGCTACCCTGCGGTCATGGAGCAGGACCACCCCCTTGTCCGTGATGTCTTCCCGGATCTCGTGTCAGAGCTGATCACTCTTCTGGAGAACGAAGGAGAACGTGAGCTGGCCAATTGTGCGTGGGATCTTCGTCTGGTTGACGAGTGCCGCTGCGGCGATGCCTCTTGCCAGAGCTTCCAGACCGCAGCTCATCCACAGGGGCAGCCATACGGCGCCGGCCATCGGTGCGTGCCGCTCCTGCCTTCACGAGGCATGCTGTGCCTGGACGTCGTGGACAGCCGGATCATGTACGTCGAAGTACTCGATCGGCCACCCATGCACCGCCAGAGTGAGCGGAGATGAGGTCGACCTCGACAACCGACATCTCCACCAGCGCCCATCCCGCCTCCCCACCTGCTCCGCAACGACGCGCACAGAAAAGCCGATCACGGCCACTGAGCGCCGGCTGCGGTGGCGGACGTCAGCGCCATCTCGGGTGCCGGTGTCACGGACACGATGAACTGGGGCTGCCGAACGGGCAGTGACGGACAAGCACCGCTGGGCGTCTGCACCCCCGTAGGCGCCCAGCGGTGCTTTCCCGCGTTCGGGGGCCATGGACAGTGGGGGCGGCGAAGCGCTCGGGCCCGGCATCACGTGTCGGGTGCCGTGCCCTCGGCCCCCGCTCTGCGGGCGGCTCCGGCGATCTCCTCCAGGGCGGCCAGATGTGAGGCGAGCCTCTGGCGGCCCTGGAGGGTGAGTGAGATCCAGGTGCGCGGGCGCTTGCCGAGGTACCCCTTGCGGACGCTCACGTAGCCCGCCTTCTCCAAAGCCGCGACCGTCTTGCTCATCACGGAGTCCGACACGCCGCAGTAGTCCCGCACGGCGCCGAACTCGGCCTCCGCGCAGCCGGAGAGGAAGGCCGCCACGGTCAGCCGTGTGGGGTGGTGGATCTCCTTGTCCAGAGCGGGGGGGATCATCGGGCCGGTCATGAGGGTTTCCGCGCCTGGGCCTGGGCCTGGCGCCTGAAGCCTTGTGCCCAGGTGACCAGCCCTGCGGTGATCCCGAAACCGACGAGGCCGCCCGTCATGCCGTAGGGGATCAGCGCGAGCAGACCGACCGCGATCGGTACGGCAGGCAGGCCCCGGGAAAACCAGGACGACCTCGTGTCACGGGGTGCGAACCAGGGGGCCACCCCGCCGTGGTGCATACCCAGCCAACTCGCGCCCAGCAGGCCGGCGAGGCAGACGAGGGCGATGACGATGAGGAGCCCTTCCCACTCGGAGTCGGCCATGGACAGGCCTAGGGCGGCGAATCCCCCCGCGCACAGCAGGCCCTGCACCACGGGGAACCAGCCCGGCAGCGCACGGGGGCGCTGGGCTGCGGCCTGCGCGGCCTTCGAGCTCCGTAGGGCGGCGGCGGCCGCCTCGGGGTCCGGTCGCCTTGCTCCAATGCTGTTCATGACACGCAAGCCCTTCACATGACGGAGGTGAACTGTCGCTCTTTCATCATGGCAAAGTACTTTCCGGATGGGCAAGTAGATTCCATCAAGGCGATACTGGGGCCACCCACGAGCCACCCGGAGGGCCCGCCTATGCGTGCGGGCAAGGAGGGAAAGCCACCGCGAGGTCATGGGGTCGAGCGCCGCGGTATCGCTGAGCGGTTCTCGTGGCACGAGCGCTGCCGTCAATGGCCATATCGGTATTCCTGCAGATCAGGCCAGCAGCGCAGGGGTGGTGCTCGGGCCAATCGCCGAGGTCGGGCAGGAAGGGCCGGCGGAGCCGGGCCGCCGTACCGCCGCCGTCACGGATGCGGCAGCGTGAGCGGATCACCGCCTAGGGGTGGCTGCCGCGATGTGGCTGAGCCCGTCGTGGGCGCTCCGCCAGGCGCGCCGTGGTGGAAGGACTGGGGGTCGTCCGAGGCCGGCCAACGCTGACAGTCGGCACCCACGGGTGACCGCCCCCACCTCCCTCCGGCCTGGGCAACCGGAGTTGATCTGCGACACTGGGAGGGTTATGCCGAAGCCCGGAGAACTGATGTGCTCCGGGCATGAAGAAGCCCCCTACCAGCGATGTTGTCGCCAGTAGGGGGCCGTCTTGTGCCCGCTGGGCCGTCCCTGGGCCGTCAGGGCTCCTGGGCCGTGCCGAAGACGCCGTCCAAGGCCCGGCGGGCGCGCTCGGTGCTGCTGGGCATCAGGTGGGCGTACACCCGCAGCGTCATCGCCGGATCGGAGTGCCCGAGGTATTCGCTCACGGCCTTGATGCTCTCGCCCGCGTCCAGGAGGACGGAGGCGTAGAAGTGGCGAAGGGCGTGCATTCCGTGCTGCCGGGCGGAGGCGTACGGCTTTCCGGGTTCGGGCGTCGGGATGAGGCCGGCGGCTGCGAGGGCGGGCTTCCATTCCTGGATGTTGAAGTTGCTTCGCCAGACGATGCCGCTGGCAGTGTTGGTGAAGATCAGGCGTCGCTCGGTGAGAGGACCGTCCGGCCTGGCCCACGGCAGCTTGATTGCTACGGGCGGGTGATTCTCCATGTGCCGCCGCAAGGCGGTGGCGACCGAGGACGGCAGCGGTACGTCTCGCTCCTTGTTGCCCTTGGGCGGAGCGAAGACCGCGACCCCCCGGATCAGCTTGACCTGAGCGGTGACCCGGAGGGTGTCGCTGTCGAGCTGCAGGGTGTCTTCCGCCAGACCGATGATCTCGCCCTGTCGGAGGCCGCAGCCGCTGCCGACGTCGACCATGGCTTGGTAGCGCTCGGGCAGGGCGTCTCGAACCGCACGTACCTGGGACGGAAGCCAGGGCACGACCCTGAGGGTCAAGACGGCGGGTGGGCGCACTGACGCTGCCGAGCACGGATTACGGGCGAGAAAGCCGTCATCCACGGCCGCCGAGAGAACGGCACGGACGTTGGCGTAGATGTTGCGGGCGTAGGTGCCCCCCATCGGACCGTTCTCCAGGTCGCGCACGAACTCGCGGATGTGGACCGGGCGGAAAGACCCGAGCGGTCGAGCCCCGATACGCGGGAAGGCGTGCAGCCGAAGCCGGGTCTCCACACCGATGCGCGTGTTCAGGTCGGTCGTCTGTCCGGTGATCCAGCGCTCCGCGTACTGCTGAAAAGTGGTCTGCGCTGCCCTGGGGTCCACGTACTGACCACGGGACATGTCGGCAGCCGTCTCGGCCAGCCACTCTTCGGCCCGCCGCTTCTGACGGTCTGGGAAGGACTTGCTCTTCTCGGTGCCGTCCGGGCCGACGTACCGGGCCCGGTAGCGGAGTCCGTTGCCGTGGCGGTCGGTCTTGACCCTCACCGGCTTGCCGTCGGGTCCTGGCTCGGTTTTGTACCAGCGGTCTTGGATATGGCCAGCCATCAGGCAGCCTCCGCAAGCTGCGAGTCCACCCAGGCCCGCACGTCACGCGGGTCGAAGCGCAGGTGCCGGCCGACCCGGAAGCCGCGGGGGCCGGTGTGCTTCCGGCGCCACTGGTAGACCGTCTCGACGCTGGGAAGCTCGAACATCTCGACCAGGTCCTCAGGGGTCAGGAACCGGTTCGGCAGCTCTGACGCCATGGTCAACAATTCCTTTCGTCGGCGAGCAGGGTGGGCAGTTCTTCACGAGCGGTTTCGCGGTTGTGTTGGATGTCGCGGCGGATGTTGGCGGCGAGCCAGGATTCGCCGGGGGTGTGGCCGTGCCCGGCGTAGGACCAGTGGGCGAGGGTCAGGGTGGTTGCTTCGTCGTCATCGAGGTCGGGCAGGCCGAGGGCTTCGCGTTGCTGGGCGGCGCGGTAGTCGGCGCGGGTCTGGCGGAGGGCGCCGAGGGTGGTGGAGTAGCGGCGGGACTTGGTGGAGAAGTGGCCGCGGAAGCCGAGCATGTGAGCCCAGTCCCGGAGCTTGCGGTCCGGGTAGAGCGCGTGCAGGTCGAGGCAGGCTTCAATGAGCCGGGCAGGGTGGTCGGGCACGCCGAGCAGGACCAGCGCTTCCTTGTTGCCGATGCGGCGGTCGACGGTGCCGGTGGTCTCGGCTGCTTTGGTGGCGTACTTGGCGACGTAGGAGGCGACGGCCTGTTCGGTGATCTCTTCGCCGTGGCCGAAGGCGCCGATCGGCTGCACGTCGAGCTGCGTGCCCCAGTGCAGCGTCCGGGCGGGCTGGTCCCCGGCGGCGGGCACGTCGACCGCGACGCGGGCGGCGGCGGCATGGATGGAGTCGGTGAGCAGGTCGAGGGTGGCCCATGCCGGTGGCGGGTCGTTCGGCCCGTCGGGTCCGTCAAAGCGGATCACGGCATGGAAGTGGACGGCCCCGCGCTTTTGGTACTCGGCGACCTTGCCGAAGGAGACGCGGGACTGTTCCTTGGCAGCCTTCTGTGTGAGCCCGGCTCGCTTGGCGATCTCGCGGCGCAGGTAGATCGTGAAGTAGCGCCACAGCTCGGAGGCGTGGTTGTTCCACAGCACCGCGCACGCGTAGTCATAGCCGTCGGGGTCGAGCGGGGTGCCGAGTTCGGGTGCGTCCTCGCCGTGGCGGGTGCCGCAGCGGCAGGGCCGGTTTCCGGGGCGGTTGTGGACCGGGCCGAACGAGGGCGCGGTGAGGGTGGCGAAGACCCTGGGGTGGTCGCGGATGGTGTGCGGGGTGCCTTTGGCGGGGTCGCCGACGAGGCCGGCGCGGATCAGATGGTAGGTGTCGCCCGCGTAGGTCCAGGCGCAGGCCGGGCAGCGGGAGGCCCGGCGGTTGCCGCAGGCGACGCGGAGCCGTCCGCCGGGCTCGGTGTCGGTCGAGTAGGAGTGCAGGACCTGCCCGGTGGTGGCGTCGCGGGTGACGGTGGTGCCTTGCAGGTGGATGGGGTCGGAGCAGCCGCCAGTGCGGCGGATCTGGTCTTGGATGCGGTCGAAGCCGGTGGACCCGGCCAGCCTCAGCACGTCGGCGAGGGTGGCCGGGTCCAGGCCCGCCATGGTGGCGGTGTCGGTCACACGGCACCGTCCGGGGTGGTGTCGGCGATCCGGTCGAGGACCGAGGCGGCTTCCTCAGCGGCGCGGGCCAGGGCGCGCAGGGCGTCGGCGGTGTCCGGACGGGCGATCAGCGCAAGGTCGATGAACTCTCCCCCGACACGGAGGCTGACGAAGCCTTCATCCTCGGGCGTGGGAGCGAACACGCTCACGCGGGCGGTGGTGTCCGGCTCCAGGTGAGCTGAGGTGGTGATGGTCCTCATGGCGGCGGTCACCTCCCGACGCGGGCGAAGCGGGCGGCAGGCGCGTTGCCGGTGCCATGGCAGGCCGGGCAGCCCACGGTGAGGGTGACGCGGGTGCCGTCGGCGTGGCGGCTGCCGGTGGTGATGACGACGGCGGCGAAGCCGTCGCAGTCGCGGCAGATCCGCACGGCGGGAGCGTGCTGGGGCATCATGAGCTTGCCTTTCATGTCCGTTGGGTGTGGAAGGTGGGAAGGCGCCCGGAGCGGCGGAAGTTTGGCGACCGAGGCCGCTCCGGGGGCCGTTCAGCGGTGGTTGTTCAGGTCCTTGACGAGCAGGCGCAAGACGACCGCGACCACGGCGATGGAGACGCCGGTGATGGCGACCGCGAGGAGCATGGAGACCAGGACTGCGCCGACGACGAGGACCACCGCGCCACCGCCAGCGGCAAGGGCAAGCGCGCTGCCCGGGGTGAGCTGGACCGTCGGCCGGTTCGAGACGGGCGCGACCGGGGGCGGGGTCGGCTGGACGGGCGCCGGGTGGCGGGCGACCGTCGGGGCACCCGTGGCGTTGACCGGGGGTGCGGTGTCCTGGGGCGGGTACTTTGGCGTGAACACGAGGCGGTTCCCTTCTACTTGAGGACGGTGGCGAGGGCGGGGGCGAGGAAACTTCCGGCGACGAGGTAGCCGCCGACCAGGAGCACGGCCACCAGCCACCACGGCGGGCGGGCGAGCTTGACGCCGAGCCATCCGACGACGAGCAGGGCGAGCCAGAGCGGTACGTCCATGGCGCGGTCTCCTGTCAGACCTTGCAGCGGTGGGTGCGGGCGGCGAGTTCGGCGCCGGCGCGGGTGTCGTAGTCGGCGGCGAAGCCGCAGCCGGGCGCAGTGCAGGCGGCGGTGTGCTTGTCGCGGCCCCGGCCGTCGTAGGCGGTGGCGACCTGCACGGGGCCGATGCGGATCACATTGCGGAAGCGGCGGTAAGCAGGCACAGGCGGTTCTCCCTTCGGATCAGGCGAGCTGGAGTTGGGCGGCGATGGCGTCGGCCACCGGGGCGGGCAGACCGAGCCGGGCGGACAGGGCTTCGGCGGGCATCGGTGACCCGGTAGAGGCCTGGTGGGCGTCGGCGATCTTCCGGGCGTGGTCGAGCAGCGCGGCCGGAACAGCAGGGGCACTGGGAGCGGACTGTGGCGGGGCCTGAGTCAGCTCGGGCACGGTCGCCGCAGGCTCCGGGTCGGGTGAGAGGCCGGGGGCGGTTTCGGCCGTGCGGTGGATCTCGACTTCCGGCACGGCTGGCTCGTCGTCCACAGGCTGTGCCGAAGGGGCGGGCGGTTCGGCAGGGGAGTGGACCAGGAGGGTCCCGCCGAGGAAGGCCAGCGCGGGCCAGCCAGCGACGAGGATGCGCAGCCACGCGGGCACGTCGTGCAGGTCGAGCAGGCCTGCGGTGGCGATGTTCGCGCCGAGCGAGGCAGCCAGGGCGATGACAAACCAGGTCCAGGCGGAGCGGTCGCGGCGGGCTGTGCGCAGCCGGTGCCAGGCGGCGACCAGGAGCAGATCAACCGAGACCGGGTAGGCCCAGGCCTTCCAGCCTGTCTGTCCGGCAGCTTCGGCCAGGTCGTGCAGGTGGGCGAAGGACAACGCACCGGCAATGACGGCCTGGATAAGAACGGCGTCCGGGCGGATCGAGCGAGACACGTGGGCACCTCCCTTCAGGGAGTGGGGCCGGGGCGGGCGGAGATCGATGTCGGGCCGCCCATCGGCATGGCGGGGGTAGGGACCTGGCGCGATGCGGTCGCGCCGTCCGTGGCGGTACGGGGTGTTACTCGGTGACCGGGCGGGGCTTGACCAGCGACGGACCGGCGGCCGGCGCCCCGGCGGGCAGGTGGGGGCGGAACGGTTCGAGGAACGGCAGGGCCGGGACCAGGTGGGCGAACTCCCGGCAGACGGATACCACTTCGTCCCGCGAGGTTTCCGGGGTGCGGATCTTCGACCAGCCGCCCGAGGGGTCCGCCGCGACAGCGGTTCCGGGGCGGTTCATGGGGATCAGGCTTGCGGCCGGTACGGCGTCCGGGGCCACGTCCGCCAGGCCCATTTCGGCGGTCTGCTTGTCGTTGACGCGGTGCACCACACGGCCGGTGAGCTGAGCACGCAGCATGGTGGCGCCCTTGCCCAGGTCGGAGCCGAAGCGCTGCCCGCAGACCTCCAGATGGATACCGATGGCGCGGGCCATCTGTGCGAGCCGGATCAACGCGGTCACGATCCGTTCCCGGCGCTCCTCATCCTTCTTGGAGGAGATCAGGAACAGTTCCGCCACCTCGTCGACCAGGACGACCACCGGCACCGGCCGCACCTCGTCGGGCAGCTCCCACAGGTCCGAGACGCCGTGACGACTCAGCAGGTCGAAGCGGTCCTCCATCTCCGCGACCAGCACGCCGAGCAGCGAGGCGGCATCGTCGGGAGTGGTGACCAGCGCCGACAGCCGGGGCGCGAACGCGGACTGTTCCACCCCGCGCTTACAGTCGATCCCGACCAGGGCCACCGGCAGTTGCGCCAGCCCCTTGATCAGGTTGCGCTGATACATCGACTTGCCCGAGTGATTCGCGCCCAGAGTGAGCGCCATCGGGGCCTTGCGGTAGTCCCGCTCGAAGGCGGTCCCGTCCTCGCGCACCGCGACCGGTACGGCCATGTCGTGCGGGCGGGCCTTGCGGGGCATCCGCACCCGGCGCAGCACGTCATAGCCGGTCATCCGCAGTTCCACGAAACCGGGCTTCGTCTCGACCACGGTCACCGAGTGCACTCCCCAGGCGTGCCGGAGCCGCTCCGAGGAAGCCATCACATCCGCGGGCTCCAGACCGGCGGGAAGCCGCAGGGTCACCCGCAGCCCGGTCGAGGTGCCGCGTACCCGGCGGATCTTCGGCGGGACCGGCTGCACCTCACGGCGGGCCACGTTGCGGGTCATGAACGCCCGCAGACCCGACGGATGCACCGTCAGCCCACAGACATCCATCGTCGAGCGGTACGAGATGAGGAAGCGGCCCCAGGTGACCGGCATCCCGACCAGCGACCAGTACACGCGCGGGGCGCGTACCTTCGCGTAGCCGAGACCACCGGCGCCCGCTAAGGCTCCCGTGGCCTCCAGCCACATCGTCAGGTCACTCATGGTCAGGCCACCGGGGTGATCGCGACCGCACGGAACGAGATCCCGTGCCGCTTCTGGCCGTTGAACTCGTTCTCCCAGTCACGAGCCTTCAGGCCGACGACCTTCACCGGCATGCCCGGCGCCAGACCCTCCTGGTAACCCGTCTCCGGAATGGTGACCTGGTACAGGTTCCCCTCCCCCTCGTCCGAGACCAGCAGACCCACGGTCGAGAGCGGGGCGCCGGTCTCCCGGTCCATGGCCCGCTCACCCGTCTTGGCGTTGGCCAGCTTCGGCACGGGTGCGGTCGCCACGAACACGACAGCGGACGAAGTGTCGATCTTGAACGACGGCATGGGTACTCCTGATGTCTCACGGCTTTGAAGCAGCCCAAAGAAGGCCTTTCCTTCCCGCTGTCCTAGGACTGCGGTGGGCTTGGCAAGACTGTGGCACGCAGTCCTAGGACTGTCAACAGTCCTGGGACTGTGCTTGACTGGTGGTGTCGAGAGGAGTCATGCAATGACGCCCAAGTGGCGGGAGCTGGCGGACAAGCTGGCTGAACAGATCAACAGGGGTGAGTACGAGCCCGGCCAGCAGCTCCCGCAGATCAGGGAGCTGGTCGCAGCGGGTGAGGGCTCCAAGTCCACCGTCCACCAGGCGTACAAGGCTCTTGAGGCCGAGGGCCTGGTGACGTCTTCTCGCGGTCACGGAACCGTGGTGCGGGAGCGAGTGCCTCTGAAGCGTCTCGGCATCGCCAGGTACGACAAGGCGAAGTGGCGGGACGGCGACGAGGTCGCCTTCATTGCGGACCGTGTGGCTTCCGGACGGGGGTACCGGCGGAACGAGCAGACCCAGACGGTCACTCGCGTTGTAGCGCCACCGGAGGTGGCGGCCGCACATGGGCTGCCGGAAGGCGCCGAGGTCTACGCCCGCGCGCGACTGGTCAAGGAAGGCGACCAGCCGACACACACGCTGACCAGCTACTACCGTCCCGAGCATGTTGAGGGAACACGCCTGGTGGATCCCACGCCGGGGCCCGCCGGCCGAGGCGGCGGATTTCGCGTGCTGTACGACGCGGGTTACGAGATCGATCACATGAGGGAGCGACTCTTTGCCCGTGCTGCTACACCGGACGAGGTGAAGCAGCTGCAGCTACCGCCGGGCGAGCCCGTCGTCGAGTTGCACCGGACGACGTACACGGCCGCAGGCACCGTCGTGGAATTCGCCGTTGGGGTCCACGCGGCATCCCGCTTCGCATGGGAGTACGACTTCAAGGTGCCCGACTCGGCCAAGGACAGGAAGGGGCAGCAGTGATCTCGACACAGAACTGGGCAGACGCCCGACGCGTGTGGGACTACCACCAGATGGGCCACTCTCCCCGGCCGTGCTCGGTAGCCATCGGACTTGGCAGCCACGACCTGGGCGTAGCCGACAGAGCAGTGGACCTGTACAAGCGCGGCATGGCCCCCCTGCTCCTCTTCACCGGCGCCACGAGCCCCACGACACGGGAACGCATGCCCCGCGGCGAGGCCGTCCACTACCGGGAGCGGGCAGTGGAACTCGGGGTCCCCAGCAGTGACGTTCTGGTCGAGCCTCGCGCACGCAACACGGGCGAGAACATCCGCTTCTCACGAGAGTTGTTGGAGGAGGCCGGGGTGGAGGTGTCCTCGGTGCTCCTGATCAGCAAGCCGTACGAGGAGCGGCGGGCGTACGCCACCGCGCGGAAGCTCTGGCCCGGAGTCGAGGTCGTCAGCGCCTCCAGTCCGATGACGCTCGACGAGTACGTCGACTCCATCGGTGACGCCCGTCTGGTGATCGACATGCTGGTCGGCGCGCTCCAGCGGTTGATGATCTACCCGGAGCAGGGCTTCATGATCAGCCAGCCCCTACCTGCCGACGTGCTCGAAGCGTACGAGCGCCTTTGCCGAGCCGGATTCACAAGCCGACTCCTGACCAGCGGTGCATCTTCAGCCTGACCCGGCGACAGCGAAGCTGTTACAGGTTTCTCTACCTCATCAAGCCCCGGCTGCGCTCCGCTCCGCCGGGCGCGCTTCCCGGCTCCGCTCGGGCGCCGCTCCTGCCTTCGGCCCGCTCCGCCCGGGCTGCGCCGACGCGCGCCCACATGTGGATAGGGCCGGTGCCATGAGTCGGGAACCGCGGAGCGCGGCAACGCTCAAAGACATGCCTCCGGCGGGGGCGCTCAGGCTCCGAGATGGCGGGGGCGCCGTTCGCGAGTGCCGGCCGAGTAGTGGCGTGCGCGGGGAGCTCCCATCCCGCCTGCCATCGACCCAGGCAGAGCCGAGCAGACGCGGCCCCTGGCGTCCAGGTCGTTCGTACAGTGGCGCGCTCCACCTGGACGCCAGGGACCACGCCCGCTCCACGGTGTGTGGGTCGACGGCAGACGGGATGGGAGCTGGGGTGAGTGGTGGGTTGAGCAAGCAGCACGGCCGCTTCAGCGGGCAGATTCAGGGATGTGTGTCCGTCCACGGCGCTGGATGAGTAGGTTGCGGCTATGGCACGCAAAGACCACGTAGGCGGAGACATTCTCGTCAACTGCCCGAACTGCTCCGGGCCAGCCATTGCCCGGGTCGAAGCCGCAATGATCCACGAGGACTTCCAGGAGCCTGCTGCTCTCTACGAGCTGAGCCGCTGCACCAAGTGTGGTGCTCCCTTGCTTGCTTGGGAGGAGGACATCGGAAGCGGTTGGGACGGGGAGCCACTGGTCGTCTGGCCGACGAAGCGGGAACAGCGGGCCCTGAGCCCCAAGATTCCCCATCAGCTTCGCCAAGCGCACGAGGAGGCACGGAAGTGTTTCTCGGTCAAGGCGTACACCGCTGCGGTTGCCATGGTTCGAAGGACGCTGGAGGGCGTCTGTAAGGATCAGAACGTTCAGCAGGGCGGAAGAGCCAAGCTGTTCCAGATGCTGGAAGCGCTGAAGAGCGCAGGCAAGATCGATGGACGTCTCTTCGAGTGGGCTCAAGCGCTTCGCGTGCTCGGCAACGAAGGTGCTCACTTCACCGGGGTCGAGGTCACACGGGAAGACGCGTCTGACAGCATTGATCTCGCAGAAGCGCTCTTGGACTACCTGTATGTCCTGTCTGCACAGTTCGATGAGTTCAAGGCTCGTCGTGGACAGGCTCAGAGAAAAGACACAGTTGGGGCGTCGGGCGGATCTGTCGAGGGCGAGCCTGGCGCCTGACATCAACGGCTGACACCAACGAGGGCGAACAGCGACGGGTGGCGCTGAATCTCCAGGGACGATTGGCCCAAGCAGAGAGCCGGATGGCCAACGTCGCGGCCCCGGCGTGATCGACCTGATAAGGATGAGGATCGAGCCTGCGCCAGGTGGGGCGCCGCTCTCAAACGGTGAGCGGCGTCCCGTCGGCTTGACTCGGCTATTGAGGATCCGCCGACCTGAGTGCTCCGCGGCAGGCCTCAGGGCTCCCTGTTTCGGAACTGTAGGGCAGGTGACCTTTCCGGCTGGAGAGCGTCCCGATCTGAGACGCCAATCAGCATGTTGAAAAGCCACACAAGCCTGATAGACCTAGCCGAGCCTAGGAGCAGCAGGAATTCTATGAGCCATCCCGTGTATCCGGCAGACTTAGCCCGGTCCAGCACTAGCAGTAGAAGGCATCCCGCCGAAATTACCAGCATGCCGGTAAGAATGCTTAGCCAATTCTTTCTAAGGCTGGTACCGAAGCGTCTGCGCAATTCGCGCATATCTTGACCGTGTGAACTTGCGTATTGTGCTATTGCGGCGGTTCCGAAGCCGCCGACTAGAGCAGATACTGAGGCGGCTGTCGTGTATAAGTCCTTCCGTCGGTCGGCTGGCAATCCCTCTATGATCCCTGGCCATGATGCCCAGTGGGCGGCACCTAAATGGCCACCCACGAACATAGCGGCTAGAACCCAATCAAACCCAGGTACCTCGCTCCATGCGTCCTTTAGTCGACGCACTGCAGATCCGAAATGCGACACGGCATCACCCCCCAACGTGGAGGTGGCCGACTCTACTGGCCGGCACCGACAGCGGCCTTCAGGTCGCGCCGCTTCTCCTGGGCTACCTGCATGATTGCGGCCACGCTCGCCTCATAGCGGGGGCGTCCATCGGCGTGACTGATCTCAACTCGGCACTTGGCTGTGATGTGATGCTTGATGAAGTCCAGGGGCTCGTCCCCCGCTTCGCCTTCCTCCCCGGGAAGGGTTACCAGCGCCTGCGCCCTGTCTACTCCCGTCGGACCCTCCAAATACCCCAGTTCTGACATCAGTGATTGAATGTCGCTTTGGAGTCTTCTCTGTCCGCGTAGCCTGGCTACCGGGCCGGGTCCGCCTCTTTTTGGAACTTCGAGTTTAAGGGTGATGCGATGGTCTGGGTACCTGGAGTCACCTAGCCGCACGAAACTGGCTAGCCCTTCGCCATCCGGCGGAGCGATCGCTGGGCTCGGCCGATAGCTGAACTCAAAGCTATGTACGGCTTCTGCCTTTTCCAGCTTCTCCCACACGTTGTTTCCGATGACCGGCCATAGTGCGATCTCGTCGTTCGCGATCTGGCAGGAATTGAGCCAACGTTGAACGGCGGCTGCCCTTGGGGATCCCGGTTTCCCTTGGAGGATCCCAATGATATTTCCGTATTCCAGGAAGGATACGGTCGTTGTGTCAATCGTGCCTTTGTTGCCTTCGAGGCGTATATCCTCGATGTGTCCGTGATCGAGGTCGACGGTTTGAAGTTCGCTGGCACCTATCCTGCCGACCAGAAGATGCAGGCGTCCTTCTGCTCTAACTGCCTGCCCAATAAAACTGTCACTGCGATGGGTCGAAATTCGATCGGCGGCAGGTGTTCTCTCTAAGTTGCCGAGGAATACCTGCCAGTCCGTTTCCTGCATTCGCGCATTCAGTGAATCCTTGGCGCGCACGATCTCGAAGAAAGCGACAGTCCCCAGACGGGTAGCCATGGTCCCCCCAGGCCCGTAAGTGTTGACTACATGGAAGAGCAAGGGTCCACGCAGTGATCGTGATACGCAAGGGGGGCGCGCGTTGCGAAAGGGGCGCACGGTCAGAGCGCGCCTCACAGGTTCGGGCTGAGTCGCGGCCCTACTCGCGATCGCCCTCTGGGCCGTCTCTGGGCCGTCCGAGGTAGACCAACGACGACAGACGGCGATCACGGGTGACCGTCCCCACCCCGTTCTGGCCTGGGCAACCGGAGTTGATCTGCCACACTGGATGGGTTATGCCTGCACCCGGAGAACTCACTTTCGTCGCCCCCCGCGGAGCCAAGAAGCCGCCGCGGCATCTCGCCGATCTCACTCCTGCCGAGCGCAAGGAGGCCGTTGCCGCGGTCGGGGAGAAGCCGTTTCGTGCCAAGCAGCTCTCGCAGCACTACTTCGCGCGGTACGCGCACGATCCGGAGCAGTGGACCGACATCCCGGTCGGCGCCCGGGGGCGGCTCCAGGAAGCCCTGCTGCCCGAGCTGATGACCGTCGTGCGGCATCTGTCGACCGACCAGGGCACCACCCGCAAGACCCTGTGGCGGCTGTTCGACGGGACGCTCGTCGAGTCCGTGCTGATGCGCTACCCGGACCGGGTGACCATGTGCATCAGTTCGCAGGCCGGGTGCGGGATGAATTGCCCGTTCTGTGCTACCGGGCAGGCCGGGCTGGACCGGAATCTGTCCACCGCCGAGATCGTGCACCAGATCGTGGACGGCATGCGGGCCCTGAGGGACGGGGAGGTTCCCGGCGGCCCTGCGCGGCTCAGCAACATCGTCTTCATGGGCATGGGCGAGCCCCTCGCCAACTACAACCGGGTCATCGGCTCCATCCGGCGGCTCACCGACCCCGAGCCCGACGGCGTGGGGCTCTCGCAGCGCGGTATCACCGTCTCCACCGTCGGCCTCGTCCCCGCCATCCACCGGTTCTCCGACGAGGGCTTCAAGTGCCGCCTCGCCATCTCGCTGCACGCGCCCGACGACGAACTGCGCGACACCCTCGTGCCCGTGAACACGCGCTGGAAGGTCCGCGAGGTGCTGGACGCCGGCTTCGAGTACAGCGCCAAGTCCGGGCGCCGGCTGTCCATCGAGTACGCGCTGATCCGGGACATCAACGACCAGGCGTGGCGGGGTGACCGGCTCGGGCGGCTGCTCAAGGGCAAGCCCGTGCACGTGAACCTGATCCCGCTGAACCCGACGCCCGGGTCGAAGTGGACCGCCTCGCGGCCCGAGGACGAGAAGGCCTTCGTGGAGGCCATCGCGGCCCATGGTGTGCCGGTGACGATCCGGGACACCCGTGGTCAGGAGATCGACGGGGCGTGTGGTCAGCTCGCGGCCACCGAACGGTAGTCTGACCGCCGTAAGAACATCTGCATATTCCGACAGGGGAGCGCCACAGCGCTGAGAGTGCGGCACAGGGCCGCAGACCCTCCGAACCTGGCCCAGGTCATTCTGGGTAGGGAGATCGGTCATCACTCGAGCTGTTGCGCCCCGCCCGGGACCACGGAAGTCCCGGGCGGGGCCGCGTCTTCTCCTGGTCACTCCAGGAGGAATCCAGTGGGTAACAACATCAAGCGGCTGACGGCGGCGGTCGTCGGGCTCGGCATGGCCGGCACGCTCGCCGCGTGCGGGGAGTCGTCCGGCGGCGGGCAGGGGTCCGGCGACTCCAAGACCGTGACGCTGGTCAGCCACGACTCGTGGGCCGCGTCCGAGGACGTCATCGCGGCCTTCGAGAAGCAGTCCGGCTACAAGGTCAGGGTCCTCAAGGACGGCGACGCCGGGCAGGCCGTGAACAAGGCCATCCTGACCAAGGACAACCCGCAGGGCGACGTCTTCTTCGGCGTCGACAACACGCTGCTCTCGCGGGCGCTCGACAACGGGCTGTTCCAGTCGTACGAGCCGAAGGGCTCCGACACGATCAAGGCCGAGTACCGCGTCGACCAGGACCAGCACCGGGTCACGCCCATCGACACCGGCGACATCTGCGTCAACTACGACAAGAAGTACTTCGCCGACCACGAGCTGGAGCCGCCGAAGAGCTTCGACGACCTGGTCAAGCCCCAGTACAAGAACCTGCTGGTGACCGAGAACGCCTCCGCCTCCTCGCCCGGTCTCGGTTTCCTGCTCGGCACCGCCGCGAAGTACGGCGATGACGGCTGGGAGGGCTACTGGAAGAAGCTCAAGGCCAACGGCGTGAAGGTCGTCGACGGCTGGGAGCAGGCCTACAACGAGGAGTTCTCCGGCTCCAGCAGCGGCAAGAAGGCCAAGGGCGACCGGCCGCTCGTCGTGTCGTACGCCTCCTCGCCGCCCGCGGAGGTGCTGTACGCCAAGCCGAAGCCCACCGCCGCCCCGACCGGGGTCGCCGAGGGCACCTGCTTCCGGCAGGTCGAGTACGCCGGGCTGCTCAGCAACGCGAAGAACACCAAGGGCGGCAAGGCCTTCCTCGAATTCCTCGTCAGCAAGCCGTTCCAGGACGACATGCCGCTCAACATGTTCGTCTACCCGGTGCGCGAGGGCGCCCAGGTGCCGCCGGAGTTCGTGAAGTACGGGCCGCAGGCGAAGGACCCGGAGACCATGGACCCGGCGAAGATCGCCGACCACCGTGACCAGTGGGTCAAGTCGTGGACCTCACTCGTACTGAAGTAGCCGCCCGGACGCGGGGCGCGGCGGCGCGGTTCGGTCTGCTGGCCGCGCCCGTCGCGTTCTTCGCGGTCTTCTTCGCCTACCCCGTCGCCGCGATCGTCGCGCGCGGCCTCAAGACCGACGGGACCTGGCACCTCGGACGGATCGGGGAGGTGCTGGCGCAGTCCGACGTCCGGCACGTGCTGTGGTTCACCACCTGGCAGGCAGTGGTCTCCACCGCGCTCACGTTGCTCGTCGCTCTTCCCGGCGCGTACGTCTTCGCCCGCTTCGACTTCCCGGGCAAGCAGGTCCTGCGGGCGGTCGTGACCGTGCCGTTCGTGCTGCCGACGGTCGTCGTCGGTACGGCGTTCCTGGCGCTCGTCGGGCGGGGCGGGCTGCTCGACGAGCTGTGGGGCGTACGGCTGGACACCACCGTGTGGGCGATCCTGCTCGCGCACGTCTTCTTCAACTACGCGGTCGTCGTCAGGACCGTCGGCGGGCTCTGGGCGCAGCTCGACCCGCGGCAGGAAGAGGCCGCGCGCATGCTCGGGGCGTCGCCGTCGAAGGCCTGGCGGCAGGTCACGCTGCCCGCGCTCGCCCCGGCCGTGGCCGCCGCCGCGCTGATGGTCTTCCTGTTCACCTTCACCTCCTTCGGGGTGGTGCAGGTCCTCGGCGGGCCCACCTTCTCCACTCTGGAGGTGGAGATCTACCGGCAGACCTCGGAGATCTTCGACCTGTCCACGGCGGCCGTGCTGACCCTCATCCAGTTCGTCGCGGTGGGCGCGATCCTCGCGGTCCACGCCTGGACCGTGCGGCGGCGGGAGACCACGCTGCGGCTGGTGGACGCCGCGGTGACCGCCCGCCGGCCGCGCGGCGCGGGGGAGTGGGCGCTGCTCGGCGGAGTGCTCGTCACCGTCGCCGTCCTGCTCGTGCTGCCGCTCGCCGTGCTGGTGCAGCGGTCCCTGGGCGCGCCGGACTTCGGCTACTACCGGGCGCTGACCAGCGGAGACAGCGGAGTGTTCCTGGTCCCGCCGATCGAGGCGATCGGCAACTCCCTGTCGTACGCCGTCGCCGCCACGCTCATCGCGGTGGCGATCGGCGGTCTCGCCGCGGTCGCGCTCACCCGCCGGGACGCCGGACGGTTCGTGCGCGGCTTCGACGCCCTGCTGATGCTGCCGCTCGGGGTGTCCGCGGTGACCGTCGGCTTCGGGTTCCTGATCTCCCTCGACGAGCCGCCGCTGGACCTCAGGTCCTCCTGGATCCTGGTGCCGCTCGCGCAGGCGCTGGTCGGGGTGCCGTTCGTGGTGCGGACGATGCTGCCCGTGCTGCGCGCGGTGGACGTGCGGCTGAGGGAGGCGGCCTCGGTGCTCGGGGCCTCCCCCTGGCGGGTGTGGCGGGAGGTGGACCTGCCGATGGTACGGCGGGCGCTGCTGATCGCGGCCGGGTTCGCCTTCGCCGTGTCCCTCGGCGAGTTCGGCGCGACGGTGTTCATCGCACGGCCCGACAACCCGACGCTGCCGGTGGCCGTGGCCCGGCTGCTCGGGCGGCCCGGCGAACTCAACTACGGCCAGGCGATGGCCCTTTCGACGATTCTGATGATGGTGTGCGCGGTGGCCCTGCTGGTACTGGAGAGGCTCCGCACGGACCGGACGGGGGAGTTCTGATGCTGCTGGCCCTGCAGGGCGCCACGGTCCGCTTCGGCGGGCGTGCCGTGCTGGACGCCGTCGATCTGGAAGTCGCCGAGCACGAGGTCGTGTGCGTGCTCGGGCCCAGTGGCAGCGGCAAGTCGACCCTGCTGCGGGCGGTGGCCGGGCTGCAACCCCTCGACTCCGGGCGAGTGGTGCTCGACGGCCGAGACCAGGCGGGTGTGCCCGCGCACCGGCGCGGGGTCGGGCTGATGTTCCAGGACCACCAGCTGTTCCCGCAGCGGGACGTGGCCGGAAACGTGGCGTTCGGGCTGCGGATGCACGGTGGGCAGAAGCGGCGACAGGTCGAGCGGGTGCAGGAGTTGCTGGACCTGGTGGGCATGCCGGGCGCGTCCCGCCGGGCCGTCGCCGCGCTGTCCGGCGGGGAGCAGCAGCGGGTGGCGCTGGCCCGCGCCCTCGCGCCGAACCCCCGGCTGCTGATGCTGGACGAGCCGCTGGGACAGCTCGACCGGTCGCTGCGGGAACGGCTGGTCGTCGAACTGAAGGAACTGTTCGGGCGGTTGGGCACCACCGTGCTCGCCGTGACGCACGATCAGGGGGAGGCCTTCGCGCTGGCCGACCGGGTCGTGGTGATGCGGGACGGACGGATCGCCCAGTCCGGTACGCCTCTTGAGGTGTGGCAGCGGCCGGCCGACGCGTTCGTGGCCCGCTTCCTCGGCTTCGAGAACGTCGTCGAGGCGACGGTCGGGGCGGAGGCCGCGGACACGCCGTGGGGCAAGGTGCCGGTGCCGGAGGATGCCCCGCAGGGCACGCGGACCCTGCTGGTGCGGCCCGCCGGTGTGCGCCTGTCGCCCGCCGGTACGGGCCTGCGCTGCACGGTGACCGCGCGCACCTTCAAGGGCACTCATGTCGCCGTCCGCCTCCAGCCGGAGGACGCCCCGCGCCTGGAGGCGGCGTGCGCACTACGGGCGGCGCCGGAGCCCGGCGACGAGGTCGGGGTGGAGTTCGACGCGGCCGAAATCGTGGTGCTCGACTGATCGGCAGCTGCCTAGGGTGCGGGAACTGCTGGAGTTCTGGCTGGAGCGGGCGACCTTCGGCTAGGGCCGGGAACAGGCGATGGCCCGCCCCCACGAGAGGGACGGGCCACCACCGGGCGCTGACGGGCGGGCGTCAGCTGTCGCTGTTGCTCGCCCCACGACGGCGCATGCCGAAGAACACCGCACCGCCACCGACGACGACCAGGGCCGCCGCGATACCGGCGATGATGCCGGTGTTGGAGTCGGCACCGGTCTCGGCGAGGTGGGAGTCACCGGCCGCGGGCGCGGGCGCGTTGCCCGCCGGGGTGCTGCTCTCGCTCTCCGACGGCGAAGGAACCGGGGTGTCGGTCTCCTCGGCCGGCTTCGAGGGGGAGGCCGACGGGGCCGGCGTGGCCGGGGGAGTCGCCGGAGGCTTCTCCTCTTCCTTCTTGCAGGCCGTGGCCGGGGTGACGAGGTTCGGCTTGATGTCCTCGTCCACGTAGCGGGCGGCCTTGACGTGGATGCGGTACTCGGCGTTCGGCTTCCAGTCGTCGGCGAAGGTGATGGTGGTGCCTTCGCGCGAGCCCTTGACCACCTGCGTGCCGACCTTCTTCGCGTCGGCGCCGTTGTTCTGCAGGTACACGGTGACCGTGGCCGGGATGCCGGCGGGGTCGACGTCGGTGACGGTGATGACGCCCTTGTCGCCATCGCACTTCGCCTCGGCGGAGAACTCGGTGATGTCGCAGGCGAGCGCGTTGCCCGCGGTGCCGAGCGCGAGCGCGGCCGAGGCGGAGACGACACCGAGGACGCGCACGGCACGTGCGCGGCGGGATACGGACAGAACTGCCACGTTTGTCCTTTACAGGATTGCTAAAGCGGGGGGCTGAGGCAGTGTTGACTGAACATCAGCACTACCGTGAGGCTCACAGGTCTATAAGCGCCGCATAAGTAGTGTCAACGCATATGCAGGCTGCAAGCACTTGCTTTGCCTTCTTATTAACCGCCGAGACGTTTCAAGGCCTCCGGCGCCTCCTCGATCCGGTCCACCAACGCGATCCGGGCCTCCATCGAGCGCCCCGCGGACAGCGACCGGAGCAGCGGCCACGCGGGCAGCTTCTCCGTCCAGTGCACGCGGTTCACCAGCACCATCGGCGTGGGTTCGCCGCGCGACTCGTAGTAGTTGGGCGTCGCGTTGTCGAAGATCTCCTGCAGCGTCCCCGCGGCGCCCGGCAGGAACACCACACCCGCGTTCGACCGGGCCAGCAGGCCGTCCTCGCGGGTGGCGTTGGCGAAGTACTTGGCGATGTGGGAGGCGAAGGCGTTCGGCGGCTCGTGGCCGTAGAACCAGGTCGGGATGCCCACCGAGCGGCCGCCCTGGGGCCAGCGGGCGCGTATCTCGAAGGCGGCCGAGGCCCACTGGGTGATCGACGGGGTGAAGTGCGGTGCCTTGCCGAGGAGTTCGAGCGACTCGGTGAGCATCTCGTCGTCGAAGGGGGCGGCGTAGGCGCCGAGGTTGGCCGCCTCCATGGCGCCCGGACCGCCACCGGTGGCGACGGTGAAGCCGGCGCGGGCCAGCTCCCGGCCGAGCCGTGCGGCGCCCGCGTACTCCTCGGTGCCGCGGGCCATCGCGTGACCGCCCATGACCCCCACGACCCGGGCGCCGGACAGGAGTTCGTCGAGCGCGTCCGAGACGGAGTCGTCGTGGACCGAGCGCAGCATGGACGCGTAGATGTCGCGGTCGGCCTTGGTGCGCTGGAACCAGGCGTAGGCGAGGGCGTCGGGCGTGGCCTCGTAGCCCTCGGCCAGCGACGCGAACAGTTCGTCCGGGGAGTAGACCAGGCCGCGGAACGGGTCGAAGGGCAGGCCCGGGACCGGCGGGAAGACCAGGGCGCCGTCGGCCCGGACCTTCGCGTCCGCGTCCTCGCGCATCGCGCAGCCGAGGAAGACCGCGCCCGCCGTGTCGTTGGTGAGCAGCTCGCGCGTACGGTCCGTCAGGTCGACGGCCTGGACGCGGTATCCGGCGAGGGTGCCGCGCGCCGAGACGGTCGCGTCGAACTCCTCGATGCTCTCTATCTCACGGTCGTCGTGGTGGGCCGCATGGGCTGGCATCGTCTGCACCCGCCCATGCTAGGCCGCACGCCGTCAGCCCTGGACGGCCGCGGGGTCCATCCACACGACCTCGAAGGTGTGGCCGTCCACGTCGTCGAAGGCGCGGCCGTACATGAAGCCGTGGTCCTGGGTCTCGCCCGAGACGGAACCGCCCGACGCGACCGCCTTCTCGACCAGCTCGTCGACCTTCGCGCGGCTCTCGGCGCTCAGCGCGATCAGCACCTCGCTGGTCTTCGTGGAGTCCGCGATCTCCTTCTTGGTGAACTGGAGGTACTTCTCCTTGGTGTGCACCATGACCACGATGGTGTCGCTGATCACGACCGAGGCCGTCGTGTCGTCGCTGAACTGCTCGTTGATCGTGAAGCCCAGCTCCGTGAAGAACTTCTTCGAGGCGCCGAGGTCGCCGGTGCACAGGTTCACGAAGATCATCTGCTGGTACATGCGAGGTTCTCCCATCACGTCCGTGTCGTTACGCGGGATAGACCGTGGGCCGGTCCGGAACTCATCGCGGTACGGAGATCTTTTCTTACGAGTTTTCCGGCGGGGGCCGCGGCCTCAGCGCGCCAGGGGCAGCGCCGCCAGTTCCGCGACCGTCAGGGTGAGGGGACCGAACAGGGCGAGCAGGGCGCCCGCGCGCAGGGCGGCGGCGCTGCGCAGCATCGTGGCGGGGGCGCCGAGGCGCAGCAGCGCGGCGGTGGTGCCGGCGCGGGCCTGCCGGGCCTCGACGGCGGCCGTCAGGAGCGTGGCCGTGGTGCAGCCGGTCACGAGGAGCACGCCGAGGGTGGTGAGCGGGCCGAGCGAGAGCCCGTCCGGGGCGTGCAGCAGCGCCATCGCCCACGCGGCGGACAGGACCGCGCAGACGACACCCAGGGGGCGCCCGATGCGGACGGACTCCGCCATGAGGATGCGGCCGGCCAGCAGCCGCCGGGCGCCGGGGCGGGCCGACTGGAGCAGCCGTCCGCACAGGTGCGTCAGGCCCGGACCGGCCAGGGCCAGGCCGACGACGGCCAGCGCCCAGCCCGCCATCACGCCGGGGGAGGCACCGGAGAAGGACAGGTCGGGAGGCGTGGGGGCGGTACGGCTCGTGTAGCTCTCCACAGCCAGGCCCGCGGCCAGCACGGTGATGCCCCAGGGCAGACCGGAGGGGGCGGCGACGGTGTCCGGCAGGGCCGCGTCGGGGGCGGTGACGTCGTAGGGGGCCGCGGCAGGTGGGCCCGGGTGCCTGGCCAGGGCCCCGGCGGGGCTGATGGCGCCTGCCGCGTCCGGCGCCGCCGCGCGGGGGCTGAGCCACTGTGCGGGATCACCGGCCCGGGCGCTCGCGGCCGCGGCCTCCGGTGAGGCCGGGTGGGGGGCCGTGGGGAGCCGGGACGGGTCCCCGGCCGAACTCCCCGCGGCCGTCTCCGGGGTGGCCGGCTCAGCCGGTCCGGCGTGCGTGTGGTCCGGCACCCCGGCCTGAGGATCCGCGACCGCGCTCACCGTCCCGCCGGGGCCCGCGACCGCCGCCGCGGCCGACCCGCTCGTCCGGGCCGCCGGCGGTCCGCTCTTCGCGGCGGGCTCGGCGGCAGGGCCGACCGTGGGCCGGACGATCTGCCGGCCGAACCGGCCGTACGCCCCGAACGTCTCGCGGGTGCTGGTGCGCCGGTACGCGCCGAAGCGGCCGTACGTCCGGGGCGCCCGGGGCCCGGTGGGCCCCGCCTCGCGCGGCCGCAGGGCCAGTGCCACCGCCACCGACGCGCCGACGGGCACGAGCGACAGCAGGGTCAGGGCGGCCGGCAGCGGCAGGGGCAGGCCCGCGGCGAGGGACTCGGCGGCGGCGCCGTCGAAGGGCATGCCCGTCACGTCGCCCCGCAGGTGCAGGAAGACGAGCAGGGCCAGCATCGAGCCGAGCGTGCAGGACAGGGCCGTCGTCGTCGCCGAGACGGCCATCATGCGCACCGGGCCGAGGCCGATCGCCGAGAGAGCGGCGCGGGGTTTGGTACCGGGATCGGTACGGGCGACCGCGACCGCGAAGTACACCGTGGCGGCCAGCGGGGCCGCGCACCAGGCCAGCCGCAGCGCGGCGGAACCGGGGGCGCCGGGGTGGGCCAGCGCGTAGCCGAGGGCGCAGAGCAGCAGGAAGCCCGTGCCCGCCGAGGCGGCCGCGACCAGGAGACGGCGCAGCTGGACGGCGGGGTGGGCGCCGCGGGTCAGACGGAGAGCGAGCACGCGGCCCGGCCTTCCGGCTCGCTGGTCTCGGCGACCGGCGGGAGGTGCACCGTCTGCACGCGCCGGCCGTCGAGCAGGGACACCGTGCGGTCGGCGAGGGCCGCGGTCTCCGCGTCGTGGGTGGCCAGGACGACCGTGATGCGGTGGGAGCGGGCCGCGGTGGTGAGGGTGCGCAGCACCTGGGCGCGGTCGGCGCGGTGCAGGGGCGCTGTGGGCTCGTCGGCGAAGAGCACCGAGGGCGCGGGGGCCAGCGCGCGGGCGATGCAGACCCGCTGCCGCTCGGCCTGCACCAGCTGGTGGGGCCGTTTGCGGGCGCTGTCGCCGATGTCCAGGCGCTCCAGCCACTCCAGGGCCGCGGTCTTGGCGCGGCGCCGGCTGGTGCCGCGCAGCATCAGCGGCAGGGCGGTGTTCTCCCAGACGTTGAGCTCCGGGACGAGGGAGGGGGCCGGGTCGATCCAGCCGAAGCGGTCGCGGCGCAGCCGCTCGCGGGTGAGGGCGCCCATGGTGTGCACGGGCACGCTGTTGAACCAGACCTCGCCGCGCCGGACGGGCACCAGGCCGGACAGGCACCGCAGCAGGGTCGTCTTGCCGCTGCCGCGCGGGCCGCTGAGCGCGAGGATCTCGCCCTCTCGCACGCCGAGCGAGACGCCGCAGAGCGCGGGCGAGCCGTCGTCGTGCTGGAAGTGCAGGGCGCGTGCCCAGAGCACGTCGTTGTCCGGCGGGGCCTCCATGCGCGTACACCTCGGTTCAGATCCGTAGTTCCCGTGCCATCCCCCGTGCGGGGGAACGAAGGCAGGGCCGATCGGTCACTGGGCACGCTAGGCAGAAGGCGGCGGGACGCCGGACAGCACGCGGCCCCGGGCCGCCGTTTCTCACTCGAACGGGCGGCACCGGGGCCGGTGTTGATCATCCAGGCAGACGATCGGAGCGCCGGGGCGTCAGAGCTTGGTCCACGCCTCCGTGAGGGTGGCGCGCAGGATCTGCTCGATCTCGTCGAACGTCGACTGGTCGGAGATCAGCGGCGGGGCGAGCTGGACGACCGGGTCGCCGCGGTCGTCGGCGCGGCAGTACAGGCCGTTGTCGTACAGCGCCTTGGACAGGAAGCCGTACAAGACGCGCTCGGTCTCCTCGTCGTTGAAGGACTCCTTGGTGTGCTTGTCCTTCACGAGTTCGATGCCGTAGAAGAAGCCGTTGCCGCGGACGTCGCCGACGATCGGCAGGTCGTGGAGCTTGTCCAGGGTGGAGCGGAAGGCGCCCTCGTTGTCCAGGACGTGCTGGTTGAGGTTCTCGCGCTCGAACAGGTCGAGGTTGGCCAGGCCCACGGCCGCGGAGACCGGGTGGCCGCCGAAGGTGTAGCCGTGCAGGAAGGTGTTGTCGCCCTTGTAGAACGGCTCCGCCAGGCGGTCGGAGATGATGCACGCGCCGATCGGGGAGTAGCCCGAGGTCATGCCCTTGGCGCAGGTGATCATGTCCGGCACGTAGTCGAACTTGTCGCAGGCGAAGTAGGTGCCCAGCCGGCCGAAGGCGCAGATGACCTCGTCCGAGACCAGCAGGACGTCGTACTTGTCGCAGATCTCGCGCACGCGCTGGAAGTAGCCGGGCGGGGGCGGGAAGCAGCCGCCCGCGTTCTGCACGGGCTCCAGGAAGACGGCGGCGACGGTGTCCGGGCCCTCGAAGAGGATCTGCTGCTCGATCTGGTCCGCGGCCCAGCGGCCGAAGGCCTCCGGGTCGTCGCCGAAGAGCGGGGCGCGGTAGATGTTGGTGTTCGGGACCTTGTGCGCGCCCGGCACCAGCGGCTCGAAGGGGGCCTTCAGGCCCGGCAGGCCGGTGATGGACAGGGCGCCCTGCGGGGTGCCGTGGTAGGCGACCGCGCGGGAGATGACCTTGTGCTTGGTGGGCTTTCCGACCAGCTTGAAGTACTGCTTGGCGAGCTTCCAGGCGGTCTCCACCGCCTCACCGCCGCCGGTGGTGAAGAAGACCTTGTTCAGGTCGCCCGGGGCGTGGTGCGCGAGACGCTCGGCCAGCTCGACGGCCTTGGGGTGGGCGTAGGACCACACCGGGAAGAACGCGAGCTCCTGCGCCTGCTTGAAGGCGGTCTCGGCGAGCTCGACCCGGCCGTGCCCGGCCTGCACCACGAAGAGGCCGGCGAGGCCGTCCAGGTAGCGCTTGCCCTGGTCGTCGTAGATGTACGTGCCCTCGCCCCGGACGATGGTGGGGACGGGGGCCTTCTCGTACGACGACATGCGCGTGAAGTGCATCCACAGGTGGTCGTACGCGGACTGGGAGAGGTCCTTGCTCACGGCTATCGGGTCCTCACGGTTATCGGGTTCCCCACATGTAGGTCTGCTTCTTGAGCTTGAGGTAGACGAAGCTCTCGGTGGAGCGCACTCCGGGCACCGCCCGGATGCGTTTGTTGATGACCTCCAGAAGGTGGTCGTCGTCCTCGCAGACGATCTCCACCATCAGGTCGAAGGAGCCTGCGGTCATCACCACGTACTCGCATTCGGACATGGCCGACAGCGCGTCCGCGACCGCCTCCACGTCGCCCTCGACGTTGACGCCGACCATCGCCTGTCTGCGGAAGCCCACGGTGAGCGGGTCCGTGACGGCGACGATCTGCATCACGCCCTGGTCGAGCAGCTTCTGGACGCGCTGGCGCACGGCCGCCTCCGAAAGGCCCACGGCCTTGCCGATGGCGGCGTACGGCCGGCGGCCGTCCTCCTGGAGCTGCTCGATGATGGCGAGGGAGACGGGGTCCAGCTGCGGCGAGCTGCCGTTCCTGGACTCGCGGGAGGGCTCGCGGGACTCCCGCGAGCCCTTCTGGTCTGCGCTTCGACTGGCCACGAGGTCACTGTGCACGAGGTCTCGACACTTCCGCAAGCCTGGATCGATGAAATTCGTTGTTTGAGTCCCCTGCTCCTGCGGATTCCGCACGCTCGAAGGGAGCAGGGGTGTTGAAAACGTGGGTCGGCCGACTAGGGTGGGTGTCTCAAGTACTGGACATCCGAACTGGAGGGCCGGCAGTGAGCACCGAGCTTCGTCGTCTGCGCAACTACATCGGCGGTGAGTTCCGGGACGCCGCCGACGGACGGACCACCGAGGTGGTCAATCCCGCGACGGGTGAGGCGTACGCGACCGCTCCGCTGTCCGGGCAGGCGGACGTGGACGCGGCGATGGCGGCGGCCGCCGCGGCCTTCCCCGGCTGGCGCGACACCACGCCCGCCGAGCGGCAGAAGGCCCTGCTGAAGATCGCGGACGCCTTCGAGGAGCGCGCCGAGGAGCTGATCGCGGCCGAGGTGGAGAACACGGGCAAGCCCGTCGGGCTGACCCGCTCCGAGGAGATCCCGCCGATGGTCGACCAGATCCGCTTCTTCGCGGGCGCGGCGCGGATGCTCGAGGGCCGCTCGGCCGGTGAGTACATGGAGGGCCTCACCTCCATCGTGCGCCGTGAGCCGGTCGGCGTCTGCGCGCAGGTGGCGCCGTGGAACTATCCGATGATGATGGCCGTGTGGAAGTTCGCCCCGGCGATCGCGGCGGGCAACACCGTCGTGCTGAAGCCGTCCGACACCACCCCGGCCTCGACGGTCCTCATCGCCGAGATCATCGGCTCGATCGTCCCCAAGGGCGTCTTCAACGTCATCTGCGGCGACCGCGAGACCGGCCGCATGATGGTCGAGCACGAGACCCCTGCGATGGCCTCCATCACCGGCTCCGTGCGCGCCGGCATCCAGGTCGCCGAGTCCGCCTCCAAGGACGTCAAGCGCGTCCACCTGGAGCTGGGCGGCAAGGCCCCGGTCGTGGTCTTCGAGGACACCGACATCGCCAAGGCCGTCGAGGGCATCTCGGTCGCGGGCTACTTCAACGCCGGCCAGGACTGCACGGCCGCGACCCGCGTGCTCGTGCACGAGTCCATCCACGACGAGTTCGTCTCCGCGCTGGCGAAGGCCGCCTCCGAGACGAAGACCGGACAGCCGGACGACGAGGACGTGCTGTTCGGCCCGCTCAACAACCCCAACCAGCTCAAGCAGGTCGAGGGCTTCATCGACCGCCTGCCCGCGCACGCGCGCGTGGAGGCCGGTGGCAAGCGGGTCGGCGACAAGGGCTACTTCTACGCGCCGACCGTCGTCTCGGGCCTGAAGCAGTCCGACGAGATCATCCAGAACGAGGTCTTCGGCCCGGTCATCACCGTGCAGTCCTTCTCCGACGAGGAGCAGGCCGTGGAGTGGGCCAACGGCGTCGAGTACGCGCTGGCCTCCTCCGTGTGGACCAAGGACCACGGCCGTGCCATGCGGATGTCCAAGAAGCTCGACTTCGGCTGCGTGTGGATCAACACGCACATTCCGCTGGCCGCCGAGATGCCGCACGGCGGCTTCAAGAAGTCCGGCTACGGCAAGGACCTCTCGGGCTACGGCTTCGACGACTACACGCGCATCAAGCACGTGATGACGTCGCTGGACGCGTGAGCCGGCAGGACACGAACGAGCGGCCCCGGACGGCAGGATCCGTCCGGGGCCGCCGTGTGCTCAGGTGTTGTTCGCGCTGGACGGGCCGAAGAACTCGACCTCCGCGATGGCGACCTGCTTCTTCGCCGAGGTGCCGTAGGCGGAGTCGATGGTGAAGCGGACGGCGGTGACCTCCCCGACGCGGAAGGCGCGCCGCTGCGGACCCGCGCCCTGGTCGAGGGTCAGCCGACGGGTCGTGGTCCTGCCGTCGGAGCCGGTGACGGTGGCGGTGAGCCGGTGCGGCAGTGCCGACTTCGATAGCTCGTCGGCGCGGGTGGACATGCCCGGCGTGATGATCAGGTCCAGCAGCCGGGTGGGCTCGTCGAAGCGGGCCTCGATGTACTGGCCCTGACCCGACTCGGACACGCCCGGGCCCCACCAGCTGTCGTTGATCTTGTCGAAGGCCAGGTCAGGCTTGTGGCCGGGATAGGAGCGCGAGGCGCTGTAGCGGTCCGGGGAGACCGGGGCGCGCTTGGCGAAGTGGTCGCGGGTGGCCTGAATGCCCTGCGGGATGTTGACCGCCAGCGCGATCAGCAGGGCCAGGACGATCGCGATGCCCAGCCAGGACAGGACGCGGTCGAAGGTGCGGCGCAGCCGGGGGCGGTCGCCCGCCCAGGGTGTTTCCCGGCTGCCGAACGGGCCGAGCCGCCGCCACCAGGGGAGCCGGGCCGGGGTGGGGCCGTCACCGGCCATGGGCATCGCACACCGCGCGCAGAAGTGCCGCTCGGGGCGGTTGCGCGTGGCACACCAGGGGCAGGGCGCGCCGCCGTCGACGCCGTGCTCCTCGCCGGGGGCCCGGACGGACTCGGGACGCTGGGGGGTGGGGCGGCCGGGCAGGACCGGGGCGACGGAGGGTTCGGCGGCGGGGCGGGGTTCGGGTTCGTCGACCGGTATGAGCAGGCGCCGGGCCCGGGTGTCGATGCCCTGGGTGGTGGAGGGGACCGGCTCTTGAGTGGCCGGGGGGACGGGTCGGGTGGGGGCGGTGTCGTCCGGGGCCGGATGTGCCGTGGCGTTGGGGCGCGGCGTGTCGTCGGTGGGTGTCCCGTGGTGGTCCGCGGGGTGTGCGGCGGCGGGGCCGGGCTGCGGGCTCCGTGCGGCTGGGGCGGTTTCGGCTTCGCCGGGGGCCCAGCCGTCGACGGGCGGGGCGGAGGTGTCCCCCGCGGCGCCCGGCGTTGCACCGGCCTGCCCCGTACGGTCCCGGGCCGCACGGGGCAGGCCCGTACCGCCGTCCGGGCGGGAGAAGGCGTCCCAGCCGGAGCGGGCGTCGGCGGACGCGGCCGCGGTGGGTGGGGGCGGTGTGGCGGATCCCGTGCCGGCGGCACGGGGGGCGGGGCCGGGGTGGCCGGGGCCGGTCCTGCCGGAGGCGTTGCCGGGGTTGCCGGGAGCGGTGGCACCGAAAGCACCCTCGGAGTTGCCGGTCGAGGTGCTGCGGGGTGCAGCGTCGGGGCTGCCGGTTTCCGTGCCACGTGGGGCATGGGAAGGGCTGCCGGTTCCCGTGTGACGTGGGGCGCTGGAAGGGGTGCCGGTTTCCGTGTCACGTGGGGCATGGGAAGGGGTGCCGGTTCCCGTGTGACGCGGGGCGCTGGAAGGGCTGCCGGTGTCCGCGTCACGGCGGGCAGTGGAGGAGCTGCCGGTTCCGGTGGCGCGGGCGGCGCCCTCCGTCCAGCTCAGTACGGACCCGCACGCGTCGCAGAACGACTGGCCCGGTTGCGCGCGGGTGCCGCAGTCGGCGCAGTTCTGGGGGGTCGTCATGGGTGCGGGGTCCTCTCGGGAGTTGCGGTCACCTGGACGGTGTAGGGCATGTGGGCGGGCCGGGCGGCGGACACGAGGGTGTCCAGACGGTGCCGGTCCGCCGGGGTCGGGGCGGTCAGGCGCAGATGGACGTGGAGGCGGGGGCGCGGGTCGCCGGGGAACGGTCCCAGCGGGCGGGCGTTCCACGACGCGCCGCCGCTCTCCGTGATCTCGGGCTCCACGCCGAACGCCAGCCGGACAGCCTCGGACAGCCCGCGCCGGGTGCCGCGGATGCGGTGCAGATACGCGGCGGCGGCCACGGCGGCCCGCAACAGCGGCTCGGGTTCGTCGCCCTCGGTCTCCGCACCCACCCAACCCCCCAGCCACTGCGTGAAGTCGAGCGGTGCGAGGGACGGGCGGAAGTAGGTGTCGAGACAGTCCAGCACGCTCAGGATCGGGGCGAGAACGTCGTCGAGCCCGCCCACGAAGCGCTGGGCCAGGTCGTCGTCGGCGAAGACGGCCGGCAGCATCACGCCGATCGGCGCGGAGGATCCGAGGCCGTCGACGGAGCCCCTCATACGCTGCTCGCCTTCAGGAACGGGCTCATCACGATCCGTCTCCGATCACCCGGACGCGATGGTCGAAGGAGAACACCAGCGACGGCGCCGACAGGTCGATCCGGTCCGTCGGCTCACCGCGTTTGCCGGTGAGCGGGTCGGCGGGGTGCAGGATCACCTCGTCCACCAGCTCGACCCCCGGCACGCGCTGCAGCACCGCGAACACCTCCCCGGCCTGGACGGGCCGCCCGAACGGCCAGCCCCTGCCGTCGGCACCGCCGGTCAGTGGATCGAGGTGCCGGTACAGGGCGTCGTGCGCCTGCCGGCGCACCCGGTCGGTGTCGACACCCCGGAACGCGTGCACCGTGGCCACGACCGTGACGCCCTGGTAGTACGGCGGGCCCACCGCCAACCGGGTGCCGATCAGGCGCCGTTCGTCCAGGTATCGGGTGATGCGGTCCAACAGGTCGTCCCCGGGCACCAGTTGCTCGAAGCGCAGCCGGCCGCCCGGGTCCGGCACGGCCTGCGGCACCACCAGCACCCGTACCGCGTAGGCGCCGTGCTCACCCTCCTTGCCCTCGAGGCAGGTGATGCGCGCGGTCTCCGGGGCGGCGCGGCGGGCCAGCTCCTCGTAATCGCGCAGGGTCACCGCCCGCTCCTGGGCGCGCAGCGTGATCGGGGCCCGGACCTTCGCCTCCTCGACCGTCTCCCCGTCCACACCGCCGCGCGCGGCCTCGCGGTTGACGACCTCGGAGACGTACGGGATGGAGGTGCGCAGGATCCGCACGGCGCCGCGCGCCACGTTGCCCGCACGGCCACCGCCCGTGCGGTAGCGGCGGGCCCGGACGGGGGAGCCCTTGGGGGCGACCGCCCCGTACTGCCGCAGCGAGCCGTCGGGTTCGCGCACGGCCGGGCCGAAGGCGATCTCGCCGGTCGTGGCGTCGAGCGTGATGTGCCGGTCCTCGGGCCCGGAGGACGCGAAGTCCGGTACGACCCGCCAGTCCGCCCAGCCGTCGTGCTCGGCGGTCTGCAGCAGCACCGGCGGGTCGTCCCCGACGACCGGCGCGTGCGCGAGCCGCAGCCGTTGCCCCGGCAGCCCGGTGGACTCGCCGAGTGCCTCGTCGTGAACGGTCTCCGCGTGCACGGCCCCGGTGGTGCCGCCGATCGTGAACGCCTCGGCGGCCCGCACGGTGGGCGAGGTGGTGTAGAAGGGCTGGCCCGGCAGGGGTTCGGTGACCCGGCAGCGCAGCCAGCCCGCCTCCTGGCCGGCGTTGCGGGACAGCACGTGGCCGCCGGGGACGTGCAGGACGACCTCGCCGGGCCGGTTGAGACCGCCGGTGCCGTCCCGTTCCACCTCACAGGCCTGCCAGCCGTCCGCGGTCCACGCCTCCCACACCAGCGGCGGCTGGCGCGGGTCCACGCCGACGCCGTCCACCCGGCTGTCCAGGTCCAGGGCGACCGCGCAGTGCGGCACCGCCGCCGTCAGACCGAGCAGCATGGCGTCACCGGGGCCGGGCGACTCAGCGAAGCACAGCAGGTCCTTGTCCTCCTCGGCGAGGTCGTGCGTCCGGTCGGCCACCGGCTCGCCCCGGTGCTGCACCAGCAGGTGGCGCAACGCGCAGGGCACCACGGTCAGTTCGCGCTCGGTCGCGAAGACGACGGCCTCCTCGCTCTCGGTGCGCAGCGTGGCGACCTCCGTGCCGACCGGCACCCGCACCGGTTCCTCCTGCGGCGCCGACAGCCAGAACGTCATGTCGGTGCGGGCCGCGGACGGCGGGAACAGGGTGATCCCCACGAGGTCCAGGAACGCCAGATGGTTCTTCTCCGGCACCCGGTTCAGCCGGTAGACGAGCTGGTCGGCCATGTGGGCCACCGTCTCGACGAGGGTGACGCCGGGGTCGGAGACGTTGTGGTCGGTCCACTCCGGGGCGCGCTGCTGGATGTAGCGCTTGGCGTCGTCGACGAACTGCTGGAAACGGCGGTCGTCGAGGTTGGGGGAGGGCAGGGCCATCAGCGGTCGCTTTCGGGGGCGGTGCCCGTGCCGGGGGCGTCGGGCTCCTCGTGGGACGGAATGACGTAGAACGGGAAGACCAGGCTGCGCGGGTTGTTGGTGCCGCGGATCGAGTAGCGGACGTCGATGTAGAGGACGCTCTGGTCTCCGCCGGCGGTGACCTCGACGTCGTCGACCTCGATGCGCGGCTCCCAGCGGTCCAGGCTGACGTACACCTCGTGCTGGATGCGGCCCGCGGTCTGCTCGTTGACCGGCGCGAACACCAGGTCGTGGATCGCGCAGCCGAAGTCCGGCCGCATCGGGCGCTCGCCCGGCGCGGTCGACAGCACCAGCCGGATCGCCTCCTCGACCTCCCGCTCCCCGCTGACGAGGGCGATCCCGCCGGTCGGCCCGATGCGCAGCGGGAACGACCAGCCGGAGCCGACGAACTGCTCGGCCATCAGAAGCACATCCTGTCTTTCCTCGTCGGTCCTGGTTTGCCGGAGCCGGAGCCGGAGCCGGAGCCGGTGCCGGTCACGGGATCGGCATCGGGACGGGAATGGTGGTGACCCCGAACGTCTTCGAACCGATCAGCGTGCTCGGCGACTTGATCGTCGTGTTGACGAGCGAGTTGATCTGCACGGTGGCCTTGCCGGTGAGGCTGGCGATGCCGGTGGCGTCCAGGCTCAGGGCCCCGGCCGCGTTCACCGCGATCGCGCCCGCGGCCCGCATGTTGACCACGCCGCCGCCCTGGATGGTGAGCGGTCCGCCGCTCTTGATGCTCAGACTGCGCCGGGCACTCAGCGAGAGATCGCCGCCCGCCTCGACCGACACCGAGCGGCTGCCCTTGATCGTCACCGAGCCCTTGCTGTCCACGACGATCTCGGTCTTCGTCCGGTCCAGGTTGATGGTCAGCTGCTTGTCACCGGAGACCAGCCGGACGCCCTGCTTGCGCAGGCCCGTCTTCTGGCTGAGCAGGTCCATCCGGTTGCCGTCCCGGTCGGAGACGGTGTGCCGGCTCGCCTTCTTGCGGACCGTGTCGTGCAGCGGCACGTCACCGACGGCGGTCGGCTTGTCCCGCCCGTTGTAGAGCCCGCCGATCACGAACGGATGGTCCAGGGCACCCCGGTCGAACGCCACCAGCACCTCGTCGTTGACGTCCATCGGGAACACCCCGCCGCCGCCCAGACCGCCCCACTGCACGGTCCGCGTCCAGTCGCTCACGTACGTGTCGTCCAGCCACGGGAACTGCAACCGCACCCGCCCCTGCTTGAGCGGGTCGTTGACGTCGGTGACGAGGGCGTTGGCCACGCCGGGCAGCCGGGGCGCGGCGGGCGTCCCGCCCGAGGCCAGCCCGTACAGCGAGCGCCACTGCCGTCCGCTGACCGTCACCCACGCCTCGTAGTGCCTGCCGTCGCCGAAGTCGTGCCGCACCGAGGTGACGGTGTACTTGCCCTCGAAGGGCACGCCGACGTCCGCCAGCGCCACCGGAACTCCCGGGCGCAGCTTGGGGTTTCCGCGTGCGACGACCTCCAGCTCGGCGAACGAGCCGGTGACGTCGTCGGCGAGGGCGTCGGCGGCGAACTTCACCTCGCTCTGCTTGTCGTAGGGCGTGCCCGTCTCCACCAGCGTCGTGGCCTTGAACTTCCCGGCCGCGGCGCCCGGGGTGGTGCCGATGCTGATGCCGGGGTTGCCGGTCGCGGGCGCGGTGGCGGTCAGCTTCTTCTTCGTGGTCACGTCCCAGCCGCGCGACTCGACCTTGGCCACCTGGTCGGCGGCGGTGACGGCGGCCCGCAGGCGCAGGATGTCGTGCCCGCCCTGGAGGACGAACGGGCTCTTGTCGCCGTCGGTGTTCGGGGAGGGCGCGCCGGAGGCCGACTTGGGCTTCACGAACCGGAACCTGCCGTCCGCGTCCACCGACATGACCATCTCGTTCTCGTCGGCGAGCCGCGCGAGGAAGTCCCAGTCGGTGACGTTGGACTGGCTGATGAACTCGTACACCGTCTTCGTCGGCTCGATCCGCCCGATCGGCACGCCGTCCTGGCCGGCGAGCTTGCGGGCGATGTCCGACGCACTCTGGTTGCGGTACGCCGCCACCCGGCGCCGGCGCAGCAGGCGGTGCCCGGCGTCGTAGCCGCGGACGACGGTGTAGCTGCCGGTGCCGTCGTAGTCGGCCTCCAGGCCGGTGACCTCGCCGGTCAGCAGCGGATCGCCGGCGCCCTCGCCGTCGGCCACCGGCGTGAACACCACCTCGGTGCCGAAGGTGATGCCCAGCTTGCCCAGCAGCAGCCGGTACGGGTCGCGGAACGTCAGCCGGAACGCGGCCGGGACGCCGACCCCCTGGTCGACGTGGCTCTCCACCAGGTCCGGGAGGAACTCGGGCGGCAGCGGGGCCCCGCCGATCTTCACGTCGACGACGCTGACGAAAGCGGACTGCACCATCAGGAACGCACCTCCTCGGCGGCCGGCAGCACGAGTTCGATCCCGGTCGGCAGCCGCGAGGGGTCGTCGATGCCGTTGGCCTCGGCGATGGAACGCCAGGCGGCCGCGTTGCCGTACTCCCGCCAGGCCAGGGACTGCAGGGAATCGCCCGCCACGACCCGGTGCACACGCTGCGCGGTGAGCGCGCCGGAGGTCGGGTTCTGCCCCTTCGTCTTCATCGGGATCTCGTGCAGCTGCACCCGGCACGTGGCGCGGATGGGCACGCCCGTCGTCGAGAACAGCGTGTAGTCGGCCGACACGGAGCTCACGTACGCCGTGAACCGGGCCGTCGAGAACGACCCCCACTGGAAGACGACCCACGGTGGGGACGGCTGTTTGGCGGCGATGCTCTTGGTCGTCACCTCGCAGCAGGCGAGCAGTGAGTCGACCTTCTTCATCACGGAGTTGCTGGTCGGCTCGTCCGAGGAGTCCAGGAAGATCTCGACGGCCATCTCGCGCGGTTCCGCCCCCATGAACTCCGGCAGCGGCCCGACCCGTTCGGTCTGCGCGGGGGTCGCCTTCCACTGGGCGCGGCGGCTCAGCGACAGCTGCGCCGGGTTGAAGTCGAAGTCGAACGTCTTGATGATCCCGCCGGGCGTCCTGCTCTTGCCCTTCGGCGGCTCGTGAATGGCGAGCGTGGCGCGGATGAGGCTCTTGCCCGCGCCCCTCTTGCTGCCCTTGGCCATGGTGTCCGGTCCTCCCCTCGGTCCGTTCTGTTCCGTCCGTCCGCTCAGTCCGTGAATCCGTGGTGGGTGATCTCCAGCACCTCGGTCGCCACGGCCGGGTTGGCCGGGTCGAGGGAGGGTCCGGTCCAGCTCACCGGCAGCACGTCGATGAGGCCCCACCGGGCGACCTCGGAACCGTCGGCGCGCAGTGCCGCGATCTGGGCGGTGGGCCGCTTGATGCCCGTCTGCAGCGACGAGATCCACTTGGCGACCTTCGTGGTGTCCGGGGTGAGCGGCCGGGTCAGCCGGATCGTCGAGAACGACACACGGGTGGGCAGTTGCCAGACGAAGCCGTTGTTGCCGCCCTCCTGGCGCTGCTCGATCTCCACCTGCGAGGACAGCCCTTCGCATCCGTTGAAGTAGCCGAGGCTCTCGCCGTCGATGCTGAGGGTGAACCAGATGGTGGAGCCCGGATCCTGGCGGGACATCGCGGGTGGGCCTTTCTGTCGTTCCCGGTCGTTCGTTTCCGGGGTGGGGCTGGGTGCGGCCGGGTGGCGCCGGTCAGTGGCGGGGGTCGCGGAGCCGGCCGATGCGTTCGCGGTCCAGGCGCAGTTCCGCGCGGATCAGGCGGGTGATGCGGCCGATGATGCGGTGCACGAGTTCGTCCAGCTGGAAATCGGTCAGCTCTCGTGGGTCGAAGGCGCCGGCGGGGACTTCCGCGTACGCCGGCGGGGGCTGTCCGGCCGGGGCTGTGCTGGGGGGTGGAGGCTGCGACGGGCCGTTGGGGGATGGCGGGGCCTGGTTGGTGAGGCTGGTGGCGACCGTGGCCGCGGCGGCCGCGGCGAGGGCTCCGGTGGCCGAGGGGGGCGTGGCGTCGGGCGCCGTCTTGGGCTTCTTGCGGAAGAGGTGCTGGACGACGGGGAGGGGTGGTTGGGGGGCCGGGGCGGTCGCGGGGCTGGTCGGCTGGGGGGCCGGTGTGCGTGGTGCGGAGGGCAGCGGCGGCGGGGGTGTCGGGTGCGGTGTGTTGCGGGAGGGCGCTGCGGGGAGGCCGCTCGGAACGGGCGGTGGCGTGGTGTGGGTGAGCGGGGTGGGTACGGGGGCGCCCACGGGGGAGCGGCGGGGGACGGGCGAGGGGGCGTGGGGGGTGCGCGAGGGCGAGGGGGGTGTGGCGAGGCCGGCCGGGGACGGCGGAGTTGCGGGGGCGGGCCGTGCGGTGAGAGGGGCGCCGAGGCCGAGGCGAGGAGGGCGGGGGGTGGTGGTTCGCTGGACGGGGGGTGTGGCGGTGAGGGGTGAGGGCTTCACGGGCTGGGCGGGTTTCACGGGCTGGGCGGGCTGGGTGGGTTCCGCAGGCTTGGTTGTCACCCGGTGGGGGGTGGTGGCCCCGCTGGGTGCCGGGTGGGGGCCGGGCATGGCCCGTGCGGGGCTGGGGGCCCGGGTGTGGTCGACGGGCGGGTTTGTGACGGCGTGAGGGTTGGGGGCCCGGGTGTGGTCGACGGGCGGGTTCGTGACGGCGTCAGGGTCGGGTGCGGGGGAGAGGGTGGGGGGCGTCGTTCGCTGTACCTCTACGACCGGCGTCGAGTGAGCGGGGTGGCGTGTGGCCCGGGCGGGTGTGGAGGGGGAGGCGGATGCCGTGGGAGCGGGGTGGCCGTCGCCGGGTGCTGGTGTGGAGGCGGCGGTGGAGGGCGTGCTCGGGGGGCGGGGCACCGGGGTGGTGCTGATCGATGTCGCGGGGCTGCGGGGGCCGGGGGCGGCGGGGGTGCCCCGGGTGTGTGACGCCGGGGTGGTGCCGGTCGCAGTCGTACGGTCCCTGTCGGCTGGTGCCCGTACGGGCGTGGGCGTCGTGGAGTCGGTGTGAGAGGCCTTGACCGCACGGGCCGCAGGGGTGTCGGGCCGGGGGGTGGGCCTGGGCGTCGTGGGGCCGCCGGAGGCGGGGACGGGCGCCGTACCGCTGCTGGTGGCCGGGGGCCGTGGCGACGGGCCGGAGCCGGCCGTGAGGCGCTGGACGGCGGGGGCCGGTTCACCGGAGGCGTCGGCCGATGTGCGGGCTTCCCTTGTGGGAGGTGTCGGGGTACTCGCGGGTTTGCCGGGGACGGGGCGTCGCGGCTCGGCAGGGGCGGAGGACGTGGCGGGGCGGGAGGGCGGCTGGGCGGTCCCCGCCGTGGGGCGGTGCGGCCCGGTCGGGGGCGGGGGTGTGGCGGGGTCGGAGAGGGGCTGGGTTTCTGGCGCGGGGCGGCGCGGCCCGACTGGGGCTGAGGGCGTGGTGGGACCGGGGAGTGGCTGCGCGGGCGCTCCGGTAGCGGGTCGGCCGTGGTGTGGGGTGGTGCCGGGTCCCGGGGCGGTCGCCATGGGGCCAGGGGCGGCAGCGGAGGACGGCATCCCGCCATGCCCGGGTGTGCTGCGCTCCTGGTCGTGCGCCGCATCCCGCCGCACCACCGGGGTGTGCTGTACCGGGACGCCACCGGAGTGGGGCACCGGAGTACTGGGCCGCGCTGCGGAGTTGCCCGTGGGCGAGGGCAACGGCCGCCGCTGCACCGGGACGTCATGGGGGCCGGGCGCGCCGGAGGGTGCTGCAGGGAGGGGGACGCGCTGCACCGGGGTCCGAGAGGAACTCGGTGCAGCGGGCATGCCGGACCCTGCCGCCGAGCCACTGTCGGGACGCGCGGGCGTGGGCCGCACCGGGGCGGCACGGGAACCGGGTGGTGCGCCGGGAGATCCCGCCGGGGCACCGGGCCCTGCTGCCGCAGTGCTGCCGGGCACCCGCACCGCCCTCTGGACCGGCACGCCCTCGGTCGCACCCGTGTTGCTCGACCCTGGTACGGGGTCGACGGGTCGGCTGCCCAGCGCCGGCGGCTCGGGTGCGGCCGGCACCGCAGGGGTGGGAACGTGCGCTCGACCGCTGTCGGTCGCCGTCGGAGCCGCACCCGCCGTGCTGCCCCGGGGGGACCTGGCAGCTCCTGGTGCGGTCGGCAGTGTCCGCCGCTGTACGGGAGCCGCTGCGGTCGACGTCCTCGTCAACGACCCGGTCGTGGACGGCTGGTTCGTCGGCACGGGGGTCACCCGGAGGCCGGACGCGGAGGGCGCGGAGGCAGTCGCTTCGGCTGCCCGCAGGCTTGCGGCCGAGTCGGCGGACCCGGCACGCGGCGACGCCGAGCGGGCTCCCCGCGCTGCGGCGGGAGCCTCAGGAGCCGAGCCGCCTGTCGTCGGGCCCGGGCGCCCGGGCGGGACGGCGGGGGTGCGTTGTGCAATGGCGGTGGGTCCGGCCGCGGGTGTCGAAGTGGCAGTCCCCGCCTCCTGCCCGGGGTGTGCGGCAGGGGAGCGCGGCACAGCCGTAGCGGCTCGGTGTGCTGTGGCGGGAGTGGTCCTGCCTGAGGGCGCCGAAGGGGCGGGTCCCGTCACGGGCCCGGGGTGCCCGGGACGTGCCGCGGGGGTGCGCTGCGCCGTCACGGGGGAGGGCCCGGCCGCGTGTGTCGAGCCACCCGACCCGTGGCCCGGGCGTGTGGGACCGGCAGGAGAGGAGCGCGGAGCGGCCGATGGCCTGCCGGTCGGGGCCGGTGCGGGGGCCACCCCGGGCACCGGGGTACCGCCGCTGCCGGAGCGAGGGCCCGGGGGCCTCACCGCACTCCCCGCGCGCGGAGACGGGCTCGCCGACGCGGCCGGCACGCCACTGCGCACCCGCTGCACGACAGGCCCGTTCCCGGCGCCCCGGAAAGCACCCGGTACCCCGTCCACCACTGCACCCGATCCCCCCGCCCTGGATCTACCGGCCACCGCAGGACCGCTGGTAGCTCCAGGACCACCGGCGACCTCAGAGCTTCCGGCCACCCGCGGACCTCCGGCGACCCCCGGGCTACCGGCCACCCGCGGACCTCCGGCGACCCCCGAGCTTCCGGCCACCCGCGGACCTCCGGCGACCTCAGACCTACCGGCCGCCTCAGGCCCCTTCGGCGGAAGTGCCCGCAACGGCACCGCTGGTGGCCGCTGCGCCACCGGCTCCGGCCCGGCCAACGGCAGCGCCCCCGGGCGGCGTTCCAGGCCGGACACCGGCCTGCCCGCCGTCGGGCGAGGAACGTCACCGAGTACAGCGCTCGACTGCCCGTCCAGGACGGCGTGGGACGCCATGCCCATGAACGACGGGTTCTGCCACGTGGGCAACCGCCCGCCGAATCGCGCGTCCGCGACCCCGGGCCGCTGCCCCGGGGGCGACGCCAGCTGGATCGGCGGCAGCCCCGGCCAGGAGGCGGCCACCACGGGGCGGGCACCCGCCCGTGCGTCTACACCCGGTACGCCCGTACCGGCGTCAACCCGCCCGTCCGTGCCTGCCCCGACCGACCCGCCTGCCCCGACCGACGGGCCCGGACCGACCGACCCGCCCGAACCTCCCGACCCGCCCGGACCGGCGTCGGACCGCGCCTCCGCCCCCGCGCCACCGTCGAGCGGCACCGCGCGTGCAGCCACGTCGCCGTCGCCGTCGCGGTCGCCGGAACCGGAGCCGGATCCCAAGGCGGGGCCGGGGCCTGATGCAGCAGCCCCGTTCCCCCGCCTCCGCCGACGCCCCAGAAACCCCACCCCTCAGCCCTCCGCCCCGGCACGCGTCACCAGGGACGCGATCTCGTTGGTGAACCGGCGGCGGTCGTGGTGTTCCAGGTCCAGGATGTCGTCCATGCTCCAGTGGAAGTGGTAGGCCACGTACGCGATCTCCTCGTGCAGCCGGTCGGTCGCGTACGTCACGATTCCCCCAGGCGGCTCCCGCCGAGTTCCACCTCGAAGTGCTCCGTGCAGTGCGGGCACCGCACGGCCGCGCGGGTGTGCCCCTCCGCGTTGATCTGGCGGTAGAAGTCCTGCAGGAAAGCCAGGTCGGAGGCGAAAATGTTCTCCACGATCCCGTCGTGGACCATCGGCAGCGTGCCGAGCCGGGTGATGACCCGGCCCAGCAGGACCACCGACAGGTACGCCGGGTTCTCCTGGACGCGGACGTCCCGCAGCGGGACCAGTTCGTCCCGAGCCGTCGACAGGCGCATCACGCCGTCCCGGTGCACGGTGCCCGAGTCGTCGACGTAGCCGCGCGGCAGCTGGAAGGGGAACTCGGTGCGCAGGTGGTCCTGCGGGAGGAGCGGGGCCTGCTCGGGGGTGGCGAGGTCCTGGGCCGGCTCGGGCCCGGGCTCCGCACTCCCCGGTGCCTCCGGCGCGGCCCCGCCCGCCCTCGCAGCCGTACGCCGCATTATTCGATGACCAGTTCTTCGAACACGATGGTGACGGTCTCCGTGAGGGCGGCCGCCTCGCCGGCCTTCACCGTGCTCGTGTCGATCTTGCTGCACCAGGCGTTGCGCAGGTTGTACCGCTTCACCGGGTTGTCCTCGAAGTCCATCATGATGATCGAGGCGTTCTTGCGGGCCGTCGCCATCCGGCCGGCGATGGAGTCGTTGATCCACTGCGTGAACGACGCCGACTGGGTCATGCCCCGTACGACGGTGCACTGCCCGTTCTTCTGCACGCCCGGCAGCAGGGCCACCTCGGACCTGCCCTGCGCGGTGTTCTGCTGGTAGGTGATGACGTCCTGTTCGAGGGTGAGGCCGCTGACCTCGGCCAGGTACTCGACCATCACACCGTCGATCTGCAGGCCGAAGTTGTGTGAGGTGAGGGCGTCGCCCGGCTGGAGACTCATGTGTGGGATGTCCTTGTGACAGAGATCGTGAGGGGGGGTACGAGAGGGCGAGGGGCGGGGGCCGGGGGCGGGCTACTCCTCCAGCTCCCCGTTGCCGCTGGAGAACTGGGCCAGCCGGAAGATCACGAACTCGGCGGGCTTGACCGGGGAGATGCCGATCTCGCAGACGACCCGGCCGACGTCGACCGACTCGGGCGGGTTGGTCTCCTCGTCGCACTTGACGTAGTACGCCTCCTCGGGCCGCTGTCCGAAGAGCGCTCCGCTGCGCCACTCGTTGACCAGGAACGCCGAGATGTTGCGGCGGATCCGGGCCCACAGGTTGTGGTCGTTCGGCTCGAACACCACCCACTGGGTGCCGATCAGGATCGACTCCTCCAGGTAGTTGAAGTACCGGCGGATGTTGAGGTAGCGCCAGGCCGGGTCGGAGGAGAGGGTGCGGGCGCCCCAGACGCGGATGCCGCGGCCGGGGAAGGCGCGGATGCAGTTGACGCCGATCGGGTTGAGCAGGTCCTGCTCGCCGCGGGTGATCTGGGTCTCCAGGTCCACCGCACCCCGTACGACCTCGTTGGCGGGCGCCTTGTGCACCCCGCGCTCGGCGTCGCTGCGGGCCCAGATGCCGGCCACGTGGCCGCTCGGCGGGACCAGCCGGGCCTGGCCGGTGGCCGGGTCGAAGGTCTTGATCCAGGGGTAGTACAGGGCCGCGTACTTGGAGTCGTACCCGGCGGTCTCCTGCCGCCAGACGCGGATCTGGCGGGCGTTGAGCCCCGGCGGCGGGTCGATGACGGCGACCCGGTCGCCCATCAGCTCGCAGTGCGCGATCAGCCCGAGCTGGACCGCCTTGACGGCCTCCAGGTCGATCGCGCCGCGCTGATAGGCGGCCATCAGGTCAGGCACCGCCACCATGGAGATCTCGTCGACGGCCTCCAGACCGCCGAAGCCCGTCCGGTCGGCGGAGTCACCGAGGTACTGGGCCGGGCCCGGCTGCGCGCTGCCGGCCGACTCGGCGGGGGCGGCGGCGGGCGCGGGAGCCGGTGCCGCCAGGGCCACCGTCTGGTTGTCCGGGCGGGCCAGCTGCGCGGCCGGGGCGGCCTCGGCGACGGCGATGAGCTTGGAGCGCTCCTTGACCTGCGTGACGACGTAGTTGCGGCCGCCCTTCTTGGCGGTCACGTCGAACGTCTCGACGGGCTTGCCGTCGTCCTTGACGATCAGCCGGAACCGCTCGGCGGGGCCCTCGCCCTCGGGGTCGGCGACCTCGACGCTCAACTTCCCCTGCGCCACGGCGGTGACGGTGAACGTGCCGAGCTGCTTCGGCTCGCCCGCGGGCAGTGCGGCCGGGGCGTCCGAGCGACCGGTGACGGCCGCGGGGCCCTGACCGGCGTCGACCGGAGCACCCTCGGGGGAGCCGCCCACGCGGACGACGTACGCGGCGGAACCGCCGTTGTTGAAGAAGCCGTAGACGGAGTGCGCGAGGTAGTACCCGTCGGTGAACTCACCGAAGGCCGCCACGTACTGCGTCCAGTTGGTCACCAGCGTCGGCTCGTTCAGGGGACCGGTCGGCGCGAGCCCCACGAAGGCCGCCACCGACGTCCCCACCCCCTCGATCGGGCGTGAGCCGCTGGCCACCTCCTCGACGTAGACGCCGGGCGACAGGTAGGACGGCATGCTCTGCTCTCCTCGGGGTACGAGACACGAACACCTCCCACCCTCGCGCGCGCCCGACCGCGGATGAAACGTCCTCCGGTGCCGGAGCGGGGGCAATGCCGTTGCCCGCGAGGGCAGCCCGGCGACACCCCCGGCCCGCTTTGCCCCCATGTCTGCCCTCCCGGCCCTCCCGTGCCGCGGCGACGGCCGGTACAGCTGACGGGTCAGCCGTCGATCATCGAGGGGAACGCCGTGCACGCACACGGAACACGGGGCGGGCGGGCCGCTGACCGGGACGACCGCCGTGCGGACGCACCCGGCGCGCCGGCCCACCGCATGCTGGCCCTGCAGCGCATGGCCGGCAACGCGGCCGTCACCCGCGCCGTGGAGGAGGAGCGCCACGAGCACGACGGAAACTGCGGGCACACCCCCTCCGTGCAGCGCCGGGCCCTGGTGCACGACGTGCTGAACAGCCCGGGGCAGGGCATGGACGCCGGGCTGCGGACCGAGATGGAGGCCCGGTTCGGCGGGGCCGACTTCAGCGGCGTCCGCGTGCACAAGGGCCCCCTCGCCCAGGAGTCGGCGGCGGAACTGGGCGCGAAGGCGTACACCTCCGGCGCCCACATCGTCGAGGGCGCGCCCCTGACCAAGGAGGACTGGGCGCACGAACTCACCCACTACCAGGACCAGATGACCGGCCCCGTCCCCGGTACGGACAACGGCGCCGGGGTGCGGGTCTCCGAGGAGAACGACTCGGGTGAACGGCACGCCGTGGAGAACGCCCGGCGGGTGATGAACGGGCCGGTGCCCGCCGTGCAGCGGACCCCGGAGGCGGGCACGGGCCCCGGTGGGCCGGGGCCGGCGGCGCAAGGGGCGCAGGAGACGGCCGGACAGCCACCTGTCCCGGCCGCCACCGGCGGCCCGCGCGAGGGGACGGTGCAGCGGACCGTGTGGACGTTCGACCAGGGCTCCAGCGTCCAGGACGAGCGCGGACGGCCCCACTACCGCTGGCGCAGCGAGGACGCCCCCGGCGCCCTCAAGTCCTCCGGCGACCTGGGCCTCGACCCCGAGCGCAAGCCCCGGCCGGGCGACCTCTACGACGACGAGACCGAACAGCTCCACAGCAGCGACAACGTCGAGTTCTCCACCAAGGGCCGGATCCCGGAGCGGGAGCTCGCCCTCGTCACCACCCGGACCAGGCGCGCGGTCGCCGAGGCCAAACACCGCATCGCCACGGCCCTGCACCTGCTGAAGGCGGCCGGCGAAACCCCCGGTGGCCCGCTGCTGACCGCTCTCCAGTCGGGCTTCCCCCTGTTCCGGAGCGTGCCGGCCCAGCAGCTCGGGGCGTTCCTGCCGCACATCACCGAGGTCGTCCAGCGCATCCAGGCCGGTCTGAACGCGCAGGGCGCGCAGATCGCCCTGGTCGGCAGCGGAGTCCCCGGCGTGCCGGGCAACGCCACCGCCTGGGTCGACGGGAACCTGTCCGAGAACCTGGCGGGTCTGTTCAACCTCGGCCATCAGAAGACCAGTGAGGAACTGCCGCCGACGATGGAGCGCTCCGGCCCCCTCCATCTGCTGGAACGCGGCCAGAACGCCTGGTACATCGTCCACGAGGCCACCCACCGGTTCGCCGGAACCCTCGACTTCCAGTACAGCCCGTACTTCGAGGAGGTGACGGAGGACGACTTCCTGGCCGCGGCGGACCCGGAGGTGGCGGCCGCGATGGAGCCCACGACGCTCGACCGGCGCAAGGTGCGCGATCCCAAGGAGTTCACCGGCAAGGACGAGCAGACCTTCCGGCCCAAGCAGGCCAACTGGTACGCCCTGGGCCGGCGCGCCCTCATGAACGCCGACTCCTACGCACAGTTCATCCTGACGGCGACCGGGGCGCAGACGCCCCGGACCTGACGGCCCCGCGGCGTGGCCCGTTCGGTCATGTCATCCTGCCCTCACGCTTCCTGACGTGCCGTCGGCACCGGGCTAGCGTCGCGACAGTGAGCCTGTGGACTTCCCTGGAACCCGCGTCCGCGACCGTCGACCCGGGCAGCGTGACGCGCGTCCGGCTGCGCCTGCGCAACACCGGCGACGTCGTCGACGAGTACCGCTTCGAACCGGTCGGGCCCGTCGCCCCCTGGACGACGGTCGAACCGGCGGCCCTGCGCCTCTACCCCGGCACGACCGGGTCGGTGGAGCTGACGTTCGCGCCGCCCCGGACGCCCGACGCCACGGCGGGGCCCAACCCCTACGCGGTGCGCATCACCCCGACCGAACACCCCGAGGCGACGACCGTCCCCGAGGGGAACCTGACCATCACCCCGTTCACGGAGGTGCGGGCGGAACTGGTGCCACCCACCGTCAAGGGACGCCTGCGGGGCCGGCCCCGGCTCGCGGTCGACAACGTGGGCAACACCCGGCTCACCGCGTCCCTCGGCGGCAGCGACAACGGCGACGAACTGTCGTACGACCTCCGCCCGGGCAACGTGCAGATCGAGCCGGGCCGGGCCGCCTTCGTCAAGGCCACGCTCAAGCCGAAGAACATCATCTGGTTCGGCTCGAAGGAGCAGCGGCCCTACACCCTCACGGTGCAGCGCTCGGGCGCCGAACCGCTGCCCGTGGAGGGGACGTTCGTCCAGCGCGGATTCCTGCCGCGCTGGCTGGCGACCTGCTTCGGGATCCTGTTCGCCCTCGCGTTCACCTTCCTCATGCTGTGGATCACCTACAAGCCGGCGGTCGGCACCAAGGCCAATCCCGGCCGGGCCGTGGAGGCGGGCAGCACCCTCGCCCCGTCCCCGACCCCCACCCCGGCCCTCACCTCGGCCCCGCCGCCACCGTCACCGACCCCCCAGCAGCCGGAGGACGGCGACGGTCAGGGCGGTGGAGGAGGAGGCGGCGGAGGAGGCGCGCCCAAGCAGACCAAGAAGCCCCCCAAGCCCGTGGTGCCGGCGGAGAACATCCTGCTGCGCAACCCCACCACCAGGAAGTGCGCGAGCCTGCCGGGCAACGACAAGGGCAAGATCGACGGCCGCGTGCAGCAGTTCGCGTGCAACGAGTCCCCGCAGAGCAACCAGCGGTGGAACCTCGAGGTGAGGTACCCGGACAAGGGGCCGGGCGGCCAGGCGCTCTTCCAGATCCGCAACGTCAAGGACCAGCTCTGCGTGGACCTGCCCGCCTACGGGGCGGCCCCCGTGCGGTCGCCGATCACCGAGTACACCTGTGACGGCACGACCCGCGACAACCAGCTGTGGTGGCTCGACAAGCAGCCGAGCGGCGCCTACTGGATCCGCAACTTCGCCAGCAACAACAAGTGCCTGGACGTGGCCGGTTACAGCACCGGCGGCGACGGCACCAACCTGACCCTCTTCGACTGCTCCAACACCGACGACCAGGAGTGGGACATCGTCGAGCCCTCCGAGGGCTAGGGCCCCGGCCGCTACCAGGTGCCTTCCCCCGGCACCAGACGGCCGGCCTTGCGGTACTCGCGGCGGGCGCCCTCCAGCAGGTCGTCCGCCGTGACGCCGTCACCGCGCCCCGCGGCCAGATACGCGGCGGTCACCACGGCGCTGCGGATGGAACCGCCCGCCAGCTCGAAGTCCTCCGCCAGCGAGCCCAGTTCGACGCTGTCGGCGCCGGGCACGTGCGACAGGCTGTGCCGCCACAGCGCCAGGCGCTGCCCCGGGTCCGGGAACGGGAAGTCGACCACCAGGTCCAGGCGGCGGGTGAACGCCTCGTCGATGTTGGCGCGCAGGTTGGTGGTGAGCAGCGCGATGCCGTCGAAGGACTCCAGCCGCTGGAGCAGATAGGAGCTCTCCAGGTTGGCGTACCGGTCGTGCGCGCCCTTCACCTCGGACCGCTTGCCGAAGACGGCGTCGGCCTCGTCGAAGAGGAGCACCGCGTCGGTACGGTCGGCCTCGGTGAAGATGCGTTCGAGGTTCTTCTCGGTCTCGCCGACGTACTTGTCGACCACGGACGACAGCTGGACGACGTACAGGTCGAGGCCGAGGTCGGCAGCGACCACCTCCGCCGAGAGTGTCTTGCCGGTGCCTGAGTCGCCCGCGAACAGGCCGAGGACACCCCTGCCCCGGCCGCCGCCCGCGCTGAGCCGCCAGTCGCCGAGGACCCGGTCGCGGTGGCGGGCGCGCAGGGAGAGTTCCCGCAGCCGGGCCAAGGGCTCTTCGGGCAGGACGAGGTCCCGCCAGTCGACGGCGGGCCGGATCCGCCGGGCATGCCGCTCCAGGCCGGAGGCGGACTGCCGGCGGGCGGCGAGGCGCAGATGGGCGGGGGAGAGGGGGACGCCCTCGAACGCGGCGAGGTCCCGGGCCGCGCGGGCGGCACGGGTGATGTGGTCACCGGCGAGGCGGTACGGGGCGACGGTTCCGGCCAGGTCGAAGTCCGGTTCCCCGCCGAGGGCGGCCGTCCAGGCGTGCACCGCGCCCGCGTGCCGCGGCGGAGCCTCCAGGACGAGCGGGTCCCTCTCGCACCACCGGGGGTCGTACGGGCGTGTTGCGGTGATCAGCACCGGCACGTCGTCCGCCGCGGCCAACTGCCGGACCATCGGCCCGGGTTCGCCCGGCAGCCCGGTGACGACGACCGCCAGGCCGCTCAGCCGGGCCTCGCGCAGCAGATCGGGGACCCGGTCCTCGGGGCCCGAGAACCGTACGGCCGTCAGACCCGCGTCCCACAGCGCCGTGGTGAGGCCGGGGAGTGCGTCCCCCTCGCGGCGCTCCCGGACGTACGCGGTCAAGGGCGTCCCGGTGGTGAGGCGGGCGGTGAGCAGGCCGGTGAAGCGGGCGGACTCCTCGTCGTCGCCGGGGAGGCTGTGCGGCAGCGGATGGAGGTGCCCGGCGAGTGCCGCGTCTGGGGTGTCGTCCCCGAGGAGATGCGCCACCAGCCGGTCCGGCGCCCGCAACGAGCGGCTGAGGAAGGGCCGTTCCGGCTCCTCGATGGTGAGCAGTCCGAGCGCGGACAGCGGGGCCGTGGGACGCAGCCGGGCCCGCGCCGCGGCCAGGTGGACGGGGACGCCGCACAGGTCGAGGGCGAGGGCCACGGTGGCCCGTCGCCTGCTGACGTCGTCGTTGAGGTAGCCGTACAGCGGCTCGAAACCCCGGTCCAGGTCCGGGGCGAGGGCGATCAGGAGCAGCGCGGTGTCGAGTTCGGTCAGACCGAGCCGGGCGGACAACTCGGCCAGCCGGTCCCCGGGCGGCCCGTCCGGGTCGGGGCAGGTGAGCGGCAACGGCTCGGCCGGGTTCAGCAGATGCCGCACGGCCTCGTCCGACAGGTACAGGCCGCGCAGCGGGTCGCCGGCCGTGGGGTCGCCGGCCGACCGGTGGTCGACCAGCAGGGCGGCCTGGTGCCGCAGCGCGGCGAGGCGGGCGAGGAGGGAGGTGGCGGGGGCCGTCCCGGGAGTCCTGGTGGTCACGTCGACGGTTTCCGTCCCCGTCCCGTGATGCGCCGCGCTCTCCTGCGGGCCTCCTCGGCCGCCGCCACCTGCCGGGGACTGTGTGCGCGTTCCTCCGTGCCGGACGGCGCTCCGTCCAGGGCGCTCATCCGCACCGCCGCGCCCTCGGTGACGGGCGGCCCGGCGTCGTACTCGGGGTAGGCCGGGAAGGGCGCGGTGACCACCAGGTCCAGGGACGGCTTGAGTTCGCCGCCGAGCGCGGACCAGATCTCGGCGAGGGAACGCGACTCGGTCTGGATCCCGGCCACCGACACCGGGATCGTCATGCCCAGCGCGGCCAGTGAACCCGGCAGTTCGGAGGGGGGCAGCAACTCACGCGGGATCAGCGTGGCCAGCACGGCGGACAGCAGCCGGTGTTCGTCCTGGGGCTGCTTCGTCCACGCCGTCACCAGGTACGACAGCCGGAACCAGCGCGGCGGTTGACGGCGCTTGACGACGATGTCCCTCTCGTCCCGGACCGGGAGCTGTCCGCGCTGGCGGCGGTTGACGTCCTCACGGATGTCGTAGAGATAGGCGTTGATCGTGGGCGCGTTGCGGCGGGCGGCCCAGTCGCGGGTCGGGGCGTCGAGGGCGATGTCGATGCCGGAACCGGCGAGCGCGCCACCGCTGAGCAGGCCCTTGAGGACCTCGTCCACCTCGTGGATCACCGCTGCGCTCCCGCTTCCGCCGTGCCGTGCACGTCCCGCGTGTCACCTGCCGCCCTGCTCGATCCTGCCCGGGCGACACCCCGGCCCGCAGGGACGCCGGGGACGGCAGCGGGGCACAAGGCGCTGCCCGTGGGGGCGGATCCGGATGCCCGTTCGGTCAGATGTAGCCTTCCCGGAGGGCATGCGCCACGGCGTGCGCCCGGTTGCGCAGGTGCAGTCGGGTGGTGAGCCCGTGCATCACGTTCTTGACGGTGCGTTCGGAGTAGGACAGCTTGCTGGCGATCTCACCGGTGTCGAACCCCTCGGCCACCAGGCGCAGCACGTCCAGCTCACGCGGTGTCATCCCCGACACCGGAGCGCCGGTACGGCCGGCGGCGCCGCGGTGCAGGGTGCCCACCTGGTTGATGAGCCGGCCGAGCAGGTCGGCGGGCAGGTCGCCGTCGCCGCGGGCGGCCGCCAGCACGGCCTGCACCAGCCGGGTCGCGGTGGCCTCACGCCGCCACACGATGGCACCGACCCCGCACTCGATCACGTCGAGCAGTTCCGTCTCCCGCAGAGCGCCCACCACGAGCACCGCTCGCGCGCCCTCGCTGCGCACGAGCCGGCGCAGCCGGGCCAGCGCCGCGTCGTCGAGCACGTCGTCGATGAGCAGGGCCACCGTGCCGGGACCGGATTCGGTCTCCTCCCGCAGGTCGATCTCCGGGAACCGGCGCAGCTGGCTGACCGCTCCCTCGCGTGAGATCGGGTCCGCGGCGTGCACCGCCACGGGTATCCGGGCCGTCACGTCGGCCGTGCCGGGGCCTGTGGTCCGCGATGAGCTGAGCAACCGATTCCCCTGTGTCCGCGTGCTTGCCACCTCCGTGGGGGCGGTGGCCGATGTGCACTCCTCAGACTTCTGGGACCGGTGGGCCGGGCGCAATCGTGGAGGACCACGAGCAGAACCACGAGATCGGGGAACGGCCGGGACCACGAACGGCCCCTCGCGGGCGCGGTCATGACGCTCCGCCCGGTTGGGCCGGGGCCGGATTCCGCCGCCGTGGTTCTTGTCACGGCACCGCCCCCGCGCACAGGCCGTCCTCGACGGGGGAAGACGCCACGTCCGACCAAGGAGCCAGAAATGCCCGATCCGCAGCCCGAGCAGCCCGAGTCCGGACGGTCACGGCCCCACCCCCGGCCCGGCGAACACCGCGAGGCGGCCGCCCTGCTGGCCGCCGGCATCGCCCGCGCACGGTCCGGCACGGGCGGCCTCGTCCTGCTGCGCGGCGCGACCGGCACCGGCCGGACCAGCGTCCTGGAGGCCGCCGCCGAAGCCGCCGCCGCCCAGGGCATGCGGGTACTGCGTGCCCGCTGCGCACCGGGGTACGCGGCCGGGCCCTTCGCCGCGGTACACCAACTCCTCGACGGGGCCGCCGCGTTCGAAAGACCGGACCCGGACGGTGACGAACGGGAGCACGCCGACCTGCTGTGGCGGACCCTGCACGCGCACGTCGGCGACTCCCCGGTGCTGCTCGCCGTGGACGACGTCCACCTGGCCGACGGACCCTCGTACCGCTGGCTCGTCGAAGCGGCCCGGCACGTCGGCCGATTACCCCTGCCGGTCCTGCTGACCGTCACCGAGCGCAGCCAGTACGACATCGACCCGCCCGCCCCCGGCTTCACCCACACCCTCTCGCCCGCCCTCGTCGACACCCACACCCTGGCCCCGCTCACCGCGGACTCGGCGGCGCGGATGGTGCGTGCCGAGCACCCGGACGCTCCCGCCGAGTGGATCGAGACCTGCGCCAGGGCCGGTGCCGGCAGCCCTCTGCTGCTGCGCGCGCTCCTCGACGATCTCGGAGCCGTGACACCCCGGCCGTCCCCCGCACACGAGCCGGCGGGAAGCGCTCCGACGGACGCGCCGAGCACCCGGAGCCACCTCCCCGCCGACGACGCCCCCACCCCCTACCCGCCCGTCCCCGAGACCTCCGCCGCCCTCTACCCCGGCTCCTACCCGGCTGCCGTGCAGTGGTGGCTGGACAGCGCCGGACCCGCCACGGCCGAGGTCGCCCGGGTGCTCGCCGTGCTCGAGGACGGCGACGACACGGCGGGACCGGCCCGTGGCGGGCTCGGATCGGCCGGTGGTGGGCTCGGATCGGCCGGTGGTGGGCCCGGACTGTCCGGTGGTGGGCTCGGATCGGCCGGTGGTGGGCCCGGACTGTCCGGTGGTGGGCTCGGATCGGCCGGTGGTGGGCCCGGACTGTCCGGTGGTGGGTTCG
>NZ_JBVJSX010000010.1:0-111055 GCF_055606225.1 Streptomyces sp. NPDC037100 | reverse complement strand
GGCTCGGCGGGTTCGGACCGTCCGGTGGCGGGCGGCTCGGACCGGTCGGCAGCGGCCCCGGAGAGCCCCTGGCAGGGCTGCTCGCCGAGCTCGCCGGCGCCGATCCGGCCCGGGTGGCGGGCTGGCTCACGGCGATGACCGGGCTCGGCGTCCTGCGCACCGGACCGGACGGCCACCCCCGCTACGCCCATCCGCTGTTGCGGGACGCCGTCCTCACGGGCGTCCCCGACGCCCGGCGGCGCGCGGTGCACCGGGCCGCCGCGCAGGCGATGCTGCACCGCGGCGCCCCCACCTCGGCGGTGGCCCGGCAGCTCCTGCGGTCCGGCCCCGTGGGAGCCTCCTGGGCCCCGGCCGTGCTGCGGGACGCCGCCGCCCTCGCCCTGCGCGAGGGCCGCTCCGACCAGGCCGTCGTGTTTCTGCGCAGGGCCCTTGAGGAGCCGATCCCGGAGGACCACCGGCAGCGGACCCTGACCGAGCTGGGTTCGCTGGAGTGCGTCGGCCAAGAGCCCTCGGCCGGGATGCACCGCCTCACCGAGGCGCTGCGGCTGCACGGCACGCCGCAGGACCGGGTACGTGCCGCCGTGGCCCTCGGCACCGCGCTGGCCGGGCGTGGCCGGACCCGGGCCGCCGTGGAGGTGCTGCGCTCGGTGGACGGCCAGCTGACCGGGCACCCCGACCTGGGAGCCGCCCTGCAGACCGCGTCCGCCCTGCTGTCCGACCAGGACCAGACGGTCCGCCAGGACGTGTACCGCCGCCTCAGCGACACCGCCGAGCACGCGCCGGAACTCGTCGGCCCCGCAGCCCGGGCGCTGCTCGTGCGGTACGCCGCCACGGCCGCACTGACCTCGGCGGACGACGCGATGCGGCGGATGCGGGCCCTGCTCACCGAGCCGGCCCACCCGCTGACCGAGCCCTTCCTGCTGGGGACCGCCGCCGCGGTCGCCCAGTGGGCCGACGAACTCGACGAGGCCGACCGTCTGGTGGATCGTGGACTGGCCGGTCAGCGCCCTGACCTGCTGCACCCGATGCACGCGGCCCTGCTCAACACCCGGGCCGACATCGCCGCCGCGCGCGGCCAGTACGCGCTGCTGCCCGCCGAACGGCCCGGGCCCGCCCACGGGCCCTCCAACGTGCACGCCACCACCCTGATCGCCCTCGTGGAGACCGGCCGCACGGAGGAGGCCCGGCGCCTCGCCGACGGCTTCGACCTGCGCGAGGCGCCCGACAGCTGGGAGCTGAACCGGTTCCTGTACGCGCGGGGCGTGCAGCGGGCCGCGGCGGGTGACGCGGCCGGGGCCCTGCACGACTTCCTGGAGTGCGGTCGCCGCCAGGCGGCCCGCGACGTGGTCAGCCCGGTCGTCACCCCGTGGCGCTCCGCCGCCGCCGAGTGCCGGCTGGCCCTCGGCAGCACCCGGGAGGCGCTCGCCCTGGCCGAGGAGGAGCTGCGCCTGGCGCGGGTGTGGAGCACACCCCGCACGGTCGGCCGTGCCCTGAGGGTGCTCGGCACGGTCACCGGTGGTCGCCGGGGCCTGCACTTGGCCGAGGAGGCCGTGAGCCTCCTCACGGACGCGCCGGCCGCCGCGCAGGGCGAGCTGGTGGCCGCGCTGCTCGCGCAGGGCCGGCAGCTGACCGCCGCCGGGGAACGCGCCCGGGCCCGGGAGTGCCTGCGGACAGCGGCCCGGCACGCCGAACGCCTGGGCGCGATCCGGCTGCGGACGCTCGCGGAGGAGGCCCTGCGGGAAGGCGGGTCCCGCCGCGCCGCCACCGCCCGCACCGGCTCCGCCTCCCTCACCGGCAGCGAGCTGCGCATCGCCCGCCTGGCCGCCGAGGGGCGCACGAACACGGAGATCGCAGGTCTCCTCCACCTCGCCCGGCGCACCGTGGAGACCCATCTGACCAGCACGTACAAGAAGCTGGGCATCCGACGGCGGGCCGAGCTCGGGCAGGTGCTGAGCGAGGAGTGACGGCCGGCGCGCGTGACCGTGCTCGGCAGGCGCAGAAGCCCGCCCGCGACCGTCCTCACCCAGTGCTGAACGGGGACAGATGGCCCGCCCGCGACTGTGCTCGGGCAGGTGCTGAGCGAGGAGTGACGGCCCGCGCGTGTGACCGTGCTCGGCAGGCGCAGAAGCCCGCCCGCGACCGTCCTCACCCAGTGCTGAACGGGGACAGATGGCCCGCCCGCGACTGTGCTCGGCAGGTGCTGAACGAGGAGTGACGGCCCGCGCGCCCGACCGTGCTCAGCAGGCGCCGGACGCAAAAAGTGTTATCGCCCGGTCCGCACTCCGTCTCCACCCTGTGATCCCGGACATGGCGGGGACCCCGGGGCCGATTGAGAGGGTGCGTGCGGAACATCGGTGAACCCGGGCGTCGAGAGGCCATCGTGGACAGTCAGCACTGGAGCGCCGTCATCACGGCGGCCCAGGCCGGTGACCGGCGGGCGCTGGACGAGCTGGTCACGGGCTGGCTGCCGCTGGTCTACAACATCGTGGGCCGGGCCCTGAACGGGCACGCCGACGTCGACGACGTCGTCCAGGAGACCATGCTGCGGGCGGTCGACCACCTCGGTTCGCTGCGCGACCCGGACAGCTTCCGGTCCTGGCTCGTGGCGATCGCCATGCGGCAGATCCGCGACCGGGCCCGGCGGAAGACCCCGGACCGGCTGGAGGAGGCAGCGGCCTCCGACTTCGCAGAACTGACCGTGCTGCGACTCCAGTTGGAGGGGCAGCGGCGTGAGGTCGCCGAGGCGGCCCGGTGGCTCGACGACGAGGACCGGCACCTGCTGTCGCTGTGGTGGCTGGAGGTCGCGGGCGAACTGACCCGGCGCGAACTGGCCGCCGCCGTCGGCATCACCCGGCAGCACGCCGCCGTGCGCGTCCAGAGGATGAAGGAGCGCCTGGAGACCTCGCGCGGCATCGTCCGCGCCCTGGACGGCGCCTGCCCCGACCTGCGCGAGGTGACCGGCCGCTGGAACGGCCGGCCCGACTCGGTGTGGCGCAAGCGGCTGGCCCGGCACATCCGCGGCTGCGGCTACTGCGGCGACACCCGCGAGTCCGTCGTCCCGGCCGAACGTCTCCTGGTGGGCATCGCCCTCGTCCCGCTGCCCGTCGGCTTCACCCTGTCGCTCGCCCTCGGCGGCAAGACCGCAGCGGCCGCCGGCTCCGCAGGATGGTCCGTCAAGCTGCTCGGCGCGCTCGCCAAGCCGGCCGTCGCGATGACGGCGGGTGCGACGATCGTCGCGGGCGGCGCCTACGTCGTCACCCAGCCGCCGGACGCCCCGCCGCCCCGGGCCGCGGTCGCCCCCACGGCCACGGCGACCTCCACACCTCCGCGGCCCTCGGCCCCGCCCGCCGCCGCCCCCAAGGCCTCGCCGTCGACGAAGGAGACGACCGACCCGTACGGCACGGTCGTCGACGCCGTCGACCGCGCCCCCGACCCGAACGCCCGGCCCGCCGCCCTGCCGCGCCGCCCCGAGTCCGGCATCACCAGCACCGGCGGCCCGAAGGCCGTCATGCAGCACCGCGGCGACAGCGTGACCCTCACCGGCCGGGGCTACGTCCTGGTCCGCTGGCAGATCTCGCCCGGGTCCCGGCCCGGCGCGCTGGTCATGCCGTCCTGGACCGGCCTGAAGGGCAGGCTGTTCCACGTGGCGTCCGGCGGCTCGCGGCGGATGGACGACCCGCTGCCCGGCGCCCCCGACGGCTACGCCACCGGCATGGGCGGCCCCGCCATCGGCTACGCCGTCCTCCCGCCCGGGACCCAGCAGATGTGGCAGAACGAGTACTTCTACCTCGACGGCACCGTCACCCTCACCCAGAACGAAGGCGGCTGCGACTACGGCCTCATCGTCTTCCCGACGAACCGAAACGCCGTGGTCGAGGACATCGGCCAGGGCCCCGCCCAGGGCGCCGTCCGCTACGGGCTCGTCCGCGACACCGGCACGGACAGCGCGCCGGTGCCGCAGTACCTCACGCGCGCGACCCCGGCGGATCCGGCGACGGTGCCGCAGCACTCGCGCGTGTAGCGCACAGCACGTCGACGCGGTTCGTCGTGATCGAGTCCACGCCCGCCTCCAGCAGCCGGCGCATCGAGCGGCGGGTGTCGGGGGTCCAGACGGACAGCAGATGGCCGTCGCGGTGCACGCGCTCGGCGAGGGGCCGGTCCACCAGCGAGAAGCGGTAGTTGAGCCAGCGCGGGCGGATCGCCTCCAGCAGCACGGGCCGGGGCGGGGCCAGTGTCGTCCACGTGAGGGCGATCTCCGCGGCCGGATCCGCCGCGCGCACGGCGAGCATGGCGTCGGCGCCCGCGCAGTAGTAGACGCGGTCCGCCGCACCCGCCTCCGCCACGACGCCCATGATCCGGCGCACCGCCCGCACCTCGGGCGACCCGGGCAGGTCGATCATCACCCGGTGCCCGTCGGTCGCCGTCAGCGCCTCGGCCAGGGTCGGCACCCCGCCGCCGGTCAGCCCGCGCACCTCCTCGGACGACAGCGCGACCAGGGGCCGCTCGTGCTCCCAGAGCCGTTTCAGCGTCGCGTCGTGCAGCAGCACCGGAACACCGTCCCGGGTGAGCCGCACGTCGATCTCCACCGCGTCCGCGCCCCGGCGCAGCGCGGAACGCAGCGACGCGACGGTGTTCTCGCGGACGCGGTAGGGGTCGCCCCGGTGGGCCACGGCGACCGGGGCGGGGGTCACCGGCTGAGCCACTGCGCCGTGTACGTGTCGATCTCACCGGCGATCCGGGCCTTGCCCGCCGCGTCCAGGAAGGACGCCTCGACGGCGTTCTTCGCCAGCTCGGCCAGACCCCGCTCGTCGAGCTCCAGCAGCCGGGCGGCGACCGCGTACTCGTTGTCGAGGTCGGTGCCGAACATCGGCGGGTCGTCGGAGTTGATGGTGACGACGACCCCGGCGCGCACGAACTCCTTGATCGGGTGCTCGTCGAGGGTGCGCACCGCGCGCGTGGCGATGTTCGAGGTCGGGCACACCTCCAGGGGGATCCTGTGCTCGGCGAGGTGCGCGAGCAGCTTCGGGTCCTGCGCGGAGCTGGTGCCGTGCCCGATGCGCTCGGCCCGCAGGTGGGTCAGCGCGTCCCACACCGTCTGCGGGCCGGTCGTCTCACCGGCGTGCGGTACGGAGTGCAGGCCCGCGGCGATCGCCCGGTCGAAGTACGGCTTGAACTGCGGCCGTTCGACGCCCACCTCGGGTCCGCCGAGACCGAAGGAGACCAGGCCCTCCGGGCGCAGCCGGTCGTCGGTGGCGAGCCGGGTCGTCTCCTCGGCGGCCTCCAGGCCCGCCTCGCCCGGGATGTCGAAGCACCAGCGCAGCACGGTCCCGAACTCGGACTCGGCGGCCTTGCGGGCGTCCTCGATCGCGTCCATGAAGGCCCGCTCGTCGATGCCGCGCCGGGTGGACGAGAAGGGGGTGATGGTCAGCTCGGCGTACCGCACCTGCTGCCGGGCCAGGTCCCGGGCCACCTCGTACGTCAGCAGCCGGACGTCCTCCGGGGTGCGGATCAGGTCGACGACCGACAGGTACACGTCGATGAAGTGCGCGAAGTCGGTGAACGTGAAGTAGTCGACCAGGGCCTCGGGATCGGTCGGCACCTTCGAGTCGGGGTGGCGCGCGGCCAGTTCGGAGACGATCCGGGGGGAGGCGGATCCCACGTGGTGCACGTGCAGTTCGGCCTTGGGCAGTTCCGCGATGAACGCCGTGAGGTCGCGCGGGGCGTGGGGGTCGACGAGATGCTGGGTCAAGGTTCCTCCCCGGAACGGCGCTCCGGCCGGCGCTGGGCGGGCGGGCGCGGGTGATCGGCTGATCGATGACTCGGCTTCATCGTATGCCGCGGGCCGGCGGCGCCTTCTTTTCGGGGGCGCGGGGCTCTGCCGAGGTGCGGCGGTGCCGGGTGGGCGGGAGCAACCCCCGCCCACCCGCCCTGTGGCACGCACCGAACCGCCCCGTAGCATGACCACACGATCGACCCAGGGGGGACCGCACGATGACGGACGCGACGCAGCCCGACGGAGGCAGCCACGACCCGTGGGCGCCGCCGGAGAGCACGCCCTCGCTCGACAAGAACCAGACGCCTCAGCCGCCGTCCGTCCACGACCAGGCCACGGTCACCTCCATGCCGGGTTTCACCCCGCCGACCGGCACGCCGCAGTACGACCCGTCCGGCACGCCGCACTACGACCCGCCCGGCACCGGCACCGGCACCGGCGCCGTCCCGCCCCCGCCCGTGGCCCCCACCGGCCCCGGAGCGCCCGGCGGCTACGGCTACCCCGGCTACCCGCAGTCCGGATACACCCAGTCCGGATACACCCAGTCCGGCTACGGCTGGCCCGGTATGCCCATGGCCCCCCAGAACGGCATGGGCATCGCCGCGATGGTGCTCGGCATCGTCTCCTGCGCCCTCTTCTGCCTCTACGGCGTGGTCTCCCTGGTCACCGGCATCCTCGCCGTCGTCTTCGGCATCAAGGGCCGCAAGCGCGCCGAGGCCGGGGTGGCCACCAACCACGGTCAGGCCCAGGCCGGTCTGATCATGGGCATCATCGGGATCATCCTCGGCATCACCGTGATCGTCCTGATCGCCGTCGGCATCACGGCCGCGATCAACAGCGACAGCTCTGACGACGACCCGTACTACGGCGCCCTCGGACCGGTGGCCACCGCCCCGTCCCCCCGCTGAAACACCGGCTCTACGCGGCCGACTTGGCCACTACGATGCCCTGGTCTGACAACGGAGGGGAGATCGTCCATGTCCAACACCAATCCACCCCCCGGTGGTTTCGGCCCGCCGGCCCAGCCCCCGCAGCAGCCCCCCGGCACCCCCGGCTACGGCTATCCGCAGCAGCCCCCCGCCGCCCCGGGCTACGGCTACCCCCAGGGCGGCCCCGGCTACCCGGCCGCGCCGCCCGTGGGCTACCCGCAGGCGCCCGGCTACGGGATGCCTCCGCAGCCGAGCAACGGCATGGGGACCACGGGACTGGTGCTGGGCATCATCGGCGTGGTGTGCAGCGTGACCTTCATCATGTGGTTCTTCGGCGTGATCCTGGGCATTCTCGCGATCATCTTCGGTGCCATCGGCCGTGGCAGGGCCACCCGCGGTGAGGCCACCAACAAGGGCGCGGCGACCGCGGGTCTGGTCTGCGGCATCATCGCCACCGTGATCCTGCCGCTGCTGGGCTTCCTGCTGTTCGCCAGCATCATGGGCGGGCTCGGCGCGGCTTCCTGAACGGAGCTCCCGGAGTGCACGAGGGGTCGGTCCCGAGGACCGGCCCCTTCTCACGCGCTCGTCGTCCGCAGCCGCTCCCGCGCCTCCATCAGCGCGAACCCCAGCAGATTGGGCCCCCGCCACCGCTGCGGATCGGCCGCCGCCTCGTCGTCCGCGGCCAGCCCGATGCCCCACACCCGGTCCACGGGGCTCGCCTCCACCAGCACCCGGTCACCCGTGCCCAGCAGATACCCCAGCAACTCGGGGTGCGCGCCGAACTTGTGGACGCTGCCCTCCACGACGATCCGGAACCGCTCCCGCGCCCACACCGCCTCGTCGAACCCGCGCACCAGCCGCCCGGCCTTCTTCGCCTCGGCGGGATGCTCGGCGGCCAGCACGGCACGCTCCGCCGCCGCGTCCCCGAAGAGCCGGGCCTTGCCGGCCATCATCCAGTGCTCGGCCGTCGCGTAGGCCACGCCGTCCACGGTGAACGGCGCCGGCCACCACTGGCTCAGGCAGCTCGCCCCGATCCGGCCGTCCGGCCGCGGCCGGTGGCCCCAGAAGTGCAGATACTTGACCCTCGCCCCCGCGCGGACCGCCCTGATCAGGGCCTCCTGCGAGCCGACCGCCCCCGTGATCTTCTCCATGCACGCGAGTGTGGCACGCACCACTGACACAGCGTCCCGCCTTTTCGCGGTGAACTCGACACCTGGTCGACAGATTCCGTCGCGTAACCAAAAATCAACAACGGAATCACTTGTTGGAGTGGCACACCTCTGTCAGGATCGGCACTCAAATCGAGCCTGAGCCACGCCGGCCCCACCAGGGGACACGGAGGAGAGCGACATGCACAACCCGGGCATTGCCACCCCGGAACGATTTCCGGCCGAGGAACGCTTCGCAGAGGGCGCGCAGTACATCGCGGGCCGTCTGACCAGGGGCACCTCCGGCCGCACGCACGCGGTCGTCGACCCGGCGTCGGGCGAGGAGGTCCTCACCTACGAGCTGGCGGGCCCGGCCGACGTCGACCGGGCCGTCGCCGCCGCCCGCGCGGCCTTCCCCGGCTGGGCGGCAGCCACCCCCGGCGAGCGGTCCGACGCCCTGCACCGGTTCGCCGCGGTCCTCGCCGACCGGGCCGAGGACTTCGCCCGCGCCGAGTCGCTCCAGTGCGGCAAGCCGCTGAAGCTGACGCGCGAGTTCGACGTCCCCGGAACCATCGACAACGCCGCCTTCTTCGCCGGTGCCGCACGGCTTCTGCAGGGGCAGTCCGCCGGTGAGTACTCCGGCGACCACACCTCGTACGTCCGGCGCGAGCCCATCGGGGTCGTCGGGTCGATCGCGCCCTGGAACTACCCCCTCCAGATGGCCGCCTGGAAGATCCTCCCGGCGATCGCCGCGGGCAACACCATCGTCCTGAAGCCCGCCGAGCTCACCCCACTGACCTCGCTGCTCTTCGCCCAGGCGGCCACCGACGCCGGGATCCCGGACGGCGTGATCAACATCGTCACCGGCACCGGCAGGGAGGCCGGCGAGCACCTCGTCGGCCACCCCGACGTGGCCATGACGTCCTTCACCGGCTCCACCGCCGTCGGCAAGCGCGTCGCCGAGGTCGCCACCGCCACCGTCAAGCGCCTCCACCTGGAGCTCGGCGGCAAGGCGCCCTTCGTGGTCTTCGACGACGCCGACCTGGAGGCCGCCGCCCACGGCGCGGTCGCGGGCTCCCTCATCAACACCGGGCAGGACTGCACGGCCGCCACGCGCGCGTACGTGCAGCGGCCGCTGTACGACGCCTTCGTGGAGCGGACCGCGGCCCTCATGGAGAGCGTCCGGCTCGGCGACCCCTTCGCCGCCGGCACCGACCTCGGCCCGCTGATCTCGCACGTGCAGCGGGACCGGGTGGCCGGCTTCGTGGACCGGGCGCGCTCCTACGCGCGCGTGGTGACCGGCGGCGAGGCCCCCGAGGGAGAGCTCGCCAAGGGCGCCTACTACCGCCCCACCCTGATCGCCGACGCCGCCCAGGACAGCGAGGTCGTCCAGGCGGAGATCTTCGGTCCCGTCCTGGTCGTGCTGCCGTTCGACACCGACGACGAGGGCCTCGCTCTCGCCAACGACACCCCGTACGGTCTGGCCGCCTCCGCCTGGAGCCGGGACGTGTACCGGGCCAACCGGGCGACGCGCGAGATCAAGGCCGGCTGCGTCTGGATCAACGACCACATCCCGATCATCAGCGAGATGCCGCACGGCGGATACAAGTCCTCCGGCTACGGCAAGGACATGTCCGCGTACTCGTTCGAGGAGTACACCCAGATCAAACACGTCATGTTCGACAACACCGCGGTGGCCGAGAAGGACTGGCACCGCACCGTGTTCGGGGATCGATAGCCGTATGCAGGCCGCCTGACCAACGGCCGTCCACCCTCCGAAAGGGCACCACGCGCATGGAGCAGTACGAGCCCGACCGCCTGTCCGCGGCCCAAGTGGCCGCCATGAGGCGCAGTTTCAAGAACGGCAGGGCCGCCCTCACCCGGCGGTCACTGCTGCGCGCCTCCGCGGGCGGGGCGCTCGCGGCCGGCGGACTGGGGACGCTGAGCGCCTGCGGCATCCCGGCGGCCGGTCAGTCGAAGGGCGGCGTCTCGGCCGAGGACCACTCGGCCGAGGAGAAGACGGTGAACTTCTCCAACTGGACCGAGTACATGGACGTCGACGACAGCGGCAAGCACCACCCGACGCTGGACCGGTTCGCGAAACGCACCGGCATCAAGGTCAAGTACACCGAGGACATCAACGACAACAACGAGTTCTTCGGCAAGATCAAGCCGCAGCTCGCCGCGGGGCAGGACACCGGCCGCGACATCATCGTCCTCACCGACTGGCTGGCCGCCCGCCTCATCCGCCTCGGCTGGGTGCAAAAGCTCGACCCGAGCAACCTGCCGCACGCCTACGCCAACCTGTCGGCCCAGTTCCGCAGCCCCGACTGGGACCCGGGCCGCGCCTACTCGTACGTCTGGCAGGGCATCTCGACCGTCATCGCGTACAACAAGAAGGCCCTCGACGGCGTCGAGGTGAAGTCGATATCCGACCTGCTCGACAACCCCAAGCTCAAGGGGCGGGTCGGCTTCCTGTCGGAGATGCGCGACAGCATCGGCATGACCCTGCTCGACATGGGCAAGGACCCGGCCGACTTCACCGCCGACGACTACGACGCCGCCATCGCGCGGCTCCAGAAGGCCGTCGACAAGGGCCAGATCCGCCGCTTCACCGGCAACGACTACACCTCGGACCTGACCAGCGGCGACTTCGCGGCCTGTGTCGCCTGGGCCGGTGACGTCGTCCAGCTCAAGGCGGACAGCCCCGACATCGACTTCCTCATCCCCGACAGCGGCTACGTGACGTCGACCGACAACCTGCTGATCCCCAACAAGGCCCGGCACAAGACCAACGCCGAGCGGCTCATCGACTTCTACTACGAGCCGAAGGCCGCCGCCGAACTCGCCGCGTACATCAACTACGTGTGCCCGGTCGACGGTGTGAAGGCCGAGCTGGAGAAGATCGACGAGGACGCGGCGAACAACCCGCTGATCATTCCCGACAAGGCCATGGCCGCGAAGTCGCACGCCTTCCGCTCGCTGAGCTCGAAGGAAGAGACCGAGTTCGAGGCGAAGTTCGCGAAGCTGACGGGGGCGTGACCACCATGACGAACAAGACAGACCCCAGCGGCGACGTCCGCCTCACCGGCATCGCCAAGACCTACGGCGCCTTCACCGCCGTCCACCCGCTCGACCTGACCGTGCCGCAGGGCTCCTTCTTCGCCCTGCTCGGCGCCTCCGGCTGCGGCAAGACCACCACCCTGCGCATGATCGCCGGGCTGGAGGAACCTTCCGCCGGCACCGTCTTCCTGGGTGACCAGGACGTGACCGCACTCCCGCCGTACAAGCGGCCGGTGAACACGGTCTTCCAGTCCTACGCCCTCTTCCCGCACCTCGACATCTTCGAGAACGTCGCCTTCGGCCTGCGCCGGCGCGGATGGAAGTCGGTGAAGAAGCAGGTCGAGGAGATGCTCGACCTGGTCCAGCTCGGCGAGCAGGCCCGCAAGAAGCCGCACCAGCTCTCCGGCGGCCAGCAGCAGCGCGTCGCCGTGGCCCGCGCGCTGATCAACCACCCCAAGGTGCTCCTGCTCGACGAGCCGCTCGGCGCCCTCGACCTGAAGCTGCGCCGCCAGATGCAGCTGGAGCTCAAACGCATCCAGACCGAGGTCGGCATCACCTTCATCCACGTCACCCACGACCAGGAGGAGGCCATGACCATGGCCGACACGGTCGCCGTGATGAACGCGGGCCGCGTCGAGCAACTGGGCGCCCCGACCGACCTCTACGAGAACCCGCGCACCACGTTCGTCGCCAACTTCCTCGGCACCTCCAACTTCATCGAGGCCGAGGTCGACTCCAAGAGCGGTGACGAGATCGTGCTGAAGGCGGGCGGCGGCAAGCTCGTCCTGCCCGAGGCGCGCTGTTCCGCCTCCACGACGACCGGCGGCAGGGTGCTGGTCGGTGTGCGCCCGGAGAAGATCTCCCTCACCCACGCCGACGACGCGGGCGAGATACCCGAGGGCCGCAACCGGATCACGGGCCGGATCGCCGACTCCAGTTTCATCGGCGTCTGCACGCAGTACGTCGTCGACAGCCCGGTCTGCTCCGACTTCGAGGTCTACGCCCAGAACATCGACCGCGACCCCCGCCTGGTACCCGGCGCCGAGGTCGTCCTGCACTGGAACCCGGCCCACACCTTCGGCCTGGACGCGGCCCAGGACGCCGATGCCGGAGTGGAAGAGGCGGCCTGATGAGCACACTCACCGAGGCGCCACCGCCGCTCGCGCCGCAAGCGCCCGAGCCGAAGCCCCCGAAGCGCCGGGGCCGCTGGACGCCGTACTGGCTGCTGCTGCCCGGCATCCTCTGGCTGGTCGTCTTCTTCGCGCTGCCGATGGTCTACCAGGCCTCCACGTCCGTGCAGACGGGCTCCCTGGAGCAGGGCTACGAGGTCACCTGGCACTTCGCCACGTACTGGGACGCGCTGTCCGCGTACTGGCCGCAGTTCGTCCGCTCCGTGCTCTACGCGGGCACGGCGACGATCCTGTGCCTGCTGCTCGGTTACCCGCTGGCGTATCTGATCGCCTTCCGCGCGGGCCGCTGGAAGAACCTGATCATGATCCTGGTGATCGCGCCCTTCTTCACCAGCTTCCTGATCCGCACGCTCGCCTGGAAGACGATCCTCGCGGACGGCGGCCCGGTCGTCGGCGCGCTCAACACGCTGCACGTCCTGGACGTCACCAACTGGCTCGGCATGACCGCGGGCGACCGCGTCCTGGCCACTCCGCTCGCGGTGGTCTGCGGTCTGACGTACAACTTCCTGCCGTTCATGATCCTGCCGCTCTACACCTCGCTGGAGCGCATCGACGGCCGGCTCCACGAGGCCGCCGGGGACCTGTACGCCCGCCCCTCGACCACCTTCCGCAAGGTCACCTTCCCGCTGTCGATGCCGGGTGTCGTCTCCGGCACGCTGCTGACCTTCATCCCGGCGGCCGGTGACTACGTGAACGCCGATCTCCTCGGCTCCACCGACACCCGCATGGTCGGCAACGTCATCCAGACGCAGTTCCTGAGAGTCCTCGACTATCCGACGGCCGCGGCGCTCTCCTTCATCCTCATGGCGGCCATCCTGTTCATGGTCACCCTCTACATCCGCAGGTCCGGGACGGAGGATCTGGTCTAAATGCCCTTCGTCAACTGGCTCAAGAGAAATCTCGTCGTCCTGGCGGGACTGCTGACCCTCGGCTATCTGCTCCTGCCGAACGTCGTCGTGACGGTGTTCTCCTTCAACAAACCGAAGGGGCGCTTCAACTACGAATGGCAGCAGTTCTCGCTGGACGCCTGGAAAGACCCGTGCGGGGTCTCCGGACTGTGCGACTCGCTGTCCCTCAGCCTCCAGATCGCCGTCTGGGCGACGCTCGGCGCCACGCTCCTCGGCACCCTGATCGCCTTCGCACTGGTCCGCTACCGGTTCCGCGCCCGGGGCGCCGTGAACTCGCTGATCTTCCTGCCGATGGCGATGCCCGAGGTCGTCATGGCCGCCTCGCTGCTCACCCTGTTCCTCAACATGGGCGCCGAGCTCGGCTTCTGGACGATCCTCATCGCCCACATCATGTTCTGCCTGAGTTTCGTCGTCACGGCCGTCAAGGCACGCGTGATGTCGATGGATCCAAAACTGGAGGAGGCGGCACGCGACCTGTACGCGGGCCCGTTCCAGACCTTCGTGCGGGTCACGCTGCCCATCGCGGCACCCGGCATCGCGGCGGGCGCCCTGCTCGCCTTCGCGCTCTCCTTCGACGACTTCATCATCACCAATTTCAACGCCGGCTCGACCGTCACGTTCCCCATGTTCGTCTGGGGCTCGGCGCAGCGCGGAACGCCCGTCCAGATCAATGTCATCGGCACGACCATGTTCGTGGTCGCCGTGCTGTTCGTGCTGGTTTCCATGATCGCCGGAAACCGCCGCAACAGGCACAAGGCATAACCGTAGGGAGTTGACATCATGGCCCCGAGCGCCATGAATCAGTGGACCCGTTCGCTTTCCGACGCCCAGCCGGTCCCGTACTGGCTGGACGACCCCGGCCGGCCCCGCTCCGAACCCGCCCTCACCACCTCCGAGACCTGCGACCTGCTGGTCGTCGGGGGCGGCTACAGCGGCCTGTGGACGGCGCTGCTCGCCAAGGAGCGCGACCCCGGCCGGGACGTGGTGCTGGTGGAGGGCCGCGAGGTGGGCTGGGCCGCCTCCGGCCGCAACGGCGGATTCTGCGCCGCCTCCCTGACCCACGGCCTGCCCAACGGCCTCGCCCGCTGGCCCGACGAGATCCACACGCTCCAGCAGCTGGGCGAGCGCAACCTTGACGCCATCGAGGCCGCCGTCGCCCGGCACTCCCTCGACTGCGACTTCGAGCGCACCGGCGAGATCGACGTGGCCACCGAGCCCTACCAGGCGCGCGAACTGCGTGAGTGGCACGAGGAGACGTCCCGCCGGGGACTGGCCGAAGGCGTCGAGTTCCTGGACGCCGACGCCGTACGGGAGCAGGTGAACTCACCCACCTTCCAGGCCGGCCTGTGGGACCGCAGGGGCGTCGCCATGCTGCACCCGGCCAAGCTCGCCTGGGGCCTGAAGCGGGCCTGCCGGGAGCTGGGCGTGCGCGTCTACGAGAACACCCCCGCCCTGACCCTGAAGCCGTACGGCGCGGGCATGGCCGTGCGCACCCCCTACGGCCGGATCCGCGCCCGTCAGGTCGCCCTCGGGACCAACATCTTCCCGAACCTGGTCAGACGCGTGCGCTCGTACACCGTCCCGGTCTACGACTACGCCCTGATGACCGAGCCGCTCACCGCCGAGCAGCTCGGCTCGATCGGCTGGAAGAACCGCCAGGGCCTCGGCGACAGCGCCAACCAGTTCCACTACTTCCGCCTGTCCGCCGACAACCGGATCCTCTGGGGCGGCTATGACGCGATCTACCCCTACGGCGGCCGCGTCCGCGCCGAGTACGACGACCGTCCCGAGACCTACGCCAAGCTCGCCGGTCACTTCTTCACCTGCTTCCCGCAACTGGAGGGCGTCCGCTTCAGCCACGCCTGGGGCGGCGCGATCGACACCTGCTCCCGCTTCTCGGCGTTCTTCGGCACCGCCCACCAGGGCAAGGTGGCCTACGCGGCCGGGTACACCGGCCTCGGAGTCGGCGCCACGCGCTTCGGCGCCGACGTGATGCTGGACCTGCTGAGCGGGGAGCGCACCGAGCGCACGGAACTGGAGATGGTGCGCAAGAAGCCGCTGCCGTTCCCGCCCGAGCCGTTCGCCTGGACCGGCATCGCCCTCACCAAGTGGTCACTGGCCCGCGCCGACGCCCAGGGCGGCCGCCGCAACCTGTGGCTGCGCACGATGGACCGGTTGGGGCTGGGATTCGACAGCTGACCGACCGGGTGTGATCCGGTTCACTCCAACGAGGTGCCGGAACCCGCGTAATGGCCGGGGGGACACCCCCTTCTCCTTCGTGATGCCCTCGCGGGCGCCCCGCGCGTCCGTGAGGTCCGCGAAAGAGAAGGGGGTCTTTCCGATGACCGGTGCGAAGACGGCGGTCGAGTGGCTCACATCCGTCGCGCCCGATCCCGAGGCCTGCCGCTGGGAATGGGAGCGCAACCCGCTCGGGGTCGCGCTGCTGCCGGCCGGCCGTGCCTGGGACGTGCTCATCCTGCCCGGCGCACTCGGGTACGCCACGCTCGACGTGCTCACCCGGGTCCTCGACCGGCCGGGCCCCGTTCTCGTCGACTTCGGTGACGCCCGCATGGGGTTCTTCGTGCCGCCGGGCACCGCGGCCCGCTGGCTCGGCACGGGCATCCGCACGGCGGGCGCCGGCACCTGGATCGTCGTGCCGTACCCGGGCCGGTCCTCGCCCGGCGGCGTCCGCTGGCTGGTCCCGCCGGACGGCTCGGGCATGCTGACGGACCCGGCGCTGCTCGAACTGGCGATGCACGAGGCCGCGGCGGCCCTGGCGACGGAGAACGACGGTCAGGGCCCTGGTGATTGAGAAAGACCGGGCGTCGTCATGGTCCGGACGAACAGCCACAGCGCCGACAGCAGCACCGTGCACAGGCACCAGCTGGCCACCACGTCGAGTGGCCAGTGGTAGCCGCGGCGGACCAGGCCGTAGCTCGCGCCGAGGACCAGGGCGACGCACAGGGCGACCAGGGCGCGGCGGGCCGGGGTGGTGCGGAGCCAGGGCAGGAGGAGCAGGGTCGCGGAACCGTAGGCGACGGCGGCGGTGGCGGTGTGGCCCGAGGGGTAGTAGCCGGTTCCGGGCGGGACGGCCGGGGTGCCCGGGCGGGCCGTGAGTTCCTTCAGCGGCACGACCAGCGCCGGGACCAGGGCCATGAGCAGGGCCGCGGCGGCGACGGGCAGCCACCAGCGGTCCGCGCCGGCGCGACGGTGACGTACGGCGGTGTACCCGAGCGCGACGGCGAGGACCGGGACCGCGACCGGGACGTTGCCCAGGTCGGCGAGGAGTTCGGAGCAGCGGTCCGGGTTCACGAGAACGCGGCTGAGGCGTTCGTCGAGCCGGACGAGCGGGCCGTCCGCGACGACCTGCCAGGTGATCAGCGCGAACAGCACGGCCGGAAGGGCGAGCAGGAGGGCGAGGGAGCCAGGGGGAGCGGCACGGTCCTGGTTCGCGGCGATCGGCATGGGGCACAGCTTGGCACGAGCGCAGACGCCCACTCGCGGCCCCTTCGGAGGGTCACGTGAACCGGCCGTCCCACGACGACAGCCTCTTCGACCACTGCTCCCGGCTCTTCGCCGAGCGGGCCTCCGACTCTTCGATCACTGCTCCCGGCTCTTCGCCGAGCGGGCCTCCGACTTTTCGATCACTGCTCCCGGCTCTTCGCCGAGCGGGCCTCCGACGGGCGGCGTGCGGCACAGCAGGAGCGACGGCAGCGGCTGCTCGCGGGGCCCGGGGAGGTGCTCCTGCGCGGGGGCTGTTTCACGGCCGGGACGGCGGCCGGGCACCCGGACGTCCTGCACCCGGGAGACCGCTCGTCGCACGAGGGGCGGAAAGAGAGGTCGGCCGCCCCGGAACAGGGGGGGAGTTCCGGGGCGGCCGTTCCGGACCGGAACGTCGCGCGCCCCGGGGGGTTTGGGGCGGGCGACTGTCCGATCGGTGAGGAGATCCAGAGCCTCAGGCTCCGGTTGTGTGCGCGAGGGCACGACCAGGTCGAAGCTGGGGAGGCCCCGGCCTGATGTCACCCACAGTCCCCTGTGGGCGGGGTGTATCTCTCATCTGGGTAGAACCTACGACAGGGGCGGGGCGCAGGACAGGCCGTAGGGCCCCCTGTCATCCACCTCGCACACCTTCTTCACACCCTCTGCCGCTCACCGCCCCGGTAGCGGAACCGGGGCGGCTCACCTGCCCGGACGGCGGCTCAGATGCGCGCGCCGAGGGCTCAGATGCGGGAGAACGCCTGCTCAATGATGTCGAGGCCCTCGGTCAGCAGGTCCTCGCCGATCACCAGCGGCGGCAGGAAGCGGAGCACGTTGCCGTAGGTGCCACAGGTCAGGACCAGCAGGCCCTCGGCGTGGCACGCCTTGGCGAGGGCGGCGGTCGCCTCCGGGTTCGGCTCCTTGGTGGCGCGGTCCTTGACCAGCTCGATGGCGATCATGGCGCCCCGGCCCCGGACGTCGCCGATGATGTCGAACTTCTCGGCCATGGCGCCGAGGCGGCCCTTCATGATCGCCTCGATGTTCTTCGCCCTGGCGTTGAGGTCGAGCTCCTTCATCGTCTCGATCGAACCGAGCGCACCCGCGCAGGCGACCGGGTTGCCGCCGTAGGTGCCGCCCAGGCCGCCGGCGTGAGCGGCGTCCATGATCTCGGCGCGGCCGGTGACGGCCGCGAGCGGCAGACCGCCGGCGATGCCCTTCGCCGTGGTGATGAGGTCCGGGACGATGCCCTCGTCCTCGCACGCGAACCACTGGCCCGTGCGGCAGAAGCCGGACTGGATCTCGTCGGCGACGAAGACGATGCCGTTGTCCTCGGTGAACTTGCGGATCGCCGGCAGGAAGCCCTTGGCCGGCTCGATGAAGCCGCCCTCGCCGAGCACCGGCTCGATGATGACCGCGGCGACGTTCTCCGCTCCGACCTGCTTGCTGATCTGGTCGATGGCCTGCGCGGCGGCCTCGGGGCCGGCGTTCTCGGGCCCGGTCGGCCAGCGGTAGCCGTACGCCACCGGTACGCGGTACACCTCGGGCGCGAACGGGCCGAAGCCGTGCTTGTAGGGCATGTTCTTGGCGGTCAGCGCCATCGTCAGGTTGGTGCGGCCGTGATAGCCGTGGTCGAACACCACGACGGCCTGCCGCTTGGTGTAGGACCGCGCGATCTTCACCGCGTTCTCGACGGCCTCGGCGCCCGAGTTGAACAGGGCGCTCTTCTTGGCGTGGTCACCGGGGGTCAGCTCGGCGAGCGCCTCGGCGACCTCGACGTAGCCCTCGTAGGGCGTGACCATGAAACAGGTGTGGGTGAAGTCGGCCAGCTGCGCCGACGCCCGCCGTACGACGGCCTCGGCGGAGGCGCCCACGGAGGTCACGGCGATGCCCGACCCGAAGTCGATGAGCCGGTTGCCGTCGACGTCCTCGATGATCCCGCCGCCCGCGCGTGCCGTGAACACGGGCAGCACGGACCCCACGCCCTGCGCGACCGCGGCGGTACGGCGGGCCTGCAGCTCCTGCGACTTCGGACCGGGAATGGCGGTGACGACGCGGCGCTCCTGCGGAAGTGCGGTCATGCGGGGCTCCTGGGGTGGTGCGGATGGTCTCTGCGGACGCTTGGCTTCTTTTCTCGCAGGCTAGGGCGGGGGACGGGGGGTGGGCATGCTCCATGTGGGCGTTGTCGGTGGGGCGCCTTGTCCGGGGTGGACATGGCGCTCTCGGTGGGCTGGTGCCCACGACCCGGCCGTGTAAGCGGTGAACTCCCCAGGGGAGGGCGTTAGATTGGCTCGCTGATGGTGGACGGAGCGGCTGGTCAGGGGGCAAGGGCGATGGACAGCGACGGGACGCAGGAGGCGCGGGGTACGCATGCGAGTCCCGTGCCGCGCCCGGCGGGACCTCCGGAGGTACCGGCGATGCCTCCTGTGCCGCCCCGGGCGCCGGGGATGCCGCCGGTGCCGGACGGGTCGGCGTTCCTCACCTGGCTGCGGGCGCCGCGCCCCGACGCCGCCCCGGGCGTATGGCGGTTCGGGCACCGGCCGCGGCCCGCGGAGGAACCCGAGGAGATCCCCACCCGGCAGCTGCTGAGCGGGGCGCTGATCGCCTTTCTCGTGGGATGGCTGGTCTGGTCGCTGCTGCAGAACGGCTATCTCGGCACCTGGTGGTGGGTGCCGTTCGACCTGATCGTCCCCGACGCCTGGCGCGGCGGCGACAGCGACCTGGGGGAGACCGGGACGTTCATCGTCTACCAGGGGTACGAGCTCCTCGTCGCTCTGGCGATCATGGTCGGGGCGGCCCGGCTCGGCCGTTGGGGCGAGGTGTGGCGCCGCTTCGTCACCCCCCGCTTGAGCCGGCCGGAGGCCCAGGAGGTGCGGACGACCCCCGAGGACGACCCGGCCCAGTGGAACGAGCTGCGTGCCGCCGGAGCCCCCGACGCCGCCGAGCGGCTCGCCGCCGAGGCGCGTTCCGGGCTGATGCGGGACGTCGACCACGCCCGGATCCTGCGTGCCTGGCAGGGCGTGCGCACCGGCCGGCACAGCCTGGCGACCTTCAGCGGCGCCGTGCTCAAGGACGGTGCCGCCGCGTGCCTGCACCCCTCCGGGGAGCGCGACCTGCCCGCCCGGCTCGCGCGGCACGACCTCGTCACCGGGCAGGTGCGGCTCGGGACCACCGTGGACGACGCCCGCAACCCGTACGCCTACCGCGGCACGGGGCTCGCCCTCGGGCCCGACCTGCTCGGCACCTCGCTCGTCGCCGTCGGCCCCGCCGGCTCCGGCAAGACCGGCACCGTCGTCCGGCCCCTCGCCGAGTCGCTCTGCCTGCACGCCCTCGCCGGGCGGGCCGCCGTGGTCGTCGTCGGGGCGGCGGGCGCGGGGCTCGGGCCGGCCGACGCGTACGACGTGGTCGTGCGCATCGGGAACCAGGAGTCCGAGTACGACCTCGATCTGTACGGCGGCACCAGCGACCCGGACGAGGCCGCGGCCGTGCTCGCCGAGGCGCTGGTCGGGGATCTGGCCGACCCGCATCCCGGCAGCGACACCCGCCGGTCCACCACGGTCCTCGCCCAGCTGCTCGGGCCGTTCCGGGCCGTGCACGGGCGTTTCCCCTCCGTACCGGAGCTGCGGCAGCTGCTGGACGGGGCGCCCGGGCCGTTCGCCGCGCTGCGGCAGGGGCTCCAGGAGGCCGGGCAGGAGTCGCTGTTGCGGGAACTCGACGCCCGGGAGCGGCAGATGGGGCAGCCCGGGGACGTCGGCGGGGTGCTGGGCGATCGCGTCGCGCTGCTCGACCGGCCCGCCTTCGCCGGGTTCTTCGACACCTCCGGGCAGTCCCGGCCCTTCACGCTCAAGGCCCTCGACCACCCCGTCCGGGTCCGCATCGACCTGCCCCAGCGCGGGCATGCCGACGCCTCCAAGATGCTGGCCCGGCTCGTGCTCGCGCAGTTCACGGCGAGTGTCGCCGTACGCGAGGACCGGTCGCTGTTCGCCTGCCTGCTGCTGGACGACGCGACCGGGGTGGTGACGCCCGAGGCCGTGCGGGGCATCCAGCGACTGCGCTCCGGGAACGCCGGGGTCGTGCTCACCCTGCGGACGCTCGACGACGTGGCCCGGCCGCTGCGCGGGCCGCTGCTCGGCGCGACCGGCTGCCGGATGGCCCTGTCGGGGCTCACGCCCTGGGACGGGCAGGACTTCGCCGAGGTGTGGGGCAAGGAGTGGACCGAGGCCCGCGACGTCACCGACCGGCAGATCATCGCGGAGACCCCGGCGGGCAAGGCCGTGCACATGCTGCGCCGGGTGATCACGGGCAAGGCCCCGACCGCGCGGGCGGTGACCGTGCGGCAGGTCGAGCGGGAGCGCTGGTCCGCCTCCGAGCTGGCGCACGGCGTGCCGGCGGGGCACGCCGTGCTGTCGCTGACCGACGTCAAGGGCGAGCACGCCCCGCCCCTGCTGGTGGACCTTCGGAGCTGACCCCCACCCACCGGTGGGGTACGCCGGGACCGTACGGTGAGGCAGAATCGTCACAGGTCGTTCATACGTGGCGGCCAAAAGACCACAGAGATCACACAGCCCTGACGCAGAAGGCCTCATGCCCCCGACGCTCGCCTCGCTCGTCCACCACTCCGCGCTGAAACTGACCGTGCGGGCGGGCGCGGACCGCCTCGACGTGCCGGTCCGCTGGGCGCACGTCAGCGAGCTCGCCGACCCCGTCCCCTACATGGAGGGCGGCGAACTGCTGCTGATCACCGCGCTCAAGCTGGACGCCGAGGACCCGGAGGCCATGCGCCGCTACGTCCACAGGCTGGCCGGGGCCGGAGTGGTCGGTCTGGGCTTCGCCGTCGGCGTCAACTACGAGGAGATCCCCAAGGCGCTGGTCGACGCGGCCGGGAAGGAGGGCCTGCCGCTGCTGGAGGTGCCGCGCCGCACGCCGTTCCTCGCCATCAGCAAGGCCGTCTCCGCCGAGATCGCCGCCGATCAGTACCGGGCCGTCACCGCCGGGTTCGCCGCCCAGCGCGAACTGACCCGGCAGGCCCAGACCGGCGGCCCGGAGGGGCTGCTGGCCGCGCTGGCCGCGCAGGTCGACGGATGGGCGGCGCTGTACGACGCCTCCGGCGCGGTCGTCGCCACGGCACCGGAGTGGGCGGGGCGCCGCGCCGCGCGGCTCACCGGTGACGTGCAGAAGCTGCGGGACCGCCCCGCGCCCGCCTCCTCCGTGGCCGGGGGGCCGGAGAACGAGGACCGGGTCGAGCTGCACACCATAGGCACCGGCCGGCGCCCTCGCGCGGCTCTCGCCGTGGGCACGGCCGCCGCCCCGGGCACCGCCGAGCGCTACGCCGTCCACTCCGCCATCGCGCTGCTGACCCTGACCACGGAACGCTCCCGGTCCCTCCAGGAGGCCGAGCAGCGCGTCGGAGCGGCGGTGTTGCGCATGCTGCTGGCCGGGGAGCCGGACCACGCGCGCGCCGTCGCCGGGGACCTGTACGGCGAACTGCTGGACGCGCCGTTCCGGATGCTGGTCGCCGAGCGGGTGCCGGTTTCTGCGTCGGCCGCGCTGGTCCGTGCGGAGGCACGCAAGGGTGCCCCGCCCGCCGAGCGGTTCTCGGCCGCCGCGCTCGCCGCGGCCGACACCGGCGGCGATCCCCTCGCGGTTCTCGCCGACGTGATGGAGTCCGCGGCGGCCCGGGCCGGCGAGGCCGTGCTGGTCGTGCCGGAGGGGGAGCGGCTGGTGGTGCTGGCCGCGGACGGCGGCGCCGCCGCCGCGGCCTGCGGGGAGTACGCGGCCGCCCTGGAGACGGCCCGGGCCGGGATACGCGAGAAGGTGCCGGGCGGCGAGGAGGGCGAACTGGTCGTGGGCCTGTCGGCACCGGCCGGGCCCATCGCCGCGTCCGCCGCGTACAAGCAGGCCGAACAGGCGCTGTCGGTGGCGAGGCGGCGCGGGCGGGTCCTCGTGGAGCACGAGCGGATGGCGGCCGGATCGGTGCTGCCGCTGCTGGCGGACGACGCGGTACGGGCCTTCGCCGACGGCATGCTGCGGCCGCTGTACGAGCACGACGCCACGGGCCGCGGCGACCTCGTCTCCTCCCTGCGCGCCTGGCTGTCCAAGCACGGCCAGTGGGACGCGGCGGCGGCAGAGCTCGGTGTCCACCGGCACACCCTGCGCTACCGCATGCGCCGCGTCGAGGAGATCCTCGGCCGGTCCCTGGACGACCCGGACGTCCGGATGGAGCTGTGGCTGGCCCTGAAGACGGCCTCCACCGAGTAGCCAAACCGGAGTGTCCGCGTCCCCCACTGCTACGACTCGGACAAACGTGCTTCGGCCACCTCGCGCCTACCGTTGGTCCCGTAGCACAGGATCACCCCCAACGCCGAAGGGCCGGAACCCACATGACTTCCACCCACGCCTTCTGGCTCGCCGGCCGCCAGGCCACCGGCGAGGAAACCTTCGACGTCACCTCCCCCTGGGACGGGCGGCTCGTGGGCAAGGTGAGCGTTCCGACGGACGCGCAGGTCGAGGAGGCCGTGGCCGCCGCTCACGCAGCGCTGGACGAGTTCGCCGGCACCCCCGCCCACGTCCGGGCCGCCGCCCTCGACCACGTCAGCAAGCGTCTGGCCGAGCGCACCGAGGAGATCGCGCAGCTGATCTCCGCCGAGAACGGCAAGCCGCTGAAGTGGGCGCGCGGCGAGGTCGGCCGGGCCGTGTCGGTGTTCCGGTTCGCGGCCGAGGAGGCCCGGCGGTTCAACGGCGGCGAGGCCCAGCGGCTCGACACCGACCTCGGCGGCCAGGGCCGGCTCGCCCTCACCCGCCGCTTCCCGAAGGGTGTCGTGCTCGGCATCGCGCCCTTCAACTTCCCGCTGAACCTCTGCGCCCACAAGATCGCCCCGGCCGTCGCCGCCGGCGCCCCGATCATCCTGAAGCCGGCCCCGGCGACCCCGTTGTCCGGCCTGATCATCGGTGACCTGCTCGCCGAGACCGAGCTGCCCGCGGGCTCCTGGAGCATCCTGCCGGTCGCCAACGACAAGATGCCCGCCCTCGTGCAGGACGAGCGTCTGCCCGTCATCTCCTTCACCGGTTCCGAGAAGGTCGGCTACGCGATCATGGACTCGGTGCCGCGCAAGCACTGCACCCTGGAGCTGGGCGGCAACGGCGCGGCCGTCGTCCTCGCCGACTGGGCGAGCGACGAGGACCTGGACCGGGCGGCGAACCGCATCGCCACCTTCTCCAACTACCAGGGCGGCCAGTCCTGCATCTCCGTGCAGCGGGTCATCGCCGACGCCGCGGTGTACGACCGGCTGCTGCCGCGTATCGTCGCCGCCGTCGAGGCCCAGGTCACCGGCGACCCGAGCGACGACAAGACGGACGTCGGCCCGCTGGTCGACGAGAACGCCGCGAAGCGCGTCGAGACGTGGGTGCAGGAGGCCGTCGACGCCGGAGCGCGGCTGCTCACCGGCGGCAAGCGCGACGGCGCCTCCTACGCGCCGACCGTCCTGGCCGAGGTCCCGGCCGACGTCACGATCTCCTGCGAGGAGGTCTTCGGCCCGGTCCTCACCGTGCAGAAGGCGGACGGCGAGGCCGAGGCGTTCGCCGCCGTCAACGACTCCAAGTACGGCCTCCAGGCGGGCGTGTTCACCCACGACCTCCAGACCGCCTTCCGGGCTCACCGTGCCCTCGAGGTCGGTGGCGTGGTCATCGGCGACGTGCCGTCCTACCGCGCCGACCAGATGCCGTACGGCGGTGTCAAGCAGTCCGGCGTGGGCCGCGAGGGCGTGCGGTTCGCCATGGAGGACTACACGTACGAGCGGGTGCTGGTCCTCACCGGCATCGATCTCTGACGCACCTCTGGCTCATGGAAACCATTTTCATATAGTCTCTGGGGAGAGGCCCGGCACCGATGCCTTCCGGTGCCGGGCCCCTTCTCTGTGCCGGCCTGCTCCGGACCCTCAACCGGAGAAGCCGACGTGCGCGAGCCGCAGCGGGCCGCGCAGTCTGAGGTGCACGTCGTGGACGCCCGCGGCGGCCAGGGACGCGCCGAGCGTGACGTAGTCGTACGGCCCCGAGGTCGGTGCGGCGGGCGACAGCGTCGCCAGGACCGGGCCGCCGTCGAGGGAGAGCTCCACCGTGCCCTCGCCGGCCACCTCCACCGTCACCCCGGAGATGCCCCGCCCGAAGTCGCAGGACCGGTAGACCAGTTCGGCCGCCTCCGCGCCCCCCGGTGTCACGGCGTCGCCCGACACTTTCGTCCGGTCGACGATCTCGATGCCGCTCTGCTCGTCGAACCCGGCCGCCGCGAGGCCCTTCGCGAGGGCGGCGCGCGGCAGGGTCGGTTCGCCGTCGAGCGTGATGGTCGTCCGCAGCCTGACGTCCTCGCTGGACGCCCCGGCCAGCAGCTCGTACGCGCCCGGCTCCACGCGCCACCGGTCCTGGGAGACGTCCCAGAACGCGTAGGCGCTCAGCGGGACGTCGAAGCCGAGTTCGGCCGTCACCCCGGGGGTGAGGGTGACGCGGCGGTGGTCCAGCAGCGCGCGACGCGGACGCGGCACGGACGCGTCTACGGCCCGGGTGTAGAGCTGGGCCACCTCGTCGGCCGTGACGTCGCCGGTGTTGGTGACGGAGAAGGAGACGCGCACCGCCTCGCCCTCGACCCGGGCCGTCAGGTCGCCGTACGCGAACGACGTGTACGACAGTCCGTGCCCGAAGGGGAACAGGGGCGTCCCCTCGAAGTACAGGTACGTCTGGCGGGCGCCGATCACGTCGTAGTCGAGCAGGCCCGGCAGGTCGGCGTCGTCGGCGTACCAGGTCTGCGGCAGACGGCCGGCGGGGGAGACGTCACCGGCCAGGACGCGGGCCAGGGCGGTGCCGGCCGCCTGGCCGCCGTGCGCGGTCCACAGCACCGCGGGCAGCTCGTCCGGGTGGACGGCGTACGGGTAGGCGGAGACCAGCGCCAGCACGGTGGCCGGGTTCGCCGCCCGGGCCGCCCGCAGCAGCCGCTCCTGGTGTTCCGGCAGACACAGGGTCGTGCGGTCCTCGGTCTCGCGGCCGTTGATGTGCGGGTCGTTGCCCACGACCACCACGACCACGTCGGCCGCCGCGGCGGCACGCGCCACCGCCTCCTCGCCGCGCTCGGCGACGACCAGCTCGAAGACCTCGGGATCCGCGTCGGCAACCTTCACGCCGTCGGCGGAGACACACACGTGGCGACCCGTCCCCAGGTGCTTCAGGAGGTGCCCGTTCCCGTGCGGTTCCAGGCGGAACGTCTCCTGCACGACCCAGCCCCCCGGCTGGTCGGCGGAGGCACGCAGGCAGCCGTCGTCGGCGACCGAGAGATAGCGGCCGTCGGGGGCGCGCAAGGTCAGGACGCCGTCGCCCCAGTCCAGGAGGGCCAGTTCGGTGCCGGCGGCGTCGGTGGTGAGCGGGGGCAGGTCGGTGCGGCCCGCGAGCAGCGCCGGGTCGAGCGCGCCCTCGGCGCCGCGCACCTCGTCGGCGGCCTCCTCCGCCACCGGCACGTGCAGGAACGCGCCCGTGGAGGTCTTCAGCCGGACCCGGTCCACGCCCTCCGCGAACTCCACCCGCTGCGCGCCGAACCGCTCGTACAGGCCGTCCAGCGGGGTCGAGCGGTGGATGAGCGTGCCGCTGTACCAGTCGAGCTTGCACTCGTCGGCGAGCGGCCCGACCACCGCGATCCGGGTGTCCGGGGCGAGCGGCAGCACCCCGTCGTTCTTGAGCAGCACGATCGCCTGCTCGGCCGCCTCCTGGGCGAGGGCGCGGTGCGCCGGGGTGTCGAACTCGCCGGTGGCGCCGTGCGGGTCGTGCTCCGGGTCGAACTCGCCGAGCCGGAAACGCACCGAGAGCTGACGGCGGACGGCCGTGTCGACATCGGCCTCGGTCAGCAGACCGCGCTCCAGGGCGCCGCGCAGCCGGCCGATGATCTGCGAGGAGTCCGTGCCGTGGTCGGTGAAGCTGTCGACGCCCGCCACGAGGGCGGCGGCGGTGGCCTCCTCGTGGGTGTCGAAGTAGTGCTCGGAGTCGACGAGGTTGCTCGGCGCTCCCGCGTCCGAGCAGACCAGCAGGTCCTCGTCGGTCCAGGTCCGCAGGTGCTCGGACAGGTACGGGGAGACGTGGTTGGGGCGGCCGTTGACCAGGTTGTAGGCCGGCATCACCCCGGCCACCGCCCCCGCCTCGACGGTCTCGCGGAAGGCCCGCAGGTCGTACTCGTGCAGCACGCGCGGGCGCACCGAGCTCGACGTCGTGGAGCGGTCCGTCTCGTTGTTGTGGGCCAGCCAGTGCTTCAGCACGGGCGCGGTGCGCCAGTAGGCGGGGTGGTCGCCGCGCAGGCCGTGCGTGTAGGCCGTGGCGATCGCCGAGGTGAGCTTCGGGTCCTCCGAGTAGCCCTCCTCGTTGCGGCCCCACAGGGGGTGGCGCAGCAGGTTGACCGTCGGGGCCCAGACGTTGAGGCCGACCCGGTCGTCCTTGGCGCGCATCGCGCGGACCTCCTTGGACACCGCGTCGCCGACGCGTCGCACCAGCTCCGGGTTCCAGGTGGCGCCGAGGCCGACCGCCTGCGGGAACACCGTCGCCGGGCCCATCCACGCCACGCCGTGCAGGGCCTCCTGACCGGTGCGGAAGGCGGCGACGCCGAGCCGCTCGACGGCGGGTGCGAACTGGTGCAGGAGAGAGATCTTCTCGTCGAGGGTGAGCCGACCCAGCAGGTCGTCGACGCGCTTCGCGAACGGCAGCTGCGGATCGCGGAAGGGTGCGGTGGGTGGCGTGTGTGCGGTCACGTGGGGATCCCCTTGCGATGGATCGGCGAGGCGCTTTCGAAGCGCTTCGATGCTGGTCGGCGACGGGTCGGGTGTCAAGAGACGAGCGTCGTCACTTCAAGCCGGGCACGAGGATTGACCCCTTCTGCTCCACGTGAGGAAGTTTGGGAACGACCCTTGTGCGCCCAGAGGTGTTCACTTAACCTCACAGCAACATCGAAGCGCTTCGACTGCGAAATGCCCGGTACATGGGTCGAAGGCTCGCTTCCGCTCAGCCAGTTCCACTCGAGACACCGCAGCCGACGGCTCTCCGCCGGGTGTCCTGGTGCGCCATGAAGGGTTGACGCAATGACGCCGAACGCCGCCTCCGCCTCCTCCGGACCGAGCCGGAGAAGTTTCCTCGCCTCCACGGCGGTCGCCACCGCGGCCGTGGCGGGAGGAATGCCGCTGCTCGCCGCTTGCGGCGGGTCGGAGGGTGGGTCGAAGGAGGGCACGACGGCCGGCAAGGACGCGGCCAAGCTGCTCCCGGCGTTCGTCGCCAGCTCGGTCGCCAAGCCGGACCTTCCGTCCAAGAACGGTTCGGCGGCCGGCTTCACCGGCAAGGTCGACATCCCCGCGCTTGCCACGTCGGTCCCGGACAAGCTCGGTACCGGCGCTCCCTTCAAGATCATGTCGCCGTTCTGGGGCTCCCCGCCGAAGCCCGGGTGCGCGTACTACAAGGCGCTCGACGCCGCGGCGGGCACCAAGGTCACCTGGCAGAACCAGGACGGCAACACCTACGGCGAGAAGCTCGGCGCCGTCCTCGCCTCGAGCTCCATACCCGACATGGTGGTCGTGCCGGGCTGGGAACTGGTCGGCAAGATCGCGAACGCGGTCACCGCGAAGTTCATGGACCTGGGCCCCTACCTGGCCGGCGACAAGGTCAAGAAGTACCCCAACCTGGCCGCCATTCCCTCCGACGCCTGGCGCATGGGCATCTTCGGCGGTGCGCTGCGCGGGATTCCGATGCCGAGCGCCACCGCGAACTGGATCGCTCCCCTGTACCGCGAGGACGTCTTCGACAAGAAGGGCTACTCGGTCCCGAAGTCGCCCGACGACTTCATGAGCTGGGCCAAGGAGGCCACCAGCTCAAAGGCCAAGGTCTGGGCCTGCGGTGACATGACCTGGTCCGCGTGGAACATCTTCGGCGTCCGCGGCTCCGGGACGGTCGGCTGGAACATCGGGTCCGACGGCAAGCTGACGTACCGCATCGAGCAGCCCGAGTACCTCGAGGCCCTGGAGTGGGTGCGCAAGCTGTTCGCCGCGGGCGTGGTCCATCCCGACGACAAGGCGCGCTCGGGCGACGCGGGTCAGCGCTTCACCGCCGGGCAGATCCTGGTCTGGAGCACCAACCTCGCCGACTGGTACGGGAAGGCCGCCGAACAAGCCCAGTCCAACCCGGACCTGAAGATCGCGGCCATGGACATCTTCGGTGCGGACGGCGGTGACCCGCAGCTGTACGCGTCCCAGCCCGCCACCATATGGTCGCTGATCCGCAAGGGCGCCTCGAAGGAGACCGTCGAGAACGCGCTGGCCGCCGCCAACTTCGCGGCCGCGCCCTACGGCACCAAGGAGCGGATGCTCGTCGACTACGGCGTCGAAGGCACGCACTACACGGTCAAGGACGGCGTTCCGGTCAAGAACGACCTGGGCAACTCCGAGGTGCTCAACGCCTGGGTGATGCTGGCCGCTCCCGCTGCCTACTTCGCCCACCCCGACTTCCCGGACGTCGCCCGCAAGCAGGTCGAGTGGCAGCAGCGGATGGGCGCCTTCATGAAGAAGACGTCCACGTTCGGCATGAACATCGTGGAGCCGTCCCGCTACGCGAACCTCTCCAGCCAGTTCGAGCAGCTGGAGATCGACTTCGTCCGCGGCAACAAGAAGCTGTCCGACGTGCAGCAGGCCATCTCCACCTGGAAGTCCTCCGGCGGCGAGAAGCTGCGCGACTGGTACCAGGAGCTCATCGACAAGAACGGCAGCGGCAACTGATGTCTCTCACGGCCGGGAGCAGGCCCGACGGGACTCGTCCCCCCGCGGCCGTCGAGGAACCGACGGCCGCGGTCGCCGCGGCCGTGGCGAAGGAGCGGCTGCCGCGCAGGGCGAGCAGGTCCGGCAAGATTCCCTGGCGGATCCGGCTGCGCCGCGACCGCACGCTCATCCTGATGACCCTGCCCGTCATCCTGCTGCTCCTGATCTTCAATTACATCCCGCTGCTCGGCAACGTCGTCGCCTTCCAGGACTACGACCCGTACGTCTCCAGCAACGGGGTCACGGCGGTCTTCCACAGCCCCTGGGTCGGGGTGGAGCAGTTCTCCCGGATGGTCGACGACCCGCTGTTCTGGAGCGCCGCAAAGAACACGGTCGTGCTGTTCGTGCTCCAACTGGTGCTGTTCTTCCCGGTCCCCATCGCCCTCGCGCTGGTCATCAACAGCGTGATCCGGCCGCGGGTGCGGGCCGTGGCCCAGGCGATCATGTATCTGCCGCACTTCTTCTCATGGGTCCTCGTGGTCACCGTCTTCCAGCAGGTCCTCGGCGGCGCGGGCATCATCGCGCAGACCCTGGAGAAGCACGGGTGGAGCGGTTTCGACCTGATGACCAACGCGAACCTCTTCAAGTACCTGGTCACCGCGCAGGCGGTGTGGAAGGACGCCGGCTGGGGGATCATCGTCTTCCTCGCCGCGCTGGCCGCCGTCAGCACCGATCTGTACGAAGCCGCCGCCATGGACGGCGCGGGGCGCTGGCGCCGCATGTGGCACGTGACGCTGCCCGCGCTGCGCCCCGTGATCGCGCTGCTGCTCGTCCTGCGGGTGGGCGACGCGCTGAGCGTGGGCTTCGAGCAGTTCCTGCTCCAGCGGTACGCGGTCGGTGCGGGGGCCAGCGAGGTCCTGGACACCTACGTGTGGAACATGGGCATCCAGAACGGCGACTTCAGCTATGCGGCCGCGGTCGGCCTCGTCAAGGGAGTCATCGGAGTGTGTCTCGTCCTGGGCGCGAACAAGGTCGCGCACCTGCTCGGCGAGCAGGGGGTGTACAAGAAGTGAGCCTCAACACGCAGCTCGTCCGCAGCCTCAAGGCCCCCTCCCGCCCTGTGTGGGAGGAGCCGCCGAGCAAGGCCGGACTCACCGCCAAGGCCGGTTTCCTCGTGCTGTGCTGCCTGGGGGTCCTCGGTCCGCTGTGGATCGTCATCGTCACCAGCCTCTCCCCGAAGCCGGTGATCGACCGGGTCGGCGGCCTCGTCGTGGTCCCTCAGGGCATCACGTTCGTCAACTACACCGAGCTGCTCAGCGGCGGCCAGGTCAGCCGGGCGATCATGGTCTCGGTCGGCGTCACGCTCTTCGGCACCCTGTTCTCGATGACGGTGTCGGTGCTCGCGGCCTACGGGCTGTCCCGGCCGGGCAGTCTGGGCCACCGGTTCTTCCTGATGACCATGATGGCCACCATGTTCTTCGGGGCCGGGCTCATCCCGACCTACCTTCTGGTGCAGTCGCTGGGTCTCACCGACACCTATCTGTCGCTGGTCCTGCCGAGCGCGGTCAGCGTCTTCAACATCCTCGTCCTGCGCGCCTTCTTCATGGGCATCTCACCCGAACTCACCGAGTCCGCCCGCATCGACGGGGCCGGTGACCTGCGCATCCTGCTGACCATCATCATGCCGCTGTCCCGAGCGGTGCTGGCCGTGATCTCGCTGTTCTACGCGGTCGGGTACTGGAGTGCCTGGTTCAACGCCTCCATCTATCTCACCGACCAGCAGATGATGCCGCTGCAGAACGTCCTCATCCAGCTCGTCCAGAAGAACACCGAGGCCCCGACCGGGCTTCAGCAGGCGGTCCGCACCGGGCAGCTCTCCTCCCTGGGACTGCAGATGGCCGTCATGGTCCTCGCGCTGATCCCCGTCGCGGTGGCTTCCCCCTTCGTCCAGCGGCACTTCAGGAAGGGCATGCTCACCGGCGCGGTCAAGGGCTGATCCATCGGGCTGTTCGTCGTCCGCGGCCGCGTTGTGGCTTGTCGCGCAGTTCCCCGCGCCCCCAAGAAGGGGCATCCACTTCTCCCCTTTCGCAGGAACCGAGGTCTGTCATGCGCATGTTTCACCTCAGCAGACGTTCCGTGCTGGCCGGGACGGCTGCCGCCGCCGCAGTCGTCACCGTTCCGGTGGGGCACGGGAGTGCGCGGGCCGCCGCCCCCGCGGCGGCCGGGTACCGCTGGCGCAACGTCGTCCAGGGCGGCACCGGATTCATCACCGGCGTCCTCTTCCACCCCTGTGTCCGCGGCCTCGCCTACGCCCGCACCGACATCGGCGGCGCCTACCGCTGGGACGACCGGTCCGACCGGTGGATTCCGCTCACCGACCACCTCGGCTGGGACGACTGGAACCTGCTCGGCGTGGAGGCCATGGCCGTCGACCCGGCGCATCCCGACCGCGTGTACCTCTCCCTCGGTACGTACACGCAGTCCTGGGCCGGCAACGGGGCCGTGCTGCGGTCGGAGGACCGGGGCGCGACCTGGCGGCGCACCGATCTCACCGTGAAGCTCGGGGCCAACGAGGACGGCCGCGGCTGCGGTGAGCGGCTGCTCGTCGACCCGCGGGACAGCGACACGCTGTGGCTCGGCACCCGGCACGACGGGCTGCTCAAGTCCACCGACCGGGGCGCCACCTGGAAGGCCGTGAGTTTCCCGGCGACGCCGAGCGCCACCGGCCAGGGCGTCACGCTCCTGGTCGCCGCGGGCCGCAGCGTCTACGCCGGCTGGGGCGACTCCGACGGCACCGCCGGGCAGCCCAACCTGTACCGCACGTCCGACGGCACGACCTGGGAGGCCGTCCCGGGGCAGCCTTCCGGCACCGCCGCCAAGGTCCCGGTCCGGGCCGCGTACGACCGGCACACCCGTGAGCTGTACGTGACCTACGCCAACGCCCCCGGCCCCAACGGCCAGTCCGACGGCAGCGTGCACAAGCTGCGGACGACGACCGGGAAGTGGACCGAGGTCACGCCGGTCGAGCCGGGCGGCACGACGGCCGACGGCTCCGCCGACTCCTTCGGTTACGGCGGTGTCGCCGTCGACGCCCGCCGGCCCGGCACGCTCGTCGTCTCGACGAACAACCGCTGGGCCGACATCGACACCGTCTTCCGCTCCACCGACGGCGGCCGCACCTGGACGTCCCTGAAGGACAAGGCCGTCCTCGACGTCTCCGAGACGCCGTACCTCAAGTGGGGCGGCGACGCCCCCAAGTTCGGCTGGTGGATCCAGGCCGTCGGCCTCGACCCGTTCGACTCCCGCCACGTCGTCTTCGGCACCGGTGCCACCCTCTACGGCACCCGCGACCTCAGGCGCTGGGCCCCGCAGATCCGCGGCGTGGAGGAGGCGTCCGTACGCCAGCTGATCTCGCCCCCGACCGGGCAGGCGCACCTCCTCAGCGGGTCTGGGGACATCGGTGTGATGTACCACGAGCGGCTCACGGCATCGCCCTCGCGCGGCATGGCGTCGAACCCCGTGTTCGGCACGGCGACGGGCCTGTCGCTGGCCGCGGCCAAGCCGTCGTACGTGGTCCGGGCCGGCTGGGGCGACCACGGCAACGGCGCCTTCTCGAACGACGGCGGCAGGACCTGGGCCCCCTTCGAGGCCCAGCCGGACGTGGCCAGGGCCGCGCCGGGGCCGATCGCCACCAACGCCGACGGCAGTGTGCTGCTGTGGTCCTTCGGCACGGCCAACCCGGGCTACCGCTCGACGGACAACGGCGTCACCTGGTCCGAGGTCGGCTCCTTCCCGAAGGGCGCCGTGCCCGTCGCGGACCCCGTCGACCCGGCCCGCTTCTACGCCTTCGACACCACGACCGGCACACTGCACGCCAGCACCGACAGCGGCCGGACCTTCACCGCGCGGGCCACCGGCCTGAGCTCGGGCGACACCGAGTTCCAGCTGGTGGCGGCGCCCGGCCGCTCCGGCGACCTGTGGCTCAGCCTGAAGGGGAACGGGCTGTACCGCTCGACCGACGGAGGAGCGACCTTCGCCGAGGTCGCCGGTTGCCGGGCCTCGTACACCCTGGGATTCGGCAAGGCCGCCGAGGGATCCTCCTACCCGGCGCTCTACATGGTCGGCTCCACGCGTACCATCACCGCCGTGTACCGCTCCGACGACGAGGCCAAGACCTGGATTCGGATCAACGACGACCGTCACCAGTGGGGCTGGATCGGCGCCGCCGTCACCGGTGACCCGCGCGTGTACGGCCGCGTCTACATCGCCACCAACGGGCGCGGCGTGCAGTACGGGGAGCCCGTCTGATGCCCGGGGGAACCCGCCCCGGCCTGAGCGACGCCACCCGGGGCCGGCTCCTCTTCGGCGGCGACTACAACCCCGAGCAGTGGCCCGAGGAGACCTGGCACGAGGACGTCCGGCTGATGAAGGCCGCCGGCGTCAACTCGGTCACCCTCGGCGTCTTCTCCTGGTCGATGCTGGAACCGGAACCCGGGGCGCGGGAATTCGGCCGGCTGGACACGCTGATGGACCTGATGCACGCAGGCGGCATCGGAGTCGTCCTCGCCACCCCGACCTCCTCGCCGCCGCCCTGGATGGGCCGGCTGCACCCCGACACCCTGCCCGTCACCGAGGACGGCCGCACCGAGTGGTGGGGCGGCCGGCAGCACTTCTCGCACTCCAGCGCCACCTACCGGCGCTACGCCGCCGCCATCACGGAGGACCTGGCCGCCCGCTACGGCGGCCACCCGGCCCTGACGATGTGGCACATCAACAACGAGTACTGCACCTACGACTACGGCGATCAGGCGGCAGCGGCCTTCCGGCGGTGGCTGCGCGAGAAGTACCGCACGCTCGACGCCCTCAACGAGGCCTGGGGCACGGCCTTCTGGAGCCAGGGCTACGACACCTGGGACGGCATCCTGCCGCCCCGCCTGCCCCACTACCTGCGCAACCCCGGCCAAGTGCTGGACTTCCGCCGCTTCACCTCCGACATGCTCCTGGAGTGTTACACCGCCGAGCGGGACATCGTCCGGCGGCACACCCCGCACACGCCGGTCACCAGCAACTTCATGCCGCTGTGGTTCGGGCAGGACGCCTGGCGCTGGGCCGGGGAGGAGGACGTCGTCTCCGTCGACCTCTACCCCGACCCGCGTGATCCGCTCGGCGCACAGCACGGGGCCCTCGTCCAGGACATGACCCGCTCCCAGGCGCGCGGGCCCTGGATGCTGATGGAACAGGCGGCCGGGCCGGTCAACTGGCGGGGTGTGAACCACCCCAAGCCCCGCGGCCTCAACCGGCTGTGGTCCCTCCAGGCCGTGGCCCGGGGCGCCGACGCCGTCTGCTACTTCCAGTGGCGGCAGTCCCGCCAGGGCGCGGAGAAGTTCCACTCCGGCATGGTCAGCCACGCCGGGGAAGAGGGCCGCACGTACCAGGAGATCAAGCGGCTCGGCGCCGACCTGGAACGGATCGCCCCCGAGGTGACCGGCCGGCGCCTCACCGCGAGCGTCGCCGTCCTGCACGACTGGCACTCCTGGTGGGCCGGTGCCCACGACGGCCGCCTGTCCAGCCGGGTGGAGTACCCGGAGGTCCTGCGCGCCTGGCACCGGGCGCTGTGGCAGGCGCACCTCACCACGGACTTCGCCCACCCCGAGCACGACCTGACGCCGTACGCGATGGTCGTCGTGCCCCAGCTGTACGCGCTGACCGACGCGGCCGTCGACAACCTCCTGACGTACGCCCGCGGCGGCGGCACCGTCGTCTGCGGCTTCCTGACCGGTGTCGCGGACGAGGACGACCGGGTCCGACCCGGCGGTATGGACGCCCGGCTGCGCGCGCTGTTCGGCATCCGCACGCTGCACGAGTGGTGGCCGCTGGACGCGGGGGAGACCGTCGCGTGCGAGGGCTTCGACGGCACCCTGTGGTCCGAGGAGATCGAGCCCGCCGACCCCGACCACACGACCAGCTACAAGGGCGGCGAACTGGACGGCATGCCCGCGGTGCTGCGCAAGGACCGCGCCTGGTACGTCTCCACGCTCCCGGAGCCCGGGGCGCTGCGCGACCTGCTGGCGTCGGTCGCCGCCGGCGCGGGCGTCCGGCCGGTGCTCGACGGCCTCCCGGACCAGGTGGAGGCGGTACGCCGGGGGGAGCTGCTGTTCGTGCTCAACCACGGCCGCGAGCCGGTGACCGTCGAGGTGCCCGGCAGCCACCACGACCTGCTGACCGGAACGGACGTCACCGACCGGGTCACCCTCGGCCGCTACGAGGTGGCGGTGCTCCGGCCATGACCGCCTCCGCCCCCGTCCACGGCACCTGGGAACCGCGGCCGGCCGACCGCTGGGAGGACGGCTTCCTCAGCGGCAACGGCCGGCACGGCGCCCTGGTGTTCGGCGCTCCGCACGCCGAGCGGGTCGTCGTCACGCACCACACCCTGGTGCGGCCCAACGGCAGAGACCCACGCCCCCCGCAGCTCGCCGACGACCTGCCCGGGCTCCAGGACCGCCTCCTGGCGGGCGACACGACCGCCGCCGAGGACTTCACGGACGGCCGTCCGCTCCAGTGGGTGCAGCCCTTTCACCCCGCCTTCCAGATCCGGCTGGCCCGGCCCCGGGACGGTGACCACGACTACCGCCGGGACGTCGACTTCACCACCGGAGTGGTGAGCACGACCTGCGCCGGCCGGGCCGGCCGCGTCTTCGTCTCCCGCGCCGACGACGTCATCGTCCAGCACGTCGCCGGACCCGGCCTCACCCTCGACATCGACCTCGACCCCCGGCTGCCCGGTGCCCCCACCGGACTGGGCATCGGCCACGGAGCCGTCCTCACCCCCGAGGGCGCCCTGCTCAGCCTGCGCGCCCGCTACCCGGACAGCGACACGGTCTGCACCGGCGTCACCCGGATCACCGTCACCGGCGGCACGACCACCCTGGTGCCCCCGGGCGTGCACATCGAGGGCGCCCGGTCCGTGCTGCTCCTCACCCGGGTGCACCGGCACACCGGCGAACTCGACGTGATCGCCGAAGGCCGTGCCCTGCGCGACCTGCCCGCCGACCACGACGAGCTCCTCGACCGCCACGCCGCCCTGCACCGCACCGCCTACGAGCGCGTCACCCTCGACCTCGCCGCCGACCCCGCGGAACGGGCCCTGCCGGGCTCGGAGCTGCTGAAGCGACCCCGCAGCGCGGCCCTGCCGGAACGCCTCTTCGCCGCCGGGCGCTACCACCTGCTCTCGGCGAGCGGCCTCTTCCCGCCCCGCCTGACCGGACTGTGGACCGGCGACTGGAACACCGCCTGGTCGGGTGCGTTCACCAACGACGCCAACCTCAACCTCCAGACCGCCTCCGCGGCCGCCGGCGCCCTCCCCGAGGTCACCGAGGCCCACGCGCAGCTGGTCCACCGGCAGCTTCCCGACTGGCGCGACAACGCCCGCGCGGTCTTCGGCACCCGGGGGGCCGTCGCCCCCGCGCACACCGACGGCGAGTCCGGACACTCCTACCACTACAACCGCGAGTACCCGCTGCACCTGTGGACCGCCGGTGCCGACTGGCTGCTCAAGCCGCTCGTCGACCACGACGAGACCCACGGCACCCGCGACCCGCGCACCGCCGCGGCGCTCGCCGAGGTCGCCCTCTTCTACGAGGACTTCCTCACCAGGACGGACGAGAACGGCCACCTCGTCGTCGTCCCCTCCTACTCACCCGAGAACCGGCCGGCCAACGCGAGCTGGGGCACCCTCAACGCCGCCATGGACCTCTCCGCGGCCCGCCACGCCCTGCGCACGGCCGCCGCCTACCACCCGGGCCCCGACGCCGACCGCTGGAACGCCCTGGCCGACCGGCTCCCGCCGCACCGGATCAACGAGGACGGAGCCCTGGCCGAATGGGCGTGGCCCGGCCTCCTGGACTCCTACGACCACCGCCACCTCAGCCACCTCTACGGCGTCTGGCCGCTCGGCGAGATCACCCCCTACGACACCCCGGAACTCGCCGCCGCCGCCCACCGCGCCCTCGAACTGCGCGGCGCCGAGAACGACTCCGCGCACGGCCATCTGCACCACGCCCTGATCGCGGCCCGGCTCCGGGACGCGGGCCGTGTCGCCCACGCACTCGGCCAGGTCCTGGAGGGCGACTTCTTCCACGACTCCCTGATGAGCGCGCACTACCCGGACCGCGACGTCTACAACGCCGACGCCGCGCACACCCTGCCCGCCGTGCTGATCGAGATGCTCGTCCAGTCGACCCCCGACCGTCTGGTCCTGCTGCCCGCACTGCCGACGGCGTACCCCGAGGGCGCCCTGCGCGGGGTGCGCACCCGGTTCGGGGCCGAACTCGACCTCACCTGGACACGGGACGGCGCCACCGCCGTCATCCGGCCCGGCCGCACCCACCGCGTCGAACTGCGGACTTCCTCCGGCGCAGAATCCCTCCACCTGATCGCCGGAGAAGACCACGTCATCACCCTGAGGACGTGGTAGTTCCCCCCACCCATGGAAGGGACACCATGGCATCACGCACGATGGGCAGGGTCACCAAGGCCCTGCTGGCTCCCGCACTGGCGCTCGGCGCCACGATCGGTCTCGCCTCCGCCCCCGCCTCCGCCGCCGTCTGGAACACCTGCGACCAGTGGGGACAGACCAACCTGAACGGCTACACGCTCTACAACAACATCTGGGGCGGCGGCGCCGGCAGCCAGTGCATCTGGGCCAACTCCGGCACCAACTGGGGAATCTGGGCCAACCACCCCAACACCGGCGGCATCAAGTCCTACCCGAACCAGACGAAGGCGATCAACAAGTCGATCACCTCGCTGACCTCGCTGACCAGCAGCTACAACGTCAGCGTCCCGTCGTCCGGCGCGTACAACACCTCGTACGACATCTGGGACACCGACCACGACTACGAGATCATGCTCTGGGTCAACAGGACCGGACCCGTCGGCCCGCTCGGCACCTCGCAGGGCACCGTCAGCCTCGGCGGCCACTCCTGGAACGTCTTCAAGGGCACCAACGGCGCCAACGAGGTGTTCTCGTTCATCCGCACCTCCAACTCCAGCTCCGGCACCGTGAACATCCTGCCGATCCTGAAGTGGATCAAGGACACCAAGAAGTGGATGGGCAACGAGACGATCGGTGACGTGCAGTTCGGCTACGAGGTCACCTCGTCGTCCGGCGGGCTGAACTTCACCACCAACAACCTGACGGTCAGCAGCAGCTGATCCGTCGCGGGGGCCGGGGCCGGCCGTGCCGTCAGGCGCGGTCGACCTCGGCCCGCAGCGCGTCGTACCCGGCGAAGGCGGAATCGACCTCGTCGCGGGTGAGGCCGTAGCGGGACAGCTCGTAGGTGTGCTTGCGGGTGCCCTTGGGGCGGGCGACGGCCGCGGGGAGCCGGGCCGCGTCGGCCTCGGTCCAGGGGGCGCCGACGGCGGCGTAGAGCTTCGGGGCGCCGCTCGCGGGGTCGGAGCCGAGCCATGAGTACGGGGCGTCCACCAGTTGCTGTGCGGGGACGGCGGCCCGGGCCGCGAGACCGCGCGTCATGGCCCGGCTCAGCAGGCCCAGCCAGGTGGCGCCGATGCCGGCCAGGTCCACGGGCCGGGTGCTGACGGCCATGCCGTGCTCGATCAGGGAGCAGAAGGACGCCACGACGGTGACCGGGTCGCGGTGGCACCACACGATCGTGGCGTCCGGGAAGACCGTGCGCAGCGCGTCCAGGTTCTCCAGGTGCATGGGGGACTTCAGCATCCAGCGCCGCCGCGGACGGCCGTACTGGAGCACCTGGTAGACCTGCTTGAGGTACCGGTAGTCGGCGGTGAAGTCCCGCGCGCAGTGCCACGCCAGATACGCCGGGATACGGGCCTGGGAGAACGGCATCAGGGCGTGCGGCAGCGCGAACGTGCACTCCTCGGGGCCCTCGGCGGCCATCGCGTGGATGTCACGGAAGCGCGGCGCGAACAGGTCCGTGCCCCGCACCATCCGGCGCCCGGCCGCGATCGCCCGGCGCCGCTGCCGGGGCGGCAACTCCAGGTCCGGCGCGAGCAGTTCCCACAGCAGGGGGCACCGGTGACCGTCCGAGAGCGACAGCACGGAGTGCGTGACGGTGGTCGCGGTACGGGGGAGCCCCACGACGAACACCGGCCGCTCGATGGGCTCCTTCTCGATCTCCGGGTGTTCGGCGATCAGCCGCCGCACCCGCGCCCGGTTGGCGAGGTGCCGCCGGACGTGCGCCTGCGCGGCCTGCCAGCCGACCGGAGTGAGGTGCTCGGCCTGCGCCCACCAGCCGAGCAACGCCCGGAAGCCGTCGACGAACTCCCGGTCTCCCGGCGCCTCCCCGGCCTCCACCACGATCCGGTCGAAGATCCGGCCGGGGTTCCGGCGGGAGCCGAACGCGGGCCGCAGCGCCAGGTCGGCGAGGGTGAGGGCGAGCGGAGACGAGGACACGCAGTGAACCTATGCCTTTCGACTGCGTTTCACAGGACGGAAGTTGGCCGACCGCCACGAAGGGGTGGCCGGAAGACCCCGATCGATCCGGCCACCCCTCGCGACACGGCTACTCCGCTACAGGCAGCCGTGCCCCGTCCCGCAGGAACAGCGGGATCCGGTCCAGCGGGGCGTCGACCGTCACGGCCTGCCCGCCCCCGTACGTCTCACCCGTCCACGCGTCCGTCCACGACGCCCCCGCCGGCAGGTAAGCCGTACGGGAGGTGGCGCCGGCCGTCAGCACCGGCGCGACCAGCAGGTCGGGTCCGAACAGGTAGGAGTCGTCGACCGACCAGGTCAACCGGTCGTCCGGGAATTCCAGGAACAGCGGCCGCATCACCGGCAGCCCCTCCTCGTGGGCGGCGCGCATGACGTCCAGCACATACGGCTTCAGCCGCTCGCGCAGCCGCAGGTACCGCTCCAGGATCGCTCCGGCCTCCTCGCCGTACGACCACACCTCGTTCGGGCCGCCGGTCATTCTCCGGGCCCAGCGGCATGCCCGGGTCGCGGAAGCCGTGCAGCCGCATCAGGGGGGACAGCGCGCCGAACTGGAACCAACGGACCATCACCTCCCGGTACGCCGGGTCGTCCGGGGCGCCGCCGTGGAAGCCGCCGATGTCGGTGTTCCACCACGGGATGCCCGACAGGGCCGTGTTGAGTCCGGCCGCGATCTGCCGGCGCAGGGTGGGGAAGTCGGTGCCGATGTCACCGGACCACAGGGCGGCGCCGTAGCGCTGACTGCCCGCCCAGGCCGAGCGGTTGAGGGTGACGATCTCCTCCTCACCGGTGGCGAGCAGGCCCTCGTAGAACGTGCGGGCGTTCTCCGCCGGGTAGGCGTTGCCGACCTCCAGGCCCGGTCCCGCCCAGTAGCGCAGGTTCTCCTGGAATCCGGGCTTCAGCTCCGGCTCGCAGGCGTCCAGCCAGAACGCCGTGATGCCGTACGGGTCGAGGTAGTTCTCCTTCACCTTCGACCACACGAACTCCCGGGCGTCGGGGTTGGTGGCGTCGTAGAAGGCCACCTGGACCGTGGAGGCGACCTCCTTGTCGGGCCAGTCGGCGTGCGCCATCGGCCCGTACTGGGTGCCGATGAACCAGCCGCGCTGCTCCAGGACCGGGTGGTTCTCGCTCAGCGGCGACACCGACGGCCACACGCTCACCACCAGCTTGATGCCGAGCTCCTCCAGCTCGCGCACCATCGCCGCCGGGTCCGGCCACTCCTTCGGGTCGAACTTCCAGTCGCCCAGGTGCGTCCAGTGGAAGAAGTCGCAGACGATCGCCGAGACGGGCAGGCCGCGCCGCTTGTACTCCCGGGCCACCGCCATGAGTTCGTCCTGCGTGCGGTAGCGCAGCTTGCACTGCCAGAAGCCCGCCGCCCACTGAGGCAGCATCGGGCTGCGGCCGGTCACCGCGCTGTAGCGGCGCTGGCCGCCGGCCGGATCACCCGCCGTGATCCAGTAGTCGATCTGCCGGGCCGAGTCGGCGACCCACCGGGTGCCGTTGTGCGCCAGCTCCACCCGGCCGATCGCCGGGTTGTTCCACAGCAGGGTGTAGCCGCGGCTGGAGGTCAGCACCGGGATGCCGACCTCGGCGTTGCGCTGGACCAGGTCCAGCACCAGGCCCTTCTGGTCCAGACGCCCGTGCTGGTGCTGGCCGAGGCCGTACAGCTTCTCGTCGTCGTAGGCGGCGAAGCGCTGCTCCAGGCGGTGGTGGCCGTTGCCGACGGCCGTGTAGAGCCGGGAGCCGGGCCACCAGAAGTGGGCGCGGTCCTCGGCGAGGATCTCGGCGGAGTCCTCCGTGCGCAGGAAGCGGATCAGGCCCTCGGCGTTCACCTCGACGGTGAGCGCGCCGACGGTCAGCAGCCCGGTCCCGTCCTCGATCTTCACCGTGGCGGGCGTCGCGGGAGCCTCGTCGAGCAGGGCGCCCGGGAGTCCTTCCAGGATCGGGCCGCCGAGCCGGGCACGTACCCGGACCGCGTCCGGACCCCACGGCTCGATCCGGAGGGTCTCCTGGCGGCCGCTCCACTCCAGCGCACCGCCCCGCTCGCGGAACGTGCCGACGGTGGGGGAGGACTGCGCCAGACTCACCTGGGGCTGGGTTTCAGCAGGCTGATTCACGTGGCGGGCTCCTGTGCGGAAGCAGACATGGGGGTGCCCCGGAAGGGGCGCTGTTCAATGGCTGGGAGCGCCTACGACCGGCTCGGCGCCGGACCCGTGCTCCCGCGGACCGTCAGCTCGGGCGCGATCAGCACGACCTCGTCGCTGCCACGCCCCTCCAGCTTGGCGACCAGGTGGTCCACGGCGTGCCGGCCCATCTCCTGCGCGGGGATGGCCACCGACGTGAGCCGCACCGAGGCCTGCATCGCGACCTGGTCGGGGCAGATCGCGACCACCGACACGTCCTCCGGAACGGCCCGGCCCTGCTGCCGCAACAGCGCGAGCAGCGGTTCGACCGCCGACTCGTTCTGCACGATCAGTCCCGAGGTGCCGGGGCGTTCGTCGAGGATCCGGGCGAGGGTGACCGCCATCGCGTCGTACCCGCCCTCGCACGGCCGGTGCAGCAGCCTGACGCCCAGCTCGCGGGAACGGGACCTGAGCCCGTCGAGGGTGCGCTCGGCGAAGCCCGTGTGCCGCTCGTAGACGGCCGGGGCCTCCCCGATGACGGCGATGTCCTGGTGTCCCTGCTTGGCCAGGTGCTCCACGCACAGCGCGCCCGTCGCCCGGAAGTCCAGATCGACACAGGTCAGGCCCGAGGTCTCGGCGGGCAGCCCGATGAGCACGGACGGCTGGTCCGTCGCGCGCAGCAGTGGCAGCCGCTCGTCGTCGAGTTCGACGTCCATGAGGATCATCCCGTCGGCGAGCCCGCTGCCCGCCACACGGCGCACCGCGTCCGGGCCCTCCTCACCGGTGAGCAGCAGCACGTCGTACCCGTGGGCGCGGGCGGAGGTGGCCACGGCGATGGCGATCTCCATCATCACGGGCACGTACATGTCCGTGCGCAGCGGGACCATGAGCGCGATGATGTTCGACTTGCTGCTGGCCAGGGCGCGGGCCCCGGCGTTCGGGTGGTACCCGAGCTCGCGGATGCTCCGCTCGACCCGCTGCCGGGTGTTCGCGGAGATGGACCGCTTGCCGCTGAGGACATAGCTCACCGTGCTCGCCGAGACTCCGGCGTGCTGGGCGACCTCGGCGAGGGTGACCATCCAGCTCTCCAAGCTCTTGTGAAGCGCTTCGACAGTGCGCGTAGCTGACAAAGGTGCGTGAGGGTGGTTCGACAGTAGCCCCAGCAGGAGTGGGTGTCCATAGCTTGTCGAAGCGCTTCGATACGGATTTCCGGGAGCGCTCTCGAAGCGGGAACCGGCCAGGGGGACGCCACTTCGATGCAACACCGTCGTCAGGCGCGCGACAAGTGCCGGGCGCGCTCCACCCCCTTCGGCTGAACGGACGCGCGAGGACTGGTGGGAGCGTCCGGATTCGGGTACCAACGATCCAGTAGCGCTGGTCGGTAACGAAACGGTCCTCCATCTTCTAGTTGCGGCGAGGTGCCCCTCATGTCCGCTTCCACCACCCCCTCTTCCCGTCCCGCCGTCACCGAGCGGGAGGCCCGTGAGGTGGCGGAGGCCGCCCGGGAACAGCACTGGCGCAAGCCCAGCTTCGCCAAGGAGCTGTTCCTCGGCCGCTTCCGGCTCGACCTCATCCACCCCCACCCCCTCCCTGCCGACGAGGCGGCCCAGCGCGGCGAGGAGTTCCTCGCCAAACTCCGCGACTTCGTCGAGACCAAGGTCGACGGGGCCCTCATCGAGCGCGAGGCCCGCATCCCCGACGAGGTGATCGACGGTCTGAAGGAGCTCGGCGCCTTCGGCATGAAGATCGACACCAAGTACGGCGGGCTGGGTCTCGGACAGGTGTACTACAACAAGGCACTCACCCTGGCCGGCTCCGCGAGCCCCGCGATCGGCGTACTGCTCTCCGCGCACCAGTCGATCGGCGTGCCGCAGCCCCTGAAGCTGTTCGGCACGCAGGAGCAGCGGGAGCGCTTCCTGCCGCGCTGCGCCCGCACGGACATCAGCGCCTTCCTGCTCACCGAGCCCGACGTCGGCTCCGACCCGGCCCGCCTGGCCACCACGGCCGTGCCCGACGGGGACGACTACGTCCTCGACGGGGTGAAGCTGTGGACCACCAACGGCGTCGTGGCCGACCTCTTGGTCGTCATGGCCCGGGTCCCGAAGAGCGAGGGCCACCGCGGCGGCATCACCGCCTTCGTCGTGGAGACGAACTCGCCTGGTGTCACCGTCGAGAACCGCAACGCCTTCATGGGCCTGCGCGGCATCGAGAACGGCGTCACCCGCTTCCACCAGGTCCGTGTCCCCGCAGCCAACCGCGTCGGCGAGGAGGGCCAGGGCCTGAAGATCGCCCTGACCACCCTCAACACCGGGCGGCTCTCGCTGCCGGCCTCCTGTGTCGCGGCCGGCAAGTGGTGCCTGAAGATCGCCCGGGAGTGGTCGGCGGCCCGCGAGCAGTGGGGCAAGCCCGTCGCGCACCACGAGGCGGTCGGCTCCAAGATCTCCTTCATCGCGGCCACCACCTTCGCCCTGGAGGCCGTGACCCACCTGGCCTCACAGATGGCCGACGAGGACCGCAACGACATCCGCATCGAAGGCGCCCTCGCCAAGCTGTACGCCTCCGAGATGGCCTGGACGATGGCCGACGAGCTGGTTCAGATCCGCGGCGGACGCGGCTTCGAGACGGCCGACTCCCTGCGGGCCCGCGGCGAGCGCGGCGTCCCGGCCGAGCAGTTGCTGCGCGACCTGCGCATCAACCGCATCTTCGAGGGCTCCACCGAGATCATGCACCTGCTCATCGCGCGCGAGGCCGTCGACGCCCACCTCTCGGTCGCCGGCGACCTCATCGACCCCGAGAAGTCCCTGGGCGACAAGGCCAGGGCGGGTGCGAACGCGGGCGTCTTCTACGCCAAGTGGCTGCCGAAACTGGTCGCCGGACCGGGCCAGCTCCCGGCCTCCTACGGCGAGTTCAAACGCGACGTGGACCTCTCCGGCCACCTGCGCTACGTCGAGCGCACCGCCCGCAAGCTCGCCCGCTCCACCTTCTACGCCATGTCCCGCTGGCAGGGCCGTATGGAGTCCAAGCAGGGCTTCCTCGGCCGGATCGTCGACATCGGCGCCGAACTGTTCGCCATGAGCGCGTCCTGCGTGCGGGCGGAGCTCCTGCGCAGCCAGGGCGACCACGGCCGCGAGGCCTACCAGCTGGCCGACGTCTTCTGCCGCCAGGCCAGGATCCGCATCGAGGAGCTCTTCACCCGCCTGTGGACCAACACCGACGACCTCGACCGCAAGGTCGTCAAGGGCGTCCTGTCCGGCACGTACGAGTGGCTGGAGCAGGGCATCGTCGACCCGTCGGGCGAGGGCCCCTGGATCGCGGACGCGACACCGGGACCGAGCCGGAACGAGAACGTCCACCGGCCGATCCGTTAGACCCGGCCGTCCAGGGGGCGTGCTCAGATATGGCGCGCGCCCCCGGGAAGGGGATGCGCTGTCCTCACCCACCGGCCTTACGGCAACAATGGAGCAATGAGCGACAGTCCAGCCCCCCTCGCCGATCCCCACCTCGTCTACGACCCCGTAGCGGGAGACGGACCGAAGGACGTGGTGATCCTCGGCTCCACCGGGTCCATCGGCACCCAGGCCATCGACCTCGTGCTGCGCAACCCCGACCGGTTCCGGGTCACCGGCCTGTCGGCCAACGGCGGCCGCATCGCCCTCCTCGCCGAGCAGGCCTACCGGCTGCGGGTACGGACGGTCGCCGTAGCCCGCGAGGACGTCGTACCGGCCCTGCGCGAGGCGCTCACCGCGCAGTACGGCCCCGGCGAGCCGCTCCCCGAGCTCCTGGCCGGCCCGGACGCGGCCACCCACCTGGCGGCGTCCGACTGCCACACCGTCCTGAACGGCATCACCGGCTCCATCGGACTCGCCCCGACCCTGGCCGCCCTGGAGGCGGGCCGCACCCTCGCACTGGCCAACAAGGAGTCGCTCATCGTCGGCGGCCCGCTGGTCAAGGCCCTCGCCAAGCCCGGGCAGATCATCCCGGTCGACTCCGAGCACGCCGCCCTCTTCCAGGCCCTGGCCGCGGGCACCCGCGCCGACGTCCGCAAGCTGGTCGTCACCGCCTCCGGCGGCCCCTTCCGCGGTCGCACGAGGGCCGAGCTCGCGAGCGTCACCGTCGAGGACGCCCTCGCGCACCCCACCTGGGCCATGGGCCCGGTCATCACGATCAACTCCGCGACCCTCGTCAACAAGGGCCTGGAGGTCATCGAGGCGCACCTCCTCTACGACATTCCCTTCGACCGCATTGAGGTGGTCGTGCATCCCCAGTCGTATGTCCACTCGATGGTTGAGTTCACGGATGGATCGACACTGGCCCAGGCGACCCCGCCCGACATGCGCGGGCCCATCGCCATCGGCCTCGGCTGGCCCGAGCGGGTGCCCGACGCGGCACCCACCTTCGACTGGAGCAAGGCCTCGACCTGGGAGTTCTTCCCGCTCGACAACGAGGCCTTCCCCTCGGTGAACCTCGCCCGGCACGTGGGCGAGCTCGCGGGCACCGCCCCGGCGGTGTTCAACGCGGCCAACGAGGAGTGCGTGGAGGCGTTCCGCCGGGGCGCACTGCCCTTCGACGGGATCATGGACACCGTCACCCGGGTGGTCGAGGAGCACGGCACCCCGCGTACGGGAACCTCGCTCACCGTGTCGGACGTCCTCGAAGCGGAGACCTGGGCGCGGACCCGGGCCCGGGAACTGGCGGCACAGACGGCGGAGGCCCGTGCATGACGACCCTGATGTTCATCCTCGGCATAGTCCTCTTCGCGGTCGGCCTGCTGTTCTCGATCGCGTGGCACGAGCTGGGGCACCTGTCCACCGCCAAGCTCTTCGGCATCCGCGTGCCGCAGTACATGGTCGGCTTCGGCCCCACGCTCTTCTCGCGCAACAAGGGCGAGACGGAGTACGGCATCAAGGCCATCCCGTTCGGCGGCTACATCCGCATGATCGGCATGTTCCCGCCCGGCCCCGACGGCCGGATGGAGGCCCGCTCCACCTCCCCGTGGCGCGGCATGATCGAGGACGCCCGCACCGCCGCCTACGAGGAGCTCAGGCCGGGCGACGAGAAGCGCATGTTCTACACGCGCGCCCCCTGGAAGCGCGTGATCGTGATGTTCGCGGGCCCCTTCATGAACCTGGTCCTGGCGGTGGCGCTGTTCCTCACCGTCCTGATGGGCTTCGGCATCACCCAGCAGACCACCACGGTCAGCTCGGTCTCCCAGTGCGTCATCGCGCAGAACGAGAACCGCGACAAGTGCGAGAAGGGCGACCCGGCCGCCCCCGCCGCCGCGGCGGGCCTCAAGGCCGGCGACAAGATCGTCTCCTTCGACGGGGTGAAGACCGACGACTGGAACAAGCTGTCCGACCTGATCCGCGCCACCCCCGGCAAGGAGGTGCCGATCGTCGTCGACCGCAAGGGCCAGGACGTCACCCTGCACGCGAAGATCGCCACCAACCAGGTCGCCAAGAAGGACGCGAGCGGCCAGATCGTCGAGGGCCAGTACGTCCAGGCCGGCTTCCTCGGCTTCAGCGCCGCCACCGGCGTGGTCAAACAGGACTTCGGCGACTCCGTGAGCTGGATGGGCGACCGGATCGGCGAGGCCGTCGACTCCCTGGCCGCACTCCCCGGCAAGGTGCCGGCGCTCTGGAACGCGGCCTTCGACGGCGCCGAGCGCGAGGCCGACTCCCCGATGGGCGTGGTCGGCGCGGCCCGCGTCGGCGGTGAGATCTTCACTCTCGACATCCCGCCCACCCAGCAGCTGGCCATGGCCCTGATGCTGGTCGCCGGCTTCAACCTCTCCCTGTTCCTGTTCAACATGCTGCCGCTGCTGCCGCTCGACGGCGGCCACATCGCGGGCGCCCTGTGGGAGTCGCTGCGCCGCAACCTCGCCAGGCTGCTGCGCCGCCCCGACCCGGGCCCCTTCGACGTGGCGAAGCTCATGCCGGTCGCCTACGTCGTCGCGGGGATCTTCATCTGCTTCACGATCCTCGTGCTGATCGCAGACGTGGTCAACCCGGTGAAAATCTCCTAGTCATACGGCGTTCACGGCGGCCCGGCAGGCTTTTCGCCGGGCCGCCTCCCATCGAGTGGCACGGCGGGTGGGATGTGCTCGCCCCGAGGCATGTGCCGTAATCTCGAAGCTCGGAGCCCGCTGCTCACGGGACCGGACCTTGATCCACGACTTGGGGTTGCACAGCAGATGACTGCGATTTCTCTCGGCATGCCGTCCGTTCCGACCAAGCTCGCCGAGCGCCGGAAGAGCCGCCAGATCCAGGTCGGGTCCGTGGCGGTCGGCGGAGACGCCCCCGTCTCGGTCCAGTCGATGACCACCACGCGGACGTCCGACATCGGCGCGACCCTCCAGCAGATCGCCGAACTCACCGCGTCCGGCTGCCAGATCGTCCGCGTCGCCTGCCCGACCCAGGACGACGCGGACGCCCTCGCCACCATCGCCCGCAAGTCGCAGATCCCGGTCATCGCCGACATCCACTTCCAGCCGAAGTACGTGTTCGCGGCCATCGAGGCCGGCTGTGCGGCGGTCCGCGTCAACCCGGGCAACATCAAGCAGTTCGACGACAAGGTCAAGGAGATCGCCAAGGCGGCCCGGGACCATGGCACCCCGATCCGCATCGGCGTCAACGCCGGCTCGCTCGACCGGCGCCTGCTGCAGAAGTACGGCAAGGCGACCCCCGAGGCCCTGGTCGAGTCGGCCCTGTGGGAGGCGTCCCTCTTCGAGGAGCACGACTTCCGCGACATCAAGATCTCCGTCAAGCACAACGACCCGGTCGTCATGATCGAGGCCTACAAGCAGCTCGCCGCCCAGTGCGACTACCCGCTGCACCTGGGCGTCACGGAGGCGGGCCCCGCCTTCCAGGGCACGATCAAGTCGGCGGTGGCCTTCGGCGCGCTCCTCTCCCAGGGCATCGGCGACACGATCCGCGTCTCGCTCTCCGCGCCGCCCGCCGAGGAGGTCAAGGTCGGCATCCAGATCCTGGAGTCCCTGAACCTCAAGGAGCGCGGCCTGGAGATCGTCTCCTGCCCGTCCTGCGGTCGCGCCCAGGTCGACGTCTACAAGCTCGCCGAGGAGGTCACGGCCGGCCTCACCGGCATGGAGGTCCCGCTGCGCGTCGCCGTCATGGGCTGCGTCGTGAACGGCCCCGGCGAGGCCCGCGAGGCCGACCTCGGCGTCGCCTCCGGCAACGGCAAGGGCCAGATCTTCGTCAAGGGCGAGGTCATCAAGACCGTCCCCGAGTCCAAGATCGTGGAGACCCTCATCGAGGAGGCCATGAAGCTCGCCGAGCAGATGGAGAAGGACGGCGTGACCTCGGGCGAACCGTCGGTGGCGGTCGCGGGCTGAACCTCGCGGACCGGCGGCTTCCCCGTGCCCCGCTGTGCGGGGGCGCGGGGAACCGCGCGACAAGCCACACCGCACCCGCTGACGCCGGAAAACCGTCGCTCCCGAGCTCCGAGGCGTCCCGCCCAAGCAGCGCGGCTATAGTGCGGAGACCAGCAACCCCAGTTCGTGAGGCCCGCACGTGTTGACGCAGACCACCTCACGGGTCCTCGAACCGAGCGACCTGGACGCCGCGCTCGCCGTCCTCGACCGCGAGCCGGTCGTGAACGCCTTCGTGACGTCCCGCGTTCAGATCGCCGGACTCGACCCGTGGCGGCTCGGCGGTGAGATGTGGGGCTGGTACGAGGACGGCATACTCACCTCCCTCTGCTACGCCGGCGCCAACCTGGTCCCGATCTGCGCGGGGCCGCGCGCCGTCCGCGCCTTCGCCGACCGCGCCCGCCGCGCCGGTCGCCGCTGCTCCTCCATCGTCGGCCCCTCCGGCGCCACCTCCGACCTGTGGCGCCTCCTGGAACCCCAGTGGGGCCCGGCCCGCGACGTCCGCCGCCATCAGCCGCTCATGGTCACCGACCGTCTCCCGGCCGACATCACCCCGGACCCCTACGTCCGTCGCGTCCGCAAGGACGAGATGGAGACGGTCATGCCGGCGTGCGTGGCCATGTTCACCGAAGAGGTCGGCGTCTCCCCGCTGGCCGGCGACGGCGGCCTGCTCTACCAGGCCCGTGTCGCCGAACTCGTCGGCTCCGGCCGCGCCTTCGCCCGTTTCGACGCGGACGGCAGGGTCGTCTTCAAGGCCGAGATCGGCGCCGCGACGGACCGCGCCTGCCAGATCCAGGGCGTCTGGGTGGCCCCCGAACACCGGGGCACCGGCCTGGCCGCCCCGGGCATGGCGGCCGTACTGCGCTACGCCCTCGCCGACGTCGCCCCCGTGGTCAGCCTCTACGTCAACGACTTCAACACGGCGGCCAGGAGGGCCTACCAGAGGGTGGGCTTCAGGGAAGTGGGCGCCTTCATGAGCGTGCTCTTCTGATCGCGCCGGAGGGGAACCGACCCGGGGGCCCGGGCCGCCTGCCGATATGCGGCTGCGCCGCGTGAGCGCGAGCAACCCGATGCGGTCCGCACCCGTACGCCAACCGAATCCGCCCCTGTAGGCTCCCCGCCATGGACCTCGTGATCGGCCCACTCGACCTCTCCGCCCACGTCGACGAGGCCCTGGCCGTCCAAGCCGTGGCCTTCGGCCTCGGCCCCGACGAAGTCGCCGTCCGCCGCCAGATCGTCCTGCGCCACATGACCTACCCCGGTGCCCGCGCCCTCGGCGTCACAGCCGGCGCAGACCTCGTGGGTTTCGTCTACGGCATGCCCAACGACCGCACCCACTGGTGGTCCACGGTCGTCGAGCCCTACCTCCGCGCCCAGCACAACGACCACTGGCTCGACGACTCCTTCGTGATCACAGAACTGCACGTTCACCCGGCCCACCAGAACCGCGGCCTCGGACGCTCCCTGATCACCACGATCACCGACGGCGCCGACGAACCCCGCTCGATCCTCTCCGCGATCGACACCGACAGCCCGGCCCGCGCCCTCTACCGCTCCCTCGGCTACCAGGACCTGGCCCGCCAGGTCCTCTTCCCCAGCGCGCCGAAGCCGTACGCCGTGATGGGCGCCCCGCTGCCCCTGTCCCGCGGATAACCGATTTCCGCCGCCGCGCACCCCCGGATAACCTCCTGCCATCACCTTCCCCCGCTCTCGGCTCCGCTCGAGCGGGGGACCCCCAGCAGCAGGAGCAGAGGAACCATGGCAAACGCACCGGTCCAGCGCATGTCCCAGTTGTTGGCGAAGACGTTGCGCGACGACCCGGCGGACGCCGAGGTCCTCAGCCACAAGCTCCTCGTCCGCGCCGGCTACGTACGCCGCACCGCCGCCGGCGTCTGGAGCTGGCTGCCCCTCGGCAAGAAGGTGCTGGCCAACGTCGAGCGGATCGTCCGTGAGGAGATGGACGCCGTCGGCGCCCAGGAGGTCCTGCTCCCCGCCATCCTCCCGCGTGAGCCCTACGAGGCCACCGGCCGCTGGGACGAGTACGGCCCCGAGCTGTTCCGCCTGCAGGACCGCAAGGGCGGCGACTACCTCCTCGGCCCCACCCACGAGGAGATCTTCACCCTCCTGGTGAAGGACCAGGCGTCCTCCTACAAGGACCTGCCGGTCATCCTCTACCAGATCCAGAACAAGTACCGCGACGAGGCCCGGCCCCGCGCCGGCATCCTGCGCGGCCGCGAGTTCCTCATGAAGGACTCCTACTCCTTCGACACCGAGGACGAGGGGCTCGCCAAGTCCTACGCCCTGCACCGCGAGGCCTACCAGAAGATCTTCGCGCGCCTCGGCCTCGACTACCGCATCTGCGCCGCGACGGCCGGCGCGATGGGCGGCTCCAAGTCCGAGGAGTTCCTCGCCCCGGCCGAGGCCGGCGAGGACACCTTCGCCGACTGCCCGAACTGCGACTTCGCCGCCAACACCGAGGCGATCACGTACGAGCTGACGTCCGTCGACGCCTCGGACGTGCCGGCCGCCGAGGACATCCCGACCCCCGACACCCCGACCATCGAGACCCTCGCCGCCTCCCTCGGCGTCCCCGCCTCCGCCACGCTGAAGAACCTCCTCGTGAAGGTCGACGGCGAGATCGTCGCCGTCGGCGTCCCCGGGGACCGCGAGGTCGACATGGACAAGGTCGAGGCGCACTTCGCCCCGGCCACCGTCGAACTGGTCACCGAGACGGACTTCGCCGCCCGCCCCGACCTGGTCCGCGGCTACGTCGGACCGCAGGGCCTGGACAAGGTCACGTACATCGCCGACCCGCGCGTCGCCCCGGGCACGGCCTGGATCACCGGCGCCAACAAGGCCGGCACCCACACCAAGAACGTCGTCGCGGGCCGCGACTTCGAGGTCGACACGTACGTCGACGTCGTGGTCGTCCAGGAGGGCGACCCCTGCCCGAAGTGCGGCACGGGGCTGGTCCTGGACCGCGCCATCGAGATCGGCCACATCTTCCAGCTGGGCCGCAAGTACGCCGACGCCCTCAAGCTCGACGTCCTCGGTCAGAACGGCAAGCCGGTCCGCGTCACCATGGGCTCCTACGGCATCGGCGTCTCCCGTGCGGTGGCCGCCCTCGCCGAGCAGAGCGCCGACGACAAGGGGCTGTGCTGGCCCGCCGAGGTCGCCCCGGCCGACGTGCACGTGGTCGCCGCCGGCAAGGCCCTCCAGACCGAACTCGCCCTGGACATCTCCCAGAAGCTGGCCGCGGCCGGTGTCCGCGTCCTGGTCGACGACCGCCCCGGCGTCTCCCCGGGCGTCAAGTTCACGGACTCCGAGCTGATCGGCGTACCGCAGATCCTCGTGGCCGGCCGGCGCGCCGCCGACGGCGTGGTGGAACTGAAGGACCGCCGTACCGGCGAGCGCGAGGAACTGACGGTCGAGGAGGCCGTCGCCCGCCTCACGGCGTAGCACCGAGAGGGCCGGGCGGGCTGACCGAATCGGTCCGCCCGGGGCTCTGGGGCTGCGAGCCGGACCGGGTCCGCCGGTGCTGGTTCGTAGCTCTGTCTCTGTCAGTCCGCTTTGGGTTCCGGGGCTCTGGGGCTGCGAGCCGGACCGGGCCGCCGATGCTGGTTCGCAGCTCTGTCCCTTTCAGTCCGCCTGCGGCTCCGGGGCTCCGGGGCTGCGAGCCGGACCGGGCCGCCGGTGCTGGTTCGCAGCCCCGCCCCTTTCAGCCCGCCCGACGCTCCGGTGTTCCGGGGCCCCGAGCCGGGCCGGATCGCCGGTGCGGGGTTCGACAGCCCCGCCCCTCGAACCCCGCCCCTCGAACCCCACCCCTCGGTCCCGACGCCCTACAGCCAGCCCGCGAACTCCAGCAGCAGTTCCGCATCCCGCGGCCGCCCGACGCGCCCCGCACGCACGCCCGACTCCACGGCCCGGAACAGCGTCCAGCCCCGCAGCCGGTCCTGGTCCACGTCCAGGGACTCGGCGAGCCGCTTCACCCGGCGCCGGGTCGTGGCCGCTCCGGACGGCTGGGCGATCAGGTCCTCCACCCGGTCCCGGACCAGCCGGGCCAGATCGAAGGCGCACTCGCCGACCACCGGGTCGGGCCCCACGGCCAGCCACGGCATCCGCTCCCCGCCGAGCACCTTGCTCTGCCGGAACGTGCCGTGCAGCAGCCGGTGCTCGGGCGGCGCGGTCAGCAACTCCTCGCGCGCCGCCAGCGCCAGATCGACCAGCGCGGCCACCTCGGGCTCGGCCCGGGCCTGCGCCCGCATCGCCTCGGCCTGCCGCCCGGTCCGCTCGGCCACCGTCTCGAAGGGGAAGTCGGCGGGCGGCTCCACCCACAGCCGCCGCAGCGTTCCCGCCGCCTCCAGCAGCGCCTTCGCCTCCGGCAGCGACCGCACCGACACGTCCGGATGCAGCCGTTCCAGCAGCAGCACGCCCTCGGTCGACGCGGGTTCGAGCAGCTGCACGGCACCCCGCCCGGCCCAGTGCGCGAGCGCGGCCCGCTCCGCCTCCGGACGGGCCCGGCCCGGCGCCAGCTTGAGCACGGCGGGTGTCCCGTCGGCCGTCCGCACCAGCACGACCAGGCTGCTGCGCCCACCGGGCACCTGCACCCGCTCCACGGTCAACTCGCGTAGTGCGACGGCCTGCTGCGCCGCCGCGGGCAGCTTCTCCAGCCAGTCGTCACCGTCCGGCGCCGTCTCACCGAGCGCCCTCACCAGACGCTTCGGCGGTTCGAAAACCATGCGCGAGTCGTTCCCTTCGTACTGTCCGCGGTGCGTGCCCTGCGCGGATCACGCCGTCGGCGCCGCCGAGGGCGGGGCCGTGCCGGCCCGCTCGGCGAGCCCAGGGAAGGCTACGCTCTCGCCGCGCCAGCGCACCGCCCGCACCGCCGCCTCCCGCAGCGCCTCGGCGGCCAGGGCCCGCCGCCCGCCGCCCGCCGCGCGCACCAGGTCGGCGTACACCCCGGCCACTCGGTCCTCCAGCTCGGCGGCGAGCCGCACGGCCGCCGCCGCGTCCGGCACCTGGAAGGGCAGCGCGTAACCGGCCGACGCGGCCACCGGCCGGCCCCCCAGGTCCTTCACCTCGCGCACCAGCGCGTCCCTGCGCGCCCGGTGGGCGTCGTACGCCCTGACGGCCTCGGTGCGCCGCCCCTCGCCGATCCTCCCGCCGACGACGCCGTACCCGTAGACCGCCGCGTGCTCGGCCGCCAGCGCCGCCTGCAGAGCCCGCAGCTCCCGGTCCTTCTCCTCGCTCACGCGCCACCCTCCGTCAGCAGATACACATGCGCCGCCCCGGCCGCCGCGACCGACGCCAGCAGCCGCGCCAGCTCGCCCGGAACCGCGCCCAGCGCCTTGACCCGCCGGTCCGCGAGCTCCCGCTCCGCCGCGGCGAGTCCGGCGAGGGCGTCCTTGTCGTTCCCCGGCACGGCTGCGGACGGAGAGGGTGAGGCCCCAGAGGCCCCGGAGGCCCCAGAGGCCGAAGAGGCCGAAGAGGCCGAAGAGGCCGAAGAGGCCGCCGAGGGTGACACGGAAGGGGATGCCGAAGGCGATGCTTTTCGGCCACCGCCGAACGCCTGCGCGTGCCGGACGACCTCCTCGCGCAGCGGCCGCAGCCGGCCCGCGAGCCCCGGTCGGGCGGCGATCACCGCGTCGTAGCGCTCCGCCAGCCCCTCGCTGTCGCGGGCCGCACGCGCGCGTGCCCGGTCGGCGGCCGACGTACCGTCTCCGGCCGGGCCACCGGAGTCGCCGGTGCAGCCCGTCAGGGCGAGGGCCGCCGGGGCGACGGCGAGCAGACTCCTTCTGCGCGGCCCCGAGCGGGCACGCGGCGATGGGGGGAACGGCACGTCAGACGTCCTCGGGGCTCGTGTCGAGAAACATTCGAGAAACATTCGAGAAAGAAGGGACCGCAAGGGCTGCGCGCCCGTGATCACGGTACCCGGGCCTCCGCCCGGCATCACTCAGCGGCACTGTTCGTGACCGGGTGGACGGCAACACTCCCCGCGACCGGATACCCTTTGACCAGACACGCGACCCATCCCACAACAGCACACGCGGCCGAGGAGTCACCCGGATGAGCACCACCCAGAGCGAGAGGCTGCGAGAGCTACTGGAACCGCTCGTCAGCTCCCAGGGCCTGGATCTCGAGGAGATCGAGGTGGACTCCGTCGGACGCAAGCGTGTGCTGCGCGTCGTCGTCGACTCGGACACGGGCGCCGACCTGGACCAGATCGCCGATGTGAGCCGCGCGCTCTCGGCGAAGCTCGACGAGACGGACGCGATGGGCGAGGGCGAGTACACCCTCGAGGTCGGCACCCCGGGCGCGGAGCGCCCCCTCACGGAACACCGCCACTACGTGCGCGCCACCGACCGGCTGGTGAAGTTCCAGCTGGCCGAGGGCGGCGAGCTGGTCGCCAGGATCCTGAAGGTCGACGACGAGGGTGTCGACACCGAGGTGCCCGGGGTGAAGGGCCGCAAGGCCACCGCGCGCAGACTCGCCTTCGACGACATCGTCCGGGCGCGTGTCCAGGTCGAGTTCAGCCGCAAGGACAACAAGAAGGAAGAGGAGGCGTAGCCGTGGACATCGACATGAGCGCCCTGCGGGGCTTGGTTCGGGAGAAGGAGATCTCCTTCCCCCTGCTGGTCGAGGCGATCGAGTCGGCCCTCCTCATCGCCTACCACCGCACCGAGGGAAGCCGCCGCCACGCGCGCGTGGAGCTCAACCGGGAGACCGGCCATGTGACCGTGTGGGCGAAGGAGGACCCCGACGACCTCGAGGAGGGCCAGGAGGCCCGCGAGTTCGACGACACCCCGTCCGGTTTCGGCCGTATCGCCGCCACCACGGCCAAGCAGGTCATCCTGCAGCGCCTGCGCGACGCCGAGGACGACGCGACGCTCGGCGAGTACGCCGGCCGTGAGGGCGACATCGTCACCGGCGTGGTCCAGCAGGGCCGCGACCCGAAGAACGTGCTCGTCGACATCGGCAAGCTCGAGGCCATCCTGCCCGTGCAGGAGCAGGTGCCGGGCGAGACCTACCCGCACGGCATGCGGCTGCGCTCGTACGTCGTCCGGGTGGCCAAGGGCGTCCGCGGCCCGTCCGTGACGCTGTCGCGCACGCACCCCAACCTGGTGAAGAAGCTCTTCGCCCTGGAGGTGCCGGAGATCGCCGACGGTTCGGTGGAGATCTCCGCGATCGCCCGTGAGGCCGGTCACCGCACGAAGATCGCCGTACGGTCCACCCGCTCCGGCCTGAACGCCAAGGGCGCCTGCATCGGTCCCATGGGCGGCCGCGTGCGCAACGTCATGGCCGAGCTGAACGGTGAGAAGATCGACATCGTGGACTGGTCGGACGACCCGGCCGACATGGTGGCGAACGCGCTGTCCCCGGCCCGGGTCTCCAAGGTGGAGATCGTGGACATGGCGACCCGGTCGGCCCGGGTGACCGTGCCCGATTACCAGCTGTCCCTGGCCATCGGCAAGGAGGGGCAGAACGCCCGCCTCGCGGCCCGGCTGACCGGCTGGCGGATCGACATCCGTCCGGACACCGAACCGGCCGCGGCCGGCTCCGAGGAATAGATCCGAGCCGCGCGCCGTTCAGATCACGACAGGTTCACGCGCGGCAACTGTTCGAATCCTGCCCCAAAGGGGTGAGGAGCGTACGGGGAGGTAGACTTAGCAGTGTCTGGCCGGACGCGCGCCCGCGCATGCCCTGAACGCACCTGTGTGGGGTGTCGGGAGCGAGCGGCAAAGGCCGAACTGCTGCGGATCGTAGCGATCAAGGACGCATGCGTCCCTGATCCACGCGGTACGCTGCCCGGCCGGGGTGCGTACGTTCACCCCGCACCGGTCTGTCTCGACCAGGCGGTACGCCGCCGGGCGTTCCCGAGGGCACTGCGCGTCCCGGGACCGCTCGACACAAAGGCGTTGCGCCAGTACGTCGAGCAGACGACAGTTGCCGAGCAGGCAACACGGTAAGACGTGCCGCACGGAACCCCGTGCGGCTAGGTACCTCGCGAGTCGAAAGCAGGTCGAGATTGCGATGAGCACTCGATGAGTACGCGATGAGTACGCCCATGAACTAGCGACGGTCCGGACGCAACCCGGACCTCAAAGGAGCGAAGTGGCTAAGGTCCGGGTCTACGAACTCGCCAAGGAGTTCGGCGTCGAGAGCAAGGTCGTCATGGCCAAGCTCCAGGAACTCGGTGAATTCGTCCGTTCGGCGTCTTCGACCATCGAAGCGCCCGTTGTACGCAAGCTGACGGACGCCCTCCAGCAGGGCAGCGGAGGCGGCAAGCCCGCCCCTGCCCGCAAGGCTGCCCCGGCAAAGCCGGGTGCCCCCTCTCCCGCGCAGGCTGCCCGTCCGGCAGCCCCGCGCCCGCCGGCCCCCAAGCCGGCCGCCGCCGAGAAGCCCGCGGCCCCCGCCGCGTCGGCCACTCCCGGCCCCCGTCCCACCCCGGGCCCGAAGCCCGCGCCGCGGCCCGCCCCGGCGTCCCCGGCTCCGACCACGCCCGAGTTCACGGCACCCCCGTCGGCTCCTGCCGCGCCGTCCTCGCCGTCGTCGCCGTCGTCGTCCTCCTCGTCCCAGGGTTCCGGCCCGCGTCCGGGCGCCCCGCGTCCGGCCGGCCAGGCGCCGCGTCCGGGTGCTCCGCGTCCGGGCGGTCCCGGCCAGGGCGGCCAGGGCCGTGGTGACCGCGGCGACCGTCCCGGCGCTCCGCGCCAGGGTGGCGGCGCCCCGCGTCCCGGTGCCCGTCCGGCGGGCCCCCGTCCGGGCAACAACCCCTTCACCTCCGGCGGCTCCACCGGCATGGCGCGCCCGCAGGCGCCCCGTCCGGGCGGCGCCCCGCGTCCGGGCGGCCCCGGTGCGCCCGGTGGCGCCCCGCGTCCGCAGGGCCAGGGCGGCCAGGGCGGTCCCCGTCCGCAGGGTGCCGGCGGCGGTCCTCGTCCGCAGGCTCCGGGCGGCGCGCGTCCGACCCCGGGCGGCATGCCCCGTCCGCAGGGCGGCGGCCCGCGTCCCGGCGGCGGTCCCGGCGGTCCGCGTCCGAACCCCGGCATGATGCCGCAGCGTCCGGCTGCCGGCCCGCGTCCCGGTGGCGGTGGCCCCGGCGGCCGCGGTCCCGGTGGCGGCGGTCGTCCCGGTGGCGGCGGCGGTCGCCCGGGTGGCGGCGGCTTCGCCGGTCGTCCCGGTGGCGGCGGCGGTTTCGCCGGTCGTCCCGGTGGTCCCGGTGGCGGTGGCGGCGGTTTCGCCGGCCGTCCGGGTGGTCCCGGTGGCGGTGGCCGTCCCGGCTTCGGTGGTCGTCCCGGTGGTCCCGGTGGCCGCGGTGGCACGCAGGGTGCGTTCGGCCGTCCCGGCGGTCCGGCGCGTCGTGGTCGCAAGTCGAAGCGGCAGAGGCGCCAGGAGTACGAGGCCATGCAGGCCCCGTCGGTCGGCGGTGTGATGCTGCCTCGCGGCAACGGCGAGACCGTTCGCCTGTCGCGCGGTGCCTCGCTCACCGACTTCGCGGAGAAGATCAACGCCAACCCGGCGTCGCTCGTCGCGGTCATGATGAACCTCGGCGAGATGGTCACGGCCACGCAGTCCGTCTCCGACGAGACGCTGCAGCTCCTCGCCGACGAGATGAACTACACGGTTCAGATCGTCAGCCCCGAGGAGGAGGACCGCGAGCTCCTCGAGTCCTTCGACATCGAGTTCGGCGAGGACGAGGGCGACGAGGAGGACCTGATGGTCCGTCCGCCCGTCGTCACCGTCATGGGTCACGTCGACCACGGTAAGACCCGGCTCCTCGACGCCATCCGCAAGACGAACGTCATCGCGGGCGAGGCCGGCGGCATCACCCAGCACATCGGTGCCTACCAGGTCGCGACCGAGGTCAACGAAGAAGAGCGCAAGATCACCTTCATCGACACCCCGGGTCACGAGGCGTTCACCGCCATGCGTGCCCGTGGTGCGAGGTCGACCGACATCGCGATCCTGGTCGTCGCGGCCAACGACGGCGTCATGCCGCAGACGGTCGAGGCGCTCAACCACGCCAAGGCGGCCGAGGTCCCGATCGTCGTCGCGGTCAACAAGATCGACGTCGAGGGCGCCGACCCGACCAAGGTGCGCGGTCAGCTGACCGAGTACGGCCTGGTGGCCGAGGAGTACGGCGGCGACACCATGTTCGTCGACATCTCCGCCAAGCAGGGTCTGCACATCGACTCCCTGCTGGAGGCCGTGATCCTCACGGCCGACGCCTCGCTCGACCTGCGGGCCAACCCGAACCAGGACGCGCAGGGCATCTCGATCGAGTCCCGTCTCGACCGCGGCCGCGGTGCCGTGTCGACGGTCCTCGTCCAGCGAGGCACGCTGCGGGTCGGCGACACCATGGTGGTCGGCGACGCGTACGGCCGAGTCCGGGCGATGCACGACGACAACGGCAACAGCGTTGCCGAGGCCGGTCCCTCGACGCCGGTTCAGGTCCTGGGCCTGACCAACGTCCCGGGTGCGGGCGACAACTTCCTGGTGGTCGACGAGGACCGTACGGCCCGTCAGATCGCCGAGAAGCGCGCCGCCCGTGAGCGCAACGCCGCGTTCGCCAAGCGCACGCGCCGCGTGTCGCTGGAGGACCTGGACAAGGTGCTCAAGGCCGGCGAGGTCCAGCAGCTGAACCTGATCATCAAGGGTGACGCTTCCGGATCCGTCGAGGCGCTCGAGTCCTCGCTGCTCCAGCTGGACGTCGGCGAAGAGGTCGACATCCGCGTCCTGCACCGCGGTGTCGGTGCGGTCACGGAGTCCGACATCGACCTGGCCATGGGCTCCGACGCCATCGTCATCGGCTTCAACGTGCGCGCCGCCGGGCGTGCGCAGCAGATGGCCGAGCGCGAGGGTGTCGACGTCCGGTACTACTCGGTCATCTACCAGGCGATCGAGGAGATCGAGGCGGCCCTCAAGGGCATGCTCAAGCCGGAGTACGAAGAGGTCGAGCTCGGTACGGCGGAGATCCGCGAGGTCTTCAAGTCGTCCAAGCTGGGCAACATCGCGGGTGTTCTCATCCGCTCCGGCGAGGTCAAGCGCAACACCAAGGCGCGCCTCATCCGCGACGGCAAGGTGGTCGCGGAGAACCTCAACATCGAGGGTCTGCGTCGCTTCAAGGACGACGTCACCGAGATCCGCGAAGGCTTCGAGGGCGGTATCAACCTCGGCAACTTCAACGACATCAAGGTCGACGACGTCATCGCGACGTACGAGATGCGCGAGAAGCCGCGCGTCTGACCTGAGCCACGATCGGGGCCGATCGGCGGGACTTATTCCGTCGATCGGCCCCGGCCGTTGCGTGTACGGTTCCCGTATCGGCGTCGAAGCGTGGCGCCCGTACCCCGAACCGGCGGGACATCCGGATACACACATGTATGTGGGGACTCTGTCCTTCGATCTGCTCCTCGGCGACGTCCACTCGCTCAAGGAAAAACGCTCTGTCGTCCGTCCGATCGTGGCCGAACTCCAGCGCAAGTACGGGGTGAGCGCGGCGGAGACGGGTCACCAGGACCTCCACCGCAGGGCCGAGATCGGGCTCGCGATGGTCTCGGGGGAGACCGGGCACCTCACCGACGTACTGGACCGCTGTGAGCGGCTCGTCGCCGGGCGGCCCGAAGTCGAACTGCTCTCGGTTCGACGCAGGCTCCACAGCGACGAAGACTGAAGCAACAAGAAAGCACTTAAGGAGACGGACCAGTGGCCGACAACGCGCGCGCCAAAAGGCTGGCGGACCTCATCCGAGAGGTGGTGGCCCAGAAGCTGCAGCGCGGGATCAAGGACCCGCGGCTCGGCTCGCACGTCACCATCACGGACACCCGGGTCACGGGTGACCTCAGGGAGGCGACCGTCTTCTACACGGTGTACGGGGACGACGAGGAGCGCGTGGCGGCCGCAGCCGGCCTGGAGAGCGCCAAGGGCGTCCTGCGCTCCGAGGTGGGCCGGGCCGCCGGTGTGAAGTTCACGCCGACCCTGACCTTCGTCATGGACGCCCTGCCGGACAACGCCCGCACGATCGAGGACCTCCTCGACAAGGCGCGCCAGTCCGACGAGAAGGTGCGCGAGGCGTCCGCCGGCGCCAAGTACGCCGGCGACGCCGACCCGTACCGCAAGCCCGACGAGGACGACGAGACGGACGACAGCGCCGAATGACCCAGAAGCACACCACGCCCGACGGCCTTGTCATCGTCGACAAGCCGTCGGGCTTCACTTCGCACGACGTCGTCGCCAAGATGCGCGGCATCGCCAGGACGCGACGCGTCGGGCACGCCGGCACCCTCGACCCGATGGCGACGGGCGTCCTCGTCCTCGGCGTCGAGAAGGCCACCAAGCTCCTCGGCCACCTCGCGCTGACCGAGAAGGAGTACCTGGGCACCATCCGGCTCGGGCAGAACACCCTCACGGACGACGCCGAGGGGGAGATCACCTCCTCCGTGGACGCTTCCAAGGTCACCCGCGACGCCATCGACGCCGGCATCGCCGCGCTGACCGGCGCCATCATGCAGGTGCCCTCCAAGGTCAGCGCCATCAAGATCAACGGCGTGCGGTCGTACAAGCGGGCCCGCGAGGGCGAGGAGTTCGAGATCCCGGCCCGGCCGGTCACGGTCTCGTCCTTCGGCGTGTACGACGTCCGGGACGCCGTCGCCGACGACGGCACGGCCGTCCTCGACCTGGTCGTCTCGGTCGTCTGCTCCTCCGGTACCTACATCCGGGCCCTGGCCCGCGACTTGGGCGCCGGTCTGGGGGTCGGCGGTCACCTCACCGCCCTGCGCCGCACCCGCGTCGGCCCCTACAAGCTGGACGCGGCCCGCACGCTCGACCAGCTCCAGCAGGAGCTGACCGTGATGCCGATGGCCGAGGCCGCCGCTGCCGCCTTCCCCCGGTGGGACGTCGACGCCCGGCGGGCCAAGCTGCTCACCAACGGCGTCCGGCTGGAGATGCCCGAGACGTACGCGGGCTCCGGTCCCGTCGCCGTCTTCGACCCGGAGGGCCGCTTCCTCGCGCTCGTCGAGGAGCAGCGGGGCAAGGCCAGGAGTCTGGCCGTCTTCGCCTGACCGCTCGGGGATCGGGTGTCCGCCCGTGGAGCGGCGGCCACGGGTACCGCCACTGCCGCCGCTCCACGGTCCCCCCTCGGTTCCCCCACCCCTAGGGTTATCCAGCCGCCCCTGTTCCTTCACCCGTTTGTGCGGGCGCTCGGAGTGAACCAGGGGAGCGGAAGGGGGCGCTTTCACAGAGCGATCTGTCCCGCTGATCATCCCGCCCCTACTGTCGAACACGAGGGCACGGGTGTACGGCGGGGAGGCTCGACGATGGCGTCGCGGAACCGGTCCCGGGAGACGGACGACAGCTCACAAGGCTCTCCCGACCGCCCCGGAACAGCAGGGCACGCGGGCGGGGTGATCCCCGGCCCCGGGACGGCAGGGCACGAGGAGGGGGCGGTCCCCGGTCTCGGGACAGCAGGGCACGCGGGCGGGGTGATCCCCGGCCCCGGGACGGCAGGGCACGAGGAGGGGGCGGTCCCCGGTCTCGGGACAGCAGGGCACGCGGGAGGGGCGATCCCCGGCCCCGGGACGGCAGGGCACGAGGAGGGGGCGGTCCCCGACGACCGTCTCGTCCGTATCCACGACCTGGCCGGCCGCCCCCGCGGCACCGGCTTCCTGGCCGACCACCACGGCACGCTGATCACCAGCCACGAGGCCGTCGACGGCCTGCCCCGGATCGTGCTGCACGGGGCCGGTGGCCGCCGCCGGATCGTGTCCGCCGACGCGGTCACCCCGCTGCCCGCGCTGGACCTGGCCCTCGTACGGACCGAGGGGCTCGGTGTGCCGCCGCTGCCCGTGACCGTGCGGGACGGAGCAGGGACCGGCACCTATGTGCGGATCGCCGCCGGAGGCTGGCGCGAGGCGCGGGTGCTGGGCCCGGCCTCCGTGACATACGCGGCCACGGACCGTTTCCACCGCCTCGACGACGCGCTCGAGCTGGCGGTGGGCACGGCGGGGCGGGACGCGTTGCGGCAGGGTGGCGGAGCGGCCGGCGGCCCCGTGCTCGACGCCGGGACCGGCGCCGTCGTCGGAGTCCTCGGCACCGCGCTCAGCTCCGGTCATCGCGACGTCGGGTTCGCCGTACCGCTGCGTGCGGGGGGCGCCGCAGCGGCGGGCCCGCTCGCCGGGCTGCTCGCCGAGAACGCCGCGACGGTCCCCGCCTTCGGGGCCGATCTGAACCTCGCCGGGGTGCTGGAACTGACCGGCGCATCGGTGGGCCTGGACGGTCCGCCCGGCGGGACGGGAGGCCCGGAGCCGGTCGAACGGGCAGGTGTGGCCGCCGAGTTCGACGCCTTCGCGGCAGGCGATGCGGCCGTCATCGGTCTCGTCGGGGCACCCGGCAGCGGTCGTACGACGGAACTCGCCGCGCTCGCCGCGCGCCGTGGCCGCAGCGGGCATCCCACGCTCTGGCTGCGCGGCTGCGACCTGCGGGACGACGACACATCGGTGGCGGACGCGGTCCGCAGGGCGCTGACCCGGGCCGTCCCCGTCGTGGCCGGCAAGCAGGCCCCGTCTCCGCCCTCCCTGCCCTCCCCGGCCGGCCCGGGGGACATGACACCCGAGCGCCTCGCCCGCCTCGCCGGCTCGCTCGGCAGGCCCCTGCTGCTCCTCCTGGACGCCCCCGAGGAGATGTCCCCGGCGGCGGCCCGCCGCTTGCCCGACTGGGCGGGCGGGACCCTGCGGTGGCTTCGGGAGACGGGAGCGCGGCTGGTGATGGCCTGCCGGCCGGAGTACTGGGAGGAGATGTCCCACCTGCTGGACCGTCCGGCGGGCGTACGACTGGGCGACCTCACCGAGGACGAGGCCCGGGAGGCCCGGCTGCGGTACGGCATCGCCGAGGGCGCCCTCGGCGGCACCGACGCCCGGCACCCCCTCACCCTGCGCATGCTCGCCGAGATCCGGGACGAGCTCACCGACGCGTCCGGAACGCCGGTCATGCTCGCCGGCCCCGTCGGCCGGGACGAGGTCTTCTCCGCCTACCTGGACCTGATGTCGCTGCGCATCGCCACCCGGCTGGCCACCGCCAACGGCCTGCACGGCACGGCCGTACGCCGGCTGGCGGCCAAGGTCGCCGGGCAGGTGCACGAGGCCGCCCGCCGCGGCCTCGGCCCTGGGCAGGGGGACCTGGACCGGGAGACGTTCGAGGCGGTGTTCCCGTGGGGCGTCGGGCCGGAACGGCTGGGCGGCTGCTCGGGCTGGGCGTCGGCCGTGCTCGCCGAGGGCCTGCTCGTACCGGCCGGGCCCGGCTACCGCTTCGCGCACGAGGGGCTCGCCGACTGGCTCCAGGGCATGCACCTCGACCTCGACGAGGCGCTGCACGCCCTCGTCCACCGCGGCGAGGACGCGCAGACCGACCCCGTGCCGCGTCACCGCATCGGGCCGGTGATCCAGGCCCTGCTGTGCCTCGCCCGCCAGCACGGCGCCGGTCACCTGGCCTCCCGTCTGGCGGACCTGGTGCAGGCGCTGGACGCCGACCCGCGGTCCTGGTGGGCCGTACGGCTGCTCGCCGGGACGCTGTCGGCCCTGCCCGACGCGGCACCGTACACGGACGTGCTGCGGCTGCTCGCCGACCGGATCGTGGCCTGGCGGCGGCAGGAGCGGCCCGTGCCGGAGGAGCTCGGGCCCCCCTTCTGGACCGGCGTACGGCTTCCGCTGGAGGTGCGCTGCGCACTGCTGCGGCGGCTGGTCCATGCCGACCGGCCGCCGTGCGAGGCCGGGCCCCGGTTCCTGGACGCCGTCGCCCAACTCCTCACCGCCGACCCCACCGCCGTGCAACCCCAGCTCGTCCGCTGGTTCGACGACGAGCAGCCGCTGCCCGCCACCCCGCACGCGACCGTGGCCACAGCCGCGCAGGTGCTGCTGCACACCCACCGCCACACCGCCCTGGACGATCTGGCGGACGTGCTCGTCGACCGCGCGCATCCACGGGCCGACGAACTGCTCGCGGTGCTCGCCGAGGAGGAGCCGTCGGCGGTGTGCCGCGCCGCCGACCGGTGGGCGCGCGACGAGCGGCCCGCGCGGCGGCGCGCCGCGGTGGCGCACGGACTGCGCGCCGCGCCGCACGTGAGCACGGGAGGCGACCGGGCTCTCCTGCGCTACGCGGCCCTCACCCTGCTCGCCCGCCCCGCCGACCGCGCCCTGCACGGCGGCGCGCTCGCCCTCCTCGTCCAGGATCCGCACACCCGGGCCCGCTACCTCCCGCGGGCGCTGGAGCACTTCGCGGCGGGCGACCCGCGGTTCTCGCCGGACGCGTTGGCCGGAGCCCTGCTGACCGACCCCGAGCCGGTCCTCGGGGCCTTCGCCGCCCGGCTGGAGCGGCCGGACGCGGAGGATGCGCTGCGGGCACTCGCCGACGCGACCCCGCCGGGCCTGGCCCGGCGGCTCGCCGCGCTGCTGTGCCGGGCGGCGAGCGGGCGGCCGGAACTCGCCGGGCAGGTGGCCGCGTACGCGGACCAGCGGCTCGACCGGGGCCCCGCCGCCCGGCCCGTGCTCCTACCGCTGGTCACCGGGCTGCTGGAGGACGGCGACGTGCGGCTGCGCTGCGCCCTCGCCGCCGTCCTCACCCCGCCCGGCATCCCCGCCTCGCGTCCGCTGCGCCGCGAACTGCGCGACATGCTCCTCGCCCGCGAGGACGACACCGACGTCCTGGACGCACTGCTGCATGCCGCCGCCCGCAACGGCGGCGACGACCTGCGCGACCTCGTCCACCGCGTCGGACTGCTGCTCGTGCGCACCCCTCAGGGCGCCACCCGCTTCGATCGCGCCCTGGTCGACCTGGGCCGGCACGTGCCCGGCTTCGCCGCCCGCGCGGCCGTCTGGCTGGCCGACGCGCCCGGGGAATGGGCGGCGCTGGTCGGGCCCAGTTCCCACCGGATGATCGAGAACCTGGCGGGCGTCGGCGTCCCCGTGTGACCGGCCTTCCGGGGCCGAGGCCGCAGTACGGTGTCGTGCGCCCTGTCACAGCCCCTATGCCGATGCGGGCAGGAGGAACCCGGCATGGCACCCTTAGACCTGCGCACGAGGCAACCACGGACAACCGACCGGACACGGGTTCGACGAGTTTTCGACAAGGAGCAGGCACAGTGCAGCGCTGGCGTGGCTTGGAGGACATCCCCCAGGACTGGGGGCGCAGCGTCGTCACCATCGGCTCCTACGACGGAGTGCACCGCGGTCACCAGCTGATCATCCGGCATGCCGTGGACCGCGCCCGGGAACTGGGCGTGCCCGCCGTCGTCGTGACCTTCGACCCGCACCCCAGCGAGGTCGTCCGCCCCGGCAGCCACCCGCCGCTGCTCGCCCCGCACCACCGCCGCGCCGAACTCATGGCGGACCTGGGCGTGGACGCGGTGCTCATCCTCCCCTTCACGACCGAGTTCTCGAAGCTGTCCCCGGCCGACTTCGTCGTCAAGGTCCTGGTGGACAAGCTGCACGCCAAGGCCGTCGTCGAGGGCCCCAACTTCCGCTTCGGCCACAAGGCCGCCGGAAACGTGGAGTTCCTGTCCACGCAGGGCAAGACCTACGACTTCGAGGTCGAGGTCGTCGACCTGTACGTGACAGGTGAGGCGGGCGGCGGGGAGCCGTTCTCCTCCACGCTGACGCGGCGGCTGGTCGCCGAGGGCGACGTCCAGGGCGCGGCGGAGATCCTGGGACGTCCGCACCGGGTGGAAGGCATCGTCGTCCGGGGCGCCCAGCGCGGACGCGAACTGGGTTTCCCGACCGCGAACGTCGAGACGCTGCCGCACACGGCCATTCCGGCCGACGGTGTGTACGCCGGCTGGCTGCACGCCCAGGGCGAGGCGATGCCGGCGGCGATCTCCGTCGGGACGAATCCGCAGTTCGAGGGGACCGAACGGACGGTGGAGGCGTACGCCATCGACCGGGTGGGGCTCGATCTGTACGGGTTGCATGTCGCGGTCGACTTCCTGGCGTTCGTGCGGGGGCAGGCGAAGTTCGAGACGCTCGATGCGCTGTTGGTCCAGATGGGGCAGGACGTCGAGAAGTGCAGGGAGTTGGTGGCGACCGAGGGGGCTGCCTAGTCTCCTTGTTGGCCGTCTGCGTGTGCTTTGTGGCTTGTCGCGCCCACGCGGCGGAGCCGCACATCATTACAGCCCCACGCCCCTAAGGGCGATGCAGAGCTGCCCAGTGACACGCCACCTGCGATTCTCCGCCCCCGCCCAACACCGGCAGGTCCTGGCCCCTGCACGCGCCCGCCACGCCCGCCCGTTCCGCCTCGCCGCCCGCCAGGACCTGGCAGCGCACGTGGAAGCGGCAGCCTGACGGGACGCTGGACGGGTCCGGAGGTTCACCCGTGAGGACAACCGGGTCACCCGGAGCCTCCGGGAGGACGGACAGAAGCGCCTGGGTGTAGGGATGCCGAGGTGCCGTCAAGACCTGCTCCACCGCGCCCGTCTCCACGATCCGGCCCAGGTACATCACGGCGACCCGGTCGGCGATGTTCCATGCCAGGCCCAGGTCGTGCGTGACGACCACGGCGGACAGGCCCAGTTCGGTGCGCAGTCGTAGCAACAGGGCGAGGATCTCGCCGCGTACCGAGGCGTCGAGGGATGCCACCGGTTCGTCGGCGACGAGGAGTTCGGGCTCCAGGACGAGCGCGCCGGCGATGACCACCCGCTGGCGCTGCCCGCCGGACAGTTCGTGCGGGTAGCGCAGGAAGAAGCGCTCCGGGGGGCGCAGTCCGGCCCGGGACAGGGCCTCGGCGACCGCGGTGCGTTCGTCGCCGCCGTGGCCGTGGATGCGCAGGCCCTCGGCGACCGCGCCGTACACCGTGTGGCGGGGGTTGAGGGAGCCGCTCGGGTCCTGCAGGACCAGCTGGACGCGTTTGCGGTAGGCCTTGAGGGACCGGCCGGAGTACTCCAGCGGGCGGCCGTCGAAGGTGACCCGGCCCGCCGTCGGTGCGACCAGGCCGAGCAGACTGCGCGCCAGGGTCGTCTTGCCGCAGCCGGACTCGCCGACCAGCGCGACGATCTCGCCGGGGTGGATGTCGAGGTCGACGCCGTCCACCGCCCGGGCCCGGGGGCCGCCGTGCCGTCCGGGGAAGGTGACGTGCAGGCCCCGGGCGCTCAGCAGCGGGGCCGTGGTGACCTCGGGGGCCGTGGGAGATGTGGTCATGGCGTGCTGCGCCTCGCTTCCTCCAGGGCCTCCGGGCCGCCGGCCGACCGCTCCTCAAGGGCTCCCGGTCCGTCGGCCGGGCCCTTCTCCCGGCCCCCGGATCCCGCCGTCGCGCGCTCTGGCCGGGCCTCTGCTCCCGGCGGCCCGGCCAGCACACACGCCGCCCGCCGCTCCGGCCCCGCCGCCCGCAGCACCGGGTCCTCTTCGGAACACGACTCCAGCGCCACCGGACACCGGGGATGGAACGTGCACCCCGACGGCAGCGCTGCCGGGTCCGGAGGGTCGCCCGCGAGCCCCTGCGGCGCGAACCGGGACGCCGGGTCGCCGATGCGCGGGAACGCCGCCGACAGGGCCCGGGCGTACGGGTGCCGGGCGTCCTCGTACACCTGCCGGGCGGGGCCCTCCTCGACCACCCGGCCCGCGTACATCACCGCGAGCCGGTCGCAGGTGTCGGCGAGGACGGCGAGGTCGTGGCTGATCATGATCAGGCCGAGATCCTGGTCCGCGACCAGCTGCTCGATGAGCCGGAGGATCTGGGCCTGGATCATCACGTCGAGCGCGGTGGTCGGCTCGTCGGCGATGATCAGCCGCGGGTCGCAGGCCAGGGCCATGGCGATCATGACGCGCTGGCGCTGCCCGCCGGACAGCTCGTGCGGGTAGGCGTCCGCGCGGGCGGCCGGCAGCCCGACCTGCTCCAGCAGCTCGCCGGTCTTCCTCTTCGCCCCGGCGGCGGTGGCCTTCCGGTGCAGCAGGATCGGCTCGGCGATCTGGTCGCCGACGCGGTGCACCGCGTTGAGGGAGTGCATCGCGCCCTGGAAGACGATGGAGGCCCCGGCCCACCGGACCGCCCGGACCCGGCCCCACTTCATGGTCAGCACGTCCTCGCCGTCGAGGAGCACCTCCCCGGTGATCCGGGCGCCCGCCGGCAGCAGCCGCAGCAGGGCCAGCGCCAGCGTCGACTTGCCGCAGCCGGACTCGCCGGCCAGGCCGAGCTTCCGGCCCGCGTCCAGCCGCAGATCCACCCCACGCACGGCGGCCGCCCCGCCCGCGTACGTCACCGTCAGGTTCCTGACGTCGAGCAGACTCAACGCGACACCCCCAGCCTGGGGTTGAGGACCGACTCCACGGCCCGCCCGCACAGCGTGAACGCCAGCGCCACCACGGCGATGGCGATGCCCGGCGGCACCAGGTACCACCAGTCCCCGGCACTGACCGCGCCCGCCTCCCGGGCGTCCTGGAGCAGCCCGCCCCACGACACGACCGTGGGGTCGCCCAGGCCGAGGAAGGCGAGCGTCGCCTCGGCGAGGATGGCCGAGGAGATGATCAAGGTCGTCTGGGCCAGCACCAGCGGCATGACATTGGGCAGGACGTGCCGGGACATGATGTGCCAGTGGCCCCCGCCGAGCGCCTTCGCCCGCTCGATGTACGGCCGGGTCTCCACCGCCAGGGTCTGGGCGCGCACCAGCCGGGCCGTGGTCGGCCAGGTGGTGACGCCGATCGCCACGACGGTCGTGGTCAGCGAGCGGGACATCACGGTCGCCAGGGCGATCGCGAGCACCAGTGTCGGCATGACCAGGAACCAGTCGGTGATCCGCATCATCACCGTCGCGTACCAGCCCTTGAAGTGCCCCGCCGTCCCCCCGATCAGGGTGCCGATCGCCACCGACAGCACGGCGGCGAGGAGCCCGACCAGCAGCGACACCCGCGAACCCCAGATCACCAGGCCCAGCAGGTCCCGGCCGAACTGGTCGGTGCCGAGCGGGAACTCGGCGCTCGGGCTCTGCATCGGACGCCCCGGCGCATCGGTCACGCTGCTCACGTCGGACCCGACGAACAGCGGTGCGAACAGCGCCAGCAGCGCGCACAGCGACAGCGCCGTCAGCCCGTACAGCCCCGCGCGCTGGGAGCGGTACTGCCGCCAGAAGCGGGCGACGGACGCCCGGCGTCGCTGCCGGGCGAGGGCGCGCGGGCTCGGGACCGTCCCGGTCGTCGTCGTCATCGGGCCACCCGGGGGTCCAGTAGCGGATAGACCAGGTCGGCGAGGGTGTTCATCAGGATCACCGCGGCGGCGAACACGAAGAACAGGCCCTGTACCAGCGGCAGATCGGGCACGCTCAGCGCCTGGTAGAACAGCCCGCCGAGGCCCGGCCAGGAGAACACCGTCTCCACGAGGATCACGCCCGCCACCGTCCGGCCGAGGTTGATGAAGATCAGCGTCACGGTCGGCAGCAGCGCGTTCGGCACGGCATGGCGACGGCGTACGAGGTCGTCGCGCAGCCCCTTGGCCCGCGCGGTCGTCAGATAGTCGCTGCCCATCTCGTCCAGCAGCGCCGAGCGCGTGACCAGCAGCGTCTGCCCGTACTCCACGGCCACCAGCGTCACCACCGGCAGCACCAGATGGTGCGCCACGTCCAGGACGTACGCCAAGCCCTCCTCCCCGCCCGACTCCATGCCGCCGGTCGGGAACATGCCGGGCAGCGGGCCGATGCCCACCGACAGCACGATGATCAACAGCAGTCCCAGCCAGAAGGACGGGATGGAGTACAACGTCAGCGCGAGGCCCGTGTTGAGGCGGTCGCCCAGCTTGCCGTGCCGCCACGCCGAGCGCGTGCCGAGGAAGATCCCAAGAGCCGTGTAGAGGACGAACGCCGTCCCGGTGAGCAGCAGGGTGTTCGGCAGCGCCTCGGTGATCTTGTCGATGACGGGGGCGCGGAACTGGTACGACGTCCCGAAGTCACCCGTGAGCGCCTTGCCGCAGTAGTCGGTGAACTGCCGCCACAACGGCAGGTCGAGCCCGAACTCCTCACGATAGGCCGCCAGCTGCTCCGCCGACACCTGACGGCCGCCCGTCATGGTCTTCACCGGGTCGCCCGGGATCAGCCGGAAGAGGAAGAAGCTGGTCACGAGCACGGCCAGCAGCGAGACGGCGGCACCGGCCACCTTGCCCGCCAGGTACCGCGGGTACGCCGAGCTCTGGCGTACCCGCGGCCCGGCCGCTTTCTGCTCGTCCTCGACCAGCGCGGGGGTCGCGTCAGCGGTCATCAGTACCCGCTCGCCGCCCTACTCGCGTTCCTCGGCGGTGGCCCGCCGCCGCATCGCCGCGAAGGCGCCCAGCCCGGCCAGGACCAGGACACCCGCGACGACCCCGACCACGACCCCCGTCGACGACGCGTTGTCGGAGGAGCCGCCGGAGTCCGCGGGCACCGCCGACCACCAGCTCCAGTAGCCGTCCTGGCCGTAGATGTTGCCCGCCTTCGCCGGCATGGTCGTGATCGACTTGATCTGGTCCGTCCGGAAGGCCTCGACCGCGTTCGGATACGCCATGACGTTCATGTACCCGAGGTCGTACAGCCGCGACTCCATCTGCTTGACGATGTCCGCCCGTTTGGCGGGGTCGTACTCGGTGAGCTGCCGGGCGTAGAGCTCGTCGTACTTCCTGTCGCAGATGAAGTTGTCCGTCGCACCCGTGTCCTTCGGGGTCGCCGGAAGCGCCCCGCAGGTGTGGATGGACAGCACGAAGTCCGGGTCGGGGTTGACCGACCAGCCGTCGAACGCCAGGTCGTACTTGCCGGCGAGCCACGGGTCGGTCACGTTGTCCAGGCAGTTGAGCTCGACGCCGATGCCGAGTTCGCCCCACCACTCCTGGAGGTACTTGCCGACCGCCTTGTCGTTCGGGTCGGTGGCGTGGCACAGCACGCGGTAGGTGATCGGCTTGCCGTCCTTGCCGACGCGTTTGCCGTCGCCGTTCTTCTTGTACCCTGCCTGGTCGAGCAGCCGGGCGGCCACGGCCGGGTCGTACGCCAGTTTCCGGCTCGCGGAGGGCTTCCAGAAGTAGTCCTGGAAGCGGGGCGGGATGTAACCCTCGCCCTCGACGGCGTGGCCCCGGAACACCTTGTCGATGATGGCCTCACGGTCGACGGCCCGGAACAGCGCGTGGCGCACCCGCTGATCCAGCAGGGAGGGGTGACCGTCGCCGAACTTCTCGCCGTTCTTCGCCTTCGCGCCCGGGTTGGTGGCGAGGGCGTAGAAGCGGCGGCCCGGGGCGTCGTTGACCTGGATGTCGTCCGCGCCCTTCAGCGACTCCGCCTGAGCGGGTGTCAGGGACGGGGACCCGGCGACGAAGGACACCTCGCCCTTGCGCAGCGCCGACACGGCCGCGTCCTGGTCCTTGTAGTAGCGGAAGACCAGCTCGTCGAACTTCGGCGAGCCCCGCCAGAAGCTCTTGTTGGCCTTGAGCCGGACATGGCTGTCGGCCTTGTAGCCGCTGAGCACGAACGGCCCGTTCCCCACCACGGGGAAACTCTTGTCGTTGTTGAACTCGGAGAAGTCCGAGACCTTCTCCCACACGTGCTTCGGCACGATCGGCACGTCGAGCGCGGCCATCGTGGCCTGCGGCTTCTTCAGCTCGATGACCAGCTTGGCGGGGCTCGGGGCCGTCACCTTCTTGAAGTTCCCGACGTAGCTGCCGTTCGCCGTGGCCGCGCCGGTGTCGGTCATCATCTTGTTGAACGTCCACGCCGCGTCCTCGGCGGTGGCCTGCTGCCCGTCCGACCACTTGGAGTTGTCGCGGATCGTGTAGGTCCAGGTCAGCTTGTCCGCCGACGGCTCCCACTTGGTGGCCAGGCCCGGGATCGCGTGGTTGTCCTTGGGGTCGTAGTTGGTCAGGTACTCGTACATGAGCCGGTGGATGCTCGTGCTGAGCAGCCGGACCGCCAGGAACGGGCTGAGCGAGTCCACGCTCTGCGCCACCGCGACGGTCAGCACCTTCTTGCCGTCGTCGGCCGCCCGGGCCTGCCGGGGCGCCGGGTCGAGCGGGGTCGCGAGACCGGCGGTGAGGGTGAGCGCGGCCGCCCCGGCCAGGGCGACGAGCCGGAGGCCGTGCGGGAGGCTGCGTTTCTGATCGTTCGTGCCCATGGTCGGACCTCACGTCATCGCTCGGACGGGAAGGACGGGTTGATCAGCTGTCAGATGCGTGATGTGTGTGTACCAGCGGCCCTCTCCACCGTCAACGGCACATTCACCCCTTGTGGCCTGCGGAAATAACGAATTGGCGAGCTTTCCGCACTCATTGGTCGAGACCACTGACGCGCCCCTGGCCAGGGCCTGGCAACGGAATTGGCCCCTGAACGCGCCGAGGCCCGCGCCGAGTCGAAGCGGCGCGGGCCCGAAGGGGATCGGCCCCTGAGAAGAGGCCGATCGGGTGAGGCGATTACTGCGTCGGAGGCGGGGGCGGCGGGGTCTGCCCGTCCGGCTGGGCCGGGTGACCCGGCTGCCCGGGCTGGGGGTAGCCGTAGCCCGGCTCCCCGGACTGGGGGTAGCCGTAGCCCGGCTGCGGGGGAGCGGCCGGGGGCTGACCGGGCTGGGGGTACGGCTGCCCGGGGTGGGCCACCGGTTGCTCCGGCTGCTGCCACGACTGCCCCTGTTGTCCCGGCTGGGGGTAGGCGGCCTGCGGGTACGGCTGCCCGGGCTGGGCCGGGGTGGGGCCCGGCTGGGCATGAGGCTGCCCGGGCTGCGGGTACGGCTGGCCGGGCTGGGCGTACGGCTGCCCGGGCTGAGGCTGCTGGGGGTACGCGCCCGGCTGGCCGGGGACCTGCTGGCCGGGGACCGGCTGCTGCTGACCGGGGTGGGCAGGCCCGCCCGGCTGGGGGGAGGGCTGACCCGGCTGGGCATAGGGCTGACCGGGCACGGGCTGACCCGGCTGGGCGTACGGCTGACCGGGCATGGCGTGGCCGGGCATCGGCGGGGCCGCGACCGGCGGCGGGTTGCCGTCGGACGTCCACAGGCCGTGCGCCTGCTGGTGGCGGATGAAGTCCTCGGCGACCATCGCCGTGAGGTTGAAGTACGCCTCCCGCACCTTCGGCCGCATCATGTCGAGGTCGACCTCGGCACCGGCGGCCAGATGCTCGTCGAAGGGCACGACGACAACGCCCCGGCAACGGGTCTCGAAGTGCGTCACGATGTCCTCGACCTTGATCATCTTGCCGGTCTCGCGGACCCCGGAGATGACGGTGATGGACCGCGAGACGAGGTCGGCGTATCCGTGCGCGGACAGCCAGTCCAGCGTCGTGCTCGCACTGCTCGCACCGTCCACGGACGGCGTCGAGATGATGATGAGCTGGTCGGCGAGGTCCAGCACACCGCGCATGGCGCTGTACAGCAGACCGGTACCGGAGTCGGTGAGGATCACCGGGTACTGCTTGCCCAGCACGTCGATCGCGCGCCGGTAGTCCTCGTCGTTGAAGGTCGTGGACACGGCCGGGTCGACGTCGTTGGCGATGATCTCCAGGCCGGAGGGCGCCTGCGACGTGAACCGCCGGATGTCCATGTACGAGTTGAGGTACGGGATCGCCTGGACGAGGTCACGGATGGTGGCCCCGGTCTCGCGCCGCACCCGGCGCCCGAGGGTGCCGGCGTCCGGGTTGGCGTCGATCGCGAGGATCTTGTCCTGCCGCTCGGTGGCGAGCGTGGAGCCGAGCGCGGTGGTCGTGGTCGTCTTGCCGACACCGCCCTTGAGGCTGATCACCGCGATCCGGTAGCAGGACAGCACGGGCGTGCGGATCAGGTCGAGCTTGCGCTGCCGCTCGGCCTCCTCCTTCTTGCCGCCGATCTTGAACCGACCGCCACCGGCCGCCGGACGGCTGCTCTTCGCCTTCTGCTTCTTGCTGTTGAGCAGCCGGTCGGACGACAACTCCACGGCAGCGGTGTAACCGAGCGGGGCGACGCCGGGGTTGGTCGGCTGCCGCTGGTCGTGCTGCATGGGCTGCGGCCAAGCGGCCCCGGTACGGGGGTCCACGGGCTGCTGCGGCGGTGGGCCCGGCTGCGGCTGCGGCTGCCCGGACGGGTCGGGCTGCGAGGACGGGCCTTCGAGGTGGGGCTGGGCCTGCGGGGGGATGTGCGGCTGCGGCTGGGCCTGCGGGTGCGGCGGCTGCGCGCCGGGGTGCGGGAAGCCGTAGCCGCCTTGCGGGGTGGGCGGGGTGACCTGCTGGGGGAAGCCGTAGCCGCCCTGGGCCTCGGGCATGGGGGCCGGCGCGCTCTGGGGCTGCTGAACCGGAGGCTGCTGGGCGTCCGGGGTCGGAGCGCCCGGCTGGGGGAAGCCATAGCCGCCTTGCGGGGCAGGCGGGGCAGTGGGCGGGGTGCCCTGTTGCGGGAAGCCGTAGCCGCCCTGGGGGTTGGGCGCGGCAGGGGTGGGTGCGCCGGGGTGCGGAAAGCCGTAGGAGCCCTGCGGAGCGGGCGGGGCAGCAGGCGGGGCAGTGGGCGGAGTGCCCTGCTGCGGGAAGCCGTAGCCGCCGGGCTGCGGTGTGGGCTGGGCGGGCGGCTGGCTGGGCGGCGTGGGCGCGGCAGGCTGGTTCCACGCGGCGGGCGCGGGCTGCGGCGCCTGCGGCTGGAACGGCGGCTGCTGTGCCGGCACGGAGGGCTGCGGCGGCACCGGGGGCTGTCCCTGTGCGGCCGTCGGCTGCGGCTGAGCGGGCGTGTTCGGGTCCGAGGGCTGCGCCGACGGCTGCTGCTGTGGTTGGGCGGGCCACTCGTTCGCCGGGGCCGGAGCGGCCGGCTGGTACGACGGCGGCAGCGGCGGTACGCCCAGCGGGGGAGGGGGAGTGACGTCGGACGGCGTGCCGTGTGAGGCGTCGGGGGAGGCCGGGACGGGCGGTGCGGCCGGTGCGGCGTCCTCAGGCCCGCTCTGCGCGGGAGCGCTGTCGGCGGGGGGCGCGTCGGCCGGCTCGGCAGCGGGCGCCACCGAGTCCTCGTCCCCGCGTTCGGCCCCGGCCGGTACCGTTTCCACGGGCTCGTCCGAGCCGGGCAGCACGTGCTTGGACGGTGCGTCTTCGGACGTCAGGCCCTCGGGCTGTGCGTCGTCGGGCTTAACCTCGTCGGTCCGCGTGTCCTCGATCCGCACCTGCTCGGCGTCAGCCCCGTCGGCCTTGGCGTCCGAGGACTGCGCGTCTTCCGGCTCGGCGTCCTGGGGCTCGGTGTCCTCGGTGTCTGCACCCTGCGGCTCGAGGGCCCCGGCGGCCACGTCCTCCGCTTCGGGCCGCGTGGTCTCTGACTCGGTTTCAGCGAGCGGTGGCGGCACGTCGGTGAAGGAGTTCACGTCGAGCGCGTAATCCGAAACCGCGGCCGAGTCGTCCACCTCCACAGGGGGAGCGGCGTCCTCCGCGTCGTCGGCAGGGACTCCGCCACCGGTGTCGTCGGCGTCCTTCGCCTCCTTCGCCTCGGTCGCCTCGGTCGCCTCGGTCACCGAGGTGACCTCGGGTGCGTCGGTGGTTTCGGGGGCATCGGGCGCGGAAGCCGCCTCCGCCGCGGCACGCTCCTCGATCTCACGCTTCAGGGCGACGGCGGAGAAGCGCATGGTGGCACCGCTCTCCAGATCGCCGTTCTCCGGCTCCGCGGCGTCATCGGAAGCCGCCGCGGCCGAAGCCTCCGGAGCGCTCGAAGCCTCGGCAGTGGCCGGAGCCGTCGGAGCGGCAGGCGGAGTCATCGGAGCGGCAGGCGGAGTCGCCGGAGTCTCGGGAACGGCCGGGGCCTGGGGCGGAGCCGGCGGCGTCCACTGCGACTGATACCCACCGACGGGGATGTGCGGCACGGCCGTAGGAGAGGCCGCATCTCCCGCGGGTGCCTCGGCCTGCCCCGGAGACTGGTCCCCGTGCGGCGACCCCTGCGGCTCGAACCCGCTCCCCATCGGAAGCCTGGGCACGGCCGAAGGGCCCCCCGAAGAGGGCGCGGGCGGCACCGGCGGCGCGAAGGGTGCACTTGGCGCGGGCGCGGGAGGCGTGAACGGGGCGCCCGGAGCGGGAGCCGGCGCGGGAGGAGTGAAGGGCGCCCCGGGTGCCGGAGCCGGTGCGGAGGGCTGCCCCGGCAGAGAGGTCGGCAGGGACGAGGGCCCACCGGAAGGATTGGCATGCGCCGGCCGAGTCAGCCCGGGCAGCGGCGGCACGGGCCCGTTCGGCGCGGTGGGGCCTCCGGGCACCCCGGCGGCCCCAGCGGCTCCGGAGCCGCCGGGCACACCGGCAGCATCGTCCGCCCCGGAGCCGCCGGGCACACCGGAAGCCCCCGGCCCGGAACCGGGCGTCCCCGAAGCACTGGTGTCCTCAGACGTCCCCTGCCTCGAGGACGAACGCCCCGAGGCGTTCTGCGTGTACCAGGCGGGCGGCGCATAGTCGATGGTGAACTCACCCGTCGTCTCGACCGCGGACTCCGCGTCGGTCTGGTCATCGCCGGGTGTCGCCCAGCCCCCGCGGATCCCGTCCCGATCGCTGCTCACAGTTCCTCCTGGTGTGGTCGAGCACCCTCATGCCGTGCTGGGGCGACCATTGCTTGTCGTCCTTGGTCGTTCGAGGCAGTTCCGGGTAGTACGACCCACCGGCTCTCCCCCCTGGGATGCCGACGCCCGGTCCACGGTTCAGGCGTCGCGCCCGGTCCCAGCCTAATCACCACAAGCCCCACCCCGGCAGGCCCGTCCGCCCCTTCGCGTTCGTCCGACGCGTCACATGTCACGGGTATCCGCTGCACCTGCTTGCCAAATTCAGCAATAAAACGGTCAATAGTGGGCGTTGTGCTGCGATCAAGACCGAAGGGAGGACGGTGTCACCGGCAACGCCAGGTAACTTCGTCCGGATACACCCACCGATACAGCCCCGAGATGCGCCCCCGCCCTTCAGTCCACGCGGCGCGCGGCCCCCAGCAATCCCGTCTCGGCGTCCGTCGGTTGGGTCATCACGTACTGCCGGTCACGGTCCGCGCACCACAGGGTCACCCCGTCAGGCAGCGCGGGCAGCGCCTCCACGTCTCTCCGGGGCAGTGTCATCGCGCGGCCCAGTTCCATCGCCTCGTCCGGCGAGATCCGCTGCACGCCGACCAGCCCCGCCTGCCGGATGAGCCGTGGTGCGACCGGACTCAGATACGGCAGTAGCGTCAGCACCGACTGCCACGGCCCGGACACCACCCGCCCCCGCGGGGGCCGCATACCGCAGTCTCGGACCACCAGCACGGGCGTCCCGGCTGAAGCACCTTGCGGCGGTACCCGTCCTACCTCGAACACCGCCAGCCCGTTCTGCCCACCGCCCATGGCGTGCACCATCTGCCCCCAGGCGTGTGGCCGTCCGGTCTCGACGGCCACACGGGCACCCGTGGCCGCCGCGCGCAGCGCGAGGATTTGGGCCATCCACAGGCCGCCGATGAGCACGATGTCGTACGGCGTCGGGCGGTTCACACCAAGGACGGCAGGCTGGCCCTCGGTGCCCACGCCGACGAGAACGCCGTCGTCGCCTATGGGCAGGGACAGCGTGTCGAGCTGCTCCGCGGGCAAGACGTGTCTCGGATGGCGGGGGCCCAGCAGTCCGAATCCGGTACGCAGCCGCTCCTTGAGTCCGGCGGTACCGGGCTCCTCGGAGGTGATCTGCGACGGTGCGGTCGATGCCCTCGTGGCCATCAGCGGGCACCTCCGAGCGGCAAAGTGGCCAGAACACCGGGGAGTTGTTCACGGTCCAGGCGGGTGAGTCCCGTTTTGGCCTGCCGCGCCGCATGCTCCAGAGAGCGGCGCGCACTGGCCAGTTCGTCGCCGCTGCGGCCGGTGATCCGTACGTGTCCGGCCACTGTCACGTCCTGCTGCTCACCCCGGGCCAGCGTCAGGCTGAAGGTGATGGCGAGCGCGGGAACCGCGGTCAGCAGTGCCACCAGCTGAGCCAACGCCGTTCCCTGACCGCCCAGTTGAGGCCACCGTCGCACCCAGTACGTGGTGTGCCGGCGGTTGTCGCAGCGCCAACTGCGGCTGGACTCCTCGGTCCGCCGCTGCGGCCCCTCACCCCGCTCGGCCTGGGCGGTCACCATCGGGTTGGCGCAGGCGGAGGTGGCGATCGCCGAGGTCAGCTCCTCCTCGGTGAGCACGTTGACCTGGAACCCGGCGCCGGTGAGCCGACTCGACAGGTGCTCCGCCGCCCGGGTCAGGCACTTCTGCACCCCCCGCAACCCGCCGCCCCGCGCGGCGACGGCCTCCGGGCACAGCTCGGGATCGAGCTTCAGCGCGATCCAGATCAGGCGCACGGCGGGCGAGTCGGTCTGGGACTGCAGGAGCGCGTAGTTGGTCACCACGACCGACTCCTGCGGAAGATGCAGAGCGGGCGCGGGTTGCGTGTGCACCACGATCTGCGCCGACTCGAGCCGTATCCCGTCGACTTCGAGGGTGTCCCGTACCAAGGCGAGGGGCAGCGGCTTGAGGCCGCCGTCGGCGCGCAGCGCACTGGCGTCGGCCTCCACCTGGAGCACCGCGGTGAGGAAGCCCCCGTCGCCCACCATGCCGATCGGCCGCTGATCGCGGTCGTCGCCGCGGCTGTAGCTGTACGTTCGCAAATTCGGATCGCATTCCACTGCGGGCACGAGGCCGGCCTCGGTCCCCGCCGGTACCCGCGCACCCGCAGCCTTCCGTCTCCGGGCCCGCAGTGCCAGCAGGGTGCCCAGCCACTCCGGCAGGGAGTGACCACGGCGTCGAACGACGGCGAGCATCACGAGCGCGGTGGCGAGCACCGCGGCCGGCACCAGAGCCACCGGGCCGATGACCCAGCCGCACACCACGAGCGCGGCCGCCAGCTCCAGCAGGACCAGCCGTTGCACCGCGAAGGATCCCCCGCGGCCCGATCGCGACTTGAGATGAGGTGTCACGGACCCAGCGGGAGACGCCTGGCGGCGGGCATCCGCCCGGCGCTCGCCACCCGATCGCGACCTCGATTGCGATCGCGACCGGGCCCGCGTTGCGGAAGCCATCACTTCAAAACCCCCGAACTCTCCCGAAAGACCTTTGCCCCTGGGCTTGCAAGGCTTGAGCACCCTACCCGCGGCACGAGCACGACCTCGAAACAGGCATAGTAGGTGGCGGGTCTGACAGTTGAGGCACCAGAGGCAACAGGGGCGGGGACGGATCTCCATAGGTCCCTCACAACTCCGCACGGGGAGAGAGCGGACACGGATGGCATCACGGCGCGATGAACTCAACGCCTACACCTTCGCGAAGCGCCGTACGCTCGCATCCTATCTACGGCCGTCCCCCTCGGGCTCGGAGGAAGGGGCGCCCAAGCCGCTGAGCGCGGTGTGGCCCGGACTGGTCGTCGGTGTGGTGGTCCTGGCGGTGTTCGGCGGGATCGGCGTGTTCAAGCCGAAGGCTCCCCCGGAGTGGGACACCCCCGGGGAGCACGTCATCGTCGCGAGCGACTCGACCACCCGATACGTCGTGCTGAAGACGGGCAAGCAGAAGCAGCTGCATCCGGTCCTGAACATGGCCTCCGCCAAACTTCTCCTGGACCCCGACAAGAGCAGCGTCATCACCGTTGACGAGAAGATCCTCGACAGCGGCAAACCCCCGCACGGCGCGACGATCGGCATCCCTTACGCCCCCGACCGCCTGCCTACCCCCGACGTGGCCGAGAAGGCCAAGCGCTGGGCGGTCTGCGAGCGTCCCGGCGAAGGGGGACGGGCCATCCAGAAGGCGGCGTTCGTCTTCGCCGAGAAGGAGTTCGGCAGGACGGACGGCAAGAACAAGCTCACCGGCAACGAGTTGATGTACGTCGTCGGGCCGGACGAGAAGACGCAGTACATGGTGGACGCCCGGGGGACGGCCTACAAGATTCAGGACACCACCGACACCGAGCTGCTCAGGTCCCTCGACACCCAGGGGCGCAAACCGCAGCGGGTGTCCCAGGAGTGGCTGGACACCCTGCACAAGGGTGACCCGCTCTCCATGCCGACGGTCGCGGGCACCCCCGGCGCCCGGGCGAACGCGGGCCTCCCCGAGCAGTTCGACAAGGTCGGTGAGGTCGTCAAGTCTCCCGACGGATCGCGGATGCAGTACTACGTGGTGCAGCAGGGTGGCGTGGCCGAGATTTCCGAGTTCGTCGCCACACTGCTGCTCAACAGCGCCGACCTCGTCGCCGTCGGACAGGCGGGCGAGGCGCAGCAGGTGGCCCCCGCCGCGGTCGCCCAGAGCACGCCCTTCAAGACCGAGCGGAACACCTGGCCGCTGCTCAAGCCCAAGACGGTCAACGACGGCTCCAGCGCCACCTCCGGCCGCAACACCGTCTGCAACGTCCTGCTCTCGGTGGGCACGACGGGCGACGTCAAGGGGAGGACGACCCTGTCCACCTGGGTGGGCACCGACTTCCCCACCACGCTGCCCACCGGCTCCTCCAGCGGTTACGTGACCGCCGGCTCCGGCCAGCTCTACCGCCAGTTCCAGGGCACGGAGATCACGGCCGGCGGTGTCTTCCTGGTCACCGACACCGGTCTGCGCTACGCCCTCCAGTCCAACAGCGACAGCGCCACCGAGGACCAGGGCATCGGCACCTCCGCCAAGCAGAAGGAGCAGGAGCTCCAGGAGGCCAAGATCGCCCAGACCCGGCTCGGCTACGAGAAGGTGAACCCCAGGCCCGTCCCCGTGGAGTGGTCGACGTTCCTGCCGACCGGCCCCCGCCTGTCGGAGTCGGCGGCGCGACAGCCGCAGGGTTCCTGATGGCGGGATTGGAGGAGAACGAAGCCATGCTGAAGGCGAGAACGTCGGTGGTCCCGGGACAGGGCAGGAGGACCGTGGCCCTGGCCGCCGCCACGGCGGTCGTGGCCAGCGTCTCGGTCGTGGGCCTCTCCGCCCCGGTGGCCCGGGCGGACGACGGGCAGTGCACGTTCCCGTCGAAGAAGTACGCGGGCCGCCCCTGGGCCCTCCAACGCGTCAATCTCGATGCGCTGTGGGCGATCTCCACAGGCAAGGATGTCGATGTGGCCGTCATCGACACCGGGGTCGACATCAAGAACCCCCAGCTCACCAAGGCCGTGGATGTCTCCAAGGGGATGAACAACCTCCCCCCGAAGAACCTCAAGGGCGAGAAGGTCGAGCGCGGCAGCGGCAAGGGCATCGACGACAGCGTCGGCCACGGCACGCGCGTGGCCGGCATCATCGCGGCCCGCCCGGCCAAGGGCACCGCCTTCGTGGGCCTGGCCCCGGACGCGAAGATCATCCCGATCAAGCAGAACAACGCGGAGGGGGACGGCACGGCGGGCACCCTGGCCGCGGCAATCCGTTACGCGGTCAGGGCAGGTGCGGAAGTCATCAACATCTCCCAGGACACGGCCAAGGCCCTCAAGCCCGACTCGGACCTGGAGCAAGCGGTCAAGGAAGCCCTCGCACAGAGGGTCGTGGTCGTCGCCTCCGCCGGCAACGACGGCCTCGGCGGCAAGGTGCAGATCACCTACCCGGCGTCGTACAAGGGCGTCCTGGCGGTCGCGGCCTCCGACCGCAACAACGAGCGGGCCTCCTTCTCGCAATCGGGCGATTTCGTAGGAGTCGCCGCGCCCGGTGTCGACATGATCTCCACGGTCCCGCTGGGCGGCCACTGCTCCGACAACGGCACCAGCTTCTCGGCCCCGTACGTCGCGGGCGTGGCGGCCCTCCTGAAGTCCAAGTACCCCGACTGGACGGCCCAGCAGGTCGTCGCCCAGATCGAACAGACCGCGGAACGCTCCATCCCCGGCCACGACCGCCTCGTCGGCTGGGGCGTCGTCGACCCGGTCAAGGCGCTCACGAACGTGGACCCGCAACACCCCGTCGAGTCCCCCCGCGCGGCAAACGGCGTGACAAGGGCGGAGGCCCCGTCCGTCACCCCGATCCACTTCGGCGAGACGGCCGAGGAACGCAACACCCGCTTGGCGTCCTACGTCGTCGTCGGCGCCCTGGTCGCGGTGGCCGGCCTGAGCGGCGCGGCGGTGGCGGTACGGGATGCGCGGAGGAAGCAGGCGGGGGTGGGCGCGCAGGGGTGACGCACTGGCCCAGACCAGCTCGCCATTGGCAGGCACCGTAATGCAGCCGACGTCGCAGTCGACGTCGACTGAGGGCGTGAGTTCGGAATGGGCGGGACCAGGTCGTTTTCGTGCCCGATCTGTCGCCGAGCTCCCGAAATGCGGCAGCGGTCCTCCATGCAAACGACCAGGACGATTGCAAAGTCCCGTACCACCGGTCGCGGCCGCAAGAAGGCCCAGGGAGTGCAGGCCCTGCTGACCGTCACGAACCTTGGCGTCGACTCCCGATACTGCCTGACCTGATCGTGATCCGAAGACGGCGGTCCGCAACCGGATGGCGCTTGTCTGCCGGAGCGCGGCAGCCCCTACTTCGGCGCAGGAGAAGGCGTCTCGTCGACCTGGAAGTCGAAGTTGATCTGGTCTCCGTCGACGGAGGTCACCTTGACTGTCACGCCCAACGTGCTGTCATCGCCCGCTGTGAGAGTGCATCGGGTAGTGGTACCCACCTTGGCGGCGAGGTCCTCCGGGCACGCGACCTCCGGCTTCGGCCGGCCGGTCGTGGCTGCGAGCTTCTCAGCGAGGAGGGTTGCCAGCTTGCCCGAAGACATGCTGGGCGTGGATGTCCCGACGTCGACCGACGCCGAGCAGCCCACGAGCAGCGCGCCGACAGCCACGGCCGAGCAACTCCAAGTCGCTGTGGACAGACGGGGCATGACGGGCTCCATTCCTGGTGATCAAAATGACGTCAGAAGCATACTTGCTGGACGGGAGCGGTAAGCGCCGCAGTTGCTTCACGCGCACAAGCTCTTCGTCACTCCGCACATCAAACAGAGGGGACTTATCGTACGTTGGGCAGGAATGGGCAACTGGTAGAGCTCTTACGGGTATCTTCCGGGGCTTTCGAGGAGTCGTTCTCCGAAGTTCTTGAATGATTCATCGACTGATGACGAGGAGAACGGTTGTGGGCTGTCGAGTAATTAACGGCAGGCGCACCAAGCTCGGTAATTGCGGAGGAATGGCCAGCGCGAGGGCGAACCTGGACGGTGGGCGGGACCGCCAACCTCACAGCTTGCCGATGAGCACACCGCGCCACGTCCAGCCCGACTTGAGGACGACATCCTCCAGAGGATTGCGCAAGTCCGCGGCGTTAAACCTGAAGGTCTCCGTAGCTTCAAGGCGTCCGTCGTTCCGGCGTTCCACCCTGTAGTTGCGAGACACCGTTTTGTCGGGGCCACGCGAGTACGAACCAGAGATCTGGAGCCGCGGTGGATTCCCGACCCGGGTGACCTCCCACCCTTCCTCAATAACGCGCACCTCCCGATCCTTCTGGACCAGGCGCATCCTGATGCGGACGGCACGCGTCAATTGGGACTCGACAAAAAAGGTCTGCCAAGCAGGTTCCGCCATCCGCCACTCCGCCACGAGATCGGCGCCCTCTGCGGAACCTCCGCGGATGACGTACGGAACGTCGGGCCGGTTGAGGCCAAGCAAAGCTGTCCGCACCTCGTCGACCGAGCACGGCGCTACACCGACCTCGGGATGTTTGGTTCCGGTCAGCTTGTCGAAGAGTCCCATGCGGTCAACCTATGAGGGCAGGGTCGGGGGTGCAAGATTGGCAGTTGGATGCAGTGCGCTACGAAGCCGCGCGTGTATCCGGCCGTACTGTGCGCACGAAGTCCTGAAAATCACTTAGGACGAAGGGGTATTGCGACGCGGTGGTCGTCAGTACCAAGCGGACAACCGCGCGTTTGCGAGGGTCGGCGATGTCCAGCATGGACAGGTACACCTGAGCCTGGACGAGGTCACGGGACACCCCACCGACAACAGCCGAGATAGCCAGCGTCTGCGTGAATCCGGGGGCGTCCTCCGAGCCGATCTCGCGGCGGCTGGTGACCTCAACCGCCGTGGCGGCTTGAGTCAAGCGTTCCACGGACCCGTCGGCGATCTTGGACAGCGGCGTCGCATCCGGGCGGTACTCACCGTCGATCGCGATGTTCGTGGTGAATCCGGCATCAGGCTGTGGGTACCGCGCAATGAACGCGGCATCCGGGGCGCCGGCTTCGTCCGGCGGGGCGGCGCGCCAACCCTCCGGTAGCTCGAACTGGATAGGTACAGGCAGGGTCGTAGCCATCTCAAGCCCTCCTTGCTGCGGTCACGTATCAGAACAGGCTGGTGACTCCGCCGGCCACCCACCCGGCAGCATCCCCCACAGCGTTGGCCGCATCGCTGGCGGTGTCGGCGACCTTGCCCGGGTCAACGGTGACTTCGAAGCCCACGGCGCCACCGAGGGCAGGGGAAACGCCCACCTTGGGGGCAAAGCGCCATACACCCTCAGCATCCTTGCCGAAGATCATGTTCGCCTCGGCGCCCGGTCCGGCCCAGCCCTCCGCAGTGGCGCCCGCTCCAATGCCGCCGAGATCCACACCCCCGGTGAGACTACCCTTGGCACCCGCGAAGGCCTCGCCACCCGCATGGAGACCGTCGACGCCGGCCCCGGCGTTGGCACCGGCCTCAGCACCCGCCATAACCTCCGCCCGCCCGTACACTCCGACGGGGCCTAGGTCGGCGCGCCCCTTGGCCGAAGCCTCGCCGCCTGCCAAGGCCCCTGTGTCGCCCTGGATTCCTTCGTTGGTGATGCCGCCGGTCACAGAGCCCTTGATACCCGCATAGGCTTCGGTCTCCCCCTCCAGCTTCATCGGGTTGTTAGTGAGTGAGCCCTTCGCGCTCGCTCGGCCGAGGTCAGCATGTGCTTCGGCTTCACCCAGCTTGCCGGACCCGGTGTCAGGACCCGTGACGGATGTCCCGACTTCCGGGCCTGAAGCATCGGTCTCGCCTTCAGAGACCCATCCGTCGGTCTTGGTACGAGTTTTGGGATCTGGTTTCCCCGCCTGCGCCAAGTCCCCCACGGCTTGCGAATTGAAGCCGCCGAGTCCGATTCCGTTCATCGAGACATCACGCGTCGCGCGGGACAGTGCTCGCTTGACGCTCTGGTCGGCTTCGTCAACGGCCTTGACCGCCTTGGCGATCTCGTCGGTCCAGCCCTGTGCCTTCTCACGGGCGTCGGACATCAAGCTGGAGTAGTCCGGGTCGTGACGGAGCGCGTACTTCTCCTGCTCTGAGAGCTTGTCATACCCGACATAGGTCGCCTTGCCGTTGCCGTCGACCTTGTAGTCCTTCTCCTCAGCATCCCGGACCAGGTCCTTGACCGCCTTCTGCAGACGGGTGAGCTCGGTGTGGGCATCCGTGAGGAGACTGGCAATCGCCATAGCTTCTTTTTTGGCTGCCCCGAACTCGAACGCGGTGGCCGAGGCGTACTGCTGTTGGGTGCCGTGGGCGAGCCCTTGCCAATTTCCATTGCCCAGCACGGTCTGGACGTGCTTCTCGTAGTCGGTCTTCAGCTCACCGAAGCGTTCACCCATCTTCCTCCACGCCTCAGACACGTCCGCGAGCGGGGACAGATCGGCCGTCAACACATCGTCGTAGTTCAGCGTCATGCCGCTTCCCCGTCACATCTGGTCAAGGCTGCTGGGAGGCCGTACTCCGGCCGCCTGGGTGCCGACGATGATGTCGTTGTTCTGGAGGAGGGTCTTTGTTCCGTGCAGCCCGTCAACTTCCCGCTGCAACCGAACCATCAACCGGTTCACCTGCCCCTGCCAGACGGTCAGTGCGTCGGAGAGGCCCTGGTCCGAGGCCCAAGTGGAGAGGCCTTTCAAGCCCGTGTTCTGCTTGATGAGAGGGCTGGCAGGAGCTGTCGGGGTAACGAAGAGCGGCCGTGCGGCTCCGCCGCCGTCCGCCATCCCTGCGGCCGCCTGGGTGTCCGGTATCAGGTGCTCTTCCATGAACTTTGCCGCGCGTGCCTTGTCGCGCGGCGAACTCGCGAGTGTCGGCTCGCCACTGTTTCCGGACCCCATGGGCCACCCCCGTTGTCTCCACGCCTCATCCGTGACACACCCAACAGGCGCCTCACGGAGACTCGCCGTGCAGACTACCGGCCATCATTGAGCTCGCGGTCCCCGCTCTGGCTGGCTGTTCACTAGCCACTCGCGAACTCGGTGCGCTTCGAACAGAGTGCCGAGTCACATAAGTTGAGCGGTGTCGACGCGTGAAGGAAGGGCCTCGTGGTATCTCCCGGAAACGCGGCCGGGGCCCGGGCGCCGGCCACGGTACGACTCCGCTTTGAGCGATGCCGAGTGGGCGATCGTGCGGGATCTGCTGCCGGTGCCGGGATACATGGCGGGCCGGGGCGGGCAGCCGGAGGGCTACTGCCATCGTCAGATGATCGACGCGGTGCGTCATCTCGTCGACAATGCATCAAGTGGCGTTCGACACGCGAGGACTTGCCGCCCTGGCAGCGTGCATGCCTTCCTCGCCAGCCGACGGGATACGGGTCCGGTGGACGAGTTGTCCGGCTCTCGGATGCTGTCTCCGGATGCTGGGAGAAACTCAACCGCTCCACCAGGTCCGTCATGCACGGCTCAAGGAGCGGTACGCCATCAGAAACGACGTCCAATGCAGCGTTGCCACGGAACTGTGCAGGTCAGGAGCGCAAGAGGTGAGACCAGCCACGAGACGTGCTGCTAGATTCGTCAGCCGTGCGATCACGTGAGTACGACCTTGACTTCCGCGCCCGGGCTGGCCGAACACGGGCCTGGGGTGTGGGTCTGTTGGCCTTGGCGGCACTGCTGTGGACGTGGTGTGGCCTGCTGCTCCTTACTCCGTACGAGGTCGAGGAGAAGCCTGACGACCCGTATCCCGAGCAGTGCGAATCGCGGTTGTTGACGGACCGTGGCACGGCCAATGAGGGTCTCTGGAAGGGGGAACTGTGCCAGAACGAACGCGACTGGCCCGAGGCCCTGGCCGTGCTCGGCCTGTCGGTGCCGGTGTCGGTGGTCGGCGTGGCTCTCTTCACCATCGGGGGTCTGAGTATCCGGATGAGCGCACACGCCGAAGCGATGCGGGATCTGGACAAGATCGCCGAAGAACGGGAGGCGCGGTCCGCTCGTTCTGACTGAGGGGGCCCGAGTGTCGGACAGGGCTCTGTCTCAATGAGATGGTGCCCTGCCTCAAGGGGCCCGCCCCGACTGGCTGAAGATCGACGAATGTGGCGCAGGGTCGCTGAGATCAGGTGCGGAGGTTTGATGAAGGTCGCAGCTCCCGCCATGCCGTCGGCGTCGGCCCCGCTCATCATGGGCCGGGGCCCCGATCAGTTGGGGCGGCTGGGTGTGCGCATCGTTCACGCGAACCGGCGAACCGGCCGACGGGCAAAGCGCAGCGCCTGATGCGCTCTCGTAACTGAGTTGACGGATACCACTGTTGGGGCGGATGTGCAGGCCGACTAGAGTGGTAAAGGCGTTGTGAGACGTGGCTCGCTTTGCGATCGTACGGCGAACGGTTGATCGGTCACGATCCGGTCGGGGTCGATGGACGTAACGGGGAAACGGGGAGGAGCGTCGTGCTTCCGGCAGACATGACAGGGGGCGTGTCGGCGACCAGGGCGGCGGACCTTGAGGTCAGAAGGGACGTGCTCGAGGACTTCGTGACACAGGTGGACGCTGTGCTCCGAGACCTTGAGAAGTCTGGGGGCAACCCGACGAAGGTGAGCGCCCAGACGATCAAGGAGGCGTCTCTGAGTAGCGGGACGCATGCGTTCCCCGAAGCCCAGGGCCTGTTCACGCAGTACAACCGGGTCCATACGGAGCTCACGTCGCTCTCCAAGATGCTCCATCTGCAGATTGAGGCGATGGGCATCGCTGTGCAGGGGGCGAAGGGGACCTTCGACAGCCTTGAGGAGGACCAGCGCCGGCGGTTCTGGGAGATCCAGACGCAGATCAAGGAGCTCCAGCCCTCGGAGGGCGCCAAGAGCACCTACGACCACGAGGCCGGAGCGTACTGACGATGGGCGACGAGCAGCACAAGGCAGACCTGGACCGCGTCCATTACTTGAACTCCGCCACGGATCTGGTCCGAGGGCTCGAGGAAAGCCCGGTAAGTGGGCTGCTGTTCAACGGAGCCATCGGTCAGGCGCTGCGGTCAACAAAGTTCGGGCGGTCTGTTTCTGACCGCACAGATTTCGGTGCCAAGGATCTCGATCTCAATGAGATGCTCGATATGGTCGAGCTGACGGATCCGGAGGATCTCGAGTCCTCGGGCAAGGCCTTGTGGGACGCGCGCGACGCCATCAAGAAGGCAGCTGACGAGCTCAAAAGTCGTATCGGCACGGTCCCTTGGACTGGAAAGGCAGGCGACAACTTCCACACGTGGGGGAAATCGCTCGTCGAGAACACGTATCACCTGAGTGATTACGCCGGGGCCGCGGGGGACCAGATCACCGCCGCTGCCACGGGTCTTGCCTCCGTACGCGGAGGCATGCCGTCTCGGGACACACGAGCGGTCCAGAAGCGTCCCGAGGCGTTCTCGGAAGCAGAGAAGGTGGAGAACAAAGAGGGCTACGCCGCTGCGCTGAAGGTGGAGAAGGACCGCCAAGAGGCCATCAACCAGATGAACCGGTTGGCGTCGTACTACGCGGTGTCCGAAGACACTATGAGTTCTTTGCCTCGCAAGCAGCCGGTGTTCGAGCCGATGAAGGACGTGGGTGTACCCCGACCGGAGCCCCGGAGCGTCGAGGCGGCTTCTGGGAGAACCTCGGGCTCGGGTGATGCACAGAGACCTGGACCGACAGCCGCCAGTGAATTCACGAGGGGTGGTGCTTCCTCAGATCAGGTCGGCGGGCCCGGCCGAAGTGAGGTCACGGCCCCCAGGATCGACGTCGCAGATTCCCCTGTTCGGACGAACATCGACAGCATCGACGCACCGCCGGCGCCCTCGCCCGCGCCTACGACCAACAACCCGTCGGTCACGGGTACCCCGGGGCCGCAGAGCGGTCAGACGGCTCCGTTCGGGGGCGGCGGTTACCAGCCGCACATGTCCAACGGCACGTTGAGAACCACGGGACCAGCCGGCACTCGGAGCCCTCTGACTGCTCAAGGCAAGGTCGGCACGCCTGCCATGGACAACTCGACTCCGGGGCGCGCTGTGGGCCGCGGAGCCATGGGCCAGATGGGCCCTGGCGGAGCGTCGGGCCAGCCTGCGGGCAAGGGCAATCCTGCCGCTAGCCGGTCGATGCCGATGGGGCGAGGTATCAGTGGTGGTACCGCCCGGGCCAGCGGAGCGAACACGCCACGAGCCAATGGTGGCTCGACCACAGGCGCTGGACGCGCGAACGGTGTGGTCGGGGGACAGCCAACGACCGCTGGCGGTACACCGGCGAAGGGTGCGTCGAGGATTCCCCGCGGCACTGTTGTCGGCAACGAGGGTGCGGCCAGCTCCAGGCCTACCGCTGGTCGGCCTGGACAGCGGGGCGTCTTCGGGGCTCCTGTGACCGCCGCTCAGCCGGGTGCGAATGCGGCCACGTCTCGTGTCTCTGCCGGGAAGACCGAGGCCGTCACCGGCAGGTCGGCCGCACGCAACTCTGTGGCGCGGGCGGAGCGGGACGGTATGACGCGTGGCGGCACCGGACTCGTGCGAGGCCCGGGCGGTCGCGGGAAGGCCGTTGAGGCGCGCGACGAGGACGGATCGCAGCGTCCCGACTACCTGGTCGAAGACGAAGAGACACACCGGCCCACTCAGCCGCGGCGTGATGTGCCGCCGGTCATCAACTGAGTACGAGCGAGGACATACGACGTATGAAGTCAGGGACCAGCCCTCGAGTCGCGCAGGCTCTGCTCTTCAGAACGCGCTGCGGCAGACGAGTGCGCACGCTGGGCACGGTTGCCTGTGCCCTGGCTGCTCTGAGCTTGGGAACCGCCCCGAATGCCGTTGCACTCGACGCCCAGTCGAAGCAGTGGTACCTCGAGCCGATGAAGGCCGAGCAGATGTGGAAGACCAGCACGGGCAAGGGCATCAAGGTTGCGGTCATCGGCACAGGCGTGAATCCCAAGACACCCTCGTTGCGTGGCCAGGTGCTTCAAGGGGTCGACGCCCTGGTCAAGGACGGGCTTGCCGAAGGCAGTGTCACGGACACGAATGACACCACAGGCGTGGGGACCACGGCCGCTGAGCTGATCGCCGGCACAGGCACGGGTGGAGGGTTGAAGGGCCTCGCTCCCGCCGCGGAGATCGTCCCGATCCGTGTACCGGCCATCAAACACGACACGCTTCCCGACCCCAACTACCCTCTGGCCACCGCCATCAAAGCCGCTGTCGACAGCGGTGCGCGGATCATCGACATCACCGTCGGCAACCAGTACACGATCGGTACGCAGCTTGTTGGTGATGAAGCGCTCGACTACGCGGTCAAAAAGGGCGTATTGATGTTCGCGGCCGCCGGTGACAACGCAAAGAAGGGCAACAAACGGCAGTACCCTGCCGCTTATCACCAGGTGGTGGGCGTAGGTGCCACTGACGAGACCGCAAAGGTCACCCCGACCTCCAATTCAGCCGGTTACGCTGACCTTGCTGCCCCGGGAATGGGTTTCCCGCGGTGGTGTGACGCGTCGTTCCAGCAGTACTGCAACGACGGAGTCGGCACGGCTGAGGCCTCCGCGCTGACGTCCGCCGCTGCCGCTTTGATCTGGTCAGCTCACCCCGACTGGACAGCGAACCAGGTCGTCCGCTCGCTGATCGATACTGCCGGCCGCACCTATCCGAAGGACGAACCGAGCCGATACATCGGCTATGGCGTCATTCGCCCCCGGAACGTCCTCGAGAACGCCAACTACAACGCCGGTCCCGCCGACGTCGATCCGCTCTTGGTGGAGAGCAGGAAGAAGGCGGCATCCACAGCGTCACCTTCCGCCTCTGCACCAGCCGCGTCACAAGCCCCGGAAAAGACTCCAAGCGGCGGCACCTCAGCGGCAGGATCGAGCGCGGAGTCGTCCAACGACAGCACCACCCTGTGGATCGCATTGGCCACAGTTGCCGCAGTAGTCGTGGTGGGCGGCGCTGGTGTGGCCGTAATCCGGGCACGACGCGCCAGCTGACGTCGTCAGTCGTCCGAGCCCTGGGGCGTTCGGACAGGGCATGGAAAGTGTGCTCACCGCCATCGGGGGATGAGCCGAAACAGTCGGATCAGGAAACTGACACAAGAAGGGCAGGCTGATCATGGCCGGCGGGCAGAAGCTCGAAGATGCCGCAGTAGTCGACATCCAGAAGAAGATGTACGAGAAGTTCGAGAACATCCGCAAGCGGGTGCACAACCTGCAGGGTGTGATCGACGGTCTCGAGGGCCAGTGGCACGGCATCGGGCGTGCCGAGTTCGACAAGAAGCAGTACGAGATCAACGAGTCGCTGCAGCGGATGGGCGGCATCCTCGGTGAAGTCATCGAGGCGATGACCAAGACGCGCAACATCAAGGACAGCAAGGAAGACGAGGTCCGCGCGTCCGTAAGCAAGATCAACGTCTACGACGGTGCCGGCTCGCTGCCGCAGTCCTCGCTGAGCTCTTACTGAGCAGGCGCTGCTCAGGACATCAGCAGGGCGCAGGCATCACCCAAGGCACACACGAGCGAGACGAGGTAGACAGGCATGAGCCGTAACAGCGATGGGCTGCACGTCACTTATGACGGCCTTGACATGGCAGCCACCACGATCGGCAACCAGGCGAGGGATCTTGAGCGGGATCTGCAGGAGCTTCGCCAGATGGTGGTGAACAGCCTGCAGTACTGGGAGGGCGAGGCCCAGAGCACCTTCAATGAGAAGTTGGCCAAGTGGGACAAGGAGGCCAACGACATTCACCAGGCGCTGACGGGCATCGGCCAGGTGGTCGGTACGTCCGGTGGTACCTACATGGAGGGTGACAAGAAGGCGGCCAGCTACTTCATGTAGGGCTGGGCTCTTTCGAAGACATCGCAGGGTGGGCGCGCGCGGGAGGCGCCCACCCTGCTGTTGTTCCGGCACTAGCCGAGGAGCGACACGCCCCGGCCGTGATTCGAATGCGGATGAAGGCGAACGAGGCTGCGACGTCCGCAACCAGCCGACGGGGCCCGCGGGCAGCAGGGGAGCCCAGCGCTATCGCCACCCACCAAGTCGTCGACGGAAGGCGGGCGGCTGCAGCCGCCTCGTGCAGCCAACGGCCTTGACACGGTGCGGGACTGGCTTAGGTGGCCGGTACCTTCGTGGAGTTCTGTGTCATGGTTGGCGTCGCCCAGGGACCACCACGCGAAGCTTCTGAGCTCGCCCACGCCGCTGGTCGCGCTGCCGCGCCTGTCAGCGTTCCTCGCCTGGGGCGTCGGCTGGCTCACCGCCGCGCTCACGGTTCGTGGTTACCCCAGCGAGTCGGCGCCCCACGGGCGGGACAGGTGTGATCCCGTGACGGTTCCCCCGAGCCCTCACGACCCTGCGACCGCATGAAGCAAAGCGGGGCGGGGCGCGCCGTGCCTTCGGACACCGCATCCCACCCCACCCCGCCCCGGGACGTACTACTGCTCCTCCGGCACCAATCCCACATGAACCAACGGCTTCCCCCGCTTCCGAGACACGAAGACACCGCGCCCCGCCGGCATCGCGCGAGGCCGTACCCCGCCCAGCAGGTCGCCTTCGCCCGGGTCACCTGACAGGACGACGCCCTGGGCGCCGAGCTCCTTCATACGCTGCATGAAGGCCTCGTAACCGGCCCGACTCGCACCAGCCGTGGATCGCGCGATGATGAACCGCACCCCCACGTCCCGAGCGAACGGAAGCAGCTCGGTGAGCCCTGCCAGCGGATTGCCGCTCGACGTCGACACCAGGTCGTAGTCGTCGATGATCACGTACACCGTGGGCCCACGCCACCAGCTCCGGTCCCGCAGCTGCTCCGCCGTGACGTCCGCCGTCGGCGTGCGCCGCTGCATCAGATCGGCCAGCGCGTCCATGTGGTGCTGCATTTGGTTCGACATGGGGATGTACTCGGCCAGATGGGACGGCGGGGTCACCCCGAGCAGGGAACGGCGGTTGTCGACCACGAACAGCTTGCAGGTGCTGCCGTCGTAGCGCTCGGTGAGACGCCGGATGAGCAGCTTCAGCAGGTTCGACTTGCCGGACTCGCTCTCACCGAAGACGAGGAAGAACGGGTCCTGCTCGAAGTCCACGAACACCGGCTCGAGGTTCTCCTCGTCCAGTGCGAAGGCGACGCCGCGGTTCGGGAAGCGGTCGCCGGGAGGCAGCTGGTTCGCCCAGAACCGCTTCGGCAGCAGACGTACCTCGGGCGCCCCGGGCTGCTGCCAGTGGCGGCTGACCTCGGCCGCGAGAGCCGTCGTCGCCTCCGCCAGGTCCGTGTCGGAGGACAGTCCGTCGATCCGCGGGACCGCCGCCATGAAGTGCTGTTTCTGCGGGGTCTGGCCCCGGCCCGGTACGCCGGTGGGGACGTTGGCCGCCACCCTGCGGTCGAACTCGGAGTCCATGGGGTCACCGAGCCGCAGCTCCAGCCGGTTCATCAGCTGGTCCTTGAGGTTCGAGCGCACCTCCATGGCACGCGACGCGGTGAGGATGAGGTGGATGCCGTAACCGAGGCCGCGGGACGCGATGTCCAGGACCAGCGGCTCCAACGTCTCATAGTCCGCACGGAAGTTGCCCCAGCCATCGATGACCAGGAAGACGTCGCCCCACGGCTGGTCGGTCACCGAGATGTCGCCGCGCGCGCGGCGGGTGCGGAACTCGGCGATCGAGGAGATGCCGGAGCTGCGGAAGTACTCCTCGCGACGCGTCAGGACGCCGTACACCTCGGCCGTCGTGCGCCGCACCTTCTCGGGATCGAGGCGCGAGGCCACTCCGCCCACATGCGGCACGCCGGCCACGGCCGACAGGCCGCCGCCACCGAAGTCCAGGCCGTAGAACTGCGCTTCGTGCGGGGTGTGGGTCAGCGCGAAAGACGCGATGATCGAGCGCAGCAGCGTCGACTTGCCGGACTGCGGGCCGCCGAGGATCTGCATGTGGCCCGCCGCGCCGCCGAAGTCCACCCACAGCGGGTCTCGCCGCTGCTCGTACGGCTTGTCGACGAGGCCCACCGGGACGACGAGCCGGCCCGCGCCGTCGTAGCCGGGCTGGGTCATGCCGCGGCCCTGCACGGGGGCGAGCCCGGGCAGCAGCGTGTCGAGTGACGGCGGGCTGTCCAGCGGGGGCAGCCACACCTGGTGAGCCGCCGGACCCTGCGCCTCCAGCCGCCGAACGATCACGTCGAGCACGGTGTCCGCCAGCGCGTCGTCCCCCGTGCGGGGCTCCTCCTGGCGCTGCTGCGGCACCTGCATGTACTGCACCGGGATCTGGGACGCGGTGAACAGCACGGGCCGTCGGTCCACGGGAAGCGGTCCGCCGTACGCCGCCGCCTGCTGCGAACTCGAGCGGTAGACCCCGGAGACGTACGCCGCCTTGAAGCGGACCATCTCGTCGGTGCCGAACTTCAGATAACCGGAACCCGGGACGTTCGGCAGTTCGTAGGCGTCCGGGACGCCGATGGCGGCGCGCGACTCGGCCGCCGAGAACGTCCGCAGACCGATCCGGTACGACAGGTAGGTCTCGAGGCCGCGCAGCCGGCCTTCCTCCAGGCGCTGGGAGGCGAGCAGTAGGTGCACGCCCAGTGAACGGCCGATACGGCCGATCTGCACGAACATCTCGATGAAGTCCGGCTTGGCGGTGAGGAGCTCGCTGAACTCGTCGATCACCAGGACCAGCGAGGGGATCGGCTGAAGGGGAGCGCCCGCCGCGCGGGCCTTCTCGTAATCGTGGATGTTCGCGTAGTTGCCCGCGTCGCGGAGCATCTCCTGACGGCGGTTGAGCTCACCGCGGATCGAGTCGCCCATGCGGTCGACCAGGGTCAAGTCGTCGGCGAGGTTGGTGATCACCGCTGCGACGTGCGGCATCTGGGCCATGCCCGCGAAGGTCGCACCGCCCTTGAAGTCCGCGAGGACGAAGTTCAGCGTCTCGGACGAGTGGGTCACGGCGAGGCCGAGGACCAGGGTGCGCAGTAGCTCCGACTTCCCGGAGCCGGTCGCACCGACGCACAGGCCGTGCGGGCCCATGCCCTCCTGCGCCGCCTCCTTGAGGTCGAGCATCACTGGCCGGCCCTCCTCACCGACACCGATCGGCACGCGCAGCCGTTCGGACTGCGAGCGCGGCCGCCAGGTCCGCCTGGGGTCGACCGAGGCCGCGTCACCCAGGTTCAGCAGGTCCGTGAACTCCAGTGCGGCGAGCAGCGGTTCGTCGTCGTCGCCGCCCGATGCCATGCGCAGCGGGGCCAGTTGCCGAGCCAGTGCCTCGGCCGCCTCGTACGACAGGACGTCCGGAGTGCCCTCGTAGACCATGCCGTGGGCCGACTCCAGGTTCAGCTCCCCCGGACGCACGACGACGGAAAGATCCCCGCGACCGGTGGTCAGGTCGCCGGGGACGATCTCCAGGACCGTCACGCCCTGCAGGCCCTCGGGGCCGGCCAGCAGCGACGCGGGCGGCAGGTAGACGCCGTCCAGCACGATCACCAGGTGCGGCTGATCGGGGACGGGTGGGGCGGCCGGGTGGAAGCGCGGGCGGCCCTCGAGACGGCCGGCGAGCATGTCCTCCAGCTCCAGAGGGTTGCCCGTGATCAGGCGCACGCTGCCCGCACCGTCCGCCCGGCCCGGGGTCTGAACGTGCGGCAGCCACTTCGCCCACTCCCACTCGTGCGCCGACTCGCGTCCTGCCGCGACGGCGATGATCAGGTCCTCGGGGGAGTGCAGCGAGGCGAGGGACGCGGCCACCGCGCGGGCGGCGCCCCGCACCGTGCTTGGCTCGCCGCTGATCGTCAGGTGGTAGAAGGCGCGTAGCGAGACCGCCATCGGCAGGTCGTCGAGGGTGGAGTGTGTGGCCAGGAAGCGCTGCATGGCGCCCGCGGTCAGCGGCTCCAGCTCGTCGACCGGCGCGGTCTGCGGCGGAACGAGCGGAGTGGCCAGCGCCTGCGGGCCGAGACCCACGCGCACCTGTCCGAAGTCCTCGTCAGAGGTGCGCCGCTCCCACACCCGGCTGCCCTCGGCGACCAGAGCCCACAGTTGCTCCGGCGACGGGTGCAGGTAGTACTGGGCGTCGCGTTGGGTCCGCGCGGTGTCCAGTGCGGTGCGCCGGGTCTGCGACAGATAGCGCAGGTAGTCGCGGCGCATGTCCGCCAACTGCCCCTGATTGCCCCGGCGGTAGCGGATCAGCATCGCGACGCCCATGGCGACCGTCGAGGCGATCATCACCATGCCCATGATCTTCATGAAGGGAGGGGCCTGGGGGTTGAAGAAGAACACCACGGATCCGCCCATGCCGAGCATGGGCAGGAGCTGCATCACAGCGCCCTCCTGCTGCCCGCGCGGAAGCTCCGGCGGAGGCTGCAGCACGACCTCGTCAGTGGGCACGTCCTTCGGCAGTGCCCGCGGTGGGCGCTTGACGACGATGTGGCTCACAACGCACCAATTTCCTTGACGGACCGAGTCGTTTCGTCCGCCGCCCCGTGTCAGGCGAACGTCGATCGCGAACGGTGATCCTACTGACAATCACTGACAGCGACGGGCGGTAGGGTGCCCAAGAGACGTGTGAGCAGTTGCGAATCGTCCTGGGAAATGCGGTGCAATCCCTGACGTACGGACCAAGCGGGTGCCGCGAGTTCCGGGCACCGCAGCGGCGATCGCCGATGCAGCGGTGCGATTCACACAATATCTATACGGGCGGACTCGGGCGGCGACTCCGTTGTCCGCCCCCATCACCGACGAGGGGGAACAGCAGGTGAGCATGACGGCCTCCGCGCCGGCCGGCGCGAGCGGCGCACCGGGTACCGGAGCTCCTTCGGGAGTGGGCATGGGGTTCGGGTTCTGCAGGGTCACCATCGTGGCGCCCGACAGCCGGATCGATGTGGCGTTGCCCGACGACGTACCGATCGCCGACCTCTACCCGGAGATCCTGCGGCTCTCCCAGCAGAGCCCAGATGAGGGCGCGCCCGTCGGCTATCACCTCGTACGCCGTGACGGCACCGTGCTCGACGGCGCCCGTTCCTTCGCGGCGCAGCGCATCCTCGACGGCGAACTGCTCGCCCTGCGCCCGTTCTCCGAGTCTCTGCCGCCTGCTGTCCTCGACGACGTCTCCGAGGCGGTTGCCGCCGCGGTGACCCGCGACCGCACGCTGTGGAACGGTGAACTCACGCGCGCCGCGGGCCTCGTCGCCGGCGGCATCCTGCCCATGCTCCTCGCGTTCGTGGCCTGGAGCTCCCAGATCCACCACGACATGAACAGCCTCCAGGGCATCGTCGCGGGCGTCACCGGCATCCTGCTGACGACCATCGCGTGCGTACGCGCGCGGGTGTACGACGACAGGGCTTCCGCGATCGCCCTCGGTCTGGGCGCTCTGCCGAACGTCGGCGTGGCGGGCTCCGGGCTGCTGGCGCTCTCCGAAGGGCAGGGCATCGGAAAGCTCCAGTTCCTGCTGGCCTGCGCGGCCGTTCTGGTGGCCTCGCTCGTACTCACCGTGGTCGCGCCCGGCGGCGACGGTCCCTTCGTGGCCTTCGTCTTCGCCTCGGCGATCGGCATGCTGGCCACGTTCATCGCGATGCTCGAAGACCTGACGCCGATCGAGACGGCCGCCATCTGCGCACCGCTCGCTGTCAGCGCGCTCGCTTTCCTGCCGGGACTGTCCATGCGTTTCGCACGGCTGCCCATCGGCTTCGACGCGCCCAACCACTCCCACGGCAGCTACGCGTCGAGCGAGCCCGCACCGCAGGAGCCCGTCGACATCGAGCGCATCGCGGCCCAGGTCCGCCGTGGCCACGAGCTCCTTGTCGGGCTTGTCGGGGGTTGCGCGCTCGTCGCTGTGGGCGCGTCGATCGTCCTCGGTTTCTCCAGCAACGTGTGGGCCCAGCTCCTCGCCCTTGCGACCGGCATCGCCATGCTCATGCGCGCGAACCTCTTCCGCTACACGGCTCAAGTCGGTGCCACTCTCGCTGCGGGGCTGGCCTCCTTGGTCTTCCTCGGCCTCGGGCTCGCTCTCAACCCTCCGCAGGAGTACTGGCAAGACGCTTTCCTGGGAGACACGAACGCTCTCGACATCCGCAGCGTGTGGCTCGCTGCGGCGGTCGCCGCGACCACTGCCCTGGCCACCACGATCGGCCTGATCGCGCCCCGCCGTGGTGTCACCCCCTTCTGGGGCCGCTTCCTGGAGATCGCCGAGAGCTTGGTCCTGCTCACCCTGATCCCTCTGGCTCTGGCCGTCTTCGACGTGTACGCGCGGGTGCGCTCCATGACCGGCTGAAAACGCGTGCTTCCGGGTGCCTGGACGGGACGGCCCGGCGAAGCTCGAGGCCTGCGCCTTGCATCCTGAGGGGGGTCGTTCCCCTCCTCCGGCTGCCGGAAGCAACATCCGCGCCGCCCGGCCCTGGGAGGCTGAGCAACGGACTGAAGGCTCCGCCTCCTACAGGGCGCACACGGTTGAACCAGGCCTGCAACGAAGCCGTCGATCTGCTTGCTCCGGCCTCACTAGAACGAGATTCGCCAGGACCAGGTCTTCGCGTGCAGGACGAAGAGCTACCGGCTCGGCGCCACCCTGGTCGTGCCCAAACCGCCGACAGCCCCTCCGACCGCCACTCTCGACCACGAGCTACGAGCCTCCCCCGCGGAAGCCTGCGGGGTGGTGTGGGTTCGTCGCGTGGGCGGGACCCTGCCGGGCGCCGGTGTCCGAGTCCAGCGGTGGAGGGACGGCGGCAGGTACTCGCCTACTGCGGGACCCCATACCCCGCAGTAGGACACGCCACCTGCGGTGGCTCGATCACCGAGTTGTCGGAAACATCCGACAGCTCGCTGTACGGGTCACCGCACCCGCGAGTCACTCCGGGGCTGGGCCTGTGGTGTGCGCCCCCGGCTCAAGATCGAACTCCCCGTCCCGAGCCCCCAGCACGAACGCCCGCCACTCCGCCTCCGTGTAGCGCAGCACCGTGCCCGGGTCGAGCGACGACCGCATCGCCACGGCCCCCTCGGGCAGATAGGCGATCTCGACCCGCTCCTCGTGCGCCTCGGTGCCCGGCGCGCTGTGCCACTCGACACCGGAGATGTCGAGGGCGTAGAGCTCGTCCCGCTCCCGCTCCTTGCGCGCCTTGATCTCCTCAGCCGTCTCCGCCATGCCGCAGCGACCCCTTCCCGACGTACGAACGATCCGAATCTGCTCACCCTAGTGGCCCGCTCCGCTCCGGCCGGGAGGTTCGAAAGACCAGGGCAAAGGGGACCCCGGTCGCCTGGTACGATGGCCGACGGCCGTTTGTGTACGCACCCCCGGAGCCCACCGCTCTGGAGGCCGCGCCCAGCGGATCCCCGCCTTCCGAGTCATGGAAGCTCCCCCGAGACACAGACCGGGGGCACTCGGTGGCCATCACAGACTACGAGGAGTACGCGTGCCGCTCGACGCCGCTACGAAGAAGCAGATCATCACCGAGTTCGGCCAGAAGGAGGGCGACACCGGCTCCCCCGAGGTCCAGGTCGCCATGCTCTCGCGCCGCATCTCGGACCTGACCGAGCACCTCAAGACCCACAAGCACGACCACCACTCCCGCCGTGGTCTGCTGATCCTGGTGGGTCAGCGTCGCCGCCTTCTCCAGTACCTGGCGAAGAAGGACATCCAGCGCTTCCGTGCGCTGGTCGACCGCCTCGGCATCCGCCGCGGTGCGGCGGGCGCCAAGTAAGACGCCGTGAGGGGAGCGGTTCCCGAAGGAAAGGGGACCGCTCCCTTTGCTGTACGTGCGGAGTGTCACCACTGCTTTGTAGTGTGGTAGCACAACGCAATAAGGACGACACAGCACAACAAGAAGAGGAGAGGCGCACCTAGCCGCCGCCGGTCCTCGGTAGTGGCCCCCGGGGGAAGCGAGCCCCGGGTGCTTCGATCGAAGACCGGCCCGCACAGCCCGGAGCGCTTCTCCGCAACCGTCCCCCTGCCACACGGGCAGCGACGGGACGAAGACGAGGAGATAACACTAGTGGAGAACGAGACCCACTACGCCGAGGCCGTCATCGACAACGGCGCCTTCGGTACCCGCACCATCCGTTTCGAGACGGGCCGCCTGGCCAAGCAGGCCGCCGGCTCCGCCGTGGCGTACCTGGACGACGACACCATGGTGCTGTCGGCCACCACCGCCTCCAAGAACCCCAAGGACCAGCTCGACTTCTTCCCCCTCACGGTGGACGTCGAGGAGCGGATGTACGCCGCCGGAAAGATCCCCGGCAGCTTCTTCCGCCGTGAGGGCCGTCCCTCCGAGGACGCCATCCTCACCTGCCGCCTGATCGACCGCCCGCTGCGCCCCTCCTTCAAGAAGGGCCTGCGCAACGAGATCCAGGTCGTCGCCACGATCATGGCGCTCAACCCCGACCACCTGTACGACGTCGTGGCGATCAACGCCGCCTCCGCGTCCACGCAGCTGGCCGGCCTGCCCTTCTCCGGCCCGATCGGCGGCGTCCGCGTCGCGCTGATCCGCGGCCAGTGGGTGGCCTTCCCGACGCACACCGAGCTCGAGGACGCCGCGTTCGACATGGTCGTCGCGGGCCGCGTCCTGGAGGACGGCGACGTCGCGATCATGATGGTCGAGGCCGAGGCCACCGAGAAGACCATCAAGCTGGTCGAGGGCGGCGCCGAGGCGCCGACCGAAGAGGTCGTCGCCGCCGGTCTGGAAGCCTCGAAGCCCTTCATCAAGGTGCTCTGCAAGGCCCAGTCGGACCTCGCCGCCAAGGCCGCCAAGCCGACCGGCGAGTTCCCGATCTTCCTGGACTACCAGGACGACGTTCTCGAGGCCCTCACCGCCGCCGTCAAGCCGGAGCTCGCCTCCGCGCTGACCATCGCCGGCAAGCAGGAGCGCGAGGCCGAGCTGGACCGCGTCAAGGCGCTCGCCGCCGAGAAGCTCCTCCCGGAGTTCGAGGGCCGCGAGAAGGAGATCTCCGCCGCGTACCGCTCGCTGACCAAGACCCTGGTCCGTGAGCGCGTCATCAAGGAGAAGAAGCGCATCGACGGCCGCGGTGTCACCGACATCCGCACCCTGGCCGCCGAGGTCGAGGCCATCCCGCGGGTCCACGGCTCCGCCGTGTTCGAGCGTGGCGAGACCCAGATCCTGGGCGTCACCACCCTGAACATGCTCCGCATGGAGCAGCAGCTGGACACCCTCTCCCCGGTGACCCGCAAGCGCTACATGCACAACTACAACTTCCCGCCGTACTCCACCGGCGAGACCGGCCGCGTCGGCTCCCCGAAGCGCCGCGAGATCGGCCACGGCGCCCTCGCCGAGCGCGCCCTGGTGCCGGTCCTGCCGACGCGCGAGGAGTTCCCCTACGCGATCCGCCAGGTCTCCGAGGCGCTGAGCTCCAACGGCTCGACGTCCATGGGCTCGGTCTGCGCCTCCACCATGTCGCTGCTGAACGCCGGTGTGCCGCTGAAGGCCCCCGTCGCCGGTATCGCCATGGGCCTGATCTCCCAGGAGATCGAGGGTGAGACCCACTACGTCACCCTCACCGACATCCTGGGTGCGGAGGACGCCTTCGGCGACATGGACTTCAAGGTCGCCGGCACGAAGGACTTCGTGACCGCCCTCCAGCTCGACACCAAGCTGGACGGCATCCCGGCCTCCGTCCTGGCCGCGGCCCTCAAGCAGGCCCGTGACGCCCGCCTCCACATCCTCGACGTGATGATGGAAGCGATCGACACGCCGGACGAGATGTCCCCGAACGCCCCGCGGATCATCACCGTCAAGATCCCCGTGGACAAGATCGGCGAGGTCATCGGCCCCAAGGGCAAGATGATCAACCAGATCCAGGAGGACACCGGCGCCGACATCACGATCGAGGACGACGGCACGATCTACATCGGCGCGGTCGACGGACCGTCCGCCGAGGCCGCCCGCACCACGATCAACGGCATCGCCAACCCGACCATGCCGGAGGTCGGCGAGCGCTACCTGGGCACGGTCGTGAAGACGACCACCTTCGGCGCGTTCGTGTCGCTGCTCCCGGGCAAGGACGGTCTGCTGCACATCTCGCAGATCCGCAAGCTCGCCGGCGGCAAGCGCGTGGAGAACGTCGAGGACGTCCTCGGCGTGGGCGCGAAGGTCCAGGTCGAGATCGCCGAGATCGACTCCCGCGGCAAGCTCTCCCTGATCCCGGTCATCGAGGGCGAAGACGACGACGAGAAGAAGGACGACGGCGACAAGTGACGCCCCGTGGCTTCCAGGCGACGGCCCGCACCTCCTCGGAGGCGCGGGCCGTCGCCCGTACCCAAACCCTGATCAAGGGTGAGAACGGCATCGGTACGGTCCGCAAGACCACCCTCCCCGGCGGCCTGCGCATTGTCACCGAGACCCAGCCCTCGGTCCGCTCCGCGACCTTCGGCATCTGGGCGCACGTCGGCTCCCGCGACGAGACCCCGGCCCTGAACGGCGCCACCCACTACCTGGAGCACCTGCTCTTCAAGGGCACCAGCCGCAGGTCGGCCCTGGACATCTCCGCCGCGCTGGACGCGGTCGGCGGCGAGATGAACGCGTTCACGGCGAAGGAGTACACGTGCTACTACGCACGCGTGCTCGACAACGACCTGCCGCTGGCCATCGACGTCGTCTGCGACATGCTGACCGGCTCGCTCATCCGCGAGGACGACGTCGACGTCGAGCGGGGCGCCATCCTCGAAGAGATCGCCATGACCGAGGACGACCCGGGCGACTGCGTGCACGACCTGTTCGCGCACACGATGTTCGGCGACAACGCCCTCGGCCGCCCGGTCCTCGGCACGGTCGACACCGTCAACGCCCTCACCGCCGACCGCATCCGCCGCTTCTACAAGAAGCACTACGACCCGACCCACCTGGTCGTCGCCTGCGCCGGCAACATCGACCACGCCAAGGTCGTCCGGCAGGTCCGCGCCGCCTTCGAGAAGGCCGGTGCCTTCAAGGACCCGGCCGCTGACCCGGTCGCCCCGCGCACCGGCAAGCGTGCCCTGCGCACCGCGGGCCGCGTCGAGCTCATCGACCGCAAGACCGAGCAGGCGCACGTCGTGCTCGGCATGCCGGGCCTGCCCCGCACGGACGAGCGCCGCTGGGCCCTGGGCGTGCTGAACACCGCCCTCGGGGGTGGCATGTCCTCCCGACTCTTCCAGGAGGTCCGCGAGAAGCGCGGCCTGGCCTACAGCGTGTACTCGTACACCTCCGGCTTCGCCGACTGCGGCCTGTTCGGCGTCTACGCCGGCTGCAGGCCCTCGCAGGTGCACGACGTGCTGAAGATCTGCCGCGACGAGCTCGACCAGGTCGCCGAGCACGGCCTCTCGGACGACGAGATAGGGCGTGCGATCGGCCAGCTCCAGGGCTCCACGGTCCTGGGCCTGGAGGACACCGGCGCGCTGATGAACCGCATCGGCAAGAGCGAGCTGTGCTGGGGCGAGCAGATGTCCGTCGACGACATGCTGTCGCGGATGGCGTCGGTCACCCCGGACGACGTCCGCGAGGTCGCCCGCGAGATCCTGGGACGGCGGCCCTCCCTGTCGGTCATCGGCCCGCTGAAGGACAAACAGGCGGCCCGCCTCAACGACGCCGTCGCCTGACAATCCCCTGGTGAAGGAAGCACAAGAGATGAGCAAGCTGCGCGTGGCGGTCCTCGGCGCCAAGGGCCGGATCGGCTCGGAAGCCGTACGAGCCGTCGAAGCCGCCGAGGACATGGAACTGGTCGCCGCCCTCGGCCGGGGCGACAAGCTGGAGACGCTGACCGAAGCCGGCGCCCAGGTCGCGGTCGAACTGACCACGCCCGACTCGGTCATGGCCAACCTCGAGTTCTGCGTCGGTCACGGCATCCACGCGGTCGTCGGCACCACCGGCTGGACCGACGAGCGCCTCGCGCAGCTGAACGGCTGGCTGTCCGCCTCCCCTGAGACGGGCGTGCTCATCGCGCCGAACTTCTCCATCGGCGCCGTCCTCACCATGAAGTTCGCGCAGCTCGCAGCCCCCTACTTCGAGTCGGTCGAGGTCGTCGAGCTGCACCACCCGAACAAGGTGGACGCCCCCTCCGGCACCGCCACGCGCACCGCCCAGCTGATCGCCGAAGCCCGCCGCGCCGCGGGCACCGCCCCGGCCCCCGACGCCACGGCCACCGCCCTCGACGGGGCCCGCGGCGCCGACGTCGACGGCGTCCCGGTGCACGCCGTGCGGCTGCGCGGACTGCTCGCCCACCAGGAGGTCCTGCTCGGCGCCGAGGGCGAGACCCTCACGGTCCGGCACGACTCGCTCCACCACAGCAGCTTCATGCCGGGCATCCTGCTCGGCGCCCGCCGCGTGGTGAGCACCCCGGGCCTGACGTTCGGCCTTGAACACTTCCTGGATCTGAACTGAGCCCCTGACCGTCATGCGCGCGAAGCTCACCTACGCCCTCACCGCCGCCGTCCTGGTCGTCTACTTCGTCCTGGTCGGCAGCCGCGGCGTCCTGCTCATCGAGATCGGCACGCCCCTCACCGTCACCTTCGGCGTCGCCGTGCTGATCCTGCCGGTCATCGGCCTGTGGTTCCTGTGGAAGAACACGCAGTTCGCCCGCAGGGCCAATCAACTGGCCACCGAACTCGACGCCGAGGGCGGTCTGCCCGTCGACGAACTGCGACGCACCCCCAGCGGGCGCATCGACCGTGACTCGGCCGACGAGGTCTTCGCCCGGCGCAAGGCCGAGACGGAGGACGCCCCCGACGACTGGCGCGCCTGGTTCCGCCTCGCCGTCGCCTATCACGACGCCCGTGACACCCCGCGCGCCCGCAAGGCGATGCAGCGCGCGATCGCCCTGCATGACGGCAAGCAGCCCGAAGCGGCCTGAACCGCTGCCCACTCATGACGCAGGGGCCGGACCGTTTTCTCACGGTCCGGCCCCTGTGTCATGAGGGTTTGGATGTCAGCGCGGGCCGTAGTCCTCGGCCCACGCTTCGACCGAGTCGGCCGCCCGGTCGAAGGCCTCCGCGCGACCCAGGAAGTCCGCGTTGTGCGTGGTCATCAGGGGCGGCACATCGCCCGCGTCCCGGCCCTGGCGCCCGAGCAGCAGCGCTTGCCCCTGCACGGTCCGGGGCAGCCCCAGCCAGCGCACCGGCTGCTGCACCGTCCGCACGGAGGCGACCTGCTCCCAGGACGCCGTACGCGTCGTGAGGAAACCCACGTGCCGCAGCCCGCGCGCGCTGACCCACACGCCCACGCGCAGCAGCCGCAGCGCCGCGGCGATGACGAGCAGCGCCAGGCCGAACACCAGCGCCGCCGAGGCGAGTTGAGCCGTCGCGGCGATGATGACCGCCGCGAACAGCACGAACGAGGCGAGCAGCAGCGCGAGCGCGGCCACCACGACGCGCCACGGCCCGGGCCGGTACGGACGCCGCCAGCGGTCACGGTCTTCGTGCGGCAACGGAACGTCGTCCGCCGCCTCGAAAACGCGGTCGGCCGTCAGGAAGGGCAGGGGCACGGCTGGTCCTCACTCGATCCATGCGTGGGCTGTGCCCGGTGAGGCTACCGATCTGTGTCCCCGGTCACCACTGGCGGGGGGCCGGATGGAGTCACCGCCGGCCCGGTGCGATTCAGCGCTTGTCGGACGCCTGCGACTGCTGAGGCTGATCAGCCGTCTTGTCGGGCGTCAGCGCGGGCGTCCCGATGACGAGGGACCCCACGAGCCCCGCCACGATGGTGAGCCCCAGCAGCCAACGCCCGGCCATCTGACCGACGGACGACCGCTCGCGCGGTGGGGGAGTGACATTGCTGCGGAACCTGTCGGCCTCGGCGACGAAGGCAAACGGTACGGGTTCACGCCGACCGAACATCAGGGGTATGTCTCCTTCAAGGGTGGAACGGATCACTTTCGTCTGTAGAGACGAACGAACTCCCTCAGAGGTGCCCTGTTTCACCGACTTCATTGCGGCACGGCACCGATCGCACCGAATCGGCCGGGCCGTAGAGTGGCGTCGCCACACGACGAGATGGGAAGGCCCTGCCAACCGTGACCGACACCCCCGCCGACGACCTCAAGCCCAGCTACCGCAGTGACGTGACCGTCGAGCTGGTCAAGCACACCGCGTCCGACGCGGACGTCCTCTTCGCCGCCCGCGTCTCGACCCTGGGCGAGCAGTCCCTGGACGAGCTGAAGAAGGACCCCGAGCGTTCCAAGGGCCTGATCAACTACCTGATGCGGGACCGGCACGGCAGCCCCTTCGAGCACAACTCGATGACCTTCCTCATCAGCGCCCCGATCTTCGTCTTCCGCGAGTTCATGCGGCACCGCGTCGGTTGGTCGTACAACGAGGAGAGCGGCCGCTACCGCGAGCTCCAGCCCGTCTTCTACGTCCCCGACGAGTCCCGCAAGCTGGTCCAGGAGGGCCGCCCGGGCAAGTACGTCTTCGTCGAGGGCACCCAGGCCCAGCAGGAGCTGGTCGGTCGCGTCATGGAGGACTCGTACCGGCAGGCGTACGAGGCCTACCAGGAGATGCTCGCCGCCGGCGTCGCCCGCGAGGTGGCCCGTGCGGTCCTGCCGGTCGGCCTGTACTCCTCGATGTACGCCACCTGCAACGCCCGCTCGCTGATGCACTTCCTCGGCCTGCGCACCCAGCACGAGCTGGCGAAGGTGCCGTCCTTCCCGCAGCGCGAGATCGAGATGGTCGGCGAGAAGATGGAGGCCGAGTGGTCGCGGCTCATGCCGCTCACCTACGCCGCCTTCAACGCGAACGGACGCGTGGCGCCGTAGCGCGCCCCGGTTCCCCGATCAGGTACAGATGTACGGTTCAGCCGTGCGAAGTGTCCGTATTGCGGCATTTGGAGAAGTTCATCTAGCCTGATCAAACGGGTCCGGCACTGCTTGAACCCCCGAGCAGGCAGTGCCGGGCTCCACCTTTGTCACGACTTGTCGCCTGCCCCGCGGGCAGACCCGGTCCTGAGCAACGAGTAGCGTGTAACCCATGGCTCCGACCTCGACTCCGCAGACCCCCTTCGGGCGGGTCCTCACCGCCATGGTCACGCCCTTCACGGCGGACGGCGCACTCGATCTCGACGGCGCGCAGCGGCTCGCCGCCCACCTGGTGGACGCAGGCAACGACGGCCTGGTCATCAACGGCACCACGGGCGAGTCCCCGACCACCAGCGACGCGGAGAAAGCGGATCTCGTACGGGCGGTCCTGGAGGCGGTCGGCGATCGCGCCCACGTCGTGGCCGGAGTCGGCACCAACGACACCCACCACAGCATGGAACTCGCCCGGGCGGCGGAGCGTACCGGCGCACACGGCCTGCTCGTCGTGACCCCGTACTACAACAAGCCGCCGCAGGAAGGCCTCTACCGGCACTTCACGGCCGTCGCCGACACCACCGGCCTTCCGGTGATGCTCTACGACATCCCCGGCCGCAGCGGCGTCCCGATCAGCACCGAGACGCTCGTCCGCCTCGCCGAGCACCCACGCATCGTCGCCAACAAGGACGCCAAGGGCGACCTCGGCCGAGCCAGCTGGGCCATCGCCCGCTCCGGCCTCGCCTGGTACTCCGGCGACGACATGCTGAACCTGCCCCTGCTCTCGGTCGGTGCGGTCGGTTTCGTCTCGGTCGTCGGACACGTCGTCACCCCCGAGCTGCGCGCCCTGGTCGAGGCGTACACCTCGGGCGACGTCCAGAAGGCCACCGAGATCCACCAGAAGCTGCTCGCCGTCTACACCGGCATGTTCCGCACCCAGGGCGTGATGACGACCAAGGCGGCACTCGCCCTGCAGGGGCTGCCCGGCGGGCCACTGCGCGCTCCCATGGTCGAATGCGCGCCCGAGGAGATCGAGCAACTCAAGATCGATCTTGCCGCCGGCGGGGTACAGCTCTGACATCAGACTTCGCGCGGGCCCTCGCGCAACTGCTTCACAACTGAATAAGCGGGCCACCGGTGCCCGCGCACCCCACACAGACAACTGCTTCTGCACGAACGTCACGCGCGCCACGTGCCCCACCGGTACGTGGCGTGCGTGGTGAGGAGAGTCTTTTGAGTCATCCGCATCCCGAACTCCGCACGCCCCCGCCGCTCCCCGAAGGCGGCCTGCGTGTCACCCCGCTCGGCGGCCTCGGCGAAATCGGCCGGAACATGACGGTCTTCGAATTCGGCGGCCGCCTTCTCATCGTCGACTGCGGCGTGCTCTTCCCCGAGGAGGAGCAGCCCGGCATCGACCTGATCCTGCCGGACTTCTCGTCCATCAGGGACCGCCTCGACGACATCGAGGGCATCGTGCTCACGCACGGGCACGAGGACCACATCGGCGGCGTCCCCTTCCTCCTGCGCGAGAAGCCGGACATCCCGCTGATCGGCTCCAAGCTGACCCTCGCCCTCATCGAGGCCAAGCTCCAGGAGCACCGCATCCGCCCCTACACCCTCGAGGTGGTGGAGGGGCACCGCGAGCGCATCGGCCCCTTCGACTGCGAGTTCATCGCGGTCAACCACTCCATCCCCGACGCGCTGGCCGTGGCCATCCGGACCCCGGCGGGCATGGCGGTCCACACCGGCGACTTCAAGATGGACCAGCTCCCGCTGGACAGCCGCCTCACGGACCTCCACGCGTTCGCACGCCTGAGCGAAGAGGGCATCGACCTCCTCCTCTCGGACTCGACGAACGCCGAGGTGCCGGGGTTCGTCCCGCCCGAGCGGGAGATCTCCAACGTCCTGCGCCAGGTCTTCGCCGGCGCCCGCAAGCGCATCATCGTCGCGAGCTTCGCCAGCCACGTGCACCGCATCCAGCAGATCCTGGACGCGGCACACGAGTACGGCCGCCGTGTCGCCTTCGTCGGCCGCTCCATGGTCCGCAACATGGGCATCGCGCGGGACCTGGGCTATCTGAAGGTTCCCCCCGGCCTGGTCGTGGACGTCAAGACGCTCGACGACCTCCCGGACAGCGAGGTGGTCCTGGTCTGCACGGGCTCCCAGGGCGAGCCGATGGCGGCCCTGTCCCGCATGGCCAACCGCGACCACCAGATCCGCATCGTCCAGGGCGACACGGTGATCCTGGCGTCGTCCCTGATCCCCGGCAACGAGAACGCGGTCTACCGCGTGATCAACGGTCTCACCCGCTGGGGCGCCAACGTGGTCCACAAGGGCAACGCCAAGGTCCACGTCTCCGGCCACGCCTCCGCGGGCGAACTGCTGTACTTCTACAACATCTGCCGCCCGAAGAACCTGATGCCGGTGCACGGCGAATGGCGCCACCTGCGGGCCAACGCCGAGCTGGGCGCTCTGACCGGCGTCCCGCACGACCGCATCGTCATCGCCGAGGACGGCGTCGCCGTCGACCTCGTCGAGGGCAAGGCGAAGATCTCCGGCAAGGTCCAGGCGGGATACGTCTACGTCGACGGCCTCTCGGTCGGTGACGTGGGCGAGCCGGCCCTCAAGGACCGCAAGATCCTCGGTGACGAGGGCATCATCTCGGTCTTCGTGGTCATCGACTCGTCCACGGGGAAGATCACCGGCGGCCCGCACATCCAGGCCCGCGGCTCCGGCATCGAGGACTCCGCCTTCGCCGACGTGGCCCCCAGGATCACGGAAGTGCTCGAACGCTCCGCCCAGGACGGCGTGGTGGAACCCCACCAGCTCCAGCAGCTCGTGCGCCGCACGCTGGGCAAGTGGGTCTCGGACACCTACCGGCGCCGGCCGATGATCCTGCCTGTGGTGGTGGAGGTCTGACGGCCCGTCGGGCCTGAGCCCGGGCCAACGGGGAGCGGGGCGCCTCGATTTGCATCGAGGCGCCCCGCTCCAGTAGGTTTACAACTCCTCCCGACGGGGCACCCGCGCCAATTCAGGCACGGTGGCCATGCCCGGCCGGGGAGGGAATCCGACTCAGAAACTTCTGATAAAGTCGGAGCCGCCGGAAAGGGAAACGCGGAAGCGGGAACCTGGAAAGCACCGAGGAAATCGGATCGGAAAGATCTGATAGAGTCGGAAACGCAAGACCGAAGG